>CAVUGT010000023.1:0-273513 GCA_963741105.1 Terriglobia bacterium
GGCATAGAAGCGGATTGCTTTCCAGTATTTTCAACTACTTCTGAGTGCGTCGGACGCGGTTTCGGCGAATATGGGACTGCGTGGATCTACCTTACAGATATGCCAGTTGCGCCTTGGTCCGGTCACTGGGGCGTCACCGCGACTTCTTTTCACAGCAGCAACCTATGAGCTTCGAGGAACTCACGACGCACCCTACTTACAACGAGCGAACTTTTACCTTTAAAATCTATAAGTGCGCAAAGTGATCGCGCCGGCTCACGACGGAGTGCAGAGAGCGGTGCTTTCGAAGCTAGTGAGACTGTTAGAAAAGGTGGTCAAACTCGACTCCTGGAAACCGTGTGATCGTTGAATTTATCGACTGTCGGCAGGGCGTTAGAAATGTGTAGTTTTCTAATTCGAGTTGCAATTCCCGGCCTCCTCCCCGACAGACGGAAAGGTCTGAAATTCGTGTCCCTCAGGTGCCTACCACCCATCCGCTCAGTCGCGAGCCTCTGATTGCTCCTGCGGAAGCGAGGGAGAAGGAGCTTGCCGCCCTGGGCAGGGTAAATTGGCAACGGCTCGGCTACTGTTTCGAGGCAGGAGCGGCGGCAGAGAGCCTTTCGACTTCTTGCAGTTTCTTCTTTACGTCGGCAGCGTCTGGGGCATTGGGCGACAAACTGAGATAAGTATGCAGGTGCTCAGCCGCACCCTGATTGTCACCCTTTTGAGCCAGGATGGCGCCAAGGACATACTCCAGCTTCGGAACGCGGTGTCCGGTGTCGATTTTTACGCCTTCTCGAGCACTGTTTTCCGCGCCATCGACATCCCCCAGATTAGACTTGGCAACGCAGTTGTAGAACCAGGCCTCGGGAAAATTCAGTGCATCGAGCTTGAGCAGTTGGTCGGTAGTGTCGGCCAGTTCCTGCCATTGCTTGTCGTGGCCGGCCAATTGGGCCAGTTCCCGGTACGGACTGACGAACTTGCTATCGGCTGCGATCGAGCGGTGAAACGACTGGCGTGCGCCGGCGGCGTCATTGTTGTGGACTTGTACTCGACCCAACTCCAGCCACGCCTCGGCATAATCGGGATAAGCTTCAACGGCTTTCTGAAACTTCTCCTGAGCGCTGTCCAGTTTGCCGTTCTTCTTTTCTGTAAGTCCTTTCTCGTAGTCTTTCCTGGCTTTGTCGGGAACGCTGACACTGGTCGTGCTGACGGTCGATCCTTCCACGTTGGCCGCGTGGTGGAGAACGATGGTGCCGATATTGGTGTTTCCGATCGCAGGCGTGCGGACTCCCAAGTCGACAGGTTGAGAGACGAAACCGGGCAGAACTGCCTTTAACTCGCAGTCCCGCCAATCGCGCGCACTGTTCTGACGGACAGCATTCGGGTCAAGATGTGCGGCCGGGGTTTCGCTCGCCTGGGTGGCTCCGCCGAATTCTTTGTTGCTGAACTGAATGCTAAAACTGCCCTTGGAATCGGTATAGCCTTCAGCCCTGACCACACCGTGACAATTGCTCTGGATCAAGACCCGGTTCGGAAGAGGCCCTCCGCTGTCCAGTACTACTTTGCCTGACAGGTTCATCATGCTCGGCAGTGTGTTATCAGTTCTTGAATTTGAAGATGGCGACGACGTGAAGATATCTCCGGTGGTGTTCACGGGAGGTAGTCCACCGTTACTCGACTGCGCATAGAGGTTGGTATTCACCGTCACGATCAGAGCGATGCAACAGACCTTCCAGTGCGTCACCGGCATTCTGCCTCCTGTGTGACAAATACGGGCCCTAGCCCAAACCGAACCTGCCTGCGAAGAACCGCTGATTTATTACGGGGATTTCAACCTCGCATAATATCCCTTACGTGCGTGTATCCGAAACCGGCGCCCTGACTTTTCGGCCACAATCTCGATACGGCGGAACTGGCCATTTTCTTGGAGATTGCCGGGTTGGTAGGAAACCGAATAGCGATTGCGCATCTCTTCTTCAATAACAGAAAACGCCCTGATAACTTCCCGATTGGTCACCTCGACGAACGATCGTCCACCCGTCTGCGCGGCTAACACTTTCATCGCTGCGTCGCTTCTTGCCATCCCCTGAAGATAGACAGAATCGGAGCTGTCAATCCTGGTATTGATCGCGTAGATCGTGATGTTCCGCATCTGTGCCATTTCAATGGCCCGGCTGAGCGTAACCCGGCTGGTGTTGTCGTCGCCGTCGCTGAGGACGACCAGGATTCGTGCCTCCATTTCACTGGCTCTCGCAGTGGTCAACTTCTCGCATGCACCATAGATCGAGTCGAAGAGCGCTGTCCCTCCGCCGTTGCGCAAGGCCGCGACTCCTGCAGCCAGTTGCTCAAGATCGTCGCTGTAGTCCTGGGTCAGGTTGGGGTGATCGGCGAAACCGAGGACAAATGCCCTATCGAGGCCGCGGCGAACGATCTTACGGAGGAATTGAGTAGCGGCCTGTTGCTCGAAACGAAAGCGAGGGTTGACCGAGGCGCTGGTGTCCACCAGAAGGCCAAGCCGCAAAGGCAGCTCGCGTTGATGCCCGAATGCCGAAATTCTCGCCACCGGCATGTGATCGTCCGTCACGCGAATATTTTCCTGAGTAAGGTCCTGGACGAATTTGTGTCCATCGGTAGCAGTAAAGAAGACGGTCACCTCATCTACCCGCTTTTGGACAGTCCAGGGATCGGAAATGCTGGTAGAGGGCAGCTCTCCATCCCGCAGGCTTGCTTCATGACGGCTGTCAGATTGTTCCGGAGACTCACGATCATGGTTCTGGCCAACGCAGGGTGCCGAACCCAGCCCCAAGACAAGGACGGGCAGGATGGCACCGAAGATTTTCCCACCCACGATTCTGTTCAGCCGCGCTATAGCGGAATTTTTACCGCTAGCTCGCTGGGTGTCGCCAACTGATGCCTCGTCCCTGGCAATTGTCTCCCGGCAGGTGCACTTTGGAAGTCCCGCTACAGGAATGGTCGGAGATTTCATCTTGGGGAACAATCTTGGGGAGTAATAATAGACCCATCTTTTGTTAGTCGTGCGGTTCGCGTCGTCCGTGGGACTCTGACTTCCAGGCCAAGTTTCGCAAACCTGGCCTCTTAAATGCATTCCGGCCGAAGCTTGCGCTGGATAAACGGCTGTGAGGCATGCCGTTGCCCTGTTATGAAAATCGGTAGACAAATCTCTCCCAAAATGGATTTTCCAGACGGAATCCATTGAAAATACTGAGAAATCACGTTTGTGAAATGTGGAGCCCTAATTGCATCCCGTTCCACCAAATCCTTCAGGATCCTCTTTACCTGAAGCTCGGGTTGCTCGCAACAGCTAGATCAAAAGCAGTTCTAAGGAGCTTCTATGCATTCAGCCCCACGGCTGGCAGCTATCCTTATTGTGGTGTTCTTCGCTCTGAGCACTCTGGTTTTGGGCCAATCCTCCACTACTTCCTTACGTGGAACGGTGACGGATGCGAGCGGAGCCGCCGTTGCTAAGGCAAGAGTGGTGCTCAGCAACCTGGAGCGCGCTGTCGAAAGAACGACGGCGACTGGCAATGACGGAGGTTATGAGTTCCTTCAATTGACGCCGGGGACCTACCGGCTAATGGTAGAGATGGCTGGTTTCAAGAGGTACGAACAGAAAAACATCCAGCTACTGATTAGTACCCCGGGAACGGTCAACGTAACCCTTGAGGTGGGGGCGGTGGCGGAAACGGTTGAAGTCACGGCTGAGGCAACTTTGGTCAATACGACGGACGCGTCTCTCGGTATCGCATTCAACACACGCCAGGTTAAAGAGCTTCCGCTCGAAGGCCGAAGCGTACCCGAATTACTCAGCCTGCAGAACGGCGTCACCTACACGGGAAACCGCTCCGACGTCGACCGGGACGTCGATACACGGAGCGGCGCCGTCAATGGAGCTCGCAGCGACCAAAGCAACATCACACTTGACGGTGTCGATGTCAACGATCAGGTAACTGGAGATGCCTTCACTTCTGTCTTGCCGGTCACGTTGGACTCAGTGCAAGAGTTTCGGGTTACGACGACCAACTACAACGCCGACCAGGGACGCTCGTCGGGAGCCCAGGTATCGCTGGTGACCAAGAGCGGCACCAACAACTTCCACGGCTCTCTTTATGAGTACCTCCGCAACACCTACACCAGCGCCAATGATTACTTCGTGAAGGTGGCTGAATTGCAGAGTGGACAGCCCAACGTGCCTCCCAAGCTGATTCGCAACATTTTCGGCGGCTCTCTCGGCGGTCCCATCCTGAAGGACCGTCTATTCTTCTTCGTCAACTATGAAGGCTCGCGTCAGCGCGAGGAGAACAGCGTGCTGCGTATCGTCCCCAGCGACAGCTTGCGTCAGGGCTTGATGAAGTATGTCTGCGACGATACTGATCCGTCGTGCGCGCCAGGCAATGGCACTGGCGTAAATGTGGTCAATGATCCCAACCTCGGCCCGGTCGCAACGTTGACTGCGGCCCAGATCCAGCAGATG
Source organism: Terriglobia bacterium (assembly GCA_963741105.1). GTDB lineage: Bacteria > Acidobacteriota > Terriglobia > Terriglobales > Acidobacteriaceae > JAIQFF01. Next base: position 4,475 of record CAVUGT010000023.1, read on the forward strand.
GACCCCTTGCACATTGGGAATAACCCGGTCATGCTGGCCTACTTCAACTCTTTCCCCGAGCCCAATGACCTTACGCAGGGCGACAAACTCAATTTTGTCGGCTACCGCTTTCGGGGACCTGTTCCCACCAATAAAAACTGGTACATCGCGAGGGTGGATTTCAAGGTCACTCGCAGTGGAAGTCATAGTCTTTTCTGGCGCGGTGCGCTTCGGAATGACACCCAGTCCGGTGTGCCTTACCTTCCAGGTACCCCTCCCCTGGAGACCAAGGCAGACTATAGCAAGGGCATAACCGTGGGTTACACGGCCCTGCTCAAGCCCACGCTGATCAACAACTTCCACTGGGGATTCACACGGCAGAGTTTCGGCGACATCGGCAACAATGACACGCAGCCTTTCAACTACTTCCGGGGTTTGAACGACAACAGCACGTCAAACAACTCCAGCCTGGCGGTCACCCGCAGCCGCGTTTTTCAGACTCCGGTACATAATTTCGTGGACGACATATCCTGGACGAGAGGCAAGCACACGCTTCAGTTTGGGACCAATATCCGCTTTATTCGCAATCCACGGGAAAACTTCCTGAGCTCCTTTTCCCAAGGCGTAACCAATTCTTCCGGATTGGACACCGCCGGAATCGCTGGAACAAGTAGCCCGCTCGACCCCGGAAACAACGGATTTCCCGGCGTTTCGTCCAACTTCGTAATTGGCTACAACTATCCGCTGATCGCTATGCTGGGGTTGGTCAGCGAACTGGACGCGACCTTCAACTTCGATAAGACCGGTACCGCGCTGCCCCAGGGAGCCCCCTTGAAGCGGCGTTTCGGAGCCGATGAGTACGAATTCTACGTGCAGGACTCCTACCGCCTGAAACCCAACCTCACCATCAACTATGGTCTGCGCTATTCCTTGTTCTCTCCCCCATGGGAGACCAACGGGACTGAAGTGACGCCGACCGTCAGCCTGGGCAAATGGTTCCAACAACGCGCCGACAAGATGCTGGTCGGTGGTGCATCCAACACCGACCCCTTGCTTACCTTCGACCTGTCCGGTCCGGCCAACGGGGGAAAGAAGGGCTACTATAGTTGGGATCTCAAGAACTTTGCTCCGCGTCTTTCCTTCGCTTACTCACCACGGTCCAGCGGAGGTTGGATGAAGAGTCTGTTCGGGGAAGGCGACAAGACAGTTATCCGCGGTGGTTTCGGAATGGTCTATGATCGCATCGGCTCGGGATTGCTGGATACGTTTGACCGCCGTGGCTCCTTTGGCCTTTCCACGGGAATTACGGCCCCCGTCCCGTCGGCAACCACAGCGCCACGTCTCACGGGTCTTAATACGCTTCCGCAATTCGAGCAGGATGGCGTCACGCCTTATTTCCCGGAAACGCCATCCGGTGGGTTCCCGTATACGTATCCCGATGCAGGCACCAGCCTGGCGATCCAGTGGGGCCTGGATGACACCATCAAGACGCCCTATTCCTACACTCTGGACTTCTCCATCGGCCGCGAGTTACCCAAGAACTTCAGCCTTGAAGTGTCCTACGTCGGGCGTCTCTCTCACCGGCTTTTGTCGCAGGAAGACCTGGCGATGCCGCTCAACATCACCGATCCGAAATCCGGGGTGAGTTATTTCAAAGCGGCCCAGCGCCTGAGTAAGCTTGGGTTTGCAGGTACGCCCACTTCTGACGTCACTTCCGCTACGGTCGGTAAGACTGCCGCCTACTGGCAAAATATGGTCGCGCCTTTGCAGCCCGGCGACCAGTACACGTTGGCTTGCAGCGGCGGCTCAACCACCGATCCAACGCAGGCGATGTATGACCTCTTTGCCTGCGGGGGGGGACCAGTCAACGGATACGGCGACGAGACTACGTCGCTGGCCAATTTGGACTACTGGGGATCTGACTTCTCTGGCAACCCTGGCATCCAGGGGACTTCGGGAGCCTTCTACCCGTCCGTGCTGGGGCCCAATGCATTCTTCAATAGGCAGTTCCATTCGCTATACGCCTGGCGTTCGATTGGCAACGCGAACTACCATGGGCTGCAGGCCAGCTTGCGCAAGAGGATGTCCCAGGGCGTGCAGTTCGACTTTAACTACACCTACTCCAAGTCGATTGACATTTCCTCCGACGCCGAACGAATTGACGCGTATAGCGGCCTGGGCGGGCAGATCATCAACTCCTGGGATCCCAATGCGCTGCGTGCCGTTTCTGACTTCGACACCACGCACCAGTTCAACGCGAACTGGGTGGTCGAACTACCGTTCGGTAGGGGCAAGGCTCTTGCCCCGAACGCTCACGGCATTGTGCAAGCGATTGTCGGCGGATGGCAACTATCGGGTCTGGCCCGCTGGACCAGCGGATTCCCCATAAGCATTTCCAACGGAGCCACCTGGCCTACAAACTGGCAGTTAGGCGGCGCGGTGATCCAGACTGGCCCTATTCACGCCAAGACCACCATACGTTCGGATGGCTCGGTAAACCTCTTTCCCACGGATTTGCCCGAAACCAGCGATGGTCTCGGTCCCTTCCGGCATCTGATCCCGGGAGAAAGCGGACAACGCAACATTGTGCGCGGACCAGGCTACGCCGGCCTGGACATGGGCCTGAGCAAGCGCTGGCAGATACACGAAGCCACCGGTGTCCTCTTCCGTTGGGAGGTCTTCAACGTCCCCAACCTGAAGCGCTTCGATGTGGCGACCATCACCACCGGGATCGACCAGGGGCCGGCGTTCGGCACCTACAGCGGACTTCTGACGAACCCGCGGGTAATGCAGTTCGCTTTGCGCGTCGAGTTTTAGGCGGCAGGCGCTCAGCAGAGGAGCGGGAAACTAAACAAAGGGGCGGATTCTTCCGCCCCTTCTTTAATTTCTGTGAGCTTATTTTGCGCGGACGATATTGTGGGCGAGTTAAGAATTACTTCTTCGCCTTCAAATAGCGGTCAAACCACTCTACGGTCCGCCGCATGGCGTCAATCTGATTCTCGCGCTTGGCAAATCCATGGCCCTCGTCTGGATAATAGTGGGCCTCTACCACGGTGCCTTGCTTTTTCAGAATGCCAACCACAAGTTCAGCTTCTTCTTTGGGATCGATGATGTCGTTCTCGCCCTGTAGTACGAGCAGAGGCGCCCTGGCGTTCTTGAAATATTGGGTCGGCGAGGCCTTTTCGTACACCGCGCGGTCTTTCACCGGATCGCCCAGAATGGACTGATCGTATTGCTGCAGGATTGGGTCCTCATTCTGCTGCTCGGTCAGCCAATCGGTGACCCCGTAAAGTTCCACCGCCGCAGCCCATACTTCCGGCGTCTTGCCGATGGCGATCATCGCCATGTAACCGCCGTAGGAGCCGCCCGTGATTCCGATCTGCCTCGCGTCAACGTATCCAGTGTCGAGCAGAAACTTGGTAGCGAAGACTTCGTCTTGCAGGTCGCCACCGCCCAGATCCTGATAATTTGCCTTCTGGAATTCCATGCCGTAGCCGGTGGAGCCACGCACGTTGGGAGCAATACAAATGTAGCCTCGAGAAGCGAGGGCAGCCGCTGTTTTGTCGAAATTATCCATGGTCTGCCCAGTTGGTCCGCCGTGGGGAAGGACGATGCCGGGGTGGGTGCCATCGCGCTGCAGATTGAATGGCATCCACAGAAAGGCGGAGATCGCTTTTCCGTCGAAACTCTTGTAGTGAATCAGTTGGGAGGGCGGAAGCTGGGTCGGCTTCAGGCTGGCGATCGCGGAAAATGTCAGTTGCCTGGTTTGACGTGTGCCCAGATCGTAGATCCAAAGATCGGCGGGACGGGTTGAGCTCTGAGTACGACACCAACAGGTCCTTGCCGCCGGGAGAAAAAGCTGTTGGGTTTCCGGAAGCCTCGGTGATCCCCTCGGGAAACTTGAGCCGGTCGGCGCGTCCAGAGTCACGATCGACGACATAGGTGTCAACCCGGCCATCTTCATTCACGGTGTAGGTGAACGTCTTCCCGTCGGGTGAGAAGTTGCCCGGCTCCGCATCCCAGCTCAGATGGGTAATCCAGGAGAGCTTTTTAGTTTGCGTGTCGAGCAAGGCAATGTTCGAGTAACCACCCTGCTGGTTGGAAGAAACCAGCAAGGTGCGCCCATCGGGAGACAGGGACGACGCTGCGTAGATGATCTGTCCCTGGTGCGAGGTGAGATTTTCAAGTGCACCACTGGCCAGGTCGATGCGATACACATCCGCGTCCGTATGTCCCACGTTAGACCGCTCGGCGTAGATCGTCTTGCCATCTCGGCTCCATGCGACCGCGGACCAAACATGGTCCTTCGTCTTCTCGTCAGTCAGTTTATGAAGCTGGCGGGTTTTCCAGTCGAGGACCGCGATGTCGATCACCGATGACGTCCGCGGCTTGTAGGCAACCGCCAGCATGGCGCCGTCAGGGGCCCAAAGCGGATTGCCTTCGGAGATCGCCGGGGTGTTCGTGAGGTTCGCCGGCGTACCCCCGTCGCTGGGGATGGCGAACAGATCGAACACCGCGCCGCCGCCGAAGTCCTGCTGGTAGAGAATCCACTTGCCGTCAGGCGACCACACCGCGTCCGACTGGCGATCGTCGGACTGGGAAAGCTGGATGGGCCACCCACCGGAGGCTGAGGCTTTCCACAAGTTCTCCCGTCCCGTCAGATTGGTCGTGAACACGATCTCGCTGCCATTCGGCGACCAGGACGCGCTGGATACCGAACGCGTGTAGTAGAGGTCCTCAATAGGTACTGCGCCCGCACCGGCATTGGACGACGAGATGATTGACCCGGGGCCAGTGATCTGACGTTCGTTTGGCAACGTAGCGGCGAGCAATGTTGCGTTGAGAACCACGATCAGTAGCGCCAACCCCACCAGATATTGCCAGATTTTCACGGTGATTCTCCTTGGTTCGCGATGCACGGAGAAAGATAGCAGAGTCTTCGGCATCGGGTTGGAGTGGCAATAGAAGCGGAGGGACAAGTTGGCTCACTCGCAACAGGGGCACGGAGAAAGTGAAAAGTCTGGCCGAGATGGCGCACATCGTAGGAGATGTTGGTTCTGAGAAGTGGCACTTACTTTGGACACGTGGCTTGCCAACCCCAACTCCACAAAAGGGGGCTCGGAAAGGCGAAACAGGGAAAAGGGGTAGCTCGGACGTTATCCCAAAGCTGCCCGATGCGGGTGGTTCGGACGCCCTAGGCGCGAGATGCTCCCTCGCATTAATGTTGAAACATTGCCATTACACTGATTGACCGGGTTCTGAGTGTAAAAGGCAATCTTTGTCGGTTCGCGGGAATGCCCAGTCGGAGCGGGACTCGATTAAGATTCGGGCGGTCGTCCAGACTGTAATGAAATTGTAATGGTTGCACGATCAGAACGAATCGTTTTCAGGCAGAACGGATCAAATCGACCGATTTGCGGATGAGACTCCGTCCCGCGATCCCGGCTCAGCCTCTTCGCCCGATGGCCTGTCCTGAAACACGGAGGCGCTCCTCTTAAATTGTGATCCAGGAGGCGGGCATCGAGTCCCTCCCCCGGCGCAGCAGTTCAACGCGACGAATTGTGACAGCTTCACCTTACTTCTGCCTGACGCGAAAAATTGCCGGCGTAAAATCGAGTGTTTCGATAGGTCTCTCAATCGCAACGAACTTGATCTCCTCCGCCTCTACAGAGTAGGAGTAAATGCGATAGATCGTGTAACGCTTGGGACAGGCCTTCGCGTACTCTACCTCCGCAGAACTCATGAAGAATGGCGTCTTGAGCGGGCCCGACGTGGTCTTAACCTCGATATGAATTTCCTCATCTGTTTTCCTGTCGAACGAACGAATGTCATAGCCCGCCGTATCTCCCACTGTTCTACAGACCATCTCTACCCGCTCAGCTAGGTCCTGACGCCCGGCGCGCATCAATTCCGCGCGCTCGTAGGCAAATGCCAGGTCTTCCCCTGCCGCTCCCAGTCGCCGGCTCCTGCGATCTCTTTCCTCGTAATCAATGGGCGGGCGATGAAAATCTGTTGTCACAATCGCTACACCTTTTACACCGCGATCATCAGGCGGGGCCGACACCGCCACTAGTACCTGCCCTGCTGGCCTCTGGTCTGGAATGTCTATTGCAGCAGCGCTTGGCGCAAGCTCCAACTTCAAACCAAGCAAGGACTCGTAGTCCTTGGCCGGGTCGAACTCTAATATCTGCCAGTGAAAATGTACTGGTCGTTCCCGTTCTCGATCGTGACTGACGTATTTTAAAAAACCCATGAACATGTACGGGCCGTCGAGCTTGGTCCGCAAGAACAGGAGGATGTCGTTTTCGAGATAGTTGTGCCCAACTAACTTCTGAATCATCGGAGTTGCGAGTGTTTGGGCCGGTTGCGACTGCCAACGGACAATTCCGGTGAACCCTTAGTGATTAATGTCTTTGACTGAGGAAACTTCAAGATCTCAGATAGAGGACACTTTCATAGCTCACCAAACTCAAGACCTGCTGACCCCTACTTTGTCCCGGATATCTTTTCGTGGCACTATTTCCTCTTACATTGAAGAGGATCATCCGATGACATTGCAGGTTGCCATGGTTGGGACAGATGGAGTTGTGTTAGCTAGTGATACGAAATGGTCTGAAATTTCAGGGGGTATTCGGCAAACATCGAATCGAACTAAAGTATTTATTGATGAGAGTCGAACAATTGCTGTTAGCTGCGCCAGAGCGATGAATGCTTCTCGAAGAATTGCTGTCAAAATTCTCGCTGATACCGCGATTAGGTGGGATTCTCCCGCTTCTCAAATAGAAGAAATTGCGCGTGAGGTCATAGCGAAAGCGCCGGAAGCATCCTTCAAAGATGCCAACTGTCTTATTGTTTCGCCAAGCTTGCATCTATATCGACTTTATCTTGATTCGTATGGGGACGACGTTGAATTGCGCTGCGAAGAACAGGACAAAGCGTATGAGGGGGAAGGATCAAATTCCGCATTGTATTGGGCAGAACGATATTATGGGCGGCGCCAGATTCGTGATTTAATCGTGCCTGCTGCCTTTTCAATCCTTGCAGGAGGCCGATTGAATCCAGCCGGAATCGAGCACCTTGAGATTATTCTTTGCGAGCAGAACGGATTTCATCGTCTGTCGAACGAAGAGATCCAAGAGCTGGAGCAACTTTTTGACGCATTCGATAAGCGATTCTCGCAGGGAAATTGGGATACCCTGCGACTATGGCTCGACAAACCTTGATCGACAAAACCAAATTTGACTCCCTGCTCAAGAAGATGCTGAATACTCGCCGTTGCCGCGTGAAGAGTTGCGGAAACAAAGCGGAAGGCTAAGAAAACCTAATCATTTACAATCGAGACTGTGAGTCTCGAAGCTAATTTTGTTCCGCATCTCGTCTTTGAGTGCAAGAATTGCGCTCGTTCCATCCAGTTCCCTTCGCATATGCTTCCGCACACAACTCAAATTCCAAAGAACCCATCCATTTATTTCGGCTCTGTAGGTAAGGGCACAAATTGGGCACAATGAAGCGATTTCGCCCAAGCCTCCCGCATCCCGTGCGGTGAACTAGCGCCAGCTAGAGAATGACTCTAAGGGGTTTAGGGTTGGTGCCGGGAGGGGGGGTCGAACCCCCAAGGTACTAAGTACCGGCGGATTTTGAGTTCACAGGCGGGTTCTGAACCGTTTGGAAAATTTTCTACCGTACTCCTCTTTTCAACGGATTACAAGACTGTCGATCTGATCAGTCCTGCTTGGAAATGACTCGTTTTGAACATGGAATTACTACAGTTTTACTACAGTGCATTTGGTCTGAGCCGGCTCATTCATCGTTCCGCCGCCGGCACAAACAACTCGAGCCCTTGTTAGAGAGCCTTGTCAGGCTGCGTGATGGTTTTCACCTTTTCGGTTGCGTTAGCCAGACCGCGGGCCGCATGAGCCGATCTCGATTGACTGCGGAAACGCGCGGGAGGAACTGTGAACTCCCGTTTGAACGCACGGTTGAAAGCAGCTTCGGACTCATAGCCCACTTCGGCTGCGATCTGAGCCACTGAATAACTGGTTGAAGCCAGCATCTGCGCACCGAGTTGGAGACGCCAGCGCGTCAGGTACGCCATCGGAGGTTCATTGAGGTAGTGCCGGAAGCGCTCGGCCAGTACCGAGCGTGATACTCCAGCTTCTTGAGCCAACGTGGCAATCGTCCACGGATGGGCAGGGTTGCGGTGCATCAAAGCCAGCGTTTTTCCGACTTCCGGATCGCGGGCGCCGGCCAGCCAACCAGTCTGTTCCGGTGGCAGGTGCGCAATGTACAACCGCAGTGTTTCGACAAACAAGACCTCCGACAGTTTTGCCAGAACAGCCTCTCCCCCGGCCTGGGAAGCGTCCGCTTGGTCGACGGAAAAGCGGATCGAGTTTTCCAACCATCGGCCCGAAGCATCGTTGCGAATGCTGACTTTGAAGACCGGTGGTAGACCGCTGAGAAAGACTTGGCTCAGGCGTGGCTCACATGCCATGTAGCCGCACACGAATTTCGTAACGTCTCCTCCGCCACCCGAGCGCGCCAACCTCAACCCCTGGGAGAAAATCCGGGCTAGTTCCTGCGACAGGTCTACACTGCTTGATCGGCCTGCCGTTCTCAATAATGTGCGGGTCGCCATGCGGAAAGATCACCACGTCACCGGCATCGAGAGTTAGCCGCTCGCCACCTTCCACATGGGCAGACGCGCGCCCCTCCGTGAGCAAGTGATAGATAATCACGTGCTCCGCGCCCGCAGCCACGAAGGGCGCGACGTTGCACGATGCCGGCGAGCGAAAGCTCCACGGAGCGGAAAACTCTCCGTTGTAGAACATCGCTCCCTGGAGCTTCACCACTTTCAAGACTTCGGACAGCACGTCCATATCAGTCTCCCGCAGAACATCGGCAAACCTTTCCGGACTCTGGAGCAAGCCATCATACGGCAGTTGCGTCGTGGACAAGAAAGCCGGACGCATGGACAAGTGACGTAGGAATCCTGCCGCATAGTAGCTACGTCGAAACAATAGACGAAGCAGAGCATCGCTGGTCGACTCAAAATTCAAACATACGGAGGATGGAGTATGACAGTGATTCAGGAGAAACCAGTCAAGGAAGTCGTCGCCCGAGAGCCTCAGTCCTATTCACCGGCCTTAAGAGTGACAAAAGTGGCCGAATCCGATCCCACGAGGTACTTGCGTATCGCATTACGGTTGGTGGGTGTGGCCTTCATCGTTGGGATTTACACGTTGGTTAACGTTTGGCCGTCCGGCTGGTCCTGGCACGCCGGACAGTCGCATCACCTGCCGCATTACCTGCAGATGATTCTAGGGGTTTACGCAACGCTTGGGCGTGTTTCTGTTGATTGCGAGCCGCAATCCGCTCGCGCACTTAAGCCTTATCTGGTTCACGGTATGGTCCAGCGTCGTGCACGCAGCAATCATGGCAGCACAGGCTTTGGCGAACCCGGACCAAATTGCACACCTTTGGGGCGATGTCCCGGCACTACTTGTTTTCGCTGCAGCCCTTGCGTTTCTGACGCCACGAGGGACGGTAGCGACCGCCCTTGCCGCAGGCAAGAAGTAAATACTCAAAGAAGTAAATGCGTAAAGATACCGGAGGAAACATGAGCACAACTACAACTGCAGTGGAAATCGATGGTCTGAAGACACGCCTGAAAGAAACCTGGATGGCTGGAGACTACGACCGCTTCTCGCGCTACATGGAGCAAGGCGCACGCATTTTTTACGAACAACTGGATATTCCCGCTGGATGCCAGCTGCTCGATGTCGCTTGCGGCTCGGGTCAGGTCGCGCTCTGGGCGGCGCGGGATGGAGTGAACGTTACCGGCGTGGACATCGCGCCGAACCTGATACAACGCGCGCAGGCGCGTGCCAAGGCGGAAGGCCTGAACGCTCGTTTCATGGAAGGCGACGCCGAAGCACTCCCGTTTGAAGACGCCAGCTTCGACGTCGTAACCAGCCTGGTCGGAGCTATGTTTGCTCCGCGGCCGGAACTCGTGGCCCGCGAGCTGCTGCGAGTCTGCAGTCCCGGAGGCACTATCGCAATGGGAAATTGGACGCGCGAAGGATTCGTAGGACAGATGTTCAAAACCTTCGCCAAGTTCATCGCTCCCTCGGGCATGCCAGCTCCGGTGCTGTGGGGCGATGAGACAGTGGTGCGTGAGAGGTTGGGCCATGGGGTCTCGGATCTTAAGATGACGCGACGCCACTACAACTTTACCTATCCCTTCCCGCCCGCTGAAGTGGTGGAGTTCTTCCGTCAGTACTATGGGCCTACCAATCGAGCGTTCGGATCGTTGGATGAAACTTCCGCGCGACAGCTCCGTGAGGAACTCGAAGCATTGTGGTCCACGCACAATCGCGCGGGGGACGAGTTGACCGAAGTTCAGGCAGAGTACCTGGAAATTATCGCAACTCGCGCCTGATATGTCGCTCGGATGCAAATTCCAAGCCGGGATGCTGGAGAGAAGTCGTTTCAGCAGTCTTCAGGTTGCCAAGCACTTGTCGACTGGCGGTAGAGAAAGGCCCCCGAAGTTGCCACAAAGTAGCAGGATCAATTGTTCGCAAAAGGAGGAAAACATGGATCGCTACTTGATCGAGACGCCCCACACAGGCTCGGAATGTCTTGATCTGATCAAGCTGATCAACGCTCAAGGCTATCTCTGGAATTTTGACTGGGGATGTGAAGCTGGAATCCACAACGGATGGGCCATCATTCAGGCGGAAAACGAGGCGCAGGCTCGGCTGGCGGTGCCCCCCTTGGTGCGCCGTCGGGCGCGCATCATTAAGCTGAACAAGTTCGACGTTACAACTATTGAAGATTACGAGAAACAACAGGCGGCCGCTGCCACGTCTGGCGGCAAGTAAAAGCCATCGCATTGGCTGCAGCCAGAGCTGTGTTCCGTGGGTGGCATTTTAGCGCTCGCACTGCTTATACCTCCTAGTCTTGGCTTCCCGGACTTGCCTGTCTGAGCTTGGCACTGCAGATCTTGCGAACATTCCTGTTTTTCATAGCGGACACACAGCAGAATATCTAATTGGAATCTTGAAGCGCCGACGCCAAATGCAGTGAAAGCAATCCGAAAAGGACCCTAATCGGATTCAGGACATTCTGGCTTCGGTCGGCGTGCGGGATGGCTTGTCCCTTGTTGCTCAGCAGTGCGCGCTGTCTCGGGTCACAAGCCGTGTTTCGATACTAGTCAAATCCACTCAAAGAAGCGCTTGTACGTCACTCCGCTATTCCCCATCCCTCGATACCTCGAGACTCCAATAATCTCGCACCCCGAATTTCTCGGATCCCGACACATCGCAGCAAAATGCTGGCAAACCACTGTTCAGCAAATTCCCCGAAGTACTGAGGAAGATAGAATTCGCTGCAAACATATTATTATCAATAGGTTACATGGAGCGCTCGTTTAGACCACCCACCCCATAACACTTGCGCCTCTTCCGTACCCTGGGAAATCCCCGCCAAACGCTGGCAAACCCCATCGCACAGATCTCACTAAACCCCGTATTTTCAATCGAATGGCCACCGCAGGACCATCCTCTGAGGATGTACACTCCGCCAAAGCAATTTACAGATATTAATTAAGGAGAGAGACACTCGCATGTTCAGGTGGGCAATCGAAGGGAAGCTTGCCGGCGGACCGCGACCGAGAGTACCGAACAAGCCTCTGAGTCAGGTATCCAGGTCGATCGTTGATGAGTGGATTAGGAAGGCGAAGGAAAACGGGATCCGATCAGTGATCTGCCTGCTAGATGGATCGCAGCTTGGCCTGTATCAGAAGCTTCCCCGAGATCTGATGTCTTACTACCGAGAGAAGGGGTTGCGTGTTGAGCACATCCCGGTTCGCAACTACCAACACCCAGCACTTTCCACATCTCAGTTAAAGAAAGTTTGGAAGGCATATCAGCGGCTGGAAAAACCGGTCTTGATCCATTGCAGTGCCGGAATCGGTCGTACTGGGAAAGCCCTCTCACACATCACTCTTCAGTTAAGAATGCGATCTCGCGAAGTGAAGTCCTAGTTTTGGAATCGGCAACTTGCTGATGTGGACGAAAACCGTCAGCGCACAATTTTACGCAACTTCAAGAAACAACTGATGAAATCAGAATTTTCCCAAGCATTTGTTACCGAAGCAGATCACAAGTTCTGTTGATCACAAATGTGACCTCGCCGAGAGACACACCCGCCTACAGCTTGACGCGATCCGAACAAAGCTTCTTCAATATGCCAGACGTGAAGGGATGGCCGACGAATGAAGCAAAAGAGAGCTGCACTTTATGTCAGAGTGAGCAGCGGTGAGCAACACACCGAAATGCAGGAACGAGCCTTACGTGAATACGTCCAACGCCGCGGATGGTCGCAGCACAGGATTTATCGCGACAAGCGCACTGGAACGATTGCCAGCAGACCAGGCCTCGACGAGTTGCTGAAGGATTGTCGCCGTCGAGTGGTCGACGTAGTCGTGGTCTGGAAGTTTGATCGCTTTGCCCGTTCTCTGAAGAATCTGATAGCTGGCCTTGAACTATGCAGAGCGCTCGGCATCGACTTCGTGTCGGTGACTGAAGCGGTAGACACGTCGCTCCCAGCGGGGGAGATGCTGTTCCAAATGATTGGTGCCGTTGCTCAGTTCGAAAGATCACTGATCGCGGAGCGAGTGCGATCAGGGTTGGCAAATGCACGGGCCAACGGAAAAATCCTGGGCCGCCCGCCCTTGCGCAAATTGACGCACAAAGAAGCTGCTGATCTGAGGAGGCAACGTTTGCAGAAGAAGCTGCCCTTTAGAGCCCTGGCTGAGAAGTTTGGGGTCTCGGTCTGGACAGCTCACAGACTATGCGCAGGAAGGTCAACCTAGGCCGTAGGCAAGCGGCGAATCCAGCGTCACCTAAAGGCCTGTACAGCGGTTTAGCAAATGAATCGTTCTCACCGCCCTCACTCGTTTTCAAGCACTTACAGTCGTGGCCGAACATTGCAAGTCGGGCTCAGTGCCTCTCATTCGGCAGGTATTGTGCTCCGCTTTGTGCTCCCGTCTTTCGCCCAAAGGCCTCCGTCCTTCCATGGCGTGTTACCTAGCAAGCTTGCGGGACGACCGTTCGTGATCCCGTTGCCATTGTTGGCTGCCCGTCAAGCAAGTCTTAGTGGGCATTTCTCTGTAGGGATGTAAGCCAGAACCTGATACTCATCAGGACTATCTGACCACAAATTAAGACCCGGTGGCGGTCATGGCAACCTCTCACGTGATTCCAACCGCGGAATCGGCTCTTTGGCCTTAAGATCCTGAAAGATCTGCAACTCATGCTGTGCTTGGTCCATTTTTCCCGCCCGGCGGTACAATCTCGCGAGGGCATAGTGAGGATCGGAATATGCCGGGTCAAGGGCAGCGGCCCGCTTCAGTTCCTCGACCGCCGCGGGTATCTTGTTTTGCTTCTGAAGCAGGGCACCGAGTTGATAGTGACTCTGCGCGAAGTCCGCATCAAATTGCAAAGACTCCCGGAAAAGCGGCTCTGCTTCTTCAAGACGATCAAGCTTCGTTAATAGTGCACCCAAATTCATCGGAGGCCATGGTGAACGGAGGTTGTTGTCACGGTTCAGCCGGACTGCGTTCTGATACTGCTCGATTGCTTCATCGTTTTTTCCTAGCGCTTCAAGGCATAGACCCAAATTGTCATATGCCTTCATAAACCCGGGGTCCATAGCAATCGCGTTCTTAAACTTGGCGATAGCCGCAGGCACGTTTTGGCCGTCATACTCCAGTCGCCCCTGCCAGTATTTGTATAGTGGATTTCGAGGATTGGCCTCGGCTAGCTCTTCTAACTCAGGCCGAGCCCACGCCGGGTGTTGAAGAGATATGTATGCCATCGCCAGCGTGAAGCGGTCCTTTTCTTCCAAGGGTTGTAGCGCTTCGCTTTTTTTCAGGGCGATGGCTGCATTCAGGTACTTTCCGTCGACAAAAAATATCCGACCAAGGTAATCGTAAATTTGCGGCACTTTGGGATGCTGATCTGCGGCCTTCACGAGAACTGCTTCGGCGCTGGCGTAGTTGTGGGACTTTATCGCAGCCTGAATTTCCTGGCGAGTCGTTGAATCGAGGGGCAGATCATTCATTGCACCTTCCAAGGAAGAGACGGCAGGATTCTGTTCCGCTTGAAGATGCACGGAAGCGGTAACGAGACAGGAAGCTGCCAGCATAACGAAGTAGAGGTATTGCCAAGCAGCTCGCCGGCGTTTAATCGCACACATAAAACTATGACCGTCTTGTTCGTTTCTAGCCGGAGTTCCGAGCTGAAATCAGCTCGCGAACGAATTTCAAATTCCTGCGCATGTCTGCGTCGACCGATACGGGACAGTCAGTCTCGAGTTGGGCCCAGCCGTCGAAGCCAATATCGGCGAGCGCATCGATCACAGCTTTGAAGTCAATCGTCCCTTCTCCTAGGTAGTGTGGATTATCCTTCAGGTGCACCTCGCAAATGCGTTTGCCGCCTAACCAGCGGATCTCTTCCACCACGTTGAAACCGCCCTTGGTGGAGTTGCCCACGTCGTAATAGGTGAGAACGGCCGGCGACTTCGATCGCTCCATGATCCGAACATTGTCACGAGCGGAGATCGTATCTTCGAGGCCAAGAATTACGCCGGACTTCTCAGCAGCCGGTGCGACCTCTTTAAGAATGTCGCCAACTCTGTCCATCTCAGCCGTGGTCTCAAGCGCACCTTTTCCGAAGAAAGGCAACAACACCACTCGGACGCCCATCGCCTTCGCGATGGGAATGCAGTCGGCCACCCAGCGCTGTCCCAGAGGATCCGACTTTAGATAATTACGATGAAGCATCTCGAGACACAGCGACTCGATCGGCAAGCCCACCCGTTTGGACTCGTCGAGAAAAGTCTTTTGCAAGGCCGGATCCGAAAGAGGCAGTGTGTCTGCGGTCACCTTGCCGATGCTGACTTGTACACCGTCGAAGCCCAACGATTTGGCGAGAGCGATGGACTCCACCTTGTCTTCCAGTTTCAGGTTCCAGTCGGTGACGCCAACCTTGAACTTGACCTTCGATTTGGCGGCAAACGCTGGTAAGACCGAAGCCGCAACCGTTGCGGAAACGCCCAGTTGGATGAAGCTACGTCGAGTTAGTTTTCGCATGTTTTGAATATCCTACCAGTGCAAGATGATAAGTCTCATTCGCTAACACGAACAGATTAGTGGCCAAGCTGGTGGCAAGTCGCGCAGTCCGCTCGCGCTCCACGCTTCTGATGGCAGTCACGACAAAAGTTCATGCTGGTCGAGACTTCTTTTTGGAGCACGTCGCGCGTCTCCACCGGTCCGTGACACTCGACGCATTTCAATCCCGCCTTGGTATGCGTCGAGTGACCAAAGAAGACAAAATCAGGAACTGTGTAGACCGGCACCCACGCGATTTGTTTGCCCTTCTCCGATGCCTCCCGAAGTTTCGCGATCTCCGGGCTGTCAGCCTTGACCGTCTTATGACACTTCATGCAGAAGTCGACGGACGGAATCATCGCATCGTCGCCTTTGTCAACCCCGGCGTGGCAGAAGTTGCACGGCAAGCCGACGTCCGTCGCATGCGTCTTATGACTGAACGCCACCGGCTGCGGAGCAACAGACTGGGGAAGCTTTTCCTCTTGCTGCCCCGAACCAGATTCCTGGGTGAGCGCGAAGGCACAGAGAAACAAGCTGATCAGCAGCACGCTTCCGAGCCAAAATCTTCCGCCCCTGTTCTTCGCTCGCAAAACCCTTCTCACTTCGTGCCGGCCTCGCCTTTGGGCAACGCGAACGCGACGATCTTGCCCGTAAAGACTTTATCGTACTTGTTGCCGCCCCCTGCGGGGATAACTACGAACTGCCTTCCAGACTTTTTCCCAATGTAGGTCGCGGGAGTGGCGAAGCCGCTTGCAGGTAGAGCCGCCGTCCAAACTTCCTCGCCAGTATCGCTATTGAAAGCGCGGAACTTCCGGTCGCTGGTGGCCGCGATGAAAACCAGGCCTCCGTCCGTGACCATGGAGCCACCGATATTGGGCGTGCCCGTCTTGGGGATCCCACGCTGTTTCAACTCATCGAATTCGCCCAGAATGGAGTGCCAGCGAATGCCTCCAGTGTTGAGGTCGACGGCGTAGAGCGACCCCCAGGGCGGTTGCTGGCAGGGATAGCCGTCCTTGTCCGTGAAGAACTCGTACTTCGTGGCGCGCAAGGCATAAGGGATGGTCGACCCCTCCTTGCGTTTCACCATGCGAAAGAGTCCACCGACATCCATCGAGTTCACGAACAGCAGGCCTTTCTTTGCGTCAAAGGAAGCGCCGCCATAGTCAGGTCCGCCGTTTAGACCGGGAAACAGCGCCTGGTCTTGCTCCCCGAGGGTGTCGAAAACTTTCACGTCAAGTTTTGCACCCTGCGTGTTGGCGAGACACTCTGCGCGAGACTCGGGTGTAACGTTGGTCAACTCCGCCGCCGTCATCGATTGCCGCGCAATCGGTGGCGTCACTACCGGATAAGGCTGAGTGGGCGAACTCTCTTCACCGGGTAGAGTGCTCTTCGGTACTGGACGCTCTTCCACCGGATAGAGTGGTTTACCAGTTTCGCGATCGAGCACAAATACGAAGCCTTGCTTGGTTACCTGGGCCACAGCTGGAATTGTTTTTCCTTCACGCTTAACCTCGGCTAGGACCGGAGCTGCGGGCAAGTCGTAGTCCCAAAGATCATGATGAAGAGTCTGGTAGTACCACCGCATTTTGCCGCTCTTACAATCCAGCGCAACCACACTATCGCCAAACAGATTCGCGCCTTTGCGATCACCGCCGTACATGTCGTAGGAAGGCGATGTAAGGGGAAGAAATACAAGAGACCGTGCTTCGTCCACTGTCATGAAAGACCAGACGTTCAATCCGCCACGATCTTTCCTGGAGCCGGGTTCCCAGGTTTCACTTCCAGGTTCCCCGTCGCGGGGCACAGTGTGGAACCGCCAAAGCTCTTTGCCGTTTCGCGCATCGAAGCCTCGCACATCACCATTGGGGCCGCGGGGTTGGCCGTCGCTCACCATGCTGCCCGCTACTACCACATCGCCGCAAACCGATGTAGGAGAAGTAAGGCCGTACTGCAACTGGGGGAACCCGTCTGCCATGCCCGCTCGCAAGTCTAATTTTCCGGCGTCGCCGAACGCAGGATCGAGCTTTCCCGTCTTTGCATCCACCGCCCAGAGCCGACCTTCGATGTCGCCGAGGTAAAGCAGCCTTTTCTTGCCGTCCGTCCAGGTAGACACTCCGCGGTTCGCGTAGAGGTTGCGACGGACCTTTCGATCGAAGCCGGAGTCGAAGACCCACAGCTTCTCGCCGGTTTCAGCGTCGAGAGCGAACAGACGACTCATCGGCGACGGAATGTACATTACCCCGTCTATCACGAGCGGAGTGGCCTCGAACGCAGAGCGCGATGGCAGGTTCGATCCATCGCTCCAATCCTCCGTGTCGAATGTCCAAGCCACCTCGAGCTTCGACACGTTGCTGCGGTTGATCTGGGTCAGTGGAGAGTGGCGGTTGCCGCCCTGATCCCGGCCGACATTAGGCCAGTCCTCATTCGAAACAGATTTTTGGGCGAATACCGGAAAGGTGGAGAGGAGAAGAACAATAAGGACTTGAAGAGCGAGAGCCATGCCAGAACACCCCTGGTGATTGTAGTAGTGCTGGTCTCAGCTGTCGGGATAAAACCCCTAACATGGGATTTTGGCGCATCGATGCTCTGTTCGATGCGCCATCATCCCGAGCCTTGAGCTTTCCGCCTTAGAAGAGAAGCTTCAGCGCAAACTGAATGTTTCTGGGTGTGCTGACGTTTCCGTTCCACTGTCCGAACGTCGGACTCGCGATGTCGGTGTCGAAGGCGGTCGAACCGAAGCACCGCGTCTCGCAGACAAATATGTGCTGGTTAAAGGCGTTGAAGAACTCAGCCTGGAAGCGCATTCCAACGCGCTCCGTGATGGGAATGTTCTTGATGATGCTGATGTCCGTATTCGAAAATCTGGGACCGCGTAGAGAGCTGACCCGCGGACCGTCGCCAAAGTTGAAATTGAAAGAGCTGGGGTCCTGGAATCCAGCCTGGCTGAGCAGGGGGCCCTTTGCTGGATTGAAATCGTTCGGACTTTGCAGGAACGGATCCGTACTAGTCTGCGAAGGAATGCAGCCCACCTCGAATTGCGCCGGGTATGTTGCAATTACTCGACCGGAAGAAGAACGGCGTGCCGGACGAGACTTTGATCAGCGTGGACAATTGCCATCCGCCAATCACCCTGTCCACCGCCCCACCGGTGTTAATGAATCGCTTTCCTTTTCCGAATGGCAGTTCGTAGAGAGTGGAAAAGTTGAAGGTATGCGGAACGTCATCGATCGAAAGAGCCTTGTTCCGACTGCGCTGGAAAGCCGAGATGACGCCGGTAGCTCCGAGGTTTCCGTTGGCCAGCGACGAAGCCTGAATGTAGTCGGAGTCGGTCAACAGTTTCGAGAACGTGTAGGTAGCCAGGAACCAGAGTCCCTTCGAAGAGCGATGTTCCGCCTTCACCTGCAGGGAATGATAAGTAGAGTTGCCGACGTTCTCGTTCACTCCGGTCAGGGAGCTGCAGTACTGAGGGAACGGAAGCAGAGCTTGCGCCACCGAAGGAGCGCATGCCTGCATCTGTTCGGTCCAACCCGGATAAGGTTCGGGAACTCCGTCGAGTACCGTCTGGCCCGGCTGGAATTCGTCGAAGAGTTGCTGCCCCTTCGAAAGCAGTGAAGGGTTTAGCACGTTGATCGGCGCAACGTCAGACAGCAGACGCGTTCCTTTGTTCGCTACATACGCGGCGCTGATATAGAAATTGTTGGTGAACTGGTGGTCCACCGTGAAGTTCCACTGTTGCGAATACGGCAGACGGTTGGCGTCCAAGGGACGATACAGCGGCCCGCCTTGTCCGTTCAGGAATGAGGGACTGATGACCGGCGTCTTTGGCAGGTTCGAGGGGAAACCCTGACTGAGGATCATGGCCGGAGTCAGGCCGCCCTGGCTGCTCGAGAGAGTTGGGGTGGTGTTGAACCCGTCCTGCGCGACGCCACCATTCCAGCCGGGATAAAACGCCTGGCTGTAGAAAATGCCGTATCCACTCCGAATAACGGTTTTCGGCGACAGCGAATAGGCGATGCCCAGACGCGGCGAAAACGCATGGTAGTAAGTCTTCTCCGGATGACGGTGACCATAGCTGGCATCGCCCCACTTGCTTCCGGCAAACGCCAACGTACCCGGCAAGCCGCCCGCGCCCGGATTGGGTGCGGTCGGATCGAGGAATGACATGTTGTCGTAGCGCTCAACCGATGGCGTGCTTACGTCCCAGCGCATGCCATAGGTGACGCTGAGCTTGTTCGTCGCCTTCCATGTGTCGCCCGCATGCAGCGCCCAGAGCTTGCCACGCGCATAGAGGGTATCGACGTTGTTAAAGCTGACGTTGGCATTGTCCACGCCGCCCAGGATGAAACTCGCAATCGGGTTGCCGCTGTTGATTCCCAAAAGGCCAGTTGTCAGGTCGGCGAAGCCGAAGGTGCCAGACTCGTTGTTGTTATTGCGAAGATTGTTCTGCAACGTGCGCAACTCTCCGCCGAATTTGAAGGTATGGCTGCCGTGAGTCCACGAAACCAGGTCGTTCAGGATGCTGGTCGGGCGAGATTCGTGATGCAGCAAATCGCTTCCCATGGAAACGAAGCCATCACTGAAGTTGATCTGAGGCGGCGCTTTGTAACCTGCCGCTCCCGGGATCTTGGGCAAATCGTTTACGAAGGCAGCGTCGTTCGAAATCTCGCTTCCCCTGAAGTCCAGGTATCCGTAGTTGAAATTATTGAGCAAATTCGGAGTGAACGTGTGGTCCCAGTTCATCCGGATTACCCAGGGACCAATCTCGCCTCCATCCGGCAGTAGAAGAGTCTCGTTGCTGATCTGAAAAGGAAGTGTCGAAACCTTGGCAAACACTGTGTCGTGATAGTGCAGGTTGGCCGCAACGTGATCCTTCTGGCCGAAGTAGTCATCAATACGAATGTCGTAGTTCTGCCGATGGTCGGTGCCCGCGCCGCTGATATCCGAGTTCGCAACCGGTGAAACGAAATTGTTCAACGCTCCAGCGAAGGTTGGATTCGGTAGAAATTTGAACCACTGATTTGCCAGAGAATTCTGCAGTCGCGGGTCAGTCGAGCAGATCACGTTCGGATGCGTCCCGTCACAACCCATGAACTGCTGACGAAAGAACGGAAGATTCGTGGGTCCTTGCGGTTGGTTTGGGTCGTATGCCGGGTTCGCCGTGGTTGTCGCCGGATCGTAAATCGGTATCAGATTTCCTGACGAATCAGTCCAGTCGCTGAAATCGCCTTGCCGCTCCTTCAACGACGGAATACTGACAATCGGGAAAACCGTTCCGCCCCGGATTGTCCAACGTTCGACGTTGACGAAGAAGAATGCTTTGTTGAAGTTCGACCAGATGCCGGGAATCTTGATCGGTCCACCTAGGCTTCCTCCGAACTGGTTCTCAATGTCCTTTGGCTTATTGGGCGATCCCCACTGCGTGGCGTTCAGGGCGTTGTTGTGCAGATATTCCCGCAGGTCGCCGTGGAACTGGTTAGTGCCCGACTTCGTCACCATGGTGATGACGCCGGAAGTAGTCGTCCCGTACTGCGGCTCGTAAGTGGAAGTGAGGACGCTGACTTCGCTGATGGCTTCCGGAGAGATCGGGTAGTCGCTGTGAATAGCCACCACTCCGCTCTGGCTCATCAGCCCTTCTTGCATCGACGCGCCGTCAAGCGCGGCCTCATCGCCCATCTTCATGCCGCCGTTGATTCTGGTTTCAAAGGGATTGTTGCCGGCGCCTGTATTCACACCCGGCAGGATCACGACGAACGAAGCGGCCGAACGGGAGCTTCCCGAGACATTCAGAGGAAGGTCCTTAAGCACATCCGGGCTGATCTCTCCCTTATGCGACGCATCGTCGTGATTGATGGGAGAAGCCGCGGCACTCACTTCGACCGTCTGAGTTTCGGCTCCGACGGAAAGGGTCACGTCGATCGTGGCCGAGTCGTTCAGAGCGAGCACGATTCCCTGCTGAAGGTAAACCGTGAATCCCGAGGCTGCCACTTTCAGGTTGTAAGCGCCCGCCTGCAGGTTACTGAAACGAAACAGGCCATCGGAGCTGCTGACAGTTACTTTCTCCGTCGCTGTACTAGTGGAGGTCAAGGTGAGATTGGCCTTCGGAACTACGGCCCCTGTCTGGTCCTTCACGGTGCCGCTCAGGCTGGAATTTGTGCTTTGCGCTGCTGAGCTGATCGATAGAATCAGGACGATTCCGGTGAGCAGAAGCAGGCCGGCTTGCCTGCGGAAATGTGAAGACATACGGGGTCCCCCTCGATTGAAACGATTCAAACTTGGAGCGAAACTAACGCTGTTGCTAGATTGTTGTCAAGAAAACAAACAGAACTTTTTTATTAAATTTAGCAATTTAATTATAAGAATTACCAATCAGTACTAGGTTTGGTGCATACTGTCGCGATGTCGGCCCGGACACGCCGCGTCGCTCTCATCTACGACGCAAAACTTCCCTATGACCTTAAAGTAATAAGCGGCATCGCCCGTTACGTACAGGAAGGCGCCGAACTTAACATCTATATTGAAGAAGACGCACTCAAGAGCCAGAGGTTGCCGGACCTCAGGTCTTGGCACGGCGACGGTATCCTCGCCGACTTCGACGATCCTGGTGTCGCTGCCGCGGTGTCTCGCGCCAGACTTCCCGTCGTCGGTTTTGGCGGCGGCTACGGCTGGTACTCTCGCCAATCGGCGATTCCATATTTTTTCAGCAACCAGGCTGCGGTAGCGAATCTGGCCGCTGATCATCTGATCGAGCGCGGGTTCCAGCATTTCGCCTACTGTGGCTTGCCTCCGACCGCCACGAATCTGTGGGGACCTGAACGCTGCCAGGCCTTTGTCAAACGGCTCAACGCCCGCGGATTTTCCTGTCACATCTATCCCGTCGTACACAAGACCACGCGTCAATGGACTTCTGTGCTCGCGTCTCTGGCCGCGTGGCTGAAGACCCTTCCCAAGCCAATCGGACTTATGGCCGCCAATGACAAACGTGCGCGCCATGTTCTGGAAGCATGCCACACCTACGGCTTAAAGGTGCCGGAAGAAGTTGCTGTAATCGGAGTCGACAACGACGAGGTACTCTGTGAATTGAGTTCACCGCAGCTCAGCAGCGTCGAACAGGACGCCAAGCGTATTGGATACGAAGCGATCGCTCTGCTGGATCGCCTGATGGGAGGCGAGAAGGCTCGACAGCGACACTTTTTCATCGAACCGCTGGGCGTTGTGACTAGAGGTTCGACCGATATCCTGGCGGTCGAGGACCGCCTCGTGGCCAGAACTATTACATTTATTCAGTCGGCCGCATCTCAGGGAATTAGAGTTCGAGACGTGGTCAACTCTCTTGCGGTTTCGCGTTCCGGCCTCGAAACTCGATTTAAAGCTGCCACGGGACACACCATCAGCGCTGCGATTCGGAGATCCCAATTACAGCGCGCGCAACGCATGATCGTTGAAACCAATCTCGCTATGAAAGAAATCGCGGCCGTGACCGGATTCAAATCGGTGCAGCACATGACAACTTTATTTGGGAAAGCCTTCGGGCGGACTCCAGCCAAATACCGCAAAGCTGTCACTCAGTGAGCTAACTTTTCTCAGCCGCGAGGACTGAAGACTTCATCAAAGCATTCAAAATCGAAGGGCCCTCTATCTGGAGATCACAAGCCTAATAACGAAAAAGAGTACACGCCGGCGAATGCTGCAACTTCTGGGCGCAGCTTCGATAGGGGTGACCTGGGAAATATTCCTGCCGGGTTCTCTGCGCGTTCTGGCGCAGGGAGCAAAGGCACAGCCCCCGTCGCCTAAACAACCCCCGGCAGCGCTATTCGAAGCAGTTCCAGCGTCAAAAAGTGGGATCGACTGGCGACACGTCAACGGACGCTCCCCCGATTATTACCTGCCGGAAACCACCGGAGCAGGCTGCGCATTTCTTGATTACGACAATGATGGGTGGATGGACGTTTACCTGGTTAATAGCGGACGCTGCGATTTCTACGAACCCGACTCGCCGCTGAAAAACGCGCTTTATCACAATAACCGTGACGGAACGTTTACCGAGGTCACCGATAAGGCGGGCGTTGCAGGAGGCGGTTACGGAATGGGCGTTGCCGTTGGCGACTACGATGGCGACGGCTTCCCCGACCTCTACGTAACCCAGTACGGGCGAAGCATCCTTTATCACAATAACGGGAACGGAACGTTCACCGACGTCACGGAAAAAGCCGGCGTGGCTGCTCCCGGTTGGGCATCGAGCGCTGTCTGGTTCGATTACGACAACGATGGACGCCTCGACCTTTTCGTCTGTCGCTTCGTGGACTTCAACAAATCCGCCAACAAGTTTTGCGGCAATCAGCAGACACACGAGCGCTATTACTGCCTGCCGACGGTCTATCCCCCGTCCCGCAGCTGGTTGTTCCACAACAATGGCGATGGAACTCTCAGCGATGTGACTGAGTCTTCCGGCATCGGCAAGGCGCTGGGAAAGGCCTGGGGTGTGGTCGCCACCGATATTAATAATGATGGCTGGATGGATTTATTCGTGGCCAATGATAAGGAGCCCAATTTTTTCTTCCTGAACCAGGGAACCGGCAAGTTTGCGGAGATCGGACTCTCCGCCAGCGTGGCCTACAGCGAGGACGGCAGGGCTCGTTCCGGGATGGGCGTAGATGCCACCGACTACGACCAGGACGGCTGGCAAGATCTGGTCGTGACTAACGTGGATCAGGAAATGTATTCCCTCTACCACAACAGTCATGACGAAACGTTCACCGACAAAGCCAGCGCCTTCGGTATCGGTAGCGTGACTCGTCTGATGAGCGGCTGGGGAGTGAAGTTTTTCGATTACGACAACGATGGCAACAGTGACCTCTTCATCGCCAACGGCCATCCTGACGACCACGTCGAGCAATACACCCGAGGAGTGACCTACGAAGAGCCGCTGCTGCTTTTTCGCAACACAGGAAGCGGATTTGAAAACGTCAGCGCCAAGGCGGGCGCCGTTTTTCAGCAGAAATTCGCAGCCCGCGGGATGGCTACCGGCGACTTCAACAACGACGGCGCCGTCGACGTCCTGATCGCGGTAAACAACGGCCCGCCTCTTCTACTGAAGAACTCCGCTCCGGGCGGAAATCATTGGCTGGGAGTGCGTCTTGTCGGAAAGCGCTCTAATCCCGATGCGATCGGCGCACGAATTACCTGGCAGGCACAGGATTTGAAACGCACCCGCCTCAAAGTCGGCGGCGGAAGCTATCTTGCTTCACACGATCCGCGCGAAGTCCTGGGCATCGGGAATCGTACGAAGATCGATCGCCTAGAGATCCGCTGGCCGCAGCCCAGCGGCAAAGTTGAGACTTTCACGAATTTGCCCATCGACCGGTACATCACCATCGTGGAAGGACAAGGCATCAAGGTAACGGCGTAGGGGCGGACATCCTCGTCCGCCCAGTCAAGCGAGGCTCGGCATACTGCGTTGAACAGAGACGCGCCTGATAAAGATGTTGGGCTGCGCCCGAGCGAGGGCGCCCGCCCCTACGTGGCCTGTCTCAATTGGGCCGCACCTCGACCGTCCGCCAGAGCAACTGCTCGTCTTCATCCCGTTTCTTTTTGATCTCCTCAAAACGTGCCTGCTGCTCCGAAACCCGCGGATCTTTGGTTTTTTGGTAGAGAACCAAAAGGTTTGCATTCACTCGAAAGTTGTTGGGATCAAGTGCAAACGCCCGCTGCAATTCATTGATCGCATCGTTATACCTCTCCAGCTTGATGTGCACCTGACCCAACTCCGCTAGCGCATCAACGAAGTGCGGGTCGGTCGCAACTGCCTGCTTCAGCTCGTTTTCCGCTTCAGGCAGATTGTCTTGCAGTTTGGCGATACGGCCAAGAAAGTAATGCACACCGGGAGCAGTCTCTGGCACAGCTTCGACGATCCGCAGATTTTTCGTAGCAGCTTCATAATTTGCCAAATAGAAATAGGCCACGCCCAGAGCAAACCGTCCGCGTGGATCGTCTGGCTTATGCTGGATGTACTTTTCGAAATAAGGAATGGCCTGGGCCGGATCGCGGCCGTTCACCGCCACCGCGCCTAATGCATAATTGTAATAAGCATTTTCCGGCTCGAGCCTGACCGCTTCGTCCAGCGATTTGCGCGCCTCAAGCGGCAGGTTCAATTCGATACAGACCACGCCAAAAAAGAAATGGATGCCCGCGTTTTTAGGATCTAGATCGCGAGCGTGCGCCAGATATCCTAGTGCCCCATCGCGATCGTGCTGCTGGTAAGCCACACGCGCCAATTCGCTCAGAATGTCAACCGACGGGGAGCCGGCCTGTTCTGCCCGTTCGAGTGTCTCGCGTGCCTGAGGCAGGTTTGCTTGCCGCTCGTAAAGTACTGCCAGCTTCCACAATCCCTCGCGATCAGCAAGTTGACGTACGACCAATCCCTCAAGCAGCTTTACAGCCAGCGCCTCATCATGAGTTTGCACTTGCGGCAAGGCAGCTAGAATATCCGCCTGGCTCAAGTCGGAACTCTTCAACAATCGTTCTGCGAACTCCGTTGCCATCGCCGGATGATTCAGCCCGGACTCATCGGCGCACCGGATCGCAAGCACCTGTGCCCGCGCTTGCACGTCCTCTAAAAGCCGGTTGAGGTGATCAAGAGAATTCTGGAACGAACCCGTGGTCGCAAGCAAAGCGGCCGACTGGTAAAGGGCTTCCATGTTGTCCGGCTCGTTTCGGAGAATCTTTTGAAAGACGTCCAACGCTTGCCCTAGCGCCTTTGGATCTTCCGATGCGTACTGAAGATATAACCGGCCAAGGTTGAGGAGAGTGCCGCTAGAGTTCGGTGCGTGCACCAGTGCTTTTTTGAAATCAGCTTCGGCGGCGCTCCGGTTTCCCTTCTGCGCCTCGACAATACCACGGAGGTTATAAAGATTGGGATCAGAAGGAAACTGCTTGATTGCCAGATTCAATTGGCTGCGCGCAGAATCCAGATCTCCCTGTTGAATTTCCTGTTGAACCCTGGAGAGTAGATCCTGCGGAGCATTGGTGCTGCCATGAAGTATGCCGACAAGCAAGAGCCCGAGCGCACAGATATTCAACTTACGCGACGACACAATCCGGGCTCCATTGTTCGACTACCTTCAGAATATTGATTGAATTATAACGAACACCGTACGGGCCTTTCCGTCAGTGTCCGAGCGAGGGGGCGGCCATTGAGTAGTGGAACCGCCAGGAAAATCAGGGCGGTTCCAATCCGCCCGCGGATTTTTGCTGAATCCAAATTCGCGAGTTTGACTACTCCGCGTCCTGCACGCAGCGGAAGCCCAGTCCACCGGAGCGGTCCAGGCTGGGCGACGTAAGCAGCAATTTGCCATGTTCGGTCAGCTTGTACGCCTGCGGGAAATACCATATGGACCCTTGCGGCTGGTAGTAACTGCCGCCGCGCAGTATGCCTGCAATGGTGTGGTCATCGGTGAACTCTTCCGTCCATTGCCACACGTTGCCGACCAGGTCCATCACCCCGAACGGACTTGCACCCCGAGGATGAGCATCCACGGCATCCGGTCCTCGCATGCTCCGGCTCTTGTCGGGAACCGGCACGGCAGAGGCGTTCCACTCGTTACCCCAGGGATAAAGCCGCCCGTCGGTGCCTTGAGCCGCGTATTGCCACTCCCACTCGTGCGGCAACCGCTTCCCGGTCCAGGTCGCATAAGTGCGCGCATCCTCAAGGGACACCCACGTCACAGGCTTGTTTTCCGCGCCGGCCGGATAGCTTCCGTTCTGCCAATCGCGAAGAAAATTCAAATCGTCATACGGATGATAGTGGGTGGCGTCCATGAACTTTTTGAATTGGCCGTTGGTGACTGGGAATTTGTCTATCCAGAAAGCCTTCACTTGCATGGGGTGCTCGTGAAAACGCCGTGGAGTGTCCTCCCACGGATACTGCACGTCGACGCCGATGTCGTTGAATCCTTCGACTTCGATTCCCTGCACGCGGAACACAAAATCCGCGGCTGGAATCTTAACCATGTCCGCCGGAGAGTCGGCTGGAACCTTGGTCGAAGAAATCGGAACGATTTGTTGCGGGAGGACCCTCCATTCGTGGGAATAACTCGCCAGCGGTTTGGCGGTGAGGCTCTTCATTTTAGACATCAGGTTCTGGATGCCGGTGTCAGGCGCCGAATGAGACGCAAGAATCGCTCCGTATCCATGGGCCTCCAGGGTAAAGCTAAGGACGTTCTTACCCGCGGCATTCTTTACTGGCGTCAACTCTACACCGTGATAGAGATCGAAATAACGAACACCATCTTCTGCGGCGAGTTCGAGTTGCGGACCTTCCACGTCGTAATCGTTGCGGTTCACAATGGTCCATAAAGTTTGTTGACCAGAGGGCCATCGGCTGGAAAAAATGCCGTAGCGGAGCATCGGCGCCAAGGGCTCCCACTCTTTGCTTTGCAGGAAAGGCGCAGTGGCGCGCTCAATGGTTGCGATACGCCGCGTGGCTTCAGCATCGCGCGGAGTGATGCCGTTCCAGATGCCCCAGATACTCTCCCAACTCTCCCAACCGACGCCATTGAAAAAAGCGAACTGCAGGTTGTCCGTTTTGTCTTTTTTCCATCGATCGGAAATGTTCACTATGTGCCGCGGTTCGAGCCACTTGTATCTGTCTACCAAGGGAACGAATCCGTACTGATATTGACCCCATGTCATCACATTCCAGGCCAAGGCTTCATCGGATGGGTTGTGCTCCGGTTCGAATGCTAACGGATGACCGGTCTGGTCGGCAGCCAAAGAAAACGCGAGCGGAACTCCATCCTGCGTGTCGCCATTGATTCCGTCGGCCCCTATTTCCGCCATGAGTTCTGCAATCGCATCGGGCCACGATTTGCCGTTGTCTCGAGTGCCCTGGTCCCACATCATCATCGGGAACAACACCTTCACGCCACGCTTGTGAAAGTCGGCAATCATCTGCCGCACCCCAGCTACTCCTCCCGGCATACTTCGTATCAGGTCGTGCTGGTTCCGGTTATCGATGCCCATGTTCGGATAGGTGGGCCAGATCAGCACCGAGTCAATGCCGCCGTAGCGTTTTTCCAGATCATCAAGATAGCGATCGACGGTGTAACGGTGCGCGACCGGATCGTAGAAATAGCGGTCCTGCACCATCATCTGCGGCTGAATGAAGCTGGTCTGCGTCCACTTCAGGGCGGGATTGTCATAACGGGACCCGTCGTATCCGATGCGAATTAGACGTTCATTGCGCCAGTGGTGAAGATCAGCGAGCCAGGCATCGTGGTCTTCGGCGTTACACAATCTTGCCCCTCCTTCCCATGCGCCTTTCACGGTGAAGCAACTAGGTGCCGGAAACTGCTGACCCTCGGGACGGTAGTGCGAATCCTGGGCCAGTACAACGGCGGTCGCGAACATGACTATTGCTCCGAAACAAGCGATGGACAATTTCATCTTTGCCCTTTCATAAGGGGGTACACATTGATATTGCGCGGGTTCTCACGCGATAAAGAAATCGGCAATCGCCCACGGATGTGGCGAGCAATGTAAAACATTTCTGAGGACGTGCCAAAGCATTAAAATTCTTCGGCCCCTTAGAACTGAAACGAGCTTCTTTTTCCCGAAGATGTTGCAGTAGCCCGAACACTTAGGAATGGGCGTACATCGTACCATTGAGGATTTCCGCGGCGCGTACGGTCCACATTAGCAACGCCGACACCCGTATTCCTGTTCACGCTCCTATCAGTATCGGCCATTTCATACAATTCATTTTCAAACATTTCTATCCTTCTTTGTGGGCGGACACGGAGATTCAAGATCTTACGCAATGGCCCCTCAGGCAGATGAATCGCTCAATAGTGGGTGCTGACGAACGCTGTTTGTACCCTGACTGCCGCCACGATCCGCCCATGTAGCATGTGATCGGGGGGATTGACGCTTACCCCATCACAGCCGGTGCAATCTATCCCATTGGACCTCTCTCATGGGAGCCTCCCAATCTCATTCTTGGCTGCCTTAGAAAACTACACATTCCTAACGGGCCGACTACACAGCCGAGAACCCCTGTTTGGCGGGCACTCCAGAGGGATGATCTATCCAGGGTTTTCTAACGTTCCGAAAAGCGATAGCGAAAGCCGAGTTTGTCACGCTTTCGGGTCTCGGAGACTATATCCGCTCCACGCTGGCTCCATCCTCCTCGGTGCGATTGTGCGAGATCCAGCTTAGTCAATCTGCTAAACAGTGGCTTCAGATATTACGGGCCGGAGGAAACAAGGGTCAGACGAGAGGAGGGGTGAGCATTATGTCCCCCCTAAAGTTACTCCACCCCCGATCGGCCTGCTGTGCACGTGGCTCGACGAGGTCAAAAGCCCGGCCACGCCCGCCAAGATCGAGCCACAGACTGTAGTACATTGGCATCGACTCCAGAATGTAAGCCGATCATTTGGTATGAGTCATCGAGAACCCGACAGTCCTATGGAGGATTGATGAAGAATCGCCTGGCGCGTCGAATCCGTATCTATGCCATCACATGCTTTGCGTTCCCGCTTGCCACGCTAGCACAAGACAAGTCGAAAGCAAGTGTGGACGTGCCGGTCATTTCTGCAAGGCCAGCGGACGTGAGCAGCATTGAGGCAATCGTGAAGGCGGACTATGACACCATATCCGGGGGAGTCGCGGTTCCGCGTCAATGGGCGCGTGCCCTTACGCTCTACGATCCGAATGCCAGGCAGTTTTCTGTTTATAAGGATTCGAAAACTGGCGCTCTTGCGATATGGAGCCCAACGCTGAAAGAGTTCGCAGATGAGGCTGATACACATCTTGTGAGTGAGGGTTTCACCGAACACGAGCTGGCGCACAAGATCTATCGCTTCGGGAACGTCGCGACCGTTCTGAGCAGTTACGAAGGGAAGTTTGCCTCCGGCAAGGTTTATTCTCGTGGTGTGAACATTTACCAGCTCTACTATGCCGACAAGCGTTGGTGGATTTCATCCGTGTCCTGGGACGGAGAAAACCTCATCAATTCCATTCCGGCAGAGCTGTTGCCAAAGAAATAGCCAAACGCAAGCTGCCCGGCTCGTGGATTCTCGTCTGAACTTCCGGTAGTTGGCGAAACATCGCCTCACTCAGTGACCAGCGGCCAAAACGGCCTGGACTCACTGACCCCCGAGTCGCCCGTGATCCCGCAACGGGTCCATAGAACCCTGCCCTCGTTTTGCGCGCAGATCTGAGGTCTTCGATTTCGGATATAGTTCTACGTCTTAGCCAAGGAAAGGGGCTTCAGCCAATGAAGGCTTGGAAATCCCCGTCAATTTGTAGCGTGGTTCTCGGGTTGAGCGTTGCCGTGTTCGCACAGCCCGGCGCTGACGATACCCTCTCTGCTCAGGTAGATGAAGTCGTCCGTGCGCAAATGCGCGAACAGAACATCCCGGGTGTCAGCCTGGCAGTGATGCGCGGCGGGAAGATCATCAAAGCGTCGGGCTACGGCTTGGCGAATATCGAACTAAATGTCCCGATGGAACCACACATGGTCTTTCACAGCGGATCTCTAGCGAAGGCATTTACCGCGACGGCTGTGATGATGCTGGTCGAGGAAGGCAAGATTGGTCTAGATGACAAGATCAGCAGATATCTGCCCGAGTCCCCCGCGATGTGGAACGAGGTGACCATCCGGCGTTTGCTCACCCACACTTCCGGTATTCGCGATTATTTCGGGGAAGACGGCGATGAACTGTTCGATTTCCACCAGAATTTCACCGAGGATGAGCTGGTTCGCAAGTTTGCTGCGCAGACCATGAGATTCCCACCTGGGGAGAAGTGGAGCTATTGCAACGCCGGATATATCATTCTGGGCGTCGTAATCCATCGCGTCGCCGGCAAGTTCTGGTTTGATTTCGTGAAGGAACGCATCTTTGATCCGCTTGGGATGATGTCGACCCGGTTAATTAGTATCGACGACATTATTCCGAACAGAGTCAGTGGATACCACATCGTAAACGGCCAGCGGAAGAATGATGAGTGGTTGGCTCCGTCATGGTGTACCACACCGGATGGCTCGCTCTACATCAACGTCTTCGACATGGCGAAATGGGACGCGGCGCTCTACACCGAGAAACTGATCAAACGTTCCACCCTCGAGCAGATGTGGACACCGGTAAAACTAAACGATGGAACGACCTATCCCTATGGCTTCGCATGGCGTATTTCGGAAGTCAATGGACATCGGCGTATCACCCATGACGGCGTAGACTTCGCGTTCACGAACAGGTTCGCCCGGTATGTAAACGACCGTCTATCCGTGATCATCTTCATCAACATGGGTGAGGATGATGAAGCCGAGATGCCCACGCGCATGGCAGATAACGTGGCTGCGATCTACATTTCAGGACTGGAAGGTCCGGAAGGCAAGACCAGCCATCCATCGGCAAATGTGACAGCTGATAACGGAGAAGTTGCGCCTGGCCCAGAAATGGATCGTCTGAGGTTCTACATCGGAGACTGGATTTACACGGAGGAGTATCCAAAATCGGAATTGTTTCCTAATGGCGGACACAACACAGGGCACTGGTCGGCTCAGCGTGGTCCCGACGGGCTTTCCGTCGTCAACACATTTGCGTCCCACGGCGGCGGAGACAATTACCAAGGAATGGAAGTCATGATGTGGGATCCGAAAGCGAAAGTGTATCGGGACAACGCGCTTTGGTACGACTCACCGGACCGCTGGGTTTTTACTGGAAACTTCGAGGGTGAAAGGCTGGCATATCAGGGAGAATTTGATTATCTCGGAAAACACGTCAAGTTTCGGAGCGAGACCCAGCCGATTTCGGGAGGGGGATTTACGCTGACTGAATTCGCCAGTGTCAACGGTCGGCCCGAGCAGTTGCTGCTGGTGGGCCGGGCAGAGAAAAAGAAATGAGGGGTTTCTATTCGCCTGAAACCACATGGGCCATTCTTGCATGTCTTGCTGGTACCTTCGTTTCTGCCCAAAACGCTCCGCCACAACCTCCCATTTGGAACAGTACGAAAGACGTTGCGTCGTTTGAAAGGGTAGAGACTCAACGATTGGAGCGTGCAAAAAAGGCCATCGCTGCTGTTGTGATCATGTCTGTGGGATCGAACCCTGTGTTTGAGCCGTTGCATTCTGATGGTCGATTCCAGGGCTTGCTTCGTCGTATCGGGCTGGCTTCAAACTGATCCATGATCGGGGAGAAACTCGCACAGCCCCGGAAGTCCTACCCGCCGGAATCGGAAGCTCACCCCATGTATTCCGTGAGGAGTTACATATGTTTTGGCCATTTGCCGCCCAGAAAAGTTTGACGCCGGACAATCCAGAGACGAGTCCTTCCCTGAGCAATAGATTTGCCTTCAGTCTTTGCCGGACGCTTGGGGCTGAGCAGGAATCCGGAAACGTCTTTTTTTCTCCCGCCAGCGTGCTGCTGTGCTT
Source organism: Terriglobia bacterium (assembly GCA_963741105.1). Lineage (GTDB taxonomy): Bacteria > Acidobacteriota > Terriglobia > Terriglobales > Acidobacteriaceae > JAIQFF01. The sequence continues at coordinate 37,054 of CAVUGT010000023.1, forward strand.
GTGTTTGTTGAGCGAGGGTGCTACGAGCGAGACGAGAAAGGCGATGGAGGAGGTTCTCGAGATCGTCGGCCTGCAGCCCGAAGCTTTGCAATCGGCACTCGGGGCACTGAAGTCGGCCCTGCGAATCAAAGCGCCCGGCTTGCAACTGGAGGCTGCGCACTCGATCTGGTACAACCCCAAGTGGAAGCCCCGTTCGGAATACCTAGCTAAAATCAGGGAACAGTATGACGCTGATGTAATCGCACTCGACACCCTTGGCGACGAAATGGCAGCCAGGATCAACACTTGGGTTTCGGAAAAAACTCATGGCAAGATCGAAGGCATACTAGGTGCGCTCGACCCCCTCACCTCTCTCCTCGCTATCAATGCTATTTATTTCAAAGATATCTGGGATAAGCCGTTTGACCGGGATCTCACCCGGGAGGAATCATTTCACAACAGCCAAGGCCGGGAGCTAAAGGTTCCACTCATGAGCCAGTACGGCGCTTATTCCTATTACGAGGAAGCAAAGTTCCAAGCTGTGCGTCTCGGGTACAAGACGTCACGCTTAGCGATGTACGTCTTCCTTCCTGCGAAGAAATCAAACCTCACTGAGTTCCGACAAAATCTGAATTCTGCCGCTTGGGATAAGTGGACTCGACGGTTTGCAGTTATCGGAGGTCACATCCGGTTCCCGCGCTTCAAGCTCTCATGCGAGTCAAATCTGAAGAGTGCGTTAGCGAAGCTTGGGATGGAAATAGCCTTCGACCCCAAGCGAGCCCGATTCGATGCCATTAGCCCGCCCCCTCCAGAGATCTGGATCGATCAAGTCCTTCACCGTGCGTTCGTCGAGATCAATGAAGAGGGCACGGAGGCTGCCGCGGTTACAGCGGTGCATATGGTCGCCCTATCCATGAGGCGCCCCAAGCCACCACGCACCTTCGAGATGATCGTGGACCGACCATTCTTCTTCGCGATCTGCGACGACCAGACAAAATCAATACTCTTCATGGGCTCAATCGAAGAACCCCAGCTTTAAGGAAGGCTAGACCATCGAATTGCGAAACAGCATTCAGCACAACTTGGAGCATTTTTCGAACAGCCCAAGTTTTTCGTCCGTCGATGTTCCGGTGGTAGCCAGAGTCCTCCCAATCGCCTTGTCGAGCCGCCGGAGCGTGCAAGTTAATTTTTGGAATATATCTCTTGGCCCACGATTGGACTCGGCTCAATTCGGCTGGGGAGAAAATTGAAGTCTTGGTTTCGGTGAGGAACACTGCCAAGCTGCTGATGTCCGTGCCTGCAGCCCTTCGACCCAGGACACGTGCCTCCACGAGCGTAGTGCCCCCACCCATGAAGGGATCGAAAACTAAATCGCCTGGTTTTGAGAAAGCAAGGATAACTTGTCGCGCAAAGCTTGGTGAGAAGCGAGCGGGATATCGATAGAAATTGTGAGTCAGCCCTGTCACGGGCTGCTGATCTTCGATCGCGCACACCAATTCCTGCCAGTTAGGCATTCGAGGCAGAGCGCGAAGATTCAACCGGAGCAGTTCCAAATCTATCCGTGCCTTCCTCCCATAACAAGGCAAACCGACTGACGAAGTCCAACATTGGTTAACGCTCGCAATTTGCCTTTCTGGAGAGAAATCTAACTTCCATTCAGTCAATCGTAGCAGATTCGCCTTCCATTCGCTACGAAGCTCTGGCGAAAGTATGCGGCAGCAGGTTCTACCGAAGGAATACCAAACAATCCTAGCGTGATCGAGTGAGAAATGACAGAGTGCCCGAAGGCCGAGATCAGCCAAATTGCGATTGAATAATTCACGAGTTGGGACGCGCCCAGGCTCTAACTTTCGAAGAATTACTACAGTTTTACTACAGTCTATCGTTTCTATCGGGGGACTGCCCCGTCGAAAGGGCCTTACTCCTCATCGTAGATCGTTCAAACAAATCAGGATAATTCTGGTGCCGGGAGGGGGGGTCGAACCCCCAAGGTACTAAGTACCGGCGGATTTTGAGTCCGCTGCGTCTGCCAGTTCCGCCATCCCGGCTTGCGGAGAAGTCAAGCTTAGTGGATGATCTTTGGGTTTGCAACTTCTCGCCGGGGGCACGCCATGAAGCGCGCTGGTCTTGCAGTCCTGATTCTGATGCTTGCGTTTTCCAGCCTGATGTTCGCGGATTCGCCGCGCTGGTCCGAGGAAAAAGCCGACAGTTGGTATCAGCAACAGCCGTGGCTGGTGGGCAGCAATTTCATTCCGGCCAGCGCCATCAATGAGCTTGAGATGTGGCAGGCGGCCACGTTCGATCCGCAAGAGATCGACAAGGAATTAGGCTGGGCGCAGAGTCTGGGCATGAATACGATGCGCGTCTTTCTGCACGATCTGCTGTGGCAGCAGGATGCGGCGGGCTTCAGGCAAAGGCTCGATACTTTTCTGACAATTTCGGCCAAACATGAGATCCGTCCGGTTTTTGTTCTGTTCGATTCCTGCTGGGACCCGTTTCCCAAACTTGGTCCGCAACATCCTCCCATTCCCGGAGTGCATAATTCGGGTTGGGTGCAGAGTCCGGGATTCGCCGCGCTACAGGACCCGGCGCAATATCCGCGGCTGAAAGAGTACGTGCAGGGCGTGGTCGGGGCGTTCGCCAACGATCCGCGCGTGCTCGGCTGGGATCTGTGGAACGAGCCCAACAATGGCAACGGAACGGCTTACGGCGCGGTCGAATTGAAGAATAAAAGCAGTTTTATAGAAACCCTGTTGCCTAAGGTTTTCAGCTGGGCGCGCTCGGTCAATCCGTCACAGCCACTCACCAGTGGAGTTTGGGAGGGAGATTGGTCATCGCCGGAAAAGTTGTCGGCCACGGCTCGGATTCAACTGGAACAATCCGACGTAATCTCTTTTCATAACTACGGTTGGCCGGAAGACTTCGAACTGAAAATGGGATGGCTGGAACGATATCACCGTCCGATTCTGTGCACCGAATATATGGCGCGCCCCATGGGAAGTACTTTTGACACAATCTTGCCAATCGCGAAAAAACATCACGTGGCAGCAATCAACTGGGGACTGGTTGCGGGGAAGACGCAAACTTATCTGCCTTGGGACTCCTGGGTAAAACCGTACGTTCTGGACAAGCCTCCAGTGTGGTTCCACGAGGTCTTCCATGGGGACGGCAAACCTTACCGCGAGCGGGAAGTGGAAGTCATCCGCGAACTGACGGGCGCGAAGTAACCGGGTGTGAATTGACTGAGTGTGTTACGGGCACTCTTGTCCGTCCCACACACGAAGACCTTACAGGACTCGTTCGTGGGAGTAGCCGGCGGCTTCGAGGGCGACCAGCAGTTCGGCAATCTGGTCCGGGCCCCGCGTTTCCATCGTGATATCGATGGCAGTCTCTCCCAGATTGACTCCGTAGTACGCGCGATCATAAGAGGTCTCCACGATGTTCGCGCGATGGTCGGCGAGAATTCCCGTCAAGCGGTGCAGAGCTCCGGGATAATCGGGAAGATGCACTCGCAGGCGAACCAGGCGTCCGTCCTTTACCAAGCCGCGTTCGATGATGCGCGACAGCAGAGTGACGTCCATGTTGCCGCCGCAGACCAGCACCGCAATATTCTTGCCCGCGATTTCTATTTTGCGATTGATCAACGCAGCGATTGCCGCTGCGCCAGCGCCTTCCGCCATCGTCTTTTCGCGCTCCAGTAACAGCAGAACGGCGTTGGCAATTTCTTCTTCATCGACTGTAACGATTTCGTCGACGTATTTCTGGACCAGGGGGAGAGTGCGGTCGCCCGCACGGCGCACCGCAATGCCGTCGGCAATCGTCGCCGACGGAGGCAACGTTACCGGTTTGCCCGCGGCTACTGCGGCCTTCATCGAGGGAAGGCGCGTAGTCTGCACTCCGATAATCTTCACTTTTGGATTCGTTTCCTTGATGGCGCATGCGATGCCGCCGATCAGCCCGCCTCCGCCGATGGGAACCACGACCACTTCGAGTCCGGGCTGCTGCTGCAGCATTTCCAATCCGAGAGTGCCCTGCCCCGCAATCACGGCGTCATCGTCGAAGGGATGGATGAAAGTGAGATTTTGCTCGTGGCTGCGGCGGATGGCTTCTTCGCAAGCGTCATCGTAATTCGCGCCATGCAGGATCACTTCAGCGCCGTAAGACTTGGTCGCCGATACCTTGATCAGCGGCGTCGTGAGCGGCATGCAGATTTGTGCTTTGATGCCGCGGCGTCCGGCATGATAGGCGAGTCCCTGCGCATGATTTCCTGCTGAAGCCGCAATCACCCCCCGGTCGCGATCTTCCGCTGACATCGTCAACAGCTTGTTCAGCGCGCCGCGTTCTTTAAAGGCACCGGTGCGTTGCAGGTTGTCGAGCTTCAGGTAGATGGAGTTGCCGGTGAGCTGCGAAAACGTTGCGGAGAGAGTGCACGGAGAAAGGTAGATCGAAGGTCGAATGCGCTCCAGTGCGGCTTGGACGTCGGCGAGAGTGATCATTGATTTGGTAGCTGCATTCTACAGGGAGAGGCGGTTTTGATGGAGTTTGTGTCGGTGTGGCGCGGGCGCCGCGCCCGCGTGCGTCGAGTGCAAATCAGCTACTTTCTCGCTACCGCCGAACAATCAAGGTCAAAAGCCGCGGGCAAGTCGCCCGCGACCATACAGGCAAAACTCTTACGCTTCGACTGGCGCGCCTGTCGCTACCGGCAACTTCGCTTCCTGCCAGGCGCCAAATCCACCGCTGACGTTGACGACATTCTGAAAGCCGGCGCGCTGCAAAAGGCTGCAGGCGATGATGCTGCGATACCCGCTCTGGCAGTGAACTGCCAGCGGAACATTCAGGTCGACCTCCGGCGGAGAAACGCGGAAGCGATCGAGTGGCCACCATCCGGCGCCATCGATGTGGCCTGCCATCCACTCTCCTTCACGGCGAACATCGAGCACGCTGATTCTGTTTTCCGATAACTGCGTTTGCAGATCATGCACGCTGATTTCGGGGAGGACTGCGAGTGCGAATCCGGCCCGCTTCCATCCTGCAACGCCACCGTCCAGGTATCCGCGCTCAGCTTCAATTCCAACACGGGCTAGGCGAAGGCGAGCTTCAGACAACTGCTCGGGAGTATCCGCGATCAGTACGGGGCGCGACGACAAGCCGATGATGGATCCCGCCCACGAAGCAAATTGTCCCGAGAGAGGAATGTTCACGGAACCAGGTACATGGCCTGTTGCAAACTGATCTCCGGGGCGAATATCCAGGGCGAGGACGCTTTCATCCAGCAAAGCCTTCAATCCCGCAGGCGAAATCGCTTTCAGCTCCGGCAAATCGGCGAGGGCCGGAGCGCCTTCGCGATTGATCTCGGCATCCTGCAGAAAATATTCAGGACGCGCCGGCAAATTGCTGGTCAGCTGCTGGATGAACTCTTCGCGGTTTTTTATCTGCAGCGCGTAGTTGGTGAGGCGTTCCGTACCAATCGTAGACGAACGCTCGGCGCGCATGTTACGCCCACAGAGCGAGCCGGCGCCGTGCGCGGGGTACACCAAGACTTCATCCGGCAACGTCAAAACTTTGTTATGCAGGCTGTCGTAGAGCAGGCCTGCCAATTGTTCGGGCGTGTGCATCCGCGAGAGGTCGGGACGGCCGACGTCACCGATAAACAGGGTGTCGCCGGTCAATACGGCCCAGGGCTTTTGTGAGTTCTCCTCATCGGTGACGACCAGGCAAATACTTTCCAGAGTGTGCCCCGGAGTTTCCAGCACGCCGATGCGAAGCTTGCCGGCTTGCAATTCGAAGCCGTCGCGGACTGCGACGTGAAAGAAGGTTGCTCCGGCTTGTGCGCCAAAATATATCTTCGCCCCAGTGCGGGCGGCGAGTTCCTTGTGTCCAGAGACGAAATCGGCATGCAGGTGGGTTTCAAAAATGTGGCAGATGGTCAGCCCGTGTTCTTCCGCAGCCTTCAGATACAGGTCCACGTCGCGCTGCGGGTCGACCACTATCGCTTCGCCTTCTGAACCAAGCAGGTAAGAAGCGTGCGCCAGGCAGCCGAGATAAAACTGTTCGAAGTACATGAGGTTCTCCCTCTGCCGCATCTATGAATCGCCGGTCTGCTCATGATAACTCTGAACCAGCACGGTTTGCGTCTCTGCACTCACATCAATAAAACTGCGGAGCTTCGATCCGCAGGGCAGGTGAGGACACCTGTCCCTACGCGAATCGTGAAGGTGGCGGTAGACTTTTCCACATCAACTTCGGCTAGAATCACTTTCAACTGGCGGTGCAACCTGGAAAGTATTGCGCCGCTTGCAGTCCCTGTCCCTGGAGGTAGCACGATGTACCGGCCCTCATCTGGTAGTACCGCTAATATCAATTCATGGTTGGACGTGCAGTCTGCGGTGCGGGACCTCACGCAGGATTACGTCACTGCTTTCAATACCGGGAATTACGATCACGCGTCCGCTCTGTTCGCGGCGGATGGTTTTCTGATGCCGCCACAACGCGAAGCGGTACAGGGACTAAAGGCAATCGAGTTGATGTTGCGCAAGCTCGGTGAATCGGGTTATCAGAATCTTCGTGTAGAGACAACTCGAGTCGAGCAATCGGGCGATATGGCCGTAGAAATTGGCCGCTACACGGTCGCGATTCGGCAGGCGAACGGCACGACCATCGCCGACCGGGGGAAATTTGTGCAAGCATGGCGCCGGCTTGGGATCTGGCTGATGACAGCAAACTGCTGGAACAGCGACTTGCCCGCAGTGAAATAGAGAAATGTGTGGTCGCGGGTGACTCGCCCGCGAGAGTCCAGCACCACAAAAATCCAAGTCAAAGTTAAAAGTCGCGGGCGGGTCGCCCGCGTCCACACAGACCCACAAACCATCCACGCTGACTGACATCCACCCTTACCTGCGGCTACAATGATCAGGCGCAATTTAAATCAAGACATCAGGAGAGTCGCATGCAACGCAAGGCAAGTGCAGTATGGAAGGGCGGGCTCAAAGACGGTAAGGGAGCAGTTTCCTCAGGCAGCGGTGTGCTGTCCAATACTCCTTATTCGTTTGCGACCCGTTTTGAAGGCACTCCCGGAACCAACCCCGAGGAACTCATTGCGGCAGCGCACGCTGGCTGTTTTTCCATGGCGCTGTCTGGTCAATTGGGAGCCGCCAACCTCACAGCCTCCAGCATCGAGACTTCCGCGACGCTAACTTTGGAGAAACTCGATTCCGGCTGGGCCATCACGACCGTCCATCTCGACGTTGTAGGCCACGTGCCGGGAGCGGACGACGCAGCGTTTCAGAAAGCTGCGGAAAATGCCAAGAGCGGATGCCCCGTCTCCAAATTGCTCAAGGCAAATATCACGATGACGGCGAAGCTGGAAGGGTGAAGTCAGTCGTCAGCCATCGGTCGTCGGCCATTCCATTACTCTCGATTCCGGGGAACGATCAAGGCCGAAGGGCCAACGACCAAGGGCCGACGACCACCCTCTAGCCTTGCGAGTTCAGGATCGTATTGATCTCGCGATTGATGCGGGCCGCGTTGCGGGCTGCGGCGTCGATGGTTTGGGCCCACTTCTTGTTCCTGCCGTCTAGCTTGGCCTCCTGCAGAAGGTAGGCAGCCTGGAGAACCGTATCGAGCGAATTGCTCAGGTCGTGGACAAGAACGCGGAGATTGGCGCTTGCATCCGGCGGCTTGGCGATTTTTTTCGTGGCGGTGCTCATGGACCTAACGAGTACCTTCTCAAGAGTAGAGTTCGCGACAGTGGGGTTCTCCAGAGTTTGACAGCCTGCTGTACCCCTGTAGAATATTACTCGTAGTTCTTTCCTGGAACGCGGCCTGGAGCAGAGGGTCGCATCCCGGTTTTTTGCCATCGTGGCGGAATTGGCAGACGCGCATGGTTCAGGTCCATGTACTCGCAAGGGTGTGGGGGTTCGAGTCCCTTCGATGGCACCACGGTTTTGAGTTGACCTAACATCCTGCCTCAGCGGCCGGGTGCGGCCGCATTTCCGCCTTCCCAGCCTCGGATAGACAAGGGTCCCAAGCCTCGTTCCACTGGGAAGGCCTACTGAATCGAACTCGCTACCGACGAGAATGCATTGTTTGCGTTTGAACCCACCAGCCGGATGGTTCCCACCACCAAAACCAGAATGACCGCCAGCATCACGGCATATTCCGCAATATCCTGGCCCTGCTCGTCTCTCCAAAATTTCAAGGCAAATTCGCTCATCAGGTTCTCCAAATAAAAAATGTTGGCCGGGACCGACAGTCGCGGCGGCCCGGCCAACGGAAATGATCCACTTACATTTCAGCGTGGAGCTCGTGTTTGGCCAAATATCGCAGCGTGCGTTTCGCATCTTCGAGTTCCATTAGTTCACGAGGAGTCGAGCTTCCACCCGAGAGCACGAGTGACAGTCGCTGTTCGATGGCTTTTTGCGCCGCGTCCAGCTTTGGTTCAAGACGCGTAGGGTCCAATTCGAATACTGCATCCTGGAATGCCTGCTTCCACTTGAGTTGAGGGCTTCCGTTCGAAACGACTTGCATGAGAATTTCTCCTTCAATATGAAATCGACAACTGGAGATGGACTAACCCAATGATTGGAACTCTGCACGATTGCAACGAGCAGGTCCGGGGCTCACGCAAAAAAGGGGCCGAATCTCAACAACGCAAGATGCAGGTGGATAAAGCCGATAGGGTGGGAGAAAGTGTAATCGCCGCAGACGCAGAAGAATACCTGCTCTCGATTACGGCAGACCGCGAGAAATGAATGGGCTGCTGGTCGCGATGAGCAAGAATGCTCTCCGCGGACTCTTTCAACATTTCCTGTTGAATGTAAGCCGCGTCAAATTCCCTGAACTCGTCGTGGCCTACCGACAAGAGCAATGCCGCGCAAGCGGCTAGCGCCACGATCAATGTTCTCAGGAATCTGATTCTCATGATCCGCCCCAAACTATGTGTCCAAATATTACCTCAGAGGCAGGCCCGGCTGGAACACCATCGCGCATTTATTTTGTGGATTTCTCTCCCCGGAAAAACCGCACCAGGGGCCGGATCCCGAGCGAGCCGGCCTTCCCCCTTTTTCCCGCCAAAACATTACTTCTGAAGCCGATTATCGGGAAAGTGAGCACGTCAAGGTTGCTCCGGCAGTACCGGCAAGGTCGCCGGGTTCACCGATGAAGGATCGTCGCGCAGCTTGATGTAGAGCGAGGGGCCGTCCGGACGCGGCACGCTAAAGCTGGCCTCCCCGAATCCGATCGGAACTGGAGCCGAGCGCTTGAATTCCTGATCCGAGGCCACCGCCGCAATCAAAAAAAGGTTGGAACCATGAAGAGTGCACGGCTTGTCGGGACTCTCGGGACAGCGCAACTCTTTCAACATCGGAAACCGCACCAGGGTCGCCAGCGGCTGCCAATCCCCTTTAGCATTACCTTCCACCACGCGGAAACGAATCGGACCGAAAGCCGAAAGTCCGAGACTCTTCAGCGGATCGAAAACCGCCATTACGGTCTGAGCATCCTGAGCGATAAGGCTGCCGTCGTCCAGGCTTAAGTACGCGCCATACGATCCGTCCGCGGTGGCCACTTCGATTTTCTGGGAGCGCGAGAATGTTTGCGGGACCTCTGCTTTCAGAAAGAACGAAAGCCTTCCATCCTGAGGCAGTTCATCCGCATTGCCCAGTTGAATGGCGGAAGCGGCAGGTCCGGGCTGAATGGTCTTGTTAAGAAGCGTAACTTTCGGACGCGGTGAGTCGATCACGGTGTCGACCGTTAACACGCGGCCGTCCTTAAGAGTGATGCGAGCGGTGATCTTGTCACCGGGATGCAGGCTTGAAATATCCGCAGCCTCAGTGGACAGGCCAAGCTCATCTTCGTTGTCCACACGCGCCAGTCCGGCCGGAGCGAACCGGATGCCGTTCAGGTCCGCGTTGGCGACTTCATCCAGCCGGGTCCCGATGAGCCGGGCTTGCCCGTCCCCGGCGTGGATAGCGAACTTATCCAAACGGGCGGCTTCGAAGTAGCTGCGAAGCTCAATGTCATCTGTTTTGGTGGAGCCGTACTGCTTCACCGACATCGTTATCTTGCCCGGGCTTTCGTCCTTGAGCGGAACCTTGAGTTCCACCTCATCGGGCCTTGGTGAACTCCAGGTCGGCGCCAGCGATTTGCCTTGTTCGCTCTTCAGAGTGATCGTTTCGACGCAGGCGGATGCGTCAGACTTGAAATGAACCGTGTCTTCGCGGCCCACAACCAGGGCGGTTTCGTCGGCTGAAGCGAGAATCCACTTCGCCGGATGGGCGTTTTGCAGGCGGAAAGCCGGCCCTTCGAAAGAATCGAATCCCCAGTTGCCGCGCAACGTTCCCTTGACCTCGCCGTCGAGCTTGTCAGCCGCGACAGCATGGGTGGCGATCGTAAAACCACCGCGAGCAGCGTCGGCAGTCGCCGGCAGATCCACCGACCGGCCCGACTTGTCGGTGACGTGCAGGACGATGCTGTGGGCGTAGTCGGTCGAAAAAACTATCGGAGCGCCTTCAGCCGCGAGCAACAATGAAGGCTTTTCCAGACACAGTCCCTGGTTGGAATCCACCGGACGCAGTGGCGGCAACTGCGCTGCTTCCACTGCCGGCAGACTTACAACCATTACCGACATAGGCTTGCGAAACGAAGGCGGATTGTTGAGCTTGAGATTCAGTTCGTCCTGATAAGGCAGGGCCAGCGCGGGGATGTAGCGGTACTGCGGGGTGCGGAAGCTCTCCATCATTTTCGCCAGGTCCACTACCACGCCGACGTAGGGGCTGTAGGCGCCGCCGCCTGCCAACCGCGTGGTGCTCAGCTGGCCGATCAGGTCGGGCCCGCTGCCTGACGTCAGCGCCGCCACCATGGACTGGCTGTGGCCGTCATCTAATACCAACTGATCTGTGTTTTGGGTCAGGCAGGATTCCTGCTGCTGTCTGGGCTTCTGGAAGCACTCGTTGTCGAGCTTGATGTTCAGACTGCGCGCCAGAAGGACAGATCGGTCGTGCAGAACGCTGGCTTGTTCGCCCGACATATCCTTGACGGCGGCTAGATACTTGTCCAGACGGGAGCGGTCGAGACTGGCCTGATTCAGGTCCTGCGACGCCCGCACGAAGGCGCCAGGTTTGCCCTGCACCGCCGAACGGAGAGTGCCGAAATCGCCTCCGGTTTGAGGAGCGAGGAAGATCAGCGCCTGTTGCGCTCCGGTGGGAACGGTGATGACCACCCCTTCTTCGCGTACGTGCTTGTTCCAGGTTTCGACCTTGGTGAACCAGTTCTCCGGTGGAGGATTGGTAGAGCCGCGCAGGAATGCCGTAATCATCAGAAAGCGCACGGACTCGCCGTCGGGCATGTCGGGATGGACCCATAGCCGATCACCCGCCTGCAGGTTGGGCACCCGCGAAATAGGCAAGGTTTTTCCTGCCCGGGTCACGCGGATCTCAATCCTGGGCCCGGCCAGATCAAAAGCCGCGGTATCCGCGAGGAGCCAGCTTGACGACAAAAATATGAAAACCGACTGCAATAAAAGGACTCGACGAACCATTCCTTTATTGTAAGAGCTTCCGAGCGCTGGATGGGACGCCGGAAGGACAGAAATAATGTGGCGAATACACCAAAGTAAGGGTGCTGGAAGCAGTCGTCGGTCGTCAGTCTTCGGTCGCCAGCAACATCAAAAACCTTGGGGTAACAACTGACGACTGAGAACCGACGACTGTACCCGAGAAATCGTTTACCCGGGAGCGCGGGTCATGCTAACCTTGTCGGCGCGAATGCCCATGATGGCTTCAGCACCTTGGCTATGATGAACCACAAAACTGCTGTTCTGCTCATCCTACTGCTGACACTCTTCGTCTCCGCCGCGATCGCAAAAGACGCGGCTCCGGCAAAACTTAAACGTCAAGTTCGCAAGGAAGCGTTCGGCAAAACCGGAGACGGGAGGCCGGTCGATCTGTATACCTTAACCAATTCAAAAGGCATGGAAGTGCGTGCCATGACCTATGGCGGCATCATTGTGTCACTGCGGGTGCCGGACAAAAACGGTGCTTTGGGAGACGTGGTCCTCGGCCACGAAAGCCTCGATGGATATCTGGTGAATCCTCCCTACTTTGGCGTGATCGTCGGCCGCTATGCCAACCGGATTGCCAATGCCACCTTCACTCTCGACGGCGCGAAATACACACTGGCAAAAAACGACGGCCCGAATTCCCTGCATGGCGGCGTGAATGGCTTCAACAAGCAGGTCTGGGAAGCCAAGGAATTCAAGAACAGCAAGGGCGTCGGAGTCGCTTTCAGCTACCTCAGCAAAGATGGCGAGGAAGGTTATCCCGGCAACCTTAAAGTCAAAGTCAGCTATACCCTTACGGATGCCAACGAACTGATTCTGGATTACGAAGCCACCACCGACAAGGCCACGCCCCTTAATCTTTCGCAACATAGTTATTTCAACCTGGCAGGCGAAGGCAGCGGCGACATCCTCGGCCATCACCTGATGCTCAATGCCGACCGCTTCACTCCCGTGGACAAGACTTTGATCCCCACCGGTGAATTGGCGCCCGTCCAGGGGACACCCATGGACTTCACCAAGCCGACCGCTATCGGCGCCCGCATCAATGACGATTACGAACAACTGGTCGTGGGCAAGGGATACGACCACAACTGGGTGATCAACCGTACCGGAGCAGGCCTGGTGCTTGCGGCCCGCGTGCACGAACCCACTAGCGGACGCATTCTGGAAGTTTCGACGACGCAGCCGGGGGTGCAGTTCTATTCGGGCAATTTTCTGGATGGAACGATCACCGGAAAACAGGGCCACGTCTACAAACACCGCTATGGTCTGTGCCTGGAGACGCAGCATTTTCCGGACTCGCCCAACCATCCGGATTTTCCGTCGACGATCCTGAAGCCTGGCGATAAATTCCAATCGCAAACCGTGTTCAAGTTCTCGACTGACAAAATGTAGCGTTTGTTTTCCTTCGTGTACCTTAGTGTCCTTTGTGGTTAAAGGTTTAGGATTTCAACCACAAAGGACACTAAGCGAACTGCAGTCCGTTCCAGCACCGGCATTCGCGTTCGTTCCCGTATAATCTAAGGTTCCTATGGCTACCAGACTGGACCATATCGTCGCCGCAACGCGCGTTCGAGTTGCCGACTCGAAGCGCACGGCTGACTTGCGCCGTCTGGAGGTAGCGGCCGAACAGCACACTCCGCGCGGCTTTCGGAGGGCGCTCGCAGACAAGAGCAGGACCGGGCCTGCCATCATCGCCGAATTGAAGAAGGCTTCTCCTTCCCGGGGGCTGATCCGCGCCAATTTCGATCCCGAAAGTCTGGCCAGGGATTTAGAGATGGCAGGGGCGGCCGCGCTGTCCGTGCTCACGGACGAGGAATTCTTTCAGGGCTCGTTGGAAAATCTGCGCCGCGCTTCGTCCACGACCAAACTGCCGTGCTTGCAAAAAGACTTCATCGTGGACGAGTTCCAACTGTTGCAAGCACGTGCTTCAAACGCCGATGCGATCCTGCTTATTGTGGCAGTTCTTTCCCAGGCAGAATTGATTGCACTCGTAGCAAAGAGCCGGGCGCTGAAGCTGGATGTACTTTGCGAAGCCCACAACGAAGAAGAGTTGCGCCGGGCTGTCGACGCAGGTTGCGATCTGATTGGAGTGAACAACCGCGATCTACGAACTTTCATAGTCGATGTGAATACATCTCTTCGGCTGGCAGAAATGATTCCGAAAAACGTAATCTCCGTGGCCGAAAGCGGGATCGACAGCGGTGCGGACATAGCGCGGCTTCGCGGCGCTGGATATCACGCATTCCTCATCGGCGAGTCTTTGATGAAGTCGGAATCGCCCGGAAAAGCGCTGAAAGCTTTGCTAGCCGAGGCAGACCGCGACGTATCTGCACTCATTACGAAGAACTGAGCAATCCGAGAACTCCGAACTGACAACCGGGAACTGGAGTTCATAACGAAGGTTCATGATTTGGATCAAGATATGCGGCACTACGAATCTGGAAGACGCGTTGACCGCGGTTGAAGCGGGCGCCAATGCGCTGGGGTTTGTGTTTTACGAAAAAAGCCCACGCAAGATTGATCCAGAAACAACACGGCGAATCGTAGAGGAACTGCCGCCTGGTTTCGAGAAAGTCGGCGTCTTCGTAAATGAACCGTTTAAAAAGATTCTGAACACAGTTATGCAAGCGGGTTTGACAGCCGTGCAATTACATGGCGTCGACTCCCGGAAGCCAGAATTTATCCGGAGTTTGAAAGATAGCCGGGACTTGAAGATTTTCGTGGTGCTTCAGGCCGACGAAATCAACGACTTTGAGGCCGCAGGGCATAACGAGGGTGACATAGGCGCGTTGTTCGTCGATTCTGGCACGTCACAACTGCCGGGCGGCACGGGAAGAACGTTTGATTGGCGTGCGACGGCAGGCGCGATCGATGCGATCAGCAAGAAGATGAACGTGGTTGTGGCCGGGGGCCTGACTCCAGAGAACGTGACCGATGCGATCCGTATACTGAAACCTTGGGGAGTGGATGTCGCTTCCGGCGTAGAAGCAAAGCCGGGGAAGAAAGATCCAGAGAGAGTTCGTGCTTTTGTGGACGCGGTCCGAAACGCAGAAAAGAAAAACTGAAATGGCAACGGCAAAAATTCATCCCCGACCGGCAGTTCGCAGAAGCGCTGCAAAATCTCTTCATGTCGTAGCTCTGCCACGGAAATCATCGGCTGGACGGTTTGGTGTCTACGGCGGACGCTATGTTCCCGAGACCCTGATGGCAGCGCTCGACGAACTGGAGCGGCACTACGAGAAAGCCAAGAAAGATCGCAGCTTCCAGCGCCGTCTGGACGAGCTGCTGCGCACCTATGCCGGCCGTCCCACGCCGCTGTTTTTCGCACAGCGTCTCACCAAAAAACTGGGCGGAGCGAAGATTTATCTGAAGCGCGAAGACCTGCTCCACACCGGCGCGCACAAGATCAACAACTGTCTCGGACAGGCGTTGCTGGTCGAGCGCATGGGCAAGCATCGCGTGATCGCCGAAACCGGCGCCGGACAGCATGGCGTCGCCA
Organism: Terriglobia bacterium; assembly: GCA_963741105.1. GTDB lineage: Bacteria > Acidobacteriota > Terriglobia > Terriglobales > Acidobacteriaceae > JAIQFF01. The sequence goes on from CAVUGT010000023.1 coordinate 52,092, forward strand.
CCGCCACCGTCTGCGCGCTGCTGGGCTTCGAGTGCGTCGTCTACATGGGCACCGAAGACATGCGGCGGCAGGAATTGAATGTCTTCCGCATGCGGTTGCTGGGCGCGGAAGTGCGCGGCGTGGATTCGGGCTCGCGCACATTGAAAGACGCGATCAACGAGGCCATGCGCGACTGGGTCACCAACGTTCGCACCACGCACTACCTGCTGGGCAGCGTGCTGGGAGCGCATCCTTATCCCACGATGGTGCGCGACTTCCACAAAGTCATCGGACGCGAGGCGCGGGCGCAGATTCTTCAGGCCGAAGGCAAGCTTCCCAAGACCATCATCGCGTGCGTCGGCGGCGGATCGAATTCGATCGGGATCTTTCACGAATTCATCAAGGACAAGAAAGTGCAGCTCATCGGAGTGGAAGCCGGCGGTCGCGGCAAACAACTCGGCGAACATGCGGCACGTTTCAGCGGAGGCTCGCCGGGCGTGCTGCAGGGAACTTATTCTTACGTGCTGCAGGACGACGCCGGACAGATTGCCGCGACTCACTCGGTTTCGGCGGGCCTCGATTATCCGTCGATCGGTCCCGAACACGCCTGGTTAAAAGACACCGGCCGCGCGGAGTACGTCTCCGCGTCGGACAAAGAAGCACTCGAGGCATGCACGACACTGGCGCGGACCGAAGGCATCATTCCCGCGCTGGAATCTGCCCACGCCGTGGCGGAAGTGATCAAACGCGCGCCCAAGATGAAGAAGTCGGACATCATGATCGTGAACATTTCGGGCCGCGGCGACAAAGACATTGGGATTTTGCGCGAGAATCTGAAGTTGGACTGAAGAACACTTGGGGAATTGAGTAATTTGGTAAATGAGTAATTCTTCTCTGCTCTCTTAACCATGCCTTTGCGCTTTCAAAATCATCCGTCTCTGGTCGCCTATGTCACTTGCGGCGATCCTGACCTTGCGACCACTCGGGACATCGCGCTGGCTGCGATCGACGCCGGCGCAGACGTGATCGAACTCGGCGTTCCGTTCAGCGATCCGGTGGCGGACGGCCCCGTGATTCAGCGGGCCAGCGAGCGGGCGCTGCACCACGGAACTTCCCTGGTCCAGGTGCTCGAGGCTGGCAGCGAAAATCCGTAAGAAGTCGGAAGCTGGATTGATCATCTTTACCTATCTGAACCCGATTCTGCGCATGGGAATCGCGAAGTTCTGCGGCCGCCGCTCAGGGCGCCTGTGTTGACGGTGCTCTGATCATCGACTTGCCGGTGGAAGAAGCGGGCGATTACCTGGCTGAGATGGAGAAGACGCAACCTCGCCACCGTGTTTTTGGCAGCGCCCACCAGCACGGATGCGCGCCTGAAGCAGATCGCCCAGGCTTCGAGCGGATTTGTGTATGCGGTCTCTCGCACCGGGGTCACCGGGGCGCGGCAACAGATGCCCGAAGACGCAGCCAATCTGGTCAGTCGCCTGCGCAGGTATACTGACCTGCCGGTCGCAGTTGGTTTCGGCATATCCACCTCTGCGCAGTTCGAGGCGGTGGGCAAATTTGCCGATGCGGCGGTGGTCGGCAGTGCGATTGTCGAGACCATCGAACGCAATCCCGGCAAAGAAGCGAAGAGTGTGGCACAATTTGTAAAGCAGCTTGTAGCCTTCAGTCGTCCGTCGTCAGCCCTTGCGCTTTAGGTCGCCAAGAATAAAGAACGACGAAATCTTTCACAGGCGTACGCGGTCAGGCTCAGACGAGTCCTGGCCAGATACTATGTGTTGGACAGGAACGACTGGAGACCGACGACGGAAGACGACGACTGCTCTCATGGACATTTCCGACTGGCGCAAGAAAATCGACGAACTGGACGGCAAACTGGTGGAGTTATTGAGCCAGCGGGCACACGCCGCGCATGAGATCGGCAAGCTGAAGCGTAACGCCGGGATGCCGATTTACGAGCCCGACCGGGAGCGCAAGGTATTCGACAATGTGCGCAAGGTCAATCCCGGTCCTTTGCCGGACCGCGATTTGCAGCGTATCTTTGAGCGCATCATGGATATCATGCGCGGTATCCAGCAGCAGGAGATTGCGCCCGAAGCCGCGACCGCCGGCGGCGGCGACACGGAATTGGATAACGATGTGAATGACTAGAGGGCAGTCGTCAGTCTTCAGTCGTCAGGAAACACACAAAGTTCTCCTCTGCGCAAGTTTTGCCGAAGACCGACGACTGACGACTACTGACACTTATGATCGTTGCAATGCAGGAATCAGCGACCGATGAGCAGATCCAGCAGGTGGTCGAACACCTGGTTCGGATGGGCTTCTCCGTGCACCGCACTACCGGCGAGCGGCAGACCGTGCTGGCCGCGGTTGGCGCGCGGGTGGATTTTGACACCCGCAACCTCGAAGTTCTTTCCGGTGTGGAGCACGTTCACCGCATCAGCGCGCCTTACAAGCTGGCGGGGCGCAGCTTCCGTCCCCAAGGGACCATCATCGAACTGGGCCGGGGCGTGCAGGTTGGTGGCGACCAGGTAGTGGTGATGGCCGGTCCTTGCTCGGTGGAATCGACGCGAGCAACTTTTTACTGTGGCTGAGCAGGTGGCCAAGGCGGGTGCACGCGTGCTGCGCGGCGGCGCTTTCAAGCCGCGATCCTCTCCTTACTCGTTCCAGGGGATGGGCGAAGAAGGGCTGAAGCTTCTGCGCGAGGCCGGCGAACGCTTCAACCTGCTGGTGATCAGCGAAGTCATGGAAATCTCGCAGATCGCCCTGATGCTGCCCTACATCGACATTTTCCAGGTGGGCGCGCGCAATATGCAGAATTTCAATCTGCTGCGCGAACTGGGCAAGGTCAAGAAGCCGGTTCTGCTGAAGCGCGGAATCGCGGCTACGCTGGAAGAACTGTTGCTCTCCGCCGAATACATCATGGCGGGCGGAAACTACGACGTGATTCTGTGCGAGCGCGGGATTCGCACTTTCGAAACCTACACTCGCAATACCCTCGATGTGTCGGCCATTCCGATCATCAAGAAACTTTCGCACCTGCCTATGACTTCCGATCCGTCGCACGGCACGGGATTGCGCGACAAGGTGGCTCCCATGGCGCGGGCGTCGCTGGCGGCCGGTGCTGATGCGCTGCTGATTGAAGTGCATCACGATCCGGACAAGGCATTCTCCGATGGCGCGCAGTCGCTCTTTCCCGAGCAGTTCGCCAAATTGATGGATGAGTTGCGCATGATCGCGCCAGCGGTGGGACGCAAAGTAGCTTAAGCACTTCACCACAGAGGCACACAGCCTCAGTCGTTGGCCCTTGGTCGTTGGTCGTTGGCAAACCATTGGAGTGAGGGCTTTGGCCAAAGACCAATGGCCAACGACTTTTCCGTCTCAGTGGTTAGACCTCAAATGTCAATTCGCCAAATCACCATCATCGGCACCGGCCTGATCGGCGGATCGTTCGGCCTGGCGCTGAAGAAGCGAGGCTTCTCCGGACGCATCATCGGCTGCGATCGAGCCCCGGTGCTCAAGCAGGCGAAGCACAAAGGTGCAATCGACGAAGGCCAGACTGATCCAGCCGACGCGATTCGCGGCAGCCAGGTAGTTCTGCTGGCGTCGCCGGTCGGCACGATCATCGATCTGATCGGACGCCTTGGGCCGGCCCTTCCTCCAAAAACTCTGTTGACCGACGTTGGCAGCACCAAAGCTGAAATTCTTGCGCGCGCGACGGCTACATTCGGCAAGGACGTTGGCCAGCGCTTTCTCGCCGGACATCCCATGGCCGGGAAGGAACAATCCGGCGTGGAAGTTGCCGACGCTGATCTGTTTCAGGGAGCAGCCTGGTTTGTGACACCGGTCCCTGGACAGAAAATATTTGCCGGCGCCAGTGGGGAGTTTCTGAAGTGGGTGGAAAAGATTGGCGCCAGCATCGCCAGCATGGACGCCGACGCAGCATGACCAACTCTGCGCCTGGATCAGCCACTTGCCGCAGATGATTTCCACCGCACTGGCTGCGACGCTGGTGGATGAATATGGCGAAGAAGCTCCCCTGCTCGAGACCGGAGGACGCGCCCTGCGTGAGATGACGCGCATTTCGGGCAGTCCCTACTCGATGTGGCGCGACGTCGCGCTGACCAACAAGAAAAATATCCGGCATGCGCTGTTGAAACTGGAGCAGCGCCTGGCGCACATCCGCGAAAATCTGGATACACGGGAGTTGGCGCTGGAGTTCGAGCGCGCGCATCACTTGAAAAGGCATTTGAGAAAGGCCTCACCACGGAGGCACGGAGACACGGAGAAAACCAAGCAGTAGATTTTCTCTGTGTCTCCGTGCCTCCGTGGTGGGTTCTCACTCATTTTCATTTAGAATCCTTCTCGCATGAATAAAGTCGTAGCCAACGCCGACGAAGCCATCAAAGACATTCCCGACGGCGCCACTCTCATGATTGGCGGATTCGGATTGTGCGGAATCCCCGAAAACCTGATTCGCGCACTGGTCCGTAAAGGCACGAAAAATCTCAAGACCATCAGCAACAACGTAGGCGTGGACGGACTGGGTAATGGTCTACTGCTGGCGGCGGGCCAGATCATCCAGCACATCGGGACCTACGTCGGAGAAAACAAGCTGCTGGAGCAGCTGGTCTTGCAGCGCAAGCTGGAGCTGGACTTGATCCCGCAAGGAACTTTTTCGGAGCGGATTCGCGCTGGTGGCGCCGGTATTCCGGCGTTCTATACGCCCACAGGAGTGGGGACGATCGTCGCCGAAAACAAAGAGATGCGCGAGTTCGACGGACGTCAATACCTGATGGAACGCGCCCTGAAAGCGGACTTCGCGTTTGTGAAAGCCTGGAAGGGCGACAAGTGGGGCAATCTGGTGTATCGCAAAACGGCGCGGAATTTTAATCCTATGATGGCCACCGCCGCGAAGATCACCATTGCGGAAGTCGAGCACCTGGTCGAAGTAGGTGAACTCGACCCAGAACTGATTCACACTCCCAGCATTTACGTGCAACGGATTTTTCAAGGCGAACTCTACGAGAAGAGAATTGAAAGACGGACGGTTAGGAAAGCGGGATAAGGCCGTCGTTTGGCCTTGGTCGTTGGTAGTTAGTCAACACCCGTCACCACAGGCTTTGCCAACGACTATCGACCAATGGCCGCACCTATGAAAGATACCGACAAACGCGAACGCATCGTCAAGCGCATCGCCCACGAGCTGCGTGATGGCTTCTATGTCAATCTCGGCATCGGCCTGCCCACGCTGGTGGCGAACTATGTGCCCGCGGGGATGGATGTGATTCTTCAAAGTCCGAGAACGGCATGCTGGGCATTGGACCTTATCCAGTCGAAGGCGAGGAAGACTGCGATCTCATCAATGCCGGCAAGGAAACTATCAGCGAGATGCAGGGCACGGCTTATTTCTCCAGCGCCGATTCATTCGCCATGATTCGCGGCGGCCACATCGACCTGAGCGTGCTGGGCGCAATGGAAGTCGATGAAGAAGGCAGCATCGCCAACTGGATGATTCCCGGCAAGATGGTAAAAGGCATGGGCGGCGCCATGGACCTGGTGGCCAGCGCGCGTCGAGTGGTTGTCTGCATGGAGCACACCACCAAAGACTCTCAGCCGAAGATTTTGAAGAAGTGCACTTTACCTCTGACCGGGGTGAAAGTGGTGAACACAATCGTCACCGAAATGGCGGTGATTCAGGTGACGCCCAAAGGTTTGGTGCTGGAAGAAATCGCCCCTGGGTTAACCGTGGATGATGTGCAGCGCGTGACCGGACCAAGGCTCATTTCGAGTCCATACCATCAAGGTGATGGAAGGCTAGGTTGGATGGAGGACGGGCGTCTCGCCCGTCTCGCCGATGCGCGGGCGAGTCGCCCGCGACCACACAAGACAAGTTAGTTTGTTCCGCTCTTAAGTCTCGCGGACTCGAACTCATCGCCTTTTTGCCAGCCTACCAGCTTCGGTGTACTGGCTGCCTCCCAGCCCAATGCGAAACCGAAACGCGCCATCACTGCATCTCCCGTGAAATCCGAATCGGGATGATACTCATCGCTGGGCTGGTGATAGTGCTTTTCCGTGTACTCATTGGCTTGCTGCATACCCCACGCGGCGTCATGCCCCTTGTACTTCACGCCTTCGCTGACGGAAAACGCCGGAATGCCCACGCGAGCCAGGCTAAAGTGATCGGAGCGATAGTAGTGTCCGGCCTCGGGACGTGAATCGGGACGGATCGTCAGGCGAAATTCCTGGGCCAGCGCCTGCACCGTGGGATAAAACGTCGTACGCTCGCTGCCTGAAACTTCAACTTCCTCGGGAGAGCCAAGCGGAGGAATATCGTCGTAGTTCAGATCGAGAGTGATCTTCCCGGCGGGCACGGGCGGATGTTTGCCCAGATATTCAGAGCCCAGCAGGCCCTGCTCCTCCGCCGTGACGGACGCAAAAAGAATCGAACGCCGCGGCCTCAGCGCCGCAGTTGCATAGGTGTGGGCCATCTCCAGCAGGATGCCGCAGCCCGTGGCGTTGTCATCCGCGCCGTTATAGATGTTGTCGCCTGGCATATCGGGACGTATACCCAGATGATCGTAGTGGGCCGAGTACATCACCGCTTCGGATTTCAGCTTCGCATCGGAGCCTGGCAGTATGGCAATCACATTGTTGGATTCGAAGGGGCGGACCTTATTGACCATGTGGGCCTGTAGCTTGACTGGAAGCGAAACGGGACGGAAGTCGCGCGAGAGGGCGGATGCCATCAACTTGTCGATATCCATGCCTGACATGGATGCCAGTTCCTTCGCGGCATCCAGATGGATCCAGGCAGCAACCTTTAGCTTCGGCGAACCATCGAGCTTGAGATACGACTTCTCTCCCGAATTTGAGTTGCGCACCACTTCCCAGGGATAGCTTGCCATCTCTGTCTTGTGTATCAAGAGCGCGCCCACTGCGCCCTTGCGGGCGGCTTGCTCATACTTATAAACCCAGCGGCCGTAGTAGGTCAGCGCCTTGCCCTTGAAAAAATTGGGATCGTCGGAAGTAGGCTCGTTCACCAACATCAGCAACACTTTGCCCTTCACGTCGACACCCTTGTAGTCGTCCCACTTGTACTCGGGCGCCTCGATTCCGTAGCCCACATAAACGATATCCGCATTCACGATTGAATCCGCTTGTTGGGTTTCGTCGTGACCCACGTATTCGGAAAGAGGCTTGAGCTCACGGGCAGAACCTTTGGACGGGACGAACGCGAAAGTGGATTCCGGGGCGGACGTGATGCCGACCATCGGAACTTTCTGCATGTAAGTGCCGTTGTCCCCGGCAGGCTTCAGCCCATCGAGAGCGAATTGGGTGGCAATGTATTCGGCGGCGATGTCGCCGCCACGCTGTCCGGTGCCGCGGCCTTCAAGCAGGTCGTGAGACAGAAAACGCACGTGAGCGCGGATGCGTTCGGCATCGATCTTTTGAAATGCGGCAATCGCCGCGGGCGGAAAATGAATCGACATCGGACGGGATGAGTTCTGGGCCCATACTCCACAAATCAGGAGAATCAACGACAGCAGCACCAGGTTCTTGCGCATGCTTTTGGAGGCTCCGAGTGGGTTGCGAACTTTGTATTGTAGCGGACATCGGACTTCGGGCGTCAGACCTTGGCCTTGGAGAAGCGTAAGACCTCAGGCACCTCACTCTCAAATCTGTCATCCAGAGCTGAGGTCTGACGTCCGACATCCGATTTGAGCCCGCGACCGCGGGCTAGTTTTTCGACCCTCAACCAGCGCGAAAGTCGACAATGTGTTCGTCCGGACGAAACAGCGGCCTGGCACCGCCGGCGGAGGCTTCGGCAGCGCGCTGGTTAAGGTCTTCCATATCTTTTTTATTCCAGCCGACGCTGGAGATCTCGATTTCGCCATCCTGCGCGATCCAGAATACGGTGGGGACATTTGTGAGTCCGTACGCATTCGACACCGGATAGGAATTCGTGTCGTCGAGTAGCACGGGGAAGGTGATTTTGTATTCCTTCGCAAAAGCTGCGGTGTCTTTTTTCGGGTTCTGCGAAATCCCTACAATGGTGGCGCCTTTGTTCCCGTGTGCCTCATAAATTCTCTGCAGAAAAGGAAAAGCGTACTGGCAGGTGGGGCAGGAAATCTTGAAAAATGCCGCCACGACCGGGCCACGAGCAAGGGCCTCGCTCATAGAAAACTGACTACCCTCCATCGTGGGCAAGGTGAAGTCCGGTGCTGTTGTTCCCGGTTCCAAAGCCGCCATTTTTGTCCTCCGAAAGTAATTAGCCAATTTCAGATGCTGAGCCAACCCTTCCTGGTTAGATGACTTGCGCCTCGCGCAGGATTTTTCTTGCCAGTCCAGTCAGGGGTAGTTGCAAGACGCGGGCTTTTGGCATCCATCGGCCTTGGACCAACCCGGGAACTGGACCTCGCATCACGATTACCGTGTAATCGGTCACTGTAATCGAGTGCCGCAATGTGAGGCTGGCGGGGCCGCACCCGCTGGGGACCGGCATCTCGGGCAACTCCCACATCCCCGGCATCAGAGATGCATCTTTCGGTCGCTGCACCAGGAAAACTGACCGGTTGCGATGATCGAGTGCATAGCAAATGTCGCGACGCTTCTGACGCACCGATTTTTTGGGCTGGGCCAACTCCAGAAGCACCGGATTTCCCCGCGTAGCGCACAGTCCAATGACCGGGCACAACAAACACTTTGGCGGCCCGGGCATACATACTATGGCGCCCAATTCCATCATGGCCTGATTGAAATCGCCGGGGCGCTGGCGACTGAGCAACGCCTCAGCGGTTTGCCACACACTTTCCCCAGAGAGATCGGATCCAAAGACGCGTCCCAGCACGCGTTCGACGTTGCCGTCGACAACAGCCGCCGGAGTATCGAACACGATGCTGGCGATAGCCGCTGCCGTGTAGCGACCGATGCCCGGCAGGGCGCGCAGTTCAGGAATCGTCTCGGGAAACCTCCCTCCATGTTCCTTCACGATAACTTTCGCGGCGGCATGCATCATGCGGGCTCGGCGGTAATATCCCAGGCCGCTCCACGCCGCCAGCACAGCCGGTTCCCGCGCCGCAGCCAGCTTCTGTACGTTTGGAAAGCGTTGCAGAAAACGCCGGTAGTGTTCCAGCACCGCGGAAACGCGGGTTTGCTGCAACATGATTTCCGAAATCCACACCCGGTAAGGATCGCGGTCCCGGCGCCAGGGCAGGTCGCGCCGGTTATGGTCGTACCAGGTGAGCAGGCGCTGCCGCCAGCGCCGGGTCGCCAAACCGTCAAATCTCCAGCCGTTGTCTGAATTTATTGCGGGATGCTTCATTACACGGGAACTTGCCAAGATTTGATCTCGGGACCTGGAGGCTATTTTGTTTCTGGTGCTGTTTCCTGAGGTCCTTCTTTTTCCGCACCCAGAACAGAATGAGCAATCTCCATCCATCCGGCGCTCTGCTTTTGCCAGACCGTCATCATGCGTATCGGTTCCGAGGGCAATGGCTGGCCGGCGGACGTGCCATGCATGGCCAGAGTGTAGGTCACAACAAAAGTATCGGAGTTCATCTCGCTCTGGACGTCGCCGAGAGCGTAGTCGTCGAGTTGCAATTGCTGCAGATGGGACACAGCGGCTGCCTTGTCGATTCGCCCCCCTGCCAGCGAAACTCCCACGAAATTGCTGGAGATGCGGTGTTCCACCTCGCTCCATCTTTTGGCTTTGATGTCCTTCCAGAAACTCCGCTCGAGGCCTTCGCCGCCGGTCGCATCCTTCCAGTTGCTGCTGCCGGGATGTTCGCGCCACACCGTACAGGCAGACATCAATAGCGCAGCGGAAAGGAGCAGAAAGATCGCCAGGCGATTCTTCATGGGCAGAATTCTAACAGCAGTCTAGAGCAGTCGTCGGTCGTCAGTCTTCGGTCGTTAGCCAACCCCAACGCCCTTCATTCGTTTCTCATAACCAACGCCTGCGGCGAAAAGCCGACGACCGAGGACTGAGGACTGATTACTTGCTGTGTTCCCCCGTTGACCATGGTCTGGTGGGGGCGAATAATGAATGAACCTGCCATCCGCACGCGACGGGTGAGCATTTTCGCCCTTCGACGGCTACACTGTCAGCATGAAGGACTTCAACCGCAAGGTAGAGGACGCCTCTGCACGCGTAAACAAATCGGTAGCCGAGGCTGCTGACCGCTTAGAGAAGGAGACCGCCGAATTCATTACCTATCTCAACGACGAAGTTGTGCCGGCAGTTCGTCAGCACTCGACCAAAGCGTTGCGGGTCGCGGCCGAAAAGATGTCGAAGCTGGCCGACTACCTGGACGAGGTCAAGTCCGACCGCCGGTGAGGTTGCCGCTTTCCGCTTTTCTGGTTCTGGCTGTGCTCACGCTCGGCGGCTGCGGCGGCAAGAAGCAGGCCAAGGTCAGCACGCCACCACCCCCGCCTATTGCAGTTCCGTCGACCGCCACCGTCCAAACACCCAATCCGCCCAAGGCCACTAAACCCGGCGGTACGATCCCGGAATCTGAAGCGCAGAAGCAGGACAACACGGATGCGTCTGCAAATGACCTCGCTGCTCTCGCCGGAGTAAAGCCTCTTTCCGTGGAAACCGGCAAAGCCAGCTGGTACGGGGCTCCGTACCACAATCGCCGCAGCTCGAACGGCGAGATCTACGACATGCATGCGCTGACGGCCGCGCACCGCACGCTTCCCCTGGGATCGACCGTGCGCGTGACCAACGTAAAGACCGGGCATTTCACGATCGTGCGAATTACAGACCGCGGCCCCTTTGTCGAAGGACGGATTGTCGACCTCTCTTTGGCGGCGGCCAAGCAGGCTGACATATGGCAGGCAGGAGTGGCGCAAGTCCGGCTGGAAGTGTTGCGCACGCCGGTGCCATTCGATCGCGGTGGACGCTGGGCGGTACAAATTGGTTCTTTTGCCGACGAAAGCTCCGCCAGGTCGCTTGCGGGTCGGCTCACCCGGCGCTACAAAACCGCCAAAGTACTCAGCTTCGGGAGTCCTGTGGGTGACTGGTGGGTACGCGTCCGGGTTTCACAGGACGACCGCAATCGGGCCGAGGAAGTCGCGCGCGACACCCACACGGCGGAAGGTAAGGTGTTTCTGGTCAGGCTGGATTGAGAACGGCCGTTGGCCGAATACAGATCTCCTCTATCCCATACATTTGCTTTGGTTTATCCACTGTTGTCCCCCGCTCGATTCCGCTGTGCGCGTTGCCGAGGGTGCATTGTCCTCTCGTGTTTTGACCTGCAACGGTTGACCGACGACCATTATTGGTTGTGAGGTTTACCATGCGCCCCCGTCCAGTTTCATCTCTTGTGCTGTCCCTGTTTCTAACTGCCACTGCCTTCGGTCAGGCGCCTACTTTGGGATTGAATGCCCCACAACTCTACGAGAAAGGCATGAATAGCCTCGTGGGCATCGGGATCAGCCGCAACGATCTGAATGCCCTGGACTACCTTCGCCGCTCGGCGGAATTGGGCTATCCCCAAGCGCAGGTCGTGCTGGGATATTTTTACGACACCGGATCGCTGGTCACGCAAGACCCCGGCCAAGCCGAGGACTGGTACAAGAAAGCCGCTAAGCAGGATGACCGCTTGGCTAACTGGCTCTTGGGGCGTCTCTATTACAGCGGGAGCGGTGCTCCACGGGACCTGAACGCTGCTGAAATCTGGCTGCAGCGAGCCGCAAATCAGGGTGATCCTTTTGGGCAACAACTGCTGGGGTCAATCCGGTTGGAAAGAAATGATTACCCGAAAGCGGCAGAATGGTTTCGCAAGGCTGCCATGCAGGGTATGCCTCAGGCACAGGCCCAACTGGGTCAGCTTCTCAGAGATGGACGTGGAGTGACAGCCGACAAGTTTGAAGCCTATGTCTGGTTATTGGTCAGTTTCGACGCTGGCAATCAGGCGGTGGCCCCAGATCTCGCGGCCCTCGAAGGCGAACTGGGCAGCAATCGAGTGAACGAAGCCAAGAGCAAAGCTCGCGACCTTGAACAGACAGTCAGCCGCGCGGTAGTCGCCAGAGGATGCTCGGGCTGGCCAGGCGAACTCGATCTCGTCCCAACGCCGCCTCCGCCAGACATCCAACGCTTCTGCCAGTAGCAGGTGTGGGGCGGGCGCCCTCGCCCGCCGCCTTTGACGTTGATTTGTTTTGTTGCTGAGGAGTAAAAAGCCAAGGTCAAAAGCGGCGGACAGGAGTGTCCGCCCCACACAAGCGTGTTTTACGGATTCTCTGCCGCCTGTTTGTAAGTGCCGAACTTCTTCGCCACCGGCTTCAGCGTGGGATAAAACTGCACGAAAGAATGTTCCACTGCGGCATGGTCTTCGTGACACTGCCAGCACGCGGCTTTGGGATTGGCCTGCGCTGATTTCGAATCTAGATCAAAGTTGAAGTAGGCCCACTTATCCGGAAAACGGGTTTCATCTTTTACTTCCACGCCGTATCCCATGCTGTCAGCCTGAAACTGTCCGACCTTGTTGATCGACCCTTTCGTCTGCGACCAGCGCTCCTCCACTACGAATACCGTCTTATCCGGCCACTTCCCGCTCTGCATAAACTTGGCGTAGGCCCACTGCGGCACAAAGACGTTGGTAAACATTACGTGGTCCATACTTCCAGGGTTATAACTCATGCCCAGACCGGATGAGAGAAAGATCCATTCACGGAAGTTTTTCGGCGGAAGCAGCTGGTTGTCGCTTGTGTAATCCGGCTTGCCGGAATCAGATTCCGGTGCTGCAGCCTGGACGAATCCAAGACACATAACAACTGTCAGGCACAACAGAAGGGCTTTTTTCATTGTCGTCTCCCCGTCAGTACGCGATTAGACGTGAGGTGGACGCAAAAAGACAGCATGGAAGTAGCGGCGCCGCACTTCGGGGGAAAAGCATCCCTTCGTGTACCTTGGTGTCCTTCGTGGTTGAGGCCTTTAGGCCCTTAAACCACGAAGGACACCAAGGTACACGAAGGAAATCTGCCCGACCAGCCTCTTCCTAGCTTATTTCCGTGCGCTTGCGCAGGAACGCTGGGACGTCGAGGTCTTCTTTCTCGAAGTTGGCGATCATGGCATCGCGCAGGGTATCGACGGCCACCCCTTCGGTATGGGGCGCAGCCATCTGCCGCGATGGCGCCTCTTCCATCACGATCGGCGGACGCACCGGCTCGGGCTGATATTCCGGCTCGGCCTCTGCCTCGGCGAACGACGAAGAGACAAATCCGGCACGGGTCTCGGCCTGCCGACGCCGGATGTCGGAGTCGCGGAATCCAGTGGCGATCACCGTGATCTTGACCGAGTCCTTCGCCTTTTCGTCCAGCACGGCACCAAAGATGATGTTGGCGTCCTCGTGCGCGGCGCCCTGAATAATGCTGCAGGCTTCCTGCACCTCGGCAAGTTTGAGCGAAGTGGAACCCGTAATGTTTATGAGAATGCCGCGCGCGCCGTCGATCGCTCCCGCTTCGAGCAGCGGAGACGCAATCGCTTTTTGCGCGGCTTCGACAGCCCGTTTGGTACCGCTGGCCGTGGCCGTGCCCATGACGGCGTATCCCATACCCGCCATGATCGCTTTTACATCGGCGAAGTCTCGATTGATGATCCCCGGAATGGTGATGATGTCTGAGATGCCTTGCACGCCTTGGCGAAGGATGTCATCGGCCACACGGAATGACTCGAAGAAGCCTGCGTCCTGAGCGACAGCGAGCAGCTTTTCGTTGGGGATGACGATCGTGGTGTCGACGGAGTCCATCAGTTCGGAGATACCGCGCTCCGCCTGCTGCATGCGGCGCTTGCCTTCGAAGGCGAACGGCTTGGTGACTACCGCGACGGTCAGCGCTCCCATTTCGCTCGCCAGTGAGGCGATGATGGGCGCCGCGCCCGTGCCCGTACCGCCACCGAGGCCGGCGGTAACAAATACCATGTCCGCGCCTTCGAGGGCTTCGATGATCTTGTCGGAATCTTCGAGGGCAGCTTTGCGTCCGACTTCAGGATTGGCCCCAGCACCCAGTCCGTTGGTGAGCTTCACCCCGAGCTGGATCTTCATGGGCGCACGCGACATCCGCAGCGCCTGCAGGTCGGTATTGGCAACCACGAACTCGATGCCTTCCATGCCCGAGTCAATCATGCGGTTGACCGCGTTGTTGCCGCCTCCACCCACGCCGATGACCTTGATCTTGGCGTCGTTGCGAGTGTCTTCGTTGAAGCTGATGCGAATGTCGTTTTCTCTTTTCATGTACGCCGCCTTCTGTGGATTTTTTCTTGCTTTGTTCTGATCTCCGGATCTCGTCTCATTCCTCAATCAGTAGCGCCGGCGCTACAAAACCTATGCTCCTCTTCCTACGAACATGGCTTTCAACTTTGAACTCCAGCGATCGTTCTGAATTCCACGAGCGATGCGAGCGCGATGCCCGTAGAACACCATGCCCAAAACGGTTGCGAACTCGGGCTCGGCCAGCGTGGACGGCATTTTGGCCAGCGGCGCCGGCCAAGCCAGCCGCAGCGGCCTGTGAAGAACCGACTCCGCGATTTCGAGAATGCCGGGCAGGCGGCAGCCACCGCCGGTCAGGACGATCCCGCCTACGCAGATCTCGAACATTCCCGCGTGACGCAAATTATCTCGCAGCATTTCGAAGAGTTCTCGGGCACGTGGTTCCAGAATTTCTCCCACCATGCGCTGTGAAATCAGGCGCGAAGGCCGGTCGCCGACTGATGGCACTTCGACTTCATTCCCTTCCGGGATCAGAGTGACGATGGCATTGCCGTATAGCCGTTTGATCTTTTCGGCTTCGGCCACTGGTGTGCACAGACCGACAGAAAGATCACTGGTGAAGTGATCGCCGCCAATCGGAATGACGCCAGTGTGAGCCACCGCGCCTTCCTGAAATACGATGACGCTGGTTGATCCCGCGCCGAGGTCGGCCAAGCATACACCGAGTTCACGTTCGTCGGCGCGCAAGGTCGCATCAGCGCAGGCGAGAGGCTCAAAAACTGTATCGTCCACGTGGACTCCGGCGCGATTTACCGCCGTAACGACATTCTGCAAGGCGCTCGAAGAGACCGTGACCATGTGCACCCGCACTTCGAGACGGGCAGCCATCATCCCCAGAGGGTCATTTACGCCGGTCTGGTCATCGAGAATGAATTCCTGCGGAAGCAGGTGCAGGATTTCGCGATCGTCGGGAAGAGGAATGGCGCGGGCCTTGTCCACCGCCGCGCGCAGTTCCTCGCGGCCAATCTCACGCGGCCGGGCGCCAAAACTTAGACCGCCGTGGCTATTGAATCCACGGGCGTGGGCGCCGGCCATACCCAGCATCGCGTGCTCGATTGGCGCTCCAGCCACATCTTCGGCCTGCTCAACTGCTTTCTGAATCGAACTTACGGCTTTCTCCAGATCGACGATGACGCCCTTGCGCGAGCCGCGCGATTCGGCCACGCCATGACCGCGATAGCGCAATCCGTTGTCGGTAATTTCCGCCACCAGGGCGCAGGTCTTGGCGCTGCCTACGTCAATTGCGGTCAGAAGGTGCTCGTGCTGGTTCGCCATTCCTATTGTGTTTCTCCCTTGGCAATCGCCGGGCTTGGTTTTGCAACCGGCTTCACGGCAGCCACCGATTTCGGCGCCGTCTTGGACGGTGTCTTTGTCTGTGTCTGCGCAGCCGAAGCCGCACCAGGCTTGGCCTTTATTCCGGCTCTGCTTTTGCTCTTGGCGCGCTGAACCCGCGCCTTGTGACGTCCCGTCTTCGCGATTTTTACCGTCGCCGCCGGTTTCGATGGAGCAGGTTTCGCCGCCACTGGTCCCACTGGTTTCACGGTCAGAGTTGTAGGGGGCCTGGTTGCCAGCGGCTTGGACGAAGTGCTGATGTGCGTAATCAGCGCCGCAGGCTTCACTCCGGCGGCCATCGCCCTCCTGGCTGCCTCCGTGGAAAGGGGCGCCTGCTTCGCGGGTCCTTGCAAATCCGGATTGACGATGATCTGCCGGTCATAACGCAAGTCCACCGATTCCAGCTTGTCGAACTGCTGCTGCCATTCCTGAAGGTGCGTAACGTAGATCTTGTAGCGCTCGAGGTAATTTGCCGATCCCAGGTGCACCAGCACTTCGCCCGAGTGATTGTTGGCCATCACTTTCACGTCGTCGGGATCGGAAAGATCGATTTCGCTGAGCTCCTGCGAATAGTGCGCGCCGCCAGCGTCGAGTTGGCTCACGACATCGTTGTAAATCTTCATGCGGGCAGCGCGAGTAGACGGCGGCTCGCCGTTGTTCATTCCCACGATTACAGGGAAGGAATATTTCTTCCGGCCCGGCAATTCCATCAGCGTACCCACGGCGTCGGTCAGCAATATTCTCGAACCAACGCGGGCGAAAGCTACGGGAGTACGTTCATGAATCTCAATCTTCAGGCGGTTGGGGACAAAGCGCATCACGCTGGCGGACTCGACCCACGGTATCTGCTCTAGCTGGGTCTTCCGTTGGGCCAGCGGCACAAAGAAGATGTTTCGGCCAATGTCGCCGCCCATGACTTCCATGACTTGCCCGCGAGTAACGTTGGTTAGCCCGCTGATGTCGATATCGTCGCTGGATTCAACCCGGAAACGCCAGGAGCGCTCGCCGTAGTGATAGAGCGCGGCAACGGAAATTCCGCAGATGAACACGATGGCAATCGCAACAGCGGCCCACGTCAGGCGAGTAACAGTTTTTTTGGGGAGTGAACCGCGACGGACGGAGACACGCTTCTGCACACGCAGGAAGGGGGCTTCCTGTTCCACGTCCAAGTCGAGCAGGCGCGCGTCTTGCGCTTCTTCGCGCCCTGGCTCGTTAGCCAGTGGATACAACTCTTCCTGCGAGATGGTGGGGCCGGATTTCCGCGCCATCAAATCAGGTCAGTTGTCGTCAGGGAATCGCTGAGCAAAATTACTATAACTGCTTTTAAGGTACAGAGATAGAAAAATTTGGCCGGTTTTGCACAGGATGTGGGAGCCACGAACCGCGTAGGGACAGATGTCCTCATCTGTCCAGTCGAGCGAAGCTCGACAAATTTTTGCCGCGAGTGAAAATTGCGGAGCTGCGCTCCGCTGGGCAGATGAGGACATCTGCCCTTCCGTGGTTCGTGGTTGCTCAAAGCACTAGAAAGTCTTACTGAGGCATTTCTGGGAGCTGTGGCACTTCGACGACAATCTTCGAATCCGGCCAGACGATGGTGCGAGGTGCCCGTTCCACCATCCTTACCCGGACTTTGAGCGCCTGCAGGCGTGCCAATTGAGCCTGACGCTTTACTAAAATGCGTTCCGCACAAGCTAGCTGGGGCTGAATTTCATTCTGAACATCGTTCTGAATGTTAACCAAGGCCAGCGACTGATCCTCGGAATCTTCGTCACTTCCCAGCACCATGCCCGCGATCTCGGCATAGTTCCCGGCCGCTCCAGAAGCATGCGCCATCATTGCGATGGACCGGTCCGCAAGCCGGTCGCACCACCCCTGGTGTCCGTTCGCCACTCCACTGATGGTTGCCAAAGCGAGAACACCCAGCGTCGTCCAGTAAATAAATTTGTCGGATTCCATGGTATTTCCCTTTGCTCGGTTAGACGAGCCAGGGAAAAAGTCGTTATCAGACAGGAACTGTTTTGTAAGCGGGTGGGTGAAAAAAGCTCAGGGCGCCGAAACCGCAGATCGAGTTGGCGACAAAGCTGCCTCATTTTCCTGCAGTTTCGCCAGGATCATCGGACCCAACTGGGACACGCTGCCCGCACCCAGGGTCAAAATCATGTCTCCCGGACGGGCAACAGCAGCCACCCGTGCCACTCCCTCGGCAAACGAACCTGCATACGCGGCCACTGGCTTCCCTTTTTCACTGATCTTCCGGGCCAAAGCCTCGCTGGTGATGCCCTCGATCGGGGCTTCGCTGGCAGCGTAAATGTCGAGAACGACCAGAGAGTCCGAATCCTCAAACGCACTGGCGAATTCTTCCATGAGATCGCGCGTGCGGGTATAGCGATGCGGCTGAAATATGACGTGGGTCTTGCCAAAGCCACACTGCCGGGCGGCCGCCAGCGTGGCTCGAATCTCGGTGGGATGATGGCCATAGTCGTCGATCACGCTGACGCCGCCAGCCTTGCCCCGCAACTGAAACCGCCGGTCCACACCGCGGAAATTCTCAAGCGCAGCGCGAATGTCATCGGCTTTGATGTCCAGACCGATTCCGACCGCAATCGCTGCAGTCGCATTCAGGACGTTATGCACCCCCGGCACCTGCAGGCGGAATTCGCCCAGGTCGCGCTCCGCGTAGGTCACATGAAAGTGGCTGGTGGGCCGCCGCTCCGCGGAATCGAATGTCGACTTCCCCATCTTGATGTAAAAATCAGATCCGCGGCGCGTTCCATAGGTCACGGTGCGACGGCGTATTTGCGGAAACAGCTTGCGCAAAAGCGCATCGTCATTGCACACGACTACGACACCGTAGAAAGGCACGCGATCCATGAAGTCGAGGAATGCTTTTTTCACGTCGCGCATGTTGCGATAGCAGTCCATGTGCTCGCGGTCGATGTTGGTAACGACTGACAGCACCGGGGAAAGTTTCAGGAATGAGCGGTCGCTCTCATCGGCCTCGGCAACCATGTACTCCGACTTGCCGATGCGGGCATTGGAGCCCAGCGCGTCCACGCGCCCGCCCACAACGACGGTGGGATCGAGACCTCCAGCGGCCAGCACTGCGGCGATCATCGAAGTAGTCGTGGTCTTGCCGTGCATGCCCGCGACTGCGATGCCGTACTTCAAACGCATTAATTCAGCAAGCATTTCGGCGCGCGGAATCACGGGAATGTGGAGTTTGTGAGCTTCGATGACTTCAGGATTTTCCGACGCGACCGCCGAACTGGTGACCACGACTTCCGCGCCGGTAACGTTTTCAGCGGCGTGTCCCTCAAAGACCACGGCTCCCAGGCTGGCAAGACGCTGAGTAACAGACGAATTCTTCAGATCAGAACCGGAGATCTTGTAGCCAAGATTCAGCAACACCTCGGCGATACCACTCATGCCGATCCCGCCGATGCCCACAAAATGAATACGCTGAATTTTGGCAAACATAATCTGTAAAACCTGGCCACGGATTCACGCGGATCAACACGGATCAGAAACGAAAACACTGAAAAGGAAAAGAAGTCAGATCCGCGTTCATCCGTGCAAATCTGTAGCCGATTCTTCTTCGATTCCCGCTAACCGCCCAGCCATTTCCGCAATGTCACGAGCCGCGTCGGGATGCGCCAGACTTCTTGCGGCGGTGCTCATACGCTGCAATCGTCCGGGATCGCCGAGCAATGCAGCGATGGTATCAGCCAGCCACACCCGCTCCAACTTGGTTTCTTCTACCACGACGGCCGCCCCCACCCGCTCCAGCGCCTGGGCATTGATTCGCTGATGGTCGTCGGCGGCGAGTGGAAAGGGCACAAAGACCGCCGGCTTCCCTGCTGCCGTGATTTCTGCGACTGTGCTCGCACCCGAACGGCACAAAATCAAATCGGCCCGGGCAAAGAACGCGGGCATGTCCGTGATGAACGGAAAAACTTCAGCTGACAAACCGGCTTGCTGGTACGCCGCTTGCGCGTCATTATAGCCGCGCTCTCCGGTCTGATGGATGATGTGAACATTCGGCATTTGCTTCACCAGTTCCGGCAAACACTGAATCATGGCCTGATTGATGGCGTTCGCGCCCTGGCTTCCTCCGAAAACGAGCAGAGTAGGATTGGCATTGTCTGTCGGCTGACCAGCGATCTTAAAAAATGCCTCACGGACCGGCACGCCTGTAACTTCGGCATTGCGAAAGTAGCGCGCCGTTTCCTCAAAGTGGACCGCGGCGCCCGAAACTTTCCTCGCCACCATGCGATTGGCGAAACCTGGCACTACGTTCGGTTCGAACGCCAGCGTGGGAGTTCCCTTAAGAATGGCCGCGAGCATGGCCGGCCCGGAAGCGTATCCGCCCACTCCGATCACAATGTCAGGACGAAACTCCGTCAGAATACGGCGCGCATCCCAGACGGCGCGAGGTAGATCGAATAGAGTTTTCACCCGCGTCTTGAGGCTGACCTTATTGAGTGCGCCTACTTTTACCAGCCTCAGCTCGAATCCAGCCGCTGGAACCAACCGGTTCTCGATGCCTCGCGCGGTGCCGATAAACAGCACTTCTGGGTCGTAGCGTTTCTGCAGTTCATGGGCAATGGCAAGCGCGGGGATCACATGTCCGCCGGTCCCGCCGCCCGCAAGAATTGCCCGCATGATCTGACTATAAACCGGAAGCTGTCGGGAAAGCCGCCCGTAGGTTGACGCTTTAGGAGCGCCGGACGGGACCGGGCAAACCAAGGTAACTCCGGCGGTTGGCTCAGATGATTTGTGCGAGGCGAAGTGCCGATAAGATACGGACTGTCCCAGTTCCCCAGTGATTGCTACGCGCCGATCATGACGAATCGAATCGACACTCCGATGGCGGATGACCGGCCCAGGCTGACCACGAATCAGAAGGCGCTCAAGATCAATCTCGATCCGCTGCGTTACGGCGCATTCGCCGAGATCGGCGCCGGTCAGGAAGTTGCCCGCTGGTTTTTCAAAGTGGGTGGAGCGGCAGGCACCATCTCCAAGTCGATGTCAGCCTACGACATGGCGGTCAGCGATGCGATTTACGGCCGCTGCAAGCGCTACGTATCTCGTGAACGGCTGCAGAGCATGCTCGATTACGAACATCGCCTCAACATGGAGAGGCTGCGTTCGTCACGGGGAAGCAGCACCGCATTTTTCGCCTTCGCTGACACGGTTGCGGCACGCAACTATCACGGCACCAACGAATGTCACGGCTGGCTGGGCGTAAAGTTCCAGACCCACCCGCGGGACGAAGACAGCCAGGTCATCATCCATGTGCGGATGCTCGACCATGAGAACAGCGCCCAGCAGGAAGCTCTGGGAATCGTCGGAGTCAACCTGCTGTATTCCGCTTTCTTCCTGCACCACAAGCCAGCCTTGATGCTGGAATCCTTGCTCGACAATCTGACCACCGATCGCCTCGAGATCGACATGGTCGAATTCTCCGGCATTGAATTTCGTCACGTCGATAACCGTGTGATGAGCCTCAAGCTGGTGCAACTCGGTCTCAGCGGCGCAGCAATCTTCGGTCCGTCGGGCGAGGTACTGCAGCCTTCCGAACTGCTGCGCAAACGCGCGATTCTTGTGGAGCGAGGCAGCTTCCGCCCGGTGACCAAGGTCAACATGGACATGGTGCGCTGCGCCCACGATCGGTTCGCCGGCGAACCGGAAGTGAAAGACAAGCAGGTCGTGCAACTCATGGAAATTACCATGAGAAATCTTCTCGCGGCCGGTGAGATCGATCTCAGTGACTTTCTGGCGCGCGCCGACGCTCTTGGAGCCGTAGGCAAGACAGTCCTGATCTCGGATTATTTTGAGTACTATCGCCTGGCGGCATATCTCACGCGATACACCGCTGGACCCATCGCCGTGACCATGGGCGTTGCCAATCTGCTCGATCTCTTCAACGAGAAGTACTACACGGAACTCGAAGGTGGCATCCTGGAAGCCTTCGGAAAGTTGTTCACCAAGGACCTGCGGCTGTATGTGTATCCCCTCCGTGATGAGAGCACTGGTGTCATCAAAACAGTCGAGAATGCAGAAATACCCGCGGGCCAGCACAATCTGTTCCGACACCTGGTGGAACAGGGCCGGATCAAACAGCTCGATAACTTCGACGAAAGCATCCTCCACATTTTCTCGCGGGATGTGCTGAAAAGAATCAAAGAGAACGACTCCGCCTGGGAGCACATGGTGCCTTCCGAAGTAGCGGAAATGGTCAAACGACGCCAGTTGTTTGGCTACCGCGATCCCGAAGTTGCCGACGACGCAGCATTCGCCGCCACGAACCGTTAGGCCCCGCCACAACCCAGGTAGGCCCGGACGCCCTCGTCCGGGCAGGCGAGCGAAGCTCGCTAGGTTCTTGCCGGCCCCGAAAATCGCCAGGCTTTGCCCGGTTGGGCGGGTGAGAGCACCCGCCCCTACGTGGTTCGTGGACACATCGCTATACTTAAAGACCGGTGAGTCAGGAAAAGCGCGACCGCGAACTCGGGATGGGACGTCGCATCACCCGACGCGATTTCCTGAATGGCGTGGCCGTGGGGATAGGCGCTCTGGGCAGCACTGGACTGACAGAGCTAGCTTCAGGTTCAGCTCAAGGTGAGGGCGCAATTCATTCTCCGGCCGGATTCTACCCACCGGCACTCGAAGGCATGCGCGGAAGCCAGCCCGGCGCTTACGACGTCGCTCACGCGCTGCGTGATGGCACTTTTTGGGACACCGCTGGAACTCCCACTGACACCGGTGAGACCTACGACCT
This sequence comes from Terriglobia bacterium, assembly GCA_963741105.1. Lineage (GTDB taxonomy): Bacteria > Acidobacteriota > Terriglobia > Terriglobales > Acidobacteriaceae > JAIQFF01. The sequence continues at coordinate 74,454 of CAVUGT010000023.1, forward strand.
TATCGTCGTAGGTGGTGGCATCAGCGGTCTGGCTGCGGCTTATTTTTATCGCAAACAGACGGGGCCAAAATCCCGCATTCTCATCCTCGACAATCACGACGACTTCGGCGGACACGCCCGACGCAACGAATTTCGCGTGGGCAAGCGCTTGCTCATCAGTAACGGCGGCACCCAGTCCATCGAAAGCCCTTCGGAGTACAGCGATGTAGCCAAGGCCGTCCTCAAAGATCTGGGGATCGACACGAAAAAGTTCTACAAGGCCTACGACCAGAAGCTGTACTCGCATCTCGGAACTGCCTGCTTCTTCGATAAGCAAACGTTCGGCGAGGACCGAGTGGTGCCAGGCATGGGATCAGACCCCTGGCCCACCTTCCTTGCCAAAACTCCGCTTCCGGAAAAAGTGCGGCAGGAGATTGCGCGGCTCTATACCGAGAAAAAGGATTACCTGCCGGGCCTTTCGCGTCAGGAGAAGCAGGCTCGTCTGGCCAAGATCAGCTACGCCAACTTCCTCACGGAAATTTGTAAGGCCGACCCCGCTGTTCTTCCGTTCTTCCACACCTACACCAATGATCTGTGGGCGGTCGGCATCGAATCGATCTCGGCGCTGGCTTGTTACAACAATCCTGACGACTACGGAGCGTATCGCTACGCCGGGTTCGACGGAATGGACCTGGGAGAAGCGGCGGAAGACGAGGGCGATCCCTACATCTTTCACTTTCCCGATGGCAACGCATCCATTGCGCGACTTCTGGTGCGGTCATTGGTTCCGGATTGCATCCCGGGACATACGATGGAAGATGTAGTCACCGCCCGCGCTGATTACAGCAAGCTCGATCAACAATCATCTTCGATTCGGATTCGCCTGAACTCCACGGCTGCGCGCGTGCGCCAGCCTCGTCAGTCCGGCTCATCCACAGAAGTTGAAGTCGCCTATGTGCGGGAAGGAAAATTGCAGACGGTGAAGGGAAAATCCTGCGTTCTCGCCTGCTACAACGGCATGATTCCGTACCTTTGTACAGAATTGCCGGAGACGCAAAAAGAAGCTCTGCGATACGGCGTGAAGGAGCCGCTGATCTACACTCACGTCGCGATTCGTAACTGGACAGCATTTCACAAGCTCGGCATCCGACAGATTGTTTCTCCGGGCGGATATCACTGCTTCACCATGCTGGATTTCCCGGTCAGCCTGGGCACATACAAATTTCCCAGCCATCCAGAGGAACCCATGGTCCTCTTCATGTTGCGCACTCCCTGCAAACCCGGTTTGCCGCGCCGCGATCAATACCGCATGGGAAGGTTCGAACTGATCAACACTCCGTTTTCTTCCTTTGAACGCAATATCCGAGACCAATTGCAGCGCATGTTGTCACCGGGAGGTTTCGACGCTCCCCGCGACATTGCTGGCATCACGGTGAACCGTTGGGCGCACGGATACGCCTACGAGTACGATTCGTTTTCCGACCCGCAATGGGAACCGGAGGAGCGTCCCTGTGTGCTCGGCCGCAAACAATTTGGACGAATCTCGATCGCCAATTCTGACGCCGGGGGCAAAGCCTACACGGATGCGGCCATCGACCAGGCGTATCGCGCTATTCAGGAACAACTGAAGAGTTCGTGACGCCCATGCTGCCACCGGTAAACCCGCTATTGAGCGGTAAAGCCCGGTTTGCTAGACTGCCCCTCCTGAGGTGCTGCCGTGGCCGATAGTGCTCGTATTGCGATGCCGGCCCCTTCCCTGACCCTGGAACGATCCGCCGCGCGGGTCACGCACGTCCCCTGGTATGTGTGGTCCGCCGTACTGGCGGTGACTTCCACGACGTTTGGCCTCTACTGGGATATTTCCTGGCATACCGGTATCGGCCGCGACAGTTTCTGGACGCCGGCCCACATGGCGATCCAATTCGGAGCCGTGCTGAGTGGCCTCTCTTGTGCTTACCTGATTCTGCACACGACATTTGCCTCCGACACTCCGGCGAAAAAAGCGTCTGTCCGCGTATTTGGATTTCGCGGCCCGCTGGGAGCGTTCATCGCCGCGTGGGGTGGCTTCGTCATGCTGACGTCGGCGCCCTTTGACAACTGGTGGCATGACTCCTTCGGACTCGACGTCAAGATCTTGAGCCCTCCGCACGTCGTGTTGTTGATAGGCATCATCGCAATGGGATTGGGCGGCCTGATTCTGATCGTCGGGAAAATGAACCGGGCATCCGGCGAAGCGGACAAAGCTAGGCTGAACTTGCTTCTGCTGTACGTGGGATCTCTGTTGTTCTCGCTGCTCACCATGCTGAGCTACGAGTACGTCGGCGACAACACTCTGATGCACAGCGCGATCTTTTATCGCGTAGTCGGAATGCTGGGCCCACTGGGGCTAATCGGGATTGCCCGGGCTTCAGGACATCGCTGGGCTGCGACCATCATTGCGAGTTTCTATACCGTACTTTGGCTCGCTGGGCTATGGATTTTCCCGCTGTTCCCGGCGCAGGCCAAGCTGGGACCCGTATTCACACCCATCACGCACATGATTCCGCTAGGGTTTCCCCTGCTGATAATTCCGGGAGCGGCCGCGCTCGACTACATCCTCAGCCGGTTCGGCGAACGCGGCAAACTGGTGCTGTCCTCGCTCGCTGGCGCTGGATTTCTGGCAGTCATGCTCGTGGTGCAGTGGCCGTTTGGCAACTTCCTGAATTCTCCGATGGCGCGGAATTGGATCTTCGGCATGAACTACTTCGGATATTTCATGCGCCCCTCCGACTACCACCTGGCGTGGGAATTCACGGCGTACGAAAAAACGCGCGCCGAATTCTGGGTCGGAATGGGCATCGCTTTGGTCGCATCGATTATTTCCGCCCGCCTCGGACTCGCCTGGGGCGACTGGATGCGCCGTATCCGGCGCTAGAGAACCGTCTGAGGGGGGCGCCCTCACCCGTCGCTTAAGCCGAAATACGCAAAGAGTGAGGAGCATTGAAAACCCGATGCGATTCGCAATCTGGAATGTTCTGCTCGCGTGCCTGCTCCTAGCTCCCGCAGCCGTCGCGCACGTCGGCAGTCCGGACGTTTTCTACGAAGGTGACGCGGGCCCCTACCATCTGCTCATTACCGTGCGCCCGCCCGGGATGATCCCGGGCATTGCTCAGGTCGAAATTCGCAGCACTTCTGGAGCCCCGACCACAATCAATGTCGCGCCGGTCTATCTGACAGCCAAAGATACTGGCTTGCCGCCCACGCCCGACGCGATGCAGCCGGTGCCAGGCGATCCTCAATCCTTCAGCGGTAAAGTTTGGTTAATGGCCTCAGGGTCTTGGGAGATACGAGTCCAAGCGGATGGTGCCCAAGGCAAAGGAGGACTGGCCCTGCCCGTACCCGCCTTCGCGCGGCGCACGCTCCCCATGCAAAAAGCGGTTGGCACAATTCTGTTCGCGCTCATGCTGTTTCTTTCCGTTGGCATCGTTGCCATCGCCGGAGCGGCTGCGCGCGAGGGTGGTTTGCAGGCCGGGTCGACGTCATCTGCGAAGAATCAACGGCGCGGGCGGATCGTCATGGTGGTCGCAGCCATGGCCGTAATTGGATTGCTGGCCTTGGGCAATTGGTGGTGGAACGTAGCAGCCGCCGATCTGGCGCACGGCATGCTCTACCAGGCTCCGCCTCTCACCGCGTCGCTGGACGGTGACCACCTGACTCTGCGAATGGCCGACAATTTCTGGCACGAACGACGAAAAGATTCGTGGTCGATGCGGCTAGTGCCCGATCACGGCCACGTCATGCACCTTTTTCTGTTGCGCACGCCGGGACTGGACCGCTTCTACCATCTCCATCCCGAGCAGAGTTCAGATGGCAGCTTCGGTCTCGAATTGCCGCCAGTGCCCGCCGGACATTACCAGCTCTTTGCTGACATCGTTCGCGAGTCGGGCTTCCCAGAGACCATGGTGACCGAGATCGATCTGCCAAATATCACTGGCAAACCGCTGACGGGCGATGACTCCGAGTCCGGCGGAATTGCGATCACAACCTTCGATCCCAGCGGGCCCGAAGTGGCTTCACTGCCAGACGGCACACGCATGGTATGGGAGCGCGACAACTCGAACCCCGCAATCGGGAAACTGACATGGTTTCGCTTTCGCGTGGAAGACAGCAACGGAAAACCGGTAACCGACATGGAGCCCTACATGGGCATGGCAGGACACGCTGTTTTCGTGCGCTCCGACCGCACCGTGTTCGCCCACGTGCATCCGGCTGGTTCGGTGCCCATGGCGGCTTTAGCCATAGTGCAGAAAGATGTACACCAAGACCTTCAAAAAGATGCCAGCCCCATGGCCGGCATGATGCATGCGTCAACCCTGCCTGCAGAAGTTTCGTTTCCGTACGGCTTTCCGCAAGCCGGTGACTATCGCGTATTCGTGCAGGTAAAGCGCGCTGGAAAGATAGAGACCGGTGTTTTCGATACGCGCGTTTCGAACTAGATCGAATCTGTCATCCGACTTTAGTCAGTCTGCTTGGTGATATTCAGCAGAACTCCCACGCAGGCCAGCGTCACAAACAGCGACGAACCTCCGTAAGAGATGAAGGGCAGCGGGATTCCCTTGGTCGGCATGATTCCGAGCACCACGCTGATGTTGATGAAAGCCTGCACTACCACCATGCTCGTGATGCCTACAGCAAGCAAGCGTCCGAACATGTCGTGAGTGTGGAGCGCGGTCCGAAATCCGCGCCAGAGGAAGATTCCGAACAGAACAAGAACAACCAACGCGCCCAGCAAGCCCAACTCTTCAGCCGTGACGGCAAAAATGAAATCGGTGTGCGGCTCGGGGAGATAAAACAACTTCTGCTTCCCTTCCATGAATCCCAGGCCAGTGATGCCTCCGGTGCTCACCGCGATCAGCGACTGAATAATGTGGAAGCCACGTCCCTGCGGGTCGGAGTAAGGATTTAGAAAGGCCAGGATGCGATCACGACGATAAGCGACATGGAAGATCAGGAAATAGAGCGGAAGCAACGAGGCTAGAGCGCCGTATCCTAACCAGCGCAGGTCCAGACCAGCGACAAACAGCATCGAAGCCGTGATGGCAGCGCAGGCGATAGCAGTGCCCAAATCCGGTTGAAAGACAATCAGTCCAAGAAACATTATTGTGGGCAACACCGCGGGCAGAAGCGTGTTGCGCCAGTCATTCAAGGAGTTGATGCGGCTCTCCAGAAAGAATGCAAGAAAGAGGATGACCGCGACCTTGGCCACTTCGGACGGCTGGAAGGAGAATCCGCTGAAGTGAATCCAGCGATGCGTGTTGTGGGCTCGATCGAGAAAGAATACCGAGATCAGCATCAGCGTAGTGATGCCAAGCACCGAAAACACAACCCCGGGATGCTTGTAGCGGCGGTAGTCAATCTTCATCGCCACAACCATGGCTAGAAGTCCGCCGGCGGCCCATCCCACCTGGCGCAAAAGAAAGAAGTAGGCAGAACCGTAGCGCTCCTTGGCCATGACCGCGGACGCGCTGAATACCATCACCAATCCCAGAAAAACCAGGATCAAAGTGACGGTAAACAGCCAGCTGTCGACGCTTACGCGCTTCGCCATGGGAAATTCATTTCACCACGGAGGCGGAGAAACGGTCTGTAACTATCTTGGTTCATCCGAGTCACGGTGGGCACGAGCGTGTCGCTCGTGCGGCAGTGACAATACGCTCGAAGACTGAAGTTCTTGAAAAGAGGGAGCACGAGCGGGACACTCACGCCTACATTAATTAGGGTCGGGCTTCTGCAGCCATGGTGTGGACTACTTCTTTGAACACTTTGCCGCGGTGCTCGTAATTCTTGAACTGATCGAAGCTGGCGCAAGCCGGAGCCAGCAGCACCACGTCCCCGGCCGCGGCAATCGCCGAAGCCCGTCTCAGCGCGGTTTCCAGCGTCTCGGAGTGATCAACCTCTACGCCTTTGATCTGCGACTCTATCTTTTCCGCCGCCGCGCCGATGGTGTATACGCGCTTTACCCGCTGCCGCAGTAGATCGTTGAGCTGCTTGTAGTCGCCGTCTTTATCTTTGCCGCCGAGAATCAGGTGGATATTTCCCGGGAAAGATTCCAGTGCTTTAATGGTTGCATCCACATTGGTGGCCTTCGAGTCGTTGTAATACTCGACGCCGCGAATCGTTGTCACATATTCCAGCCGGTGTTCGACGGCCCTAAAGTCCCGGACGGCTTTGGCAATTCTTCCAGGATCGCAACCCATCACCGCGCCGACGCAGACGGAGGCAAGGACGTTCTCGACGTTATGGCCTCCCTTAAGCGGGATCTCCGACGCCTGCATGACCTCGTTCTGGCCCTTGGCATCTCGAAAAAGAATGCGCCCATCGCGGACGTACGCGCCCTGCTTCACCTCTTTCTTGCGGCTGAACCAGAAGACTTGCGCCCGCGTTCGATCAGCCAGTGCAGCGCTGGCGGCGTCGTCGGCGTTAAGCACCGCGAAATCTTCTGGCTGCTGATTTTCGAAAATCCGCGCCTTGGCGTTGGTGTAGGCCTCGAACGTGCGGTGACGGTCCAGGTGGTCCGGCGTGATATTGAGTACCACCGCAACTTTCGGACGAAATGTCTGGATCGTCTCCAACTGGAAGCTCGATACTTCGAGAACCACAACCGTGTCAGGCTTCGCTTGCCCAACCAGGGAGATCGCCGGGGTTCCGATATTGCCTCCGACCGCAGTCGAAAAGCCGCCAGCTGCGATGATTTCACCCGCCAGAGTTGTGGTCGTGGTCTTGCCGTTCGATCCGGTGATCGCGACAATATTATTCTTCGGCAGAAACTGCGACGCCAGTTCAATCTCGCCAATCACTGGCTCACCGCGAGCACGCGCCTGCACCAGCGGCGGAGAATCCACCGGCACGCCAGGACTCACCACTATAAGGTCCTGCCCGCGAAATGTGCGCTCACCGTGTCCACCGGTTTCAACCGCAATGCCATGGTCGAGGAGCACCGGAATCTCTTCTCCAAGCTGGTCCTGCGGTTTCGAATCCGAAACCGTGACCTTTGCCCCTCGCGCCTGCAAAAACAAAGCCGACGCCACGCCCGACTTGCCCAGGCCGACGACGAGAACGCGTTTGTTGGCAAGATCCATAAGGCAGCTTCTGGCTACTAGCTCCTCGCTTCTGGCTCAAAACCCACGGCTTTTGACCTTGGCTCGAAGCCAGTAGCCAGAAGCTGGAAGCCTACCTATCTTAGCTTTAGTGTAGTCAGGGCGAACAGGGCAAATACCAGGGAGCCGATCCAGAAGCGAACAATGATTTTTGATTCCGACCAGCCCAGCAGTTCGAAGTGATGGTGCAGGGGCGCCATTTTGAAGATTCGCTTCTTTCTCAATTTGTAAGACGCGACCTGCAGAATCACGGACAGCGCTTCGATCACAAAAATGCCGCCGATAAAGGGCAGCAACAACTCCTGCTTGATCATGACCGCGACTGTGCCGATGGCGCCGCCCAGTGCCAGAGAACCCACGTCTCCCATGAAAACTTCGGCGGGATGGGCGTTATACCACAGGAATCCTATGGCGGATCCCACCATGGCTCCGCAGAAAATTGTCAGTTCGCCGGCCAGTGGCATCCGCTGCAGTTCCAGATACTGCGCAAATGTCGCGTGACCGCTGACGTAAGTGAGCACCGCCAATGCACCAGCCGCGATCACGGTGCAGCCGATGGCCAGTCCGTCAAGTCCGTCGGTAAGATTCACGGCATTGCTTGAACCCACAATGACCAGTACCACAAACGCAACGAAGGGCAGAAACGCCAGCGGCCATAGCACTGGGTGGCTGATCAGTTTCTCGATCACCAGGTCAGGATGGAACTGTTTGATGAACGGCACCATCAGCTTGGTCGAGTACGCACCGCGCGTTTGCATGGCGATCAACGCCACCGCGATCAGAATGCTGGCGGCAATCTGCAGGCCCAGCTTGGCTTTTGAGGTGAGACCAAGATTTCGCCGGTTCACGACTTTGATGTAGTCATCGGCGAATCCGATGGCGGCGAAGGCGCAGGTTGCGAACACCGCGATCCAGACAAAAAGGTTACTCAGGTCCGCCCAAAGCAACGTGGGTACGATGATGGAAATGGCGATCAGCAGTCCGCCCATGGTCGGAGTGCCAGCCTTCTTCTGATGTGCCTTCGGCCCTTCTTCCCGGATGAACTGGCCAATCTGAAATTCGCGCAGACGATTAATAACGATAGGGCCGACAATGAGCGCGGTGAAAAGAGCGGTGAGACTGGCGAAGGCTGTACGGAATGTCAAATACCGAAAAATACGGAATGGCGGAAAATAGTGGAACAGCTTCAGGTACAGCAGCCAGTAGAGCAATCAGCCTCCGTATGCAGTCGTCAGTCGTCGGTCTTCAGTCGTCAGAAAAAGCCTTTGAACAGCATCGTTCAGGCACGTTCGTCGGCGGCCTTGGATTTGCCGACGACCGACGACTGACGACCAACGACTGCTTCTAAAGCTCGCTCCAACTTCACGCCGCGCGAAGCTTTGAGCAGCACTACATCGCCTTCGCGAGTTTCCCGCACCAGCCACTCTCCGGCTTCTTCCGGGGTATTTACGAATTCTGCCTTCATTCCGACGCCGCTGGCGGCTTCGACCATCGGTTGCGCCAGGCCTCGCACGCCGATCAGTATATCGATGCCCTTCTCGGCCATGTGTCGTCCCGAGCGGCGATGTAGTTCTTCACCGGACGGTCCCAGTTCCAACATCTCGCCTGCAACCACGATGCGGCGCTTTGCCGGCATGCCGGCCAGCGTATCCACCATTGCGTCGAGGGCCGTTGGATTGGAATTGTAACAATCGTTGATGACTGTAATGTTGCCCACTTGGACGACCGCCCCCCGTTTGTCCGCGGGAGCGAGAGTCGCCAAAGCACGGGTGGCCTCCGAAAGAGTCAACCCTCGTTCCATTCCCGTCGCGACTGCCGCCAGGGCGTTGTAGATGTTGTGCGTGCCGACCAGTGGCAGGCTGGTTCGCTCGCGAACACTGCCGGCCACAATGTCGAATACCGAACCTGCGGCTCCACGCGACTCAATATTCTCCGCGCGGACGTCAGCCGTCTTATGAAGGCCGTAGCGCACAACCTTGCCATGAAAGTCGCGGCCGAACTGGGATACGTATTCATCATCCGCGTTGAGGATCGCGGTACCGCCTGCGGGTAGAGACTCGATCAGTTCGTACTTCGCTCGTGCAATTTCAGCCACGGACTTGAAAAATTCGAGATGGACCGGAGCCACGTTTGTGACTACGCCGATTTCGGGCTGCGCGATTTTCGCCAGTGCAGCAATTTCTCCCCGATGCGACATGCCCATCTCGATGACTGCCGCCTCGTGTTCAGGCTCGATTTTCAGCAGCATCAGTGGCAGTCCAAAATGATTGTTGAAGTTGCCTTCCGACTTCAGCACGCGAAAGCGAGACGAAAGCACATGAGCGATGGCTTCTTTGGTAGTGGTCTTGCCGGTGGATCCGGTTACTCCAATCAGCGGCTTCGCCCACAACCGGCGCACGGCCGCGCCTAGAGTTTGCAGAGCGATCAGAGTGTCGGGCACAGCCAGGAGCCCTGTCTTTACTGCATAGCGTGCCAGTTCGTCCTTGCGGACAACCGCAGCCAGGGCGCCCTTCTCAAGCGCCTGCTGGACAAAGTCGTGGCCATCCATGCGCTCACCTTTGACCGCGAAGAAGAGCGCTCCAGGTTGTATGGTGCGCGAATCGATCGAATACGATTGCGCGATAGCCTTGTGATCGAATTCACCGGTGGCCGAAAGAAATTCGGCAATCCTGGAGAGCGGTAGCTTCATGCGCGTTTTCCGGCAGCGGCATTTGACGACCTGCAATCGTATCCGGCGTCGCGCAAAACTTTCTGCGCGACTTCCACATCGTCGAAGGGAACGGTCCCCTCTCGCGTAATCTGGACTTTCTCGTGACCCTTGCCGGCGAGTAGCACAATGTCTCCCGGGTTTGCTTCAGCAACCGCCAACGCGATAGCCGCTTTGCGGTCCGGTTCGGTCTGGTATTTCGCGCCTGAGCGCTGTAGTCCCACCATGGCATCATTCATGATCGCAAGGGGATCTTCGCTGCGCGGATTGTCTGACGTCAAGATTACGAAATCGCTGCCCCTTCCGGCAGCTTCGCCCATCAATGGACGCTTGGCCCGGTCGCGATCGCCGCCACAGCCAAACACGGTGATCACCTTGCCCTTCTGCCCCGCCTGCTGCACGAATTCCCGCGCCAGTGCGGTAAGGTTTCGCAGTGCATCGTCGGTGTGCGCATAGTCAACCACCACGGTGAAAGGCTGCTGGCAGTCCACCCGCTCGAAGCGTCCGGGGACACGAATGAGTTCCGCTGCTCCTCGCGCGATTTCTTCCGGCTTGCATTTCCGCGAATACGCCGCGCTCGCTGCCGCCAAGATGTTGTACACATTCACTTTTCCGATGAGCGGAGAAAATAACGGTATAACCGCGTCCGGGATGATCAGATCAAATCTGGTTCCGCGAGGCGTAATCTCCATTTTCTCGGCATGGAAATCACCTTTGGCCAGTCCGTAAGTCAATACCTCCGAACTGCGCTTCTTGCTGATCTTAACCAGCTTTTGCCCGTACTCGTCATCGGCATTAAGCACAGCAGCGCGAGGTGGTTCGGTGCCACAACCTTCGAACAGTATCTGCTTCGAAGCAAAATATTCTTCCATGGTGCGGTGATAGTCGAGGTGGTCGCGTGTCAGGTTGGTGAAGACCGCCACATCAAACGGGATTCCGTAGACTCTTTGCTGCTCCAAAGCGTGCGATGAAACCTCCATCACGGTTTCGGTTGCGCCTTGCCCCAGGGCCTGATTCAGAATTCGATTCAGTTCCAGCGCTTCCGGAGTCGTGTGTGGGGCGAGCAGAGTCTTTCCGACAACGTGATATTCGATAGTCCCGACCAGCGCGCTCTTACGGCCAGCGGCATTGAGAATTGATTCGATCAGGAAAGCTGTCGTGCTCTTCCCGTTCGTGCCGGTGATGCCTGTTATAGCCAGCCTCTCGGCTGGCTTCTTGTAGAAGTTGGCGCTCAGCCGCGCCAGTGCGCGGCGTCCATGAGGAACTTGCGCCCAGGCCACGTCTGCACGCGGCTTCTCGGTCGCTGAGTCAGTGACGATAGCAACCGCGCCTGCCGCAATCGCCTGGTCGATGAATTTGTTCCCATCGCTCGATTCGCCCTGCATGGCGACGAACAAATCGCCCGGCTTGATACGGCGCGAGTCGTATTCCAACCCGCTGATCCCAGGATTACCGGCTTGGGAGAGCACTTCCGCGCCATACAGGAGTTCGAGGAAAGTCATTGTGTTGGATTCTAGTGCACTGGGCCGCCTAAACAAGTGTCATCGCAAGAGCAATGTCATCCTGAGCGAAGTCAAATGTCTCGCTTGCGAAACGTTTTGACGCAGTCGAAGAATCCCTGGGGTAGACACATTGCCGCTGATAGGGGTCCGTTGACTTCGTAATGAAGCCCGCGAAGCGGGCTTCTTCCTACGCCAGGAGGATGGTTCTACTACCGCCCAAATTTCACCGTCACCTGCGATCCCGACGCCACGTGCGATCCCGGAGGCGGCGACTGTTGCCGGGCCAAGCCACTGCCGACGGCGTCCAGATCCAATCCGTTCTCCTGCGCCATTTCTATCGCTGTCCTGACGCTCTTGCCTAGAAACGATGGAACCACGATCCCTCCCTGCTCGACGTCCAACACAACTGTGCCGCTAGAAGGAAGACGGACTGGTGGCGGCGTTGCCTCGGGTTTGCCTTCCACGGCTGCAGTTGGCTTCTGCTCTGGAACAACCGACCCCGCCGGTTCGCGCTCTCGCAGGGATGCAGGCACCACTACGTTGGCCGTCACGTCTGGAGTGGGTTTCGCGGAACCGGCGGCCGGCTGTGGAGCTGCATCGGCCGGCGCGGAATCGACTGCTTCGAGAGTATCTCCCAGCCGGTCAGGAGATCCTTCCTCAACGTCCTGATCCTTCACGCGCCGCTCCGCCATCAGGACCTGGCGATTGGGCGGTAGTTCCACATCGTGAGGAGTGTGAAGATATTCGAGCACCTGCTGCGCGACGCGTTGGAACACAGGTGCGGAAACTTGTCCGCCCTGATGCAAGCCCACGGCCGAATCTAGAATTACGGCAACTGTGATAGCCGGGTCGTTGATCGGAGCAAATCCGGCGAATGACGCTACGTACTTGGTGCGCGAATAGGCGTGAGTCGCGGGATCGACTTTTTGTCCTGTGCCCGTCTTCCCCGCCGAGCTGTAACCTTCGAGAATCGCCTTCTTTCCCGTGCCGTGCAGGACTACGCCCTGCATCATCTGCTTCATCTGCGCAGCCGTCATAGGCGAAATAACGCGGCGCTGCGCTCCTGGATGAAAGGCGACCAGCTGTGGAGCCCCCTGGGGAGGGGTAGTTCCGGCAATAATTCGCGGAGGAGTCCACACGCCATCATTCGCAATGGTCGAAATCATGGAGACCAGCTGAAGTGGAGTGATGCCAATCTCCTGCCCCATTGAAATCGCTCCGATAGAAACTTTTGACCAACGATTCAGCGGCTTGGTCAAACCCCGAGTCTCGCCTGGCAACTCAATGCCGGTCTGCTGCCCGAAACCAAAAGCGCGAATGTACTTGTAAAAACGCTCTTCGCCCAGTCGCAACGCGATCTTGATAGCCCCTACGTCGCTCGATTCGGCCAGGACATTGGAAACCGTAAGCAGCCCGTGCGGCTTGCTGTCGCGAATCCGCATACCGTTGAACATGATCGACCCCATCTGGCAGTCGAAGAGCTCGTCGGGATGAGTAACTTTTTCTTCCAGCGCCGCTGCGATGGTGACTACCTTGAAGGTCGATCCAGGTTCGTAGACGTCGCTCACTGCGTGGTCTTTCAATTTTTGCGGCGTGATATCGCGGGCGAGATTGGGATTGAAAGTCGGACGGTTGGCCAACGCAAGGATTTCTCCCGTCTTCGGGTTCTGCACTACGACCGTGCCGGTCTCGGCGTGCGTCTGCTGCATCGCAGTTTCCAGTTCACGCTCCGCGATGTACTGAATCTTTTCGTCGATGGTGAGGACAACGTTCTGGCCGGGGTCCGGTTGCTTCTCCACGCTGCCAAACCACTTGCGATGTGCGTCCACCGAGATCAGTAGTCGGCCGGGCTTGCCGTGCAGTTCATCATCGTGCGCACGTTCGATCCCGCTCAGTCCTTCGTCGTCCATGCCGACATAGCCCAGCACCTGTGCCGCCAGCTCGCGTTTGGGATAGAAACGCTTGGATTCTTTCTGGAAATAAATGCCGCGCAAATTCATGGCCCGGATGCGATCGGCGGTTTCCGCATCCGCCTTACGCGCGACCCAGCAGAAGGTGCGGGCAGCTTTGCATTTGGCCAACAGCTCGCGAGGATCGGCCTTGGTGATGCGCGCAATCAGCGATACGGTTCCTGCCAGGTCAGGGATGTCGGCAGGCACGGCGAATACGGAATCCACCGATACGGACATTGCCAGCTCGCGGCCAGCCCGGTCATAGATGATGCCACGTTTGGCGGCGACTTCCGTAGTGCGTTGCTGCTGGCGTTGCGCTCTCTGTTCAAAATCGCCGTAGCGGAAAATCTGCAGATAGACGAGACGCAGGCAGATGCCGCCCGCCCAGAGTACGAGAATGGCGGCCAGCAGGTAGAGTCGTTTATTCGCTATGTTGCGGGGAGTGCTCGTTGCCAAGGTCCAAGCCCCTTAGACAAACATGGCGGCCCACCCTACAGGGAGCCGCCGAAAAAAGTTCTTGTGCGAACGGGCCGGGTACCCGTCCAGATTCTCGTAACGCCGGAGGTCGGCGCTACATCTATCGTGCCGAGACCATCGAGACCGGGGTCACGCTGGCCAGCACCGGCGTTGCGGCGTCCGGTGAACTTGTGTCCATATGCAGTACCTGGCCGGCCTGCGGGGATTGCAGTCCCAGCTTCCGTGCCAGTGTGTCAATTCGTTGAGGATCGCGCAGCGAGGCTTCTTCCAGGCGCAGGGCCCGGTTGATCTCCGAAAGGCCGTCGCGCTGTACCCTTAGAGCTTCGATCTTGTAGCCATACTCGATGGCTTTGAAATGCTGCCAGGCAAAAGTCATCACCAGCAAAAACAGGCACGCTAGAGCGACTCCAAACTGTTTCATTTCGCGGCTTCGCTGCGGATTCTCCACTTTTACCAGGCGCGAATTGTCGATGGCCTTGGCAAAATAAACTTCCGGAGTTCCGGTCCATGTACGTTTCGACCGCGGAGTTGGAGTTACGCAGTGTGCCGCCGCCATTTATGCCACCCCGGCCAGACTGGATTCGAACTGTGCAGCTTCCTGTTGCGCGACCGAATACCAGAAGGCAAGTTTCTCTTCCTGGCTAAGCGCGTCCTGCGAGCGCTTTTCGGCGCGGGCCTGAGTGCGCTCCACCGTGTCCATCAACTGGTCAATCAGTGTTCCCGTGTACATCGTGGCCTCCGTTCTACCTTCCATCTCTCCGGGACGGCACCGGAAGAAGGTAGAGAGTTGTGTTTCGCCCTTTGTTGCGAGAGAGGCGATGCCGTCCCGGAACTTTTATCCCGGCCCATCCGTCAACGGCTGTGGCCGGGTCCCTGGCTGGTTTTCCAGGGGTGAACTTTTTCTAAATCTTTTCCGCCGCCCGCATCTTCGCGCTGCGTGCCCGCGGATTGCGATCAATCTCTTCTTCCCCGGCGGTCACTGGCTTCTTCGTCAGCAACTTGTAGTGACCCTGCTTCGCGCCTTCGCGGAAGGCATCTTTCACGATGCGGTCCTCCAGCGAGTGGAAGCTGATGATCACCATCCTTCCGCCCGGTTTCAGCACCCGCGGGACCGCGCTCAGCAGCTCCCGCAGGTCGTCCAGTTCATGGTTTACGAAGATTCGGAGAGCTTGAAAGGTCCTTGTCGCGGGATGAATTCTTCTTTCCGCCTGATTCATTGGCCGGGCCGCGGCCGATACCACAGCTGCAAGTTCCGCAGTTGTACGTATTGGCCGCGACCGGACAATGGCTCTGGCGATTCTCCGCGACCTCCTTTCCTCACCGAATTCGTAAATCAGATTCGCGAGTGTGACCTCGTCCGTCTGATTTACCACTTGTTCGGCGGTGGGCCCGGCTTGCGTATTCATTCGCATGTCGAGCGCGCCTTCCGCCTGAAAGCTAAAGCCTCGCGACGGTGTGTCTAACTGCAGGCTGCTGACGCCGAGATCCGCCAGCAGTCCGTCGGCTGACGCCGCTTCGAACCGCTCACCGATCTCCGCGAAGGAACCATGCAGCAGACTCACTTCAGGCCATCCCTCCCCCCCGGAAAGGATGAGCCTGATGCGGGCCTCATCCAGCGCCGCAGGATCTTTATCGAGCCCAATCAAATGACCCGGTGCGCCGAGGCGTTTTGCGATTTCTAAACTGTGCCCGCCCAGGCCCACCGTAGCGTCGATATACGTCCCGCCACGCTTGATAGCTAAAAATTCGATCGCTTCTTTTAAAAGAACCGGGACATGGCCACTCTTGCTTCCACCATGTCCACCCCGCTCGGGGGAGTTTGTTAAACCCTCGTCCACTAGATGCCCAGATCGTCGAGCGTCTTCTCATCCTCAGAGGTAAAGGACTGCTCCTCAATCTCGGTGCGGTACGCCTCCAGGTTGCGAACTACGAGATGCGTCAGATTTCCAGTCACCGCCACTTCCCCTTTGAGCTGAGCCGCTTCCCGCAACAACTGCGGTAACAGCAGCCGCCCCTGACCATCCATCTCGACCATCTGCCCGTAGTAGTTCACCCGGTCCAAAAACTTTTTCTTCGTAGGATTGAAGGTGGAGAGCCCGGCCAGCTTCTGCTCGATCCGTTCCCATTCCTCGAAGGGATACACCTGGCCAACCTTGCCATCCAGGCTGGTGATGTAGAATTTCTCGTTGTACTTCTCGTCGATCACCCGCTTGAACTCCGCCGGGACTTTGAGCCGTCCTTTTTCGTCGACGCGAGTTGGGTGATTGCCGCGAAACATGTGTTCTGCCCTCTAGGGCTGGAAAACTCTTTAAACTGGGTGCTGCCACAGCGGGGGAGGTAAAAACGGTCAAAACACGGCTTGTTTCTGGTTCGTTAGGGCTATTTTTCGGGGTGTCAGCTGCAAAATCCACTGGCGCCTCTCAAAGTTTGTCGTACTGCCCACGACCACTACCGCCTAGACCACTTTGTACCACATTTGTCCACATACTACGCCTAAAGCTTTTGCTGTCAATGGGAAAGTTCTAGGTGGCTAGGGGGATAAGTGAGGTATTTTAGAAAGCGCGATACCTTGTAGATTACTTACTTGGTGACCACAAGGGATGGGGTTAATAGACTTGGTTCTGCCGCGACTACCTGATTGATTGTCAGGACTTGCGTGTTCGGTCGACTGTGCAGATTCTGTGGAAAACGAGGCAGGATTGCAGATCCCATGAAAAAGTCCGGACTTTGCCAGGGCTTTTGTTCTTTTTGGTCTTTAACTTCCTACCACACCAGTTTTGCTCCTAGTTGAATGTGCCGCGACCCGCCTGAACCAACCACTGGGTTCGATACGCCCACGTCTGGCGTGGCTCTCACCACTCCGAGAGTGTTGAGTCCAAATACCGGGTCCGAGACATCGGTGCCCATGGTAAATAGGTCAAAGTTGGGGTGGTTCAGCACGTTGAAAAACTCGCCACGGAGCTGCAAGCTGACCCGTTCCGAGAACTTCCAACGTTTGGAAACCGACATATCTAGGTTGGCATAGGCCGGCCCGCGGAAGATGTTCCGTCGCATATTGCCGAAGGTTCCGTAGGCGGGCGGGGTAATGACTGCACTGCCGGATACAAAGCATCCGTAGAAGTCGAGATCGGGATTTTTGCTCTGGGCGGCACATTTTGCATTGCCGGTAGCGGCGCTGCCAGAAAGATATGTGATCTGCTTGGCCGGGTCCGTGGTCCAGTGCACGTTATTGGGGTCGCCGGAAAAATCCCAGCGGTCCAGAAATTCTCCCGAGAAGCTGATGTCGTCGAACGAATCGTACATGCTGTAAGGTTCGCCGGCTTGCAGGTTGACGATGCTGGTCAACTGCCAGCCGTCGCCGATTTGCAACGGGGCATGAAACTGAGGCAACTCGTAGCTCATCGAAAAAGTAAAGCGATGACGGATATCGTAGTCTCCGTTCCCCCACTCCGGCCGGAAGGTACGATTATCCTGCGGGAAACCGCCGCGGTTGCTGGTGCCGTTGTCCAGGGCATGGGCCCAGGTATAGCCCGCCAGAAAATTGAGCCCGTTGAATGCTCTTTGGGTAAGCGTGACTTGCAAACCGTTGTAGAACGAACTGCCCAGGTTTTCCATTTGGGTTGCATAGCCGGCCCAGTCCAGGCATGGCCCGGCTCCCGTTGTACAGTTGCTCACAAACGGGCGGGTATCCTGGCGGCAACCATGATAGCTGTCATCGCCATTGAAGTAGCAGTTGGCGCTCGCCACGGGGTCGGACTGGTTGATATCGCGGTGGCTGAATAGCTTAATGCCACGGTTCCCTACGTATGCCACCTGGAGTGACGTCGTGCTACTTAACGCCTGCTGGAGATTGAAGTTCCAACTGGCCACATAAGGCGTAGAGAGATGGTACGGAACTCCAAACACGTCGCAAGGGTCATCGACGTCACACGGTGTGGCCTGAGCGCTGGCAAACAGCGGCGTCTTCGCGGTCCAGGCCGCACCCAGCGCAACCGGATCGTCGATCTCTCTTTGGACCAGCGTGATATCGCCATTGCCGGGCGTGACCCCGGGAAGTCCGCTGGGATTTTCGTTTAAACCGCCGCGGTCAATGAATTCGCGAATCGTGGGCTGTTCGTAGATGATAGCGCCACCGGCACGAAGCACGGTTTTGCCGGTACCGAAAACGTCCCATGCCAGGCCGATTCGCGGCGAGATATTGTTCCAATCCGTGGCGTATGGCGATTTGATTCCGTCTCCTACCTGGATCAGACCGCCCTGGCCTGGAAGAAAGTTGGCAATCAGGTTATTGGAATCCTTGATCGGCAACGACACGTCGTAGCGCACCCCCAGGTTCAACGTAAGTCGAGGCGTAATGCGCCAGTCGTCCGCTGCGAACGCGCCGAAGGCTGTCATGGTGACGTGGCGAGCTATGTCGCCGGTGAGGATTTGCGCGAAGCCTTCATCTCCGAAATTGCCTTGCAGAAAATTGACCAGCGCGGGAGATGTGATGATGTCGGAGTCGTTTGGATCGCGGGTATCGTCGAAGGAGAGTCGTCCCCGGCCCCGGCGGGCGCGGAAAATGTCGGTTCCACCGTGGCGGAATTCGCCGCCAAATTTGAAATTGTGGCGGCCTCGGGTGAGAGAGACGTTGTCGATGGCTTGATAGGTCTTGGTGGGAGTGGTGAACAACGGCCAGCTTGAGTTTCCGCCCATCGAAAACAGCGGCCCGATATCGATCTGGGGGAAACCGAAGAGCCTTGAATCCGTAACGCCCGTATTCAGGCCATAGTCCGCCGCGCTCTTTTGATAGTCGGCGACATTGTCGAGTTGCCAGTAGTGGTTGTAACCGAAGCGCGCCTCGTTCACCCACGCGGAACTCGGCGTCCACGTCCAGTTCACGCCCATCACCTGGACCTTGGTATCGGCAATCGACAGCCAGTCCGGCCGGATGGGTGCCGTGTCCTCTTCGGTCTGCAAGCTGTTGGCGTAGAAAAAGCGGCCGGTCACAATGTTCTTGGCATTGAAATGGTAGTCGGATTTAACGACGAAATTGTCTTCGCGATTTACGTTGTTGAAGTTGAAATTAATCAACGCAGGATCGCCGGATGAGACCGTCGATCCCGGGTTGTTCAGAAACAGTTTCGCCAATTCCAAACTCACCGGACTGCAAGATGCTGGACAACCAGCCACAATCTCGGCATCCGGCAAACTGATTGCTGGATCGCCGATGGAGGTGCGAACCGGGCTGTCGACGTTAAAAGGGTTTCCTACCTTGTGCCGTACGCCCTCGTAATTGCCGAAGATGAACCACTTGTCCTTGATGATGGGTGCGCCCACCGAGGCGCCGAACTGGTGCAGCAACAGATCCGACAGCGGCTGCGGGTCCGGATTGAAGTAGTTGCGCGCGTCAAAAGCGCTGTTGCGATGGAAGTAATAGGCGGTGCCGTGCACGTCGTTCGTGCCCGACTTCAGGCCGACATTCACCACTGCCCCCGGCTTCCAGCCATATTCGGCGCTCTGATTTTCCTGGGTATTGAATTCCTGGATCGCATCGAGCGGCAGGTGGCTGGCTGGCGTTCCCGACACGCCCGCGTCATTGATCACACTTTCGCCGTAGTAGATATCGTTGTCATCGGTTCCGTCGACGGTGTAGTTGTTGTCCTCGAACCGGTTCCCATTGGTGGTTACACTGTGAAAGCCGCCGCCCGGCGTGCGCTGGATTCCGGGGCGAAGTTCCAGCAAATTTTGAAAGTCCCGGCCCTGCAACGGCAGTTCGTTGATCAGTTTGTTGGTCAGCGTGCCGCCCAGCGTGTCGGTGATGACATCAATGTCAGGCTGTTCACCGCTGACCTCCACCATTTCCGAAACCTGCCCCGGCGTCAGCTGGAAATCGACGGCGACGTTGGACGCTACCTCCAGCCGGATTCCGCGACGTTGAAAAGTCTTGAACGTAGGCGCCGAGGCGGTCACGTCGTACATGCCCGGGCTTAGATTAGGCGCCGCGTATTCTCCGGCCGAGTTGGTCTGGAGCTCGCGCTTGATGCCGGTCTCCGTGTTACGGATGACCACGCTGGCTCCGGGCACGATCGCGCCCGTCGGATCCGTCACGCGGCCCACAAAGCGTCCCTGATTGCTCTGTGCGGGGGCGATAACGAAGCCTGCGATGAGGACAACTGCTACAAAAAAAACGGCTCTCAAGGACTTCATGTTGCTCCCAACTTCAGAAATTCTGTGGATGTGCAATGTTGGGGCAACATTGCAGTTGCGCCCAGAATCCGTGGATGAATAAGGATCAGCGTGCTGGAATCACAGCCCGGATTGGAGTTTCCCGACGTCGACCAGATGGACGACCTGCTCCAGCGTGTACGCGGTGGTAGATAAAAGAAGTGCGTTTTTTACCATTGAGTACTTTGCC
Source organism: Terriglobia bacterium (assembly GCA_963741105.1). Classification (GTDB taxonomy): domain Bacteria; phylum Acidobacteriota; class Terriglobia; order Terriglobales; family Acidobacteriaceae; genus JAIQFF01. The sequence goes on from CAVUGT010000023.1 coordinate 94,604, forward strand.
CCAAAACACTGCGGTATGCGCCGAAGTTTGTCAAAGAAGGTAGCCGAAGTCAATGAATAAAACCAGTTTGACGGGGTGAAACATTCGTTTCGGCAATGAATCAATACACGGAATTGTTGTGTTGGGTCGTGCGGATCACTCCGCTCTCAACGGTAATCGTATAGGCCGCTCCACCCTCGCCAGTCCAGGACGTGAAATCGAAGTGCGCACCTCTAGGAGCCCGATAAGCCGCAATGTCATGAACCGTCAAAGACGCCCCGGGACGGCAAACCTCAGGCGCCGACTTCACTTGCAGGAAATAGGCGCCTCGCCCCGGTCCCACTACCACGCTATTTCCATCCGCTTCCATGAGGACTGCGGACTTCTCATCGATCGCCACTTCGCGCGGCGCTTTCGACCAGCCGTCCTGCACCAAGCGCGAAAGGAATCCCAGGGTGCGTCCCATGCGGTCGCGTTTGGCGAAGTGGCTGTCGGTAAGTGTGTTTTCCATATTTGGAACTTTGAGAAAATCGCGCACCAGCGTCACCCGTTCATGGTAAGGATTGGGGAGGACGTCGGTTGAGGCGAGGTCTTTGTCATCCTCTTTGTCCTTCAAACAGCCATAGACGAACTCGCCCAGTACAGCAAGGCCGGCGCTGGTACCCCCGATCGGCTTCCCGTTTGCGATATTCGCATTGATCGCTTCCTGTACCGGCGTGCCCTGCCAGAAGTTGACATAGCGGGACTGGTCGCCGCCGGCGATGAAGACGGCTTCAGCGTGCCGAATGATGTCCACGACGGCGGGTTCCTGGGCAGCATCGCGATCGGGAATCACCAGCGTGGCCACAGAGTTCAGCTTGCACATGCCCTTGACGTAAGAGTTGTAGTCGTCGTCCCCGCGCGCCCGCAGCACCAGAAAGTCGCCACCATTGGCTTTCTGGCACAGCCAGCGAAAGGCTTCATCGAGGTCCTTGCCACCACCCATCAGGGCAGTTCCGGCAACCGGGGTCGCAATGCTATCGCCTTTGTCGCCGATCCGAAAGTACTGATAGGAAGAAGCGCCAGCCGCGCTGGAGAAAAGGAGTATGGTCAGGAGGAACAGAATTGCGAGCCGAACGATTTTCAGAGACATGATTCTGGAAGACATGATTTTGCGAGATGAAGTGCCCGCACAATTTATCGCGCCACAGGCTGTGCCGTCTACCATCCGATTCCTGGACCGCGTCAGCGCATCGCGACGTGAACAGATTTTATGACTCGCAGGATTCAATTCGAACAATGGGTTCCTGCGCCGATCGAGCAGGTGTTTCTGTTTTTCGCCAACCCCGGGAATCTTCCACGTATCATGCCTCCTCAAACGGGGACGGAACTTGTCCGGCTCAAACTTGTTCCGCCGCCGGGGATCGCGGAAGAGCGGGCGACTGTCACCGACAAGCCTCCGCTGGCTGGCGCCGGTTCCGAAATCGTCACTTCGTTTCGCCTGATTCCCTTCCTCCCCTTTCGCGCCCGCTGGATCGCCCTGATCACGGAATTCGAATGGAACCATCATTTCGCAGATATACAGAAGCAAGGGCCGTTCAAGAGCTTTCTTCATCGCCACGAACTGTCGGCAGAAACGCGAAACCAGGTAAATGGAACAGTGGTCCGCGATGTGATCGACTACGACGTAGGATTTGGCTGGCTAGGAAACCTGGCTCATAAGCTTTTCATCGGCCGCCAGTTCCAGCGCACGTTTGAATATCGACAGCAGGCATTGGAGAAATTGTTGAAATAGTCACAGGCTGTGTGGAGCCGGGTCGAAGCCTGCCCTGAGCGAAGTCGAAGGGACCCGGCCATACCGAGCAAAGCTGGGATAGGTTTTGTTAGTACTTATTCTGAATATCTGGACTGAGGGCGACCACATGGTTGGCTAGAACCTCAGCCGAGCTCCGCCCGGCCTGGACGGGGCACAGACCCGCCCCCCACAGTCCGTGACAACCACTGCTATTTGCTGGGCTCTACTACCACCGCAGTCCCATACGCCAGCACTTCCGTGACTCCCTGCATCACTTCGGTCGCGTCGTAACGGGCGCCGACCACGGCATTGCCACCCAGCTCCGCCGAGTGTTGCAGCATCAGGTCAAAAGCCTCGGCACGGGTCTTCTCGCACAAATTTGTCAGCAAAGTAATATTGCCGCCGACAATGGTTTGCAGGCTGGCCCCGATCGTCCCGAAAATCGAGCGCGAGCGCACTACGATTCCACGCACCACCCCCAGAGTGCGGACCACGCGAAATCCATCGAGTTCGAATTGCGTGGTCACCATGTTGTGGGCAACCATGCGTCCGGGACCGCTGTAGTTTGTGGACATCGTGTTCATCCTTCCTCCAGGAAGTGATCTTGCCTCTTCGCAGCTACTATATCGATTCCAACTCCGCCGTAATCACAAATTCGTGCTCCCCAGTGTCGTACTGGACACGCAGCACATTCGGCTTGCAACACACCTGGCAATCCTCGACGTAAGACTGGTTGCGCCCCGCGGATTCGTCCACCGTGGTCTGGTTCCACTCGCCGCAGCCTGCACATTGAAACCCCGTCTTCATGGATGGTCTATTTTCAATTTTCAAATGCCGCTTGCCAATTGCACAGCAGAAGACCCCCTATAATGTCGGTTCCCGAATTAGTCAGAGTCGATCGACTGGAGGACCCATGGTTTCACGACGCCGCTTCTTGCAGGCCGGCACTATTACTGCAGGCGCGAGCCTGGCCGCATTCACGTCGCCGCTGCAGGCCGAAGAACAGGCATCTCCTCCGTTGCCGCCGTCCATCGCGAGTTTGAAGTCCATGAAAGACCTGGCCAAGCCCATCACCGTGGAGGAGCGCGCGGCCCGTCAGGAAAAAGCACAGCAACTGATGTCGGCCAACCATCTCGACGGCATCCTTCTCGCAGACGGCACGTCGCTGGAATACTTCGCCGGAGTGCATTGGTGGGGCAGCGAACGCCTGTTCGCCCTCGTGCTGCCCGCCAAAGGGCGCGCGCTTTGCGTATGCCCTGCCTTCGAAGAAGGACGTGCACGCGAACTACTGGCCAATTCTCCAGAAGGCAAGAATGCCGACGTCCGCACCTGGCAGGAAGACCAGAATCCTTACGCAGTGCTGGCGCAAGGATTCAAAGATCTGAATCTGTCCACGGGCGTGCTGGGCGCGGAAGAAACCGTGCGCTTCGTTTTCAGCGACGCAATCGCAAGAGCCGCAACACATCTGAAAATTGTGAGCGCCACTCCAGTGACTGCCGGCTGCCGCATGATCAAGAGCGGCCACGAACTCGAGCTGATGCGACTGGCTAACCAAGTCACGTGGACAGCTTACAAGGCCGCACATCAATCGTTGCGCGACGGCATGTCGCAGGCAGATCTGGAAAAACTGATCATGTCCGCCTACCGACGGCTGGGTTTTCCCGGCGAGGTCGACATCGAGATCGGCGAGAATTCGTCATTCCCCCACGGCTCGATCGTTCCACAGACGATCCGTGAAGGCTCGTTGATCATGTTGGATGACGGTTGCACGGTTGAGGGATATCAATCCGACATCACGCGCACGTTCGTCTTCGGCAAGCCTTCGGACAAGATGAAACAGGTGTTTGAAGTTGTGCACCGCGCGCAGGCTGCAGCGCTGAAGGCGGCCCGCCCCGGTATCGAATGTCAGGCTGTAGACGCCGCCGCGCGAAAAATAATCAGTGATGCAGGTTACGGTCCAGACTACAAATTCTTTACTCACCGCGTGGGACACGGAATCGGCATGGACGGCCACGAATGGCCTTATCTGGTGCGCGGCAACACCACCCTACTAGCCCCTGGTATGACCTTCAGCGATGAGCCGGGCATCTACATCCCGGGCGAGTTTGGAGTGCGCCTGGAGGATGATATGCACATTACCGAGAACGGTGCGGAATTGTTCACTCCGCAAAGTCCGTCGCTGGAAGATCCCTTCGGGACGATGTGAAGTTGATGGTTGTCATCTAGGCTTCGGGTACCGGAGGACATCCCGGAAAACTCAGCATGTAGGTGTTCCCTACGTAGCCCAGGTACTTGATCCCGATCTCGCTGGTGAAAAATCCGTCGGCGGTCATCTCTCGCAGGAAGCTGAAGAATTCCACGCCCTGGCTTATCTCTGGATTTTTATCGGAGTTCTTGCAGAACGCAATCAGGTCGAGGATTTCCTTTTGCTGCTCGGGTGCGCACTCGAGATAAGGCTTGCCGTAGCGATCCGCGCATTGGGCTTCCAGCCACATCATGCCGCCACCCAGCCTCAACTGATACTTGGGATTCTCGCTGGTAAGGAGGTCGATGAATTCCGGAGCACCCGCTTCCATGGCGCCGCCCGAATCACTGTCGGCGGGGATAATGGACTGGCAGAGAGCTTGCAGCGTTTTGTATTGCTGCGGCGAGAAAAATTTGGGTGTGTAAACCCCCGCTGTCGTCGCAGCTTTTTCCGCCGCCACCATGTGGTGCGCGTATTCGGCTGCCTGCGCCGGAATCACCCGCAGAACGGAGCTGGCCATCGCTCCCATAGTCAAAGTCTTGAGAATGTCGCGCCGTGATATGGACTTGGTTGCCATGATTTTTCCTAAGAAGATTGCACCTACAGGCTTCCTTTCTTTGCCTGATCGATCAGATACTCCGACGCCCGCCAGGAGAGCGCCATGATCGTCAGGGTCGGATTTTTATCAGGGTTAGTCACGAACGAAGCGGCGTCGGTCACGAAAATGTTATTCACGTCATGCGCCTGGGAATACTTATTCAGCACCGACGTTTTCGGATTATTGCCCATCCGCGCCGTGCCGAGTTCGTGGATGATCACTCCGCCATCCTCGATGCCATACGGACGTTGTCCATCTGGCTTAGCTCTGCTGAAGAATGTCCCGCCCGCGGTTTCGACGATCGAGCGGAACGTCTCCTGCATGTCCTTCGCCATCTTGATTTCGTTGTCGCTCCATTGCCAATGGAAACGCAACACGGGAATTCCCCACTGGTCGACCGTGTTGGGGTCGATCTCGCAATAGCTTTGTTCGTTGGGGATCATCTCGCCGCGGCCAGCGAAGCCGATGTAGGTGCCATATCGCTTGCGGACGTGCTGTTTAAGCGACGCGCCGTAGCCTTCGTGTTCCTCGAGGACGCGGTCGAAGTCGCCCACGCCGGGCATGTCGCGGCCGCCGCCAAATTCGATGTGGTATCCGCGAAGAAAGTCGTTCTTGCGATCGTATCTCCACCACGGCATGTAGAGGTGCATTCCGCCGGTGCCGTCGTGATTGTGGGCTGGCATCCTCTCCAGTTGCGGGAAATATCCGCCGGCAGAACTACCCACCGAGTCGGTGAGATAACGCCCCAGCGCTCCCGAAGAATTCGCCAGACCGTCGGGAAACAAAGTGGATTTTGAATTCAGCAGTAGACGTGTCGACTCGCACGCACTGGCCGCCACCACGAATGCCCGCGCGTGAACCCGCTTTTCGGACTTCGTGGCCTTATCGATGTAAGCGACGGCTTCGGCCTTGCCGTCTTTTCCGACGACAATCTCGCGTGCCATCGCGCCCGTGATCAGCGTGAAGCGTCCGGTAGCTTGCGCCGGCGGAATCATGACCTGGCTGGAGCTGAAGTTGGAAGCCGTAATACAGCCGCGGCCACACTGCGCGCAGTAATGGCAGGCAGCGCGCCCGTTCAGCGGCTTGGTGAGGATCGCCAGCCGTGAAGGCACGCAGTGAATGTTCAGTTTGTCGCAAGCCTTCTTGATGATGGTTTCGGTGCAACGCGGCGGAGGCGGAGGCAAAAACATTCCGTCCGGTGCGCTGGGAATATTTTCTTTGCTGCCGAACACTCCGATATAGGACTCGACCTTGTCGTAATAGGGCGAAACCTCTTCGTAAGTAATGGGCCAGTCGTCACCCATGCCGTCGGTGGAGCGAGACCTGAAATCTACCGGCGCGAAGCGGAGCGCGATCCGACCCCAGTGATTGGTGCGGCCACCGACGATGCGCGAGCGGAACCAGCGGAATTCCGATCCCGGAGCGGAAGTGTAGGGCTCGCCTTCGATTTCCCATGCGCCATTGGGCGCCATGAATTCGTTGCCCAGTTCATGCCTGAACTCTCCGCCGGTTCCAACACCGCGATGCGGCAGTTCATAAGGCCAAACGTGCTCTTTGAAGTCCTTCTGCGGATTCAGTGGCGGGCCAGCCTCCAGCATCACAACGTTCAGGCCGCCCTCAGTAAGCACCTTCGCGGCGGTACCGCCCCCCGCACCCGATCCAATGATGCAAACGTCATAGACTTTCGGTGAACGAACTACTTGTGCCATCAGGCTCTCCGGGAACCGTCTTTCTCATAAACCCAACAGCATAATTAGAAACGAACCTTGGAAAGATACTCGTAACTCGCCTTGGCGCTGGCGAACGGATCTTTCGGGTGATCGTGCTCGACAAAGTAGTGCTTGATGCCGGCCTTGCCGGACTGCGCAAAGATTTTCTTCCACTCGATGATTCCGCTACCCACTTCGGTCATCTCATCCAGTGAGTCGCCGAAGTTCTGTCCGCCGGAAGCATCCGTTTTCGGAATCTTGGTCAAGTCCTTCACGTGGACCAGCGGGAAGCGGCCGGGATATTGATTGAAATACTTGAACGGATCCTGCCCGCCCACCATGATCCAGCACAGGTCCATTTCCATCTTCACCAGTTTGGCGTCGCATTCCTTGAGAAGAATGTCGTAAGGAAGTTCTCCGTTGACCGGTGCGAATTCAAACCAGTGGTTGTGATATGCGAATTGGATTCCGGCCTTCTGGCAGGCCTCTCCGGCGCGATTAAAAGTTTCGGCGGCGCGCTTCCAACCGTCTGGCCCCTTGCGAACATCGTCGTCGATGTAGGGATTGACGATATATTTGTGGCCGACCACATGGGCCGCGTCCAGGACGTTGGAAAACTCGGCGCCCAGACTCTTGTAAGGTGTGTGCGCGGAAGGGCCGGTAAGCCCATGGCGGTCGAGCATGGCGCGGATCTCTTGCGGAGTGTGTCCGTCGTAGCCGGCAAACTCGACTTCGCGATAGCCGATCGCGGCCAGCTTCGCCAGTTTGCCCTCGAAGTCGTCTTGCATCACGCTGCGCAGGGTGTAGAGCTGTATGCCAACCTTGTCAATCTTGTGATCGCCGGCTGCCCAAGCCAGGTTACGGGACAGAACGGTGGCGGCAGTCATGGTTCCCAGAAAAGTTCTTCGGTCCATAGTTAGAGTTCTCCTCGCTTCATTTGAGCAACTGCGTAATCGGCGGCCCGTGCGGTCAGGGCCATGTAGGTAAGTGATGGATTCACGCACGACGACGAAGCCATGCACGCTCCATCGGTAATAAAGAGATTGTTGGCGTCGTGTGCCTGGTTGTGTTTGTTGAGTACCGATGTCTTCGGATCTTTTCCCATGCGCGCCGTGCCCATTTCGTGAATGGTCAATCCGGGAGCATTGTCTTCCATGATGGGCTCGATGTCCCTCGCACCAGCCGCGGAGAGCATCTCCGCCGCCGAGATCGACATGTCTTTCAGCAGTGCGCGCTCATTTTCGCGCCACACGCAACTGATCCTGAGCACAGGGATTCCCCACGCGTCCACTTTGGTCTTGTCGACCTCGACAAAATTCTCGTGGGTGGGCAAACACTCGCCGAAGCCATAGAACGACATCCGCCACGGTCCCGGACGACTGAGCGAGTGCTTGAACTCCGCACCGAAGCCACGCATCTCGGTGCCGCGCTCCCATTTGGGACGGCTGGCGCTTCCCTGAAATCCGTATCCGCGAAGGAACAACGGATGCTTCTGCTTCACATTACGAAATCGCGGAACATAAATTCCGTTAGGCCGATTCCCCAGCTGGATGCGATCTTCGTTGCCCGGAATGCGCCCGCTGGCGCCACCGCCCATGCAGTGGTCCATCACATTGCGTCCCAGTTCTCCGCTGGAATTGGCCAGGCCATTGGGAAATTCCGTGGTGGAAGAGTTCAGCAGGATCCGGGCTGACTCCAGCGCCGAGGCGCACAGAAAAACAATTCGACCGCGAAACTCGATGGCTTCACGCGTCTTGCCGTCGATCACCCGCACGCCTTCGATCTTCCGCTTCTTGGAATCGAAGATCAGGCTGTGCACAACGCTATGCGGACGCACCGTCACCTTGCCGGTCTTCATCGCCGCAGGCAAAGTCGAATTCAGACTGCTGAAATAAGACCGCGTGATGCACCCACGAGCGCACGGTCCGCATTGATGACAGGCCGCGCGTCCATTGTGGGCCTGGGTCAGGATCGCAGTGCGCCCGATCGTCATGAGGCGCTCGCCGGGAAAATATTTAGCGATTGCATCCTTGACGACAACTTCAGCGCAGTTCAACTCCATCGGCGGCAGAAAATGACCGTCCGGCAGTTGGGAAAGTCCCTCATTCTGGCCCGAGACGCCGATGAAATCTTCGACGTAGTCGTACCAGGGCGCGATGTCCTGATAGCGGATGGGCCAGTCCACGCCGAGTCCTTCGCGTTGATTGGCTTCAAAATCAAGATCGCTCCAACGATAAGATTGCCGGCCCCAGATAATCGAACGGCCCCCCACCTGACGGCCGCGAATCCACAAGAATGGCTTGCCGGGTTCGGTGGTGTAAGGATTCTGCTTGTCGTTGACAAAGAATTTGCTGTTCCACTCGTCCATTCCGCCGCAAGTTTCCTGAACGGGCTGTTCCTGTTGCACTTTCTTGCGGTCGCTCATCCCGCGGTAGCGCACTTCCCACTCGGGCACGTGCTCAACGTAATCCTGGTCGGGATCGATGGGACGCCCCGCTTCGAGCACGAGCGTCTGCAATCCCTTTTCGCCTAGTTCCTTGGCAGCCCAACCGCCGGTGATTCCTGAGCCCACGATGATTGCGTCGTAAGTATTCGCAGCCATGATTTACTTCGCCGCCTCCTCTTCAAGAGGAACGCAGGCGGCGTGGCGCGCCGGAATGATCTCACCGTGTAACTCCTGCTCAAACCCGATCTGCGAGGTGTAGTAACCGATCAGCGTCAGCTGCTTCATCATGAAAAAGAAGTTCTTCGCCGGTGGAACGCTGCGCCTTCTTCTCCGGTCGGGGGCACGAGAGGCAGCTACCTCATCGTCCAGAGCCTGAAGAATCTCGACTTGCGATTTCTCGCTGCAGTCGACAAAGTCCTTGCCGAACAGCTCGCGGGCACTGGTGTCAACTTCGGCCAGCCCGGTTATGAACGTGGCTCTTTCTTCCTCGTCATACCATTCAGTAAGGATCAGATCGATGAATTCATTGACACGTGCTGCCTTGGCTCCCGGAGTTGATGTCTGAGGAATAATGAGTTCAGAAATAGTAGTGACGGTTGCGTTTTGATGAGGACTAAGGGTCTTCAGGACTGCTTGCTCAGGAAGTCCTTCATGGACGGCCTGAAACATCGAAAATGCCTGTCGGGAAAGTAGGGGAAGCGTGGCCGCGGAGGCCAAAAGTCTCAAAGCTTCGCGTCTTTGCATGCTTGCTCCGACGAAAATTGAACGCTTGGGCAGCTTACGCCGTAGCGGGAAGCAAGGTCAACGGTTACCCCGGCAAGAATCTGGAACCCGAGATCACAAACAAACCTGTCATCCTTCGACTTCGAAGAGGATGACAACGCATTATGCTGTTCCTAGCAGTTCGCTCCTGACATTTTTCAATACATACAGTGCGCGCTCCACTCCCACCTCGCCGGAAAGAATCGGATCTTCATTCTCCACGCTGAAAATCCCCTGATAACCAACTTCCATGTAAGCGCGCATGATTTCTTTCCAGGTGCCGGCGCTGTGCCCGTAGCCGACCGCGCGGAACGTCTCCGAGGCCTGTGGTAGATCGCTCTTTTCGGACGCGAAGTTAAGAACACCGTAGCGGTCGAGATTCTCCTTGTAGAAGGTAGTGTCTTTCATGTGCGCATGGAAAATTGCGCCCTGTTTGCCCAGCATGCGAATGACTTCAACGGCGTCGCACTGCTGCCAAAAAAGATGACTCAGATCGCAGTTGGCCCCAATCTCCTCACCCACCGCCTCGCGCAACTGTAAAAGCGTTTTCGGGTTATACACCACGAAATTAGGATGCATTTCTAGCGCGATCTTGTGAATTCCGTGTTCACGGGCGAACTTGGCCGCTTCTTTCCAGTACGGAATGACCCTTTCCTTCCACTGCCAGTCGAGCATCTTCCCGTACTCGGGCGGCCAGCGGTAGGTGACCCAGTTGGGCATGGTGTCCGTGGGACTGCCGCCAGGGCAACCGGAAAAGCCTACGATCACGCTAACTCCAAGACGTTCAGCCAACAGCACAGTGTGCCGGAATGACTCCGCGTCGCGTTCCGCCATCTTGGGATCGGGTGACACTGGGTTGCCATGACAACTGAACGTCGCCACCTGAATATTGTGGTCTTCGAATTTCTTTTTCCAGGCACGCGCTTTGCCCGCATCCTCGAGCAATTCTTTCACCGGACAATGGGCTGAATTGGGATAGCCGCCCGTTCCAATCTCCACCGCTTCGACTCCCATACTGACGCACTTCTCGATGAACTCGTCCAATGACAAGTGCGGAAAAGCGGGATCGAAGACGCCGATAGGAATCTTGCGCAACGGGCTCGGCGAAGCCGGTTTGTCGCCAGCCTCCGGGGCGGCGCTGGGCGACAACGCGGACGCAGTTCCTGGAGCGGCCACGGCCGCTGCCAACAAACTTGTAGTGGTCAGAAAGTCTCTCCGGCTGCGGGATTGGGGTGCGGACTTCGGATCCATAGAGTGTCCCCCGATAAAATTTGGTGTCGCGCGAGCATTATACGCACCCAACTGGGCCACGAACCACGTAGGGGCAGATGTCCTCATCTGCCCAGTCGAGCGAAGCTCGACAGGTTCTGCATCCTTCGAATAGAGGAGCTTCGCTCCGCCGGGCAGATGAGGACATCTGCCCCTTCGTGGCTCGTGGTGATTCGTGGTGCTGTTGACAACGACGCTGCTTTCCAACATGCTTTTGTGCCCGATGAGAAAGCTGCGGAAATCTACCCGTCCTGTTATGGTCATGAGCCCGTCGGCTCGCATGAGCCTCCTGAGTCCCAAACGACAGCAAATCATTCGCCCGGCCTTCGAACGGCCGCGCGAATTTGTCTTGATGAGTGTCCGGTCTGTGGCGACGCAATTGAAGACCGATCCAGCGACCATGGTCCGAATCGTTCGCGGGATGAAATTCGAGTCTTACCGCGAATTTCAGCATTATGTGCATGAACTATCCATCGCTCACGCTACCTCGCTCGACACCATGCAGACCGGACCGGCGGGCGAGTCTGCAATGTCGACGCAAGTTCGGGCGTGTCTCGACCAGGACGTCAAGAACTTGAACCGTCTGGTCCAGACCATCGAACCGAAAAAGATCGCTGCCCTGGTGCGGCGGATGTATTCGGCCCGGCGCGTAGTCCTGCTCGGCGGCGACCTGGCCGCGAACCTGGTTAATTTTCTCGAGCACTTGCTGAATATTCTTGGATTGCCAGTAACCAGCGCCACTACTCCCGCCGAGGTGGTGCATAAAGTTCGCTTCCTGGGTAAACGTGATCTCGTGATCGCGGTCAGCCATGGCCGTGGCTTGCGGCAAACGGTCGAGGGATTGCGTCAGGCCCGCTCCAATGGAGCATATTGTGTGGGCATCACTAACACTCTGGTCTCTCCCATCGGAGAGTTCGCTCACGAATTCTTCCTGACTTCGATCGCGACACCCTCCTTCGGCTCTTCTTACGTCGCTCCCATGGCGCTGTTCAACGTGATCGTGCTCGCCTGCGCCAACCATCGGCGATCCCGAACTCTCAAGCTGGTAAAGCAATTGGAAGAAGAGCAGCGCCACGGCTTCCGCTGGTACGAATCATGAAAATCCGGTTCTTCCGTTCCTTCTGGTTTCTTTCCATTCTGTTCAGCCTTACGGTCGCGACTGCGTTCCCGGCGCTTGCCGCCGTACCTCCATCTCCGCCGTCCTACAACATCCGCATGGAGAACGCCTGGATTGCGATGAAAGACGGCGTGCGCCTGGCCGTGACTCTTTACATGCCTGACGGTGGCAAAGCCAGCGAGAAGTTCCCGGCGGTACTTGAATATCATCCGTACCGGAAAGACGATGGAACCGCCGAACGTGACTACTCTCTTTACGCTTACTTCGTGCGCCGCGGATACGTGTGCGCCCGCGTAGACATCCGCGGTTTCGGCGGAAGCGAAGGCGTTCCCACCGACCGCGAATACTCAGAGCAGGAACAACTCGACGGATTGCAGATCATCGCCTGGCTGGCGCACCAGCCGTGGTCGAATGGCAACGTCGGCATGATGGGCATCTCCTGGAGCGGCTTCAATTCCCTCCAGATGGCGATGCGGCACGCGCCCGAACTCAAAGCCATCATCGCGGTAGACGCTACTGCCGAACTTTTTCACGATGACGTGCACTACATCGACGGCATGGCCCACGTCGACGAGTTCGAGTTGAACATGGACATGGCGCCCGGTATCACTGGCGCGCCGGATTACACGCTCGACGAAAAAGTCCTTGGCCCACGCTTCGACGCTCCGCCCTGGTCTCTGCTTTATTTCAAGCATCAACACGATGGTCCGTTCTGGCGAAGTCCGGTGCGTCCTTACAGCGAGATTCAGATTCCATGCTTTCTCATTGGCGGCCTGCTCGACGGATATCGCGACAGCGTCACCGACATGCTGCAACAAACGAAAGCTCCGCTAAAGGCGATCATCGGCCCTTGGAACCACACGTTCCCGCATGACGCAGTCCCCGGTCCGCAAATCGAGTGGCGCGAAGAAGCAGTCCGCTGGTGGGATTACTGGCTTAAAAGCCACGACACGGGAGTGATGAACGATCCCAAGCTGATCATTTATATGCAGCACTGGCATCCTCCGGATCCGAATCTGGAGAAAGTTCCCGGCGAGTGGCGGCGCGAAGACAGTTGGCCGCCGCGCGATGCGCACGAAATAGTCTTCTACCCACAGCCCAACCACACGCTGGAACAAACTGCGTCACCGAAGGATTTTCATCAGCTCAAATACATTCCGTCGATTGGAGTGGAGTCCGGGTTCTGGTGGGGAGAGTTGCTAAGCGATCCCCGTCCCGTGGACGCGTTCAGCCTGGTCTACGATTCCCCGCCACTGAAAGAAGACCTCGCGATCCTGGGAAGGCCGCGGGCACTGCTGCATGCCTCGGCCACGGCGCCGTTGGCAGACTGGTTTACGCGCCTGTCGGATGTCGCACCCGACGGCACGGTCACGCAAATCACCGGTGCCGGACTGAACGGCGCGCAGCGTGACTCCATGACGGAACCGCGAGACCTCGAATTCGGCAAAGTTTATCCAATCAACATCACGATGCACCTGACTTCGTGGATCTTCCCCAAGGGCCATCGCATTCGTCTGGCAATTTCAAACGCGCTCTGGCCGATGGTCTTGCCCACGCCTTACTCGATGACCACTTCGCTTGAACTGGGAAGCGACGGATCACGCCTGACCCTACCGGTCGTACCCGTGAAAGGCGCAACCGTAGCCGCATTCCCCATGCCGCAACCTGCCGAAGAGCGCACGGACATCAAGAGCGTCGGATATCCCTGGCCCGGCGACTGGACCCTCGAGCGTGACGAAGCAAACCACAAAGCCACGGTGCACTGGAAGGGCAAAGCAGAAACTGATTATCCCTGGGGCAAAGAAGTTGACTACGAGAGTCTGACTTACCACGTAGACGATGCTCATCCAGAACTAAGCCCGGTCGAAGGCGAGGCCGAAAGCATCTTCTCATTGAAGGGACGGGAACTCAGGTGGCGCGGACATTTGTCCGTGACCACCGATCAGAAGAATTTCTATTACAAGTACACACGGGAACTTTTGAAAGACGGGCAGATGTTGAAACGGAAGACGTGGGAAGAAACGATCCCCAGAGACCACCAATAATCCAAATATCCCTGTCATCCTGAGCGCCGTCTCTCACCGCGCTTGCGCGGTGAGAGCAAGTCGAGGGAGCTTGTGTTTTTTCAGCGACTGATCAGCTTATAGGGTCCTTCGACTTCGTGACACGTTTCGCAAGCGAAACGTTCACAACGCTCAGGATGACAAGGTCACTGCTTGTAAACCTTTCCGTCTTTCATCACGAACTGAACATGCTCCAGCACCCTGATGTCTTGCAGGGGATCGCCAGCAACGGCAATCACGTCGGCGTACTTGCCCGGCTTGATATCGCCGACGACATCGGAATGGCCCAGTAAATCCGCGGCCGAAGTCGTCGCCGACTGGATCGCCTGCATCGGCGTCATTCCGTACTTCACCATGAAAGCGAACTGGTTAACGCTCCGGTCATACGGACACACGCCCGCGTCCGTTCCAAATGACAGCTTCACTCCCGCTTTCAACGCTTTGTGAAAGTTCTGCCGGTGAAGCTCTCCCAATTCCGCATCGTGCTGCAGGAAATCTTTTGGCATTTTTCCCAGTCTGCCCGCCTCCTGAATGCACTCTTCATCGTAGATGTCCATGTCGAGATACGTTCCATGTTCTTTGGCGAGCGCAATGCCTTCGTCGTCGATCATGGTCGCGTGCTCGATCGAAGCCACGCCTGCCCGGATCGCGTTCTTGATTCCCATGGGAGAGTGCGCATGCGCTTCCACACGCAATCCAAAGTGAGCGGCTTCGTCCACAGCTGCCTGCAGTTCTTCCATCGTAAACTCCTGCGATTTCGGATTGCTACCATGGGTCAGGACCGCGCCGCTGGAGAGGACCTTGATGTGATCGGCCCCGTCATGCACCAACTGCCGAATCTTCTGCCGCACTTCCCATGGGCCGTCCGCCTGTCCGTAGTGCAGGTCCCAGGGCAGCGAGATATCGGGCGCGAGTCCGGTCATGGCGCCGGCGCCGCCCGTGATGGTTATGTACGCCCCGGCCACATACATGCGCGGGCCCTCGATCGAACCGCGAGCGATCGCATCCCGCATGGCAACATCGTTCAACGCCCGGTAGACTCCGACATCGCGCACCGTGGTGAAGCCTTCCCTCAAAAATGTACGGGCATTGGGAACGGATGCAAAAGCAGTCTGGGCCGCGGTGAGCTTGAGTTGTAAGAATGGATCACCTTCGTCGGCCGGCGCGTCCGCCAGATGCGTGTGGCAATCGATCAACCCGGGCAGAACCGTCATCTGCGAGAGATCAATGACCTTGGCGTCGGCTGGAATAGCCAAACCGCTGCCAACCCGTTCAACCTTATTGTCACGGATGAGAATGACTTGATTGGTGAGCATGGTTCCAGCCTGCGGATCAACCAGGTGGCCCGCCTTGATCGCCGATACCTGGGAAAACGCGCTCACGGCACACGACAGCCAGAACCCCAGCAGTAATGCGAGAGTTTTCGTCACTTTCGTCTCCTCGAATTTCTTGGTTGTAACGCAACAGATGCTTTCAGATTCTCCGGTTGGAACTAGTCGGCAGCTGCAGCGGTCGTTTCTCCACCGCTCTTCAAGTCCGCCGCCAGCAAGCGATGAAAAAGATGTTCACCGGCCTCGCGCCGCACGGAGAGCCGGCCAGCGCCGTATGCCCGGGACTTCAGCCCACGTTGCACCGCCTCGCAGATGCCCAGGTCTTCGTCCTGCACTCGGGCGCCGACGGCCACGCTCTGTTCGTTGTACGCGCGGCGGGCTTCACTGGTGTCGCCGAAGTAGAAATCGAAAATCACGCGGCAATGGTCGACGTCGAGCGGCAACACCAGATTGGTGTCCATGTAGCCCTCGTAGCAATTGATCATCAGGTTGGGATATTGCCAGAAGTACCAGGCACGATCGCCTTGTCGGGTTGATGCAGTTGCAGCGTCTTCCGTTCCCGTAACCATCGGACTCGATTGCAGACAGAACCGGTCTTCGTTCTCGATGGTGTATTCCTTGTAATCGAGCACCGAACTCAGGCCTTTGTGAAGATGCGGAACGTGGTATCCGCCGTCGAGGTAGTTGTCAACAAATACCTTCCAGTTGCAGTGGATGTCATATGTGCGGCTATCGAAATATTGCAGTTTGCTTACTCCCAGTGGCGCCACGCGCTTGACCAGCCCACCGAGAAAATCGCTGAGAGTTGCAGCCTGCGGATCGAGATTGACGAAAACAAATTTCTCCCAGATTTCGGCTTTCACCGGAACCAGTCCGTTCTGCTGGCGCTCAAAATTCTTCACCCCTTCAAATTCAGGCATGCCCTTGAGTGACCCGTCCAACCCGTAATTCCAGCCGTGATAAGGACAATGCAAGATGGAAGCCTGCCCACAGGGTTCGGTAACCACGGCCGCGGCGTGGTGACGGCAGACATTGTAGAAGCCACGCAGAACGCCATCGTTGCCCCGCACTACGACAATCGGTTCATCGGCGACGTTGGCAGTCACGAACTGGCCCGGCTTTTCAACCTGCTCGGTTCGTCCCACCATTTGCCATGTCTTGCTGAAAACGGTTTGGGCCTCCAGCTCTGCAATTCGCGCGTCAACGTACCAGGGCGCGGGGATCGTGGAGGCATCCTGCAATGCAGCCTTGTCGTCGTACTCCGCGAGAATTTCCGATATCGCCATGTGCCTGTTGTTCATGCTCCGATGGCCCTCTTCAAAACGTCGAGAAATTGTGTGATGCGTGCGTCTTTCTTCTCTTGCGGATCGCCTTGCCGCCGGAACAAGCCCGGGTCCAACTCTTCCGTAAGCAGCGCATCCTGAAAGCGCTCCATGGTCCAATCCAGAATGGAGACAATCATGTCCTGATCGAGGTCACTCAATAGCTCCCCACGCTGCAGGCCGAAACGCACGAAAGCAACCGTGCCATAGGGATCTTCTGCCATGAGGAAGCGGTTGATCTCCCGCTTCAAAGTCAGGTCGGTACCATAATTTCCCAGTAGCGATACCCGATAAGGAATCCAGTCTTCGTGCAGCAGATGTTCCGTGCTCACCAGCCAGTAACGCAGTACCTCAAAAAATCCACGCTCCCGAACCTCCGCGGGTGCGTCCAGATAGCGCGGAAAAGAACGAACGGCCTTTTTGTACACTTCGAAAAATAATCCGTCTTTGCTGCCGAAGTGCTGGAAGATCGATCCTTTGGCAATGCCGAGCGCCGCCGCGATGTCGCCGACCCGGGCTGCGTGATAGCCTTGCTCGGCAAAATGGCGCATGGCGGCGTCAATAATTCGGGCTCGTTTGCCTTCCGACCGGGGCCTAGGGGGCATGCTGCGGTAGCGCGGGGGAGAAACCAGGCTGCTTCCAATTCCACTCATATTGACCTCAAGTCATAAAACTCTACTGGAACTTCGCGCGAATTTCAATTCTGTTTACCAAATGTTTGAGATAAAGTAGTTTGCTCCCGTAGGAATTAATAACTTCGGGTCATCATATAAACGTGCCCGCAGAGTCGTCCAAAATTTACGATGCTGTGGTCGTTGGTGGTGGCCACAACGGCCTGACTGCAGCCGCCTACCTGGCTCGCGCCGGACTGACAACGCTCGTACTCGAACGCCGCGAAATTGTCGGGGGCTGCTGCGTAACCGAAGAAATCGCTCCCGGATGCCGCGTCTCCACCACCTCTTATATCGCCAGCATGTTGCGGCCAGAGGTGATTTCAGATTTGCGCCTCCGCGACTACGGACTTCGCATGGTTCCTTGCGACCCAGCGATTCAGGTTCCCTTCCCCGATGGACACGTTGTTCCCTGGTGGGCCGACCGCGAACGCGCGAAAGAAGAATTCAAAAAGATCTCCGTCAAGGATGCGGAAACGTTTGTCCAGGTCGACGATCGCCTGAAAAAGCTGGCACGCTATCTGCAACCGTTTTTCATGGAACCACCGCCCGAAATTGACACCCGAAGCATGCGCGGATGGATAGACCTATTTCGCGTTGGCTCGAAATTCCGTGGCATCTCAAGCGATGAAGTTTCGCAACTGATTTCTTTCCTGACCGGAAGCCTCGGCGAATTTCTCGATCACAATTACGAATCAGAAAAAATGAAGGCCATGTTTCTTGCTAACAACGTCTACGGCAAGCATGGGGGACCGTATCAACCGGGCACAGCCATCGGCCTGCTCTTCCACCTGCTGAGTGGAGGCGAGCACGAACTGCAAGGCTTTTACGGACACGTGATGGGTGGCATGGGCTCAATTACCCAAGCCCTGGCCGCATCGGGACGAAAACTTGGAGTCGAAATTCGCACCTCCTCACCGGTGGCACATATCGATGTCCGCGATGGCCGGGCGCGCGGCGTGGTGCTGGAAGATGGCACCGAGATTCGCGCCCGCATCGTGCTCTCGAACGCCGATCCCAAACGAACGTTTCTGAGAATGGTGGCGGAGTCCGAGTTGCCGGGCGAGTTCCTGCATTCCATTCGCGGCATCAAGATGGAAGGGCCCTGCGCCAAAGTCAACCTGGTGCTCGATGCCGAACCGCGTTTCACCGGAACATCTCCCAACGCCACAGCGCTCGAACGCACCTTCTACACGCTGGTCCCGTCGCTTGCGTTTGCCGAACGCTGCTACGACATTGCCAAGTTTGGCGACATTCCCGAAGAGCTATGGGTTGATTGCGTAGTCTCGTCCAATGCCGACCCCTCGCTCGCGCCCTCGGGCAAACACATTCTGACCTGCTTCGTACAGTACGTCCCATATCATCTGCGCGAGGGCAACTGGGACGACAACCGAGAACTGCTGGGCAATCGCGTTGTAAAAAAAATTGCCGAGTACGCGCCCAACGTCCCCAACGCGATTGTCGCGCGCCAGGTGCTGACACCCCTCGATCTGGAACGCACCTACGGATTGACCGAAGGCAACATCTTCCACGGCGACCTTCGCCTCGAGCAACTCTTCTTCATGCGCCCGGTTTCAGGATGGTCGCAGTACCGCACTCCGATCGATGGCCTGTATTTATGCGGCGCCGGCGCGCATCCCGGCGGCGGCGTCACCGGAGCTCCGGGCCACAACGCCGCCCATCAGGTGCTGCGCGACTGGAAGAAAGGCCGACTGAAAGAAGCCGCCGCATGATCCAAACAACTGAGATCCGAGAACTGACAATTGGGAGCTGGTGTCCCACCAGTCAAATGTACTCCCGGCCTCGAGTACATAAATCTTCTGAGGCGTATTCGGCATGAATCCCGATTCCAGAATCGCGGCCAAAACCTGGACAGCCGATATCGTGATTCTGGGTGCTGGCGTCATTGGGGCGTCGATCGCGTTTCATCTCGCCCAGCGCAAAGCCGGTAAGATCTTGGTCATCGACAAAGGCCACGTCGGACAAGGCGGCAGCGGACGTTCCTCGGCGCTGGTGCGTATGCACTATAGCTATCCCCCCGAAGTGCAGCTTGCCTTGGTTAGCCTGCACATGTTCCAGAACTGGCGCGATTTAGTCGGAGCTGAAGGAGACTTCCGCAAGACGGGGTTTGTCCGCATCGTTCATCCCGGCGAAAGCGATCTCCTGAAACAGAATGTCGACATGCAACGCAAGCTCGGCGTCAATGTAAGGCTCATCGATCGTCACGAACTCAAAGAACTGGAGCCGGACTGGCAAGTCGATGAAGTTGAACTGGCTGCCTACGAGCCCGATTCCGGCTACGGCGATGGTGCGGGAGTGGCGAACGATTTCCTCACCCGCGCCCGCGAGCTCGGCGTTAGTTACTCGTCGAAGACTCAAGCGGTTGAATTTCTCATCGAGAACGGGCGCGTGCGCGGAATCCGCACCGATCAAGGCGAAATCGCGGCGCCGGTCGTAGTCGCGGCCACCGGACCGTGGACGCGGCCATTGTTTCAGAAGATCGGAATCGATCTTCCGATTGAAACTGAGTACCACCAGGTTGCGATCCTCAAAAACGCTCCGGATATGGAGGGCGGTGGTTGCGCCTGCATCGACT
The DNA here is from genome assembly GCA_963741105.1 of Terriglobia bacterium. GTDB lineage: Bacteria > Acidobacteriota > Terriglobia > Terriglobales > Acidobacteriaceae > JAIQFF01. Next base: position 114,486 of record CAVUGT010000023.1, read on the forward strand.
CCGTAAGCGCCACTTACTTCCGCTCTGATGCGCACGACAAATTTCTGATCGGAGATTTCTATGGCCAGCGCCCCGCCGACCCCGACAACTTTCCGCAACGGGCCTCGGACGACGGACTGGAAGAAATCATCGAGCGCGCCAGCCGACGGATTCCGAAGCTCGAAAACGCGGAAGTGATGCGCGGAGTCACCGGGGTCTACGACATGACTCCGGATTCCCGTCCGCTTCTGGGTAAGGTTTCAGGTGTCACCGGATTGCACATTTGCGCTGGCTTCTCCGGTATGGGGTTCAAGATTTCTCCAGCGATCGGCCTCGTAATGTCAGAGCTTTTGCTCGACGGACGCGGCAAAACAGTAGACATCAGCTCGTTTTGCCCGGGACGCTTTGCTGCGGGCGAGCCGATCAAAGCAGAGTTCGAGTACAAAGACGATTAATCGTAGCGCCGCGGTCCCGGGGCTACGCAAAAGAAGGAGCACACATGGCAAAAAAAGGCATTCTCGAGCGCCTCAAGGACGGTCCTGTCCTGGGCGATGGCGGTTATCTGCTGGAACTGGAAAAACGGGGATGGGTGCGCGCGGGTCCGTTCACGCCGGAAGTTGCTTTGCTCAACCCTAGCGCGCTGCGTGAACTGCATGTCGAGTTCCGCGAAGCCGGCGCGGATGTATTGCAGGCGCTGACCTTCTACGCCAGCCGCGACAAGCTGGCCACCGTCGGCCTGGAGAACCGGCTCGACGAACTGAATCGCGCGGCCGTGCGCATCGCACGCGATGTTGCGGGCGACAAGTGCCTGGTCGCCGGCAATCTCAGCCTCACCTGGATGTACGAACCCGGCAGTCCGGCCGCGGCGGACCGCGTGCGCAAAACTTTCGACGAACAGCTGGCCGTCCAGGTCGAAGAAGGTATCGACTTCATCATCGGAGAAACTTTTTCATTCCTGGGCGAAGCCTTGATCGCAGTCGAGCGAGGGAAAAAGAGCGGTCTGCCCGTGATGGTCACCATCTGCTTCGAAAACAAAGATGAGACCGCTGACGGTAAATCCGCCGCCGAATCCGCCAAGGCGTTGCTCGACGCCGGAGCCGATATCGTCGGTATGAACTGCCTGCGTCCTCCGGAGCACACGCTGGGCGCGATGGAACAGATGCGCAAGGCCGTCTCGGGATATCTAGCCTGTCAGCCGGTGGCGTACCGTACGCCGAAGGACAAGCCGGACTTCACCAGTCTGCCGGAATTTCCGCTGGGACTCGATCCTCTGCAACTCACTCGCAAAGAGATGGGTGACTACGCTCTTCGCGCTCGTGAAATTGGGATCAACTACATCGGTTCCTGTTGCGGATCGGTTGCCATCCACGTTCGAGAGATGGCGCGCGTGCTGGGTAAGCTTTCGGAAGACGGACGCGTCTGGAAGAAGGGCGGAGAAAAGCCGATGTCAGCCTACGAGTATTACGGGCATGACGAAAGCGCCGCGAAGTAATCTCACTCCACAAAGAGAAAGGGCCAGCCGCCCGGCTGGCCCGAAGTATTCTGGGGAAACGAGAGCGTCACAAAACCACCAACCAACTGCAACAAAATGTAGATCCCGGGATCAACTATTTCGAACGGGCCAGCAGCGGCCGCCCGTCCGCGTTAGAGCTAACATAGGGCATCCCCCGACAGTATTTGTCACCCTTTTGTCATTTTATTGTTAACCGAATATGTTAAGCCCCAATGGTTGCGCAGTCGGCGTTAGTGCCCGTCGTAAGCAGGATTGTCGGGCGCCGGCGAGTCGTAATCCTTGCCATACAGATTCTTATGTGGCGCAGGCGCACTGACTTCCGCAAGACGAAGCACGCCGAGCGTGGAAGTCGACTCTGTGACGGTGACCTCCCGAGTCATCGCCTTTAGGGTTTCAGGCAGCGCGGATTCGTACCACACCCGAAGCATGTACTTGCCGCCGGGAACATTCGGGATCACAACCTGGCCGCGCGCGTCGGAGATGCCGTAGTAGGGCGTCTCCAGCGCGACCACTACGGCGCTCATTTCCGGATGAATGTTGCAGAATATGTAGGAGATGCCCGGCTTGTCAAAGTGTACGTCTCGTGTGCTGCCCGCTTCATACAAGCCAAGATCGAAGCGCTTGCCTTCAAATAGAGAAAATACGTTGTGAAAAAAAGGATCGCGGTTGGGAAACGCCACCATCGCACCCACTGGCACTACCAGCACATGCGGTTCGAAGCTTTTGTTTTTCTGCACCAGTCGCTGATTCTGCGCCGGATGAAATGCTGCAGGTCTTATCGCACCGGCTTCCTGCGTCAGCCACACCACCACATGCCCGGCGTCATGCGCTCTTGCGGTCTTGTCGTTATTCACCAATTCGACCCGACCGGTTAGCGTGACCTCCTGTGTCCGGGCAAAGCTCGCGCACAGCAGAACTACGAAGGCACAGCGGAACGCGTAAGTGGCGAGATTATTTCTCAAAACAGTATTCCCATCATCAGGTTAATCTGGTCAGCGGTTGGACTTCCGGCGTCGATATCAAAAGTCCTCAAGTGACGATATTCACCCGACAGAAGCAAGTCGGAGCGCGGACGGTAAATCACATTCAACAGCGAGCTGCGATTCTGCAGCAAAGGTGCAGGGAAACCCGGGCTCGACGGAAAGCCTCGCACGTCGCCGGCAAACGGATTGTCCAGCCCGAGCGCGCCGTTGAATTCCAGCTTGCTGGTGGCCTTGAATTTCAACTGCGTCCATCCTCCCACCGAATTCAGTGCCCGCAGCAACTCTTGAGGACCCGGAGTACCACCGAACAGAACACTTCGTCCCACGCCGCCGCCGAGACCACCCAGCGCGCGGCCTCGATAGAATTCTCCAGTCAGACTGACCCGCCGCGCCAGAGGAACACTCCAGTCCGTCATGGCCGCCCACCCATCCACGGTGCGGTCAAAGCTCCAGCTCTGGCGGCTATAGTAACCAGCTGCACCAAGGGTCAGAGGCATGCCGAAAATGTTGCGCGTCCAAGCTGCGCGTGCAGCATACGCGGGCTGACCGGAACTGTCTCCGGCCTGGGCAAAGGGCGCGAAAGACGACGGCAACTCGCCAGTGACGTTGTCCATGATGCCGCCCTGCACTGCGATGTTCTGTCCCTCCGACAGATCAAATCGGTGCTCGATGCGGACCTGAGGAATCCATCCCCAGAGGTTGCCCGCGTAACTGAATGCAGGCATGGCCAGCGTAGCGAATGAAGTCGGCGAGAGTGGAGAAAAGAAAGAATTGTCCTGTCCGCCCACGATGGAGGTATTCTTCCAGTCCATTCGCACGCTGGCGATGCGCAGCCGTGCCAGACCGAAGTTGACGCCATTCGGAGTGTTCGGCGAACCTCCCGCAAAATCAAGTTGCAGATTCCCTGAGGTTCGCGCTCCAGCTAGATGCGGACCAAACACTTCGAGTCCGATCTCTGACTGCCGCAGGCTGGCGCCGAACGTTTGTTCGGATACATTCGGAATTTCCGGAATCGCCCAGGTAGGGACGTCCTGACTATCCATAATCCCGCGATTGCTGAACAAGTTCAGCAGCACAATCCCCGACAGCCGCATGCGATATTTTGATGCCGCCTCCACTTTGGTCTGGTACTGGTCCTCCAGTTTGCTGCCCAGCAACTGGGAAGATTCTTCCAAAGTAGAAACACGTTCTTCCAAAGGAGCAGGTTGCGCCGGAGCGGAACCAATCTGATCGGCGGTCGCAGCCGCGGCCTCCTGTGCAGGACCGCGTGACTGAAGCTCCTTGCGAAGTTGCTCGGTCTCGGCGCGGTACTGGCCGGCTTCAGTGCGCAATTCGACCACCGCGTTCCGCAATTCCCGCACTTCGTCCTGAAGCTGGCGGACGGCCTCGGTCATCGCGTCAGGAGGCGGAGCGGGCGGTGTGCCCGCTGTTTGCGCCCACCCAATAGCGCTTCCTGCAAGGAGACATAGTCCGGTCACTCCAACTTTTCTAATCCGTCCCGCTAAACTCTTTTGGTTTTTCACAGTGACCTCCGCAGAAAAAGCTCTCGAGCATCTGCCCGCGCCGCCCTTGACCCCACTCTCTAGCGACAAATTTGTCCTCTGCTTTGGAATGCTACTCCGGTTGCGATTGTTCGGTGCGCGCTAGCGGAGTTCGCCCCACCTTTCCGTCGCCGGCCTCGGAAGACGAAGTCAGGGGAAGGAGTAAGCGAAAAGTCGTGCCTTCAGCCGATGTCTTTTCCACCACCACGTCGCCGCCATGGTCCTGAACAATCTTTTGCACCACGGTGAGCCCAAGTCCAGTTCCATTCTCTTTGCCATGACTGATAAAGGGCTCAAACAACTGGCCGCGAATGATTTCCGGAATGCCGCGCCCGTTGTCGCTGACGCGAATCTCGACGCCGCCCCGGACTTCGTTCAATCCCACCTGAACCTGGCCGGCCTCGGGCACAACCGCTTCGCAGGAATTCAGCAAAAGGTTATAGAGAGCGCGCTCAAGTTTCCTGGCGTCAAACCATCCCGAACTGTTGCCCTGCTGAACGAGAGTGATACGGATCGGGTGGAACTCGGGATGTGATCGAATCGCCGCTATCACGCGCTCGACCGAATCCTTCACATTTCCGTAAGTCGGCCGCAAAGACTCGCGGGTGCGCGAGAATTCCAGCAGCGAATCGATGAGATCGGTCATCTGGTTCACCGCGACTCGAACTTCCTGGTAGAGTTCCTCGCGCTGGTCGGAAGATAGCCGGCTTTCGCACAGAAATTCTGCGTTGGCCACGATCGCCGCCAGCGAGTGCCGCAGGTCGTGCGAAATCGAACTAGCCATGCGCCCGATGGTGGCCAATCGCTCGGCTTCCAGCAATTCCTGTTGCGTCTTCTGCAGGCTGGCGCGCATCCGGTTGAAGGCGCCGGTCACTTCCGCCACTTCATCGCCGCCGCGAGCGTCGAGAGCGTAGGTGAAGTCGCCCTTCTCCAGCGCACGAACGCCCGCAACCAGATTTCCCAGCGGACGGGTAAAGGTATGCGAGATAAAAAATACCAACGCGCTTCCCACCACCACGGCGGCCAATCCCAATGCCAGCAGAAGGCGGTTGAGACTGTCGAGAAATGCAGTCGCCTGATCGTAGGACTTGAGAACCGTCAGCCGTACCGAAGGATTCTTGGCTCCCGCCAGTTCAAGCGAGGTAATGAGGAAGCGCTCTTCGCCAAGCTGAATCTCTTGCGGACCAGCACTTTCAGGCGATGATTGAACCACACGCTGTCGAACCAGTTCCGATTCCTGTACCGGAGACAAAGTGGTCTTCACCACCGCGTCGCCGTAATAAAACGCCACCTGGCTGGCCGCAATCCGCCCTACTTGAGAGGCAGTCCGGTCATCGATTTCGTAGCCGATCACCAGGAACCCCAGCAAACGGTTCTCTTCGGCCGGGCCAAAATAGATTGGCCGCAGAAAAACTTCGTAAAGGTGCTGGCCGCCGGACCACCATTGCCCTGAGCTTTCGTCACTCAGGGTACTGGCCAATGACTGCTGCGCCATCTGCCGGGTCAGGCCTGGGGACGCAGTATGCAGGGCGACAACCCGGCCGCTCCGGTCCGCCAGTAGAAAAAGATCGCTGCCCGCCAGTCTCCACAGACCGCTGGAAGCATCCTGAATAGTGGCCTCGTGTTGGGTCGTCATCAACGCCCGCAGGTTGGGCAAGTCCGCCAGGAGTTCGGCAGAGTGGGTCAAAGTAAGTTCGCGTTCCCGCTGGAAATTCTGGAAAGTGCTGACCGAATTGCGCAGGTCAGCGAAGATCTCCCGCCGCACCTGCTTTTGCACACTATGACGCACCAGCAGAAGGCTGGTGCAAGTGAGCCCGGCGGAGATTAGCAGCATGGAGAGCAGAAACTTGGTACGCATCCGCAGTTTCAGCATGAGGGTTCTCCACTGCCGCCGGCCGGGCTTCGGTCGGAACTAGCGCACAAACTTGTAGCCCATGCCGTGAACCGTACGGAAGTGTACCGGATTGGCGGGGTCCTTCTCCAGCTTCTGCCGCAGTTTCAGAATGTGATTGTCCACGGTACGCGTCGAAGGATAATTCTGATAGCCCCACACTTCATTCAGCAGTTCATCGCGCGAGATTACGCGCTCCGCATTGTGCATCATGAACTTGAGGGTCTTGAATTCCTGGGCCGTGAGAGCGATGGGCTGGCCCTCGCGCATCACTTCCATCTTGGTGAAATCCACCGAGATGCCATCAAATGCGTTGACCTCGGTCGTTCCCGACCGTGTGCTGCGCCGCAATGCCGCCCGCACTCGAGCCAAGAGTTCGCGCGGGCTGAACGGCTTGGTCACGTAGTCATCCGCGCCCAACTCCAGCAGCAACACTTTGTCGGAAACATCGCTGGCCGCGCTCAGAATGATCACAGGGAGCGCCGGCGCCTCTTGTTTGATCTCCCGGCAAACATCACGTCCGGATACGGCCGGCAATCGCAGATCGAGCACGACCGCGGACGGAGTGGCGGCCCGGTAGGCTTCCAGCGCTGACTTCCCGTCCGAGCTGATTTCGACCGTAAAGCCTTCCGCTTCAAACAATCGCTTCAGCGCCTTCTGCACTGCCCGGTCATCTTCCACGACCAGAATCCGTTCCATCGCCCCCCCGGAATAAGGAACACCAAAGCCGGGCATCGCTTCGCCCCGCGGCCCAACCGGACTGCGGCTGCCTTCTAGTCTGATCATAGTTCTTGCTCCGCCTCCCCGACGGCGGGAGCCAATGAGTCAAGCTTACTCCCTCTGAACTGACGTCTAGGATATGTAACGCGAGTGTTGACAATCTTTTTACAACTGGCGAAAGCCGCTGAAAATGCGGCCTTAAGGTAGCGCCGGCCTCCAGCCGGCCCGATGGGGCGGGCGAGACGCCCGCCAGACAGCCGGCGGGACGCCGGCGCTACTCAGGAACTGGTCAAACTTATTCCGCCACGAACAGGTTTTCCGCAAACGGCCATTCCTGGTCGATCCACTGCGCCTTGCAGAAGAAGCCAGAGTCTGTGGCAATCTGCGACATCTCTTCACGGCAAAACTTGTGACTGCTTTCGGTCCAGATCGTTTCCCCTTCTAGAAACGGCACGGTCAGTGACGCCCGTGGAATCGTGACCATCTGCTTTCGCCGCGAACGCAAGTGCATTTCGACACTGCGGGCATCCGGATTGAACTTTGCCACATGCTCAAATTGCTCTAAAACGAAATCCGCGTCGAGTTCCCGGTTGATACGGGCCAGCAGGTTCAGGTTGAACGCACCCGTCACTCCCAGAGGATCGTCATAAGCGGCGAGCAACTGAGGAATGGGCTTTTCCAGATCAGTACCCAGCAATAAAGAATCGCCCGGCTGCAATATATGGCGCATCTCCCGTAGAAACTTGGTGGCCGCGGGCCGGTCGAAATTGCCGATCGTGCTCCCGAGGAACAGGACCAGAAGATTCTGGCCTTCGCGCCGCCGCGCCGCGACCTCGACTAAACCATCCAGATATTCGCGCTCGAAGCCCACGATGCTCATGGAATCGATATCGCCCAGCTCTCGTTCGCACATGGCCAGGGCGGTCGGCGAAATCTCAATGGGGAAATAAGAAACATGTTGCCGCCGGCACAACGCCTTCAGCAGCCAGCGCGTTTTCTTGCCGCTTCCACTACCCAGTTCGGCCACTGCCACGGGCCCGGGAACCTGTTGCACAATGTCGTACGCGTGTCGCTGAAGCAGGCGCTCGTCCGCCCGGGTCAAACCGTATTCCGGCAGAACGCTGATGACCTCGAACAACGCTGACCCAACATCGTCGTAGAGATATTTGGAAGGCAATTCCCTTTGCCCGCCCTTGGTGAGTCCGGCTCGTACCTCCGAAGCAAACTCGAGCACCGGATCGGCTGTAATGGCGTGCGTCAACATGAAATGCCCCTTTTGATTCATCTAATTCCTCACGCAACGGAATCCAGCGTAGACATACTGGTAATGCGGTTGAAACCAGTTTCGGAACGAACGGCGCAGCATGGAACTCGCAGTACGAGCGCTGCCACCCTTCATCACATAGTGCGCGCCGTCGAAGAAATTGGCGGAGTATCCCGGATAAAACTCAAATGCCTGAAATCCGGGAAATGGCGCGAACAATGTGGACGTCCACTCCCATCCGTTTCCCACCAGATCCGCAACGCCAAAAGCGCTCTCTCCCTGTCGAAACGCGCCGACCGGTGTGGGGTCCCAACTCTCGAAGTTGAAGTTGCCAAATCTGGGATCTGGCGCTTCACTTCCCCAGGGATAGGGACGCTCCGTTCCCTCCGGCGTGCCGTAGGCTGCGCGATGCCATTGCGCTTCCGTGGGTAACGCCTTCCCTGCCCAACGCGCATACGCACTAACTTCCGCGTGGCTTACATAAACCGGCCAGTCGAGCGGCAGAGGAACATTCTCAAACATCGTCCGGTACTGCCAGGTGCCATCTACGCGATCCCAAAAGACTGGATGAGAAATATTGTTTTCGGTCTTCCATTTCCAATCCGCATCACTCCAGAAGATCCGATTTTCGTAGCCCCCTGCATTCATGAATTGGAGATATTCGCGGTTGGTAACTTCGTATTCATCGATCAAAAAGGCGGGCACTGCAATGACGTGTTCTTCGTACTCGTTGTCCCAGCCAAACAGGTTCGTATGACAGCGCGCCAATCCGAGAGTTGCCGGTCCTGCCGGAATCTGAATCATGCGTGGTTCAACTCGTGGCACGATCAAGTCAGGCATATGCGGCTTGGGAACCTTGTTGTCGAAGGGCAACTGGTGCAGCATGTAAGCCAGCGTCTCCGCGTGCATCAATCGGTGTTCGATTGAGACATTGAGCAATTGCTCCGTCCGGACGCTTTCCTGTTCGGTTTTTTCGGACAAAGTTGCAGCCGCCAGACCGTCATCCAATGCCCGCCGGACTTGGCTGACATAATCACGGACCTGACTGAGCGAAGGCCAGTCCGACGGCTGGTCTGTGGGCAGTCCGCCGTCGACAGGATCGATACCAAATGCAAAAAGATTGTCGAATTCTGAATGGAAACTGGTTTGACCCAAAACGCGCTCACGTAACAGATTCCAGTCGAAGGCTTCCAGATGTCCAACGTAGAAGACGATTCTGTGCCTCTCTGGAATCGGCCGCTCGTAGAGGAACTCGGGCTTGACGTGATCGAATAAGCGGTCCGTCTCGGCACGGGCCTGGCGGAGACGCGCCAGCAGGTCATGCTGGACCTCAGTCCCGTCCTGGGTAGCGAGCATAGCGACCTCCTGATTGACTGGTGGCGACAAGCAAACCGGTAAAGGCAGACTATTGAGATGATCGAGCAGCCAGAAAGTTGCTCAGCTTTTTAAGGGGTGGGAAGAGCGGCCAGAAAGACCCAAAATGGCCGTCCATAAGGACTTTTACGCCTATATTGAGCTTGCCATCGATCAGGCAAGATGGTAGATGAATTTCCCCATTTTGATCATGGGCTCAAATAACTCCACGACTTGATACAAAACCAGAAAAGCCAGGAAGTAAAAAGAGGACGGGTTTGCCTCCAGCAATTGCAAGCTCCATTGGGTCAGAGGTTGGCGGATGCGAGGCAGATTCGCCAGACAGACCGGAATAATGCCAATGGCCGCGCCAGTAAGAATGTCGGTGGCGTAGTGCTCTCCCAGATACATTCGTGGCAGGCAAATGAAGGCTGAGACATAAAAAAGGGCGAACCATCCGGCGCGCCTTGAGGCAATAAATATTCCAGCCGCCATGGCAAAAAATAGCACCGCATGGTCACTGGGAAACGAACTTAGCTGCTTCCAATCCGCCGGGGTCACGCAGTGCGGAACGTGAAACGCCAATCGTGCCTCGTTCAGCGGCCGTGTGCGAAACGTTACGACGGTCAAAGTCTTCGCAAGAATCAGGGCTGGAACACTGGCGATAAGTGCCGCCAGCAGGACCTCACGTTTGCGCCTCACATCGTCCGTGTCAAACCAGAGCCACCAAATCAGTCCGACGATGATGCCTCCCTTGAGCAAATTGCAGTCACTCAGAAAGGCGACAAACTCGTCAAAACGGGGGGACCGTTGTGCGAACTGGTTAAGAAACATCAAGATGGAAGTGTCGAACGAGTTCATGGCGAATCGATTCTGCGGTCGGAATCGGGCGAATACTATCTGGGGAAGCGAAACCTGAATTGAATACCAGATTGGAGATCCAGGATAGATGACTTTAGTGTTGCGGGCTTGCAACAGCAGACAACAGTTGGAAGGTTACAAGTGCAGGCGGACTCGGTTTTCCCCGGCCACTAGACCAATGCAGCCTGATATTCCGCGTAGGCGCCCTTGAAGTCAGTAATCTGGTGGTCTCCCTCAAAGTGCCAGACGCGCGTGGCCACTTCGTCGATCAGGTCTTCGTCGTGGGTGCACAAAAGCGCGGTTCCCTGGTAGCGCTGCAACGCGATGTTGAGCGCATTGATCGATTCCAGATCAAGGTGGTTGGTCGGTTCGTCAAACACAAGGACGTTCGGCTTCTGCAGCATCAGTTTGCAGAAAATCAGTCGCGCCGCCTCTCCGCCGGACAAGACTTCGGTTTTCTTGTCACCGTCTTCGCGGGGAAACAGCATCTGTCCCAGCAAACCGCGAATCTCTTCGTTGGCCGCACCGGGATCCCACTGATGCAGCCACTCGAAAGCAGTCATGCCGGGTTGGATGAGGGCCTTGTGGTCCTGGGCAAAATATCCCACCGAGGCTTCATGCCCCCAAATGACTTTTCCCTCTGTCAGAAACGGCCCGTCATATCCGCTGGTCTTGCGTAGTTCAGCTTCCGGAATCGTCGGAGAGTTCGACAGTAGAGCGTTCAACAGCGTGGTTTTGCCCGCGCCGTTCCGCCCCATCAATGCGATTTTCTCTCCACGCACGATGCTCGCGGTGAAGCTCCGAACCACTTCGGCGTCGCCGTATGACTTGGTCACGCCTTCCAGTTCCAGAATGTGCTTTCCCGAGGGCCGCTTCTGCTCAAACTTCAAATAAGGACGTTGAATGTTCGACCGCGCCAGCTCCGTCACCTGCAACCGCTCCACTTCCTTGCGCCGTGACTGCACCTGGCTGGAACGCGTACCGGCGGAGAATCGCGCGATGAACTCGTTCAACTGCGAAATTTTCTTCTCCCGCTGCGCGTTCTGCGATTCAATCTGCGAGCGGATCTGGGTCTTCGCCACCACCATGTCGTCGTAAGTGCCGGTATAAGTAATGATGGTCTGGTAATCGATATCGGCAATGTGTGTACAAACTTTGTTTAGAAAATGCCGGTCGTGCGAGATAACGATCACCACGCCGTCATACTCATTGAGAAAGCCCTGCAGCCAGTGGATTGAGTCCAAATCCAAATAGTTCGTAGGCTCGTCCAGCAGCAGGGCCTGCGGATGTCCAAACAGCGCCTGGGCCAACAGGACGCGCACTTTCTGTCCGCCCTGCAGTTCGCCCATTTTTCGTTCGTGCAGAGCGTCAGGGATGTCCAGGCCTTCGAGCAGAATGGCCGCGTCGCTCTCGGCTGTGTAACCGTCTTCTTCGCCGACCACACCTTCGAGTTCGCCCAGCTTCATGCCGTCCGCGTCGGTCATCTCCGGCTTTTCGTAAATTCGGTCGCGCTCTTCCAGGGCCGCCCACAGACGCTTATTGCCCATAATGACGGTATCGAGCACTCGATACTTGTCGAACGCAAACTGGTCCTGGCTCAACACGCCCAACTTTTTCGGACGCACTACCGTCCCCTTCTGCGGCTCCAGTTCGCCGGTCAGAAGATTCATAAACGTAGATTTCCCGGCGCCGTTCGGCCCGGTCAAACCATAGCGCTTTCCCGGCGTAAAGGAGGTGGAGACCTCGTCAAATAGAACTTTGGCGCCGTAGCGCATTGAAACATTACTTACTGAAATCATGGTATTTAAGGGAACTGCGGAGAAATTGCCCAAAGGCGAGGACGCAGCTTCTCTAACAAGAATATCACGAGACCCGCCAAATACCGGTGAATACGCGGGTGCCCCACCCTCCTCGCGCACTTTGCGAGAGGGTGGGAGATTCCACGGTTCTATCCTGCTTCGGGTCTGAAAGAACGCATCAGGCGCATCCCCAACCAAGCGCCAAAAATGACATCGAAGGTTGCGCAGAAACCAGGCCACCAATGCGGCACTCCCGCATTGTCAATAAACCAGTGATGAACAAGATCGAAGAGTCCGTGGCCCACAATGGCAGCGGCAGCAAACCAAAGACTCCTCTTAAAACCGAGTACCGCTAATAGCAGGAATCCAGCGGCGACAAGAATTTCAAGCAAGAGCGCCCGTGATGAACCTCCCATGATCGCAAACAGAACATAGTAGGTAGCGATCACGATGATCACGGGAGGATAAAACCCGCGCTCGCGGTCCAACCCAATCGCCGTGGCAAAGCCGGCGACGGCCACGGAAAGTATCAACCCAATCAGGTATTCCATCGCACTTCCTGTCCGCTAAGGCTTCTCCCACTTACCGGATTCCGCCGACCGGAAAATCGCCTCGATCACCGACATGTTCTTGATGGCATCCTCGATCGTCCCCGGCACTTCACTCCCCTCGCGCACAGCCCGCGAGAAGGCATCACCCTGCAATGTGTACTGATCGCACACCAGAAACTCTTCGGTAGTGACGCCACTGCCAAACACGTCGCGCCCGTCGTCGAGGAAGATTCGGCACGGATGATCCGGCGGAGCATTGAACGGAATCTCAATCTCAATACGCCCTTTGGTCCCGAAAAATTGGCTGCGCTGGTAAGGCACCAGTTGCATGCTGCAGGTAAAAGTAGATTGTCCCGAGGGAAAATCGAGCATAGCGGAAGTCAGCCGGTCCACTTTCATCTGCGGATCGCGCTCGACTAACCCCAGCACTCGCGTGGGTTCCTCCCCAAAAACAAATCGCGAAGTATTGATGGGATAACAACCGATGTCCATCACCGCCCCCCCACCATATTCAGGAATGTTGCGAATATTCTTGGGATCGTTGTTGAAGTAGCTGAAAAATCCAGTGACCGCGCGCAATTGGCCAATCCGCCCAGACTTTACAAGTTCACGGACGCGCAGCCATTGCGGATGCGTTCGGACCATGAAGGCTTCGCCAATCTTCACCCCGGTGCGGTCGCGCACCGCCAGCAGTTGCCGCGCATCCGCCACGGACAGGCTCAGCGGCTTCTCGCACAGAACGTGCTTACCCGCCTCCGCCGCCTTGATCGACCACGGAACATGCAATTGATTCGGAAGCGGGTTGTAGATAGCATCGATCTCGGGATCCGCCAAGAGCTCTTCATACGATCCGTAGGCTTTGGCGATGCCGAGAGACCGGGCCGCTTCTTCGGCTTTGCCGCGGTCGCGTGAGGCAATCGCGGTCACCTCACACCACTCGCCCTGCTGCATTCCAGGGATAACTTTTTTTAAACCGATTTTGGCCGCACCCAAAACTCCCCACCGGACTTTGTTTGCCATGCCCGACATGATAGCCGTAAATTCGCATTCGCAAAACTCCTCTCCAGCGCGACATGGGCTGGGTTATGCTTATGCATGCCGCTTCTAGCTCCCGCCCGCGACCAGCAGTTGATCCAAATTGTGAATTCAGCACTCGCCGATGCGTTTCAAAAAAGCGCCAAGTGGCTGGCCTGCAAGCCCGGTTGCTCGCAGTGCTGTGTGGGAGTTTTTGCCATCAACCAACTCGACGCCATCCGCTTGAGAAACGGACTAGCCGATCTCGAACAGAAGGATCCTGAGCGCGCGGCCCGTGTTCGCGAGCGGGTCAAGGCTTCTGTCGCACGTCTTTCCCCAGAGTTTCCCGGTGACACAACCACGGGATTGCTGAACGACGACGACTCCGACGCGGCCTGCAAACACTGGGATGACTACGCCAACGATGAGACCTGCCCGGTCCTCGACCCTGAGAAAGGCACTTGCGATCTCTACGAATCCCGCCCCGTAATTTGCCGCACTTTTGGCCCAGCCCTGATGTCGGAAGATGAATTAGGACACTGCGAACTCTGCTTCGTTGGCGCCAGCGACGAAGAGGTCCAAACCCACGAGATGCACCCCGACCCGGATCATCTGGAAGAAACCCTGGTGAAAGAACTAGAAGAAACCACAGGCGCCAAGGGAGAAACCATCATCGCCTTCGCCCTGAAAAGCAGCTCTTAGCTTTTAGCTCTTAGCGGAACCGTGTGGGGACTGTACAAGACTGTGTGGGGATGGGCGCCCTCGCCCGTCCAGGCCGTCCGCAGGACGGCAAGGTTTTGTCTTTTCTAAACCATGCAAGAACCGACTGGGTGTAGCTAAAAGCCAAGAGCCAAGCGCCAATAGCTAAGAGCCAGTTCTCTTCTTCTCCAAATCACTCCACCGCGCATAAAGCTTATCGACGGTGTCCTGCGCCTCTTCCATCTCCGCATGCGCGGCAAGCAAGCGAGGCCCGTCACTGGCAATTGCCGGATCTTCCAGTTGCTCTCGTGTTTCTTGCAGTACTTTCTCGGCCTTGGCGACGCGCTCCTCAATCGTGGCGTATTCGCGAGCTTCAAGATAAGAAAGCTTGGTCTTCGCGGAAGGAGCTTCTTCAGAATTCGGACTCCGCGGAACCGAACGAGTGACGTTCTTCGCCGACTGCTTGCTCTCAGCCTGCCAAACTTCCCACTGCGAGTAGTCGGCAAAACTCTCCGCACTGCCTTGTCCATCCAGACCGAGCACGATCGTGGATACGCGATCCAGCATGTAGCGATCATGCGTAACCAGTACCAGTGAGCCGCGAAACTCCAGCAGGCTTTCTTCCAGGATTTCGAGCGTCGGAATGTCGAGATCGTTGGTGGGTTCGTCCAGCAGCAGGACATCCGCAGGCTGAAGCATCAGTTGAGCGATCAGCACGCGCGCCCGTTCTCCTCCGGAAAGCCGCTCTACGGGTTGATTGAGCTGCTCGCCAGTAAATAAAAACTTCGCGGCCCACGACGCCACATGAACCACACGGTCCTGGTAGATCACCGAATCTCCTTCGGGTGCCAGCGCGCGGCGCAGAGTTACGTTCGTATCCAGTTCGCGAGTCTGGTCGAAGTACACGATGCGCAGCCACTCAGCGCGTGTAATTGCTCCACCACTCGGAGTGAGTTCGCCACGCAAAAGCCGCAGCAGCGTAGTTTTGCCGCTGCCATTCGGCCCAACAAGTCCAACTCGCATTCCGGCGGTCAGCACGAAGTTAAGCTTTTCAAAAAGCGTGCGCGGCTCGCTCTTGGCAACTGGAATCTGGTAGGACAGGTCTTCCAGTTCGATCAGCCGCTTGGTCTTCCGATCGCTAGCTGTGAAATCTATCTGCGCCGTGGCGGTGCGAGTCCTCATGTTCAGGTCTGCGAGGTCTCCGATCAATTCATTGGCTTTGCCGATGCGCGCTTTCGATTTCCGCGTCCGTGCCTTTGCCCCTCGCCGCAGCCACTCAATCTCGTTATGGACCAGGTTCTCCAGCGCTTCCTGCCGCTTCGATTGTGCGTGCAGAAACTCTTCTTTCTTCTCCAGAAAAGTGGTGTAGCTTCCCCGCACTCTCAGAATCCCGTCGGGATAAACCCGGCTCAGCTCCGCCATGTCGGTGGCGATGTTCTCCAGAAAATAGCGATCGTGACTGACGATCACGCTGGCAAACGCCGCCTGCGACAGCACTTCCTCAAGCCACTCGATCCCCGCGAGATCCAGATGATTGGTGGGTTCGTCGAGCAGCACAATGTCCGGCGCCTGCACCAGCGCCTCGACAATCGCCAGACGCTTTTGCCATCCTCCAGAAAGAGACGCTGCTTGCGCTTCGAGATCTTCGAAACCGGCGCGGCCAAGAGTTTCGGCAAAACGCGTTCCGCGCTCTGTCGAGTGGACTTTGCCTCGCTCCATGGCATTTTCAACCACGGACCGCACGGTCGCCCCCGACTTGAATTGGGAATCCTGCTCTACGTAACTGACCCGGAGCCGCTTGCGGAACGCAACCTCGCCGCTGTCCGGATCCTCGTCACCGGCCAGAATTCGAAGCAACGTTGACTTACCGGAACCGTTAGGACCAATGAGCCCAATGCGGTCGCCCTCAGTGACTGTAAAAGACACATTCTGAAAGAGCGGGTTGGCTCCAAAAGCTTTGGAAATTTCCTGAACGTTAATGATCGGCGGCAACGGCTGGCGGTCTCCTAATTGGTGTGTATTGAGGTTATCAGGGAAACGTAAACCCGGCAGAGGCCAAGTGGTCTGCTACTTCACAAACGTAAGGCCATGCGGCACCACATGAGGAAAAACATATGCGTATAGCATAACGATGATTCCGACGATCGCGCCCAACGCCACCGAATGCCACATCACGAAACGGAAGATAACGCCTTCGTTTCCTACCTGATTCGTCGCCGCCGTCGCAATCGTGATGGATTGTGCGTCCACCATTTTTCCCATTACTCCGCCCGCACTGTTAGCCGCGCACATTAGCACGGGATCGATGCCGAGTTGCTGCGAAGTAATCTTCTGCAAACTTCCAAAGAGCGCATTCGACGAAGTATCGCTTCCCGTCAGTGCTACTCCGAGCCAGCCGAGGAATGTGCCGAAAAATGGATAAGCCCAGCCGGTCCTGGTAAATGCGAGGCCCAGCACGGCATCCAGGCCGGAGTAGCGCGTCACGTATCCTAGCCCGAGCATGAAAGAGATGGCGACAACCGCCAGGCGCATGCGACGTAACGTGTGCCAGAAAACTTTCACAATCCGAGCCGGCGACATACCAAGCAGCAGTCCTGAAAGAATGGCCGCCAAAAAGCAACCCGTCCCGGTAGCCGACAACCAGTTAAAGTCATAACGCGCAGCTTCGGCTGTCGGTTTGACCACGACCGGCGCTGCACGATAGACCGCATTGTGGAGATAAGGCACGTCCCATCCCGGAGGACCGGGCCGCACTGTGCCGTCCGCCTGCACAACCTTGAATGCGGGGGTTGTGGCCTGGTTCAGCGCAAGTTTGACCGGCGGCAATCCCCAGACCAGTACGACACTCGACAGAATCGCAAACGGCATCCAGGCTTTCAGAACTTTTCCCAGCGGATACGACCGGGCTTCAATATTCTTGTCGAAATCCTCGGCCGCCCACTCGCCTCCGAACGAATCTTCAATTCCATCCGCTGGCGAGGCCGCTGATTTTTTCCGGTCGTCATAGTCGAATCGCCAGATTTTCTTGGGCTTCCAGAATTTGAAAAAGACAATCGCAGCCAGTATCGAAATCACTCCACCCATGATGTCGACCAGACTGCTGTCCACGTAGTTCGACCAGAAAAACTGGGTGAGGGCGAACGAAACACCAACCACGAGAATGGCGGGCAACACTTCGAATGTTTCCTGCCAGCTCACCATGGTGCGAACCAGCCAAAGCGGCACGATCGCCGCAGTGATCGGCAGGATGCGTCCGATGGTCGCACTCAAATCCGATTCCGGCAGACCACAAGCGGCAGCCAGCGTATGGATCGGAATCCCAATACTCCCCCAGGCCACCGGCGCGGTGTTCGCAATCAGATTCAAAGCCGCCGCGTGAAATGGACGGAAGCCCAACCCGATCATCAAAGCCCCAGCGATGGCCACCGGCGCTCCGAATCCAGCCGCACCTTCAATGAACGCACCAAAGCAAAACGCGACCAGCAGCACCTGCAAGCGGCGGTCGGCGGTGATTCCGGCCACCGACTCTTTCATGATTTCGAACTGGCCGGTTTCGACGGAGATGTCGTAGAGAAAAACTGCGGCGAGTACGATCCAGGCAATCTTGAGCAATCCAAACGCGACGCCGTAACCAAAACTCGCCGCCGCAAGGATCACCGGCATCTTGAAAAACACGACGGCCACAATCGCCGCGGTCGTCGCACCCGCGATGGCGCACCAGTGCGGCTTGACCTTCGCTCCAACCAGCAATCCAAACAATACCAGGATGGGAAAAGTCGCGACCAGCGTAGAAAGCCACCAGCGGCCGAAAGGATCGTAGACCTGAGTCCAGTGCACGAACCGCCCTCTTTCAGGAATCACCCATCCATTGTTTTCCTTCGTGTACCTTCGTGTACCTTCGTGTCCTTGGTGGTTGACGGTTTTTGCGTAGACCAAAAAGCTTTAACCATCAAGGACACGAAGGTGCACGAAGGCAACCCGCTTTACTTCCAATTCGCGGGCACTTCCACATACGACCGATCCAACGCCGCAATCGAAGTGACGCCCAGCAGCTTGAGAGTACGGTCTACATCGGCGCGCAGGATTTCGAGAGCTCGAGTGACCCCTGCTTCGCCAGCCGCAGCCAAACCGTAGGCATACGCGCGTCCACAGAGAACGGCCTTCGCACCCAGGCAAACAGCTTTGACGATATCGGAACCGCGTCGAACGCCGCCATCCATTAGTACTTCAGCCTGGCCGCTCACCGCGGCAACGACTTCGGGCAGCGCTCTCAGCGACGGAGACACGCCGTCCAACTGGCGTCCGCCGTGATTCGAAACCACCACTGCCCCCGCGCCTTCATCTATGGCACGGCGAGCGTCGTCGCCCGTAAGCAAGCCTTTGATGACAAGCAGGCCCGGCCACTGCTTACGAATCCATTTCAGGTCTTCCCAGGTCACCGCCGAACGAGCCAGCGCCGCACCAACGTCGACCAACTCCATTGGACCGGTCCCGGGCAACACAACGTTCGGCAGTTTGGACAAGCCACCGTCCAGCAGATAACCGGCAATCCATCCCGGACGCGCAAGCATTTGAGGAAGAAATGGAATCTTGGCCAGAACACTGCTGCCCATCAGCTCTTTCATTCCGTTGCGAAAATCGCGTTCGCGCAATCCCGCCACAGGTGTATCGATGGTCACCACCAAAGCGGCGCAGCCAGCCACCCGCGCCCGTTCGATCACAGCTTCGGAGGCCTCGCGGCCGCCTATCAAATACAACTGAAAGCACACCGGCCCAGAGGAAGCTGCCTTAACGTCTTCGACGCGATGTCCGGAGATGGTGGAAAGAATGTACGCCGTGCCTGCTTTCCCGGCGGCTCGCGAAGCACCAGCTTCGCCATCCGGATGCATCAGACGGCTGTAGCCCACCGGAGCCAGCAGCGCAGGGAACGAAACGTCAAAGCCCATGACGCGCGTGCGCAAATCGCAACTGGATACGGGTACCGCGTAACGCGGACGGAACGTGACGTCATCAAATACGCGAACGTTCTCGCGCAACGTGACTTCACCGTCGGCCCCACCGTCCAAGTAATCAAAGACGGGCCGGGGCAGCCGCTGTTTGGCCAGTGGCCGGAAGTCCCCAATGCTGACAACATGCGGAGATGCCACCGCTCGCGCCGCTCTGCTCATTGCCTGTTCCCCGGAGAATCCATCCGCTCCATGCCTGCCCCCGCGTCACTAACCGGATTGTCAAAACACGCGATTATACAGGCGAGAGACGACCCTTGGCAGAGGCGCAACAAAATGGTCCATTTCGTGGAGGGTGGAGGGTAGATGGCAGGCGAGCCGAAAGGAAGGGCCTTTCCCACCGCTACAGGTACACCTAAGGTTAACCACCGGGCCTGGTTTGTCTTGCGGCATAGAGAAAAAGCGGGATATGATCCGCCACCGGCCGCTTTCCCTGGCTGCCCGGCCGAATCTGGGTGTGCGTCTTACACCCCCGATCGGTGAGTCTCATGATTTCGTGTTCTCGTGCAACTTCGCGGTTGCTCCTCGGGATTTCCCTCCTCATTTCCCTGGTGTCCGTCTGCGCCGCCGTGGATTGGCCGCCCATCAGGCCGGAAGAGCAGGTGATGAAAGATGTGGCACAACAGCCTGGCGCGCCCGCGGTGATTCTGGAGCGCCAGGAAATTGCCGACGACCTGAACAACTATCACTCCACCTATAAACGGATCAAGGTGCTGACAGATGCCGGGCGAAAGGAAGCGGACGTCGAGCTTCCATATAACCGCAACAGCTTCTCGATCAGTGAGATCAGCGGGCGCACCGTCCATCCGGACGGAACGGTAATTCCGTTCGAAGGCAAGCCTTTCGACAAAGTACTGGTTCGGGGACGCGGCATTCGGATCCACGTAAAGGCGTTTACTCTGCCCGACGTCCAGGTTGGCAGCATCCTCGATTTCCGCTACAGCTTGCGCTACCCCGACAAACGCCTGCTCGCTCCGGAGTGGATCGTCCAGGACGACCTGTTCGAGTTAAAAGCCACCTTCAAATTCATCCCATTTCAGGGAAGCGGTAACGTCTATATCACGTTGCCGCACGGTCAGATCGCCAACAATATATCCTGGACCACGTTTCTACCGTCCCAATTCAAACCCCAGCAGCATACTCTGCCCATTTCCTCGAATCAATCTGCACACGGAACCGCGGGCTACTGGGTGGATCTTGCGGTTAACGATGTGCCCGCTTTCACGAGAGAGCCATTCATGGCGCCGCCGGAGATCCTGAAATGGCGCGTGAACTTCTATTACGTGGTCACCGGGAAACCTGAGGACTACTGGAAAGACCAGGGCAGTTCTGGAACAAAGACGTCGAAAGCTTTCTGGGAAAGAGGCACGGCATTGCTGAGGCAGTGAACCAGGTCGTCGCCGCGGGTGACACGCCGGAACAGAAAACTCGAAAAATCTACGCCTTCGTATCGCAACTCGAAAACCAGAGTTTCGTTCCCCGCCGCTCCGAACTGGAGGAGAAGGCGCTGGGGATGAAGTTCAATGCCGGCGTCGAGGATGTTCTGCAGCAACGCAGCGGCGACCACGACGATTTAAACCGCCTGTTGGTCGCGATGCTGCGGGCTGCGGGCATTCCAGCTTCGATGATGCTGGTGCCCGACCGCGACAGTCGGATTTTCATCTCGAGCTTCCTAAGCATGAGCCAGTTCAGCGCGGAGGTTGCCGTTGCCCAAGTGGACGGCAAAGACGTTTTCCTCGATCCCGGAACCAAGTTCTGTCCCTATGGCCTCACCGACTGGCGTTACTCCGGCAACTAGGGACTGCGCCAGATTGAAGGCAAGGGAGCCGAAATCAAAGAGATTCCTCTGTCGAGCTACACCCAGGCCCTCCTCACCCGCCTGGCCCGGCTCAAGTAGGCGACGACGGCAGGGCCGAAGGTACTCTGGGAGTCGCTTATTACGGCCTCGAGGCCATGGACCGCAGGCAGCAAGGCGCCAAAACGGACGACGAAGGCCGAAAGCAGATACTGGAGGATGAGCTGAAATCGTGGCTGCCCGGCGACAGTGAAGTGAGTCTCACCGGCTCTCCCGCCTGGGACAAAACCGAAGAACCGCTGATCGCGACCTTCAAAATCAAGTGTCCCATCATGATCAGTGCGGGGAAGCGTGTGTTGCTTCCATTACACCCGTTCGAGTTCAACAGCCGGCCGCGGTTCTCCGCAGCGCAGCGAGTCAACTCGGTCTATTTCTACTATCCATCGCGAGAGGTTGACGAGGTACACCTAACCTTACCCTCTGGCGTCCAGATAGAAAATCTCCCCGCGAACGACAGCCAGAAACTCTCCTACGCCGCCTACGTAACAGAAAACAAGCCGGAGGGGACCAACGGTATCCTTACCCGCCGCGATCTCGTCATGGCCGGTATGGCGTTCCCTCCGGACGTGTATCCGGAAGTGAAAACGTTCTACGACAAGGTGAAAGCGGGCGACGATCAGGAAGCAATCCTGAAGGCGGTACCCCATTCGGCTTCAAACTAGAATCTTCGCCCTGCTCCTCAGCGCTTTCGCTCTCATGGCACAAGCTCGCGCCGTCGTGCCTGATTGGGTCCATCAGGCCGCTCAGGAAACCGTGGGAACGCTCGACCCGGAAATCAAGGCGGTGGTCCTCCTCGACGAAGTCAAATACACCGTTACAGGCAGCGACGATGTCATCGAGCGCTACCGCAGAGTCGTAAAAATCGTTCGCAAGGAAGAACGAGAAGAAGGCAACTTCAGCGTCTGGATCTCGCACCAGGGCAAGGTGCTCTCCGTCCACGGTTGGAGCATTGATAAGTCGGGCCATGAGTACGAACCTAAAGACAAGGATTTCACCGAGAAGACACCTTACTCCTACGTTCTTTACGATGATGTTCACGTGCGCACCGCCCAGGTGCCTGCCGCGGACCCGGGCTCGATCGTTGCCTTCGAATACGAAGCTCGACAGAAGGTATGGATCAGGGAACTGAACTGGTTCTTCCAGGAGGACAACCCGGTACGCGAGGCGCGTCTGATCCTGCAACTCCCTGCGGGATGGGAGTACAAGGATTCGTGGGCTTCAGCCTCGCCGGTCCAGCCCGCCCCAGCACCGGAAGGTGGAATGCAATGGACCGTCCGCGATGTGCCCGAAATCAAGGTCGAACCCAGGATGCCTGCTTTCCTGTCCCTGTCGGGACAGATGGAGATTTCTTACTTTGGTCCAGACGAGAAAGCGATCAGCGTGGAATCATGGGAAGCTCTTGGGCACTGGTACGTTGGGCTGACCAGCGACCGCCGCAACCCCACGCCCGAGATTTCACAGAAAGCGCGCGAGTTGACTGCCGGCAAAGCGGACTTCGACAGCAAGGCGCGGACACTGGCGACGTTCTTGCAGACCGATGTTCGCTACGTAGCCATTGAAATCGGCATCGGCGGATTCCAGCCTCACCCCGCGGGTGATATCTTCCACGCCCGCTACGGCGATTGCAAAGATAAGGCCACGCTGCTCAGCAGCATGCTGCGAGAAGTTGGCATCCCTTCGGATTATGTACTGATCAATACCCGTCGTGGTATCGTCAGTCCCGCAAGCCATTCGGCGTTGTTCAACCATGCCATCCTCGCGATCGAGTTGCCCGCTACTGTCAACGCGGACTCCTATCACAGCGTGCTTCTCAGCAAGAACGGAAAACGCTACCTGATTTTCGATCCCACGGACGAATACACACCGCTGGGCGATCGCGTTCCGAACTCCAGGATACTTACGCCTTGTTGGTCACCGATGCTGGCGGCGAGCTGATCCATACTGCACTGCAGCCGCCTGAAAACAACATCCTCACGCGCGAAGGAAAATTCAAGTTGAATGTCGACGGCTCGCTCACCGGTGAAATCGTTGAGAAGCGCCGTGGCGATCACGCGCTCTGGGAGCGCTATGCTCTCAAGGAAGCCAATCAAAGGGATCGGTTACAGCGCGTGGAGAACCTTCTAAATGGATCGCTGCAGGGATTCTCCCTCGACAATCTCGAAATTCAGCAACTCGATGCCCGCGACCAGAACCTCGTGCTTACTTATAAGTTCACCGTTCCGAACTATCTTCAGGTACGCGGTCCCCTGACTCTGGTCCGGCCGCGTATTTTTGGCGACAAAAGCTTTGCTGTAGACCAGAAGCCGCGAAAGTATTCGATTGAGCTGCACAGCGCGTCGCGTGAAACTGACGTGTTCGAAATCGAACTGCCGCCAGGATACAAAGTTGACGATGTTCCGGATCCTGTGAAAGTTGATATGGGGTTTGCCAGCTACCAGAGCCGTAGCGAAGTTTCCGGAACCACGCTTCGGTACTCTCGAGAATATGTGGTCCGCGACTTGCACGTCAGCCCGGAACGCCTCGCCGACTTGCGGAAATTCGAAGGCACGATCGGGTCGGACGAAATGGCTGCCGTCGTGTTGATACACCAACACTGATTAGCCCACGACCTTTTAACCTCTCGTTCCAGCACCGCACTGGATTCCCACAGCAACCCAACAGTACTCTCGAACACGACGGTGATCGCTATGACCCGATTCTTCAGCTCTTCCGGTTTCTGGCTCTTGAGCATTTCAATCGCTGCCTCTCACTTCGCCACCGCTCAAAATCCTGTCAGCCGTCCCACACGGTTCGCCACGGAGTACGACTGGTCGATGAAGCCGGCAGAGCAACTCGGGCAGGCGGGAAGTCATACGGTCAATTTTGCGGCGTGCCCACCCGGAGTGAAAGGCGACGAGCAAGAATATTGGGTTCTCATTAATGGCTCGGAACCGACCCGGGTCACAGGCGGGACCTGCGCTGGAGACGGACGTCCCGGAACTTTGAACTTCACCAGCCAGCACGCGCCTGCCGCAGGCGGAACTATTTCCAGCGCTTCGGGAGGACTGCAGGAAGCGCTCATCGCCGCGCGCTATGTTCCTACCAATCCAGCGGGCACTCCGCAATCTGGCGTGGTCGTCGTGCCTCCGAAGGAATTGAAGCTGTTCGCCCGGGTCTCGATTCGTGCTTCGAACCTCACCGTGGATTTTTCGGGATCGATCGTCGAATGCTGGATGAACGACACTTGCATCTTCGTCGGCGACCCTTCGAATGCCAACCTTTATCAGGACATCACGGTGATCAATCCTCGCGGGCGTCCGATGGTCGCGCACGGTCAGAGCCCTTTCATTGAAGTCAACGCTCAGAAAACTCGTCTGTTCAATGTGTCTACCAGGGTTCAGCTGGCGAACGGAACTTTTGGCAGCTACGTGCAGGTCGACGATGACGAGTCCTTTCTACTGGACGGGCTCGACACCGCTTTAGGCAATGGCGGGATACGCTGCGATTCCACCGTATGCAATCCGGCAGTCTATGCGCCCGGATCATTCCGCAAATTCCCTGGCGTAGGCTGGCTGAAGCATCTGAACATCTCGATGCAATGCGGAGGCAACGGAGTCGACTGGCAGGCCGGCAATACTTTGCGAATTTCGGACAGCGTCATCCAGGGATACGCTCAATACGGAGTGCGTGCCGGCGTGCGCCGCGGCGGCTACGGCGGTTTTGAACTCGCGAATGTCTATGAGGAGGTGGGCGCCTGCGCCAATCCCATGGGCAGATTTGGCCAGGCCGGAGTGATCGCGCAGGGCAGCACTGTGAAGATCCAGGGCGGAGAGGCTCCCAACGGAAACATACCCCAGTTCGCCGCAACCGGACAAACCGACTATCGCTACTACGTCGTAGCGCGGAACCCAAAGTTCGGAGTCTCGAATCCGCTATACGCAGGCCGGGCCATGACCAACGGGGCTGGCAACATCGTCGTAATCACGCCCGAGATCGCTGGCGCCACGACTCTCGACTTGCTGCGAGTGACTGCCATTTCCGGACAGGTTCAACAGGCGCCTTTCGGAACTGGAAATTACGCAGTGCTGACGAACGTCGCGCGGACGTCCGCATGCGCCAACGGGGTTTGCACTTTCACCGACGCTCAAGCTGCGCCCCACTCCTACAAAGTAGAGCTCCCAACTTACTTCCCCTTGCTGGACTTCTGGCCGGGCAATCTCGTATTGAGTTCAAGCGGGGATTCGGGCAGCGTCTTGTCCGGAGCTCGCGCCTTCATGGATAGCGCGCCGTCCAACGTAGTCGCGGTGCAAGGCACAATGGCGCCTGCTTTGATTTCCACGAATTGCGATTCCCTGTCCGGATGGACACCGCTGTGGCTCAGCTGTTATTCAGCCATGGCTCCTTCGATCTTTTATGAGCAGGGAGCGTTTCTGCTGGCGGTAAAACCGAACGCGGATGGCGGCCTTCGAACCAATCTAAAGGGAAGAATGAATTTTTCGTCTCTGGGGACCGGCCCCGGACACATCATCACGCTTTCCGATTCCAATTTTCAGAAGACCATCGCAACCGCCAACAACCGTCCCACGAATGATGCGAATGACGCCTTCATCGGATACGACCAGGGCGACGGCAATCCGGCCAACATCGGAATCAGTTTCGGAGCGCCAAAGTCCATTTCGAACTACATCGGCAATCCAGGCGACGGAAAGAAATGGCTGGAACGCCTGACCACAACGATGAAGACGTTTACCGTTCCGGTCTCGATTCCCTCTCTACCGCCCGCCCACGCTACCGACCCGTGTGCCGCCGGAACAGAAACCTGGGACGCCAATTTTGTATACGTATGCGTAGCCAAAAATACGTGGAAGCGCAGCCCACTCGCATCCTGGTAGGAAAAATGTAGGCGCGAGCGTCCCGCTCGTGCAGGCCTGCGGCAATCATTGTGAGCAACCTAGGAATTCCGTAACGAGGGAGCACGAGCGGGACGCTCGCGCCTACACGCCCGCAGAAGCCGCGTGCGTCTTTACCGGCACCGACCCGCCGGAGCGATTCACTTTTAACAGCAGATCCGATATCACCTGGTGGTCGGCCGGCTTCGAGAAGTAATACCCCTGGGCAAAACCGCAGTCCAAAGCTTTGAGCTGATTCACGTGTTCTTCGGTTTCGGCTCCCTCAGCTACCGTCGCCAGGCCTAACGTCTGGGCCAGCATCACAATCACCTGGACAATCTTGTGACTCTCCACATCGCTGTCCATTTGGGAGATAAACGCACGATCGATCTTCAGCGAATCCACGGGGAACTGTTGCAACCGGCTTAGGGAGGAATATCCGGTTCCGAAGTCGTCCACGCTTAGGCGCACTCCCAGAGACTTGAGTTCGGCCAACACCGACGCCGCCTTTTCCGGGTCACGCATGGCGATGGTCTCAGTAATTTCAAGTTGCAGGTGCTTGGGATCGAGTCCGGTCTCGCCGAGGATCTCAGAAATCCCTTTCGCCAGGTTGGGATGCGCAAACTCTTTCGACGTAATATTCACGCTCATGCTCAACTGCGGATCGGCGGGAAATTGGACGTGCCACGAGCGCAACTGTTCACAAGCCTCACGCAGCAGCAAACGGTTCATTGGAATAATCAGCCCGGTCTCATCCGCCACCGCAATAAATTCCGCGGGCGCAAGCAGGCGCTCGCCGCGCTGCCAGCGGGTCAGAGCTTCAAAACCGGTAATTCTGCCGGACTTTAAGGAAACGATGGGCTGGTAGTGCGTCCGGAATTCGCCCAACTCCAAACCTTTGCGGAGTTCCGTTTCCAGTTCGAGACGCCTGACCGCTCCCTCATGCATGGCGGTATCGAAGACCTCGCAGCGCGCCTTCCCGGCCCGCTTGGCGCGATACATCGCAATGTTGGCGTCGCGCAACAGGTCTTCGGCATGAGCGCAAGTCGGAGTGCTGAAGGCGATTCCAACGCTGGCGTGTACCACAATTTCGTATCCCTGCACGGTGAAGGGATTCGACAGCTTGCCCTGCAGACGTTCCGCCACACGAATGGCGTCGCTTGGGTTTCGCACATCCTCCAGCAGGATCGTATATTCGTCGCCACCCAACCGGGCCAGCGTGTCATCCCGCACGGGTAGGCCCTGCTGCGGACGAGCGATGGTGTCCACTTCGCGCAGTGAAGCGGTCAACCGTTGGCCGATCTGAATCAGGACTTCGTCTCCGACGATGTGGCCCAGGCTGTCGTTAAAGACTTTGAATTCGTCGATATCGATAAACAGAACGGCAAATTTGTAGTCAGTGTGCCGCTTGGAAAGGACCAGAGCGCGCTGCAACCGGTCGAGAAACAGAGTGCGGTTGGGAAGGTTGGTGAGGCCGTCGTGGAAAGCATTGTGAGCCAGCATCTCTTCTGCACGCTTGCGCTCGCTGATGTCACGGTTCACGATGACAAGTTTTTCAGTCTTGCCTTTCGCGTTCACGATGGCGCTGGAGGTCGATTCCAGAATGCGCCAGGATCCATCTTTATGACGTATGCGGTACTCCAGTCGCTGCCCTTGCCCGGTGGTGCGCGCCTTGTGCGCCGCTTCCAGCACCCGCTGCCGGTCATCGGGATGGACTTGCTCGATCGATGCCGTGCTCTTCAATTCCTCGTCCGAGTATCCAAGAACATGTTGATAGGCGGGGCTGTTGTAAATCCGCTGACCTGTGCCGTCTACCACGGCAATCATGTCGGCCGCGTTTTCAGTGATCAGTTGGAATAGCTGGTCGCGATCGGCCAACTGCCGCCGGATGCGCTGCAACTGCAAATGCTGATAGAGCGTGTAGATGTCGAACAACAGGACGACGCATGCCAGCCCGCGGACCCACTCCTTGAGCTGCGTCCAATAGGTGCCCTCAGTGGGCGGCTGTAACTGGAAGTAGGTGAGCGAAACGATGCCGAAGGTTAAAACCAGAGTGACGATGACGGCCAGACCCCACAGCCACCACTCGCGTCCCTCGATCTGCAACCTCTGGGTCGGAGTGGCTCCGGGCTTCTTCTTCGAAATGTCTGGGAGTTGTTCCTGCGTCATGCGAGGGTCGCTCTTCGGCCACCAAAGAAGATTCTAGGCCGCTGGAATCTGGACGAAAGTTACGGAAGTTTAGCGCTTGTAATGAAGAACTTGAGCGTGAGTCCGGCGAAGAGATGGGTCAACGGAAAGAGAAATGGCACACCAAGTGAGGTTGCGTTCGTTACGCCTGGCGCGAAAGCCCCTCCGCTTATCGAGCGGGCGGCAGGCGCTAACTGACGTCGTAATTTCTCACGCGGCAATCTCTCGCGGCTTCGACCCCAGCAAGGAATAAAACATGATGTAAATGTAAGTCACCAGCGGAATCGTATAAGCCAACGCCAGGCTGCCTGACCTCACGGAGATCAGTCCCATGATCGGGGTCAGTACAGCTCCGCCAACGATCGCCATCACCAGTAGCGATCCGCCGATTTTCGTGTTGGGACCAAGCCCTTTCAGACCCAGCGCAAAAATAGTTGGGAACATCAGTGACATGAAAAAGCTGGTCAGGAAAAGACACCACAAGCCAATCCATCCCGGCTTCAACACTCCAACTCCTACCAGCAGAAAGTTGACCACGCTGTAACCCGCCATGAGCTTGTTGGGAGGGATGAAACGCATCAGGTAAGCGGAGACAAACCTCCCCACTCCGAAGGCTGCCAGAGTTCCAGTCAGGAAGTATCCCGCCACCTTCTCCGGTTGATGCGTATATTCCTGGACGTACTGAATGAAATAACTCCAGGTACCAACCTGCGCGCCGACGTATAAGAACTGCGCCAGCACCGCCAGTAGGAAATGCGGATAGCGGAACAGTTCGCGGAAGTGGCCGTGGTCGCCTCCGCTGTTTTCGTGCTCGCTCTGTATGCTGGGGAACTTGGTGCGCAGAATGAGGACCGCCCAGATCAACGCAATCACGCCAATCACGAGAAACGGTTTGACCACGCGCAGGGTTTCGGTCCGCAGGTAAGCTTCATAAACGCCCTGTGCTTTTTGCGCCGCTACTTCCTGCGGGGTCAATTCAACTCCGGAGAAAATGAAGATGGTTCCGATCAACACGCCGGTAATCGACCCGAGCGGGTTGAACGCCTGAGAGAAATTTAATCGTCTTTCCGAACTCTCCGGATCTCCCAGTTGGGCGATGAACGGGTTCGAAGCTGTTTCCAGAAACGAGAGGCCGCTCGCGATTACGAACAATGCCAGAAGAAAGAATTCATAACGTCCGACGATGGCGGCCGGCCAGAAGAGGAATGTGCCCAACGCATATAAACACAGACCGGTGACAAATCCTGCCTTATACCCGATCTTTCTCATCATGATGGCCGCGGGCATGGCCAGCACGAAATACCCCATGTAGAACGCGGACTGCACCAGCCCAGCTTGGGTCCGTGAAATCGTAAACGACTTCATGAACTGGCGAATCAGCACGTCATTCAGGTTGTTCGGTATTCCCCACAGAAAAAATAGCGCGGTCACCAGTATGAAGGGAAGAAGGTGCCCGACCGGGAAGAGCCGGTTTCCGTGCTGGTCACTCGTGGACACAGATTCTGAGACAGGCATCGCAGCCTCTTTCTCAAACCACCGGGATTAATACCGGGATTTATTACCCATGGTTTTCTGGTCTGCCCGACGGCCATACATGATTGAATACTGGCCCGACGACCGAGCGGATCTCATCGACTAGAACAGGATCGGTCTTGAATTCAAGCAACTTCAGGCTCGCCTTGACCTGCGCTTCACTGCCAATGCCCACTAGCGTACTGGAGACATAAGGATGATCAAGACAAAAACGAATGGCCACATCGGAAATATCGACGCCCCGCTCGCGGCACAATTTCGCCACCCTCCGCGCCGCTTCATGGACCGGCGCCGGGGCCGGATGCCATGCGGGTGCGCCGTCCTGAGTGAGGATGCCCATGTGCAGACCCGCCGCATTAATCAAACCGATGCCGTGCTTTTTGGCAAAAGGCGTGAGGACATCGTCCATGTCGGTGATCATCAGGTTGTAGCGGCTGTAGCTGAGGATGGTATCAACCGGGACCACTTCTGCAATACGAACCAGCGTCTTCAACGGATATCCCGTGATGCCGATACAACGTACCTTGCCCTGCTCTTGTAACTTCCGCATGGCCGGAACAGTTTCATGAATCACCTGTTCTACGTCACCGAACTCGACATCGTGCGCCTGAAATAAATCGATGCGGTCAGTCCGTAGCCGACGCAACGATTCATCAACGCTGGCCGTCACCCGCGCCGCCGAGAAATCAAAAGCATCCAGACCGTAGCGGCCGCACTTGGTTGCCAGCACCACTTTGTCCCGCCAGCCCACCAGCGCTTGTCCTAATCTTTCTTCGGACAGAGTCAAGCCATAGTAGGGAGAGGAATCGAAGAAATTGATTCCACTCTCGATCGCGAGGTGGACTGCGCGTTCTCCCTCGGACTTTTCCGTGGTCCCGTAAACATTTCCCAACGGAGCGGTGCCAAATCCAAGGATAGAAACTTGAAGGTCGGTGCGGCCCAGCTTTCTGTATTGCATCATTTGAGTGTTGGCAAGAATGGATACGGGTCAAACATACAACCGACGACAGGCCGGCCTGCAGTCCACGAATTTTATAGCATGCAGTAATCGATTACGTTGCGCTCTTTCAAATCCCGGTAAGACTAGGTTTTGGCCTACCAAATTTGGCCCGAGACTGCACGTTTTAGCGCTCCATTTGCAATAATGAGCGCTCAAAGATCGACATTATGCCATAAATGACGCGTACAATTAATTGACAAGCGCTTTAATTTTTGGTGGACTGTCCTACGGATGGCGTGCGAGATACCTCCCGCCCTGTCGTCAAGTAGTCCTTTTTTGGTGGACTACTCTCAAAATTGATCCCAACGGGAGCCCGAGATGAAGACTCGATCGGTTCCAGCGTTATCCGTATCCTGGAAGCTAAACCGGATTGTTCTCGTGTTTGTACTGTGTTTTGTTGCCCTTCGGGCAGCGCAGGCACAAACACATTACGAGGCCACCCTCGATTCGCTCAACCGGCATCCCCTGCCTCAGTGGTATGCCGACGCGAAGCTCGGAATCTTCGTTCACTGGGGTCTTTATTCGGTTCCGGGCTGGGCTCCGCTGGTCCATCCGGAGCACGACTTCAGAACGCCCGACTACATCAAGAACAACCCCTATGCCGAGTGGTATCTGAATGTTATGCGGATCGATGGGTCGCCGACCCAGGCTTACCATCGCGAGCACTACGGGTCAGACTACGATTACTACAACTTCGCGCCTACCTTCGATCAGGAGACCAAGAAGTGGAGCCCGGACGCCTGGGCGAAAATCTTCCGTGACGCCGGCGCGAAGTACGTCGTCCTTACTACCAAACATCATGATGGATTCACGCTTTGGCCCAGCTCAACCCCGAACCCCAAGCTGCCTCCGGACCGGCAACATGCCACCCGCGACATCGTCGGCGAGCTAACCACCGCCGTCAACGCGACCGGCTTGCGCATGGGTCTTTATTATTCGGGCGGTTATGATTGGACATTCGTGCCTGGTCCTATCCGGACGCCGGCTGACTACCAGTCGATCAAGCCTCAGAGCGAGGCCTACGGCAAGTACGCCGATGCCCAGTTTCGCGAACTCATCCAGCGCTACCATCCCGCAGTTCTGTGGAACGACATCGATTATCCCAAGTCCGGCCATCCTTTGGACCTGATGGCGGAGTATTACAATGCTGTACCAGATGGCGTGGTGGACGACCGTTTCGGAGTCAAACATTCTGACTTCACGTCTCCGGAATACGAGGTCCTGGACAAGATCAGTCCGACTAAGTGGGAAGAGTGCCGCGGACTGGGGCGCTCATTTGGATACAATCGAGCTGAAGGAGAAGCCGAAACTATCGCTCCCGATGAGCTCATCTATTTGTTGGTGGATATCGTGAGCAAGAACGGCAACCTTCTCCTGGACGTGGGACCGGAAGCGGATGGCACGATTCCTCCGGTCCAGATGAAGCGTTTGCAGGCTCTTGGCGCCTGGCTCGGCCAGAATGGAGAGGCCATCTACGGTACCCATCCCTGGAAAACCGCGGAGGGTACAACCGCTGAAGGCATTCGTTTGCGATTCACTCAAACCGATTCAGCGGTCTATGCCACGCTGCTCGGCAAACCAAAGGCGGACGGCATTACGCTGAAATCGCTCACTGCCAAGGCAGGTACGCAGATTTATCTTCTGGGCGAGGCCAAGCCCCTGACCTGGTCGCAACAGGGCGCCGATACAAAAGTCACGCTTCCTCGGGATCTTCCGGGACAATATGCTTATGTGTTGAAGATCGCCGGGCCGTCGTCGTTGTCCATGGCCTTGCGTGATTCAGACAACTCAGAAACGAGGCAGAGGTAGTCTTTATTCCTTCTCCGCTATGAAAGTGCGTCTCTAATGCCAGCCCGGGTATTGAAACTCGATTCCGGGGATAACGCTTTGATCGCGCTGGCTGACCTGACCCAAGGTGAGCAGATACAGTTCGACGGCCAGACTTACGAACTGGTTTCGAACGTTCCCGCGAAACACAAGTTCTCGGCTGTGAACCTTGCCGTCGGCGATCGTGTGATCATGTACGGCGTGCTTGTCGGAGCAGCGGTCAAGCCCATACAGCGCGGCGAACGCCTCACCACTAGCAATGTGCAGCACCAGGCAACTGACTTTCACGAGAAGTCCGTCGAATATCATTGGACCGCCCCGGACGTTTCGCGCTGGAAGCAACGCACCTTCCTGGGATATCCCCGCTCCGATGGACAAGTAGGCACGCGAAACTACTGGATCGTAGTTCCGCTGGTGTTTTGTGAGAACCGGAATATCGGTGTGCTCAAACAAGCCTTCGAAGAGGAACTGGGGTTCGCACCCTCTCAAATCTATCGTCAGCAAGTCGCGGAATTTGCGAAGTTGTACCGCGAGGGCAAGGCCGAGGAAATTCAAAGTCGGATTGGAAAGCCGAACGGCACGGATCCCGCGCGATCCCGGGTGTTTGAGAATATCGATGGCATCAAATTTCTGCTGCACGAAGGTGGATGCGGTGGAACACGCGAAGATGCTAACAACCTCTGCGGACTGATCGCGGGTTACATCAATCATCCCAATGTAGCAGGAGCCACGGTGCTCAGCCTGGGATGCCAGTCAGCGCAAATTCCGATCCTGCGGCAAGAGATTAAGAAGCGTAATCCGGATTTCAATAAGCCACTGGTCATTCTGGAGCAGCAACAAAGTGGCTCTGAATTTTCCATGCTGTCAGACGCCATCCGGAAAACTTTCGTAGGGTTGGTCGAGGCCAACAAGGCAACCCGTGCGCCTGCGGACCTGTCCCACCTGTGCGTAGGCTTGAAGTGCGGCGGATCAGACGGCTTTTCGGGAATCTCGGCCAATCCTTCAATTGGACACACCGCTGATCTCCTGGCTGCCATTGGAGCGCGAACGATTCTCTCCGAGTTTCCGGAGCTGTGCGGAGTGGAACAGGACCTCATCAACCGCAGCACGCGCAAAGAAGTTTCCGACCGATTTGCCCAGCTCATGCGCGACTACCAGGCCCGCGCCCGGTCCGTGGGGTCTGGTTTCGAAATGAATCCCTCGCCAGGTAATATTCGTGATGGACTCATCACCGACGCCATGAAATCTGCAGGCGCCGCCAAAAAGGGCGGCCGGTCTCCGGTCACCGCCGTGCTCGACTATCCGGAACCCGCGACCGTGCCGGGATTGAATCTGCAATGCACGCCCGGAAACGACGTTGAGTGTGTCACTGCCCAGGTGGGCGCCGGGGCGAACATCGTCCTGTTCACTACAGGCCTGGGAACTCCAACCGGAAATCCGATAACACCGGTGGTCAAGCTTTCCACCAACGCAACCCTGGTCAGCCGCATGCAAGACGTGATCGATGTGGACACCAGTGCGGTTATCTCAGGACAAGCAACGATCGAGCAAGAAGGCGAGAACATTCTGGAGTACGTGATCAAAGTCGCGAGCGGCGATGTCCGCACCAAAGCCGAGCTCAAGGGACAAGCCGACTTCATACCGTGGAAGCGTGGCGTTTCGCTCTGAATTTCGCCAGTCTCTTGCTGCACCTTGATCGAGAAAAGTTTTCATGAACCAGCAACCCCCGGCATCACGGCGAGCCGCTCATGGATTTCTTTTTCTCCTCTTGTCCGCTGGCGTCCTGCTAAGCGGGCAGAGCAGTCCCGCTAACCCATCAGCGTCTAAATCAAAAATGGCGGAAGAGGCCTTCAAGAATATCCAGGTTCTGAAGGGCATTCCCGCCGATCAACTAATTCCCGGCATGCAGTTCATCACCTACTCTCTCGGCGTGGAATGCAGTTACTGCCACGTGGAAGGAGCTTTCGAGAAGGACGACAAAAAGCCAAAGCAGGCTGCGCGCAAGATGATGCAGATGATGTTCGCCATCGACCATGACAACTTTGAGGGGAAGCGCGAAGTCACTTGCTACTCCTGCCATCGCGGCTCCGCTCATCCCGTGGCCACGCCCGTGATCGCGGAAGCTGTCGGTCCCGTTCCCCAACAGGTGCCGGTTGAATCCGTGACGCCGGTTGCCGATGCGCCGAGCCCAGAAAAGATTCTGGCCAAATACGTGGAGGCCATAGGGGGCGCGTCAGCGATTGAGAAGTTATCCAGCCGGGTGGAAAAGGGCAACATTGATATCAGCGGGCGGCAATTTCCCGTTGAACTTTTCACCAAGGTCCCCGGCAGGCGAGTCTTGATCATCCATCTTCCCAGCGGTGACAACGTCACCGCCATGGATGGAAACTCCGGTTGGATCTTAACCCCTGGCCGCCCAACCCACGAAATTCCGGCTTCCGAGATGTCTTCGGCACGGCTGGAGGCGGATCTGCAATTGCCTATGCACTTCCAGCAATTCTTCAGCGAGATAAAGATAGGTAACCCGGAAAAGATTGGTGACCATGACGTATTCGTAGTTTGATCTGTGGGCCAAGAGCCGGGGCGTTCCGCTATGGAAGCTTTTGCTCGATCTCACTCCTAAACAAGTAGTTGACCTTCTCGATCTGAGCTACTTGGAGGATGTGCTCACCAAAGAGGACGCCCTCGCCCTGTTGCAGAAGAACCTGCCCGATCGCGCCAGCCGTGAGCCCATTCTCAAAACCGGGTATCCAGGTTATGACACTTCTGTCGGGTGGATGGCTTATGACGATCACAAAGTCGCCGAACTGGCTGCGCGCGCCGTTGACCAGGGTTTCCGCGCGTTCAAACTGAAGGTGGGATCGCCAGATTCGACTCGCGACCTGCGCCGGGCCGCGATGCTGCGCGAACAAATTGGCAGCTCCGGCATCCTGATGTTCGACGCCAACCAGTACTGGAGTCTTCCCGAAGCTGTGCGGATGTGCCGCGCGCTCGCGGAGTTTCGCCCTTTGTGGATCGAAGAACCCACCCACCCGGACGATATTCATGCCCACGCCGTTCTGGCGAAAGAGATTGCCCCGGTGAAGATCGCCGCTGGAGAACACTTCCCCAATCGAGTGGTGTTCAAGAACTTCATGCAATACGAAGCGGTGCATTTCGTGCAGGCGGATTGTACGAGGCTGGCAGGGGTCAGCGAGTTTTTGACGGTCAGCTTGCTGGCGAGAAAATTTGGAATGCCTGTGCCTCCACATGTCGGCGACATGGGGCAGATTCATCAGCACCTGGTGTTGTTCAACCATATTGCTATGGGACACGAAATCCTGTTCCTGGAACACATACCGCACCTGCGCGATCGTTTTGTCTTTCCTGCAAAGCTGGCCGGCGGCTATTACCAGGTGCCAAACGAACCCGGCGCGTCCTGCGACTTGCTGCCGGCGAAAGCGCAACGATGAGCGATTCGTTGCTCATTGGCATCGGCATCACCATGGTTGCCGGGCTGATGTCAGGCAACTGCATGCTGCCGATGAAGTTTGTCCGCAGCTGGAAATGGGAACACATCTGGCTGGTTTTCAGCGTTGTCTCACTCCTGGTAATTCCGTGGGCACTGGCATTCGGGTTAGTAGGCAATCTTTTCGCGACTTACCAGGCGCTGTCGCTCGGTCAACTCGCCATCCCATTTTCATTCGGCGTTGGGTGGGGTATTGCGCAAGTGCTGTTTGGCATCTCGGTGGCGCGACTCGGACTGGCTCTTGCCTACGCGATCATCGTCGGATTGAGTGCACTCTTGGGAACTCTGGTCCCGCTGTTCGTGCAACTGCGTGAAGGCACCGCTGGTCATACGTTGGCGCTGGTTCTGACGGGAGTCACGGTAATGGTGGCAGGCATCTGCCTGGCTTCGTGGGCCGGCCAGTTACGAGAAGGCGAGAAGTCTGGAATTTCCGTGCAGCGTCAAGGCTATCTGGGTGCACTGATGCTCGCGATTCTTTGCGGCCTCGCTGCGCCGATGTTGAATTATTCATTCGCTTTTGGACAAGACATCGCGAAGGAAGCCATTCGTCTGGGAACTCCGCAGGTCCGGGCCGGCTACGCCGTATGGCCGATCGGACTCGCCGGAGGACTCATCCCCAACGTTGCCTACAGCCTCTATCTGCTCTTCAGGAACCATAGCTGGGCAATATTCCGTTCCGCCACCATTCCCGATGGCTTCCGGGCCTCGCTCATGGGCGTGCTCTGGATGGGAGCTTTCTCCTTGTATGGGATGGGAGCGCTCTATCTTGGCTCGTTCGGGACTTCCATCGGATGGGGACTGTTGCAAATCTTCATGATCCTGACCGCCACTCTCTCCGGCGTGTTGACAGGAGAATGGAATCGATCGGCTCCCCTGGCAAAGCAGATTTTGGGTTTGGGTTTGGCCTGCCTGGTCGGAGCCACCGTGCTGTTAGCGCTCGCGAATCGGTAGTCCTCGGAGCTAAATCATGCTGCGATGTCCGACAAGAGGAGGCTGGTCTGAAACAGGTCCCCGGTTTAGAAGAGCATGGCGAGTTGTAGTACATTTACGGTAATCAACGTGGAAAACAATACTCCAGAAGTCAACTCAGAATCGCGAGGCTTGCTAAAAGAGAATCTGGCGACCCAGTTGCGCGAAGCAATCCTGGCGGGACGGATTCTGCCCGGAGAAAAGATCATTGAAGGGCGCTGGGCCCGTCAATTCGGGGTGGCGCAGGTCTCAATCCGGGAAGCGCTGAACATCCTGACTACTGAGGGCTTTGTAACCAAAGGACACGGCCGTAGTGCTCGAGTCCTCAAACTGGGCGATTCCGACATCATCCAGATCTACCAGTTTCGCGGCGCGCTCGAGGGATTGGCAGCCCGGCTCATTGTCGAACAGAAACTTCCACTCGATGATCTTGAAGCCGCTTTGGCCGAGATGCAAGACGCGGTCGAGCAAAATGATCTTCGTAAAGTGGTGGATCGAGTCCAGCAATTTCACCTTCGCCTGCTCGAAAAAGCAGGCAACCCCTTTCTTTGGGAGAATGGCCGGAGAGTCATCATACCGTTGTACGCTTTCACCCGGATCCGGGCGCTAGCCAAGAACCTGGATGCCAGTCCGTGGGGACTTCAGCTACAAAATCATCGCAGAATTGTCGATGCAATCCGAATGGGAAACGCCAGCGTGGCTGAGCAAGTGGTGATTCACGTAATAAATCTGTTTCTCGAATCCGCACTGCAAGTGTGGGCCCACTAGCGGGAATCAGTTTTGCTCGACCTACAGATAGCCACGGAGAGAAAACCCGCCCAAGCCGAGCTTGAGCGGGACCCCTTCAGCTCATTGACTGATCTTCAATACCCACGCTGGCTGCGAGCGGAGTTCTTCGGGAAGATCGGGCAACGTAACCAATGCTCCGGCCTTCGAAGCTTTGAACTTCAGTGGCGTCGCCGATCCCAAAAGACTTACCGACTTGACGCCGGTTACGTCTTTCACGAGAAGGCTTTCACCCGACCATCGCGGCAGAATCGCGTACAGGTCGCTGCCCTTGGTGGTGAAGAACGCGTCGATGCCTGCCTTGCCCGGCGCCGGTTTCTCCGTTAGCTTGTTGACGTCATACGCGGAAGAATATTCCTTGTTGTATTCGATTTTGGGAACTTCGCCCGCGCTCCATTGCCGCGTGGCCTTCCACGGCTTCGTGCCGTAGATCGCTTCACCATTGACCTTCAGCCAGTCGCCCATCTGGGTGAGCCGTTCTTCCATGATCACAGGTATGGTGCCGTCGGCTTTGGGTCCGATATCAAGCAACAGGTTACCGCCCCGGCTGACCGTGTCGACCAATATGATGACCAGTTCGCGTCCGGTGTGATAGTCCTCAAGGCGCTCCGCCCGGTTGTAGCCGTAGCTGAAGCCCATGCCCCGATTCTCTTCCCAAGGATGATCAATGCCGCTCATGCCGGCGGTGTATTCCGTTGTCCAGTAGCCGCCGTGTTTGTGACGGGTATCGCCGCCCCACCGGTCATTGATCACGACTTCATCTTTCACCGGGGAGTCGTTGAACAGCCATGCAAGCAGCTCAGGACTGTGCCAGTCAGCAGAGGGCAATTCCCACTCGCCATCGCTGAAAATAAACGACGGCTTATAGTGCGTGACCAGGTCTTTAAACTGGGGGAACATGTGCTCGCGGACGTAGCGCGGCTTGTCGTACAGCCAGAGCGGGTTGTACCACTCGTAGAGTGAATAGTAGAAACCCATGCGCAGGCCCTTCCGTCTCACCGCATCGGTCAGGTCGCCGAGCACATCGCGCTTCGGTCCGATTTCAACTGCATTCCATGGACGTCCCCAGGTCGCCGAAGCTTCCTTGCTGGGCCACAGAGCAAATCCCTCATGATGTTTCGAGGTCAGCACGACATATTTGGCGCCGGAGCGCGCAAAAACGTCGGCCCAATGATCGGGGTCGAAAAGCTCGGCTCGAAACTGCGGCGCAAAATTCTGATAAGGATAGTCAGCGCCGTAGACTTTCTGGTGGAAGGCCCACGTGCCCGTCTGGATCCCTTCGGCCTTGGGGTCATCTCTGCCGTGCGTCATCGCATTCCAATACCACTCTGAATAGGCGAGCTTGCCTGGCAGGACCGGAGCATAAGCCGGGACGGAGTACGTGCCCCAATGAATAAAGATGCCAAACTTGGCTTCGCTAAACCACGGAGGCGTGGGCCGGCTATCGACCGACTCCCAGGTAGGCTGATAGGTTTGAGCGCTCAGGCTGCCCAGCATGAGAAAAACGACGATGAGCCATTTCATACGTGTTTCCCGTCCATTCTTCAGGGGTGAACTGCAACGGGTGGGCTGAATATGCTTATTTCATCTACCGGCCAATCGATGCCCAAGATATACCCATCCACTGCGCAGCGTAGTTTAACCCAAGTACAGCGTTCAGTGGGCTCATAATCCCAAGCCGGCACACGGCTCGCGAGCGCTTATTTTTGCCCCGCGAGCGAACGATTGCGGCTTCTCGTCCGGGGGGTTCCACCCTGCCGCTGAGGCGGGTTTTGTCCGAATCACGTTCCAGATGCGCCGGTATCGATCAAATGACGCACCGTCGGTTCTCCGGAAACATAGCTGTATATCCGCCCTTCCAACTCACGGTCTGCCTGGGTCTGCCTCTCATGCTGCCGCAGATGCTCCGCCCAGGAGTTCACCAGAAATATCTCCAGATAACGATCCGCGACTTCAGTATCGCGGAAGATTGCCCACTGATACGCGCCATCGCGACGCCGTATCCGACCATATTCTTGCATCGCATCCACAAATTCTGCTGTCCGTTTTGGAAAGACGGCGTATTCGACGGTAACGAGTACCGGTCCCTTCTCAGCATCACCCCCAACTTCCTCGATGACGACCGGCATGCGCCAGTGGTTCCAGGGACTCAGATCCGTCGTCGAATCGGGAAGTTTTGCGAAAAGGGCAACCGCTGCGGTAGCGATTGTCCCCATTCCAGCGTAGACCAGCGCCGTTCCAACGCCCGATCGTTGCGCGACGGCACCCCAAGTCGCAGTCCCGAGCGCATAACTCCCCTGATAAACCAGAATGAAGATGGCGAGGACTCGTGCTCTTACCCAATCAGGCGCCAGGTTCTGGACAAGGGCATTGATAAGGGAAATGAAAATGACCCATGCCGCACCGCCAACCAACATAATCCCAGCCAGTGTGCTCAATCTGTGCAACCCACTCATCGCCAGAATCACGAACCCCAAGCTCACCACACCGGTCGAGACTATGGACTCCGTCGCCCACCTGTCACGGGCCGACTGCATGACCAAAGCACCGATGATTGCACCGCCACCAAAGCAGCCAAGCAACAGTCCATAGCCTGTTGCATGCTGATTCACGCTTCGAGAAACCGTGGGCAGCAACGCGAAGAGTGCGCTGGAGAAGAACATGGCTATGCCTGTTCTGAGCAATACCGTCAGGATTGCGGGAGAGTGCCGGACGTATCGAATTGCCGCGACGGTAGCTCCCGAAAAAGATTCCGGCGGCGTGCTCCTCCTGCGGACCGGCCTTTTCCACTTCGCAACAACAAGAATGACACCGAAGAACGATACGAAATTTGCGACGAAGGCTGTGGCGACACCAGCAACAGATATGATCGTGCCAGCCAGCGCCGGCCCAACCGCGCGGGCGAGATTGAATTCAATCCCATTGAGCGCAGAAGCCGCTGCCAGGTCTTCCTTGGGCACCAATTCAGGAAGGATTGCACGCCATGCCGGCGTTTCGAATGCATCTCCCGCCGAGAGGGCAAACGTGAGGACCAACAGGATCCATGGCGACATCACTCCAGCGATAGTCAAGATCGCTAGAATCAACGCGACGCCCATCATCCACGACTCGGTGAATAGAATCAGCTTGCGGCGGTCGAAGATATCGCCAGCGGAGCCCGCTGGAAGGGCCAGCAGAAAATATGGCAAGGAAGCGGCAGTCTGCGTCAGTGCGACATAAATCGGCCCGGCGCCGAGTGAAACCATCAACCATGCAGCCCCAACGTTCTGCATGAAAGCGCCCGCGTCAGAAATGACGTCCGCGACTAGCAGATTTCGAAAAACCGTTATTCGAAGCGGTCGCCACAGATTTGGGGAAGCAGTCGGCTTCATTTCTCTCCGCTGTTGTCTCTCAACTCGCCGCTCCCAAGGGTTGAGGTCTTGTGTCAGCACTAAATGGAAATTGGGCGCTGCTATTTCTTCCGTGCAATTGAGGCCGCTTCCCCACTCGCCTGCTTGTTCCACCCGTGGAAACGCGAGAAGTCACCCGCATTCCACGCCTCGCGAAGTCCAGGGGTACTTAGATCCCAGTCTGGACGGATTTCGCTCATCACGGCGCGCAGATCGTGCCAAAGGTCGATGACCGACGGACGCCCCCAGAACCAGTAGCCGTTATAGATGCTGTGGATCACGAGGCCCGGCTTGAGCACGAGCGTATGCGGGATCATAGGGTTATTCTCAGGATCCGTGTACTCTTGGATGTCGAGATCCTTCTGAATCGTTCGGTCGGGGTCCGAAAGGAAGGTCCACTGAGCTCCGACTGACGCACGGAATTCCTGGAGAGTATGGTGATCGTCGGTCGAGATCGTGGCGATCTGAGTGTAGGCCACCGCGATCTTCGGGTAGAACGCGGCGAGTTCCAAATGCTGCTGGTGCTCCTTTGGGCAATAGTGGCCGCGCGCAAGCGTGAGGATTAGCGGATCATCGCCCTGTAGCTCGCTGAGCTTGCGGAGTTCGCCGGTGTGATCGGGCAGTTTGTAGTCGGGGAAAATGCCTCCGGGCACAATATCAGAACGCATGGTTGGACTCCTCCGATGAGCTGCTTATGGTGGTAACTCCGGGCCTTGCTGCTCCGTGCTCGTGAACCAGTCGTACAAGTTCTGGCCAAGGGTTCTCTCAAAGATCCAGAGTGACACCCTCATTTGGTTGTGAACAGCATACAAGCACGTTCCCGGGAGAGGGCCTCTCCAGCGGCTCAGGGTTATAGATAATCGATCCGCCAATCAGACCAGTCATGCAGGTATGACAAACTCCAGTCCGGCACGAGAATCTGACCGGAACATCGCACGCCTCCGCCAGTTCCAGCAAACTCGCAAACTTACGATCCCATGCGACGGTAATTCCGCTGCGCGCGAATGAGATTGAGGGTCCAGATCCGGGCGGCCCTGGCGGCAGGTGAGGACTGTGATCGACGTGCGCCATACCAGGAGTAATACTCTCAAGAGATCCAAAGATTTCCGTGTGCACATTCTCGGCGACGACACCCCAGTTTCGCAGTCCATCGCGCATATTCTGCAAGAACGAGGTGGGCCCACACAAATAGAAGTCGCTGCCCTGTGACACGCCAATCCTCTCCAGCAAATCTGTGTCAATGTGCCCGGGAGCATCGAAGTCTGCTCCGATTTTGTCGATTGCAGCGGGCCTGCTGTACACGACGTATCCTCGTCCGCGAGGGAGCTGTTTCAATAATGAACGCGATTCTTCTGCAAATGGATGGTCGACGCGGTTGCGCGCTCCATAGATCCACCAGATCTCTCGTTGCGATCTTTCAGCAGCGAATGTGTGCAACATCGACATCACGGGCGTTGCGCCCACTCCAGCGCTCAGCAGAACTACAGGACTAAGGCTGGGACGCAGAGTAAAGCTTCCTCGCGGCGCACTAACATCCAATAGATCGCCTTCTCGCGCACCGTTGCACAGAAATGAACTTCCAATCCCGTTCAACTCGCTCTTAACGCTGATGCGGAAATGGTCAGGTACCGGGAGATCAGACAACGAATAGCTGCGAAGAACCGGGGATTGCTTCGGATCGACAAGCAACCGTAAGACAACAAATTGACCTGCCTGGAAGACAGGAAGAGGTTGCCCATCGATTGGCTTCAGAATGAAGGAGGTGACGCTATCGCTTTCCTTGTGAATGTTCGCGACTCGCATCTGTCGAAAGCCGGGCCATGCTGGCGCTTGTTCCTCATTTGCAAGTCCGCGATTTCCTCCGTCGGCTTTCGCGTTCGATTCTTGCTCGAGTATCGCTTGAAAAGACGACTGCCAACCTTGGCTAAGTGCCGGAATCCGTAGCGCTCGTTCCAGTTGTTCGCGAGAATGCCCTGGCAAGTACAAGAGACCATCAACGTCGGCAACTGTGACCTGCTCTGGACCGTCGACAATTTTCACGATGTCGTCGCCCGCCCCAACTTCTCCTTCCTGCAACACGCGAAAGTAGAATCCGGGTCTGTGATGTGCTACGAGCAAGGCTGCCATCCGAGGGTCATTCATGCGAATACCTACGCGGTAGCAGGTTACGCGCGGCTGTGTCACTTCAAGTATCGCGTCACCAATGCGGTATCGATCGCCGATGCAGACTTCGTTATCAGGCAGTCCCTCAACAGTGAAGTTTTCTCCGAACTGGCCGAAGACAAAGTCGTTACGTCCGAGAAAGCGCTCCCAGTAGTGATAGGAGTCCATCTGATAAACAAAAACGGCGCGCT
The DNA here is from genome assembly GCA_963741105.1 of Terriglobia bacterium. GTDB lineage: Bacteria > Acidobacteriota > Terriglobia > Terriglobales > Acidobacteriaceae > JAIQFF01. The sequence goes on from CAVUGT010000023.1 coordinate 157,936, forward strand.
GCTCCCCACCATGACCGGCGAGGTCGCCCTGCCCGTCACCATTGATATTGAGCTTGCGCACCATTCGTCGTCCCTCGACTGGAGATTTCCAGATCGCGGTACGGACACTCTTACCATTCCATGTCACGTCGCTTGGGAGACCGACATTTACTGAAAGCAATCGGGGCATTCGTACCTCGTCGAAGTCCAGAGTCTGGTTACCAGCGGCTACCAACGACGAGCGGGAGCGGCGCCATCCACGTGGAGGATCTCTCCGCTCACATGACCGGCCTGTGCCAGGTAAAGAACGGCATCGACAATATCCTTTACCGTCGCCTTTTTCATAGTCGGCTGCAAGGCCGAGTCGTTGGGTTCATTGCGGTGCATTGGTGTATCCACAACGCCGGGGGCTACGGCATTAAAACGGATGCCATCTTTTGCATATTCGATTGCGAGATTCTGGGTCGCTGAATTCAAGCCACCCTTCGTAATCATCGAAATCGAGCCATTTACGCCGGCGATAGGCCGATCGGCAAGTGCCGCGGTGATGCTCACTACGCACCCTGATTTCTGTTTCAGCATCTCTTTCACAGTGCGCTGAGTGATGTAGAAGAATCCGAGCAGGTTAATCGAGACAAGGGCCTCGAAGTCCTCGGCAGTGAAGTCAGTAAAAGGCTTGGTGAGGAAGATGCCAGCGTTATTCACTAAGACATCGATGGTTCCGAAGTTGCTGATTGCTGCCTCGACAGCATCGGCCGCCGTTTGCGGCTTGCCGATATCGCCATCGAGGAGAACCAGGCTGCCTGAAGTCGTCAACTGTCGATTGGGGTCGCGAGACGTTGCGACGACGTTATAACCTTCTCTCAGAAACCCTTCGACTAGACCCGCGCCAATCCCGCCCGATGCTCCAGTTACGATTGCTGTTTTCGTGCCCGACATACATGGCCTTTCGTTTTAATGTTTCGAACCTGATACACAATTGTGAACCGCTCGTTCAAAGGACCTCATCGCGCACGCCGAGGTAAGTAAACGAACTCATTTTTCTCCGCCGTTCGCGGGCGACAAATTCTACCCTTGATTAAAAACTGTCCACATCGATAACAGCTTTGGCAAAAGCCTCCGGAGCTTCTTGCGGTAAATTATGCCCGATTCCGCCTGTAATAATCCTGTTCGCGTACTTGCCGTAGAATTTTTTGGCATAGGCGCTGGGGTCCAAATGTGGGGCCCCATTGGCATCGCCTTCAAGGGTGATGGTGGGCACGGTAATGACCGGAGCCCCGGCAAGCCGCGTTTCCAGATCGTCATATTTCGACTCGCCTTCGACCAGTCCCTGCCGCCAACGGTAATTGTGAATCACGATTGCAACATGATCCGGATTGTCGAACGACGCTGCAGTACGATCGAACGTGGCATCATCAAAGTTCCACTTCGGCGAGGCCAGCTGCCAAATGAGCTTCGCAAAATCGTGCCTATATTTCTCGTATCCCTCCCGGCCGCGGTCGGTAGCAAAATAAAATTGGTACCACCATTGCAACTCAGCCTTTGGCGGTAATGGCGCCTTCCCGGCCGCCTGGCTTCCGATCAGATATCCACTCACCGAGACTAGCGCCTTGCAGCGCTCCGGCCAGAGCGCCGCCATAATGTCAGCGGTCCGCGCCCCCCAATCGAAGCCGGCGAGAATTGCCTTCTCGATCTTGATTGCATCCATTAAAGCGATGACGTCGAGGGCCACTACCGACTGCTGGCCGTTGCGAAGCGTACCACTCGAAAGAAAGCGCGTCGTTCCATAGCCGCGAAGATATGGGACGATCACCCTGTACCCAGCCGCTGCCAGCAAAGGCGCGACATCGACGAAACTGTAGATGTCGTAGGGCCAACCGTGCAGAAGAATGACCGCACGACCGTTTGAAGGTCCGGCTTCAGCATAGCCAACATTCAATAGGCCGGCATCGATTTGCTTCAGTGAAGAGAATGACGTCTTCTTAGTGCTCGCTGTCTCATTGACCGGCGAATTCGCACCTGGCCCCGCGAAGAGCGGGGGGTGGGCAATCATTGAGGCTCCTGCCGAAACGCCGGCCATGGCCAAGAGACGACGACGTGATATCCCGTTCGATTTTAAGTGCTCCATTATTGATCTTTCCTTTTGCATCTTGCGCTACGGAAGCGCGGGATTCTACCGGCCAAGACGATGCCTGCATCACCTTGGCTGATTTGGCTATGCTCTGCGCCTATTTAAATGGTTCGAGTTTAGACAAAATGGTGGGCAAGTATTCCGCGACCGTCGGATGTATGTGCATTGCGCGCTGGATGACCGTGTACGGAGCCTTCGCATACATGACGTCCAGCAGAACGTGAATCACTTCGTCGCCTCCGATCCCAAGAATCGCGGCACCCATAATTTGTTTCGTTTCTGCATCGACGCAAATCTTCATGAAACCTTGTGTCTCACCTTTTTCGTATGCCCGGCTCACTCGACTCATCGGATATTTCGTAACCAGCGCATGACGTCCGGATTTCCGTATCTCGGCATCCGTCATGCCGCATCGCCCTAGCGGCGGGTCGATGTACAGAGCATAGGCTTGGATCCGGTCGGAAACCCGGCGATGGTCAGCGTTGAAGAGATTGTCTGCAACGATCTCGTAGTCGTTATAGGAAGTATGCGTAAAGGCGCCGCGGCCGTTGCAGTCCCCCAGTGCCCAGATGCCGGGCACGTTGGTTTGCAGCTGATCGTCGACGATGATGTAGCCGCGTTGGTCGGTCGCGACCCCGGCCTGTTCGAGGCCCAGGTCGCTTGTGTTGGGGACACGCCCAACCGCCAAAAGCACATGCGTGCCTGCTACTTCCTTTGGGTCGTCGCTACAATCCATGTGGACGGCGACACCGCTATCGCGTTTCGCCAGCGAGATACATTTGGCATTCGGCCGGATGTTTATGCCTTCCGCCTCCAGGATTTCGCGCACAGCTTGAGAAACGTCTTCGTCCTCTCGCCCAATCAGGCGCGGTCCCATTTCCACAATCGTGACTTCGCTCCCGAAGCGGCGATAGATCTGCGCGAACTCCAGTCCTACATAACTTCCGCCGACGATGACGAGATGCTCGGGCAAGAAATCGATGTCCATCATCGAGGAGTTGTTGAGAAATGGGACGTCATGAATCCCCGGCATGTCGGGAACAGAAGCCCGCCCGCCAACATTGATATAGATCTTGTCGGCTTGCAGAACTTCGTCGTTAATCACGACAGTGTTTGCCGACTGAAAGCGGGCATGGCCCTGTATGACCGTACAATTGTTCGTTCCTCGCAACGATTTCTCTACGCCCTTATTCGATCGCCCGGAGACTGCATCCTTGCGGGCTTTTACACGCTTCATATCGACTCGAACATTCCCGGTGGCGAAACCATATTCCGCTCCTCGGCGGGCAACATGGGCCGCATAGGCGCTTGCCACGAGCGTCTTTGTCGGGATGCACCCAGTATTCACGCATGTGCCGCCAAATTTATCGCGCTCGATAATTGCGACGGTTTTGCCGGCACCCGCGAACCGTGCGGCCAGGGACGGACCCGCCTGGCCCGTCCCGATAATGATTGCATCGAAGTGTTTCATTGGGGCGGTCAGCGTGCCTCCTCTATGTGGAGCTTGCCGCCTTTGGCTGCCTCTTCGGGGGTCTTGCCGGCCTGACGCGCGACAATATAGGCAGCGTACCAGCCCGACCAGTGGTGCTTCGGAGCGGTAGGTTCGTATTCGCCATGATGTTGCTCTGCTTCTCGCAAAAGCTCCGTCAGCGTAGCGACGTCCAGATTGCTGAGTCCCCGGCCAGGCAGCCGGGTTGTGACTTCCTGGAACAGCCATCCGTTGCCGTCGAGATCACGAAACGTGGCGAACGAGCTGTAGGTGGCATGCTCAGGTGCTGGCCCGCTGATGCGACTGCTTCCGTCGATCTGGAACTGAGCGCCTGGCGTCCCGGGATGGAACACCTCACTCACCTCAATACCAAGAGCGACAAGCTCTCTGCGCGCAGTCTCAACGTCGGAGACGATCAGGTAGAGGCCCTGGGCCGAGCCAGGCGCAGCGGATGTCATCTTCGTGCCAAACTGAACCGAGCACCCTGAGCCGGGAGGCGTGAACTGCACAACCCGGAAACCGTTGTCGAACGGGAAGTCGGCGTCGAGCCGCCATCCCAGTTTGGTATAGAACTCTTTCGAGCGATCAACATCCTCGACCGGAATGACAACGACTTCGAGTTTCATGTCAACACCAGCGACGCTTGCCCCGCCGGTCGAGTTGTTATTACCAACTACTGACGTCGTCTGTGCCATGTTTTTTCTCCATGTGTTCCAATATTTGATTTTGCGGTTTCACTTGCCCGCTTCAGTGATGCTTTTCGACCGCAGCAACTTCTGGAACCACAAATGCGACCGTGCCCTTGTCCAAGGCGTGGTGGTTCGCGTCCTCCAATTCAATTAGCACTTTGTGCGGACCAGGGGCAAGACCCATCAAAATGACCGGGTTGCCACTCGCATCAGCCCACACCCATGAAGCATCGTCGAGTCTGACATGAACATGCCCGACACGCGGCGAGGCCCCGAGGGCACCTGCACCGAACACCGGAGCAATGTGCAGGTTCTGCGCACAATATTGAATAATTGCCACTCCCCGGGAAACGAGCGGTCCGGGCAGTGGAGGATCGATGAAGAGCTTCGCTGGAGGTTCACTGCCGTCGGCGAGAGGAATTACCTGCGCGGGGCGACATTTGTCGGTGGCGTTTTGTGCCGCTGCGGTCATTGCGCATAGCACAATGGCAGCGACGAATAGCCGAGACATGCCCTTCGAGTTTGGATATTTCAAATTTTCCATGTTTTTTCTATTAGCTGTGCACCGATATTTGTCGGTAGTCGAAACAGGAGAGCCTCCGCCATCGAGGTCTGGCTTCGTGCTTCTGATCGCAAGAACAAAGCGTTAGCGGCCGGCTCTGTTATGGTTCGTTTCCCCTCATCATTTACTCCAGTCGACAAGGCGCCTCAGGCTGCAGTTCTGCCTCCGTCCACGCTGTTTCGAGTTTCGATGGCTTTGACGGAGTTTACAAACGCTTTTTCTAAAACGCTCTTGCCTATGGTTCCGACGACGAAGCCGACCAGCCATCCCTTAAGGTTTTTGCCCTCGCACACAACGACCACGTCAATCTCGGTCGTGCCATTGGGGTTGCGGGTGAAGGTGTAGGTGTGGCCCGACGCGCCTCCCCAGGTATTGGAGTCGGTGGTCGTGAGGACGACGTGGTTGGGATCGGACCAGTCGTAGTGCAGGCGTTCCCAGATGCCGCCCGATCCTTCGGTGACGTCGGCCTCCGCCGGGCCGCGGCTATGCACCTTGAGGTATGCATCGGCGCTGTTGCCAAAGAGTTTCGCGCGGCCAGGTCCGAAGTCAGTGAGCCCAGCGAGGTACTGCTCAGGCGTCGAGGTGGTTGTCTGATGGAGGTGGATCGTGGACATATGTGCTCCTTTCGGCTAGGCGGCGACGAACTGCTGCCCGCCGTCGATGTCATAGGTTGCGCCGGTAAGGGCAGTGTTCGTCATGATATGTACGGCTAGTGCGGCGACATCTGCTGGTTGAACAACCCGCCGGATGGGAAGTTTGGCTCGAAGCTGGTTACGGCGGTTTTCGAGTTCTTCGCCCAAGAGTGATGCGGACATCTGGGTGTCGACGAATCCTGCGGCAATCAGATTGACACGAACGGGTGCCAGCTCGAGCGCCAGATTGGCCGTAAGGGCTGGTAGTGCGGCGGTCACTGTCGATACGAGTCCGATTCCAATGCCTGGGCGGCGACTGCCGGTGCCCCCCATAAATATCAAAGTTCCCCCTGCTTTTACCTTGTCAGCTGCGTTCCGGGCAACTTCGATGAAGAGTAAAGGATGCTCGTCCAGCGCCTGGCGTGCGTGGGCAAAATCAAGGTCGATGATGCGGCCGTAAGAAGGCCGGCCAGCTGTCACCATAATGTGATCGATTGAGGTCGGAAGGTTGCGGAAGAACTGCTCAAGCAGCGAAGGCTCCGTGGCGTCAAAGGCGCTAGTGCTCACCGCTTGGACCTCGCTCGCTGCGCGCTGCAGGCGCTCACGACTGCGACCGGTGAGGATTACCTTCGCTCCCTCCGCGCTTGCTCTTCGGGCTGTCTCGAGCCCAATGCCAGCGCTTCCGCCAATCACGACAACGGTTTGTCCCAAGAGTTCCGGTTTTCGCTCGATGTGAGAAGGGGTAGTTGCGGTGCTCATAGTTGCTCCTGTCGGCTACGGTTCGATTAGGCCAGAGGCACGACGACGAGTCTATTGGACGAAAGTATCGTGCTGATACCAACGTATGGGTTGGAAAGTAACCGGAATCGCTCAAAAATGGTAACAAGTCGCCAATTCCATCTTTGCCAGCGATTGGGAATACTGGCGGAGCGGGCAGTCTCGCGCTAACCCTTCTCCGGCTGAATTCCCTGCTAACAGGGAAACATACAGGGAATTTGCTAATTCTTGCCCTTGAAAATGCACACTTCTCTCTCTCTAAGCTGCAGATTTTGCTGGGGAAAGTAGTCGGTTCAATCAAAATTGTAACAGGGGATTATCAGGGACGTATCAGGGAATTAGTTCCCTGATCGCAATCCATTGCAGGACGGGATTCGCCTGGGCAACGGATCTTGGGGAAAACCGAACTGCTGCCGCTGCTCGACCCAACTCAGAGGGATGTGCTTGTGCAGATTCTCAAACTTTAGAGTAATCGGTTGACGTCCTTCCAAGATCGCCTCGACGATGTCCGGCGCAAGGAATGCGCAAGCAAAGACGTTTCTGACATAGTGCGGCGTGAGCGCTGTCTCCTCGGCCAATGATTTGATGTCGACGACTTTCCCGGCGAGAACCTTCTCGTACCAGGCGTGACCGCGTGCAACGGCCTTTATCAACGCAGGCCTTGGATGTCGGACCGGCGCGCTCAAGTTGGGAGCCACCACGAGGTGAACTTCGCCACCGTACTGCCTCAGTCTCGCTTCGATTGATAAACAGATGAGCTCGGCTGGCTCTATTGGCTTTCGGCGGCGCTCGAGGTTGGGGGCAATGACTTGGTCCCCGTGCCCTAGCAGTTCACGAAGACCCCTTCTCCTGATCATGACCTGAATGTCGTTCTCCCGAATGATCACGCTCTGCAAGAAGGAAGCGAGTAGGTCTCGAAGGTCGTCTAAGGGAAGTGACGGCAGCCTTGCGGCCAGTCTCTTGGCGTCCGCTACTAGCTTCTGGAGCAATGCAGGGTTCTCGCCGGTTGCGTTCAGTCCGGGCGCGGCTATCAACGCTGAGAAATTGCTGAAAGAAGTTTCGGAGTGCAAAGTCTCCGCTGAACGACTTTCCATCGACCCGCAAGTGATGATTATCAACAAGAGAGACATCGCAGCGGAGCAGGAGTTGGTAAACAATTACACAAAAGCCCTGCAAGGCCTATGAATAGATCCCAGGCGCCTCATGTCCCAGCTTCTGCACGTACTCAACGTATGACCCAGGATAAACAGTGGGATGGCGCTCCGTACCGCTCTCACCGCCCAGTTCCAGCACACGTGAGCCGAGACCGCGAAGGAACATGCGGTCATGCGATACGAAGATCATGGTGCCTTCGAAGTCCTTCAGGGCGTCCACAAGCATTTCCTTGGTCGCGAGATCCAGGTGATTCGTCGGTTCGTCGAGCACCAGGAAGTTCGGCGGGTTGTAGAGCATGCGTGCTATTGCCAGCCGCGATTTTTCTCCGCCGGAGAGTGCGCGGATCTTCTTGTCCACGTCGTCGCCGGAGAACTGGAATGCTCCCGCCAGGTTCCGCAACGAACCGATACTGTCCTGGGGAAAGTCCTGTTGCAACTGTTCGGTGACGGTAAGGTCGGGATTGAGCACGTCCAGGGATTGTTGCGCGAAGTATCCCATATACAGGGTGGCGCCGAGCCGCACGCTTCCCGCATCTGGAGCACTGGCTCCGGCAATCATCTTGAGCAGCGTGGTCTTACCCGCGCCGTTTCTCCCCATGACGGCCCAGCGTTCTCCGCGGCGGATGGTGAGATTGAATCCTTCGTAAATCACGCGCGGGCCGTAACTCTTGTGCAGATTCTCAAGGACGGCCACCTGTTCGCCGGATCGCGGAGGGACGCGAAAGTCGAATTTAACGACCTGCCGTTTTTTGGGTAGTTCGATCTTCTCGATCTTGTCCAAGGCCTTGATCCGGCTTTGCACCTGGGCCGCTTTGGCGGCGTGCGTCCTGAAACGATCGATGAAGCGCTGCTCCTTGGCAAGCATGGACTGCTGCCGGGCGAATGCTGCCTGCTGATTGCTCTCTCGGATAGCTCTTTCGCGCTCGTAGAAGTCGTAGTCACCCGAGTACGTGATGATTTCGCCGCCATCAATCTCTGCAATTTTTGAGACCAGACGATTCATGAACTCGCGGTCATGCGAGGTCATCAGCAACGCGCCGGGAAATGACTTGAGAAACTGCTCCAGCCAGATGATGGATTCGATGTCGAGATGGTTCGTCGGTTCGTCCATCATCAATACATCCGGCATTCCGAGCAGGACCCGTGCCAGGGCAACCCGCATCTTCCATCCGCCCGAGAGAGCGCCCACGTCGCCGTCAATCTGATCATCTTTAAAGCCCAGACCGTGGAGTACTTCACGGGCTTGCGATTCGAGCGCGTACCCGCCCAAATGTTCGTACTCCTCCTGAACGTGACCGAAGCGATCGAGGATGCGGTCCATGTCATCAGCCTTTTCAGGGTCGGACATTTCGCGCTGCAAGGCTTCGAGCTCGTGGTGTAGATCGCCGACGCGTCCGCTGCCTGCGATGGCTTCATCCAGGACCGAACGGCCGTGCATTTCCTCGACGTCCTGGCGAAAGTAGCCGATCGTCAACTTCCTGGGGACAGAGACCGCGCCCTCGTCGGGAGTTTCCTCGCCGACCACCATCCGGAAGAGCGTTGTCTTGCCCGCCCCGTTGGGACCGACCAGTCCCACTTTTTCGCCGGGATTCAACTGAAACGAAGCATCCACGAAGAGCAACTGCTTGCCATACTGCTTATTGATGTTTGAGAAAGAGATCATTTTTTAGGAGCAACTTGGGGCAGAGTGCCGCTTCCAGTGTAGCGTGGAGGGAAACTGTCAGGCGTCACTGAAATCAAGCTTTAGGCGGGGGAAACACGCCGAGCTGCATCATCAGTCCGAGCGTATCCATGATGATCCGCGTGTCTTTGATTCTGCCACTCTGAAGACGGTCGATGACCACGCCCCAAACCTTCACAGACCGTCCCGTAGCGGCCACGCCAAGAAACTCGCCTCGGTGCGTACCGGTCCACTCGAAGCGGGTCACCACCTTGTCGCGCTCGGCAATCTGCTCTTCGACCGAGAAGTACAAGTCGGGAAATCCAGCCCTCATGCCGCGCAGAACATCTTTCAAACCTTCCAAGCCTGGGCCTTGGCCGGGAAACGGAACCTGCTCAACTACATCCTCCCAGGCAAACTGCACTGCGGAGTCGATCTGACCCTGATTAATGGTTTCTTCGATGAAGCGTCGGACGATAGCGCTGTTATTTTGTATCAACTGGAGTCTCCTTTTACAGCACCGATTCGCTCGAATTGTATCCCTCTTGAGCGGTCCCGCTCGACCATACCCGCCTCGATGGCCGACAAAGCAGAGCGATTCTGGACACGGCCGCTTATCGGGTTATCCCAGAGTTGAGTCTCAGTTCGCGCAACGGGAGCTTTCCATGTCGGGAGTTTCCTCGCCGACCACCATACGGAAGAGCGTTGTCTTGCCCGACCCATTGGGACCGACCAGTCCGACTTTTTCGCCGGGATTCAACTGGAAGGAAGCATCCACGAAGAGCAACTGCTTGCCATACTGCTTATTGATGTTTGAGAAAGAGATCATTTTGGAGGAGCAACTCGCGACACCGTGCCTCTTCTAGTGTAGCCCGGCCAGAAAATTGCCGGCCAATGCTGGCACATTGGATTATTGAAGGTTTGCCCGTGATCCAGGATTTTCTGCGAATCGATTCTCATTAGCCAATTCGCTTTACTAAACTATCGCATCAATTCGCGCTCTTGCTTTTTGTCTTGGGCGCAACACGAACCCTGGGAGCTAGACTTGAGGGAAATCTGTGCGAAAGAGGCTGCATCATGGACCGTACAAATTACAGTGTGGAACGGGTTCTCCAATTGGTTCGCGCATCGTTCAATGAGCAAATGGGCGACCTGAGTTGTAAGGTATTTTTTTATCGCCTCTGGGGAAAGTTGGAATCCCTCAACGACCCCGGTGTCGTCAAGCCCTCACCACACCAGTATCATCAGGGTCCATATCTGTATGATCAAGCTCCCTACGATCTACAGGCGGTTGCCCATGAGGGATTCTTCTATCTTTTGAATACTGGGTATGTTTACCCAAAGCCGACTGGGGACTACACAAACTTCTCTCGCTCGGAGTGGTACTGCTGGACGGACCGTGGTCTGCAATGGGTCAAAGGGGCCGAACCTATCCCCGAAGAGGCAGCAGGCTACATAAAGTTTCTGAGAGCGCACGTTCCCACGCTTGATGAGGTGATTGGGCAGTACATCTTGGAGGCTCTCACAGCATTCAACCGTGAAGCATATTTCGCTACTGCTGTAATGGTGGGCGCTGCGTCAGAGAAGGCGATCTACTTGCTTGCCGCATCTCTGCTGAGTACGTTAAAACCATCACGCCGACGCACCACCCTTGAAACGGCGCTGACTAAGCGGCAACTCTTTGTGCTTTTGGATTGCGTGAGGAAGACGATTGAAGACAGTTCCGCCGGTAATCCCGCACCGTTTCCCTACTCGGTGTCGGAGGGCGCCTCAGTTCACCTGGCTTCACTCTTTGAGGCAATCCGCACACAACGCAACGATGCAGTCCACCCGATGAATGCAACAGTATCTGCTACGTCGGTGCGATTGCTGTTGTGCTCGTTCCCATATGCGCTGGGCACGACAGAGAAACTGAGGGCGTGGTTAGATGCCAATCCCGCGGCTCTTTAGAGGGGGGAAGCGATGAGGAAGGGATTGTTGCGAAGACGGCAAAGCTGCCTCAAGATTGATTTGTTCTCCGGTGATGGGGTGGTGGAATTTTAGAAATCGGGCGTGCAGAAAATATCCTCCATCGCCCGGGAGGCCGGGCAGATTTTCAAGAGGCTGGCCGGATAAACCGTACAGAGGATCGCCTACCAGAGGATGGCCGATGGATGCCAGATGGATTCTGATTTGATGAGGACGACCAGAATTTAGCGTTACTTCAAATATTGTGGTGCTTGCAGTGCGTGAGATCACCCTCGCCAATGACTTTGACGGTTTGCCACTCGGGCTGGCGGCCCACACCGAACCGATGCGCGGGTGCGGTACAAGGCCGATGGGTGTGAGGATTTCGTAGGCGTCGTCCTGTGCAACGTTTTGAGCCATCGCCCAATAGATTTTTTGAATTCTGGGTGTGTTCCAGTCCGCGCCTAGTTTAGCGGCAGCCTGCGGTGTTTTGGCGAAGAGAACGATGCCGCTAGTGGCTCGGCCCAAACGGTGGACAGGGTTTGCGTTGGGGGTTTGCTTTTGCACCAAGCGCAGGAGGGTATTTTCCATGAAGCCGGCGCCGGGGAGAGTGGGCAGCCCGCCAGGTTTGTTGACGGCCAACAGATGGGCGTCTTCAAACAGGACTTCGAAGTGCTGAGGAGTGTCTGGTTCGATCCAGGGTGGGCGGTTCCAGACAAGGGTTTGTCCTGAAGTGAGCGATTCGCTTCCGGTGGCGGTGACGCCGTTGACGGTGACTTCGCGATTGTTCAGTCTTTGTTGCCAGGCTTGTGGGGTTGAGTGTGGGTAAAGGCTTGCCAGATGTGAAAGCAGGGTTCGTCCCTGATATTTGGTGGTGATGACTGTGGTATAGGCATGGCCCCGGTTGAGCATGTTGCTTGAGTGTAAGCTATGGCATCTGCGGCAGGAGTTGCTGCGTTGCGATCGCCATTGGATTCAGGCAGGGGGCTGGTCCACCTTTTGGTTTCGATTAGCATCGATCCTGATTTTGATTACGGAATTTAAAGATGACGTTGCATTGAAGGGGGATGATCCCGATAATGCGGCTCATGAAAATTCAGCCTGAAAAACGACTCGCTCTGTTCCTGCTGATAAGTGTCAGTCTGGTTTGGGGACAGACCGGCACCAGCGGGCGCGCCGCCGATTCGTCCGCGCCTCCTACTTCTTTTCCCGCGCCAACGCCAGCCGCCCTCGCCACCGCCGAACACGCGATCTCGGGACACGACCCCGGCCCCTCGGGCCCAAGTCCTGTCACTGACCTGCTGAAGCTGTTGCTGGCCAACGTCAACTCGACGGAAGCCATTACGAACATGGAGGCAATGTGGGCAACCGACCGCTATTTTGACTTTGCCAGATTTCAGGAGACCGCAAAGAATGTCGCGGAGATGATGCGGCAGGCAGGACTGGACGACGTCCAGATAGGCCAGGGGCCCGCCGACGGTGTGACGCAGAACGGCTTTTGGACGCAGCCGATCGCGTGGGACGCCCATTCTGCCACCTTGGAAATCGTCTCGCCTCAGGTCCCAGAGGATATGCGCGTTCTTGCCGACTATCAGAAAATTCCTACCTCGCTGTGCCAGTGGAGCGGTCCCACTCCACCCGGAGGCGTAGAGGGTGAGCTCGTGCTGCGGCCGAATGACATTCGCAATGCGGACCTGAAAGGTAAGTGGGTGCTTGGCCGCCGCATGTCCAAGACCGATTTGAAGCAGGCCGGTGCGCTGGGCCTGCTTCGCGAGAGCGAGGTGAACCGGACGCTGTTGGACGAGCGTGACTGGGAGAACGATTTCGGAGATAACGGCTGGGCCTTCAATAAAAATGACACGCCTACGGTTTGTTTCGTCATTACACCGCGACAGGAGCAATACCTTAATGAGTTGCTGCAAAAAGGGGCCAGTGAAGCTCCGCGCCAAGGTTGACACCCGCTACTACGAAGGAACGTATCCGTATGTGAGCGGCGTCATTCTCGGCACCGACGGTTCTGGCGCGGAAGAGGTGCTCTCACTCGGACATTTATATGAAGAGGGCGCCAACGATAACTCCAGCGGCGTCGCATCCATTCTTGAAGCCACTAACCACCCTCAACCGGCTAATTAAGGAAGGCAAATTACCCAGGCCAAAGCGGACCATCCGCATGCTGGCCATGGGCGAGCGCTATGGCACACTCGCGTATCTCGATGCCCACAAGGATCGAACCAAGCGAACCATTGCCGCCATGTGCATCGACACACCTGCCGGATGGCAGTACCTGGCAGGAACGCAGTTCATCTGGTCCATGAATCCGCAATCGGCTAGTTCTTTTGTGGATGCATTTACTGTGCGCCTTGCCGCGGAATATTTCCCCATGGTGCGCCGCCCCTATTCATGGAGCGAGTACAACAGGGGCGCGTACTACGGCGGAACCGACGATGACCTCGGAGAGTCGATGATCGGTATTCCCACGACCTCGGTGAATAGCGGCCACGGAATCCCTGCTCACCACACCAGCTTCGATACCCCAGCCCAGGTCGACCCAAAATCCCTGCGCGACCTCGCCGTCATGAACGCGGCTTACGCATACTTTCTGGCATCGGCGGGACCGGAGCAGATGCACTGGATGGCTGAGTTGGCTGTGGAGCGCGGATACGATCAGATCAATGCGGGGACGGCAAACAGCCTGGACCTGGTGGCTGCAGCAAAGGACGCCGACAGCCTGAGCCATCTGCTCTACTGGGAGAAGGCTCGCGTCGATTACAACCTGGCGCGCGAAACCAAGGCGGTCAAACAGGCCGCCGATCTCCAGCAGGAGCTGGCCGCGCTTGCCTCCTTTGCCGCTGCGCAGAAAGTGCGGATCGAAGGCGCCGTCGCGGAGCGTGCAACGGAACTGCATTTGGGAACGATACAGCCGATGGCTCCCAACTTCGGTCCCGAAGCCGAAAAGATCATCGTTCGCCGCAAGCGAATGGGCGCTCTCCCACTGGATGAGATCCCGGAGAGTCAGCGGGAAGGATTTCCTGACAGCGGCTTCTGGTCGCCAACTATGGCAGCACTTTACTGGTGCGATGGCAAACGCAATCTAGCCGAGGTCATCCAAAACACGGAAATGGAACTGGGCCCTCAAAATAATTTTGACTGGGTGGGTTATTTTAAATTCCTGCAGCGGCACGGTTACGTGGACTTCGTGCAGCAGTGACCTGCCACAGCGTTTTCGATTTAGCTCTTTACAGAATGCAGCGATTTGGGTTGTCTACTCTTTGTACCTCCCGCAGTTGTTTACTCTCTTCGTCTTGCTGTCGATGCCTTGGAGTGGAGTTTGGGGCATAGGGCGGGTGGCCCATTTCCGTCAAACGGTAACGCTCAAAACGAAGATTTAATTTGCAAACTTGGGGTGCCCCATCTTTCGCGGTGTTCGAAAGAACCTGCCCTGGGCGAAGTCGAATGGGTGGGACCTCGCTCGAAGAACAAATCTTTCCTCGTTGTTTTGAAAGCGGTGATCGTGGTCGGTCTCACATCTCCAAAAGCCCGAGAACCTGTCTGAGCGGAGTCGAAGGATGTGGGACACCCAAGATAGAATCACAGGAGCCCGGACAGATCTGGGCCACCTGCCATTCGCGCTGGAAGGACTACGAGATGCGGAAAGGGTTTACGAGAAAACCACACCCGGACGCACCCGCGACGCAAACCAAGAACTACATAACTCCGAGCGGGCTGCAGCGCCTCAAAGATGAGCACCGGTTTCTGCTCACCAGGGAACGCCCGGCCGTGACGGAGGTGGTGGCGTGGGCTGCCAGCAACGGCGATCGCAGTGAAAACGCCGACTATCAGTACGGCAAGCGGCGGCTGCGGCAGATCGATGGGCGGATTCGCTTTCTCACGAAGCGAATCGAAGCCGCGGAAGTGGTGGACCCGGAAGCTCCGAGAACTGGGCAGGCGGCGACGAGGGCATTCTTCGGAGCGGCCGTGCGCTATGCCAATGCCGCGGGAGTATCGCGAGTGGCGAGCATCGTGGGCACCGACGAGATCGATCTCAACCGCAATCACATCAGCTGGGTGTCACCTTTGGGGCGCGCGTTGATGAAGTCGGCAGCGGGTGACCGCGTAGTCCTTCAATTGCCGGGCGGTACAGAAAACCTGACGGTGCTGGAAGTGCGTTACGAGCGCATTTCTGTGGAACCGTTCCGTGAACCACCTGGATCCGAGGCCTCGGCAAACAGACTCCCTCGCCGACGCTAATCCACCCGACGAAAAAGAGACGAAACGGCACAGGTGGTGAAAGAGCGACGACCGTAATAGCGCGCTATCGGCTTTTGGCAAGCGACAGGAGATGAGTTGAGTCCTCCTCGAGGCCCAACATTAGCGATGCTGCTTCTCACGTTGCTCAGAAAACTGTTTCCTGGCTTCAGTAGGGCTTAGTGATTTTTATTGACAGATACACTATTTTAGTAATAGAAAATCGCGCTGGGTAAGAACGACAAGTGGGGGTTAGGCATGAGGTCGAAAGATCCACTAAATGCGAGTCAGAGTCGGTATTTGAGGACGGCGTTCCTTTATCGACGCGATGGCATTCTGGGGGCAGGGTTAGCTGGTTCGATCTTACTCACGACAGCGTCTGACGGAGGCCACGCCGGAAGCTCACAAGAAAACAAAATCGGCCACAAGCGTTTGCAGACACAGCAAGGTCATCGCTTCCGGGGCGGCACATTTTCAAAGGTGTACCCTAAGATTCCTGCTTTTGCGTAATAACACACAGACAGATTGGGTGTTGTTTAACCACGGAGATCCACCACTTGCGCATTCCTCTTCTCTTCGTTTTCTTCCTTGGAATTATTCTTTTGTTGCCTCTCGGATTCGCCCAAACTACCGCCAGCCTCGATTCCATTCCTGCGCGTATGCACGACGTGATCGCCGCCAACGAAGTTCCCGGCGCGGTGACAGTGGTCGCGACCGGTGACTCTGTGCTCCGTATGGACGCTCAGGGTTGGGCGGACCCTGAACACAAATCTTTCATGCGCGCGGATTCGATCTTCTGGATCGCGTCCATGTCAAAGCCGATCACGGCTACAGCGGTGTTGATGCTGATGGAGGAAGGCAAACTCTCCCTCGACGATCCGATCGCGAAATACGTTCCAGAACTTGCTGGGCTCAAAACTGCGGATGGCAAGACGCCGCGAATCACGCTGCGGCACTTGCTCACTCACACCTCCGGAATGGGAGAAGCAACCGACGAAGAGGCGAAGACCGCGCGCACTCTCTCCGACCTGGTGCCGGCCTTTGCCACAAAGCCGCTTGCATTCGAGCCCGGGAGCCAATGGAAATACTGTCAGTCCGGCATTCTCACTCTTGGCCGGATCGTGGAAATTGTTTCCGGCGAGCCGTTTGAAGTCTTCCTGCGGAAACGCTTTGTTGGGGTCCGCGCTTTCCTCAAAGCGCACCTGCCATGCGGCCGACCCTTGCAGTTCGGTCAATCCCTCACAACGAGAGTCGAAGTTTCCAACGTGAGCAGGATGGAAGATCAACGCAAATGCTGCTGTGCCGGAACTGGTCGACCTTAATACTGCCGCCAAGGGCAAGCTGTCTGCGCTCCCGGGAATCGGCGACGTTTATTCCCAGAAGATCATCGACAACCGACCTTACAAAGCGAAGACCGACCTCGTGAAGAAGAAGGTCATTCCTGCGGTCACGTACGAAAGAATTGCCACTAAGGTCTCCGTGGAAATTGGGCACGTCTTTTCCTTGCGTGTCTTTCTCCAAGGACTCAATGCCCGCCGTGCGCCAGAACGCGGTAGATGCGTCGGTATTGAGAGGAACATCCCCGGAAGCGAAAACCGCCTTCACTGTCGGCTTGCCACCAGCCAGTGCCGTTCCCGCGCACACGAGGAAAGCCAGCAAAGTTTTAGCTAAGCCATTCATTGAGGTGCTCCTTGACAAAGTCATCATCGGGCAGGTGCGGGTAAAGCCTGTAAACACGGTCGATCTCTTCCGATTGGCCGGCCGAAAGGTCCTCGCGAGGATCCAAACACCATCGGCCCTCCAGCAAACCTTGGCGCCGCAATACTTCGTGAATTCCCGCGATACATCCGTGAAATTGGTGGGCCGGATCGAAGAATGCGGAATTCGCATCGGTAATTTGCTGTGCAAGAGTAAGCAGCTTGGCGGGAACAGTTTGTGATTGGCTTTTCGCCACTGCCAGATGCGCAACCGCTGTCTTAGTCCAAACCGCCCAATGGCCGAGCAATCCGCCAACGATACGAAGCCGTTCGCCACCCAAATCAAATTCGGTGAGGAGATCGATGAGGATGTTGTCGTCATTGCCTGTATAGAGGGCGATCTCTTGTGCGCGACCGGATTGCACAACTGCACGAACCACATCAAGTGTCTGGTATCGGTTGAAAGGCGCGATCTTGATGGCCACGACGTTATCGATCTCCGCGAATTGCCGCCAGAATTCGAAAGGCAGAACACGTCCGCCTACCGATGGCTGCAGATAAAAACCAATGATAGGTAGCACAGAAGCTATTTCCCGTGCGTGCTCCAGAAGCTTGGGAATGGTTTCATGTTTGAGGTCGGCCAGGCTCAGCAGGGCAGCGCCATATCCTAACTCGGCGGCAAGCATCGCTTCACCAATTGCCTGATCTCGCTTGCCGCAGACTCCGGCAATTCTTACCACGTCTTTCCCGGCCGTTTCCTCGGCAGCAATCCGCAGCACTGGTTTAAGCAAGCCGACTTGTGGATCGCGGATCGCAAACTGCGTTGTATGTACGCCCACGGCAATCCCGCCGGCGCCAGCCGCGATGTAGTAGCGGGTCAGGGCGCGCTGGCGTCGCTCGTCGAGCTTGCGTTCCTGATTCAGCGCAAGGGGATGCGCCGGCATCACGAGGCCGGAGAAAAGCTTGTCGCGAAGTTGCATCAGAATTTTCCGTCGCGCGTCTGAAAATGGGTCGGCCTACCCAGCGTTGCGCCGCCCTGCTTAATCCAATTCGCTGTCCACTCGATCATTTCCGCGGGCTTCACAGTCGTTTCGCCGAAGAGTTGCCGGGCTTTCGCCGCGTTGTTCAACAGCGCGGAGGCCGCCGGTTCAGAACTAAACTGCGGTTCGACTGCGAAATGCCTTCCGAATGCGAATGCGATCTCCCGAACAGACAACGTCTCCGGCCCGGTGATGTTCAGCACAAAAGGAGGTGACTGGCAATGCGCAAACGACCGCAAGCACCATGAGTTCGCATCTCCTTGCCAGACTACATTAACCAGAGGCATGCGCAGATCCACCGGGCGGCGCTCGTAAACTGCCTGCCCAATGTCTAGAAGAACACCGTATCGCAAATCGATAGCGTAATTCAGGCGAAGCATGGCGACCGGCGTTCCCCATTTCGCGGACGCATATTCGAACATGCGCTCACGACCGAGTGCAGACTGGGCATACTCGCCGACAGGAGCGACTGGCGTGAATTCATCGGCTCCGCCTTCGCTCGCCGCCCGAAGTGGATACACATTTCCCGTAGAGAAAGCCACAATGCGTGAGTCACGAAAACGGTTGGCCACTAGTCCCGGCAAGAACGTATTCATCACCCAGGTCTCGTGTTCGGCGCCAGAAGTTCCAAATTTCTTCGCAGCCATGAAGATGACATTAGGGATGTTGGGCAACTTCTCAAGTTCGCCAGGTTCCAACAGGTCAGCCGGGATGGCCTCAATGCCGCACGAAGCAAACTCCGACGGCAAACGGGCATTGCTGTAGCGAGCGACCGCGATCACACGCTTCTTCACCCCCGCTTTATCGGCCGCCCGGCGCGCCAATTTGGCCAGGCTCGGTCCCATCTTGCCGCCGGCACCCAGAATGAGCAGGTCGCCTTCTAGCGAAGAGAGGGCCTCCGCATCCGCGTCACTAGGACGCGAGAGGTGGTCTTCCAATTCAGCTTCGTTTTGAATCGTCGTCATCTAGCCAAACTCAAATCCACCCAGCGCGTAAATGCGGTCTTCTCTGCCACGCAATTCCTTGCCTCGAACCATACGTGTAAGCGTACGCCGGGGGCCGAAGCCGAGGTCGATCGCAATCCGTTCGGCATTATGATTCTGCTTCAATAAATCCCACGAAAGCGAAGTCCCTGTGTTCCGAATGCAACGCTCGATCAACGAGTGTGCAACGCCGGCGTCAGGAGAGACACAGGGTCCCGTATACGAAGTCACCCGGCCAGAACGCACGAGAGCGTAAGACTTTCCTGCGACAAACGCGCCATTTCTTCCCGCTAACCTGTCGAGTAGTTCGGAGCGATCTGCGCCGAAAGATTCCCGGTCCGCAATCAGATGCTCGGGTGACAACGAGCCCGAGCGCCCATTCAAAATGCCCGTGCTGCCCGTCGCTGCCCGCTCCCATCGTTCCACGAGCTGTTCACAACGAAATCCTAATTTCTTATACAGTGGTTGCCCCTGGTCCGTAGCGTCCAGTTTCAGAGTTTCAATCTTCATTTGATTCGCCAACGCCAGCGTTTCCGACAGTAAGCGGCGCGCCAGTCCTTGTCCGCGAAACTTTTCCCTCGTAAGCACCATCCCGAGCCATGCTAGTCTCGATCCATAACACAAAAGAGTGGCTGTGCTGGCCAGTTCGCCATCCATGTCAATCGCCAGACAAGTTTCCGGCGCCAACTGAGTTAGGATTCGCCAGTCTTCTGCCGTTTGGTTCCAGCCTGCCTCTGTCGACAACTCCAGTGCCGCCGGAATATCCTCCCCGGCCATTCGCCTCACTTGGGCTTTTGCGGCTCCCTTCATTCCGTCGTGTTCCGGCGAAACCACTGTATGAAATGTGGCAGGGCGATCTCCGCGTCCGGAATTTCCGGATGCCATTTCTTCTCCCACTCAAATGAGACGAAGCGGTTAAGGCCTCGGCTCACGAATCGTACCGGATATTCCTTCTACAGCGAAACGTGGCGCATCGTACACGAGCCACTTGAGATCGAAGCCTCGCAAGATCGACAAGGGCACGGCCGATTCGCCCGAAGCCGATCATGGCCACGTCGCGCCCAACGATCGACTCGGGGCATCCGTGCAGATGAAAGTATCGTAAATCCCGTGCGAAAGCTTACGAAGCTCTTCCCGGTAATAATCAACATTGCGCGCGCAGTACATCAGCAGCGTGGCCCCGAATTCAGCAGTAGCCTTCGCCATCGGGACAGGCGAAGCCGTGATTGTCTCCTTACCGACGGATTCTGTAACTACTGCGGGACTGCTTCCAGCAAAAGATGTTTCGAAAAATCTGCAGATAAATGCGCGACTGGTCCGCGAACGGTTCCGAAGTCTTTCCCGTTGACATAGTCCACGACGTGGTACGCGCGATCGTCGAGGCCACGCAACTCTACGCTGCCTTTCCAAGTTGCGGCGTAGAAAGCGTAATACATCTTCTTCTCCTTGCGGATGACGTGGGCTTCGGGCAGATCGAAACCAATGTCGTAAAGCGTGCCCAGATATTGACCGCGGGAAAGACCCTTCTCCTGATAAAGCTTTAGCCACTTTTGGAAACTCTTTTCGTGGTCGGGCGTGAGGTCGAAACGGCCATGTTTCTCAACCAGGGAAGGGAGCACAAACTGCGTGCCCACCACTCCTCCAATTCCAAAGGTAGAAGCAAAATCGTCATGGTTGTCGCTCAGTTCAACGTGATCACCGAAGTAAGGTACGTCGTCGCCCATAAGGCCTTTGATCGTCTTGCCTTTGGAGCGCACCTGGAACGAACTCGTCGGATCGGAAGCGACCGACATGTTGAAGTGGGGCATAGTGAAGAAAGAGAAGGCGGTGCCGCAGGGGCAGAATTCAACCAGCGATCCGGGTTTGGCTTTCTGTGCAGCGTCGTAGATTTCACGGAAGAAATCCGGGAGTGCCTCAACCGAGTCCTCGGGCCGTTTGTGATGATGGGCGGGGTTGTAGCAAGCAGGAACGCCGTTCATGTGCTGGCCATCGAGTTTGAGCCCGTCAAATCCCCAATCGACGAGGATTTTGTGCACAAGTGCTTTGTGGTACTCCACCACTCGAGAGTTCGCGGGGCAGAGATAGTAGGAATTCCACCATGAAATCTTGCGCCGTGAACCGTCCCGGTTTTTCAGCGCCAGATCAGGTTCATCAGTCAGAAGCTTGGAATCTGGAACCGCACTGAGGGGCGACCACCAGAGCTGCGCCTTGAATCCCTCCTGGTGAATCCGATCCACCATGGCTTTAATGTCGGCGTCGCCACGGGGGAATTTCTTCGGATCGAGCTGCCAGTCGCCATAATTGTTCTGCCAACCGTCGTCCAGTGTGACCCATGTAAATCCCATTCGCTTGACCGTGGGCAGCGTATCGTAGACCTGTTGCGGGGTGAAGTCGCGTCCGTATCCCCAGGCACACCAGATCGCGCCGAAACCGCTGTCGGGAGCTTTGGCCATCTGAAATCCTTGTTTCAACATGAATCGGCGGTACGTAAGCAGGGTCTGGAAGTAATCTCCCTCGTGCACGGAGACAAACGTGCGAAAGGTGTGGAGGCTTTCGCCGGGCTTCAAGGAGCTGTCATAACGATACCGCACACCGATTCGTGCCTGACTCGCGTTGGGCATGGAAACGGGCAACGAAATCAGGCGTGGTCGCGGTTCTACGTGGCCCACCCCGATGCCCACGTCCCTGCGCCAGACGTCAACAATGGGAGTGCCGCCGCCGTAGTCACTCGCGTTCATGCCGAGATAGTTCTGCTGAGAGAATCCTGGGTGCAGTGGAACCAGCCAGTTCGGACGACGCTCGTAAGAACCGCTTTGAAACGACCAGAAGGCAACCTTCGCGGACCCGCGCTGCGCTTCAATCGTATAGCTATTGTTGTTCCATTCGAGAATCTTCAGCTGCGACTTGCCAATATTCGTGTAGCTGACATCGAATACTGCAAGATTGGGGAAGTCGTCGTAGATGATGATGGACAAAGTCTTGCGTAGACTTCCAGACGTACCAATCAGAGTGAGCTTCTCTCCTCCACCATAAACGTCGCTGACGTGCTCCTGCTTCTGCGACTCCAAGGCAAAGGTGTACCAAGCACGTTCGCTGCCTTTAACAGTTTCGGAGGCAGAGAACGCGCCTAACGGAACTTCCTTGCCATTAAATCGCGCCACTACGCGGCTACGCATCTGTTTGTCGAACTCGATGCGCAGGCTGCGGCTTTGGATCTGTGGCAAGGGAGCAGGGGGCGATGGCGACTGGGCCAGGCAGATCGATGTGAGGATAGCTATCGAAAAGAACGTCTTTGTCATGTTTGTCCTTAGAGTCCGTGATGCAGGTTAGCGCGCAGTGTCAGTGACCCATCCTGGTTTAGCTTCTGACGGCAAGCCCACTGCACCGGATAACGCATCCCTTTCACTTCAATCTCCGCTCTGAGTTTCAAACCTGCAAATTTTGTCCCCTGGGGCAGCACAAATTGCGCCTGCCGAAGTTTTCCAGGCAGGGGATAACCCGCATCGAGGCAGCCACTCTTCAGAACTTTGCCGTCTTCTGTCTCGACGGTGACCCGCAACACGCCCGGAACTCCGGCAATGCCATCGTTGGCGAAGGCAATAATGAGTCCCAGATAGCCGCTGTCTTCATAACTCCAGATCATTGATGGCCGGACGCGATAGCCGATTCGACGATTGATCTGATCGAATGATTTGGGAAATGCCTGGTAGTAGCTCAGTAGGTTCTTGGCGCTAATCGCGTGAAAGTTCCAGAGCGACCAGTAGTTCGCCCCTACGTCGATCACGTGAGCGATCATATTTTCGGTCGGCGATATTTCGTCGTCAGAACCGGTCGTGTTTGGGGCCTTTGCCGGAATCCCCTGTTCGAGGGCTGCGGCGATCCACGGCGGGCGGTTGCTGAGAGTTTCGATCTGTTCATTCTCAATGAAGATGGTGTCGCTGCGAATCCAGTTGTGGCTTCGAATCGTGAGATCGAGGACCTCGGAATTGCCGACTCGACTGTAGTCGGGTTGGGTGTTGGTCATTAAGGGAGTCTTGGTGAAGTGCTGCAACTGCACTTCCATCATCTTTACCCACGTCCTCTCCGCGGTCTGGTAGTCAGGGAAAGGAGTATTTAGGAAGGGCCAGGTGTGCCCCTCACCCCAGAATCCATATAGAAAAGTGTCAACGAATTCGATGCCAGGATTGCCATTGAATTCCGTCGCTAAAAGTCCTACCAGCTCGGCGAATGTCTGCTGGAAGAATGGATGATCAAAGCGCGGCTGATAGCGCGAATATTGATTTCCGATAAATCGAGCTGCAGCCTTCTTTTCTTTTTCGTCGGGAATCAGCTCAACTGTCGGCACTTTGTCGAGCACGAAATCGGGCAGTGCGGGTTGGTGCTTGTAGTCGGGAGCGCTCATCTGAATGCGAAGTCCAACACGTTTGTTGTTCTTCTTCGCAAGATCGAAGACCAGCTTTACATAATCGGGTAGCTCCAGGCGACCAGGCCGAGGCTGCACCTCTCTCCAAGTCGGGCGAATATAAAGCTGTTGACCCAGGGGAAATCGGACCAGGTCCTCGATCGCCTGATTGATGTTGTCCGATTTAATTTCCTCAGTGCCACTATCGGCCGTGATGTATGTAATCAGTCCCTTGCCAAAGTTAGGCACAACATCTTCCGAGGCAGTCGTGGTCATGACCACATCATCGGTTGGGATGACGGCATCCGGCGCATACTGCGGGAAGGGACCTTGATTCAGACGGTCACTAACGGGCGGGCCGGAACCGAAGTCATAGTTCCCCCAGTTATGAGCGCGGACAAGCCCATGTGCTTCGCCTGTTCCGAGTTCCGCAACCGCCGCCAACGCCATACTGCTTTTTAGAAAGTCTCTGCGTAGCATCGATGTCCTTCTCTTCTATGCGGCGCATGCGCGAGAGTAAACGCGCAAGACGCGTTGGATATGGCTGCGAACTATCATCTCCGCAGTAGCTTCGAGTGCTCCCTCGCGTATAGCTTCATATTCGAAAGGCAGAAATTGACTCAACAGGGTGGGAGGAATCCGTCGCGTGGCAAGATTCCCGAAGAGTTGCGCTACCTCTTTTTGGACGGAGAGTTCGTTCCAGAAATACCGGCAGCGATCGCTGTAGCTATAGATCAACTCGCGGCGTATTTTCACTTCATCGCCGAGATAATACGACCGCCAGTAAACAGGATTTCTGAACATTGCCTGCTCGAGGGCTTCGCGCACCTGAGACTGCCGAACGCCAGCGCTCGTCTTAAGCAGTTCATGCTCGATTGCCTCTAGGGCCAAAACCGCTTCCCGATAGGCAAACGTCAGCCAGGGGCCAACTTTGAGAATTGCGAAGTGATCCTCCACCATTTGTTGTAGCGCCTTCGGGGACTGGTAGTCGGTGGAATGCGCTTCGTATACGATTCCGGCGTTTCCTGCCAGCGCCGCGGACAACGATTGTGTGTTTGTCCTGTCATATTCGAAAATCAGATCAGATCCGAATTCAACTCCGGGTTGGACAACGACCGCCACTACTCTTTCCCAGGCCGACGACAGGTTTCGTTCTGAGAAGACGCGCTGGAATACTTGCAAGGTTCGATGCATATGTTCGGCGGTCGTTACCTCTGGCGCATGTGCACCCTGTGACTCGCCGCCGGGGGCGGGGACTTCGGTTCCAATCACATAGACGATCTGCGGAGAACCAGTTAGCAGGTTGGAAAAGGCATTCTCTGCAGCCTGACACAAAATGGCAGCTCGGTCCGCAACGATTTGCTCGTCAAGGCCGCCATTTCCGTCGTCGACACAAGGCATGCTCGCGTCGAGATGTATCTTCTGATATCCGTTGAGAACACAGCTACGCACCAATTCGCAAGCTTTCTGCAATGCGGCATGAGCGCCTTCGCTTCTCCATGGGAATGGGCCAAGGTGGTCGCCACCCAGCAGCACTCGTTCCGCAGGGAGGCCCGCGCGCTGGGCAGAGCCGCGGATCCAATCCGAGAACTTTTGCGGCGTCTGACCCGTGTAGCCACCAAACTGGTTCACCTGGCTGGATGTCGATTCCACATGAAGAATCGAACAATCTTCGATTGCTTGCTGGACCGCTGCATCGAGGACCTGGGGGTGGGCAGAACAGACGGCGTACGTCCCGCCTCGTCCCGATTCCCGGTTTCGCCGCAAAATATCCCCAAAACGCGCGCCTGAATCGTCGCTTCGATAGATCATCGCTTAGTGATTCCCACTCCGCTTCACGTGCAGGGGCCGCTCTGAGCCATGCCATCATGGCGGCCGTTGTGTAGCACCAAGGCTGGCTACTCCGCATCGAGGTAACGCAGGCGAATGCGTTTCAAGATGAAATCAAAAACAACCAATCATAACAAAACGAAAGCTTTTGAATCAGCCTTTTTATCGCTCCTAGACTCCACCGGCCGCCTTCCGGCGCCGGCACGAAGGCGATCTTCCTCTTGTTTGTCGAGGAGTTGGACCGTCACTACAGGCATCAACGCGGGCCCGCGGCTCGACAACGCGTGTTCTCGCTCGGCAGACGATTCAGGCTCGACCGGAGGGGACTGGCCGGGTTTCCGGCGATTTCGTGAAGTGGACGGACTTCTTTTCAGAGGGGAACGACTTAATCAGGGTTTCCTAGGACCAAGTGAGCCAATCTTGACCCATGGCCACGAAGACAATAGTGTGCAACCCTATGCAGATGCCGCCCGCACGGTGTCGTGTCGAGGAGCCGGTAGCTCAATGCGAACGGCGGGGCTCACTCCGTTAGGCGAATGTAGTGCGATCACAAACCGATGTCGGTTTCGATCTGAACGCTATTCTACTGGGGACGAGCGCACCGTTGGCTTGTCCATGACCGATCGGTGATTGCATGAAGGAAAATCGATCAACACGAATCTTTTATGGCTGGTGGATTGTTGTAGCTGCGTTCCTAAATCTCTTCTTTGCTGTCGGAATTATCTTTTATGGTTTCCCGGTTTTTTATCCCGCGCTTGTGGAATCACTCGGGTTCGCGCGCGCCCAAGTCACCCAGGGCTTTCTTCTAGGATTTCTGATTGTCGGCTTGCCTTTTGGTTTCGCAGCTGGCGCGCTAATTGACCGGATCGGCAGTCGATGGATCATCCTTACGGGTGCTGGCCTCATCGGGGTTTCTCTATTCCTCATGAGTTTCATGACCCGATTCTGGGAATACGAACTTCTTTGCATCGCGGAAGTCTTGGGTTACGTGCTGGCAGGCCCCATCGCCAATCAAGTACTTATTGCGCAATGGTTCCGCAGGCAGCGCGGCCGTGCGATGGGCTTCGCCTATCTTGGCCTGGGTTTTGGCGGAGTGGTGTCGCCCTTACTGGTTAGTCGTTTGATCCGCACCTTCGGGTGGCGCCATGCGTTGGGAACTGTCGGCCTATTGATTCTGATTGTGCTCTTCCCGGTCGGAATCTTACTTACGCGCTCCACTCCCGCCGAAATGGGGCTCCTCCCGGATGGAGATTCGAAAAATGATCTCGCTGACGACACGGTCACCGCCGGCGCCGCTACTTCAAGCGGTGCTGCTGCTGCGGCCCGAACAACCAACTTTTGGCTGATCCTTGCAGGCTCCACGCTGGTGGTTGGAGCGATCGGCGCAGTGATTCAACACTTCATTTTATTCCTTAGGGATGAGGGCCACTCGCCGACTGCGGCTTCGCGATTCTCAACAGTGCTGCTGGCATCAAGCCTCGGTGGCCGCGTACTGGTGGGGTATTTGGCGGATCGGTTCTCCAAGAAAGACATCATGGCTTTCTTCTATTTATTGATTGGGCTAACGATTCCAATACTCTACTTATCGCACCAGCCAGCTGCCACTTGGCTCTTTGCCCTGGCCTTTGGGTTTGCAATGGGCGCCGATTACATGTTGATTCCACTGGTCACAGCGGAATGCTTCGGCACCGCGGCCCTTGGAAAGATCCTCGCGCTGATCATCATGGGATACTCGTTGGGCCAGTGGGCAGCGCCGTGGATTGCGGGAAGAATATTCGATAGCTACCACAGCTATGACTTGGCGTGGAAGATCCTGGCTGGAGCCAGTTTGTTAGGAGCGGCTGCGATATACAAGGTCTCCGCAGGAGTACGGCAGGGCTAGCCGTTCCTGCGACAAGGCGGTGGATGGCCGCGTTCATTAAATGCGAATGCGAGAATGCGAGTCCTCCTCCACCGGCAGTCTCAATGATGTTCTTCCGCGTGCTGGCACGATGGATAATTCTCGAAGGCGTATTCGCCGGTCCATCCGAGTTCCGTCATTCCGGCTTCCGACGAATAATACGCTCCACTGATCCAACCCTTCAGATTATTGAAGTGGTCGTTGAGCGAATGTCGCGTTTCTCCTGCGTGTTTGCCCTCAGAATCTCGCGCCTCTAAACCCTTATCCTTGCCCTCGTTGTTGCCCACATCCTCTTTCGAAGCGGCGGTTAGAAGCTCATTCTGTTGGTCTCCGCTGAGAGCCGCGAACGGTTGCCCAAAACGCTTCTGCGATTCGTCCTCCATCGCCGAAATACTCACCAAGAAGTTCTTCTGGTTAGCTGGCGTATCTACACTTAGCAGCAAATCGATGAACCGGTTCACTTGAGCCTTGGCTGACCCGGGCACGATGATCTCCGACAGCGCGACGAGCGCCTTATTCTGGGGCGCGTTGAGAAATAACGGTTTCCAAGCCGCGGATGCCATCTGCGCATCCGCGCCTGAAAAAATTGCGTCATCCGAAAGGAGCCTGTGAATGGGGTGGGAAGCCGCCACCAGCGGCAACGCCATTCCGGCGCCCATTCCGGAGAGGATTCGTTGCACCATCTCGCGACGCGTAAGCGCGCGCCCTATTGCCTGTCCATCCCCTATCAGGTGCAACCTCTCATCCTTTGTCACGATAATGGCCTCGCAGAGTCTGTATAGCGTCTCAGCAATGCAGCAAATTCTCGCGGTAATGGTAACATTCGGCCGCTGCACGGTCACAAGTGCCATGTCAACGAGAGACAATTTCTGGCATGCCACTACAAAGCAAATGAATAAGATCGACCCACCGTTGCGGAGTGCGCTCCATCCTCTTCGATTGACCTCGCTCTGCTTGGCTTGTTAGCATCCGCAAATCATGACATTGTTTAGCGTCAGCAATCATCGTCTTCGGCGGTATCGAACCCTTGGCTGAATTGACAACACAGAAATACGACGTAATCGTGGTAGGTTCAGGGGCTTCCGGAGGCTGGGCGTGCAAGCGTCTGGCCGAGTCTGGGCTGAAGGTTGCTCTCCTTGAGGCCGGACGCCCGCAATCCAGCGCGAATTTCAGCGAGCACACTCCAGCGTTCGAACTGAAGTATCGCAACCTCGCGCCGGAAATTGTCCGCAAAACTCGCCCCATTCAATCGCAGATGGGGGATGTTTGCAACGAATATACCCAAGACTGGTTCGTAAACGACATAGAAGAACCCTACACCGCGCCCGCGGACAAACCATTCAACTGGCTGGGCCGCTTACGCATGACCGGTGGCCGCACCAACGTCTGGGGTCGCGTGTCGCTACGTTTCAGCGACTGGGACTTCAAAGCCGCTTCCCACGATGGCTACGGCGAAGACTGGCCGATCAGCTACAAAGACATCGCGCCCTATTACGATCTGGTGGAAAAGTATGTAGGAATCACTGGAATGGCAGAGGGACTCGAGGAGTTGCCGGATGGCCAATTCCAGCCGCCCATGGCGCTGAACTGCCAAGAATCAGTCTTTCGCGATCGCCTGAAACAAAAGATGGGCCGCACCGCCACACTCACGCGTTCAGCGAACCTCACCCGATCGTTGAATGGCCGCGGCCCATGTCACTATTGCGGCCCGTGCGAACGGGGCTGCGTCACCAAGTCTTACTTCAATTCCGCTTTCACCACTGTCGCCGACGCACTCAAGTCCGGGAATTGTACTTTGATTTCGAACGCCATGGCCTTCAAAGTTCTGATGGATCCGGACCGCAATCGCGCGCGCGGCGTTCTTTACATCGACCGAGTCACGCGGGCGCCGCGCGAAATTCAAGCGCGCGCCATCATCTTGTGCGCGCAATCGCAAGAATCCACCCGCATCCTTTTAAACTCGGCAAATTCCCAGTATCCCAATGGCCTCGCGAACTCCAGCGGCGTTCTCGGTCACTACCTCATGGCCCACGTACGCAGCGCCGGTGGCAGGGGCGAATTTCCCGAGCTTGCTCCAGCGCCTTCCTTGAGCGCTCCCGTCAAGCCCTTGGGGATTTATATCGTCCGCTTTCGCAACCTGAAAGGCAGCCCGCCCTTCGAAAAATTCCTCCGCGGTTATGGCTTTGAATCCGACAGCAGTTTCGATTTCAACTGGGGGGCTCCGGGTTTTGGCGAACCTTATAAGAAGGCGCTTCGTGAACCACGCAGTGAGTTCAGTATCACCGGTTTCGGCGAAGTCTTACCTCGCTGGGACAACTTTGTGGAAATCGACAAGGAACTAAAGGATGTCTACGGTATCCCGGTCTTAAAGATTCACATGTCCGACGGCGAGAACGAGAAAGCCATGATCAAGGACATCGCTGAATCTGCGGGAGAGATGCTCGAGGCTGCGGGGGCCAAAAACATACGCACTCGCGCGAATCCCTCAGCGCCGCGCTGGGCTGTTCACGAAGCCGGCGTCGCCCGCATGGGCACCGATCCCAAGAAGTCTGTGCTCGATCAATTTCAGCAAACCCACGATATCAAGAATCTTTTCGTAATGGATGCCTCAGGGTTTACTTCCAATCCCTGCCAGAATCCTACTCTGACCATCATGGCTCTGTGCGTGCGCTCATGCGATCACCTGATGGACGAGATGAAGCGCAGCAACATTTAGTCTCACTTCGCCTGTGGAGCGCGGTCCAAAATCTCTTCTTTCGCTGGATCCCAGTAAAGTTTCTTGCCCGTCCAGTAAGATTCCGCCGCCATCATGCACGCGACCGAATGTCCGAAGCCATCCTGCACGGTCGCGATGGGCTGCTGCCGCGTACGAACGCACTCGAACCAGTTCGCCATGTGCCCGACGGACATGTCATCGATCGCCATCGGCGCCAGCTCTTTGTCACCCGGCAGTTGAATGTATCTCGCCCGCCGCTGCTTGTCGATCTCCGAATTGTCCTCGTGGTTGCCTTTTTCTTCCACAACCTGGTAGCGCGGGCTGCCCTCGTCGCCTATGTTAACCAGCGTTGCCTTCTTGCCCATGTAGCGCGTGTACCCCGGGGAATCATTCCCAAAACTCGTCGCGTAACTGACCAAGAATCCCTTCGGATATTCCAGCAGCGCCTGAAACGTGTCCGGATTTTCCCGTCCGTCACGCCAGGCAAATATTCCGCCGTGTGCCATAACCGACCGTGGCACGCGATCGTCCATAAAATAGTGCACTAGGTCGATCCCGTGGCTCATCCATTGGTCGGCAATTCCGCTCGAAAACTCTTTGTACAGCCGGAATTCGAAATATATACGCGGATCGAACGGCCGTTGCGGTTTGGTCATCAGCCATTCCCCCCAATCCGTGTCCGCCTCGCGGATCTGCGCCACTTCTTTCCGTCCGCGCCACCGCGGACCATGATAGTTCCACACGATCTCGATCTTGCTCACTTGTCCTAGTGCACCACTCCGCACTACCTCAAACGCCGCTTTCTGATATGGCTCACTTCGATGCTGCGTCCCCACTTGCACGATCAAGTTGCGGGTCACCACCGCATCGCGCGCAGCCTTCACCTCGGCCAGCACGTTACCCATCGGTTTCTCAACGTACGCGTCTTTGCCTTCTTCGGCTGTCAGCTTCAGGATCGCCGAATGGGAATGCTCGGGCGTGGAGATCAACACTGCGTCCACATCCTTCAGCGCGAGCAAATCTTCCACATGTTGCATCGCTCGCGGCTCCCTGCCGTAATACTTCCCATTCGCCGTGCGCGCCTTGTCCCGGTTCACTGACCATAAATCGCAGACGGCGGTCATATCTACGTTATGGCTATCCTTCAACCGCCCTGCAATCTCAGTCAGTTCACCCCCGCGGTCTCCGATTCCGATGTGGCCCAGGGAGATGCGATCATTCGCGCCGACAATCCGAGCGTAAGACAACGCGGTGCTCCCGAAAGCCGCGCTACCGGCAATCACCGTGGCTGTTTTGCTAAGGAATGCTCTGCGGTTCATATCTCCTCCTGCTTTGCCCATGGTCGCCTCTTTTGATCAAATTGAAAAAGCGCGGAGGTGTAGTGCCGAGCCCCTCTAGGGGCTATAGACCCACACATCTTGATGGTTCGCCACAAACGAACTTGTTACGATACAAGAAACGAAGCCATACGCGCCGATCGCCGGGCCGCCGAAGTAGCCGCCCCTCGCCATGCACGGCACAATGAAGAAGGGATGCGGACCGACTTATCTATCGATGATCGCATGCGTATCTCGACGCCCACAAGGATCGAACCAAGCGAACCATTGCCGCCATGTGCATCGACACACCTGCCGGATGGCAGTATTTGGCAGGAACGCAGTTCATCTGGTCGATGAATCGGCAATCGGCAAGTTCTTTTGTGGATGCATTTACTGTGCGCCTTGCCGCGGAATATTTCCCCATGGTGCGCCGCCCCTATTCATGGAGCGAGTACAACAGGGGCGCGTACTACGGCGGAACCGACGATGACCTCGGAGAGTCGATGATCGGTATTCCCACGACCTCGGTGAATAGCGGCCACGGAATCCCTGCTCACCACACCAGCTTTGATACCCCAGCCCAGGTCGACCCAAAATCCCTGCGCGACCTCGCCGTCATGAACGCGGCTTACGCATACTTTCTGGCATCGGCGGGACCGGAGCAGATGCACTGGATGGCTGAATTGGCTGTGGAGCGCGGATACGATCAGATCAATGCGGGGACGGCAAACAGCCTGGACCTGGTGGCTGCGGCAAAGGACGCCGACAGCCTGGGCCATCTGCTCTACTGGGAGAAGGCTCGCGTCGATTACAACCTGGCGCGCGAAACCAAGGCGGTCAAACAGGCCGCCGATCTCCAACAGGAGCTGTCCGCGCTTGCCTCCTTTGCCGCTACGCACAAAGTGCGGATCGAAGGCGCCGTGAATGAGCGTGCAAAGCAATTGCATTTGGGAACGATGCAGCCGATGGCCCCCAACTTCGGTCCCGAAGCCGAAAAGATCATCGTTCGCCGCAAGCGAATGGGCGCCCTCCCACTGGATGAGATCCCGGAGAGTCAGCGGGAAGGATTTCCTGACAGCGGCTTCTGGTCGCCAACTATGGCAGCACTTTACTGGTGCGATGGCAAACGCAATCTAGCCGAGGTCATCCAAAACACGGAAATGGAACTGGGCCCTCAAAATAATTTTGACTGGGTGGGTTATTTTAAATTCCTGCAGCGACACGATTACGTGGACTTCGTGCAGCAGTGACCTGCCACAGCGTTTTCGATTTAGCTCTTTACAGAAAGCAGGGAGTTTGGTGGCGTTTTACCTTAAGAAAACGCCGCCCTGGGAGGCTGGCACACCTTGCCCTCCAATAGGTTTGCAACGGTACGTGCCTATCGAAACCAACAGTCCGGAAGTATTTGCTTAACTCGGCAAACTTAGCAACTTGATTAGGGTTCCTGCCATAATCCGGTTCCGTGTGGGTTCCGGAATCTCACACGCATCAAACAGCGCGTGATACTGCTTTACAACGTTCTCGATGCCTTCCAAATTGGTGTCCGATCCGAACACAAGCTTCACGAACGCGTTCGGATCGTTGTCCGGAGTTTTCACTTCAGAATCGCCTTCGCCGGTCCACCAGAAAATCTCTCGGAATGTAGACAACCGCCGCTGCATCTTCGTCAAACTCGAGCCGCTAAGATCAAAGAACACGTTCGAATTCCACCGCGCGATCTCGGCAGCCCATTGATACTCCGGGTTGCCGCAATGGGCTCCAAGCACTGTTATCTTCGGGAATCGACGTGCGATCTCCTCCAGATGAATCGGCCGCATCCGCCCGGACGCCACATCTTCGGGTTCGTTAAATTTTGCTCTCAGTACTATCCCCGTATGAAACAGCACGACCCACCCGTACTCGTTGGCTCGTTCGTAAACAGGGAAATAACTCGGATCGATGTATGGTTTCTTAACGAACTCAAGTTCGCCAAGCCCACGGAATCCCATGCTGTGCAATTCTTCAACTTGCTGGACCACATCTGGAGCGTCCAAATTCACATACCCAAACGGTATGATCTTGGTCGGGTGCTGTTTTGCAGCTTCGGCGACAACCACTCGATTCTCAAACGGAGTTAACATCAGGGCGGTTAGATTCAGCCGCTCCGACAACTTCAGGAAATCTTCAATGTAATTTGGTTTTTTCGGATCGAAGTGCACATGCATGTCGACGATGCGCCCTTTGCCGCTGGAAGCTGGTACGCCGTCTGATGAACTGTTGTTCAGGGAGGACGCGTACGCCCCAAAGCCCGGTGCACTGGATAGCAGGGTTGTTGCGCCAGCTGCGCCTAGGAATTTACGACGTGAGAATTGGTTAAACGTTTTGTTTATCATAGTGTTGCTCCGTTACTGCGCAATCGGCACCAGCCCGCGCTTTCGCGCGACTCCGAGCCCAAAAGAAATTTAACAGATCGGCTTAGCGCGACTTGCCGTTGCCCTGTTGCTCGCGGCAGTGGTTGCTGATGGTGTTGAATTGGCCGAATGCTGCCAGCTCCCACTTGTCCGAGATGATGGATAGGATCGCTTAGTACCGCAAGATGTGAAAAATCAGTTAGGGTCGCAGATGAACTCCCATGAACGGTACAGTGTTTTCTGTCGCATTCATGCGCGTTCATTGGGGAACCACTGGATTCGCGCTAGAAGGACTACGAGATGCGGAAAGGGTTTACGAGAGAACCACAAAGGGACGAGCCCGCGACGCCAGTCAAGAACTACATAACGCGGAGCGGGCTGGAGCGCCTCAAAGATGAGCACCGGTTTCTGCTCACCAGGGAACGCCCGGCCGTGACGGAGGTGGTGGCGTGGGCTGCCAGCAACGGCGATCGCAGTGAAAACGCCGACTATCAGTATGGCAAGCGGCGGCTGCGGCAGATCGATGGGCGGATTCGCTTTCTCACGAAGCGAATCGAAGCCGCGGAAGTGGTGAACCCGGAAGTTCCGAGAGCGGGGCAGGCGGCGACGAGGGCATTCTTCGGAGCGACCATGCGCTATGCCAATGCCGCGGGAGTATCGCGACGGTGCTAAACACGTATAAGAATTTCATTTCAAAATCACTTCACGAACGTATTCATTACCGAGAACTTTTCTGTATTCATTCCGGCCGACTCTGGCCTTGTTCTGAAGCTCGGTGCTACCGATTACTTTCTTTGCCACCTCTTCCAGCTCGACGCCGTTATCCAAAGCCGCAGCCCCGTTCTTAAAAGTGATCCAGAGACTTATATTGGGCTGATCCGGTGATTTTGGAGTGAGCCTGAAAACCTTGTAAGCGATGATCAGCCCAGCTTTTTTGAAAGCTTCCATGGTCGGCTTCCATGTCGAATTTAGCCAATCGATGTACTCTTCGAAATGCCCGTACTCAACGTGAATGTAGTCCACCTCAGTAACGGGGCCATCGCTGTACTGGCGCACATCCTCGGCACGTGCATTGAGCGAAAGTGAGGAAACTGCGAGACACACGGAAAAGATAGCGGCTTTGATCATTTTCTCATCTCGTTTTTCATTGTTGTCCTACTTAGACCAGGGCGGAACCACGCCGTTGCTGCGCGCGTACGCAATCGACTGCCCCAGATGCTCGTGTTGATCTTCGAGAATCAGCATCAGCGCGGCCTGCTTCGTCATGTCTCTTCCGAACAGTTTCACCGGCGCCTGCAGGTCATTGTCGGAGAGTGCCGTGATCGCTTTTTGCAGATCGACGTAAGAAGCCTTCAGAGCTTCCTGCAATTTCTCCGGATCGGTGATGGGCGCAACCTTTGCCCCCGTATTCGGTGTGCCCGAAAGCGCGCCGGCGAGCATGCGGTTCTCCGTAACGATCAGGTTGAACACGTCGCCGACGGAGCGAACGCCTTGGCCGGGCTTCCAGTCGTACTTGCCCGACATAACGCGCGCAAGCCCGGTGAATTTGTCGGAAAGTGTTCCGGCATCTTTTCCGAAGGCGGCCTGCATTCCTGCCGGCTGCGCCTGCGCCAACGGCACCATCAGAGCGACCGCAAGCGCGCAAATTCCGTACTGAATCAAAATCTTCTTCATGTGAAACTCCTCCAGGCGATGCGCCTGCTCACCGGACAATATGCCGCAAACAACCAGCGTTTGCAGGAAAAGTGACATGCGGCGTCCGAAGTGAGACAAGCGGTCAGAGTTGGCCGTCAAATACTGTTGTCACGGGTCCGTTCACAGGTTTAATCAGCTAGGTCGTTCATCCGTTCTCGTGTCGGCTGGAGAACTCCACGTTCGATCTGGTGTACAAGGTCTGTAATTGTGGCGTTCATATGTACCGGCACTCCGGAAGCGTGGCCTAACGTCACCACATAGCCGTTGATGAAGTCGACCTCAGTCTTCCGGCCGCGCTCGAAGTCCTGGAGCATCGAGGGTTTGACATCCCCATAGAAGGCAATTATTGCCTCGACCCACGACTTATAGTGTTCCTCCGCGGCAAAATTGCTCGGCCATCCGGGCGGAATCGGGTCCACGGCCAGACGCTCCAGCCGAGTGCCAATCGCAAGTGCCACGGACAACGCTTCCTCGTACGTCCGGCGGAAGACCTTCTTGCCTGCCTCCGTTTCCATATACTGACGCATGGTTTGCGAACAGAGCGCACCGAGGGTTGTAACCGAGCAATTGATCAGGAGTTTCGCCCAGATGGCACCAGTCAGGTTTGAAGTTACCCTAACCTCAATCGCTCGACCTAAGGCGCGCGCAACCCGCTCGACGCGCTCACTGACACCACCAGCAAGTTCGCCTATCAGTAGATGCCCTGTATTCTTCTGCTCGTAGACGCCGGGTTCTACCATCGTGGCACCAAGATTTGAGAATCCACCAAGGATCTTATCTTCGCCTAGGCGATCCGCAAGCACCCGTGCAACGCCGCCATTCTGTATAGGCAATATGACTCCTTCGGGGGCAAGCAGGCCCACCACATGGGGCGCGACTTCCAGCGCGTCCTGCGCTTTGGTGGCCAGTAGGATCAGGTCAAACTGGTCTCCCTTTCCGTAGTCCTCAACTGCGGCAACGTCGATAGCGTCTGCCCTCACCTCTCCTCCGATGCCGGACACTCGCAGGCCCGATCTGCGCAATGCCTCCGCAGAATCGGTATTGCGAGCCGCAAGCCGGACGGGCAGTCCTGTGCGGATGGCACGCGCCGCAATTGTTCCGCCCAACGCGCCGATGCCCACTATCAGTATTTGCATTTTGAAGGCTCCAAGATCCCCGCGATGAGGCCTTCCATGCGTCGCCTCAAGCCTTGACGACGAGGTCGATCTCGACGCAGGCCCCAAGCGCTAGCGCGGCGACCGCGATCGTCGTGCGGGCGGGAAAGGGCTGACTGAAATACTATGCGTAGATGCCGTTCATCGCGGCGAAGTCACTCATGCTCGTGAGAAACACACCGGCGCGCACGACATCGTCGAAACTCTTGCCGGCCGCCTTGAGAACCGCCGAGAGGTTCTGGAAGACGCGTTCCGTCTCAGCCACGATGCCCCCCTCGACCACCTTGCCAGTGGCCGGGTCTTGGGCGACCTGTCCGCTGAAGTATAGGAAACCACCGACTTCGATCGCCTGGGAGCACGGGCCGACCGGCGGCGTGAGTTCCGGAGAGGTAATTGCGGTCTTGCTCATAGCAAACTCCTGTGGATACTGGGTTAGCGGGTATGGAACATATGCCGCGAAGAACCAGCGTTTGCAGGAAAAGTGACATGCGGCGTCCGAAGTGAGACAAGCGGTCTGTCCTCATTGATGTCCTCTTCGAGGGTTCCGCTATAATCCGTGCCGGAAGGGTTGACACACCTATTGCTGCAGGCCACACCAGATATGGGACGGACGAGATGGATTTTGATCCTGTGTGCGTGGACGATTGTGGGACTGTTGTTCACGGTGCGGGAGATCGTAGTGGCGAAGGTTCACGGCGGGCACGTCAGCTGGGTGATCGTGGGTGCGATCGAACTCGTCTACTGGAACGTATGGGCGGCGTGCACACCGCTCGTGATTGCTCTGGCAAAACGGTTCCCGTTGACGGGGCCGAGGTTTGTACCTCATATAGCGATCCACACGGTCACGTCGTTTATGATCGCTCCCCTGGGATCGATCACCGCATACTTTCTGAGCCATGGACTTCTGCGGTTACTTCTTCGCATAACCGATCCTGGTGCGCCACCCCTTCCCCCGACGTTCACAGTCAGTGTTCTGTCGATGAGCTTCACTGGCGTGCTTACATACTGGTTAGTTGTGGGGCTGTATCAGTCGATCCACTTTTACCAGGCTGCTATGGAGCGTCAGACTCGAGCGGCGCAACTGGAAACGCAACTCTCCCACGCCGAACTTGAGAACCTTAAGAGCCAGTTACATCCGCACTTTTTGTTCAACAGTCTTCACACCATCGGAATCCTGATGCAGGAAAACGTCGATGCTGCAAGCCATCTGCTGGTCAGTCTCGGCGACTTGCTGCGCATGGCCCTCGAACGGCGGGAGAACGAGATCACTTTGCAGAGCGAGCTCGAGTTCGTAGGCAAGTATCTGGAGATCGAGCAGACACGCTTTCATGATCGCTTGAACGTTCACATGGACGTGCCACCTGACCTTCTCGCAGTCTATGTACCAAGCCTGGCGCTTCAGCCACTGGTTGAGAATGCCATCAAGCACGGCTTCAGCGTCGATTCCGCCGCAGGCCGGCTAGAGATCGCTGCCAGACGCCACAACGGCAGAGTTTGGCTCTGCGTCCGCGATGATGGCCCGGGTCCGACACCGGGATCGCGCCTGCGATTCGGCGTCGGACTCAGCAATGTCCAGTCACGCTTGAAACAGCTTTACGGGGACGAGTCGTCGCTGGAACTTACCAGAGGCGACGGTCGAGGCTGTGAGGCCATCATCACCATTCCACTGCGGAGTTCGCATGAAGACGCGAGTCCTCATCGTCGATGACGAACCGATCGCCCGGCGCGGTATCCGTCGTTATCTGGCCAAGAACAACGATATTGAAATTGTAGGCGAGGCGGCGAACGGAATAAGTGCGGTGGAGCAGATCAATGAACTTCATCCCGACATCGTTTTTCTCGATGTGCAGATGCCTGATCTGGATGGTTTTGGAGTCATCGAAAATGTGGAGCCATCGACCGGCCCCGCTCCTGTTTATATCTTCGTCACGGCTCACGATGTGCACGCCATCCGTGCATTCGAAGTGCACGCTGTTGACTATCTCTTGAAACCGTATGATAAGGAGCGATTTGCCAAGGCCCTGGT
The DNA here is from genome assembly GCA_963741105.1 of Terriglobia bacterium. Classification (GTDB taxonomy): domain Bacteria; phylum Acidobacteriota; class Terriglobia; order Terriglobales; family Acidobacteriaceae; genus JAIQFF01. The sequence goes on from CAVUGT010000023.1 coordinate 196,353, forward strand.
TCACGCGCTCCAGGTCGTCGAACAGCGCGGAAAAGCAAATCGAGATCTCGAACCGCTGCTCCAATCCCTCCGTAGTCTCCGCCCGTTGGAACGCTTTGTGGTGAAGGACAAGAAGCGGATTTTCTTTGTTCCCGTTTCCAACGTTTTGTGGATCGAAGCCACGGGAAACTATGCCTGCATACACACCGCCAGCGACAGTCACCTGTTGCGGGAAACTTTGGCACATCTCGAAGAGAAGCTTGCGCCACACCACTTCATCCGCGTGCGGAAATCGGCCATCGTGAACGGCGCCTGCATTAGCGAGATTCGCCCGATGTTCGATGGGGTTTACGACATCGTGCTGGCAGAAGGAACGGTGGTCACGTCGAGCCGCAGATACGCTCACAAGTTACGGGCGCTGCTGGATTCCTGATATGGAGTAGACCGAGCAACTAATTTTCCTATTTCGTGTTTCTTCACTTCCGTTTAAAAAGCAGCGCAGATGGCAGTCGAGGCGGCTGTCGCGACGGTTGATCACTCTGATATTCGCGGGTCAAAACCGCATAATCGTGATCCGTCGGGAGCTGCCTCGGACTAGTAGCGCGGATCCGGCTCGAAGCCTGCCGCTTAGGATTCCATGAGGGTTCTCCTTTCCGTGTGCCCCTCGACCGCCATCTGCTCTGCTTCCCTGTACCGCGCTTCCGATCTCCTTAAACCACACAATTCGTGGGCTCGCATATCTCGGCTTCCACTTCCACTTTCATCCCGATGGCCCAGATGAACCCTAACAGCTCACGCCCGATCGCCGTGATCACCTGCTGTTTGTTCTTCCCGCGCGCGCTAAGCTTGCGGTAACGCGCGTGCAGTCGATGCTGGGCCTTCCACGCGATCTCTTTCACCTCTTCGCTCAGCTTCTCCTGGCGCTTGTGCAACATCGCACCGAGACGGGGTCGGTGCCGATAGGCCCACGCCGCCTCAATGACCACGCGGCGAAGATGGGCGTTGCCCGTTTTGGTAATACCGCCGCGCCGGCTCCGCTCGCCACTAGAATGCTCGCTGGCGACGATGCCGCTGTAGCCCATCAATTGCCGGGGTGCAGGGAAGCGCGAAACTTTTCCCAGTTCGGCCAGGATGGTTACTGCTGATATCTGGGCAATCCCTCGGAGTGCCTGCAACGCCTCGATCACCGCCAGCATGCGCGTCGGCGCCGACTTTACTGCCTCATCGATCGCTCGTTCCAGCCGCTCCACGCGGGCAGCGCCGTGATCGACTTCGTTCACGTAATCCAGGAGCGTGACCTCCTGCCCCAGTTGCTCGAAACGGACTCCCGACTTCACCCAGCTCATATGTCTCTTGGTCCATGCCTTCATGCCCGCGGGCCGCCTCTTCCCGTGCCGCAGCAGGAACTTGCTCAATCGGTGCCGAGCCCGCAGTTGATCCTTCTTGGCCGCCTCTCGTGCCCGGACTAGATCCCGCAGCGCCTCATGCGCCGCATCCGGTACCCACACCGGTGTTAAATCCCCCGATCGATAGCTCCGCGCCAGCTTCTCAGCGTCGCGTCGATCCGTCTTCACCCGATCCCCAGCCTTTACCGGTACCAGCGTCGGGGCTATGACTTCGCACTTCACACTCAACGCAGTCAGCTGCCAGTACACCACGTATCCTGTGGGACCCGCCTCGTAGCAGACCCGCAGGTGTTCTGCCGGCCCTAACTTCTTGACCAGCCTCCGAATCGAATCCTCACGATTGGGAATGATCCCCAGCGAGCGCACTTCTTCCCCCGATTCTGCAATCGCTACGGCGATAGTCTCTGCATGGACATCCAAACCGACAAACCTTATCTTGCTCATTGGACCGGCTCCTTTCGCATGTGGCTCTGCGTTGTGGTCTTCCGATTCACAGCGTAACCCACGTCCTGCGAACCGGAGCCGGTCACTCCATCATGACTAGTCTTGGCAACTGGGATGTAAATTGGCGCGTCGGCGTGGAATGCCAGCGGAGAAAGGTGAAGGAACTCCCACTGACATTCCAACAGACAGGTTGCTGCAATTCTCGATGTTTCGGCTCAGTCCAAGTGCCAACCGTGTGCCGGACTGCCACCCACAGCGAGCGGCTTAGTAACTGACCCGCGTGGCAATCATTGCCGAAGTGTAGGGTTCACAGCGACTTGTGGGTAACGGCGGCAATAGAATCCCTCCCTCTCCGCCAGAGTTCTTAATATCCGATCAAGTTGTGCGCCTTGAGCCCTAGCGCACCCTGAACAGCAGTATGACGAGGGTGCTCCGAACCCGCCGTCCAGCTTGACCTTCGGCTCCAATAGGAGCAACATCTCCCCACTTCGGCCCAAGACACCTGAGCTGGGCCTGTTAAGCGCCCCCAAAGGCGCCCCATAACAAACGCGGCTAACTGCATGATTCTGCTATGTGAGGAAAACAGGAGAAGCACGGGATGTGCCCGGGATTGACTTAACGTCCCGTCTGCCCCTATGTTGTAGGCCAGTTTGGTTCTTTGATATCTGGTCGCTTAGTGTTTCTCCAAAGTTTTTTCCCCCCGACAGAACGACTTAGGCCTGATCGAACTGGGATCGTCTTTGCGTGAAACGCATAAGCCGTTCAAAGACGGAAACAAGAGGACTCTTCCAAAGAAAAGAAGAAACGATGAACGATTGGCGACATGGCAGTTTTTCACCTGATTTCACGCATTGTTTAGTAGGCGAAAATGAGGTGGTTTGCTGCTCAGAGGAAACTTTCCCAGGCGTTCAGGCTCGGATCAGCCAGAACCTCAGTTTTCTCGCAGGGAGATACGAAAAGAGGCGCGTATGCGGTTACTTCGCGCAGCATCATTGCAACTGGACGTGACGGCGCTTGTTCTTGTTGGCGGGATGGCTTTAGCAGGTGTCGTGGCCGAAAGCCAGGAAGGTCAGGCTTGTCGGGATTGCGCAGTGAATGAAAATGTAGGTCCGCGAAGTGCTGGTCCTAGCGCTGACCTGACGGATGGCACGCCTGCGTCGCTCTTCACGAGTTCTGATTCCTGGACGCTTCACAAACGAGTGGATGAGGTAACCATCTTTTTTACTGCTACTGACCGTCACAAGTTCGTTGAGGGCCTAAACAAGGAAGATATTGGCGTAACAGACGATGGCAACACAATTACGAGAATTTCGGCTTTCGGATCTCAAAGCGATCTGCCTTTGCGGCTGGGCTTGGTAGTGGATACCAGTTCCTCGGTGAAGTCTCACTTTCGCGTCGAGCAACAGGCTTCTTTGCAATTCCTTCGTCAAGTCATGCACCCTGGCCGAGATCAGGCGTTCGTGCTCGGTTTCAGCAACGACATAGAAGTGACCCAGGATTACAGCGATGATCCCGAGCGACTGGCTGCCGGAGTGGCGGCTTTAGTCAACGGCGGCGGCACGGCGTTCTTCGATGCCATCCAGAACGCGTGCGACAAACTAAACACGGCCAGAGAAGGCGAACCAGCCGCCCGAGTCCTGATTGTCCTTAGCGACGGGGACGACAACGACAGTAAGACCACGCTCGCCCAGGCTATTGATAGGGCGCAGGTTCGAGACGTTACGATTTACACTGTGAACACAAGCATCAGTAGACGCATAAATGACCAAGGAGAGACACAGTCGCGACCAAGCGATCTGGCATTAAAGCGGCTGGCAGAACAGACCGGCGGAAGATACTTTTCAGAGCTGAACAAGAGAGACCTTAGGAAGGCTTTTTCCGCCATTGAGCAGGAGATGCGTAATCGCTACGCGATTTCCTATCAACCTGGCGGCCTGCAAGAGGATGGTCGCTTTCGTCATATCAAGATTACGGCTAGAAAATCGCGACGGCGGCTCCAGGTGCACAGCCGCAAAGGCTACTATGCGCGGTTGGTATCTTCGATTGAATAGGGACCGTTCTTCTTTGAAGGAGCTTTTATCCGACCCTGATTATCGTAACTCATTGACCCGTAGTTGGGGTAATCTGATTACAACAGTTGCTTCCGAATAGCACGTGACTTGGGGTAGTTGGCCGGTTTCCTGGCCTACATCTGCCTGAATAACGCGTTTCCGACAAAATCCCCAGGGCGCGTCTCAATTGTAGGTGGGATAGCCCATTCCGCCGGCAACGAAGATCAGGGGAATGGTCACGCGGGCCCGCGAGAACACACGCGGAAGCCTGATGCAGATGGCTAAGTCCCAAACTAGGTCACTATCGCTTCCCCAAGGTTCCCGAACCATTATCGATCTCACACCTTCCGCTGGCGCTTCCGTTGATTATGTAGTTAACGTCATCAGCGTGCCGGTGGTGTCAATGGTGCCCCTGAAGGTGACATTGTCATCTTTGGCGTCACTTCCTGCGAGGACGATATTCGAGCCGCCTACAGTCACTTTGAGGCGGTGGCTGTCGAGGCAGTCCGATACGAGACTTGAGTCCCCGACTAGGCGTCCGCGTGAGTCTGAATTTATCTTGATCGTTATCGTGAATGGTGAGATATCAGCACTCTTCGATATGAAAGTGCCAGACCATGTCCCTTTTATGTCGGGCGTAGTTTGCTGCGACCATGTCAAGGTGAGAATGAGAAAGAGACCACAGATTCCAAGGCGTTTTGTCATGGCCTTACGCTCATCGTTCAGTGACCTCTGTCACAATCCGCGTTGTTTACATTTGAACAGAGAGTCAGACATGGGGGAACTCCCAAAATTACCAGCGGTTCGAGATCAATCGGACAAATGCAGCCTAACGACTAAGGCGAACAGGTCATTGCCCTATTTCCTAATTTTGCCCGGCGGACACCCTCTGACGAATTCCGGGCAACGTGAGATCGCGGACCGACCACCGTTTCCGCTGCTCCTGTCACCTTTAACAGTTTCCGATGCACCCAACACCTTCTAGTCTCGTTTAAGCGCAGTCTCCTTGCCCGATCTATGCTCGTTATAGGGAGGCTAGTATGCGTTCTTCCCTCGCTAACCTCTCGATTCGCATTGCCCTCATTGCCGCCCTGACCCTGCTGTTATCTGGCTGGACCTGCAGCGCGCTGTTCGTTAGCTGTCAAGGCGTGGTGGCGCAGCCCCAAATCACCTCACTCTCGCCGGACACTATTCCAAGCGACGCGCAATCAGTACTCCTGACAGTGGACGGAAGTGGTTTTACTCCCCAATCACAGATCATGTGGAACGGAAGCACATTGCAGACGAAGTTTATGGACTCAAACCACGTTCAGACCGCGATTAGTCAGCAGACCTTCGACTCCTTTGGCGGCTCAGCAGGGAGCAGTGTACAGATTTCAGTGAGATCTCAAGAACCGGGCGCTGATGGATGTCCAATCGGTGGGAACTCTGCCGTGCTGGTTCTAGACATCAACTAGGGGTACTTCTTAAGCCCATCGAAATTCGGGCCGAAGTCGAGGAAGCCGAGGTAGTGGTGCGTAGTTCGTGGGTAGGATTTTGTTACCGATAGCGCTTTCGTCGGATTGTTGGTGTAACATCGCGATTACACTCAAAATCCCCGCGACGAGGTCAAGTCGTGAGCGCTATCGCGTGATTGCAGAAGTTATCGTGTCCCCCTGCCTTTCCGGTGCGATGCAAAGGAGAAGCCGCCCCGACATCGGGCGGCAGGTCGTCGTGACAACGGGATTGGTAGATCGCCCATCCATGGGCAATCGGTTCTACTGTAATTCTGGCGGGAGAAACTCCAGTCCGCAGTTAGGAGCAGCAGCAAGCATCCGCGCCAGCAACTGTTCGGTGAGAGGCCCCGGAGCCACGGAACGATCTCCAGTCGGATAAAATCCCTCCTCAAAGAACTTCTCCATCCCCGCCGGCGTGAACGTTACCAACATCTTCGCGTGCGTGTTCCCTGTGTTCTTGAAGCAATGCACGGTTCCTCGAGGGACGTGAACGAAGTCTCCGGGCGACACATTCACCGTTCTGTCGCCGACACGAATCGCCAGTGTCCCTTCCCGAATGTAGAACGACTCGTCTTCGCGATGGTGAATGTGCGGCGGTGGGCCTCCTGCTGGCGGGACCGAGAGTTCAGCCATAAAGACGGCCCCATCGGTTTCTTTGCCGGTGACTAGAAACGTGACCTCATCTCCAGGGCCCCAATACGCCGGACCAGTTCCTGTGGGCACGTACTTCCCTTGATTCAGTTTGAATCCGGCAGCGCTTGCATTCGCGTCCGTTACAGCGGCAACAACTAGCGTAGGGTTCATATGCTCTCCTTCGTGTCCCGGCCTGGCGACTTCCCATGCGGAAGAAGGTGCTCGGCACACGTATTAGTTTCCATATAAATAGTCACCCTGGTATCTATTTTCGGGTACTATGGAGCACAAACGCCCGGTTGTCAAGAGCTTTTTTGGGTTTTTGAGGGATTCTTACGTGCGGACCGTCTTTGCCTTGTCGGCAGAAAGCTCCGCCGCCGTCTTCACGGCCATGTGCTCCCGCACACGGTCGAGGATGTCCAGCAGCGTTTCCATTTCGGCCTTCGTCGTCGGAGGGAAGCTGTCGAATACTAGGTCCACCACTCCGTCCAGATGTGCGAGAAGTTCCAGTCCTTGGGGAGAGACCGAGACGATCACAACACGCCGATCCTCCTTAGGCCGACTACGCCGAGCGAGCTTTTTGGCGATCAGCCTGTCAATCAAGCGGGTGATATTGGGATTGCGCGAAAGCATGCGATCAGCGATCTCGAGGGTGGGGAGTCCGTTCTCTCCCGCGCCTCGAAGGATCCGGAGGACGTTGTACTGTTCATTGGACAATCCGAACGGGGAAAGCGATCTCTCGACGGCATAGCGAACGACATCGGCGGTCCGAAAGATCGTGATCGCCGCCAGCTGGCCGGGCGAACGCAGCGGCTTGTGCTGTTTAATTTCCTCGTAAATCTTAGGCATAGGCTTGGACCGATCCGCTAGCAGGGTGCAGCCCCGGAAATACTTACCATGGTAACAATTGTCCAGGACGATTCCATCCTATGTGGTTTGCGCGAGATCCGTCAAGGTCTGACTGGGGACTCAGAGTTTCCAATCGCTATAAAATGCCCTGCTTGACAAGTTGTCTGTGCGGTTGTTACCGAGTAGTCGCTAGCCTTGATCGGAAACGCCTCGGGGCAGACTCTTGGGGTGGAGCGAGGTCTCGATCCGAGGCGTTTTCGATAAGGAGACTAGGAGGAAGCCGCTGGCGTTTGCGGCGGACGCGGTGCGCTATGGGATTTGAACGCCAGTTGGCTGCCAAGTCGAGAGTTGGGCAAGCGCCGGCGAGCGGGGAAGGCCGTGTCGCGATGGTTGATGGCGCTGCATGTGCCTGCAGGAGTGTGCGCAAATAGTGGCGTGGGAACCTGTCGCCGTGGGGTAGGCACACGAATGCGTCGATGTGCGGGAGCACATCGATGGGCCGCCAGAGGTGGACATGCTACGAAGAATCGAAGTAAGCGCATGGGGATAATTCCGCAGCGGCAAATCTGGCAACCACGATCATGGCCGCGCCGCAGCGTGGGCAATGCCAGAGAGAAGAACTCTCCGCCGGAGCGTTGCAGGTTACAGTCTCGCCGAGTGTGGAGGGAGGCCTGGATAGCAGTTGTCGGGATCGTGCCAGGCGGGAAGCGCGAAAGCGATTGGCGAGGAATCCGAAGTGACGGATGCGCACGAATCCTCTGGGGAGCACGTGCAGAAAGAAGCGCCGTAAGAACTCCGTGGCCGCAAGAGTCATCTTGCCTTGCTTGCCACCGTGGGCGTAGTCCTTCCAGCGGAAGGTGACATGCTCCTGCTCGAAGTTCAACAAGCGATGATTGGAGATGGCCACGCGATGAGTGTAGCGGCCGAGATAGCGCAGCACCTGCAGGGGCCCACCGAAGGCTTGCTTGGCGTAGACGACCCAGTCGTGACGGTGCAGGCGGCGAATGAGTTTTGCGAACTGCTGCGGATCGGCGAGAGCGGCGGCCGGACCGGCGCAGCAAAGTTGGTTGCGACGGTGAAGACGTTTCAGGCCGGCCCGGTGCGCGGCCTCGCTACACGCGATCCAGACGGTTTTGTCGGAAATCGGCTGATCGAGCGTCCGGCCACGCGTGCGTGTGGGGAACATGTATAGCTTCGGCTTCCGCCATCGCCAGTACTCTCGCAGTGTCTCCAACAGAGCCGGACTCAGGGGCAGGTCACGATCTTTGCCGCCCTGGCCTTCCACCACGCGGATGATCATCCGTTGGCTATCGACGTCGCCGACCTTGAGACGCGCGAGTTCGGCGCGGCGCATGCCGGTTCCGTAGAGTGTCATCAGCAACGTCCGTCGAAACAGGTTTCCGGCGCCATTGATTAGCTGCGAGACTTCCTCCTGGCTCAGCACCGTCGGCAGCCGGCGCCGGTCCCGGGGGTACGGTAAGAACTCGCGAAACTGATGCCGCTTGAGCGTCTTGACGAAAAAGAACCGCAGCGCCGCTACCCGGTTGACCACCGTGCCGGGCGTCAGCTTGCACTCAGTCAGTAGATGGGCTTGATACGTTCGAAGGTCGTTGGGGCCGAGCTTGTCGGGAGACTTGCCAAAATGCTTGGCGAAGTCGCTTACCACCCGCAGGGAATTGCGCGTGGTGATGGCAGAGTAGTTGCGACGCTGAAGTTCCTCCAGCATCATCTTGCGTAAACGGGTCACAGGAATCTCCTTTCCCTATGACCCACACTATGTCAGCGGTTCCTGAACTCTCTCGGTCTATCCACGCGGTAGCGTCCGCCGCGCCAGCGGCTTAGTCCTGGTCGGCAATCCAGAAACCAATCCGGCGGCATTAAGACCGGATCGGTAACGATAAGTCTTAGTGCTGCATCTGAAGCGCCCATTTCAGGACGTAGTCGAATCGAGGTGCGGTGTCGGTGGCGGGCCCAAGTTTCGCCGATTCAGTTGGGCATCCGCTTGACCCGAACAGTACGCGAGATCACCGTTCGCCGTGACAAGGCTCACAAACACCAGAGGGTCGTGACACTCAAACTTGCGGTTAGACGATGACATAGAAGTGAACTTACGTGGTTGATACCGGGATAAGTCGTGTAGTGTGCTGACATGTGTCACCCAAGATTGGCTTGCTCAGTGCCTTAGACATCTGCGGTGGGAACTGCTCACTTAAGATGCGGGTAAAACACAGTTGATTTGAAAACCGATAAGACAGGACCCTTGACGCAAACGACACAATCCACTGGTGAGGCGACCACCCTGCAGACGGGCCGCCATGAAGGATCGTCCAACAGGTGGCTGAGAGAATACGGGAAAGATACCCCAATCGCCGTATTCAGTGCTCTGGCGATCCTCGCGTACTTGCTCTTGCGTTATCTGTGGCGAGTCGGCCACCTCGACGTGCTGCCGCTCTATCTGGCTTTGCTCGCCGGCGGGATTCCTTTGCTGCTGGGATTGCTGCGCCAGGCTTTCAAGCTCGAATTCGGTGCGGACTGGCTGGCTGGGATTTCTATCGTCACTGGAACTCTGCTGCATGAATACCTGGTGGCGTGCATCGTAGTGCTGATGCTCTCCGGCGGGGCAGCCCTGGAACAATATGCGACGCGACGGGCATCCTCCGCGCTGCGCGCCCTGGCCAAGAGAATGCCAACGCGCGCCCACCGTGTCACGGCAGAGGGCTCCGCCTCGATCGACGTTCAGGACATCGTCCCGGGAGACATTCTTGAGGTCTATCCCCATGAGATTTGCCCCGTGGATGGCGAAGTCATTGAGGGCCGGGGCGAGATGGACGAATCGTACCTGACCGGTGAACCATTCGAGATTGGGAAAGTCCCCGGATCGCAGGTCCTGTCAGGCGCCGTCAATCGCAACACGTTGCTCAAAATCCGCGCGACCAAGCTGGCAGTCGACTCACGTTATACCCGCATCCTGAAAGTTGTCGAGGAGGCCGAACAAAACCGCCCCAACATGCGCCGCATCGCCGACCGACTGGGCGCTTGGTATACACCCTTGGCGTTGCTGATCGGCGTTATCGGTTGGCTGATTGGGGGCACTGCGGAACGATTCCTGGCCGTGGTGGTGATTGCCACGCCTTGCCCGCTTCTCATCGGCATTCCGGTCGCTATTATTGGCGGCATCTCGCTGGCCGCCAGGCGCGGCATTGTAATTAAACATCCGAAAATTCTGGAGCAGATCGAAACTTGCCAGACGTTTTTCTTCGACAAGACCGGAACGCTGACCTATGGCCGTCCGGTTCTGACTGATATTTTCTGTCCGGCAGGAACTGACCAGATCGAAGTTCTGGGCTATGCGGCCAGTCTGGAGCAATACTCCAGACACCCCCTGGCGCAAGCCGTCCTCGACGCTGCGAAAGCCCGGAGCATTCGACTTGCCGTCCCCAAGGGAGCGAGCGAGAAGCCTGGCCAGGGACTAGTCGGCGAGGTAGATGGACATCAGATATTTGTCACCGGAAGAAATCAGGCTGTTGCCGGAACACTGGTATCCGGCTCAGAACTACCGCCAGCCGCGTCCGGCTTGGAATGCGTGATCCTTGTCGACCAACGATTTGCCGCGCTGCTTCGCTTTCACGACGAACCGCGGCCCGAAAGCACTATCTTCGTTCGCCATCTCCGGCCGAAGCACCGTGCGGGACAAGTGATTCTCCTCTCCGGGGACCGGCGCTCCGAGGTTGAGCATCTGGCCAAGATCGTCGGCATCGAGCATATTGTTGCGGGCGCCACGCCCGAGCAAAAGCTGAAGCTGGTGACGGAAGAGACAGCTCGGCGCGGAACATTGTTCGTGGGCGACGGCATCAATGATGCACCGGCCATGCTGGCAGCCAGCGCCAGCATAGCTCTGGGTGGCCAAAGCAGCGATGTGACGGCCGAAGCGGCGGATGCGGTGGTGATGGACTCATCGCTGCGCAAGGTGGACGAATTGATGCACATTGCCCGGCGGACCCGCTCCATCGCGTTGCAGACCGCAGTGGGCGGGATGATCCTGAGCGGTGTCGGTATGTTGTTCGCGGCTGGTGGTTACCTGCCACCATTGGCGGGCGCCATCGCACAGGAAGTCATCGACCTCGCTGCCGTCCTCAATGCCCTTCGGATTACGATACCGCCGAGTCAGCTCAGCGATTTCTAAAATTGCCACTTCCGACAAACGCTTCGAAAGAAACCAACAGACTAAGCGCGATGCGGGGTTGCTTCCCGGATTTATTGGAGGTTGTTAGCCCTCTATGGACTCGGTTTCGCTCCGTCGGGAAAGTAGGCGTTCAGGACATACTGCGCCATCATCCTCTGCGTATTGAAAAATGACCCATTGACAGCAATCGCTGAACGCATTACTTCGGCGTAAGCGTTGGGTCGTGCATAGAACATCGGCAGGATCACGCGCTCGAGTTTGTCGTACATTGAAGCGACCTCGATGTCATGCTGCTCCGGATCTTCATCGAATCCGATGGACCATCCCGTAGCACCTTCGATGTGACCTTCGATCCACCAGCCATCGCGCACGCTGAGGCTTGGGACGCCGTTCAAGGCGGCTTTCATTCCGCTCGTTCCCGATGCTTCGTAGGGACGATGGGGCGTGTTCAGCCACAGATCGACACCACTTGTGAGAAGACGAGCCCAATTGAAGTCGTAGTTTTGGACATAAACGATGGGAATAGAATCACGCAGGGCCGCCGCAGCTTGAAACACCCGGCGGATCACGGCCTTTCCTTCTTCGTCCCGTGGATGGGCCTTTCCTCCATAAACGACCTGGAATGGGCCCGCTTGGCGTCGGATGGCACGAAGTCTATCCAAATCCGTGAACAGCAGTTCAGCCCGCTTATACGCCGCTGCACGCCGGGCAAATCCGAGCGTAGCGACATTTTCGTCGAACTGGACTCCGGTCGCTTTCGCAATCTGTTGAATCATCTCTCGCTTCGCGTGGAGATGTGCCTGCCGGATTTCTTCGAGATTGATGCCGATGGCATACCGAAGATAGAGATTGTCCCGACGCCATTCCGGAATGTGCCGGTCGTACAACTCTCGAAAAGGCGCGCTCGTCCAGGTGACACCGTGTACTCCATTCGTGATGGCGTGAATGGGATAGTTCGGGAACATTCCCTGGGACACTTCCCCATGATGCATAGCGACGCCATTGACGTATCGCGAGCACCGCAACGCGAGATATGTCATGTTCAAATTTCCGGGGGGACAGCAACGGGTGACGTCGAGAATGCTGATCCGGTCTGGGCCGAGAACCTGACGAGCAAGCTCGAGCGGAAACTGATCAAAAGCGGCGGGAACTGGAGTATGGGTCGTGAAGACGCACTGGCTGCGTACCGCTTCGATGTCATCCTGGGTGGCACTACTCAAATTCGGCCGTCCAACACGTTCTTCGAGCAAGGCTAGGGTAAGCAGAGCTGAGTGACCCTCGTTCATGTGGAATCGGACGATGTCCGTATATTCCAGCAACCGCAGGAGTCGCACCCCGCCCATGCCAAGCACGGCTTCCTGGCAGAGCCGGTATCGCTCGTCACCTCCGTACAAGTTGTTGGTGAGTGTTCGCTCCCACGAAGAATTCTCGGGCATATCTGTGTCCAGAAAATAGACCGGAACCTCGTGGCCAGACACGCCTTTTACCCAATAGCGCCAAGCTCGGATGCTTAACCGAGCTCCATCCAGAGTGAGCAATACGATGGGCTCGACACGCTCGAAAACCGCTTCCGGACTCCACACTTCAGGCTGCTCGGACTGCTGGCCGCTTTCATCGAGGTGTTGGCGAAAATATCCCCGGCGGGGAAGCAAGGTCACACCCACCATCGGGAGGCCGCGGTCCGCTGCTGAACGCAATGCATCTCCGGCCAGCACTCCCAGGCCACCGGCGTACGTAGGGATCTGGGGGTCCACTGCAATTTCCATCGAAAAGTACGCGATCGTCGCTTGGTGTTCGTCGGTCAAGCGGGCTCCCCTAATCTCAAAGGATGGTTGCTTATAACTCAACAATTCCTGAAGAGTTTGTGATCATCATCACTTGGGGAAGTGACCGAAACCACCGGATATCGCGTCCCTAAGTAGTATTAATTCACTAGAAACGGAAAACAATGGACAAAGGATTTGCTGTTCGAATTGTCCGTACAAGAGGTGGCGTCATGAGGACCAACTTATATGTTGCAGCGGTGCTTGCCGGTACTCTGTTGTTTGTTGCCGGGCACCTGACCGCCAGCGGCGCAGGCGGTCTGAGTGAGAATACTCAAGCAAATTTGTCGACCGCCATGCACGGTGAGGCGTTCGCGTACGCAAAGTATTTGCTGTATGCCAAGGAAGCGCAACGGAACGGGAATACCGAATTGGCAAATCTGTTCGCACAGGCCGCCAAGACGGAACGCTTCCAGCATTTTGCAGAGGAAGCAGAACTCGCGGGGCTGGTGGGCAGCGACGCGGACAACCTGAAGGACGCGATCAAGGGTGAGTCCTACGAAGTCGACACTATGTACCGCAAATTCGCGGAACAAGCGAAAGCGTCCGGAGACAAAGCCGCTGCGGACCGTTTTGAAGAAATTCGCCAGGACGAAATGTCACATCGCGATGCCTTCAAGCTGGCGCTCACGAAAGTGGAAAAGAAGCCATCCGGAAGTCAGTAGGATGGCGAGAACTCGTCGGCTCTGGCGTTGATCAAATCGAAGGAGGGCGAATGTTAACTTTGTTAAAACGACTTGCCGTTTTGCTCGTGTTTATTCTAGCGGCAGTTCAGTTCTTTCAACCGGCCAGAACTAATCCTCCGGTCGACCCTAAGCGCGAACTGCGCGCAAATCTCGCAGTAGATCCAGCTGTGGCTACCGTTTTTGAGCGTTCCTGCAACGATTGTCATTCCTATCGTAGCGTATGGCCCTGGTACAGCCACGTGGCTCCAGTTTCGTGGCTGGTGGTTTCGGACGTAAATCGGGGACGGAAGGCATTGAATTTCTCCGAGTGGGCCGGCTACCAGTCTGGGGAGCAGCAGAAACAGCTATCCGAAATCTGCAAGGAGGTATCAGAGGGCGAAATGCCCGGTCTTCCTTACACCCTTCTGCACCGGAGTGCCAGGCTCAATGCGACCGACGTAACCAACATTTGTAGCTGGACACGAGCCTCTGCACAAAACATCTCAGCTACGAGGAGAGAGGAATAAGAGATTGCCGTGCCGGGAGATGCAGGTTCTTTGACAAGATAGCCACGCGGGAAGGGTACGTGAATGGTACGAGTTGGTTCAGGACGCATCCTCCCTGCCAGAGGATGGGGGACACCCGGCAGGAGATAATGTTGCTCCCCGACAAGCCGGAACTGTGCTCTGCGCCACCGAGAACCGTGGGCATAACCGACCAGTAGTTACAATTCGGGGGGAAGACAAGGGAGTACCGGCACACGATGACCAGGCAGCTAACTGCGGCAGTTGTCGATGCGGTCTTCCACATGCACGAAATCACCAAGATCTATCGCATGGGGGATGTAACGGTCGAAGCTCTTCGCGGCATCACCCTCGATTTGTTACCGGGGGAGTTCGTGGTAATGCTGGGTCCTTCCGGAAGCGGGAAGTCCACGCTGTTGAATATCCTGGGCGGACTTGATGTGCCAACCAGTGGTGAAGTCCACTACCGAGATCACAATCTGACAGCCGCGACACGAGAAGAACTCACCCGCTTCCGGCGTGAACACGTGGGTTTTGTTTTCCAATTCTACAATCTCATCCCCAGTCTGACGGCTTTGGAGAATACGGCGCTGGTTTCCGAGATATCCGAGAATCCACTTGATCCGGAGGAATGTCTGCGGATGGTCGGGCTTGGCGATCGCCTGCATCACTTCCCGGCACAGATGTCCGGCGGCGAACAGCAGCGAGTGGCCATTGCGCGTGCGGTGGTGAAGAGGCCGGAGGTGCTGCTTTGCGATGAGCCCACGGGCGCACTCGACTATGCGACGGGAAAGATCGTTCTGGAGGTTCTTGACCAGGTAAATCGGGAGTTGAAGACGATCACTGTGGTCATCACGCACAACGCGGCAATCGCGGCTATGGCGGATCGAGTGATTCGCATCAGCAGTGGGATGATCGCCGAAATCCAAAAGAATGAACGGCGAGTCTCACCAACGGAATTGGCATGGTGAGATGCGACTGAGCGCTTTAGATCGAAAACTGTTTCGCGATCTCTGGCATATGCGTGGCCAGGTCGTGACGGTGGCCCTGATCGTAGCTTCAGGTATCGCTACCTATGTGACCATGCGTGGCGCCTACGAATCAGTTGAGCGCGCACAACAGCAGCAATATGCGCGCTTTCACTTTGCCGATGTCTTTGCCCAGCTAAAGCGCGCACCCAACAGTCTGGCAACTGCGATTGAATCGATTCCAGGAGTTGCAGTAGTCCAAACCAGGGTAGTCGTCGAAGTCAACCTGGATATTCCCGGGCTGAATGAGCCCGCCGTCGGGCGTTTGATCTCTATTCCTGAACGCTCGCCGCCGATGCTGAACGATCTGTTCTTGCGACGAGGGAGATACATCGAGGCGGGGCGTCCGGACGAAGTATTGGTTAGCGAAGCCTTTTCAAGCGCCAATGGTCTTGGGGTCGGTTCTTCACTTTCAGCAGTCATCAATGGCCGCTGGGAACGTCTTCATATCGTAGGTATCGCATTGTCGCCTGAATACGTCTACGAGATCCGCGGCGCTGAGGTCTTTCCGGACAACAGAAGGTTCGGTGTCCTTTGGATGAGCCGTGAGGCATTGGGACCATTGTTCAATATGGAGGGTGGCTTCAATGACATATCGCTCACGCTGGCTCCAGGTGCGAATGAAGCGGAGGTTATAGGAAGGCTCGACAAGATATTGGAACCCTACGGCGGGCTGGGAGCGTACGGCCGTGCAGATCAGATTTCGCACCGATTCCTCACCGACGAAATAGCCCAGGACCGCATTACCGGGATATTCGTGCCGTCCATTTTCTTAGGCATTGCCGCATTTCTCATTCATGTCGTCCTATCTCGACTGGTGAGTACGCAGAGAAACAACATCGGCTTGTTGAAGGCGTTCGGCTATTCGGATGTGGCAGTTGGCGTTCACTATCTGAAACTTGCCCTTGTCGCCGTAATGGTGGGGACTTTCATCGGCTTGCCACTGGGAGTCTGGCTGGGCAGAGGCCTGGCTCGGATGTATCAGAATTTCTTCCGATTTCCCGAACTGAAGTTTGTCGCCAGCACGGGCCTAATACTCTGGAGCATCACGATTAGTGCATTGGCTGCATGCCTGGGTGCGCTCTTATCGCTTCGAACAGTGGTGGCACTGCCGCCTGCAGAGGCGATGCGCCCCGAATCCCCTCCCCAATTCAGAGAAGGAATCGCCGAACGGCTGGGATTTGCCCGGCTGGTATCCATTTCTACGCGAATGATTCTGCGAAACCTGGAACGAAGACCGTGGAAAGCCTTTCTCACGGTTGTGGGGATGTCGTTCGCAGTCGCGATTCTCATCGTAGGTTTCTATTTTTTTGACGCTATCGATTATCTGGTACAGGTGCAATTCCGGACTGCTCAACGAGATGACATAACAATTTCTCTGGTTGAGCCCCGCGGGGAGCAAGCAAGTTACGACATCAACCATTTGACGGGTGTGCTGCACTCGGAGACATTCCGAATCGTGCCCGCACGCCTTCGCTTCGGGCACCGTTCACAACGTATTCCGCTTTTGGGACTCGAGGCCGATGCCGATCTTCGGCGGGTAGTAGGACAGAATCTTGATATTGCGCGCATTCCGCCGGATGGCTTGCTACTCACGAGCAAACTTGCTCAAGGGCTTGGCGTTCGACCGGGAGACATCATCACCGTGGAAATTCTGGAAGGAGAGCGCCCGGCACGGCAGGTCCCCGTCAGCGCCACTGTGGATGAAATGATTGGCCTTTCTGCCTATATGGACATTTCCGCACTGAACCGCATGCTGCACGAAGGCCCGTCCATTTCCGGCGCTTATCTCTCCGTGGACGCTGAGAAGTTGTTAGCCCTTTATTCTGAATTGAAGCGAACGCCGGCCGTGGCGGGTGTCGCCGTGCGACAGGCCATGATCGAGAGCTTCTATCGCACGATAGCTGAAAGCCTGCGAATCTCTACCACTGCACTGAATCTGTTTGCTTCGGTGATCGCCATCGGCATGGTCTACAATGGCGCGCGGGTGGCACTCTCCGAACGCGGACACGAACTGGCATCACTGCGCGTTCTCGGCTTCAGCCAGCGCGAGATTAGTTTCATGTTGTTGGGGGAGCAAGCACTTCTCGTGTTAGCTTCGATCCCGTTTGGATTTCTCATCGGCTACAGTTTCTGCGCGGCGCTGACCGCGGCCATGCAGACGGACCTGTACCGCATGCCCCTGGTGGTTAACGCCAAGACATATGTTATTGCCGCAGGGATTGTAGGTCTGGCTTCTGTAGGAACCGGAGCCTTGCTATATCGGAGACTCAGTCGTCTCGACCTGGTGGCAGTTCTAAAGACAAGAGAGTGACGTGGCACAGAATCGATTGCGTCGACAACTCCTTATAATTGCCGCCGGGCTGGGGATTGCAGCCCTTCTCTGGATCCTGTTGCGGCCTACTCCGGTTCTCGTGGAGGTCGCCAAGGCCACGCGTGGCCCGATGCGCGTGACCATTGATGAGGATGGAGAAACGCGAGCCCACGACCGGTTCGTCATCGCGGCGCCCATACCGGGCCGGATGCTCCGGGTTGATCTCGAAGAGGGAGATGCTGTCTCGGAAAACCAGATCGTGGCCAGGATTCAGCCTCTTCCCCTAAATCAGCAACAGCGCGAGGAGGTCCTCGGACGGATCGAGACCGCAGAGGCAGGGAAGCGTCAGGCGGATGCGCGAGCGGAGCACGCCCGTCACGATTACGAACAAGCCAGACGCGACCTCCAACGAGCGGAGCAACTGGGACGCGAAAAGGTCATTTCAGCACAGGCCTTGGAAGAAGCGCGAAATGTGGAAATTACAGGTGCGGAAGAGCTACGAGCGGCGCAATTCAGCGCGGTGGCGGCAGCTGCCGAAGTCAAGGTGGCGCGCGCGGGGCTGGTAGGGATCGGTGACGGGCCCCCGGGACACAAGATCATCGACCTTCGCTCTCCTGTGGCGGGCCGTGTCTTGCGAGTCATTGAGAAGAGCGAGCGCATAGTCCAGGCAGGCTCACCGGTCGTGGTACTCGGTGACTCTGGGAAGATCGAAATCGTCACCGATGTTCTGACAACCGACGCTGTCAACATCAAGCCCGGCGCGGCCGTCTTTCTGGAAGGATGGGGCGGCAATCATCCTTTGCAGGCGAAGGTGCGGTTGGTGGAGCCGTCAGGATTTACGAAAATCTCCGCCCTTGGTGTCGAGGAAAAGCGAGTCAACGTGATTGCGGATTTCATTGACCCGCCGGACGGCTTGGGAGATGGGTATCGTGTGGAGGCACGGATCGTGACTTGGGAGGCTTCGGATGTCCTGAAGGTCCCGGGGAGCGCAACATTTCGCGATCATAATGGCTGGAGCGTTTTTGTGGTGGCTGGGGGACGCGCGCGTCAACGTACCGTTCAGATCGGTCGTAGAAATCAATCTGAGGTGGAAATCATGGGTGGAATCTCCACTGAAGAGCAAGTCATCCCTTATCCTTCGAATCAACTTCACGATGGCGATCGTGTTCGGACCCGTTAAGATGACCAAGAGCCGAGCTACGCTCCCTTTCTTGATGGCTATAATGGCCATCGCACTCTACTTTTGTTATCTCCTCGTTGCCCCATTCCTCAAGCCAATCATTTTCTCAGCGATCTTGGCGATTATCTTTTATCCCCTTCAGGCCCGCATCCATCGAGTGGTCAGAAACCGACACGTGTCGGCTCTACTTTCTACAACCGTAGTGATTCTACTTATTGGTCTGCTTTTCTTCTTTTTGGGACGAGCACTCGTGTCGGGGCTGGGAGAGATTTATCAATCGCTGAGTGGTTCGGGTGAAGGCCGAGAACGTCTCAGCCTGTTCATCGTGCAGTTTATGGATCGAGCAATTGCATGGACGAGCCGTTACGTACCGATCTCAGCTCCAGACTTGCAGAAGGCACTTTTAACCCAGATCGAAAAGGCGGTCGCCGGTCTGGTCGCCATGACTGCCGGAGCGTTCCAAAGCATAACTTCTCTCGCCGTGAATGCGTTGATGACTTTCTTCATCTTGTTCTTTTTGCTTCGCGACGGCAGGTCGATGCTTCGCCGTGGAGCTGTCATCCTGCCGCTCAACCATAACCAGGTCACCCGCTTGTATAGATGCGTCAAGGACACACTAAACGCCATTGTTTATGGCACTCTCGCTATTGCTGCGATTCAAGGCACTCTCACCGGCGTTGCTTTCTGGGTACTGGGCGTCTCATCCCCGGTCATTTGGGGAGTGGTCACAACGCTGTGTGCTCTGCTGCCCATAGTTGGAACAACCTTCGTCTTGTTGCCGGCGATGTTTATGCTGATTCTGGGCGGTCACTGGGTAAAGGGTCTGATTCTTGTAATCTGGGGCGTATTCGTTGTCCATCCCGTGGACAACGTTTTGAGACCATATCTGATCGGGGAGCACACCAGGCTTTCTACACTCTACGTCTTCTTCGCGGTGTTTGGAGGGTTGAAGACATTCGGGGCTCTCGGGGTGTTTATCGGGCCCCTGGTTCTTGCCATAACAGTGGCTTTATTCAAGTTTCTCCGGGAGGAGAAACGGGCTAGTACGTGGAGCTTTCGAGAAACTTCCGCCGCAATTTTGCCGCTTCAAGGCAACAGTTCGAATTCCCGCTAGCACGTCCAGCGCGCAGCGAACTCCTGCCCACCTTCCCGTCGCAGAGTACGACTGTGCCGAACGGCGTCCGATGCAGTTCCTCGGAGTGATAAAGCAACCTAAAATGCACGCCAAACTCGTTGTGCAATGAGCCCACGTCGTAGCGAACAACATCAAGACCGCTGCATTTGGTTGGACGCTCCGGCCCGAAGGTGCTGACGCACGTGGCGGATGTCTCACTTTCACTGACTGTTCGGACCCATGCGGGTTACGAGTCGACCAAGTTTTGTGAAGTCGCACTGGTCAGGCCGTATGTCGATGCTGGCCCCAACAGTATGAGTGGGCATGTCTACGATGGGAACAAAGGAAAATCCTGCACTAAGGGTTTCGTCTGTGTGATGTCTAACCACATACCCGCCTATCAAATATCCAAAAGTGCCTCCGACGAGAACGTCTGACGGGAAGTGCTGGCGCGCAGTTACACGGCTGGCGCTAATTGCCAAAGCAAAAGCGTAAGTCGCCATCTGAACTGGTCTACTCGGGTACTCGGACGCGATCACGCGTGCCAGCGCAAAGCTTGCTGCCGCGTGCCCAGAGGGAAATGCACCGTCGAGCCCGTAGGAACGCGTCCCGTGTGGCCAGAATCCTCCCTGACCGTTTCCTTCGTTAGGACGTTCGCGATTTGTCGCGAGCTTCAGCGCCTCTACCACGAGGGACGCATCGAGGACCGCTTCCGCTCCCAGGCGCCCGGTTTCGGCAAGGTGCTCATTGTGAGTTCCCAGGCCGATGAAGTAGAGTCCCGCAGCACCTCCAAAAGTCGCATAGGGCGAACCGAAGGCAGAGATTGTATTGCTTGTATCTATCCTGCTCTTGTCGATGCCAAGCTCCTGCTGTGCTTGCGCGTCGTAGTGGAGCGCAACCCCTGTGGCTCCCGCAAAAGGTAGCAGCCAGATGGCATCTCTGGGCGCAAGACGTAGGGGGCTCGTCCAGATGCCAGCCTGGTCGTGGCCTATATCTTTGAGACATTGTTCCAGATGCTTCACGCTGCACACTACGGATTCCGCAGACGGCGGCTGATGGTCTTGCGAACTCTGATGGGAGGAGGAAGGCATATCTGTAGCCGGTTGCGCACCTTGTGGCCGTCTACCAGACAGATCCGTGATTTGAGCAAACGCTGGCGTTGGACCACAAATCACGGCCGTACATAGCAACAGGGAGCACGCAAGTCGCGACACAAAATTTGTACTTCGAACGGTGGGCATGTTTCTTTGGAACTCCTTTGCAGCCTCGTATGCACTCTGAATCGGAATCTTGTGCCTGAACTCGGGCATCGGCGTTGGAGCCGGGCCGAACACAGGATTCAGGGAGACGCTCTCACTGTTGAAAGAGAAACTGCCTATCCGCTGGTAGCGACGTGATCGGAGGTTGTTACTGGGCGATTCACATTACTCCGTCCTTAGCGCCTCAATTGGATTCAAGTTCGCGGCTTCACTAGCAGGACGGTAGCCGAACAGCACACCAACTCCGCTCGAGACTACGAGGGCGACTACAACAGCCATCCAGGAAATATCGAGCGGCAGGACATGTTTGGTCGCCACCGCGACAGACCAAACCAAAACAAGAGCGATCGCCACTCCCGCCAGAGCGCCTGCCAGGCTGATGAAGAATGCCTCCAACAGGAATTGCTGCCGGATCTCAGAGTTTCTTGCACCGAGGGCCTTGCGAAGTCCAATCTCGTGAGTTCGCTCCGCAACGTTGACGAGCATGATATTCATGATGCCCGTTCCAGCCGTAATGAGTGTCAATGCGGCGATCGCGAGAAGCACAACGCTCATTGCGAACGCGATCTTGCTGGCAGTCTGAAGGAGAGAAGACAAGTTCTCGACCAGGTAATGTGCTCCTTTGCGGTGCCGGCTGGTCAACAACTGCTCGATTTGCCCGGTCATGGCCGCAACCTCTTCGGGAGACACCGCCTGGGCATACAGAACTTGAAAGAAGTTGTCGCCTGTTATGTCTTTGACCAGGGGAAAGGGAATGAGCAAAGTTTCGTCCTGGATCTCGGATCGCCCGAAAGTGGGCACCCCTTCCGCAAAAATTCCGATGATGGTGCAACGAAATTGTCCGACCTGAATGGTATTGCCTACCGCAGCATCCGGGCCAAAAGCGGCTTGAACCATACCGTCTGTAATCATGCAAACTTTGAAGCGGGAAAGAAAATCGTCCCGGTCGAAATATCTACCGGAGATAATTCGCAAGTTGCGGATACTTTCGAAATCCTGAGTAACTCCGACCAATCGAGGATGGAACGGTTTGCCCCGGAGTTGGAGGTCGACGGGCATGTCGTAGGTGCCAGCCACCGCTCGAACGCCTGGTAGAGCCTGACGCGCGGCTGAGAGGTCGCCGGGCGTTAACTCATCCTCCGGTACGGTGGTGGTTCCAGCCCGATCAAGCGAGGCATACGCCAGGTTGGAGCCGATTCCTTCGATCTGAGAAATCATGTAGACCTTCCCGGTCGAGGCGATCGTGACGACCAGCACGATGGCGGCGCTGCCGATTACAACTCCCAGCATCGTGAGAGAAGCCTTCACCTTGTCCACCGCAAGAGCCCACACCGCAAAACGGACGCTCTCCTCCCAATGGACAATGGATCCTTTATTGGCATCAAGGAAGCGCATAGTTGGTCAGTAAGTAGTTCCCGGAATTCTCAGTCACGATACGCAAGTTGGACTCGCCGACGAGTTGCGCCAGGTGCGGCATTTCCGTGCCATAGGCAAGTAGATAGCACCGGCTCGGTCCCATCCATAGCGATGCGAAATCGTGGTCATCAATGAATCTTCGGGGGGCTCCGGGTACGTAAGACCCGTACTCGAGGTTGTTGTTGCGGCCGTTCAATAGCAACGCCGTCCGATCCGTATAGAAAAACACGGACGAGAAAGCGTAGTAAGAATTGGATTCGATCAGTTGACCAGGAGGACTCTGTTCCAGGCTTTGAGCCAGAGGATAGGAGCCCAGATATGTGTCGAAGCGGACAAGGGCAATCCGGGCGGCTTGAAAAAAGATGATCATGCCGACGGCGACAACAAAAACCACTCTTTTGGATTCACTTCGCCATTTTGCGGTCCCGACTGCGATCCCTCCGAATGCCAGCGCCGCAAGAAACAGAGGTAGTCTCAGGTAGGCAAATGCGCTGAGGGTCAGGTCACGGATGTGTCCCATCGACAGCGTGTAGAGTTCCGGGTGTTGGGTCAGGGCTCTTGAAATGTTGCCGGGTGCAGGCAGATGCCAAACCAGCACAAGCAGAACGGTGAGGACCACGCACATGATCGAGGAGATAGTGAAGAGGACGGACGTGGCCGTGCGAATCCTTCGCCCCCCGGTGCTGATGGCTGATCCGGCAAGCAGGGCTAGTGCGGGATAGATCGGCATGGAGTAGTACTCCTGCGTGGTCGAAAAGGTGAAGAACAACAGCACTACGCCCACCCAGCAAACCGCCATCAATCTGGTGCGTTCAGCTCGGGAATCGGCGTTGAATGACAACCTCGGAACGCCGATCAGAAAAGCCGTCCACGGGAATACCCACACTAGGTTCAGCAGCCAAAACCATAGCCTTGGCACGGTGTTGTAGTCGCGCGGGTATCGCAGGTTCAGAAAGCGCAGGAGATGTTCGTTGATGAAATAGAACCAGAAAAATCCCCAATATTCACCTGGAGCACTATGCATCGAAAATGCAAAGTAAGGCGGGTTGCGTAGGGTCGCAAGCACATGCCACGGCACAGCGATCACTAAGGCGATGGTGGCGGCGGTGCCTAGAGTCAATCGACGCCACGACCCGATGGAGAAGAGTTGCCGAGTGAGGGCCATGTAGGCGATACCTGCCAGCACCGGGAAGACCACGGCGATCAGGCCCTTGAGCAACAAGCCGGTTCCCAGACACGCACCCATCATGACCGACCAGCGAAGTGGCAGGCTTTGCTCCGTCTCAAGCAGCGACAACCACGCCCAGATGGCACCAGTGATGGTCAAAGTAAGCGCGGCATCAGGGATCAAGATCCGCGTGAACAGAAAGAGTCCGACCGAAGTGGCGATAGCGATGCCGGCGTACAGTCCGGCATCCTCGTCAAACGCCCAGCGTGCAAAGCGATAGGTGACCCAGCACAAGATAACGGCCGCGAGGGCGAGCGGCAGACGTGCGGCCCAATCATGGACGCCGAAAGTTTTGTATGACAGGGCGATCAGCCAGTAGGTGAGGGGCGCTTTCTCGAGATAGGCAATGCCGTCAAGCCGCGCCGTAACCCAGTCGCCGCTTGCCAGCATGTTGCGGGCGATCTGTGCCTGGACCGCGTCCACGTCATCCATGAGACGAGGCGGGCTCACGATGTTTACCAGAAAAACGAGGGAGGCTACTAGGACTACAATCCAGCCCCGTCGAGGACTTCGACGCTTGGGATCAAGGGTCTCGCCTCCTCTGACGCTGGCTCGATCTTCCATCGTTTCATCCAGATCAATAGAACTATTAGGCCCCATAGGTGATACCCGAGATTCGCTCTTCTTTCCAGATGCGCTCTGATCTGTTGCTTTACAGCAGGCCAGTGAAATAGCCCAGTCGCCAAGACCGCTTCCTGCGACAAAGTGTCCAGCAAGAGAGGCCGCAGTACTCCGCGCAGCCACTCATGAATGGGGACATCGAAGCCGATTTTCGGCCGCCGCAATACCGTGTGAGGCAACTTATCTTTCATCAGCTGGCGGAGTACATATTTTGACTGAGATCCTCGCAGCTTGAAGCGTTCCGGCAAGCTGGCGGCGAAGTCAACGATGCGCTGATCGAGAAAGGGCGGGCGCACCTCCAGCGAATGAGCCATGCTGATGCGGTCCACCTTATACAGAATGTCGTCGGGCAAGTAGTAGCGCTGATCGAAGTCCAGATAGCGTTGTAGACCACGGCCGTCAATCATCGTGCCCAGCACCGCATCCAGCGGGCTGGGATCGGCGAACAAGAATAGCCTCTGTTTTTCGGCCTCCGAAAAAGTTCCGTTCCAGAATACGTGTGCCAATTCTGGCGATAACAGAGAGCCTTGGAGAAATCGCTTGACCTTGTATTCCAGGCTGATCTTTTCGTCGGACACGGGAAGAAGTGTGGCCAGCGATAAAGCTGCCTTGCGGAGTTTTTGGGGGATCTTGCGGGCCAGCGCATTGTAGCGATCGGCTCGGTAGGTCAGATAGCCTCCGAACAGTTCGTCGGCGCCCTCGCCCGTGAGGACGACTGTGACATCACGGCTCGTCATCTGGGCCAGAAACCAGAGCGGCAAGGCTCCGGCATCCGCACTGGGTTCGTCGGAGTAGTAGGCAATCCGGTCGATAGCATCCACGAGGTCGGCGGTGTCGCTGAGATCAAACTCCGAATGCATTGTGCCGAATTGGCTGCTGACTTCCCTGATATATTTGCTCTCGTCGAATGAACGTCCCCGAAAAGTGATGGAATAGGTTTGGAGCGGCCCCTGATGTGCTTGCGCGGCGTAATGCAGGATAGTCGATGAGTCCAGACCGCCGCTGAGCCAGACACCAACGGGCAGGTCAGAAACAAGCTGCTCTTTCAACGATTGGGTCAGCAGGCCATCGAGTTCCTCGCAAGCCGCGGCGATTGAGTTCGGGGCCTTGTCTACTTCTGATGGAGCGACATAAGAGCGAACGCGGCAACGTCCGCGTTGCCATTCGAGAGAATGCCCCGGCATCAGCTTGACCACAGCCTCGACCAGAGTGAGAGGGCCAGGAACGTAGTTAAGACTGAGAAAGCAGTTAAGACCCGAGAGACAGATGTTACGCCTGACCGCGGGATGGAGGAGAATGCACTTCATCTCAGAACCGAAATAGATGTCGCCATTCTGAAGGCAGTAGTAAAGGGGCTTGATGCCCATGCGGTCGCGGGCGAGAATAAGACGACCTTCGGAGCGCACCCAGATCGCGATCGCGAACATTCCACGCAACCGCGAGAAGCACGGTGCGCCCCAGCGCAAGAAGGCGTTGAGGACGACCTCGGTATCGCAGCGCGTTTCGAACCTATATCCCTCGACTTCCAGCTCGGCACGTAATTCCGGATAATTAAAAATCTCTCCGTTAAAAACAACAACCACGTCGCGGTCCGAACTGAACAGAGGTTGATCACCTCCATCGAGATCGAGAATTCGCAGGCGAGTCGCCCCTAGAGACATCCGTTCCGAGTGGAAAGTGCCGTGATGGTCAGGGCCCCGGTGCGCCAGAGCTTCCAGAGCCGTGGTGAGAAGTCCTGCGGGCAATGATCCGACAAGATGGGAATACCCGAGAATTCCACACATTTGCGGCAGCTCCGATTGGCCAGGAAGTTATCTGACACGCACCATTGATATAAAGTCTTAACTAATTAAGACTAGCTGTCAACTGGATGCATCCAGAAGGGCAAATGGTTGTCCTTATCTTGATTCCGGATCAGGGGTTTCAGAGGCTATCGTGCAGCTGGGCTAGATGGCGAGGCTCCGCCTGCCGACTTCTTCTCTGTGATTCCAAGTTCAATCGTCATTGACATATCTGTTGGATAAACCACGTCACGGCCCCGGGCAAGAAAATGAGAGTAGACCGATACGGCGGCTCCATAAAATCCAAATCCTGAGGCGACGACTCGCGAGCGAGAAAACGCTCCAATCATGGAGCCCAAGAAGCGGAATCCAGACGCCCCATTGGCTGCACTTTTGCCAACATCTCCACCGTCCGCGCCGTGAATCCCGGCATCGCGATCATGGTCTGCTACGGACGAACTGGCGAGCGCGACAGAAATTGCGGTGGTCAGATAACGAGTCTTGGGGGTTGTAACCTGCGCCCCGCCTTCGGAATCGAGCGTCAGATGTTCGCCTTTCTCTACCGCGACACCTGTCAGGCTCGCGTCTACAGCTTGTTGAATACCACCCGGGGGAACGACTTGGTGGAACGCGATGCGGAGCTGTCCATTTCGGTTCAGCTTGCGTGCGGGCCGCACTTGCAGGACTGAACCACGCAATCGGCTCCCTTCGGGAAGAAACAGATGACCCGAACTAACCAGCGGTTGGGTGATGAGTGCCTCCACGGGATCACCTTTCTTGCTGTGTGCCGAGTCGAGCGGCGTGATGAGGATTGCGTGTACCACGCTTCCTCCAGGCAGAGCGGACCCTATGTTTTCCAAAATGGAGGGAGTAATCCGTCTGAATCCAAACTCCAGCGGGCATTGTAAGTGCACGGTGACGTTGGTCCCAGAGTCTATATATTGAGGATGGTACGGAAGTTGAGCCACGACGAAGCGGGCAGCCTTCTGCATCTTTTCGGGCTCGTTCAGCTTAATCTTCGCAGCCTCCCAGTCGGTCTTGACCGCCCTTTCGGCTTCGCCAATCTCTCGAGAGACAATGTTCTTGACTTCGCTTTTCCTGCCCTGCCGATCTTTCGTTTCGCCAGCAGGCAGGAATTGTAAGACCTCGCCTGATCCCAGGACGACGTCCGTCTTCACCGGGACGTGCCGACCGTCGGCCAGCACAAGGTCGGTAAAAGCAATATGCACTTGGCGCGCTGGCGAAAAATCGCCATTCATCGCGGCTACGATACGCCGCTTCTTGACTACAGGGTCGATGGCCGAGATCTCACCAGCAATGGCCGCTCCAGCCGGAACGACCAGTTGATCGAAGGCGTATACGGGTTCGACTATCAATCCGTGAATTGGTTGTCCGACTCGGCGTATCCGTACCGTCTGATCGAGCCCAACTTTCAAGGCCATGGTGGTTGGCACCGATAGAGGGATCGATCTAGGCGTGGACTGAGGAACCGCTGTCACCCCTCCATCTGAGGTCTGCTGTTCGGGTCGGCGCGTGAGAGTCTGCCCCAAAGTGCTGTCAGGCAAGAGCGCGAGAACGACCCCAACAATGAGAAGAGAACGCATAGCCGAATCAACCAAAGAGTGCGGCGCACACTCGATCAAAGTGAGCGGAATGATTTCCGAGGGCGAACGCCTGCAATTCAGTCTTGAGTCTTACTACCATAAGAACTTCCTGTCAAGGCTGAGAAGGGCCACAACCCTTCTTGACAAGTAAATCTTAACCGATTAAGAACTAGATAGTGCTGCTGAGAGACGCAATGGAACTACGGGGAAAAGTGGAGAAGGCGGGCGCCTTGCCCGATCTGGATAAACCGG
Source organism: Terriglobia bacterium (assembly GCA_963741105.1). Classification (GTDB taxonomy): domain Bacteria; phylum Acidobacteriota; class Terriglobia; order Terriglobales; family Acidobacteriaceae; genus JAIQFF01. The sequence continues at coordinate 224,203 of CAVUGT010000023.1, forward strand.
AGCCGGAGTCACAAGCAGTGTGTCAACAGTGCCAAACAAGTCCCGCCTCGTTTAGCTACCAACTGTTCTCCGCCGAGCGTCTCGTTAAGGGCATTTGCTTTCCTGGTTGCTTTCTCGATCTGCTACGAGGTCTGCGGTGTGCGGAGCACTAACAGCGGAATCCAGAACGGGGCACTCGTGCTTGGGCAAGTCGAGATGAAAACTCACCTGATTGCGGTATTGTTCGCTTTGATGGTTGTGTCAGGCCTAGTTCTGGACAACGGAGTTGCACAGACCCGATCTGCCAGAGAGCCGTCGAAAACTGTGTTCATAAAGGGTTGCTTGGTTAAAGGGGATGAGCCCGGCGAAGTCTGGCTCGCGCAAAAGAACGGGAGAATCTACGGCCTCGAGGGTGGGAAGATTGACCTGAACGCACACCTCGGCCAGAAAGTCTTGGTGGAGGGCTACATTCTGCCGGAGGGTAAAGAAGAAGCCGCCGAAGAAGCGCAAAAGGAAAACAAAGCCGGCAAACACGAAACCGCCGACCTTCGTGTGCGCATGCTGAGGATGATCAGCAATAGCTGCATACACAGTGACTGAAATTCGTCGCGAGGTCGAGCGATGATAGCGAGCACTACGGAGAGATCGAATTGGGTTAGTGCTGTTAGCGAGTTCGCTTGCGTGGTCCGTCTACATCATCCGGATCAACCTGCCCCGTAACCATTCCTACGGCTCCGGTGATGGCGCCAATCGCGAGAGAACGCCATTTCGGAGGACTCGCGAGTGGCATGGGAGTTTCGTCCCAGACAGTGTGTCGGCTTCGCGGTTCGACATCCCCTTTGACGCTTGCAGACTGTGTTGCTGCTGTATCATCGCTGGCGGCCGATGGACTCAGCAAGGGCAACGGTGCCGGCGAGGCATCCAGAAACGATTTGATCGATTCTGCCCCAGACCGGGGCGTCATTTGCAAGGTCTCCATGCCTAAGGCCTTGGGTGTAGAAGAATGAGCAGTCCTGTCCCCCGCCCTTCTCTTTCGCAATGAGGGCGAGGGGGCATTGCCAGATTCAGCAAGAAAGCGGGTCAGACGAAACGGTGTATACAGAGATAGTCCCAGACCCGGCAACAACAAAAAAGCAACAGTTGCAAGAGCGCAGACAAGTCCCGCACGAGCAGCTTTTCGAGAAGGAGAGTAGATCGAGGGTTCGCTGAGAACGGCCCGCACTCTGACTTTGAGCCGGGATTCTGAAGAAAAGAAAGTTATTCCCGGCGAAGACATTCTTCTTGCCATGAACCAGCGGGCGAGGTTCGTAAGACACTCTGCATACCGCAGGCGCGCTTCGCTGGATTCTCTTACGACCGCATAATCGCAGGCCAACTCCCGCTCCCATCGCAGATGCCGGTAGGCTAACCACGCCAGGGGATGAAAGAAAACCACGCGGCAACACAAGGCTGCCAGCCGATCCCACAAATAGTCATGTTGTCTGACGTGGAAAAGTTCGTGCCGCAGAACATCTTCGAGTTGATCGCTATCGAGATGAGGGACCAGTTCCAGGGGCAGCAAAACGTGACTGCGCCACCAGTAACAGGTAGCGGGAGAGCGCAGCTCGGCAGCCAGGTGTAGTTCACAGCGTTTGACGTGCAATTCGTCGCAGAGCGATTCGAAGCAACCCTGCAATTGGGGCGATGGCGGGAGGGTTCGTCGCAGAGTAGATTTCAGTCGCCTTGACTCGAAAAACAAATACAGTACTGAGATTAGAAAAAAGAAGAAATAGAAGAAGGCGACGGCGGGAGAGAGTCTGGCGAAGTACGACGCCCACGGCTCCGGCATCGGCATGGCTAGATGCAGCCTCGCCGTTGAGGGCAATGGCACGGAATGAACTACTGCGAGAACCGGTTGGGTTTCCCGGGCCGGTACCCACAACAAAACCCAAGCCGCAACCGCCCAAACCAGAAATCCGCCCCAGATTCGGACACGGAGACGAGCACTACGAATGAAAGCGCAAATCAACAGAGTTGTCAGGTAGGCGAAGGCAACTTGAAGAAAATATGTGACCCCAAGGCCCAGGCTCGCAACGGATCGGTCGAACTGCATCATATTGCCGCTCTCTTAACGCTTAGTCTTGCGATCAGCAACGTTTGCCTTGCGATAGCTTCGGATCAAGCCTTCCAGTTCTTGCAACTCGGTGTTACCGATCCGCTCGTCCTCCAGCAGATTGACCAGTAGTTCACTACGCGAACCGCGAAAATATCGTTTGAGTAAAGACCGCAACGAAACACGACTAACTTCGTGCCGCTTCACCCGCGGTCGATAGACAAAGGCGCGCCCGCGTATCGAGTGGCTGACAAGCTTTTTGTTTTCCATGATGCGCAAGACGGTTTGGACTGTCTTGTAATTCAGCCGGCCATCCTCGGATGCGCACAAGAGATCCTCGATCGTGCCTTCTTCGAGCACCCAGAGAATCTCAAGCAGACGAAATTCCGCGGTGGTGGGTATCACAATTGGTCGGGACAATTGACCCTCGTTAAAGCCTAGAAACACGTTCCGCATCAGGTTCCCATTGCGGAGGACGAATTCATTCAGAAAGCTTAGCAGTTCACCCGAAGGCTATCAACAGCGGCCGACTCGCGCTGTTTGTAGACGCCACTGGGTCATCCTCTCGTAACCGGCCCGCCTCTTCGCTTCGGATGGCAAACGCTTCAGGGTTGACGCTGCAAGTTCGGCGAGGGAGTTGACCAAGTGCTTGAGCGAGCGACCGAACCGGTCGATTTTCCAAACCATGACGGCGTCAAAGTTCCGCCGGTACGCGTCGCTCCTTAGCTCATTTAGAGCTGGGCGCGATTCTTTTGAGCCAGAAACTCCCTGGTCAATGTACTCCTCGGTGACTTCCTAAGCCCACCGACAGCGCCCCAGCCTCTCACCACTTAGAAACGAGAAAAGGGAATGGGCAGTACCTACACAGCTCGCACAGGGTCGACCCAATCACAGAGTTTTTCAACAGCCACGCCTGTTAACGTCAATCGTGGCGTGGAGCATAATCGGACGGGACAATCGCGATGGAGAGATACGCAGCTTCGAGCGTCAAACAGCAGATTGACCGCATACTGTGGGAAGTGTGGGATCCGGGACCGCCTAACAAAGGAACAAGGGTAAGACGTGGACCTCCACAATCTCTTTGCCAGCGGACCATTCGACCCGAAAGGGAATGTCCAATGAAAACTCAGCAAGCGCCAAGTCGAGGGTATGAGGCTCTGGCCAGGAAGGATCGTACCAGTACTTTATGACCGTGATGCGAGCAATTTCATGAACTCGCCGCAGGTTCCGCAGACCATTGGTGATCGAAACCAGGCATTCCTAACTCATTCTCAACTCTTTTCGGAGTCTCAATCAACACTTTTCAAGTACATTCCAACGTACTTCATCATTTGTGCTCTCTCAAAATTTCTTCAATTCGCGACTTAGGGAATGGCAGATGATCTTCATTCTGCTTCAGCCATTGGTGGTAATCCTGCTCGATGGGGTCAGTCCAGCGGGTGTCAATTTGGCCCGCGGTGTACTTGCCTTCTTTCAGGCGCTGATGTCCAAAAAGGTCGCGGAGATGGGTTTCTTCGGAGTATTCGACTACTTGCTCAGCCAATTGTGGCGGAATAAAGATGACCCCGCCATTCCGTCCCAGCACCACATCTCCCGGCATTACCATGACGTGACCGATGCGGGTCGGCGCATTGATGCTCACCATGGTGGAATTCAGAAGCTTGCCGGACTTCAGCGAGCCATAGTGGTGCGATGGGTCGTAGAAGCGGACAAAAGCAACGAAGTCAGGCAATTCATCGAGGCCATTGATGTCCCTTACAGCACCGTCGTACACAATGCCGTTTCCAGACCTGGCATAGATCGCATTGCCGACATTGTCGCCGATCGAAGGTCCGGCCTCTTTCAGCCCAAAGTGATCGCATGTGTAGACATCGCGATTTTGCAACATGTCCACCGGCCATGCGTTCATTGCTCCAAGCCTGTGCATCTTCGCGCCTTCTTCTTCCAGCAACTTTTGCACATCAGGCCGGCCGGGCATCCACGCAGCCGTTAGCGCGCGCCCAACCAGTACCTTTTCCGGATGGATAGAGAGCCACCCGTCCTCGTACTGATGCATGAAGCCGTTTTGCTGGAGCACCGCCCACGCCTCTTCCAGCGTTACCCGCGTCAAGCGATCCAGAATGTCGTCCGGCACTTTGGGTCGACCGTCTGCAAAGCGCTCCCCGTGCCAGTCTGGCGTGTACCTGATCACGTCCTCAGAGGTAAAGAAGCCCTGTTGTGCACTTGCGCCGGGCACAACGACCGCGACCAGGACCAACGACAAAATCGCGCCGGAAATCCGTCTTAGCTTTCTCTTCATGACTGGATTCGCTCCTAAATTCTCGTCAGGCTTTGTTGGGTTCAAACCAGGTCGTTCCCGGGATTTGTGCTTTTCGAGCCACCTCTTCGTTCATCTCGACCCCAAGGCCTGGTTTGTCAGTTACCGTGACATAACCCTTCTGGATGATCTCAGCTTCCTTCACCCAGTTCTTCCAAAGATCGAGAAAGTTGATCCAGTGCCATTCGCACACCAGGAAATTAGGAATCGAAGCGCAGACATGCGCCGTGGACATCATGCCGATGGGCGATACCACGCAATGCGGCGCAACTGGCAAATAATATATCTGCGCCAGGTTGGCGATCTTCCGGCCCTCTGAGAGGCCGCCTGTCTTTTGAAGGTCTGGCTGGATAATGTCTACGGCATTCCTGGTCAAAAGCTCGCGATATCCCCATCGCAGGTATAAGTTCTCTCCGGCGGCAATTGGTGTTGACGTCGAATGGCGGATGTCCGCCATGGCATCAATATTTTCGGGCGGCACAACTTCTTCCAGCCAGAGCAAGCGGAAAGGTTCAAGTTCTTTTGCGACCTGCTTCGCCGTTGCCGCATCGTACCGGCCATGCATGTCGCAGGCGAGTTCCATTTCCCTGGGAATGGATTCCCGCACATGTTTGACCCAGCTCACCATCCGGTCAACCTCGGCGTTGTTCGCGGTCCAGTTCACTCGGTCGAACCGGTGTGGGTCGGTGGCATCGTCAAGGTCGATCTTCATGGCCGTGAAGCCCTGATCCTTAATCCACGGCAGCTTCTTGTCAGACTCCGGGCCCAGCGGGTCCTCCATGTCGGAGTCGCAATAGATTCGCACCTTATCACGGAATTTCCCGCCCAAGAGTTGATAGATGGGCAGGCCTAAGGCCTTTCCGGCCAAATCCCACAAAGCGATCTCAATGCCGGTCAATGCAGTGACATATTGCCCGCCCTGCGCACCCGCGAAGATTCCTGAGACACGGATTCTCTCCCACAGAGCATCTACATTCAGCGGGTCCTGTCCAGCCAAAAGCCGCCGGAACTGATTCACCAGCGACACCGTTCCGACGGCCGCATCGGTCGATTCGCCTTGCCCGTAGAGTCCCTGATCGGTGTAAACGCGGATATGCGTTTGCAGTCCGTGCACGCGAACCTGGGCCGTGCGGACGTCTGTGATCTTCAGCTTGGGTCGTTGGTATGGAGTGCTCACATCCTGGACTGCCGCCGCCAAAGAAGGAAGTGCAAAGGTCCCAGCGATTGGCAAGGCTGCGTTCTTAAGCATCGTCCTGCGCGAGAGTAGACTCATTCAGCAATCTCCTTTACCCATTTATTTCTCTTCCTTGAAAATCTCTCGAATCGACCATTCGTGCTTTGGCGTTGGCCTCAGTTGTTCTGGATCTATCACAAGCCAGGAGTGCACCCGGAAAACACAATCCGGCCGTGACCCAGAACGGCATATCCCAGCCAAAATGCTTGGCCACGAATGGTGTCAAACCGGGGGTCGTGGTTCCTCCCACTTGTCCACCCGCATTCATGCAATAGGCGCGCTCGCTGGACCAGAGTCTCGCAGAGCAATCCAGAACAGCTTGTGCATGGTCGATAGTGACGGGGCCCGTTTGCTATGCAGAGCTAACAGTTGCTGGCGGAGAGCCAGATTCTCGAGGATGAGATCCTCTCGGGAGCCGAAGACGCCAACCATCCAGCCAATGAAGTCCCGGAGCAACAGGATCATGGGCCAAGATCTTATCGCAACACCTGGCTGCACGCTCTTTGGAAGTCGTTTATTTTACGAGTGCAGGAGGTTTTGACGAGGCACAGGAGTTTTTGCGGAGCACAGTCAATGTAATGCTGGCAATTCCCTCCTCACTGTCCAATCTCCGAGCGACTGGCAGCTCTCGGTCGTACTTATCGTCCAGGTGCGTTGGTTGGCCTCTGTCGACCCTGACACGGCACAACTACGGTATGACTGCTGCGGTTGAATGCGACGCTACTTGGAACGTACGACTCCTTTCTGAATCAACCAATCCACGGATTCCCTGACGGCTTGTATTGAGGTATAGCGGGGCTTATACCCGAGCAGGTTTCGAGCCTTCTGGATGCTGCAGTTCGGCGAGTGGGATATATGATCCCACGTCGCTGTGGCATCATTTTCCGTAACGCCCTTCCGCCATTCCTCCCAAGACAGGAACCTCATGCGGGCTGGTCTGCCAAAGTACTGCGCCATGCGTTCGGTGTAACCTCGCAGTGTCAGCGCCGCTGGAGATACGACGTGAAAGCACTCACCCAGTGCAACGTTGCGCCCCTCCATCGCTCTCATAAAAGCCTGCGCCACATCATCGACGTGGACGTGATGCACCGTCTCCAGTCCCAGATTCGGAAGGCATATCTCGCCGCCCTGCATGAGCGTCGAAAATACCTCCGGGTTGAAATTCCCAGTCGGATTGATAGGAGCCCAGCCAGCTCCGACCAGGTGCCCCGGATGCAGAATCGTGACAGGGAATCGCTCCTCTCTTGCCTGTTGAAGAAGATAGGCTTCGATTGCGGCCTTTCTGATTCCATACTCGCCAAACGGCTTGCGTGGCTCCTCCTCGGTGGTCGGCACCTCAATGCTGGGTCCATGCACCCATATGGTTCCGCAGTGCAGCAGATGTCCGATCCTACCTCGAAGGGTTTCCACCAGCTCTTTGGCACTCTCAAGCCTGTAGCAGGTCAGGTCGATAACGACCTCGGCATCCAAGCTCGCAATGCGCTCGCCAAAAGTCCCGGCATTCTCTTCCGCAGTCCGGTCAAGCTCTAAGCGAGTAACGGCTTTCCACGCGCGATGTACCTGATAAGGCTGCTTCATGCCACGGCTGACGCAGGTGAGCGCGTGTCCAGCCTCCACGAGCCGGGGTGTCAGAAAGCTTCCGATGTGACCTGTCCCACCAATAATGACTACGCGCATGTAGTGATCGACCCTGATGCCGAGCGCCCTGGCCTTGGCATCCACAAATTGTCGCATAGAACCAAAGCAAGCTCACCAGATCGCACATGCAGGGACACATCGTCTCTGATGATGGACGTCTCATCCGCATTCGAATTTGGGGTGTGAACTGGATCGAAAGACAAACGGCTCCACTTGGATCGGTTGTGGGTATAATAGTTAGCTGCCAGCAGAGCACAACGGAAATCCTGATGAGGTTGGAAAGCTTGGCCAGAGTTCTTGTAATCACGGGTGATGGCGGTGAGTCGTATGAAGCGCTTTATGCGATTCACCGGTTTCGGGAGGAGGGCTGGGAGGCCGTGGTTGCGGCTCCGACACGCCGGTTGCTGCATCTTGTGATGCACGACTTCAAGCCGGGATGGGACACCTACATCGAAAGAGAGGGATATGGGCTCGAGGCAGACCTGGCATTCGATCAGGTAAGAGCCGAGGACTATGACGCAGCGCTCATTCTTGGCGGCAGGGCGCCCGAGTACTTGCGGAACAATGTCTGCCTGTTGGATATTGTCCGGGCTTTCGATCGAGCGGGGAAGTGGATCTTCGCCATCTGCCATGGCATTCAAGTGCTGGCTGCTGCGGGGCTAATCAGCGGTAGACGTGTGACCTGCTACGAACATGTGCGCCTCGAAGCGGAGCAGGCCGGAGCGATGTATGTCACCGACGAAGCGGTGTGCGACGGGCGCATCGTGACGGCACAAACTTGGCAGTCACATCCGCAATTCTACCGTGAGATCTTCGCGCGCGTTTCTGGCAAATCCGACGTGGCTGGATCCTGAAGTCGAGGCAGCTACCGGCTACATGGCGTTGGGGCGTGGGGTGGAAGCCAGGTGCGCTGATCCGCAAGCCCGCGGGTTTCGAATGCGATTGCCCCTAAGGTGACCAACACAGGCTGCCGCTCAAAAGTCCTTGGTGCCGAGTAACGCAGTACGGCTGTGAGACAGCTAGGAACCGCACTCCTGCTTCTAGCGCAGATCACTCCACTGACAATCTCTCCCCATCGGTTACCACACGGCACGAAGGTGACATTGTTCTGGGCACGGTGAGTCAGTAGAATTCAGACAGCATCACGAGCAGCCCGTCCATTGCGACGGTGCTCACCAACCGAGGGGTCAGGGTTTCGATCTCCACGGTGGTCGCCTCTAGGCAGATGCGGCGGTCGAGAAACGACCGCAAAGGAGAACACCTTGCACTCGCCACAGGAGGAACCAGTCTCGCCTGATGTTCTCGTCAACAACGTCGGGACGCTGTATACGTTCTGTCCCTTGACTCTTCGGGCCAAGGAATGGATAGACGAGCATGTTCAGGACGATGCTCAGTGGTTCGGGCACGCACTTATCGTCGAACATCGGTTGCTGCGAACGGTCGCTTAGAATCGCCCTTGTGTACGCCGAACGAGATACAAAACGAAACAGGTCAACTGTCCCCAGAGTTTACTGTCGACGAATCGGCTTCCAGTTGTACGCTTGCTGGGCGGTCAGAGGTGGCACCCGTGTTTCGGATTTTATCGACGCGTGCTGTCCGGTATGTGCCAAGGCCGAGTTCATAGCGGGACACTTTTTCGACAAAGCAGTGGAGGAACTCAATCGGATGTATTCGCTCATAGACAACCGAACGGAGAACCGATGACGCCTGAGGAGTTAAACAACGCTCTACAGAGTGCAGCACTGACATACGTGCGGGAAGTTAAACAGACGCTGGCAAAATCGACCGGAAAATCAGACCAATGGCAGACCGACATCCTTCCTTTTCGCCTTGTTTTGGCGCACAGTTGCCTTGCAGTCAAACAGTTTCAATGCGTTCTCGATGTCTATCACGAGATTCTGCTGTTGAATGCGGAGTCAGCTGAGGCCGATATATTGGCCGGGGAAGCCTTGGATGAGATGAATGACAGTGTCGGCGCCACCCGACAGTTCCGCGCCGCCGTCCGGGCCAATCCCAAGGAGCCCAATGTGCACTTCGGCTTAGGCTATCTGTTGTGGGTGCAAAGCCAATATGAGGACGCTGCCCACGAGTTCCAGGCCGAATTGGCAAACGTCGCCAACCACGTCCAGGCCATGGTCTATCTGGCTGATACAAACATGAAAATGGGTCATCCGGAGGTGGCCCTCCCACTCATTCGGAAGGCCATCCGGCTTGACCCGGAGATCGAGTTGGCCAATCTTGATTTGGGCATCTTGTATGCCGACGCCGGCCGCCGAGACGACGCCCTGCGGGAATTGAAGGTGGCCGTCAGGCTAAGCCCCAATGACGTGAACCCTCACTGGCGGCTGGCGCGGTTGTACCAGGCCATGGGCAGGAAGGAAGAGGCGAACATCGAGTTCCTCAAAACCAGCAGCCTGACCAAAGCTACCGATGCCTCGGTCTCCAGGAAGCTCGAACAGGCCCGCGCGAAGAGCAAGCCGACTGAGGAGACGGCGGGCGCACCGGCTGAAAAGTAGCTGCGAAGGAAGGTGTGTGATCTGCCTCTCTACTCCGTCTGCGGCACCAATTGGCCGAATCGCCCTCGCTATTTGGGGAGCTCCGCTTTGCCTGCGATGTTGAATTTGCCGATTTGAACAGACGCGAATTCCTGGGGCTGTGCGCCGCCGAATGAGACTGTGTATTCACCGGGCAGAATCACGCGGTTGCCTGTGGCATCGACTTGACCTAAAGAGCGCGGTTCGATTGTAAGGCTGACGTGCGCCGACTCGCCCGGCGCCAGGTGCACGCGCTTGAATGCAGCGAGCATACGCAGAGGAGTCTCAAAAGCCTTGGGCTGCGTGAGGTAGAGTTCGACGACCTCGTCACCCGGCACCGGGCCCGTGTTTCTCACCTCACCCTCTACCGTGACGGGGTCGCCGGCCTTAACCTCTGACGACGCAATTCTCAGGTTACTGTAGGCAAAGCTCGTGTAGCTGAGTCCGAAGCCGAACCAGTAGAGCGGCCTGCCCGAGAGATAGCGGTAGGTGCGGCCCTGCATGGAGTAACTCTCAAAGGACGGGAGCTGGCTCAGCGACGAGTAGAAGGTCAACGGAAGGCGTCCGGCAGGATTATTGTCGCCTGCCAGCGTCTCGGCGATGGCCGTGCCGCCCTCTTCACCCGGATACCAGGCTTCGAGAATTGCGTTGGCGTGCTGCTGCGCCCAGTTGACGGCAAGAGCTCTGGGAGACGTATCGGTCCTTTGACTGGAAGAATCCGTAGGCCCACTGGGGAAGCAGGGGCGCATGCCCCGTAAGGCTTCGGTATTCATGGATGATCTGGTCCAGCTCGGGACCGTAAATGAAGTAGTAGTCGATGTAATGACCAGCCAGCGAGTCAAAGGTCAATTCAAGTGGGAAGCGCTTGTCAACATTCGTCAGTGACGCGCTGTTCCACATCAACCCATAACCTTTGCTCGATAAAAGCAAGGGAATCGCGACGTCGGTGTTATTCTGCGCGAGCTTTACCGTCGCTCCGCGGTAGTTGAACATTCCGCTTTGGTGTTGACCCAGCCCGTAGAAGCCTTCATCGAAATTCGGCGAAAACCATTCCCGGACGCGGCCTCCGATATGCGGTCGCATTCGATGACCAGCCGCCGCAGATTGTCGACGTCCTGGCCCACAACTCGCAGACTGACTGGGAAACGTCGGTCAAGGACAGCGTCCGCAAGATTCGATCGAGTCACCCGCTAGCCACTTCCGGATATCACACCTTGAGACTTTGGATGGTCGATCCGGGCGTGGTCTTGCAGAAGATCGTCGTGAACACGGGAGGCCTGAAACCCAGCTATCTGGGCCCGCCCGAAAGTTATCGCTCCGCTATTTCACGGTAGACAGGTGAGCTCCAGCCGGCCATCGCGTTGCTCAACCGCGATTCCTTGGCCACCTCGGCTGTGTCATTTGGGATTCGATGGAGGCTGAGAAGCGGGCATCTTTCCCACCAGGTTCTCCTCTGTGTTCTCATGGAGCTCCCGCACCTTGCCAAGTTCTTTCTCCGCAGCGGCCGTGTTCCCGATGGCCTGATACAAACGTCCTAACTGATAATGGGCATCAGGCAGTTGCGGATTTAGCTCCACAGCGCGAATCAGAGCAGCCTGAGCCTCTTTGTAGTTCTTTTGCTGCATGTAGAGAGCGCCCAGATCGACATAGACGATGCGCAGGTCTTGGCTGCCCTGCAATGCCCGCTTGAACAAGGCAAGTGCAACGTCCGGGTTATTGTTCTTCCATTCGATGTCTCCCAGATACGCCAGTGCCTGGGCATGGCTGGGGTCGAGAGACAACTCGCTCTCGAAATAGCGCTTTGCGTCGTCGTACTGGTGCAGCTTCCAATACAGGTATCCGAGGCTAAAATTCACGCCGGGCTCCTGCGGAGAAACCTTGGCCGCCGCCTCGAATTCGGCAATCGCCTCATGGGTCTGTCGCAGACCGTCCAGAGCTTGCCCCAGTAACATGTGGGTGGGTGCCGAGTCCGGATTCTGCTGCAGCAGCTGGCGAAACTGCTCCTGGGCGCAGGGATACTTCTTCGCCAGGAGGCAGCTCTGAGCCAGGACCCGATGCAGTTCCAGGTTGGCCGGGTCTGCGTTGGCCGCGGGCTCGAGATATTTCACCGCTTCCACAAATCGCTTGGCTCCGTAGCAGCTAAGGCCGAGCAACGTGCGGGTCTGCATGTTACGCGGGTCCTGCAGCAGCGCAGCTCTAAGGGCAGGAATGGCGGCGTCAAAGTCTCCTTGTTTATACTCTGCCAGTCCTAGATTGAGCTGAATGCCCGGTAGTCTTGGATTTAGAGCAATGGCCCTGCGGTAGGCCGCCGCGGCTTCCTTGTACCTGGTTTCCCGAGCCAGGGCCACGCCCAAACTGGCGAACGCTCCAGCGTTCTGTGGATTGTGATCAGTTACGGCCTTCCACGCGTCTATCGCCTCTGGGAGCCTTCCCTGTTGCTCCAGCGCCATTGCTTCAGCCGGACTGGCTGTCTGCGGCCTCGCAAACACCGGTAACAGGAGCGAGGAAAGAACCAACACCGGTTTCCAGATTCTTATCAACAAAATGCGGCACCAAGGGTCCGGCTCATGAATCAGAACACTTAGAATAGACACTCCAGCTTGGCGAAGCAACGCTGCGGCGCATCGGAAAAAAGCCGCTCGCTTGACGCGAGCGGGTTGCGTGAGTGGGACAACTACCAATTTCAACGCCGTCAACTAGAAGATCAGCTTCACCCCCAACTGGATTTCCCTCGGGTCATGTGCCGTGGTGACTGCCTCGAAGTTGCTGTTGTTGAAAGTGTTGCTGACGTCTTTAAACTGCGTATGGTTAAACGTGTTGAAGGTTTCCGCACGCAGTTCGAGACGGCTGCCACGCGACTCGCTGAATACAAAGCTCTTGAAGAGCGCTATGTTCCAGTTCTGTCGACCCGGACCATACACCGAGTTGCGCGGGAAATCGCCAAATTCTCCGGCGGCCGTGCGCGAAAAGGCTGACGCATCGAACCAACTGCTCACGGTGTGCGGAGTACCAACGCTACCGTTTACATTCGGCCGGATATTCGAATTGGGCAGGACACTGCTGATGTTGGCGGTCCCTATCAGCGAGCCGGTGCATGAGGATGGTGTTGGTATCGCTGCACAGTTGGTAATGCCGCCCTCAGTGATATTTATCGGGTTACCAGATGCGAAGCTCACGACCCCCGACACCTGCCATCCGCCAATTAGGCGCTTCGCCCATACGTTCGAGCTGTTCTTCAGAATCGGAAGATCGTACACAAAGTTTACGAACGCAATGTGCGTACGATCCACGAGGGACGGCCCACCGTCATACTTCCAACCAGCATACGAGTTGGAAACTTGGTTCAGGTCAAATCCGCTGCCACCCGTGCTCGGATCGATCAGCCCTTTCAGCCCCCGCCCCTGCTCACCCACATCGCCGAGCAGATCCCGCTTTCTTGGTGACCAACTCGGACAGCAAAATGGCAACGTCAACCTGTGACCGACCCCCGAGAAGCAGAAAATGCCCCAATTTCCCTTACTCCTGCTCCTCGATCCAGGCTAATTTGGACAAGCAGTGGCTACAACTCAAACATTTGGGCTATCTGAATCTGACGGTCCGGGGGTATACTTCTCCCCTGCGATAACGCAAGGAAGTAAAACCGATGTTGACTCGAACGTTAGTCGTACAAGGAGCGATACTTGCGTTTTGCTCTGCGGCTTCGATTGGCCAGCAGAGTCACCAGCCTCCTCCTCCTTCCCATGTCTTGCGTCAATTTCCTGTGATTCTGCAGCAGAGCGTCGAAGCCGGAAAAAGCCCCGCAGGAACTCAAGTTCAAGGAAAACTTGCGGCCGCCACCCTTTTTAATGGCACGCTAATCCCCAAGAATGCAGTCACATCTGGGGTGGTTGTCCAATCCGAATCCAAGAGGGGGGAGGACCGAGCGCGACTCGCGATCCGCATGAACACAGTAAGCTGGAATGGAGGATGGGCTCCCATCTACGCTTATTTGATGCCTTTGTATTACCCCGCGACCGGGCAGCCAGAGCCGAATCTGCCGATCGAATCTCCGGATCCGGACTCCAGGACCTTGAATGGGCCCAACCAGGCATCGGAGTCCCCGATGTCCCGGCCATTTCAGAGCGGCGGCTCAGAAGCCAATCAAGGGGCCATCCCGGACGTTGCCACTCTCTCGAGTCGGCCTGTCCGAATGAAAAATGTGGTACTTGAACCCACAAGTAACGGGGGGATCGCGCTTGTGTCCGAGCATGCGAATATCAAGTTGCTTAAAATGACGACCTACGTTTTTGCTACCGACGAGTCCTCAGCAAAGTAAGCTCAGATTTACGCTGTCAGCTTCAGCGCCTACCGACCATTTCCCGGCAGCGGCTCAGAAGCGAGTCACTGCCATTCTGGATATTCCCACGATCTCGAGCCGGGCCATTCCCGATGAAAAACGTGGTACTTAAGCCCACAGCTGCAGGCGGCGGCGCGCTCGTGTCCCAGAAGACCAATATCAAAGTTGTATAAACTGACGACCTACGTTTTGGCTGGGGTTTAACCGCCGGCAAAATGAGTCCGGATTCACACTGTCAGCTTCAGGGCTGCTTACCCCGGGGGCACGTCGGGCTCCGCTTGAACTGCCTTCTAATAAGAAAAGCTCGCACCTTGTTAGGTGCGAGCCGCTGGAGCAACTGACGGTTGTCGTAAACCGTTGTCCCGCTCGCAGCTTGCTGCGGGCGGGACGGGAGGGGCACTCGGTCAGAGGTTAAAAGTAAACCTTCCCGGCGAGCTGGACAATTCTCGCAGGGTAGGCCGACGTGAACTGGCCGAAGCGACTGTTGCCGAGACCGTTATCAACGTTCTGGAATTGGGTGTGGTTGAAGGTGTTGAAGGTCTCCAACCGAAACTGCAACCCGGCAGTCTCCCCGAAGGCGAAGGTCTTGAAGAGAGAAAGGTTCCAGTTGTCGCGGCCCGGCCCGCGTATAGCGTTGTGGCTGAGGTCGCCCCAAGTGCCGGGTGCGGGAGTCGAAAACACCGAGGTATCTACGTACTGGATGTGCTGGAAGGGGTCCGTGGACGCCACCGCCTTATGCATATAGCTGATGCTGCCGTCCAAGTTAGGCCGATTGCCGGGGCTGTTGTTGCCGCCAACGATATTGCTGCCCCCGGTGACGTTGATTGGCAGGCCCGACTCGATCGTAATGATCCCCGACACCGCCCAGCCACCGACCAGGGACTTCATCAGGCCGTTCGAGCTGTTGCGCAGAACCGGGATGTTGTAGATGAAGTTGGCGGAGAAGTTGTGGAGCCGGTCGAATTGACTCGGCCCAAGATCGTACCGCCACCCTAGATATGGGTTCGTGACACCATTCAAGTCCTGACCGCTGCCACCGGTGGTTGGATCGATGGAGCGGGAAAGGGTGTAAAAGGCGCGAAGCTGCAAGTCCTTGCTGGCTTGCGAGTTCAAGTCAATCTGCATGGAGTTGTAGTGGCCGTTCGCCTCGTTCTTGGCCTGACTAATCGCTCTGAACCCTTTGTACGGAAGGCTAGGCGCCTCCTGGTAGTTAAGAGTACCTCCCGTCATGAGCGCGAGATCGCTCAGCGAAGGCAGGTTAGTGTTTAGATAGTCGTTCAGGTGCCGGTTCTGATTGCCTACGTAAGAGACAGACAGAACGGTCTTGGCGCCGAACGAATGCTGAACGCCGGCACTGTATTGCGTGCTGGTCGTCGGCTTGTAACCGTTGATGTCCAGACCAATGATATCCGCCGCCTTGATGGTCTGGAACGTGGGCGCAGCACCGGTCTGAAGCAGGATGTTCGGGTTTTGTAACTGTACGTTGTTCAGGTTAACGTTCAGACTGAACGGGATGTTCGGCCCGGCATTGTACATATCGTTGCCTTGAATGCGTTCGTACATTATGCCGAACCCGCCGCGAACGACCGTCTTGCCGCTACCGGTTAGGTCATAGGCAAAGCCGATCCGCGGACCGAACATAGCCCAATGATCGTTCACCAGACCCTTGGGTACGCCATTCTTCCCAGGCGTTCCGATTCCGTTGAGGTACAAGGGGACGCCCGCCAGGATCTGGTTCGGGCTGGTGCCGAGTCCAGGGCTTGCGGCGGTACAGCCGGGGTCCGCTGGACCGCTGCAGATATTCCCTTGACTATCGAATGTAGCGGCCTGGGACCCATCGTAAAGCTTGGGATAGAAATTCCCCATGCGGTTGTCGGATTCGTACGTGTGAGGCGCTCCATCCCAGCGTAGGCCGAGGTTCAGGGTCAGCCGGCGAGTTGCGCGCCAGTTGTCTTGAATGTACACGGCGTAGGAATTGTTAGGCCAGTTGCCGTGGTCCTGGACGCCAAGCTCGTTATAACCGGCGGCGGTGCCAAGCAGGAAGTCAGCGAAGCTGTTTCCGGTGAAACTCTGGGCATCCGCGCCCTCGAACGTGAATGCTCCCTGGGTCGTTCCGAAAAGGTCCTGGACTTTCTTGTAGCGCGCCCAGCTTCCGCCGATCTTGAAACTGTGCGCACCTCTGTTCCAGGAGACGTCGTCGCGGATCTGGTAACCGTCAGCGCGGTTGACCCACGGCCAGCTGGCGATCTGGAAGTTCGCATTGCTTTGATGATTGAGCGTGATGTTGGGAATGCGATTCAGGTTATTCGGCCCCGTGAACAAACGCGAGTTGGTCGCATCGTACCCGCTCGGAAGTGCGAGGCTCGTCATCCCGGTGGCGGCAAAGGGAATGATGTTGATGCGGTTGCCGTTGTAGTTGAAGGCGATTTCGTTCAGAAGCGTCGGGCTAATGGTGTGGGTGGCGTGAATGACGTAGCTGTAAGCTGGATTGTTGAACGTGTCTCCAACCGTAGGCAGGTTGTCACCGCTCCACTGAGCCGTGTTGTAGCCTTGTGAGATTTGCTCTGCAATAAAGTGACCGAACACGGAGAATTTGCTGTTGAAGGTGTGATCGACGCGGACGATCTCTTCCTTCAGGTTCGTCGGTGTGCTGGAGCCGCCCACGAAGCTCCCGACACCGTTGGCGATGCCTGAGTTTGGCGCCGGTAAAAAGCCCGTACCGAGCAATGCAGTCGCGTTTGGCTGGATCATACAGCTTGGTATCACGTTGCCTGGGAATTGCGTGCCTTGCACGACACCGGCTGGCGCGACTCCGCCCGGACAGTTGGCAAACAAAACGGCAGGAGTCACTCTGGCTGCAGTGGGAACCAGGATTGGATCAGTAACCGAGCTGAAGTCGCCGCCATAAGTTGCGGGATCGGGAACCGTCTGGTTGGTTGACCCGCCGTCGATGTATTTACGCCACTCCATGTTGTAAAAGAAGAAAGTCTTGTTTTTGTTCGGGTTGTAGAGGTGGCCGAAGGTGACGGGGCCGCCGATATTGAAGCCGAAGATGTTCATGCGCAATTCTTGTTTCTTGTTCGGAGCCGGGAAAAAGTAGTCGCGCGCATCAAAGGCGTCATTGCGGTTGTTTTCCCATGCCGAGCCATGCAGCTTGCTGGCCCCGGACTTAAGCACCATGGTGACGGTTCCGGCAGAAGAGAGGCCATAGTCGGCGCCGTAGTTCGAAGTCAATTGGCGGAACTCAGCCATCGACTCGCTGGAAGGGGCCGTAGTTACGCAGCCTCCGCAACCGCGGTCGTAGTTCTCACCGCCATCTACCATGAAGACATTGTGGGCGGTGCGCTGGCCATTGAAGCTGACGCTCGTATCACCACCCACGGGGACATCCTTGTAATTGGTGATATCGTTCGATGCTCCGGGAGCCAATGCAGCAAGTTGGAACAGGCTCGTGCCGTTGACGGCGAGGTCCGATATCTGCTTGCCGGTGATAAGGTTGCTGACTTCCCCGGTATCTGTCTGTACGGCAATCGCATTGGCTTCTACGGTTACCAGTTCGGTCGCCTGGCCGACCTGCATCTGGAAGTCCACGCGGTCGCGGTCGCCCACATTCAGCACCAAGCCCGTCCTCTCGGCAGGCCTGAACCCTGACACTGTGACCTTTACGGTGTAACGGCCGATGTGAAGATTAGGCGCCACATACTGGCCGTCTGCACTCGTGGTGGCCTTCGTGCTGAGACCTGTGTCTGTGTTTGTGAGAGTTACCGAAACATTCGGTAGAGCGGCGCCGGTTGGATCGGTCACCGTTCCGACAACAGTTGCTTCCTGGGCAAAGACCTGCAGGGACATAGCCAAGACCAGCCCGGAAAGAACCAATAGCCACCGCATACCACGGTTGCACGACGAAGTACACTCGGCGAACGAGGACGAGAATTTCACAGGGCGCTCCTTTGAATGTTTCCTCTGAATGTTTCCTCTGAATGTTTCCTCCCTGCGGGAGGACTAAATTGAAAAAGACCACTCAAGATCAGTCAGCCAACTGGGGATTGGTTTCGTGGGACACTAGTCATATCGGTCCCTCCGGCCAAATGACTTCCCACAAGTGGCCAGGAGTCTGAGCAAAGTCTACGTACCTTCGCTGCGCTAACAAGACATCCGGCGCATGTAGACGAAAGAAACGCATAGTCTCAACTCCTTCGCGGTTACCGTTAGGATCCAGACCTTGCCAACCGGGTTCCGGTAACGTTAACGATGTAAGACAGCTTCTACCTGTATTCGTAGAAGACTGTCAAGAAAATTTTTGAGTCGAGAGCATCACTTCCTGAATCGTCACAGGCTCTGGGCCGACCGCAAGGGGCTTCCCGCCAGTCCCAACGGGGATGGACAGGTTGGTTCATCGGCATCCAGAAATAGCCAAACATATGGAGTTAGGCAGGCCGGTGACACGGCCGAGTACACCTACAGAGCGGCGCGCCCCAGGAGCACCCAGTCGTCGAAGCTGAAGTCCGGAATTCTCATTTCCCGAAACAGATCCAAGTTGGTTGACATCACTACGCCTGGGCTGAAATGAACGGTAGGAGGGAAAGGAATCTTGTTGGTGAGGTGATCAGCCATAAGCCGCACAGCTGTCTGACCCTGGCGATGTGGTTGCTGATAGATCGAGGCCGTTATTGTGCCTTTGTGAAAATATGGAGCCATATCCGCGAACAGATCGGTAGTGATTAGTTTCACCTTTCCCGCCAGTCCGTGGGCCCCCAGCGCACGGCAGACCGGAAGACAGTTGACCGTGTTCACATAAAGTCCAGCCAGCGCCGGAACCCGGCCGAGAAGGTCAAACGTCTTTTGAAAGCTCTCGTCCTCGTCTTCGTGCCCTTCAATGACCGTTACTATCATTCCTCCAGGGCAATGCCGTGGAAAGGCCTCGGAGAAGCCATCCGTCTTCCTGCGATGATCTTCCGCACTCAGCATGCCCGCAATGAGGGCCACTTTCGAACCCGGAGGAACAAACTTTCCCATTAACTCGCCGGCCAGACATCCATTCAGCCGCGGTTCCACACAGATAACGGTTGACCTCCGGCTTTCGGGAGAATCGGTGGATAGGCAAACTACGTGGATACCTTTTTCCTCCGCGCTGTCGATAAGAGGCTTGAGACCCTCCGGATCTCCCGCTGTAAGGATGATTCCCTGAACGCCGCTCTCCACCAGCTCTTCGAAAGCTTCGGTGTCCCCTACGCCAAGGCTGGGTACCGGGCGGTTCAGCAATTCGACACCTAGCTGTGCGACTCGACGAGCTTCGTCCAGCACACCGCTCCAGAGCTGATCGTAGAAGAATCGGATCTCGCGGGGTATGCAAACACCGATGCGGACACCGCTCTTCGAAACCGACAGAGAGCGCGCCGCCAGGTTCGGCGTGTAACCGATTTGCCTTGCGATTTGCAGAATGCGATGCCGGGTTGATTCCTTGATTCCGTTGCGTCCGTGCAGGGCGCGATCAACCGTCCCGATCGCAACATTGGCCAGCTCGGCAATCCGGCGAATCCCATGTCTCTCGCTTTTCATCTCCTGGGCTCCCCCCGCAACAACACCAACCGCCCCATTAAGCATACGCCCTGCCGTCCAAGTTGAGCGGCGGGAAGGTTTCCGTGTACGTTGACGATGCTATACTCAGGCGCTTTTGAATTACACCTGAAAGGCCGTCAAGGAGCAAACTTTCATGTTCCACAACCTTCGCGTTCTCCTGTTAGACGTGCTCGCGGTGCCATTCTTTTTTTGTGCGTTTCGTTGGCGCAGAGCGGGCAAGGTCCGCCGTTTTCCGCTACCTGGATCCTTCACAACCTGATGTTTGGGGACGGACGGACCTGGTTTTATTTCGTGTTCGGCTTGGGCAAATTAACTTTCAGGTCTGGCCCGGCGCCTGATGTTGGATTGAAGAAGCCCTGGGCAGAACCCTGCAGGTCCCGTCCCCTCCGGCGTGCAGGAATTCCCAATGATCATGCGGCAAAACGTAACCGCCGGCAAAACTCCGGTGGGAACCGAGGTCCAGGCGAAGCTGGTAGTAGGCACTCTGGGCGATGGCACGGTATTTCCGAAGAACGCAATCTTTTCTGGAAAAGTAATCGAGTCCGTGGCGAGACCTCGACCGAACCGTCCCAGCTGGCGATTCGCATGGATTCCGTGCAGTGGAAGGATGGATCCGCCGTCGTGAAGATTTACCTGACTGCCTGGTATTATTCCACGACCGTGGCCACGGGGCAGGATCTCCAAATACGGGCCGCAGCAGTCTCAGGTCAAGACCTGGAACGGAGAGGCGCTCCCGATCCAAATTCACCAGTGGCGAAGCCATTTCCGGGCGGTGACTCGAGCAAGTCCTCTGACGGCGTGCCGAACACTACTGCTGTCGTCACCTTGCACCGCCGCTTCCCGATGAAAATGTGATGCCCTGACGCAACGATGACGGCACTGTGGTGATTGGTTCCACTCGCTCCGACATCAAACTCGATAAGTTGACCAACTATGTCTTTGCCGCGGACGAATTGCTGCCGACAAAATGGATTTTGTTCGCCCACTACGGCGCGCAAGACACGTCTTCACAACTCCCGGCCTGGGGAATTTGTTGACCGCAGGATTTACCCTGTGCTACAAGCAACCGACAGACCGTAAGCGTTTACGGACATCTTCCGAAATGCGTGCGCTCGCCGGGGCCTCTTGATCGTGCGGGTTGCGAGGAGATATTGCAATGGACGCAGCGCGTACTCGAACCATCCTCGGAGTGGTTGTTGTTCTTCTGCTCATTCTCGTTCCTTCCATCGCGCAGACAACTGGCGGGGCGGTTTATCTGGATCCTTCGCAGGCCATCGATGTGCGCGTCAGTGATCTGGTTGGAAGAATGACACTCGAGGAGAAAGCTTCGCAATTGGTGAACCAGGCGCGAGCCATCCCCAGGCTACAGGTCCCTGCCTACAACTGGTGGAGTGAGGCCCTGCATGGGGTCGCCAGAGCTGGGACTGCTACGGTTTTTCCGGAGCCGGTTGGTCTGGCGGCCACGTTTGACGTTCCGTTGATCCATGACATGGCGATCGTCATCGGGACCGAAGCCCGAGCCAAACATAACCAGGCCGTCAGAGCTGGGCGAAGCGACATCATGGAAGGTCTGGACTTCTGGTCGCCGAACATCAATATCTTCCGTGATCCGCGTTGGGGCCGGGGTCAGGAGACCTACGGCGAGGATCCGTTTCTCACAGGACGAATGGGAGTGGCATTCGTCACGGGATTACAGGGCGATGATCCGAAGTATTTCCGAGTCATCTCCACACCCAAGCATTTTGCCGTGCACAGCGGTCCGGAATCCACGCGGCACACCGTTGATGTGAAGGTATCCCGGCACGACATGGAAGACACCTACTTGCCCGCATTCCGCGCCGCGGTGGTAGAGGGTAAAGCGGAGTCGGTGATGTGCGCTTACAACCGCGTCAATGGCGAACCCGCATGCGCGAATACTTTCCTGCTGCAAGACCAATTGCGCGGCGCGTGGAAGTTTAACGGCTACGTGGTATCAGACTGTGACGCGATCGTTGACATCTACGAAGGACACCACTTCACGAAAAGCGCGGCAGAGGCTGCCGCAGCCTCCCTGAAGAAGGGCATGGACAACGAGTGTGCTGACTTCTTCACCGAGACCAAGGACAACTCCGACTACGTGAAGTACCTGGACGCCGTGAAGCAAGGACTGCTCGGCGAAAAGGATCTTGCTATCGCGGTGAAGCGGCTCTTTACCGCACGCATGCGACTGGGAATGTTCGATTCTCCGGACAGAGTGCCGTACGCCCAGACTCCTGATTCAGAGATCGACAGTGCAGCTCACCGGGAACTCGCGCTCAAGGCGGCGCGTGAATCCATGGTGTTATTGAAGAACGACGGCGTGCTTCCGTTCGCGCCGAATGTGAAAAACATTTTGGTGGTGGGACCGCTTGCCGAATCTGTCGAGGTGCTCCACGGCAACTATAGCGGCACGGCTTCGCACGCCACCACTGCGCTTGAGGGAATCCGCAAACAGTTCGCCACGGCTCAGGTGTCGTACGTGCCGGGAACGAATTTCCTGCGGCCTGAAACAATAGTTCCCACCTCGGCGCTCTCGACGAGCGATGGAAAGCCCGGGTTGCAGGGCGAATATTTTTCCGGCGAATTCACTGGGAAGCCGCAGACTGTGCGCGTTGACCCGTTCGTCGATCTTCAGCTCTTCCAACCGGATGCGCACGCGCTTACTCCGCCCGCAGGTTTGAAAGACTTTTCGGTGCGCTGGACAGGATTTCTGACTCCGGCTGAATCGGGCAGGTACCGCATCGGACTGCTCGGCTCGATGCACCGTTTATGGTTGGACGAAAAATTGATCGTGGACGACGCTAAACTCCACGATGCCACATCCGACACCACGGTCGTCGAGCTCACAAAGGGACACCGCTACGCCCTAAGGATCGAGTACATGAGAGGCGCCTTTGGCACGAAGCTGGTGTGGCTGCCCGTGAGCGTTGATCCGATCATCGAAGCTGCCGCGGCAGCGCGCCTGGCGGATGCGGTGGTCGCGGTGGTTGGAATCACGTCCAAGCTCGAGGGCGAAGAAATGAAAGTTGATCTGCCTGGATTCCAGGGCGGTGATCGCACCAACCTCAACCTCCCGGAAGAAGAGCAGTCGCTTCTCGGAGCTTTGAGAGGAGCGGGTAAGCCGCTGGTGGTGGTGCTCATGAACGGCAGTGCGCTGGCGGTAAATTGGGCGCAGGAACATGCCAATGCGATTCTCGAAGCCTGGTACTCGGGAGAAGAAGGCGGAACGGCGATCGCCCAGACCCTGGCTGGCGTCAACAATCCTGCGGGACGGTTGCCCGTCACCTTCTACAAAGGCGTGGAGCAGTTGCCGCCATTTGACGACTACGCAATGAAGAACCGCACCTACCGCTACTTTGCGGGAGAGCCGCTCTATCCCTTCGGCTACGGTCTGACCTACTCCAAGTTCGAATACGGCAATCTTAGATTGTCGAGCAGCGGCCTGCCGGCTGGCGATCCACTCACAGTCGACGTGGAAGTGAAGAACACGAGCCCACGAGTTGGCGATGAAGTCGTGCAACTGTATCTGAGTTTTCCTAAATTACCGGGTGCGCCACTGCATGCGCTTCGCGGGTTTACCCGCGTTCGACTGGAGGCTGGTGAACTGCGGCACGTTCAGCTGACACTGCAGCCGCGCGACTTGAGTTATGTAAACGAGTCGGGCGTTCGACTGGTCACAGCGGGTGACTACGTCATCAGCGTCGGCGGAGGACAACCGGAGACCGCAGCAGCGCAGGTTGAGACCCGGCTTTCCATTCGCGGCGAGCAACAATTGCCGGAGTAGAATGAAAGCAGCCTCGTGCCTGCCGTCTCCGACATGAAGATGTGGAAGTCCTCCGGCTCACTGGCCGTGCTCTTCGTGTTCGTGCTGAACGCCCACCTGCCCCTGCGTTCCCAGGCACCCGCGACTGAAACTCCGCCGAAGCGCTCCGCAGCTGCGACCACGACCGCCGGAGACAGCCCCATCCGCTTTGTCTTTCAGCCGATTGATTTCAGGCTGGACAGTTCCGAGACGCCGGAGCGGCACGCCCCGGAAACGATGGCCGGCGGCGTGGCCATCTTCGACTTCAACAATGACGGCATGCTCGACATCTTCTTCGCCAATGGCGCGGACATCAAAACCCTTCATAAGACTTCCGCGAAATACTACAACCGTCTCTTCGAGAACGATGGCCAGGGACGCTTCGCCGACGTGACGGAAAAAGCCGGGCTATTCGGGACGGGCTACGACACCGGCGTGGCCATTGGCGACTACGACAACGATGGATACGAGGACATTTTTGTCGCCGGCGTGTATCGCAACACGCTCTACCACAACAATGGGAATGGGACCTTCACAGATGTCACCGCCAAAGCCGGCCTGAACAAACCCGATCCGGAGTTCGAAGGGCTTTGGTCCGTCGCCGGGGCCTGGGTTGACGTGAATAACGATGGGTTGCTCGATCTCGTAGTGATCAATTACCTGAAATGGGATTTCGCACACGAGCCTGACTGCGAAGTGGGCGGACATCGCGACTACTGCCATCCCAAGATGTACCCGCCAACTCCCAATCAATTGTTTCTCAACAATGGCGACGGGACCTTTCGCGATGTCTCCGCCGAATCGGGCTTTCGCGCGCATCCCGGAAAAGGCATGGGGGTAGGGGCGGGTGATTTCGACGTCGGCGGAAAGATGGATCTCATCGTCCCCAATGACAAGCTGATGAACTGGTTCTTTCGCAGCCGTGGAAACGGCCGATTTCAGGAAGCAGGTTTCGACGCGAACGTGGCGCTGCGGGAAGACGGCACTTTCATTTCGGGCATGGGAGTTGATTTTCGCGACCTCGACAACGATGGGTATCCCGACATTGTCGTGGTCGCTCTCGATGGGGAAACTTTTCCAATCTACCGCAACACGGGTAAAGGAAGCTTCGTTGAAGTCACTCGGGAGAGCGGAATGACCAAGCTAAGCCTGCCTATGGCCGGTTACTCTCCAACCATTGCCGATTTTGACAACGATGGCTGGAAAGACATTTTTGTTTCGCGCGGTCATGTCCAGTCGCTGTTGTCGGCGCCGAACTTAGTCATCGAACAACCCAACACTGTCTTTCGCAATCTTGGGGACATGAAGTTTTCAGCTTTGACCGCCGAGGCCGGACTGACCTCGCAGCCGCCCGCACGGCACAGGGGGTCAGCCATCGGCGACTTGAACGGAGATGGTCGTCTGGACGTGGTGGTGAGCGCAATCGGTGCCCCGGCGGAAATCTGGCTCAACCAGAGTCCAGGCAACAATCATTGGATTGAACTCAAGTTGCGGGGAACAAAAAGCAATCGCGACGGAGTCGGAGCGAGAATCAAGGTGGTGACCAAGTCGGGAGCGCAATACAACCACGTATTCACCAGCGCTGGCTATGCATCGTCCAGTGCGGGCCCTGTGCACTTCGGACTTGGGACGAACCCTTCTGCAGAGCTGGTTGAGATCCGGTGGCCATCAGGAATTGTGCAGGAACTGCGGAATGTGACTGGCGACCAAATCGTCGCCGTCAAAGAACCGGCTCAGTGAGCCCCAGTGAGGTCGCGCCTAGGCCAGGCGAGACCTTCTGGCAGGTCGCGCAGCGTTTCCCGGACCTTTCTCCTTTACCGCGTTGTCACTGGGCAGAGGACTTTGAACTCGGCGGCCGCCGAGTTCAAAGTCAGCGCCAAGACCGCCGCCAAGTGGGTCCGCCGTTATCAGCGCGAAGGCCGCAGTGGTCTCCGGGACCGGTTTGCGCTAACGCCTCTCGACTGAAAGGCGTAAGTAGGGCATTCTGATGGATGTCCATTCGATGTCTCCGAAGTGAGTGATTGCTTCGACACAATCAGCTTCTCAGGTCTTCATCGAATGGACAACCTGTTGAAATGTCACATCTAATGGCACGGGGTCAGACTCTGCTCCAGCCATTGTTCGCGACCTGACCTGCACCCTCGCGAAGGGTTACCAGTTGATTCGCGGGCAAACTTTTGTGAATTTCATGCAGACCGGCTGGCCAGAATACTTCCATATCAACCGTAGTGACCAGTCCCAGGCCAAAATGTAACCGAGGATCATTGCACGAGTAGTAGCTGGACTGACTGACGACAGCCTGCGCCTGTCTCTTGCCGCCATAGTGTGCGATCACGCGGGCACCGATCGCGCTTCGGTTGGATTTCACGCCCTCCAGTTTCACTCTAATCCAATGCTGCTTAGGGTCAACGTCATTTCGCAGCAGCGAAGGCGGTTCATTCATATTGACGATCAGCACGTCCATGTCGCCATCGTTGTCGAAGTCGCCGAAGGCACATCCGCGGCTGCTATGCGGAAAACCATGCCGTCTATCGAGAGGCGCCAGTCCGCGAACCCGCCCGCCTGGAGGCGCTTAGAGTCTTCCGAGAAAGGGGCAAGTTCGTTTGGAAATGGGCGCGGCGAAATTCGGTTCCGAGGGAATTCTCGCGCCAGTGAGTGCCTCGTCAGCAGCCCTGCGACGCATAAGTCAGCGTTTCGCCAAGCCCGTAGAGTCTCTTCATGGTCGAGAGGAACCAGTCCATATGGAGTCAGTTCGTCGGTCAACTATTTACCAGGAAGCAGTTCGTTGCTTGCGAGGACATAAGTCGTCACCTTGTCGAGTTTGATGTTTGAACGCGAAGAAACAAGAACGACTGAGCCATCTGCGCCGCTCGCTGATTTCAGATTCTTCATTTGAACTCGTCCCTTAGAGATGACCGATGTTGGTGCATCCACGTTCACACCATTGTCCCCCTGAGTCGACAACCGCTGAGACGGATTCGGTGGATCGGTGGTATCGACGGCGGGATTGACTCCGCCCCAATTCCTTCTGTCGCCCGGCGGTCCATAGGAGATGTCCGGAGTCACCATCGGCGGCGCCGGCGGATAATACCACGCCGTCAAATACACCTTGAATTTGGCCTCGCCATTTTTCCATTGCGCCGAATCCATGCGAATCGCAAGCCGCGACGGCGAATTGTTTGATTTCGCCACCGACTCGGTTACCTCGCCCGAAATCACCGCGCCCCGCGGAAGCACTCCGCCCTTAATCATCGTGGCCATCACCAGCCGCGCTTCCACCTTTGTTCCCACGGCGGTCTTTCCCGCTTCTACAGTCTGTCGCAGGACGATCGGCAGTTCGCATTCAACACAACCATCGGCAGCGCTCGTCCCCGTATCTGCAAGTGAAGAGGCTCCAGCACCCGGTACCTTTTGAGCGTTGGGAACTTGACCTAGAAGAACAGCTGAGCCGAGAATAATGGCGCACGCCGCAGGACCTGCTGCTTTGATTTTGCGAAACATCACTCCTCCGGGAGCCAACTCGAAGGCGAGAGAACTTGCGCCTGAAATTATACCGCGCCTGTGAAATCCGTAGCGGCCCGTTCTTTTGTGCTGACTTTTCGACCCACGAGGAGTTCCTCAGCCCACAATAATGACATCGTTAGTTTAGACAAGGAAAGATTACGTCGGTATCTGTCTAGCGTCTTACCAGCTGCTCTCCAGCGTCTTTCCAGGCGCTCTAGGCGAGATGTAAGGGGAACGGTGATCGCGATTGGTAGCGCGCGTCGATTTCCCACCAGGAAGCATTGTTCCTTGTATTTCACTGAACACCTGGAACTTAGCTCCTCACGGCCCGAAAGTTAGAACGAAGCCCTTCGACCTTCGACAGTAATCCTGGAAAGGGCCCTCAAGGTGCAACGTATGACATAAATTAGCAAAACATCATTGATAACATTAGTCTAATCATAAACACATTGAGAAAAGTAATTGCGTGGACAACAACGCCCTTTTGTCGTGGCGAGAGCCTCGGGCCAAGCCCACGGGGAAATCTGATGGAGGAGGGGATGGGGGTCCCGGCCGGGGGCGGTCGACGAGAATCGTGGGCCCCACCTGACATCGGTTCTGCTCATCCCGCCGAGCGAGCGTTTACGGTGTACCGATTTCGACCCGGGCCCGCTTGCCCGGGCCGTCGCATTTCCTTCCGTCCGCCGCTTCCTCACCGTCTGCACCTGCGTGTTGGGCCCGGTTTGAAAAGTTCTCCCGCTGGAGTCGGAGTAAACAGTCGCGGGGACGCCGCGATCACTCTTCAGCATCATCAACCCACATCCTGCCACGCGGTCACTAGCGATGTCACGAGAGTCTTTTCGTCCCAGAAGATGTACTCACCGTCGCCGTCGAGGTCTCGGATCAGATCGGGATCGAGTTGTTGAAGAACAGATCGCCCGGTCTTTTGGCGGTCGATCTTGAGCCAGCCGTCTCGAATGTTTTTACGTTCGAGTTGCAACGCGTCACGGATCGCGAGTCCGGTAGCAGCCATCAGTTTGATGAGGAGCGTAGATTGGGCAGCTTTCACTGGGTCGAACGTTTTCGGAATCTGAGCGAAGAGAGTCTTGAGTTCCTTCTCGGTAAACGGCTTTGGTTCCAGCCGCTTTTTATCTTCCTTCGACAATCGAATTGCTTTCAACGCGGAGAGCAGATCGTTCAAGTTCTCGCGGCAGCATGTGCGGAGAAAGCCGCGAATATTCTGCTGGGCCTTCTGCCGGGTCGTCGTCGAACTCCACATCGCATCCCAACTTGATCGAAATTCGATCATGTCTGCTGCGGTCAGGAGCGATGGAAATAGCTTCGACCGGGATGTCGTGAACTTCTCGAACGCAGTCAGTTGATGCCGCAGTTTTTTGATTCTTCGTGGGGAGATGCCCTCGCTCTGCTTCGCGGAGATGAACGTCTCGATGCACTCACTGATGGTCGGTTGTCCCGCTTTTATGATGATCGGGATAACCCCGGCCCCACCCGCGTCTAGCTGCCGTTGGAGGTCTGCCGCCTTCTCTTCCGCGATGCCCCAAGTCCGCGTTCCGGCTGGTCTGCGGTGCTGGCGACCCTGCCGGGAGTACCGCAACCACTTCGTACATTGACAGCCCCGGTAGAACTCCCCTCGGCTTGCATGGCTGCAAGTCGCTCGATGCCGGACGTAAACACTGACTACTGAGAGCGAGCGGACGGTTGGCATGTCCGACAAGCTAACACACCGATTAACACGAATACATGGCCAGAACGTGCCATCGTCAGTGTTTATGCGGGTAAAGGTATGGCGGAGAGAGTGGGATTCTATTACCGCCGTTACCTGCAAGTCACTGTGAATCCGACACTTCTGGGATAATACCCAGTGTTTGAGAGGGTTACAAGGAGATTCGATCTCTGGCTGGAGTTTCTATGGTTTCTCTCATTCCCTGGATTTCCGCGTAAAACGGTATCACTGGTATCAGTGAGAGAGGCGAGATCGCAAAACTGGTCGGCATGAGCCGTACCACACGGCACGAAGGTGACATTGTTCGGGGCACGGTGAGTCAGTAAAATTCAGACAGCATCAAGAGCAGCCCGTCCGTTCGCGACGGTGCTCACCAACCGAGGGGTCAGGGTTTCGATCTCCACGGTGGTCGCCTCTAGGCAGATGCGGCGGTCAGACGACCGCAAAGGAGAACACCTTGCACTCACCACAGGAGGAACCAGTCTCGCCTGACGTTCTCGTCAACAACGTCGGGACGCTGTACACGTTCTGTCCATTGACCCTTCGGGCTAAGGAATGGATAGACGAGCATGTTCAGGACGATGCTCAGTGGTTCGGGCACGCACTTATCGTCGAACATCGTTATGCGTGGGGACTGGCTCAGGGGATGAAGGACGATGGGCTGGTGCTGGCGTGAGAAGACCAAAGGACAGGGGGTGAATCTTATGTGCCTCGAATATTACCCCGAGTGCGGCGACGGCGGGGACGGCTGCTGCGAACGGTCGCTTAAAATCGCTCTCATTTACGTTCGTCGTGCATTCGGTAATCGAAAGTCCATTCCATCATGCTCGGTGGTCCCACCCATTCATGTCCGTCGAGTGGATTTCCAACTTTACGCTGTCTGGTGCGACAAAAGTGGAAACCGGGTCGCATCTTGTATCGAAGCATGCTGTCGTGTGTGTGCAAAGGCAGATTTCATAAGCGCGCATGTTTGGGACGAGGGATTGGCTGCACCTTCTCTAGCTCATCCTCTTTCGGGCGAAGAACCTCTTGAGGATCTTCCATCGTCCCCTCCCCTCAAGAAACTCAATCAACGCTCTCCAAAAAGGCCATTGAAGATCCCCGGGAGGAGTAGGACCAGAGCCCTGAACGAACTGAACCGATTGTATTCGCTCATAGACAACCGAACGGAGAACCGATGATGCCTGAGGATACGAACTTCTCGCGTATCTCGCATATCCGGTCGATGTCATCTGATACGTGCCAAACGCTGGCATGTTGAGGCGAAGCGGACGGAACGTCTAGTGGCGAGCTTGCAACAGAACCGATTCTCGGTGGTAATCAAGAAATTGTTTTTGGCCCTGAGTAAATGTTCCTACGTTGATAGTGTGATCCGTCGCCACGCCCATCAGGTTCAAGGAGGGAGCATGCGCAACAGGGGAGACAATGAGTACCCCAGAATCTTCGAAGCTGATGAAACCACGATCAAAGAGGTGGTCGATTGTCGGAGTCAAACATGACTGGGGTTGTCCCCTGTATCCGCCGTATCTTAGCGTAGTTGCCGTCCATGTGACTCGCAATGACGCTATAAGCTACCAAGGACTGCGCTGAACCGATTTGTGTCCAGTAACTGCCGAGCCGGCTGTGAACTGGAATTTCGGAAAGCACTCGCCGCACAGCTTCTTGTCTGCTCTGTCCACCATCCAGTTTTGGCTGCGGTCCGCCGTTCTCCTCGCCCACGATTTGGCTCGGTGCGAAAGGGTCGAAGGCGCGAGACTTCTCTTTCGGAAAACGTTTCCTGTACACTCTATCGAATGTCCGGGCAATCCGTAGTGTTTGAAATCTGGTTCTCTGGCTTCAATGGACCCCGCACCGAAGGAATGTAAAAAGCGTAAATGCGCAAACGAAAAACCAAAGTGGTCAGCCGATATCCAACGCCTGCCCTGGAGAAGGGTCTCGACATACTGGAACTCTTCGCCAGAGAGCCAGCTGGACTCACCAAGAGTGATGTGGCTCGGCGGCTCGGTCGCACGGTTTCGGAGATCTTTCGCATGTTGGTGTGTCTTGAAGAGCGCGGTTACATCTCTCCGTCGCGCGACGGTGAACGCTTCCACCTGACGTTGCGTCTATTCGAACTGGGACAGCAACACCCTCCAACCAAACGCCTGGTTACTGAATCTCTGGCGATCATGCAACGAGTCACTGACGAACTCAACCAGTCCTGCCATTTGGGGGTACTCGATGGGGACCGCGTGGTGATTGTCGCCCACGTCGACTCGCCGCTCAGCGTCGGCTTTTACGTCAAAGCGGGAGGCATCGGGGACCTTATGCGGTCAACCACAGGGCACGTGATTCTGGCGCACCAGAGCCCCGAAGTTTCTTCTCGCGCTGTACAGCTTTGGTGCCAACACAACCAAGCTCGTCCTCCGCGCGACTTCAGCGTGCACTTGAGCAAGATTAAGCGACGTGGATACGAGCAGACCAGGAGCTACGAGGTAGAGGGGGTAATCAATATTTCATTTCCTGTTCTGGATGATCGAGGACACGCTGTCGCTGCACTCAGTGTTCCATTTCTTCAACGAATCGGAGATCCGACAACTCCTGTCACTGTGATACGCGTTCTTAAAGAGGCCAGTTCTCTTCTTTCGGAGCGGATTGGCGGGTCATTGACGGAAAGGGTCAAACTCGACGCAGGTTCACATCGAAAGTAAGGTATGCCGGATCTGTGCATCGATGATGATCCACATTACGGCCAGCACATACCGAACTTGCTCTCGATAACATTTCGCAATGGTGCAACCGCACCACGAGCTCATTCGAATTACGGGAAATGCGGCGGGCTATAAGGTAGAGTTCGCGCCAGGAGCCACAGGATCAGCAGCACCAGGGGCAAGTTGACGATCAGTTGAAGTGCGGTATAGCCGATGAGCTGTCGCGCCGGAAGTTTCAAGAGGCCCAGTACTGGCAACATCCAGAATGGATTGATGAGATTAGGCAGCGCCTCAGCGGTGTTGTAGATCTGGACAACCCATCCCAGGTTAACGTGGAGCTGGGTCGCGGCCTGTAGGAGATAGGGCGCCTCGATCAGCCACTTGCTTCCTGCCGAAGGCACGAACAACCCAAGAACAGCGGAGTAAACGGCGATCAGCACTGGATAGGTGCTGGGCGTAGAAATCCGGACAAAGAACTGGGCCATCTCATGCGAGATCGAGGACCTGGTGATCATGCCAAAAATGCCGGCATAAAACGGAAATTGGATGAGTACACCAGCGGTGGCTGGGACCGCGGCCTTGACCGAACGGATGAAGGCGCGAGGCGTCCAGTGCAGAAGCAAGCCCAGCATGAGGAACAAGAAGTTGTAGGTATTTAAATCGAGAGCGGCGATGGGCCCCTTGGCAAGAATGACTTTGCCCAGATAAGTGAATCCCATCGAGCACACGATCACTGTCAGGAGCCCGCTGTACTCGAGCCACTCTCCCGGCACGCGGCGATTCTCAACCAGCGGTGCTGGATCAATGATCGTAACTCCGAGTGATTCCGCCGTTTTAGCAGCGGATGCAGCAGGAGCCGAAAGGTAGGCTACTCCGACAGAAACGGTAATGACAATTAGAGCCGTAAGCTCGCTCTGCCAGGTGAAGATAGTTTGGGTCAATGGAATTCGCCCGCTGATCCTCAAGAGCTCCGGGGGGATCGATCCGCTCGAGGCCATCAACAGGGCGGCAGAAGAGGAAAGCCCCAGCGCCCATACGCTGCCCACGCCGAGATAAGCGGCCGCCCCCGCGGCACGGTAGTCCACTCCACGTACACGTTGAACAATCTGCCGGACAAGCAGCGCACTGAATATAAGGCTGAAACCCCAGCTCAGCAAAGAGCTGGTCATGGACACAAACGCTACGAAAGCCACCGCTCCGCGTGGCGTGCGAGGAAGCGAGGCCAACCAGCGCATGATCCGGGCAACAGGTGGAGAACTCGCGACCACGTAGCCTCCAATGACGATCATGGCCATTTGCATCGTGAACGGGACCAGTTCCCAAAACCCATCTCCAAAATCCGTTACCAGGTCCGACGCGGCGCTTCCAACTGAGAGCCCTGCTACAAAGACGACGACAATCGCGAGCATGGCAAAAACCAGGGCGTCCGGGAACCACCGCTCCGCCCAATCTGACAGGGCCATCCCTATCCGCGTGAGCGGACCACCATCCTCTTGTCCGGGTCGTGAGTTCATATTGTGCCTGGCGTCATCACGTCGCCGGGCCCCGAATAGTCGGCGGGCAGTTCTGACTAGCGCGGAGAACGCCTGGGATGTAAAGTTGTCCGGGAAGTGTCGGAAAGCATCAGGGAGCATGTTCGAGAGTCGTGCTGGCGAGTGATAAAAACAGTTGCTTACGAACACTTGCAAGTCAAACCGCCATCGACAACCAAGGACGCGCCGGTAATATACTTGGCCTCGTCCGAAGCCAGGAATAGCGCTGCATACGCCACATCCCATGCGTCACCCATTTTCCCCATCGGGACTTGAGCGTCCCGGAGACGAATCATCTCCTCCACTCCACCAGGCCCATACACATTTTCCAGCGGAACGCGAATCATCGGAGTATTCATCAACCCAGGAAGAACACAGTTTGCACGGACGCCCTTAGCGGCATATTGAACGGCAATATTCTGGGTAAGCTGGTTGAGTGCTCCCTTCGAAGCGTTGTAAGCGACCGACGGATACCCTGTATAGCGGATGGAAGCGATGGACGAAATATTCACAATTGCACTGGTGGGCTGACGGATCAGTATCGGCAGAATATATTTACAGCTGAGAAAAACACTCTTAACATTTACGGCCAGCTGTTGGTCCCAAGTCTCCTCAGACATTTCCTCCGGACCACCCACTGCGAGAATCCCCACATTGTTGAGTAAAATGTCGATGCGGCCATAGGCCTTGATGCACGCATCCACCAGGGATCTTATGTCTTGAGCTTTAGACACATCAGCCGTGAAGCTCGTCGCATCTGCGCCTTCAGCCGCGATAATCTCCCTGGTCTCTTCGGCCGCCCGCTGCCGCAGGTCGACCGCGAATACTTTTGCTCCTTCGCGAGCAAATAGAACCGCAACTGCTTTCCCGTTGCCCCAGCCTGGACCGCTCGAGCCGGCCCCCAACACAACCGCTACTTTGTCCTTGAGTCGTCCGCCCATGGGTTAAGTGTTGTCGTCTCAAGAAAACCGCTGGTCAAGTGAGGGCTGTCCAAAGGCACCTGCTTACAGCCAATTGAATTTGATGTCTTCTTCCTTACGGCCCGACACACTCAGATCAGTAAGCCTGGGGATGCGAGAGAGTCTGGACCGGTGTTGGATGGAGACAATGGCTGCTATGGGACAAGATCGTTAGATGGCCGGCGTATGGCCGGCCAGCCAACGATCTGCGTCCCCTCGATTGAAGACTCAAGTCTCAGTTCGACCTAAAAATACAGTTTTAACGACAATTGCAGTTGGCGCTCCGTGCTGCGAGTGCTGGTTATCGATCCAAACTGTGCGGGATTGTTCAGGTCGTTGACCGGAATTCCCCATGTCGGGGTATTTGTAACGTTGAACGCCTCGGCCCGGAACTGAAGGCTTCTCTTCTCATTGAAGGGAAAGTCCTTGAACAGTGATAGGTCCAAATTTTTGAACCAGTCCGCTCGAAGTGAATTTCTGCCGGAAGTGCCGAATGTAAACGGCGCCGGTGGAGTAAAGGCGGCGGGGTTAAACCATTCGCTTGGGCTCGGATTTGGCAGGTTAGGATCTCCAACCTGATTCGCCCGGACGTTGCCACTGAAGGCGGCAAAATTGCCGACGTTGGGGATGTCCGACGAAATGAATACGTTGTATGGCAAACCTGATGTGAGAGTCAGAATGCCATTGAGCTGCCAATTTCCGATAATGTAGTTAAGCACACCACCGGAATTTGCAAAGCGACGGCCCTTGCCGAACGGGAGTGGGGCGGTCGCGCTGGCACTGAGAACATGGGTCAGATCAAAGCCGGACACGCTGCGGTCACCCTTGATGTTGTATGGATCCTGAACCGAGCAACTCTCGATACCGAAGAACCCAGAGCAACCGACGTCAATGGACTTTGACCAGGTGTACGCAACCAGATAGGTAAGCCCGTTCGCACTACGGTGGTTGGCAGAAAATTGCAACGCATTGTAGGAGCTATTTCCGATGCTTCTATCATAAAAAGTCGGAACGATATACGGAAATGGCTGCCGGGCCGTTACCTCGGCAGGCGTCCCTGGTCCCGGATGTAATGCAACGTTGTACAGACCGCCCACCGTAAGACGGTGGCTTTGGGAACCCACATAATTCGCCGTCATCACAGTGTTCTGGCCCAACTGCCTCTCGACTCCAAAATTCCATTGCTCCGAATACGGATTCTTAGCCTTCGGATCCCGATACCACTCAACCTGGCCGAATGGCGTTGGAGCGGGTAGACCCGCCGAACCCAGCCCCGCAAGCGGATCCTGCCAATTGACAGTGGCGACTTGATTGGACGTATTTAATGCGGGAGAGAGTATTTGCGCAATTGATGGCCAGTCGCCACCAATACCCTGCACGGTTTGCATCACACCCGCCCAGAGGTCATTAAACATGCCGAACGAGCCACGCACTACCGTTTTGTCATTAAGACTATACGCAATCCCGATCCGGGGTTGGATATTGTCATAAGTATTGGAATACAAGCGATTGTTGTTAGAAACAACCACGTGAGGTTGCGGCAGGCCGCCAGGCACACAGGGAGCTTGACCGGCACTCGCGCAGTCCGGTGAATTTGTTTGAATGACATAGGTCCCATTGTTGAAATCGATATTCCCGACCTGGCTGGTAGGATCGCTGCTACCTGACCCATACCCCGGCCAGAGCATCAGGTCATACCGCAGACCGAAATTCACAGTGAGTTTGTCTGTCACCTTCCATTTATCCATGAAGTAGAAGCCCCAACTGCGCTGCCCGGTCACGGGTGCCACAGTATCCCGACGCGAGGCACTGGCGGCTGTTCCGATTAGAAACGCTGCCATGGCATCGCCCGTGCCGGTCGGCACTTGCGGATTCGCTGTTTGCGCAGCACCAAAAGTGTCAGACGGACCGCCGCCATGTACAAAAAATGAGTTTCTCTCGTAATCGAAACCACTGGTAAACGAGTGTTTGCGGAGAACTTTCGTCAAATTGGCTCTCCACTGATAAATGTCAGTAAGCTTCGTTCCGCCATGGTTTGTGGCGCCAGTGCTCGCGTACGCCGGAATGCTCAGCCCTGGGATGGAGCAACCAGTCGTACCCGCGAAACCACAGGCGAAACCGGATGCCAGGCCGGCGTCACTGACCACCGTATTCGGGTCCAGATTTGCATAATCGGTGCCAACGTTATTCGTCAGGTCCACATGTCCGAATTGCGCATCCAGGATGGTTGACGGGTTGAACTGGTGGTAATAGGACAACACGTATTGCTTTCCGAACGTTTCGCCCGTAGCGATTTCCCCAACGATCCCACCGGTTCCGACCCTCGTCTGGTCCGAATTTGAGTACCGGAAAAATATAGAGTTAGAGGGGTTGAAATTGTGGTCCACCCTGACGCTGTATTGGTTCTGAGGAGTTAGGTTGGAACTAAGATCGTAGCCATTGAAGCCGTTTATGACGGGCAGCGGGGCGGGAAACACCGCCTTCGCCAGGCTCACGGCGCCGGGATTCAACACGCTCGAAATGTCATTGTTCGGAAAGGGATCGCGGATAAATGATCCGGGATTGGCGGGGTCGGCTCGGGTCGTGAACGGGTTAAAGAGCTGGATGGGGTTAGGACCTTGCAACAGTGCGCTGAAGTCTCCGTTAAGTTCTGCGGCCGTGGGCACGTTGTAAAACGCGCCGGTTGAAGGCTGCGCGCGGCGAAACCCTTCATAGCTGCCAAAGAAGAAAGTCTTGTTACGACCGTTGTAACCCGGAAGAATCACCGGGCCGCCGAAATTCGCACCGAACTGGTTCTGTTCTAATTTCGAAATGCCTTTAAGCGGGTTCTTGGCATCCAGGACAGTGTTGCGGAAGAACTCCCACGCAGTCCCGTGGAAGGTGTTCGTGCCAGACTTGGTGACCACGTTGACGATTCCGCCCAATACTCCGCCGAACTGCGCCTCATCACTGTGGGATTGGACCTTGAACTCCTGAATATCGTCAAGGATAGGAGCTACCGCATAGGTGGTAAAGACCTGGTCCGTATTGTCGATCCCATCCAGCAGGAAGTAGTTGCTGCGATTCGATTGCCCGCTGACTGAGGGAAAAACAAACGAGCCCAGCGGAGCAGCCTGGGCGCCGCCCGAGTTTTGCGCCACGCTGACCGGACTCACCCCCGGCGTGAGGGACAAGAGCTGCGTGAAGTTTCGTCCGTTGAGTGGCAGGTCTCTAACTTGCTTCGACTCTATCACCGAGCCCAGCGTCGCATTCCCGGTTTCGAGGTTGACCGCCGAGGCCTCGACCGTGACGGATTGCTGGGTCGACCCTACTTTTAGTATAAAGTCCACAGTGCTCGCCTGATTGACCAGAACATGCAGTCCCTGGGTCGCCGTAGTAAATCCTTCTTTTGTGACCTTTAGAGTGTATTCACCAGGGTGTACGCTTACTAAAACGTATAGCCCGGAATCGTTGGTGAGACTCGCTCTCTCCGTGCCTGTGTCAGTATTCTGGAGAGTGACCGTTGCCTGCGGAATTACCGCACCGCTCGGGTCCCTCACAACTCCGTTGAGCGTGGCTGTGGCTTGTGCTGAGGCACTATGCGGAACCAGAAGCATCAATACCAGCGCAAGCAACCAGATGCAGTAGCCAAATCTGAATTCACGCAAGTTAGCTGAATCCTTGCATGCTTGAGCCGGCGCAGAATGACTAGAAGCACGGCTACCCAAGAACGCTGCCCACCCCAAACAGTTGTCCATAAACGCCCCCCATTAGTTTGCGATCAATAGCTCACGACACACCTGCGTGGTTACCCCGAAAATCGGCCCTTGCAGTTCCCACTATTCGATTGCGGTGACTTTTATGAATGAAATATCTCATTCGCATATCAAACCGGTCATTTGTAGCCCCGATGAATAATGCTTGTCAAGCATTTGTTTGCCCCAGCTGTGCTAAGAGTGATTTTTATTGACAGACATACTATTTCAGTAATAGAAAAGCGGCGAAGGCCGAGAACGACAAGCGGGGGGTCAGGAATGACGTCGAAAAATCGACGAAATATCGAGTCAGAACCGGCATTTAAGGAGCGCCGTTCTTTTATCGGCGCGATGGCAGCCGTGGGGGCAGGGTTAGCCGGTTCGGTGATCTTACCCGCAACGGCGTTGGCAGAGGCCACGCCTGACAAGAAAACAAAATCCACAGCGAGTGTTAGCGGACACGGCACTGTCATCGCTTCCGACGCGGCCACTGTCGCAGAAACAACCGCAGGAAAAATCCGTGGATTCGGGCGGAACGGTGTTTACGTCTTCAAAGGTGTACCCTACGGCGCCTCCACCGCTGGCGCAAGGCGCTTCATGCCGCCAGTCAGGCCCGAGCCGTGGACGGGCATTCGCAACGCGCTGCAGTATGGCCGTGCTTGTCCATACCTGGACTCCGCGCACTTTGATATGAACGGGAAAAACCTGGCGAACTCCGATGAAGATCAGTTCCTGCTGCATCGCGGCGCGGCCCTGGTTCCCGGCGAGGACTGCCTTCGTGTGAATGTATGGACGCCGGAGATCAATGGGTCGCATAAGCGACCAGTCATGGTCTACATGCACGGCGGAGGATTTACCGCTGGTAGCGGGCACGATCTTCTTGCCTACGATGGCGAAAGTCTAGCCCGCAATCACGATGCTGTGGTCGTGAATCACAATCATCGGCTCAACGTATATGGCTATATAGACCTTGGACACGTGGGAGGAGAAGAATATGCCAGCTCCGCCAACGTTGGCCTGCTTGACCTGGTAGCTGTTTTGGAGTGGGTTCGCGACAACATTAAAACTTTCGGAGGCGATCCGGGCAACGTAACCATTTTTGGTCAGTCTGGAGGGGGTGGAAAAGTCCTTGCCCTTATGGCAATGCCGTCGGCCAAAGGGTTATTTCACCGTGCGATTGTGCAGAGTGGGCCCTTTCTTAAATCTCTTTCTCCTGACTACTCAGGGCAATTGGCTGAGCTGCTGCTCGCGGAGCTGGGGTTATCCAAGTCTCAGTTGCGCGAACTTCAAACAATTCCAGCGGACCGGCTTACGGGCGCTGCGACGGAAGCTATGAAGAAAATGCCTCGGCCCAAACCTTCCCTTCGCAGAACGTACGGCGAATACGATTGGGGGCCGACTGTAGACGGCCTCATACTGCCTCGTCATCCATTCGATCCGGGCGCTCCACCAATATCTGCGGACGTCCCACTGTTGACCGGAACAGTTCTTCATGAGGGCGTAAGTGGGGTCGACCATCCCGATGCCAATTCGATGGGAGTGGAAGAACTTAACCGAAAGGTTAAGGAAGAACTTGGCGACCGTAGCCAGACGATCATCGACGCCTACCGACGCGATTACCCTAAAGCGAATCCATTTGACCTGTATGCGACCATTGCTGCCTCTTCCTTTCGCCGTCCGGCTTTCGAGCAGGCCCTCAGAAAGGCCGCTTTGGGGAGCGCGCCAGCATACTCATATATATATTCCTGGCGGACGCCCGTGTTGGACAATCGCCCCGGTTCCTTCCACGCTTGTGAAATCGCATTCACGCTCGACAATGCTGAAATCTGCGACCACTACAGCGGGGGCACTCCCGAGGCATTCGTTCTGTCGAAGCAGATCAGTACTGCTTGGGTGAATTTTGCCCGAACTGGCAATCCTAATCACGACGGCCTGCCACATTGGCCCGCGTACACCTCGGAACAGCGGGCAACGATGTACTTTGACACGCCCTGTACAGTGCGCAACAACCCCGAAGGAGAAGGATTGCGGCTGATCGCACAGCCGTGAGTAAAAAGGGCGACCGCAGAGCTCAAACATTATCAGCCGCTGCGTGAAGAAGTAGTGGACTGCCATCCTGGCGTTGGACCCGATAACCGGCGAATGCTATGAATCGAAGGACCTTTGTCTGCACTGCCGCAAGCGCAATTGTCGAGCTGTGCCATGGCCTGCGGAACGCCCATGCCACAAGTGCACGCACTCCCGGGGCATCCGGAGTCGGCGACGCAGACAGCTCCATCGTTGTCAGCCCTAACGGCGATGACGGAAACCCGGGGACAGCGTCGAAGCCCCTGCGGACTTTTCGCGCGGCGCAACTGGCCGCTCGTGAACTCAAGAAGCAGAGATCGGGCGAGCTGTCTGTCTACTTTCGTGCAGGCACGTATTACCTCCCGGAAACAGTCGTGTTCACCCCGGCAGACTCGGGCGCCGCGGAGGCGTCTGTCGTGTACACACCTTATCCGGGCGAACATGTGGTTTTGAGCGGAGGCAGTCGCATCGAGCCCCACTGGACGCCATATCGCGACGGCATTCTGCAAACTCCGGTCCCACCGGGCACCCAAACCGATCAGCTCTTCGTGAATGGCAAGCGTCAGGTACTGGCCCGGTATCCAAATTACGAACCCCAAGCGAAATATCTCAATGGCTGGGCGGAAGACGCTATCAGTCCGGAGCGCGCAAAGCGCTGGGCTGATCCGCGGGGCGGCTACATCCACGCACTCCACGAATATCTATGGGGCAGCGTTCATTATGAGATCACCGGCACGGACGCAGACGGTCACCTGACCTATGAGGGTGGCTGGCAAACCAATCGCCCCGCGCCGATGCACAAGCAATACCGTTACGTCGAAAATATCTTCGAGGAACTCGACGCGCCCGGCGAGTGGTTCCTCGATACAAAAAAGAACATCCTGTACTACTACCCGCCCAAGGGAGTGGATTTAAAGAACGCTGTGGTGGAAGTGGTAAGGCTAAAGCATCTCGTGGAGATGCGTGGCACGGTGCAATCTCCAGTGAAGGGGATCGACCTTCGCAACTTTACGTTTCGCCATACACTTCGCACGTTTATGGAGACGCGCGAACCTCTCCTGCGCAGTGACTGGCGCATCTACCGTGGAGGTGCGCTGTTCTTTACCGGCACGGAAGATTGCGAGGTCGCGGAGTGCGTGTTCGATCAGCTTGGCGGCAATTGCATCTTCGTCAACAACTACAACCGTCGCTTTCATGCCGTGCGCTGTCATCTGGGTGAGGCCTGCGCCAACGGTATCGCATTTGTGGGAGACCCTGACGCGGTCCGCAGTCCGTTGTTCAGCTATGAGGATCGGCATACAGTCGACGCGCTCGATCTCACGCCCGGCCCCAAATCGGACAACTATCCCAAAGACTGCACGGTGGAGGATTGCCTCATCTATCGCACTGGCCGGGTGGAAAAGCAAACTGCTCCCATCGAGATCGCAATGGCCCATCGCATCACGGTGCGGCACGTCTCTGCATACGATGTGCCACGTGCTGGCATCAACATTGGCGACGGCTGCTGGGGTGGACATCACATCGATTTCTGCGACATTTTCGATACCGTCATGGAGACCGGCGATCACGGCTCATTCAATTCCTGGGGACGCGACCGCTGGTGGGAGACCAAAGGCATCGATGTCGATGCGCTGCCGGTCGGCAAGTATGCCGAGCTTCCCGTGCTGGATATGATCGAGCCCAATATCCTTTCCAACACGCGCTGGCGCTGTGATCACGGATGGGACATCGATCTGGACGATGGCAGCAGCAACTACCGCATCTATAACAATCTTTGCCTGAATGGCGGGCTGAAGTTGCGCGAGGGCTTTTACCGAATCTGCGAAAACAACGTACTGGTGAACAACTCGCTGCACGCGCATGTGTGGTTCAACGACAGCCACGACGTATTCCGCAGCAATATTGTAGGTACGCCCTACCGGCCCATTCGTATGCGCGAGTGGACGCAACAAATCGATTACAACCTGCTCCACGATCCAGACCGGCGGACCCCAATCTCGGCGAAGCCACTCCAGGATCTGAGCCGGCTCGATGAACACTCGCTCGAGGCCGACGCGCACTTCATCGACCCTGCAACCGGCAATTACAACGTTTCTCTGGACTCGCCCGCTCTCCACCTTGGTTTTGCGAACTTCGACATGCACGGCTTCGGTGTGCAAGCTCCGCAGTTGAAAGCAATCGCACGCACGCCAGAACTGCCCTCCACTACGAGGCCCAAATCCGTCACCCTCGATTCCACGCGCAGCCCGGCCGTAGTTCCATGGGAGGGAGCAAAGGTAAAAAATATTGTCGGATTAGACGAAGTCTCAGCGGCTGGAACCCCGGGCGAAACCGGCGTGACGGTGCTGGAAGCGCCACCTGCCA
This sequence comes from Terriglobia bacterium, assembly GCA_963741105.1. GTDB lineage: Bacteria > Acidobacteriota > Terriglobia > Terriglobales > Acidobacteriaceae > JAIQFF01. Next base: position 266,306 of record CAVUGT010000023.1, read on the forward strand.
GCCCGGCGGGCAAGGCTGGCTTGACGCCCGGTGATGTGATTCTCGGGTTTAACAACCGGCCGGTAAAAGATACGCAGGACCTCTTGCGGTACACCCGGCAAGCTGGCCGCGGGATGCATGCGAGCATAACAATCCTGCGCTATCAACAGGAGTCCGCGGTGAGCATCGCACTGGAATAGCAATCATTGTCTGGCTCACCCTTTGCCCGGGGATGACCAACGATTTCACCGCGGGCAGATTCGCAGACATGTTGCCAGGCGGCACATATCCAAGGTGCGGATGCACTGAATTTCCGGATGAGAAAGGGAGAGACAATGGACGAGATTACCCAAAGCGAAAGGATAGTGTCACCAAGCCAACCTGGTCTGGAGTCGCCGGCACGACGCTCACTTATGAAAGCGATGGCAGGTCTTGGCGCCACGCTTGCCTCTTCCTCGCTCTCTCCGACTATCGCTGCTCAGACTCAGAGTCATCAGGCCGGAGTTCCTGGCAATCAGGTTCCTCCTGTCCAGGATCTGTGGGGACCTTTTACTCCATCGAGCGGCGCAGGACGATATCTCCAACTTGCTTACCCGCCATCTACGACCAAAGGTGAGCTGCAGCTTGGTGCCGTATACACCCTCTGGATCCCTGACGACATCAAGACCGTGAGGGCGGTAATCGTTCATCAGCACGGTGCAAGCATTCCAGCCGCTCAGTCGGGAGCCACTTCTGCTTACGATTTGCACTGGCAAGCCCTGGCAAAGAAATGGAACTGCGTCCTTCTTGGACCTTCCTATCGCGTTCTGAACGATGCGATTGACCTGACTCCAGGAGGCGCGGAGCTGTGGTTCGACCCGAGACAGGGTTCGGAGCGTGTTTTCCTTCGGGCCCTGGATGAGTTTGCGACAAAGTCGGGCCACCCGGAAATCGCTACGGTCCCTTGGTGTCTCTGGGGGCACTCTGGCGGAGGGATATGGGCCAATGTGATGAGCATTCTTCACCCCGACCGAGTGCTCGCTGCTTTTCTTCGTTCGGGTACGGCGGTGATGTTTCGTTCGAGGCCCGAGTTCATCCAGCCTGAAGTTCCGCCTGCGATCTATGAGATTCCCACGATGGTTAACTTCGGCGTGGGAGAAAGAGGGAACCGTCCCTGGGACGGCTCCATTGCCACTTTCCAGGAGTACCGGGCCCAGGGCGCTCCCATTGGGTTCGCTCCCGATCCGCGCACCGGACACTTCTGTGGGGATTCCCGGTATCTCGCGATCCCGTTCTTCGACGCTTGCCTTCAAATGCGCTTAACGGAATGGAGCAAAATCTTAAGGCCGGTGGACCTGAGCTCGGCATGGCTGGCGACGCCGTTCGGGGACACCGCCGTGCCTGCGGCGGAATTCAAAGGGGATCCTAACAAGGCCGCGTGGTTGCCAAATGAGGCCACCGCAAAAATCTGGATGGAGTATGTCAGGACCGGAACCGTAAGCGACGCAGGCGCGCCCCCCGCTCCAGTCAATCTGCGAGTGAACAACGTGCGAGCGAACGCTGATGCAAATCACGGCAATGAGATCACATGGGATGCCGAGGCGGATATCGTCAGTGGACTCGGTGGCTTCATTGTTCTTCGAGACGGGCACGGGATAGCGAAGCTTCCCACGCAACCTCCAGAGGTGGTGTACGGGCGCCCACTCTTCCAGGGGCTCTCATATCACGACACGCCAGTGGCACCGATCCCTCAGATGAGGCACGTTGACATGTCTGCCCAACCTGGCGCTAAGCACGTCTATACCGTGATCGCTTTGAGCAGTGCGGGCGTGCCTTCCATGCCCTCCTTGCCGGTAACCGTCGAATGAAGGAGGTATCAGACCCTCCGACCGAAAGGGATCAGGTCTACTCTGAGTCTCGACCTACTCCCCAGTCAGTATGCACATGTGTTTAAGGCGAAAAATATGATAGACCACGTTATTCTCACAGTCAGTGATTTCGAGCGTTCAGTCGCCTTTTACGCCAAGGCCCTGAAGCCACTTGGGATCACAAACTTTACAGATTACGAAGGCCATGCCGGACACCCGGACTTGAAGGGTTTTGGTGACGGCAAAAGAGCTTTTTTCTGGCTCAAAGAAGGAAAGCCCGATCCCCAGGCCGTGCATGTTGGATTTGTGGCGAAAGACCATGCTGAGGTAGATGCATTCTACAAAGCCGCTGTAGCCGCCGGAGGCAAGAGCAAGGAAGCACCTCAAGCTCGGCTCGAATACTATCCCGGCTATTATGCGACATGGGTGCTTGATCCTGACGGCCACGATATCGAGGTCGTTCATAAAAGCTAGCCGCCGATCGACTAAGGAAGCCGCCGCAGGGTCTGGCCCCAATCGTTTGCCATTTCCTGAAGTTTCATTTATAAAACTGTACATGTGCCCACGAAAACAGGAGACGTGCGGTACGCCAAACCTGGTGCTTTCCAAGTGTTCGAAGTGTGGCGGTCGGTCGGCATTGATACCATCAGCATCGTTGACATTTTGCGTTCACGCTAGTAGTTGGTTGGCTTCGACCATCTATGAAGTCAAAGACGCCTAAAGCCTCCAGTCGGTATCCGACTCCGGCCCTTGAAAAGGGTCTGGATATATTGGAGTTGTTCGCGAGCGAGCCGTCGGGACTCACAAAGAGCGACGTGGCACGCAAGCTAGGCCGTACGATTTCAGAGATATTTCGGATGCTGTTATGCCTTGAAGAACGTGGCTACATTGCGCAGAGTCCAGGCAGCGACAATTACCATCTTACGTTGTACCTGTTTAGACTCGCGCAGGAGCATCCGCCGATCAAACGGATGACTATGCAAGCCTTGCCGATTATGCAGCAGGTTGCTCATGAAATTAATCAGTCCTGTCATCTGGGTGTGCTCAACGATGGGAACGTCGTGATTATCGCGCAGGTGGATTCCCCCGTGAGCCCGGGCTTCTATGTCAAGGCTGGTGCAGTTGTGGATCTCATGCATGCTGCTACAGGTCACGTCATCCTGGCGCACCAAACGCAAGAAGCCCGTGCACGCGCCATAGAGACTTGGTGCAAACTCAACAAAGCTGAGGCTCCGCGTGATCTGAATTCGCATCTTGCCGCCATTAAGGAACGAGGCTATGAAGAGAAGGAAAGTTACGAGGTGGAGGGAGTCATCAATGTTACTTATCCCGTCTTGGACGAGCATGGGTATGCGGTTGCCGCGTTGACTGTTCCCTACCTCCACCGAATTGGTGACACCACCACCACCACGACTATCGTACGCCAAACCTTGAAACGAGCGAGTTCTCAGCTTTCCCAAGCGATCGGGGGAATCTCGCGAGAGCGCCCAAAATTGAGACACCTAAGTCCGACGCAGTCGCACTGGCTGTGGCCATCGGCAGCTCTCGCAGCGTCACTGCTATCTATTTTTATTGACAAATATTATGTTTCAGGAATAGAAAGTATGATTCTGAGCTAGTGGCTTGGATGGAACTACCTCGTGGGCCTGGCAGCGGCTTGAAGACTCGAAGGAAAGTCGATCCGTTTGAACGACCCTAAAATCACGAATGTTCGCGTCCTCGATCTGCGATTTCCGACCTCGCGGTTCCAGATTGGCTCGGATGCGGTCAACACCGATCCAGATTACTCGGCGGCATATTGCGTTCTGGAAACGGATATGGGTATCGAAGGATACGGCCTCGCCTTCACCTTGGGCCACGGAACCGAGCTATGCGTGCTTGCACTTCAGTACCTTGCGCGATTTCTCCAGGGCCGAAATTTATCTTCAGTGACAGACGACACGGTCGCCTTTTCCAGGCAGCTTACCGAAGACAGTCAATTCCGCTGGCTCGGACCCGAAAAAGGAGTTATCCACCTGGCTGCCGCAGCCCTCATCAATGCAGTCTGGGATCTCTATGCGCGAACCGAAGGCAAGCCTCTCTGGAAACTATTGGCAGATTTCGAACCCGAGCGGATTGTTCGTTCGATTGACTTTAAATATATCGAAGACGCGATTACTCCAGATGAGGCCCTGGATCTACTAAGGGCGCGCAACGCATCCCAAGCGGAACGTTTAAAGACGCTTGAACAGCATGGCTATCCCGCATACACGACATCCGCGGGGTGGTTCGGCTTCAGTGACGACAAGATTCGCCGCCTCTGCCGTGAATCTCTCGGCCAAGGCTGGAAACATTTCAAGTTGAAGGTCGGTGGCAACCCGGCAGATGACCTTCGCCGTGCGCGGTTGATGCGCGCGGAAATTGGACCGCACAACAAGCTGATGATGGATGCAAATCAGAAGTGGGGGGTCATCGAGGCAATTCAACGCACACAGAGAACTGGCTGAAGTGGATCCCTGGTGGATGGAGGAACCCACCAGCCCCGACGACATTTTGGGCCATGCTCGCATTCGCCGGGAGGCTTCTCCCGTTCGGATCGCGACGGGTGAGCATTGCCACAATCGAGTCATGTTCAAGCAATTCATGCAGGCCGGCGCAATCGATGTCTGTCAGATTGACAGTTGCAGGGTTGCGGGCGTGAACGAGAATCTTGCCGTGCTGTTGATGGCCGCCAAGTTCAACATTCCGGTTTGTCCTCATGCGGGCGGAGTCGGCTTGTGCGAATGCGTACAGCACCTGGCGATCTTTGACTATCTGCGGGTATCAGCATCGCTCGAAAACCGCGTTACTGAATTTGTTGATCATCTTGCATGAACATTTTGCCGATCCCGCGCGAATAGCAAACGGCCACTATTTGCTGCCTGACAAACCCGGTTACAGCACCGAGATACTTCCGGAGACGTTGCTTGCGTACCAGTACCCGGATGGTCCAGTGTGGAATGATCACCGGGTTTCAGTTGTAACTTAGAATAAGTCTCGTTTCGCACAAAAGCACGCCTTCCCCTCCCGGCTGTGGATGAGCAAAATTCCGTTCCCAAAATCAATTTTGGGTGTGCTGTCGATTCCCCTACATAGCTGCCCGAGCAATAAAGTCCACAACCGGGGCCGGATCCTCCGGTGCGAGCGGATAATGTCCCTCGCCCTGCTTGACGATGACCTGGATTTTGCCGCCAAGCTTCTTGTATCGCTTTTCAACCTCAAGCGTATTGTCCTTGAACCACGGGTCGAGGCTGCCGCAAACGTGAAGCAGCGGCACGTCTGGCCTTGGCCAGGGGGGCGAGATTATCGAGCGGCTGCGTTTTCGACAGGGCACTGTGCATCCGCGGATTCTCGGCGTAGACGCAGGAAACCTTGTCCGGATTTTCGATGGCCCAGGCGTAGACTTCGCCGGCGCCGCCGCCCGCGCCTTCCATCACCGGCTTCTTCGAAAAGCCGTGCGCGGTCAGGTATTCATACGCCGTGTCCCAATCCTTCACCACGAAACTGACACCTACTGGGCCGGTGACGATGTGAAACCCTTTGGCCAGCAGCTCCTGATCGACCTTCGCGTCGCGAAACACAAAACCCGCCCGGTACACCCAGGGCATACCTGCGGCCGCGGTGTTCGGCGCGATCACCATGGTGGTCATCGGCGTGCCGTGCACGCTGAATTCGTAGCGGTCGTAGCACGGCGAAAACAGCGGGCCGCGGCAGGTGATGTAAGTGTCCTCTTCCGGATAATCGCGGAAGAAATTCTCGATGCTGTAGTAGGAGGTCCTCGTGAACTTTTCGCCCGCGAAGGCCGGCGCCGGGCGCCTTACCGCCTGTACGCTCTGCTCGATGAAGTCCGCGATGGGCTTGGGATTGCGCAGGCTGTGCGGATGATGGGCGTCACCTTCCTTGATCATCATCGAGATGCGTCCGCCGAACTGCTGATAGATGCCCTCGATGGCCGAAGTATACTGGCCGAGCATCGGATCGATGGTGCCGCAGACTTGAAGCAGCGGCACGTCGGCCCGCGCCAGGTCTCCCAGCCTCTGAAAAGCTTGGCGTTCCATCCCTGGATTGTCGGCGTAGATGCAGGAGACCTTGTCGGGATTGGCGGTGGCCCAAGTGTATTCGAATATCCCGCCCCGGCTCATGCCGATGAACGCGGGTTTCTTCGACAACCCGTGCTGCTCGGTGAGGTAGGCATACCAGGCGTCCCACTCCGCTAATGCCGCTTGGACATTCCAAGCTGATCCATAAGCTCATCCATAGTCAATCCCGTTATTGGTCCTGGCTTGGGGTCGACCGAAATGTATGCGATGTGAAAACCCCGTTTGAGCAATTCGACTTCGGCCTGAGGCTGGTGATTCCAGTAAACGCCGCGCCAGGACCACGGGTTGCCAGGAGCCGCCTGCTTGGGCACAACGACGACACACCGTAGCTGTCCTTTATCCGAGTTTCCGAGATCGCCGGACTGTTCGCCGGCCGGCGCCTTGAAAGGCGTGATCGCCAAGGTCTGCTTATCCATCACGAAGTCGTAACGGTCGAATCCGTGCCAGTCGATCTTGTCGCCCTGGAAGACCCGGGGGACTTGAAGCGCGACCTCGGCTTTGCTCGACCCCGAAGGGATTCCGTTGTCGGAAGTGGCCGGAGACCTGAGCTTCAGCCGTGTTCGTCAACAGAGGGAAAGCGGCGACGCCCGCTCCCATGGCAGCGATGCCTTTGACGAAGGTTCGGCGCTCTGGGGACGACGGCCCGGTGTTCCTGTTTTTGTTATGTTGGTCAGATATCTTCTTCATGAAGATCCCTTATGTCTAGTTTTCGATTTACTCCAGCGCGGCCTTCTGGAAGGCCAACCGGACCGGCGTGTCGTCGGCATTCTTGAAATTGGACCGCTGGATCATCATTATTACTGCGACACCCCTCTTCACGTCGATCCAGGCCTGAGTGCCGTTGAGGCCGCCGTGGCCGAAGGTTCCGGGTGAGAGCATTTCAGTCACACCCTGAGGATGGCGGACGATGCATACTCCCAACCCCCAGCCGTTGCCGGGAGTAAAGCCGGTGACCAGATCGGCAGTCTGGACAGTCGACATCATGCGCACCGACTCGGCCGTGAGATAACGCCTGCCGTCGAGAACGCCGCCACTCAGCAGCATTTGGGCAAACCGCGTGTAATCGGGCGCGGTCGAGAACAAGCCACCGTTGCTTGCCGGGTAGTGGTCGCGCCAGGTGGGAAGATGGCCGTACAGAAGCGCGATCTCCGCCGGCAACAGTTGTTCGCCTTCGCGCTTGGCAGGTATCACCCACCGCGGCATCTGAGCTTCGGTCAGGTAGAAAGTCGTGTCCTTCATCCCGAGCGGGTCGAAGATACGCTTC
>CAVUGT010000024.1:0-205474 GCA_963741105.1 Terriglobia bacterium
GAAGGACTGCGGAGCTTCATCTGGCGCTGGCGTCTGCGACGGAAGACCCCAATTTCACGCCCGAACCATTCTCCGAAGCCGACCGTCAAGCTTTCGTGAACTCGGCGGGCCAACTTCTGACCGCTAACTTCGATCTGCTACGTCGCCTCAAAGAGGAAATGCCCGACCACGCTCGGAACGAGGCTGAAAGAGTTCTCAAACTGGAGAAAACCGCTCGCCGCCGCTTCCAGCTCTCTGCTGGACTCAAGAGTTCTGCGATGGTGACCCGTATCCATGGCGACTATCATCTCGGTCAGGTCCTTTTCACTGGCAGCGACTTCGTCATCATTGATTTTGAGGGTGAGCCGGCGCGGCCGCTCGTAGAACGCCGCAAGAAACGCTCGCCGCTCCAGGACGTGGCCGGAATGCTGCGGTCTTTTCATTACGCTGCGTACGCACCGCTGTTGCAGAACGATGGAAGGAACCCGTCCCCCGAAGAAATGCAGATACTGGGGGCGTGGGCTCAATACTGGCAAAAGTGGGTGTCAGCAACTTTTCTGAAAACGTATCTGGAAGTCGCGGGAAATGCGATCTTTATCCCGAGGGGAAGAGAAGAGCTGGCACTGCTGCTGGACGCTTATCTCCTGGACAAAGCCGTCTACGAACTCGGGTACGAACTCAACAACCGTCCGACCTGGGTTCGCATCCCCGTGGATGGCATCTCGCAACTGCTCCATCCCGATCCACAACTCTAGAGGGTGCCCCGTCCAAGCTCCGCTTGGGCGGGTTTCTTCATTCGTCAAAAACAACGTGTCATCCCGACCGGAGAAAAATCATCCGCGAAGCGGATGATCTTTAGGAGTGGAGGGACCTTGTGTTTGGTGATCTTCGATAGTCCCGGCCAAGAAAAATCCTCGCCCAAGCGAAACTTGGACGGGGCACCCTCAAGAGTTTCTACCCTTACGCCGGACCAGTCTTTGCTTTCCCGAACGCTTTTTGAATCAGCGTATACCGCGCCGCACCCATGATCCCGCAATCGTCATTCAGTACGACTTTTACTGGCACGTCCTCGAGCAATCCCCGCATGCGTCCTTTGCTCAGGAACGCCTCCATGAACGCCGGATCCTGCATCAGGGCGAGGTTTCGCGCCGCAATGATGCCGCAAATGAAAATCCCTCCAGTCGACATGAAGATCAAAGCGCAGTCCCCGGTCTTGGCTCCGTACAATCCCACAAATATCGAAAAAGTTTGCTCGCAAATCGGAGCTTTCTTTTCATGCGCCATTTGAGAGATCAGCGCCGGAGCATCGTGAGTTTTCTCCATCTGTTCTTTCAGCCACGATGGCTCTTCGGCCCTCTTACTGTCGCGCAGGAAGTCGTAAATATTCTTGATGCCGGGCCCGGAAAGAATTCGCTCGCTGCTCGCGTGACCATGCTTTTTCAGAATGTATCGGAGCAGTTCGACTTCAAGTTCGTTCCTGGGCGCGAAATCCGTGTGCCCACCTTCGCAGGCAAAAGGATGATGCCGGAAACCATCCCAATAAAGGCCCGCCACACCCAGTCCCGTTCGGGCCGAGATGACCGCGCGATTTCCCTCAGCGTGCTCCGAGCCTTCGCGCAGTGTTACCAGGTCTTTGGAGTCCAGAGCATCCACGCCGTACGCATAGGCCTCGAGATCATTGAGCAAGCCTACCGACTTCAGCTTGAGCTGCGCCGCCAGTTCTTGTGAGTCGATGGTCCAGGGAAGATTTGAAATTTTGCTCTTTCCGCCCCGTACCGGGCCCGCCACGCCAAAACACGCGCTGTGTACGGGAATGCCTTCGGTCTTGATAAAGTCTGCGACCAGTTCCGCCAGGCCGCCATGCTCCTGGCTGGGATAAGTCTTCTCCACCACGCATTTCAGTTTGCTGCCTTCCGTTTCGAAGGCCGCCAGCCGCGTGCGAGTTCCACCAATGTCGCCTGCGAGAATCATGGTTCGATTGTCCTCCACTGCCGGCCGTCGCGGGCCAGCAACTCGTCCGAGTCCGCCGGTCCCCATGTGCCCGACGGATAGTTAGGAAAGCGGCGCGGCGGCAGGGCCTGCCACACATCCAGAATCGGATCCACGATGGTCCAGCCCGCTTCCACCATATCGGCGCGCTGGAACAGGGTCGCGTCCCCGATCATGCAGTCATATAGGAGAACTTCGTACCCGGTGTACGCGTCCTCGCCAAAATATTTCGTGTACTCAAAACTCATGTCCACTGATCCCACGCGCAGCACCGGCCCAGGAATCTTGGCTCCGAAACTCAGCGAGATGCCTTCCACCGGCTGTATCTGCATCACCAGTTGGTTGGTGTGCTTGTGCGTCGGAGCGTTGCGGAAAATTTCGAACGGCGTGCGCTTGAACTGGATCGTGATCTCCGTGTGCCGTTGTGCTAACCGTTTGCCAGTGCGGATATAGAAGGGAACACCCGCCCATCGCCAGTTGTCGACGTTCAGCTTTAACGCCAGAAAAGTCTCGGTCTTCGATTCCGGAGCTACCCCGGGTTCGGTGCGGTAAGCCACGACTCGCTCCCCTCCAATCACGCCTTCGCCATACTGCCCGCGCACACTCGAATGCAACACATCTTCCGCGTCCAGAGGTTGCACCGCCCGCAAAATCTTCGCCTGCTCATTTCGGACAGCATCTGCCTGAAACGAGACCGGGGGCTCCATGGCGGTCAGGCTGAGCAGTTGCATGATGTGGTTCGGTACCATGTCTCGCAGCGTGCCCGCCGTATCAAAGTATCCGCCGCGCAGTTCCACTCCGACTGTCTCCGCGTTCGTGATCTGCACATGGTCGATATACCGACGATTCCAGATCGGCTCGAAGATGGCATTGTCGAAGCGGAACACCATGATGTTCTGCACCGTCTCTTTGCCCAGATAATGATCGATGCGGTAAATCTGGTTTTCCGCCAACACAGCCTTCACGTCGCGGTTCAAGGCCTTCGCCGAGTCGAGATCGTGCCCGAAGGGCTTTTCGATTACCACCCGCCGCCACGATCCGTCTTTCTGCTCGGACAGTCCTGCCTTGCCCAGTTCTTGAACGATGAGAGCAAAAAACTTAGGTGCCGTGGCCAGGTAGAAGAGGTAGTTGGCCTGGGTGCCATATTCCTTGTCCACTGCGGTCAGCTGAGTGCCAAGAGTCGAATAAGCCGCAGGATCTCCGAATTCACCGCGTTGATAAAACAGACGCTCGGTAAACCATTTCCAGTCGTCGGTGTCCTTGTCCCCAGGTGGCATGAAGCTCGTAACCTGCTCGCGAAACTGATCACGGCTCAAATCGTCAAAAGCGACGCCCACGACGGCAAAATTCCTGGGCAATAGCTTGGCTCTTACCAGGTTGAAGAGCGCGGGCACCAGCTTGCGCTTGGTGAGGTCCCCGGAAGCTCCGAAGAGCACCATGACGCACGGACCAGCAGCCTTGCCAATCTGTTCGTTTTCTTGCTGTCCACTGACTGCGGCTACGGTCGCCATGTGTCTTGAAGGTTCCGGATGGTCGATTGGGGTGGTTGCTCTGAGGGCATTGTAGGACAGCGCACTGCCATATTCATAATTATGGGACCGTCGCTCTACCGACCCCCGGACGAAGGTCCAACCGACGTTATCGATTTGACGCTTGTCCGGTATAATCCGAGTTCGGTTTGGGCATCCGTGTGGCAAAAGAGGTGGAATGAGAGTTCGGCCCGGCGTTGAGCTGGCAGGCCTCAGTGATGTTGGCTGCCAGCGCGAAAATAACGAGGACCGCTATTCCTACTGGGAACCGGCCGACGACTCGCAGTTTCCGGCGAAGGGACGGTTGGCCATTGTCGCAGACGGCATGGGCGGATACGAAGGTGGTCAGGAAGCCAGCCGTATCGCGGTCGAGGTCATCGAAGAGGTCTATGCCAACGCTGGCGCCGGAGATCCTCGCACCTGGCTTTTGCAAGGCTTTCAGGTCGCTCACCATCGCATCCAGGAGTATGCCGAAAAGTATTCCGACCTTCATGGAATGGGGACCACTTGTACGGCAATGGCCCTGCTCGACCATCTGCTCTATTTTGCCCACGTAGGCGACAGCCGCTTGTATCTCGTGCGTGGCTCTACCATCTCGCGCTTGACTCAGGATCATTCCTACGTGAGCCGTTTGGTCCAGAACGGTGTGCTTCGCGCCGAGGAGGCCGAGTCTCATCCCCAGCGCCACATCCTTACTGCCGCCCTCGGAGCTGGCAACAGCGTCACTCCCGACGCTCCTCCACAACCCGTTTCCCTTGAAACCGGCGATGTGTTGGTGCTCTGCACCGACGGTCTGTGGGGCCTGCTCACCGAAGGCGAGATCCAGTCGGCAGTCGCCGGGAAAACTGCCGCGGAGATCTGTGACACCCTCGTCGAGAAGGCAAAAAGTCGCGGCGGCCCAGACAACATAACCGTCCAGGTCCTTCGAATCAATTAATCCTGACTTGAGGGCAGCTCGCTCAGTCCCGGTTCCTCTGTGTCCTCCGCGGTTAATGGTCTTCCGCGGTCGTCCACTGTCCACAAACCCTATCAACGCGATAGGGTTTTATGCCACTATGGAGCCGTATGAAGATCTCCCAAAAAGGCCTCTACGCCCTCCAGGCCATGATGATGCTGGCGCGCCATTACAACCAGGGCGCCATCCGCATCCGCGACATAGCGTATGAAGAGGTCCTCCCGGAAAAATTTCTGGAACTGATTCTCCTCGAATTGAAAAACGCCCGCATCGTCGAAAGCGTGCGCGGCGCCAAAGGCGGATATCAGCTCCGCCGTCCACCCGCCGACATTCCACTCAGCGAGATCATCCGATTGATTGACGGCCCACTGGCCCCATTCGGCGACGCCGAACAGCTTCGTTCTCTCATCGATCGCGATGTCGAGCATCGTGCCCTCTACCGAGTATTTCTCGATGTCCGCGATGCGGCGGCCAAGATACTGGAACACACCACTCTCGCCGATATCCTGAAGCCTAAGCTCCGGAAGGCTGGCAAGGGCAAGAAGAAGGCCGATGCAAAACTCTTACCCATGGCGGCCGCCGGAAATCCCCGCCGCATTAAAGAAGACTGAGTTTTTTCGCCGCATCATTACTCGCCGGATCCGCAACGTTGAGTCCACGACTTGCGTAAAACCTTCCTTTTGGTGTTAAATACAAGTCATCTTATAGAGATTGTAGGGATAAGAATTGTTACTGCCCCTCCGAACGCTTCAAATGTTCCCGTTGCAACCACGGCACTCTCGTGCCTGTCGGTCGCTGTGTCAGCCCTCCTCGGGCTGTTGTTGTTGTAGCTAGCTAAGCGCTCCACCTCGCGCGATTTCCCATAACAGTCGAGAAGAGTTCTGAACTCGTATCTGGCTATGTTTCAACCCCAGGTACCGGCAGATCTCTAAGCAGGACAAAACGAAGACAAAACTATTCCATCAAAGGGAGAAACAATGAAACGGTTCTTGTGGCTCAGCGCACTGTTCAGCTCGTTCGTTCTAATAGTCGGCAGCGCGGGGGCGCAAACCAGCGCAAGCCCTAAAAACGCTGCCCCCAAGCCCGCTCCGAAGAAATCCGCAGCTCCGGCACGCGTGACCGCCAAAGAAGTACAGGAACTTCGCGATGCCCTGGCTGCACAGCAGAAGCAGGCAGAAGAGCAGCGCCAGCAACTCGACCAGGTCAGGTCCCAGTTGCAGCAATTGATCGACGCCACTCAGCAAGCCAATGCGTCGGCGCAAAAAGTGCAAGGCAGCGCCGAGCAGGCGCAAGCCACGGCAGCGCAAGCTCAGCAATCCGCCGCCGAAGCCCAACACCAGGCTGATAAGGCTTACAGCAGTTCAGCCGAAGCGAAGGCCGCTCTCGCCGTCGTGGACAAGCAGACCAAGGACGAAGACAAGAAGGTCAGCACGCTGCAGGACGTCCTCGGACGCTTTCGCTTCAATGGCGACATCCGGGTTCGAGGCGAGAGTTTCTTTCAGGACGGCGTGGCTGACCGCAACCGCGGCCGTGTCCGGGTTCGCTTCGGCGTTGACGGCAAGTTGAAGCGAAGACTTCGTCGGAGGCTTTGCTCTGGCTACCGGTTCTCTCGGCGATCCCACGACCACCAACGAAACGTTCACCAACTTCTTCGACCGCAAAACCATCGGTCTGGACAAGGGCTACATCACCTACAACCCGATTGCCCACAAATGGCTGTCCCTCACCGGCGGAAAGTTCGCCTACGCCTGGAACCGTACCCAGGTGACCGGCGACCCTGACATCAATCCCGAAGGCTTCAACGAAAAGTTTTCCTGGGACTTGAGCACGCCGGTCGTGAAGAACTTCACCGTCAACTTCATGCAGTTGCTGTTTAACGAAGCTTCAGCCGGAACAGACTCGTACTCGCTGGGCGGACAGGTATCGGCGAAGTTGCAGCTCGGCCCTCTGACCACGACGCCGACTTTCATGGCCATCAAGTGGAACAACCCGGACTCCATCCTGCAAGCCAGCGCATTCGCAGTGCAGGCAACCACCACAACCGGTGGCTTACCGGTTCCGGGAGAAGGCCCAGGTTGCGGCAAGGGTTCAGGCCTTCCCACAGTTCCGCCGTGCGCCTTCTCCGCCAACGGGATGACCAATGCCACCTACAACGATCCCAGCGGCAAGCCCCATTTCTATTCTCAGTTCCTCTACGCCGACTTCATTCTGAACAACCAGCTCAAGACCGGGTGGGACCGTCTGCCCATCAACCTGCTGCTCGAGTATGAAAATAACCTGGACGCGAAGGACCACCCGCTCAATCCAACGGGCGGCGTCCTGACCAGCCTGGGCAAGCAGTCGCACACCTACCTTGCTGACGTCAGCATCGGTCAAACCAAAAACAAGAATGACATCCAGGTCGGCTACGCCTGGCTGCGGGAAGAGCAGGACGCAGCCATCGCGTCCTTCGCCGAAAGCGATCAGCGCGCTCCCACCAACATTCTGCAGAACCGCTGGTACGCTCTGTGGAAACTACGGGCCAACACCGTCGCCAGCTACACCTTCTGGTACGGCCGCACCCTGAACAGCAATCTGCAGCACGCCATCCTGGCGACCGGAACCACGGCCGGCCAGCAGGAGCCGTACCTGAAGCGCATGCAGTTCGATCTGATTTACTCGTTCTGAAAAACGCGTAGTTTGAGATGTTCTACAATTAAACCGTCGGCCGGCTGCTTGACTACCGGCCGGCGGTTTTGATTTTGCGTCGCACCCTGCCTGAACGCGTCAAGAATTCAGGATTTCAAGGAGCACAAATTGGCCGTTCTAGTGGTTGGAGGAGCCGGATACATCGGTAGTCACGCCGCGCTCGCGCTGAAGCGCCGCGGTTACGAACCCATCATCTACGACAATCTGGGGATGGGGCACGCCGAACTTGCCGAGAGCTTCGAACTGATCGTCGGTGACATCGCCGACACAGCCAAACTGGCCCCGATCCTGCGCAGAGTGGATGCCGTCATGCACTTTGCCGCCCACGCTTTCGTAGGCGAATCGGTGGTAAATCCCAGAAAATATTTTCAAAACAACGTGCTCGACGGGATTTCACTACTGAACGCGGTCCTCGACTCCAAAGTCCGCAAATTCATTTTCTCCTCCAGTTGCGCCGTCTACGGCATCCCGGCCAAAGTCCCGATGAACGAGACTTTTCCGCGTGTCCCGGTAAACCCGTATGGCGTCACAAAATTGATTTTCGAGCAGGCTCTCGAGGCGTACGGTCCCGCGTACGGCCTGGGATATATGAATCTTCGTTACTTCAATGCTGCCGGCGCAGACGAATCCGGAACCATTGGTGAAATGCACAGCCCCGAGACTCACCTGATCCCATCGGCCTTCGAAGCCATTCGCGGGCAGCGTCCGGCACTCGACATTTTCGGAGACACTTACCCCACCCCCGATGGCACCTGCGTACGAGATTACATTCACGTCAGCGATCTGGCCGAGGCGCACGTGCTTGCCCTCGAATACTTGTCGGGAGGAACCTCCCAGGCAGTCAATCTGGGAACCGGTCGTGGTTATTCAGTGAAGGAGATTCTTGCCTCCATCAAGCGCGTCACGGGGCGCGAGGTCCCCAGTCGCATGGCGCCTCCTCGCCCGGGAGATCCGGCCGAACTCGTAGCCGACCCCAGCCGCGCCGAGAAGCTTCTGAATTGGAAGGCAAAGCGCTCGTTGGACGAGATTGTTGCCACTGCATGGAAGTGGGCGGAACGATTGCAAGCTGCCACCAAGTAGGGAAATCGCTGGAAAAGCAAAGCGCTATCGACCCAGCATCCGGAGGCAGAGGGGACGCTACGATAGCGCTGCCTGTAATTGGCCCGAACTGGCAAGAGTCTAGGCGCTCGACTGCACCATTCCTAGTGCATTGTCGGATACCTCAGGACTTGGATGAAGGCAATCCGCCTCTGCTTTTCGCGCGAGATTTGAGCTCTTTAGCCGCATTTGTTAATGCAGTTTCTAAGCATTCCAGGTGTCTCTCCTCCGTTAGATAACTGATCACCATCATTCTTAGCACGCTTCGACCGCGCACCTTCGTCTCCGAGATCCAGCGGCTGCCGTCACGTGTGACTTCTTCCACGATGCGGTCATGATCAGCCGAGAGTTCCTGCGGGTTGCCGCCCGATGCCTTGAGCCGAAAAGTGATGATCGGCAACATCGGCGGTACAGCCAATTCGAAGTCTTCGGAAGTCGTTACCCAGTGAGCAAAGCTGTTCGAGAGGTCAAGCTGGCGATGAATCAGTTCTTCATAACCTTGACGGCCGTGCACCCGCAGAGTCAGCCAGACTTTTAGCGAGTTCATGCGTCGCGTCCATTGCGTGCTGATACGCGAGTTGTCCGGTAACTGCGCCCCCACGGCTTTCGGCATGTACGGCGCGGCCACGGAGAATGCGCGTTCCAGAATTTCCGGATGGCTGGTCAGGATCAGTCCGGCGGCAAAAGGCATGGCCATCCACTTGTGCGGATCCGCGGTAAGCGAATCTGCCCGCTCGATTCCCCCCACCAGATTGCGATGCTGGTCGGAGAATATGGCCACTGCTCCGTAAGCACCATCCACGTGTAACCACAGCTCATGTCGCCTGCATATGTTTGATATCGCCATCAAATCATCTACCGTTCCCGAATTCGTCGTCCCAGCCGTGGCGACCACGCAAAAGGGTTTCCGTCCCGCCGCAAGATCTTGAACGATGGCCTGCTCCAGCATCCCGGGATCGAGTTGGGCGGCATCGTTCACGGCGATCCGGCGCAGCGCCTTGCGACCTATTCCCAGCAGTCCGGCAGACTTGTCGAGCGAATGATGCGACTCCGCCGATGCGTAGATGACCGGCTGACCCCCTATTGCGGCCACACCCTCCTCGACGGACTGAGGAAATTTTGCCGCCAGGGCCAAAGCCAGTCCGCTGAAATTGGCCTCGTTGCCTCCGCTGGTGAAAGTACCGTTGAATTCACCGGGCCAGCCTACTCGCTCGCCGATCCAGCGCACGGTCTCGAGTTCGATCTTCGATGCCAGCTGTGAGCGCGCCAGCGTCGCCAGTTGCGGATTAAGCCCTGCCACCAAAGCTTCGGCCAACACTCCCATGTAGGTTGGTGTGGGGTTCATGAGCCCGAAATAGTTAGCGCTGGGAACGTGGAAACCTTTATCCACCATCTCGCGACATATTTCGTCCAGCACTTTTCCCGCATCCTCGCCGTGTTCGGGAAGCGGGTCGTGAATCGGCCCGTAACTCCGCTGTTCCAGCGGAAGTTGTACCTTGCGATCCGGCAGGGAAGAGAAGAAAGTGTCAATCTGATCAATCAGCCGGTAGCCCAGGCGACGCCGGGTTTCGGAATCGAAATCGAAGCGCATAGACCTCGATTTTAGACGCGCCGACAGGAAGGAAATCCACGAAAGAATTATCGCAGCAGACAATACAGCAAATAACAGCAAAGACAATAAATGCCTAGGTCCCGAATCTCTCGGCGGAGCGAGCTTTCGCCTTTGCAGCCTCTTCTTCACGATTCTTCGGCGGCGCATTCGTCTCCAACGAACGCAGAAGTCGACTGGAGACCGCAGCGATCTCCTCGATCGCTCCCAGGAACGCCGCTTCATTAGCCTTCGAAGGCTTGTTGAATCCGGTAATCTTCCTCACGAACTGCAGCGAAGCCGCATGAACCTCATCATCAGTAACCGGCGGCTCAAAGTTGAAAAGCATCTTGATATTTCTGCACATTCCATCAGACCTCAACTGAAATTCGCCATCGCGCCAACCTGATCAGAACCCGAGGGTGCCCCACCCTCTTCGCGTATTTTGCGAAAGGGTGGGAGACGCAACCACGAAATCGAAATAACTACTTAACCCCCTTCTCAGGGTCCCATGAGCCTTGCAGCTTGCGGATGTAGATGATCTGTCCTATGTGATAAGCATTGTGCGTCCCAATATGCGCGATGATCGAATACCAGGACTCCAACTTCTTGTCATCTGCCGCTCCGACCGCTTTCTCCCAATCCGTAAGCACCTGATCAAGCTGCTGCACGGTTGCCTTCCATTTCTTGGTGTCGAAGTTGTTAAAAGTTTCGTCGTTGTTCCCGCTGAACTTGACCTCGGGCTCGCCTTTGAATTTGGCCAGTTCTTCCTGATTCCAGAAGACCAGATGATTGGCGAGCTGTCCGATGGAGTGATTTCCTTTACCATCCTGCCAACTGGCCTGCTCCGGCGTGAGCCCTTCCACGGCCGTGTTTGCCGGCACAAACCATTCTTTCTGATTATGCGTGGTCTTGAGTTGCTCCAGCAGAATGCTCTTGAGCGTTGGCGGCGTCTTGGGGCTCTGCCCGAAGGCGTGAAAAGACAGTGAAAGAAGGAGACAGAAAACAATCGTTTTCATAGCAGGAATAGTCCTCTCGAAGCTTAGACGTTCCCAATCACAAATTAGCTAGCAACCCATTGCAGGAGGTCGAATGAGGGTGCCCCATTTCTCGCGTCTTTTGCCAGAAGTGGGGCTTGTCCCATCAACCGATTGAGCCAAAACAGGGGTACAGACGAGGGAATCTAACCCTCCGTGCTCCCCGTGTCCTCTGTGGTTGAGGTCTTCTCCGGACGAAGCAAAGGAAACAGAATCACGTCCCGAATAGTATGCGAATCAGTCAGCAACATCGCCAACCGGTCCACGCCAACCCCCACGCCCCCGGCCGGTGGCATGCCATACGAAAGCGCACGAATGTAGTCCTCATCCATCTGATGGGCTTCATCATCGCCGCGCTCACGTTCCTGCAATTGCTGTTCAAACCGCCGGCGCTGGTCTTCAGGATCGTTCAATTCGCTGAAGCCGTTGGCAATTTCCATCTTCCCGGCATAGATTTCCCAGCGCTCGGTCCACTCCGGTTCGTCCGCCTTCTGCTTGGAAAGAGGTGAAACTGCGGTAGGGAACTCGTAAATAATCGTTGGCTGAATGAGGTGCTCTTCCGCCGCAGCCTCGAACAGCGCCGCAATCGTCTTTCCCGCCGGCTGCTTGGGATCGTACGCGACATGCGCGTGCGCCGAGTTGAAGCGCTTTACCAGGCTCTCTACCCCGTTGGCTGACGCGAACTCCGACATCTCCGGCTTCGCTCCCGCAGCCTCTGGCCAGTACTTAATAATGGCTTCCCGCATCGTCATCCGCCGCCAGTTCGACCCGGCCCAGTCAATTTCGTCCTCGCCCCACTTGGCTTTGGTCCCGCCAGTTACATCTTTCGCGGCTTGTTCAATCAGTTGCTGCGTCAGATCCATCACGCCGCGATAATCGGTATAAGCCTGGTAGAACTCGAGCATGGTGAACTCAGGATTCCACCGCCAACCCAGTCCCTCATTGCGGAAGTTGCGATTGATTTCATACACGCGGTCAAACCCGCCCACCGTAAGCCGCTTCAGATATAGTTCCGGCGCAATGCGCAGAAACAGGTCCATGTCGAGCGTGTTGTGATGTGTAACAAATGGCCTCGCCACCGCGCCGCCCGCGATGGGCTGCATCATCGGCGTTTCCACTTCCACAAATCCTTGCGCGTCCATAAAGCGCACGCAGCGATTGCACCAGCTTGCTGCGCTTGATAAAAACCTCGCGCACTTCAGGATTCATCACCAGGTCGACATAGCGTTGCCGGTAGCGAAGCTCCACATCGGTCAACCCATGCCACTTTTCCGGCAGCGGCAACAGGTCTTTCGAGAGAAACGTGATTTCTTCCACGTGCACCGATAGTTCTCCAGTACGCGTGCGAAACAGATATCCGCTGACTCCAATGTGGTCGCCGAGGTCGAGCAATTTGTAGAGCTCGAATCCTTTCTCACCAACGGCATCTTTTTTGACGTAGATCTGCAATCGTTGCCCATCCTGCTGCAAATGAGCAAATCCGGCTTTCCCCATCAACCGGATCGCCATGATGCGCCCCACGACGCGCACATTGACTCGCGGATTCTCCAGTTGCTCGGCCGTCTTCTCGGTGTACTCCGCCAGAATCTGCGGAATGGTGTGGGTAAATTCATACCTGCGGGGATAGACCTGCTGCCCGAGAGCTTCAATCTGTTTCAGCTTCTCCCGCCGCAATTCGTAAATTTTCTCGTCGAGTGCCAAAGGGTTCCTTGTCGAACGGATGAGCGAAGTTATACCGGATAAGGTGAACAGCGATTATAAACAAGAGGGAGAAAGACGACTGTAAGATCGCATTCGGGATTCTGAATAAAAGGTCGGAGTCATCCTGCGGGACTTTTAGTCCCGAAGGATGTAGCGCGCATCTGCACGATTGACACTACGGGCCGCACCGGCCCGCGCCAGACCCTTCGCAAGCTCAGGATGACGTCCAAATCAGAGCGATACTCGCTTTACACTTTCAGCAGCTCAAGATAGATCGCCATTCCAACCACGGCATCGACGCCCATAACGTCCAGTCGATCCACTTCTTCCTGTGTCCGGATGCCGCCAGCTACGGTCAACCGCTTGCCAGTCACACTGCGCAACTCAGAAACCACGTCCAGCGGCATTCCGAGCAGCAGCCCCTCGGTATCAATGTGCGTATATAGAAAGCCGTCGCACCACGGATCGAGAGCACGCATCACTTGCGCAGCCGAGATGTCCGTGATCTGCCGCCATCCCCGTACCGCGACCTTGCCGCCTTTGGAATCTACGGCAAATATCAGCTTGTCTGCTCCCACTCGGCCAGCCAACTCCTCGGCGAATGCGCTCTGAATGCTTCCATCTTTTATGAGCGACGACCCAATGATGACGCGCAAAGCGCCGTCATCCAGCATTTCCTGGGCTCGCTCGGCATTTCGAATTCCGCCACCCACCTGGCAAGGCAGCCGTTTGAAAAGCGACCGCACTAGCGCACGGTTGTCCCCCAGCCCGATGGCAGCATCGAGATCGATGATCTGGACCAGCGGATACTTCGCAAAGCGTTCCAGCCAGGGTTCGAAATCATCAAACTCCAGTGCTTTCTTTTCCCCCTGCACCAGTTGGACAATCTTGCCGCCCATCAGATCAATCGAAGGAATCAGCATGGCCACCTCATGGGAATTCCGGCGGCTTGCAACTCCTGCTTGAGTTCGCCGATCGGTGTGATGCCCAGATGAAAGATAGACGCCGCCAAAGCCGCATCGGCACGCCCCTCGCGGAATACTTCGACGAAATGCTCTGCCGCTCCCGCGCCTCCGGAAGCAATCACGGGAATGTTGACCGCCCCTGCGACCGCTCGGGTCAATTCGCAATCAAAGCCGTCGCGCATTCCATCGCGATCAATCGAGGTGAGCAGTATTTCACCAGCGCCGCATTGTTCCGCCTCCGCTGCCCACGCTACCGCATCGCGACCAGTAATATGCCGGCCACCCGTTGCCTTCACTCCAAAAGATCGCCCATCGCCGTTGCCGACGCGCAGAGCATCGATGGCGACAATCACCGCCTGCGAACCATAACGATGCGCAATTCTTCCGATCAGTGCGGGATCCGCCAAGGCTGCGGAATTCACCGCGACCTTGTCCGCGCCCGCATCAAAAACCGCGGCGGCATCGTCAAGCGAACGGATTCCTCCGCCTACCGTGAATGGAATAAACAACTGCCGCGCCGTCCGTCGCACCACGTCAAGCAGGGTAGAGCGGTTCTCGTAAGTCGCGGAAATATCCAACAGCACGACTTCATCCGCCCCCGCGCGTCCATGGGTCAGAGCCAACTCCGCGGGATCGCCAGCGTCGCGTAAATCAGAAAATTGCACGCCTTTCACCACGCGTCCTGCGTCCACATCCAGGCAGGCGATAATGCGCTTAGTCAGCATTTGCGATTCAGGTCCTAGAGTTCACAAAAATTACGTAGAAGATGAAGCCCCGCCGACCCCGATTTCTCGGGATGGAATTGAACTCCAAAAAGCTGACCGCGCTCCACCACCGCGGAGAACGCTCCGCCGTACTCGCACTTGCCGACGGTCGCCTCGACCACCGGAGCGCGATACGAGTGAGTGAAATAAACAAAGGAATCCTGATGAAGTCCACGCAGCAATCGTGACGACTCATCAACCTGCAACTGATTCCATCCCACGTGCGGCGATTTCACCGCGACTGGGAACTTCTCGCACTCTCCGCTGAAAAGACCCAGACCCCGAAGCAGCGGCGCCTCTCGACTGGAATCGAACATCCACTGCATCCCAAGACAAATTCCCAGCAGAGGAATCTGCCGGTCGATCGCGTTCACAACCGCTTCTTGCAGAGCACCGGACAGAGCGGTCGTCGCTTCAAAGTTGCCAACTCCCGGAAGAACCACCTTGCTCGCCCGCGCAATCGCCGCAGGGTCAGAAGTGATCGCTGCCTCGACTCCGAGATGGTCGAAAGCCTTTTTTACCGAAGCAAGATTCCCGGCGCGATAGTCAACGATGGCAATCACAGCAACCCCTTCGTGCTGGGCAACATTCGAGCCATTTGCCGGTCGCGCCAGCAGGCAGCCCGCAATGCCCGCGCAAAAGCCTTAAACAAGGATTCAATCTTGTGATGGTTGGATCGCCCATACAATACTCGCGCATGAACATTGGCGCGCGCTCCCCGGGCAAAGGCCTCGAAGAAGTCGTAGATGAGTTCAGCTTGCAGGTCGCCCACTAGCCGCTGGCGCACCTTGGTATCGACGACGCTCGCCGCGCGTCCTCCAAAGTCGACGGCCGCCAGCCCGAGAGTCTCATCCATCGGCATCACGAAATACCCTGCCCGCAAGACTCCGCGCTTCGATCCCAACGCTTTGTGAAATGCCTCTCCCAGGACGATGCCCACGTCCTCGACCGTGTGATGCTGGTCCACATCAAGGTCGCCCTGGGCTTTCAGTTCAAGATCGAATCCGCCATGGCGGGCAAACAATTCCAGCATGTGATCGAAGAACCGGATGCCGGTCGAGACCTTGTACTGCCCCCGGCCGTCGATGTTGAGCACCGCCCGAATGTCGGTTTCCTGCGTCTTCCGATCGATACGCGCCCGTCTCATGCCGGTTTCCTTTCTCCCCAGCCAATCTCTTTCAAAGTCTCGTGCAGCGCTCCCAGCAGACGCTCGGTGTGTTCCTTCCACCCAGCCGTGATGCGAACGCATCCGTCGCAACCATAATCCGACGACCGGTCACGCACCAGAATCCCACGCGTCCTCATGCTGCGAACAAACTCGGCGTGGCGAGGCCCGATCCGCCCCAGCACAAAATTCGCCTGACTCGGCCAGAAGGGAATTCCCAACGTTCGGAATGCTTCTTCCACCCGGCTCCGGCTCCACTTGACCTCGTCGACGTAACGACGAACATATTCCTGATCCGCGAGCGCGGTCGGCAAGCAGGCCAGCGCCACACCGTTCACGTTGTAGGGAGAGCAGGCGCGCCGCAAACTCTGGATCTGTTCCGCCGCTCCTGCTAGGACTCCCACTCGCAAACTGGCCATGCCATACGCCTTGGAGAATGTCCGCGCAATAAACAGGTTTTGCACTTGCCCGGTGTATTCCAGAAGCGACTCGCCATAAAACTCGAAGTAGGCTTCATCCACCAACACCGCAGCCTGGGGCGCGCTGCGGGCAATCAACAACAAATCCTCCGCGGACGCTACCGCTCCGGTCGGGTTGTTCGGATTCGCAATCGCAATCAACCGCGTCTTCGGCGATGTCGTGTAGGCCATGACCTTGCTTGTCGGGAAGCGAAAGTCCTCGTCCGCGGGAATCGAAATGACTGTTGCTCCAGTTGCAGCCATGCAAATCTGGTACATGGCGAATGTCGGTACCACGATCACAGCGTCGTCCCCCGGCTCCAGATACGCCTGACACACCAGTTGAATCGCCTCGTCCACACCATTGGTCAGCAACAACTGCTCCGGTTGCAATCCCAGAAACGCCGCTACCGTACGTTCCACCGGTTCCCGCTCTGGATAGCAGGCCAATTGCTCCGGTTGCATCTGCCGCAGACGCTCCAACACTCGCGGCGAACATCCGCCAGTGTTTTCGTTGAAATCAAGACGCAACCCGGCGCGGTCGCCCAACGGTGGCTGGTACTGCTTCAATTTGCGAACTGCCTCACGTGCTTCAAGCATGGCCGTACCTCAACTCGATGGAGCGAGCGTGAGCCTTCAGCCCTTCGGCCTCGGCCAGAGTCAGGATGGACGGCGCAAGCTTCCGCAAGCCCGTGCGTGATATTTCCTGCACCGTCATGATTTTGACAAAGTCGAGCACGCTTAACCCGCCTCGGAAGCGCGCGACACCGCCGGTGGGCAGCACATGATTCGGTCCCGATCCATAATCTCCGGCCGCCTGCGCCGAATAGTCGCCGATGAAAATCGAGCCCGCACTCACGATGCCGGGAAGCTTGTCGCGCGTCGTCGTGAGATGTTCGGGCGCGATCAGATTTGTCCAGTCGGTCCCCTGGGTCGCGGACTTGGCCAGCAGGATCGCCCCATGTTTGCGCAATGACTGCCGCGCAATCGGATTTTCCCGAGCCATTTCATCCACCGATTGCGAAACCAAGCGCGCAAGTTTTCGCGATTGCGTGATCAGCAATACCAAAGCTTCCGGATCATGCTCAGCCTGCGCCACCAGATCCGACGCAAGGAACGAAGGCTCGCCATCGTCACAAAGAATGAGTCCTTCGGTCGGACCCGCCAGAAAATCGATGGCGCAATCAAACGCCACCAGTTTTTTTGCCGTGGTCACAAACAAATTTCCCGGTCCCACAATCTTGTTTACCCGGGAAACGCTCTTCGTTCCATAAGCCAGTGCTGCAATCGCCTGCGCGCCTCCGATGCGGTAGAACTCGGTCACTCCCAGCAACGCGGCTGCCGCCAAGGTAGCCTGTGCAGGACGCGGCGAAACTACGCGTATCTCTTTCACCCCTGCCACCTGCGCCGGAATCACCGTCATCAGCAGAGTCGAGGGTAGCGGATAGCGCCCCCCGGGCACATAACATCCGACCGAAGTGAGTGGACGCACCAGTTGACCCAGTCGGCGGCCCTGCCGCTCTCGTTCCCACTCGCGCGGTTTCTGCCACTTACAAAAATTCCGGATGTTGTCGGCCGCGGTTTCCAGAGCGGCGCGTAGCTCCGGCGACGAAGCCTTCAACGCGGCTTGCATTTCGTTTTTCGAAACTCGCAATTCGTCTTGGGCGCTCAGGCCATCCCAGCGTTCCGCGTACCGCCGCAAAGCCCGGTCGCCATCGCGTCGCACACGTTCGACAATGCGGCGCACTCGTGGCTCCAGCGCGTCCAACTTCTGCCCACGCTGCTCCACCTTCCGCACGTAACTCTCAGCCGAACGACCTTCGAGAATCCGCATTACATGACCACCTTATTCAGCGGATATTCCACAATGCCCTCGGCATTCGCCGCCTTCAGACGCGGAATCACTTCCCAGGCCGTCGACTCTTCAATAATGGTGTTCACCGCGACCCATGCGTCATCGCTGAGCGTGGCCACGGTCGGCTTCTGCAGCGCCGGGAGCACGCCGAGCACCGCAGCCAGGTCGGACTTGCGGACGTTCAGCATCAGGCCCACCCGTCCCTGGGCTTCCATCGCGCCGCGCAGCATCACTGCCAGGTTTTCAATCTTCTGGCGCTTGCCCGCATCCTTCCACGCGATAGTGTTGGCGATGATCTGTGTGTTGGATTCGAGCAGAGTGTCGATAATGCGAAGATGATTGGCCCGCAGCGAACTTCCGGTTTCCGTGACTTCGACGATCGCGTCCGCCAGCGTGGGAGGTTTAACTTCCGTCGCTCCCCAGGAGAACTCCACCCGAACGCTCACGCCTTTCTTGCCAAAATAATTCTTCGTGACGTTCACCAGTTCGGTAGCGACGATGCAGCCGGCAAGATCCTCCGCGCGCTGGTAGTTCGAAGACTCGGGCACCGCCAGAACCCAACGCACTTTGCCGCGACTCTGCTTGGCGTAAACCAGGTCGGCGACGGTTACGACTTCAAGCCCGTTCTCCATCACCCAGTCGAGCCCCGTCAGCCCGGCATCGAGCACGCCGTGCTCAACGTACCGCGCCATTTCCTGCGCTCGAATCAGCATGCACTCGACATCAGGATCAGCCGTGCTCGCCGAATACGACCGGCCATTGGTGTAGATAGTGAGGCCGGCGCGCGCAAACAACTGCAGAGTAGCCTCCTGCAGACTTCCTTTGGGAATACCAATTCGCAGTTTCATGACAACGACCCTTCGGTCTGCACTGTTTCTTTGCTCAAAGGCAACTTCGCGGTGAAGCAGGATCGCGTTCCGTTGTGGCAGACCACGCCTTTCCCTTGCACCCGCACCTGGAGGAGTACAGTGTCGCGGTCACAGTCGGTCGAAGCCGTGACTACTTCGAGGCGGTTGCCGGAAGTTTCGCCCTTTGTCCAGAGCTGATTGCGGGTGCGGCTGAAGAATGTGACGTACCCGGTCCGGAGTGTTTGTTCGAAGGCCTCCCGATTCATGAAGCCCAGCATCAGTACTTCGCTAGTGCCCGCATCCTGAACTACGGCGGGTAGCAGCCCTTGCATCTTGTCGAAATCAATTTCCTGGCTCATTTCTGTCATGCCTATGGCCTCTCCAAATTTGCGCATAAAAACAAAAAGCCCGCTGTCGCGAATCGCGTCAGCGGGCCGAATCCTGGTGATTGAGCTTTAACCTATCTCAGCACACCCCCGCCGAACGCGCTATGCGCGTGATGGCGATGATGGAGATGGGTGAATGAACTCATCGCTTACGAAGATATCCGATGCCGCCGCTCCTGTCAAAACTTTTCAGTGGTAACCGCCCGAGGCCACGTTGGGACAGCCGCCCTCGGCTGTCCGGCGGAGCGCAGCTCCGCAGCTTTGGAGAACTGGCTGTTTCATTGACATTGACATCCAGCGAGTGTAGGTTTCGCTTCACGCCTTGGGGACAAACAGATTTGCATAGCGCCAGCATTCTTTCGGGAATGCCGGTGACTCGTTGGGGAGGAAGAAATATGAATAGAAAGCTGTGTGGGATGTTCGCAGTTGTGTGTACGCTCGCCATGATGGCCGCCTCGGCCGCGCCGGCCTGCGCTCAAGATGAACCCAAAGAAAAACCGCCGATGTACAGCTACGTCGCGTCCTGGAATATTCCTCGCGGGCAATGGGCCGACATGGAAAAGGCCGACGCTGCTGATCAGAAAATCCTGGAAAAAGCATTGTCGGACGGATCCGTCGTCGCTTTCGGCAGCGACTTGACGCTCGTTCACACCGCCGATGGAATGACGCACGACAGCTGGTGGTCCACCACGTCTCTGTCCGCGCTTCTCAACACTCTCGACAAGTTCTACAAATCGGGCACGACCACCGCACCCGTACTGGCCAGCGCCACCAAGCACGCCGACGGCATCTACGTCGCGCGGTATTACAACTGGAAGCCGGGTACATACAAAAACGCCTATACTCGCATCGGCATGTACAAGCTGAAGGGGGATGCGCCGCAGAATGCGCTCGAAACCCTCAGCAAGAGTTATATCGCGCCCATGCTGGAGAAGTTGCTGGCCGATGGTTCAATCGTCGAATACGAAATCGACACTGAAGCGATCCATACTGAAGCCCCGGGCACTTTCTGGATCGACGTCATCTGTCCCAACTCTGAAGGCCTGGACAAATTGACCGGTGCACTGATGAATCTAAGTAAGGCAAACCCCATGAGCAGTGCGGCGTTCGAGTCGATCGTCGACTCATCGGCGCACCGCGACAATCTTTCTACCACCACTGCAACCTATAAGTAGCTCTCCGGTTGGCGTCTGGCGGCTGCGCGTTGACGGCAGCCGCCACGCTGCCCGTTCAGTCGGATTGAATGTCCCGGTTGTCTGTTTGAAAGCTTCAATCGGTAAGGGCGTCATCCTAAGGGACTATAGTCCCGAAGCATCTCGCGCGGACCGCCACGCTCTCGCCCAGAGTCCGTACCCGCTCCTCGCCAGATGCTTCGCAAGCTCAGCATGACGCATTTGCTGAGAGGAGGCAGTTTTCAAAGTGACCGAGACCAAGATCGGTTCACTTGATGGCAAGGGAAGTCAGCGGTAGTATTGCTGCTTCGAGCAGGCAACGCGTTACGCGGGGAGTGCAATGCCGCAAAACTACGTTCCCATATTCATCTTCATCGCGTTTATAGGCGTACTGATTCCCATCACCCTGCTGGCAGCCAAACTGGTGCGCCCCGACAATCCCAGCAAGACCAAATTGATGCCCTACGAATGCGGCATCGATCCCATCGACAGCTCCCGTGGACGCTACACCGTCCGCTACTACATCGTCGCCATCCTGTTCGTAGTATTCGACGTAGAAACCATCTTCCTGTTTCCCTGGGCAGTGCAGTTCAAAGCGCTCGGAGTATTCGGCCTGATCGAAATGCTGATTTTTCTGCTGATCCTGGTTGTTGGCTACATCTGGATCTGGAAAAAAGGTGCCCTGGAATGGGTTTGATCGCGTAGGGCAGGCGTCCCTGCCCGGCGGAGCAAGCTCCGCGAGGTTTTATCCGCTCCAATCAATCCACAATGCCAGATCTCCCCACTTCCGAAACCTTCACCGCCAGCCGCTGGACCAAGGGCAATCTATTTTTCCCGGTACGCATCATCGTCACTCCGCAGCACGTGAGCCGGGTAAAGTCCCGCCTGTTCGGCAGCAATGAAGAGAGCATCGCTCTGGGCAAGGTTGCCTCGGTCCAGATTTCGACCGGAGTGATCTGGTCCAACATTCGAATCGATTCTTCCGGCGGAACCGCTCCCATCACCAGCCACGGCCACCGCAAAGCCGACGCTCTACGAATCCGCGAATTAATCGAGAGCTACCAGGTGGACCAAAGAAGCCGGCCGTAAGACAAATCAGAAAGCGTGGATTCCGCGGTTTTTCCTTCGTGAACCTTCGTGTCCTTGGTGGTTACAGAATTTAAGCCCTGGATCCGTCACCTCCACGATTGACACGTTCTTTGCAAGCTGCTAAAAGTTATCGTTCTTTGTAAACGCCTGTGGCGCCGGAGGTTCGTACCTTCCGTAGCTATGCCTGAGGACACAAAATCCCCCACGCCGCCACGAAGCGGCGAGCCCAAGCAGGAGGCCGGGGAATCCATTCCTGGCAGCATCCAGTCGTCGCCGGAAAAACCTGTGGCGCCTCCCAAGCCGGCTGAACACGCCGCCCCTGCCAAGCCAACCGGTCCCACGCCTATCCCGTGGGATTCGCCGATGATTTCCCGGCTCAAAGGACAGCACGGCTCCGGCATTCACGAGGCCAACACCTATCTCGGCCAGAACTACCTCATCGTCGACTCCTCGCTGATTCCAGAGTTGTTACAGGTTCTGCGCGATCAGGAGCAGTTCGACTATTGCGTCGACCTGACCGCCGTCCACTATCCAGACCGGGACAAGCAATTCGATGTGGTCTGGATTCTCTATTCTTTCCCGCACAACGAACGCATCCGGGTGACCGCCAGATTGCGGATGGAGAATCTATTCCCAGTTCCGTCCCATCTGGCCGACCGCCAACTGGCTGGAGCGCGAAGTCTTCGATATGTTCGGCATCGTCTTCGACGGGCATCCCGACCTGAAACGCATCCTTCTGCCCGACGGCTGGAAGGGCCACCCCCTGCGCAAGGACTACGGCATCATTCAGCAGGACCACGAATGGGTTCAGATCAATCTGGGGATTGAGAGCGGGCAATGACCGACCGGAACAACTGATCGACCGCGACTATCTCCATCTCGAACTCGAACACCACGAGAAGACCTTCCTCGATTCCAACGAACTCATCATCAATATGGGTCCGCAGCACCCGGCCACGCACGGCGTGCTGCGCGTCATCCTCAAGCTCGACGGCGAAAAGGTTCTGGGCACCGAGTGCGTCATCGGCTACCTCCATCGCGGCGTGGAGAAGATTGCCGAGCATCGCACCTACACGATGTTCAATCCCTACGTGGATCGCATGGACTATGTCGCCGCGGTCTCGAACGGCCTGGGATACTGCGAAGCGGTCGAAAAGCTGCTGAACATCGAAGCGCCGCCGCCGCGCCAATTACATTCGCGTGATCCTGACGGAACTGAATCGCCTGGCCAGCCACATGCTCTGGCTGGGCACGCACGCGCTCGATATCGGCGCCATGACGCCGCTCTTCTACACCTTCCGCGATCGCGAAGAGATCCTCAAGATTTTCGAGAAGTACTGTGGTGCGCGCCTGACCACGCACGCCTTCCGCATCGGCGGCTGCTCGTACGAAACCTACGAAGGCTTCGAAAACGAGGTGAAGAAGTTCCTCAAGTTCGTCGCTCCCAAGATTGACGAGTACGAAGAGCTGCTCACCACCAACCGCATCTGGGTCGAGCGCACCAAAGACGTCGGCACGATTTCCGCGAAAGAGTGCATCGCGCTCGGCGTGACCGGACCCGTTCTCCGGGCCAGCGGCGTGAAATGGGATCTGCGCAAGGCGCAACCGTACGCCGCTTACTCAGACTTCGATTTCGAAATTCCCGTCGGCCAGAACGGCGACACCTACGACCGGTATCTCGTCCGCATGCAGGAGATGCGGCAGTCGCTGCGCATCATCGAGCAGGCGGTCGGCAAGATTCCCGACGGCCCCATCATGGCCAAAGTCGCCAAGGTCATGAAGCCGCCGGTGGGCGAAATCTATCATTCGATCGAGGCGCCCAAAGGCGAACTGGGATACTTCATCGTCAGCGACGGTTCCACGCAGCCCTACCGCGTCCGCGTGCGGCCGCCGTCGTTCGTAAATCTGCAGGCGCTCGACATGATGGTCCGCGGCGCACTGGTGGCCGACGTGATCGCCGTCATCGGCACGCTCGACATCGTTCTCGGCGAGGTGGACCGCTAGATGCTCGATTACATCACCTCCTACCTCAAGAGCGAGATCACGCCGGGCTCAGCCGGCAATTTGTTCTGGGCATTTGTCTATATCGTCCTGATCTTTCGGCGGCCTTTCCGTCGCCGTCATCGCCATGAACTGGCTGGAGCGCAAAATTCTCGCCCACATGCAGGTCCGTCTCGGCCCCATGCGCGTCGGCCCGCACGGATTGCTGCAGCCCATCGCCGACGCCCTCAAGCTTCTCATCAAAGAAGACATCATCCCCGCGGCAGCCGACCCTTTCGTCTTCTGGATTGCTCCGTTGATCGTCGTGATCACGGCCTTCACCGTCTTTATTGTGGTGCCCTTCGGCCCCACGCATGCCGTCACCGACATGAATATCGGCGTCCTGTTCATGCTCGGCGTCTCGTCGCTGAGCGTGCTCGGCGTCGTGATGGCAGGATGGGCCTCGAACTCCCACTACCCGCTGATCGGAGCGTTGCGTTCCAGCGCGCAGATGGTCTCCTACGAAATCGCCATGGGACTGGCGGTAGTTTCCGCGGTCCTGATGACCAGCCTGAATACCGAAGGCACCGGCACGCTGAGCATGATCGGAATCGTCCAGGCTCAGCAAGCCCAGCACGTCTGGTTCGTCTTTAAATTTTTCCCTCTGGGATTGATCGCATTCGTCATCTTCGCCATCGCAATGGTGGCGGAAACCAATCGCGCGCCTTTCGATCTGCCGGAAGCCGAGTCCGAGTTGACCGCCGGCTTTCACACCGAATACAGCGGCTTCCGCTGGTCGCTCTTCTTCCTGGCCGAGTATTCGGCAATGATCGCAGTCTCCTCCATCGCTGTCACGTTGTGGCTGGGCGGCTGGATGCGCCCATTTCCCCACGCGCTCAACGGCGAGACCTGGGACCTTGTGTTCTCGCTGTTCCCCGGCCTGACGTTCCTGTTCCTCGCCGGCATCACTTTCTACAGCACCGCCCGCATGCCGAAGCATCCGTTCTTCCAAGTGCAGACCATCGGCCTGGGCGGGTTCGGCGCGGTTTTGGCCCTGATCGGCGTGGTCCTGTTCCTCCCGCCGGTCCGCGATCGCGTGCAGGACATTTTCTGGTTCATCGCCAAAGTGGCAATCTTGATGTATCTGTACATCTGGTATCGCGGCACGTTCCCGCGTTACCGCTTCGATCAGCTGATGAAAGTAGGCTGGAAGGTCCTGCTGCCGATAGGAATCGGCGTGCTGGTGCTGACCGCAGTAGCAGGAATTGTGTTCGCGTAGTGAAAATTATGGCAGCCTGTAGCCACAACATTCTTCTTCTACTTGCTGTCAGGCACTGACCGTGCTGAGCGGCGTGCTGGTGATCACCCGCAAGAATGCCGTGCATTCCGCGCTGGCCCTGATCCTTTCGTTACTCGGACAAGCCGGCCTCTACCTGATGCTCTACGCCCCCTTCGTCGCCGGCGTGCAGATCATTCTCTATGCCGGCGGCATCATGGTGCTGTTCCTGTTCGTGATCATGCTGGTCAACATCGAAAAGGCTCAAAAAGAAGAACAGTTCAACAAGCAATGGCTGGTCGGACTCGCGGCAGCGATAGCGCTCGGTGCCCTGTTCGTCGTGGTGTACGTGAAAGGCAGGGCCCTCTTCCCAGATCGCGGAGTACTGATGCCGGAGCAGTCGAATACCCAACAAGTAGCAGTCTTGCTCTACGGCAATTACATGTTCACCTTCGAAATCGCCTCTCTGCTGTTGCTGGTAGCGATCATCGGAGCGGTAGTAATGGCGAAAAAAAGAATTTAACTGAGAACTGAGCAACCGAAAACTGATAAGCTGGGTTTCACAACCGGGCCTTATGGCTCCAATCGGAACTCTTCACTATCTCGTCGTCGCGGCCGCCCTTTTCGTCCTGGGCGTGATCGGCGTGCTGACGCGCCGCAACGTGGTCATCGTGCTGATGTCCATCGAACTGATCCTGAACGCGGTGAACCTGAACCTGGTAGCGTTCTCGCGCATCTGGGGACTCCACGGCCAGGTTTTCGCAATTTTCGTAATCACCGACGCCGCAGCGGAAGCCGCCGTCGGCCTGGGCATCCTGATCGCCTTCTTCCGCAATAAGGAGACGGTCAACATAGACGAAGTGGATTTAATGAAATGGTGAAGAAAGCTTAGCGTCAGCTCTAGCTTCAGCTAGAAGCCAGATAGCTAGTAGCTAGAGCCAGCTGAAGACTGACGACCGACGACTGATATGTTTTTCCTCAACAACATCTGGCTGATCCCGCTGTTCCCCGCCTTCGGCGCGGCCATCATGTTCTTCTTCGGCCGCAAGTTGCGGAAGGGTACGGTCAGCGCGGTCTGTGTGGGAGCGGTGGCCGTGGCGTTCGTCTTCGTCTGCTGCGCCGTCTGGCAGTACTCGGGATACGCTCACGACAACCCGGGCAAGCCTTTCGAGAAAATCGTCTACACCTGGCTGGGCACCGACACCGGCCACTTGAACTACGTCAAACACGACGGCACGCCCGCTGCCTTCCAGGCCGATGCCGGCTTCCTGCTCGATCCGCTCTCCGCCATCTGGCTGCTGTTCGTCACCGGCGTGGGCACGCTCATCCACATCTATTCCACCGGATACATGGCGCACGAAGGCGGCTATTACCGCTTCTTCGGATACCTGAACCTGTTCATGTTCTCCATGCTCACGCTCATCCTGGCGAACAACTACGCCTTGATGTTCGTCGGATGGGAAGGCGTCGGCCTGTGTTCGTATCTGCTGATCGGTTTCTACTTCCATCGCAAGTCCGCCAGCGACGCCGCCAACAAGGCATTCATCGTCAATCGCATCGGTGACGCCGGATTCCTGCTGGGCATGTTCACCATCGCCTGGTACTTCGGGACGTTGCGCTTGACGGATGTCACCGCACATGGCGCGCAGCGGACATTTCGCCATCGGCGATCCCATCATCACGGCCGCGACGCTGTTGCTGTTCGTCGGCGCCTGCGGCAAGTCGGCCCAGCTTCCGCTGTACGTCTGGCTGCCCGACGCGATGGAAGGCCCCACTCCGGTTTCCGCCCTGATCCACGCCGCGACCATGGTCACCGCGGGCGTGTATATGGTGGCGCGGTCGAATGCGCTATTCGTGCTCGCGCCCGGCTCGATGAAGACCGTGGCCATCATCGGCGCGCTCACGGCGCTCTTCGCCGCGTCCATCGCCTGGTGCAGAACGACATCAAGCGCGTGCTGGCCTATTCCACCGTCTCTCAGTTGGGATACATGTTCCTCGCGCTCGGCGTCGGGCGCATTCGCCGCCGGCGTCTTCCACGTCTTCACGCACGCCTTCTTCAAAGCTCTGCTGTTCCTTGGCGCAGGCTCGGTCATCCACGCCATGAGCGGCGAGCAGGACATGCGCAACATGGGCGACCTGCACCGCCGCATCCCGATTACTCATTGGACAATGTTCATCGCCACGCTTGCGATCGCCGGCATCCCGCCGCTTCGCCGGATTTCTTCTCGAAGGACGAAATTCTCTGGCAAGCCTGGTCGTCCGAAGGCGGCGCCTATCGCCTGTTGTGGATGGTCGGCTACGCCACCGCGCTCATGACCGCGTTCTACATGTTCCGCCTGATGTTCCTGACCTTCCACGGCCAGCCGCGCATGAGCCACGAGGTGGAACACCACATTCACGAATCGCCGAAGTCGATGACCGTCCCGCTGATCGTTCTCGCATTCTTCTCGATTTCAGCGCCGGATGGCTGGGCTGGCCCCACAGTCTGGGCGGATCGAATCGTTTCGAGAAATTTCTGGAGCCGGTCTTTGCCCGCGAGGCTGAGGTATTCCAGGACGAAGGGACGAGCGGCGCAGCTAGCCGCAGGTGAGAAAGAAGAAGAGCACACTAACCCGGTGGAATTTGTCCTGATGGGACTTGTCGGTCGCTGCCGCCATTGCCGGATTCGGTATGGCGTGGAAGTCCTATCGCGACGCCGACAAAGGCTACATCGAGCCGATTGCGGCATCTGCGCCGCCGGTCTATACGACGTTACTCAACAAGTATTACGTCGACGAAGCCTACGACTACGTCTTCACCGGCCGCCGCAAAGTAAAAGGCGTGCGTCTCGGCGTAATGGGATTGGGCGAAGCCTCCTCTTGGTTCGACGCTCACGTCTCGACGGCGCAGTGAATGGTGCGGGCTGGACCACACGCGCCTTCGGAACAATTTCCAACTGGTGGGATAAGTGGATCATCGACGGACTGCTGGTGAACGGCCCAGCCATCCTGTCTCGCATGCTGTCCTATCCACTACGCCTGCTGCAATGGGGACTGGTGCAGTGGTACGCGCTGGTCATGGTGATTGGGCTGGTAGGATTCGTTTTCTATTACGCGTGGCGGTAGCGAACGAGGCTTTGCTGACGACCAAGACTGACGAGCAAAGACTGACGACCGACGACTGCTTTTATGCAGAATCACATTCTCTCGATCATTCTTTTCACGCCGCTGGCCGGCGCGCTTGCTTCTCCTCTTTGTTCCCAAGGAGAACAAGGACGCCATCCGCTGGATCGCGAACATTTTCGCTCTGGGCGGCTTGCTGATTTCCATCCCGCTAGTCCCATGGTTCTGGGCGCAGCGCTTCGAACCCGGCTTCAAGTTCATGGAAGGCACGCCCAACAACTGGATCCCATCGATCGGCGCCGGCTACGTCCTCGGCATCGACGGCATTTCCTTCCTGCTGATCATGCTGACCACGCTGCTGGGCTGGATTTCGATCCTCTCCTCGTGGACCGCCATCGAGAATCGCGTGAAGGAATACTACATCTGGTTTCTGATCCTGCAGACCGGCATGCTGGGCGTCTTCATGGCGCTCGATTTCTTCCTCTTCTTTGTGTTCTGGGAAGCCATGCTGGTCCCCATGTACCTGCTGATCGGCATCTGGGGCGGCCCGCGCAAACTCTACGCCGCCATCAAATTCTTCCTGTACACGTTGGCTGGTTCCGTGCTGATGCTGCTTTCCGTGCTGTTCCTGTACTTCTATCACTTCCATCAGACCGGACAGTTACACCTTCAGCATTCAAGCCCTGTACAAGACAGCGCCGCTGATTTTCCACGATCCCGCGTACGGATCGACCTTCGCAATCTTGTTGTTCCTGGCATTCTTCCTGGCCTTCGCCATCAAGGTGCCCGATGTTCCCGTTCCACACCTGGCTGCCCGATGCCCACGTGGAAGCGCCCACCGCTGGCTCTGTCATCCTGGCCGGCGTTCTGCTGAAGATGGGAACATACGGCTTCATCCGCTTCTCGCTGCCGTTCTTTCCGGATGTAGTGATGCACCCCAAAGTACGTGGCTGGATGATCGCGCTCTCCATCATCGGCATCATCTACGGCGCGCTCGTCTCCCTGATGCAGAAGGACATGAAGAAACTGGTGGCGTACTCGTCGGTCAGCCACCTGGGTTTCTGCACTCTGGGAATCTTCGCCTTGAATCCGGCGGGATTAAGCGGATCGGTTCTGCAACAGATCAACCACGGCATCTCGACCGGCGCGCTCTTCCTGATCGTCGGCATTCTGTACGAGCGTCGCCACACTCGCGAGATATCCGAGTACGGCGGCATCTCCAACGTGATGCCGGTTTACGCCACCATCACCATGATCATGTTCCTGTCGTCGATGGGACTGCCGCTGCTCAACGGATTCGTCGGCGAGTTCACCATTCTGCAGGGAACTTTCATGGAGAACTGGAAGTGGGCGGCATGGGCCGTTCCGGGCGTGATTCTGGCGGCTGCGTATCTGCTTTGGCTTTATCAGCGGGTGTTCTTCGGGACGGTTACCAATCCCAAGAATGAAAAGCTGCATGACCTGACACCACGCGAACTCCTGACATTCGCGCCCCTGGTCATCATTGCGTTCTGGATCGGCCTCTATCCCAAACCGTTCTTCCAGATTCTCGAACAACCAGTCAACCAGATCGTTTACACCGTACGGGGGAAGGACTATCCCGGCGTGCAGCCCGTGAATGCCGCAATCCGGCATGCGGATGCGGGGAAACCGCCGCCGTGCAAGTAGCCTTGAAGCAACCGCAGGGGAGCAAATAGTAATGGGCAATTTGGCGCACACTTTTGGCTGGATCGACTGCCTGATGACGCTCCCCATCACGTTGCTGACCCTGTTTGCGCTAGGCATATTGCTGATGGATCTCATGTTGCCCGCCGAATGGAAGCGGATCAACGTGGTGACCGCTCTGCTTGGCATTCTGTTTTCTGCCGTGGGAGTAGGCATGATTCAGAGGGCCCTGAATAGCGCAGGAATTCTGGGAGAGTCTGCCTTCCTGAACTCCATGGTGGTGGATCGCTTTACCATTTACTTCTGGTATCTGTTCCTGGCCGGCGCCGCGATTTCTGTCCTGATATCGGCTCACTATCTCGAAATCGAACGCGAAAATCACGGCGAGTTCTATTCACTGCTTTTGTTTTCGGTCGTGGGCATGATGTGCATGGCCGCCGGGTTTGACGTGGTCCTGATCTTCATCGGCCTGGAACTGATGGCGATCTCCACCTACGTGCTGGTCGGGTTCCTCCGCACCGACCGCCGGTCGAACGAAGCAGCGCTGAAATATCTGCTGCTCGGCGCATTCTCCTCGGGCATATTTGCCTACGGCTTGTCCCTGTTCTACGGCCTCACCGGAAGCACCAACCTGTTGGGGATTCGAAGCGGCCTGGTTCGCCTCGCGGCCGCGCATCCCAATCACATCGATCCGATCGCGGTCATCGCCCTGCTGACGACGTCTGTCGGTCTGTTTTTCAAGATCGCCGCCGTTCCGTTCCACCAGTGGCTTCCTGACGCCTATGAAGGCGCACCTACCAGCATCACCGGATTCATGTCGGTCGCGGTAAAGGCAGCTGCCTGGGCAATGCTGCTGCGCATCTTTCTCTGGGGACTGTACCCCCTGCGGACCGTCTATGTGCCGCTTCTGATGTTCGTTTCGATCGCTGACCATGACCGGTGCAAATCTGGCGGCGCTGACTCAGAGCAATCTCAAGCGCCTGCTGGCGTACTCGTCCATCGCTCACGTCGGCTATATGCTGCTGGGCCTGGTCGCGCTGGCTTCGGTCAAGTATCCGGCGCCCGCGTTCTTCGATGGACTGAAGGGCATCCTGCTCTACCTGCTGGTCTACACCTTCATGAATCTCGGTGCCTTCGGCGTGATCGCGTCGCTGCGCCAGCGCAACGTCATCGGCGATGAAATGGACGACATCGCCGGTCTCTACTTCCGCGCTCCCACCGAAGCGGTGCTGATGCTCATTTTCCTGCTGTCGCTCGCCGGAATTCCGCCGTTGGCCGGCTTCTACGGAAAGTACTTTATTTTCCTGAGCCTGATCGAGAGCGGACACTACATCCTGGCGTCGCTGGCTGTGCTCTATGCTGTCTTCGGTCTGTACTACTACATGCGCATTGCCAACCAGATGTTCATGCGCGAAGCACTCGACAAGACCCCTCTTCCAATCAGTGCCGGTATGCGGGTTGCGCTGGGCGTGACCGCGTTCGCGACCGTCTACATCGGAATCTTTCCCGAACAGTTCATCCGTATCGTGACCTGGTCGATTGGGATCGTCGAGGTCACATCAGTCGCCAGCCTGATGCGCTGACCACAATCAACCGCGGTCGGATTTCTGCTACCCTCTCCCTGTGAACCAGCGGCCTGAAGGAGACAATCGCAATCCCTGGGGCGTCGTCGCCCGCTATTCGGAGATTGGTTTTATCATTCCGGGCGCGGTCCTGCTCGGTTTTATCCTGGGCAAACTGCTGGACTACTGGCTGCACACGACCTGGTTGTACATAGCCGGGGTGATCTTCGGAGCCGTCGTCGGCTTCATCGAAATGATCCGCATGGCGACTGCCTCCATGCATGACAAGTGAAAGTGATGACGGCAATCGAACCATCATCGCCCGAGCCAGACCTACAGGCGTCCGCCGCTGCCGACATCTTCTATTCCAAAGCCATCGACCGGATAAGGCACGCGATCCTTATCCTTGGCGGGATCGTTTTTCCCCTGATTTGGATCCGCTACGGTTTTTTGTCAGCCGGCGGATTTCTGCTGGGCGCCGTAATCTCCTACGTGAATTTCCACTGGCTGACCCGGGCAGTGAACGCTCTCGCCGACCGCATTGCCGCAGACTCGAACAGCAACGAAAGCGGCTCCGGAATAGTGTTTCGCTTCATGGTGCGCTATCTTTTGATCGGTCTGGCGGCCTATGTTACATTTGTCAGTTGGCCGCTGGCTTTCCGCGGTCTCCTGATAGGTCTGTGCCTGCCGGTCGCAGGCATGATGGGTGAAGCTGCTTTCGAGACATACGTAGCATTGCGTCGCGGCCTGTGATTTCCAAACTGTTTCTCGATATCCCACATGCACCAATTGCTAATCACCGAATGGCTTAACCGCGTCTTCGCCGGTCCCGTGGATGGTGTGCTTGGGATGCTTGGCATTCATCCCGTCCATCCTGAAGCCCCTATTCCTGATCACGTGGCGATGCAGTTCGTCGTGGTGCTGATTCTGACGGCATTCTTCGTAGTCGTCAGGCTCGGCCTTTCCGTGGAAAGCCCCAGCGGCCCGCAACACCTCATGGAAGGCATCCAGGATTTCATCGCAAATCTGGGACGCGACCTCATCGGACATCACTACCAGGAATATCTGCCATACCTGATTGTTCTTGGCATGTTCATTCTGGTTTCCAATTTACTCGGTCTGATCCCCGGCCTCGAGTCGCCGACAGGGAAGACTGTCGTTCCTCTAGGATGTGCGTTGGCGACCTGGGTCTACTACCACATCCAGGGATTAAAGAAGAACGGCCCGGTTGGATACGTCAAACATTTCATGGGCCCAGTATGGTGGCTGGCCATATTGATGTTTCCCATTGAAATCTTCAGCCACTTGGCGCGAATCCTGTCGCTGACGGTTCGTCTTTTTGCCAACATGTTCGCCGGAGAGATGGTGACCCTGGTCTTTTTCTCACTCCTGCCGATTGGCATACCGATTATTTTTGAAGGGCTTCATATCGGAGTTTCATTCATTCAGACCTATATTTTTGTGCTTCTGGCGTGTGTCTATCTGGGCGAAGCGACAGCGCACGAACACTGATTGCCAGTTTCATCCGGGCTTAAAAAAACAAATGTCACCAGCGTGAGGGCGTCTGTTCGAGGATGACGTCAACCACCCACTGGCGACAATTCTTAGGAGAAACAAGCATGCGTAAACTGACGTTCCTGTTTTTCATTCTGGCAGCTCTTCTGGTAGTGGCGATGCCTGCGTTCGCGCAGGGATCCGAAGCCGCTACCTCCGCAGGTCCTAACTGGGTCGCGATCACGTCCGGGTTTGCGATGGCCCTGGCAGTAGCCCTGGCCGCCCTCGGACAAGGTCGCGTCGCTTCTGCGGCCTGCGAAGGTATGGCGCGCAATCCTTCCGCCCGTCCTGGTATTCAGCTAGCGCTGATTCTCGGACTGGCCTTCATCGAGTCCCTGGTGCTGTTCACCCTGATGATCATCTTCGTAAAGGTGGTCAAGTAGGGAATTACCCGGCAAAGTAAAAAGCCCCGGGTGCCCCACCCTCCTTCGCGTATTCTGCGAAGAGGGTGGGTGTCCGGGGCTTAATCTTCCTTAGGGTGTTCTGACCTAGCTAAGCTGCGGCTTACGCTGCCCGTCCCAATCGCCTTCCTTGGTGCCAGCCGAACCTTCCAGCGAGTCAATCAAAATGCGTCGCAGACGATAGCGGCTCTCGAGGTCCGTATTGACGATCTCAAATCCCACTTCGTTTACCCGCGCGCGCCGCAGCAGTACTTGCCCGCGTATGTGACGAACCCCGGCGACAATGTCGATATTCGCTTCCGAGCCCACGCGGAGATTGTCTTCCTTCGTGCCCATCCCGCCACCCAGGCTCAACTCACGAATCAGAATGCTGGACTTCCCCCACGAACTACTGATGGTCGCCTGCAGAGTCCGTCGCAGCACAATACGCTCGTATCGCCTCTGCCGTACCCACGGGCAAGCCGGCGCCGAATCCAGCGGAGCGATAGCCAGTTCTCCCGGCTCCAGTCCGCTTTCCGCCATGACCTGGCTACCGTAGCGCGGATCGATCTTCACCAGCGCCTGGGCTGCGGCAATGCGCAACTCGCGGTGATGGCTCCATCGCCACATCTTTTTCGCTTCCAGCAGGTTGCGCAGTACGGGTATAGCTTCGTTCTCGCGCAGCCGTCCCAGAGACTCTACCGCTTTCAACTGCAGCAGGGCAGACCGTCCCTGAGTTTCGCCAGACTCCGCCATGACCACTAGCGGCGGCACCGCGCTGCGATCGCCGCTCATTCCGATTTCATCAATGGCTTGCGGCAGGACCAGTGGATCAAGAATTTCCAGCAGCTCCAGCAACGACCGGCCTCGATCGTGGGCCGCGCCATAAGCTATCTGCCGTACGACTACGTCGTGATAGAAGCGGTTCCACTCCGGCAGGCGTGTCGGCAGCAACTCTAAGAGGGTGGGTACATCCAGCCGGCTCAACAGGCCAACCACCGAAGCGGCTTGTCGCGGCTGCCCGGTGCGCACCATTTCGCGTAGCTGTTCCTGCGCCGGTGTCCCCAGTTCCTTCACAATGTCGATAATGCGGTCGCACTCTTCGCGTCGCATGCAGCGGAAAAATCGCTCTGAAAGATGCTCCACCGATGCCTGCGACGTCCGGCGCAAAACCTGAAGCAGGTCCGCAGGAAGTTGCGGCAGATGCATCGCTTCTTCGATGAATTCCGGCAAGCGGTTTTCCACGCCGATGCGAGGACGCAGTTCCGTCGCCAGCACGGGCCGCTGCCGCGCGATGTTTTCCATCGCGATACAGAGTTCGCTCAAGGCGCCAAATTGCTTGTTCGTGCTGGCTTCCGTGCTGAGGCGCACAAACGCCGCGCCCAGCATGCTTTGCAGGTCGGGGTCTGATTCCGTGCCAATGAGCTCGCCGATCTTGCGGATCGACAATGCCATCAACTCTCCACCCGACGCAGCGAACAGGTCGGCCAGTTGGCTGATGCCGGTAGCGATCTTGCGCCGCGGCTCAGCTTCCTTCACATCCAGACAATTCAAATAATTCAGCAGGATGGCAACCGCTGTTTCCTTGTCGCCACGGTCCAGCAGTATCTCGACAAACTGGCGCACGTTGCGCGGCGGCACACAGGGCGCTTCATGCGACAGCAGCACGCTCTTCTTGCCCGCTTCCGGAACTTCCGCCCAGAACATCCGGTCCAGGATGTCGGCATGCGACTCCACCAGGATGCCGGCCTTGCTCATCTTGTCTTCCTGCAGCTTCAGAATCTGGCGCAGGGTGTCCATCTGCCGGCTCATGTGCTCCATCATCTGGTGCACGGCGTTGACCTTGACTTCGCCCTTCTGGAAACGCTCCAGGGCGAAGCGAATGGCCATGTGCTCGGCCGCCTTCATCAGCAGAGGCGTATTGTCCGTCTGCTCGACTGAAGCTTGTGCTGCCAGGCTTCCCAGCAGTTGCTGCAAGTTGACTTTGGTATTGGCGTCAACCGCGGTTAATTCCTTTTGCAGGGCCTCGGTATCACCGCTCGGATCGCCACCCACTTCTCCAAAGCGAGTCAGCAGACGAATGGTCTGGATGACTTCTTCTTCCTGCAAGGGCACGACACCGCCCGCCCAAGTTCCGCCTCCAGTACCAGTACCAGTGCCAGTGCCTGTGCCCGGATCGCCACCTTCTACCGCCGGACCAGGATTCGGAACGCTGCCCACGGGTGCGCCTCCTGGGACGCCTCCGCTCTTCGCACCTTCCGCAGCCGCGATCAACTGCAAAAGTTTCTGCGGATCATTGAGCCACTGCTTGAATTCCGGTCCCAGCGTCTGGGCTGCAATCTGGGCTGCGATGCTGACCTCGCCAGTCGAGGGATCAGCAGCCACAAACCTCACTTCGTTGATGCGGATCGAGGCGCTCTTGCTGTCCCCGAAAGTGTTTTTGATTTCTTTTACGACGTCCTGAGCTTTGGATCCGCCCAGAGCAAAGGCCCGTACCAACTGGACAAATTCGTCTTTGGTGATCTGGTTCGAGAAATGAATGCTCGCCAATCCTGCCGTGGTTAGCAGTTGAGCGAAGCTGCGCTCCGCCTGGCCCGTCTCCAGTGGAATGCCGTCCATCAGCAGCTTGTTTTCAGAGACGCCCAGCAGGAACGAGCCTTCCGCTCCTTTAGGCAAGCCCTCCTGCAATTCCTTCCAGGTGCTGGCGAACTGGCCTTCCGTGCGCTTGTGGTCAAGTCCATAGAGCCGGACATACTTCACCAGTATGTTCAGACTGTGAACAAATGCCCGCGCCGAGGCGATCCGTGTGCCTTTGGTTGTGTCTGCCGTTGAGATACGCGGCTCCTCTTACTGTGGAGTGGGTCAGTACCCGCTAAGGGTAATGCGAAACCATGAGAAGATACACATTACGGAGGTAATACGACCTATTCGCGCACATGACCACGGTGCGAGGCGCGTTTTGATTGGTCGAAGACGTTGTTGAGGGAACAGCAATGGCGTCGAAAAGATGTCCAGTAAGGTCCCGGAGGGATTACTGACAGTAGCCCGCCGCTTCAGTGGCGGATATCTCATGCCGAACAAGCCCGCCAAAAACAAATCCGGACTCGCCTTCTGGATGCAACGCGTCCTCGAAGAATGCGACCGTGCCAGTGTCGCCTTCGCACCTGATCCGGTTCATGACCTCCGAGTGGCTCTTCGCCGTTGTTGCTCCATGGCAGACGGCATCGCGGTGATTGATCCTGATCCAACCTGGAAGCAGATGAAAAAGGCAGGGAAGCGGCTCTTCCGCCGTCTGGGAGAACTGCGGGATGTCCACGTCATGCAGGATTGGGTGCACCGCCTGGACAGCCCCGACGATCCCGTCACGGCACCGTTGCTGCAGTGCATCAGCGTTCGCGAAACTCCGCTGCAACAGCAAGCCGTGCAGGCGCTGGCGGAGTTCGATCGCAAACAGTGGCAGCGCTGGAGCCGATCTCTACCTCGTCGCATGGCAAGATTTCGGCCGGGCAGCCTGATTTTCCGTCACCTCGCACTCGAACGCTGGACCGCGGCATACAGACTTCATCATGTGGCCATCCGGACTGGCTCCGAGGCTTCGTGGCACCGCTTGCGCATCGGTATCAAGCGCTTCCGCTACATCGTGGAGAACTTCCTGCCCGAACAACACGCCGCCTGGAGCGACGATCTTAAGCATATGCAGGACGTCCTCGGCGAAGTCCACGATCTCGACGTGCTCTGGCCGGCTGCCTTGAGCGCCCAAGTTTTTCCCGACACTGATGCCCACTCGCGCTGGCACAAGCGGATCACCGGGGAACGCGCCCAGAGAATCGAGACCTACCGCAAGAAAACAGTAGGCCAACGTAAAGATGATGAGCACTCGCTGTGGCAGCTTTGGCGCAGCCAACTGCCAGACCGCGAGCAAACCAAATCCGCCGCTCTGCTGCGCCTGAGACTGTGGGCGTCGTTGCTCGATCCCGACTTCAAGCATTCTCTGCACGTTAGCCAGCTAAGCCTTCAGTTGTATGACGGATTAGCGGCATTCGGCAAAGTTCATCGCTCCGCCCCTGATCGCGCCAT
The DNA here is from genome assembly GCA_963741105.1 of Terriglobia bacterium. GTDB lineage: Bacteria > Acidobacteriota > Terriglobia > Terriglobales > Acidobacteriaceae > JAIQFF01. The sequence continues at coordinate 36,862 of CAVUGT010000024.1, forward strand.
TCTGCAGGTGGCTGCGCTATGCCATGACGTGGGCAGATCAAAAGATGAGAAAGGTCACCACAAGGTCTCATATCGGATGATCCGCGACCTCACCCCGCCATTGGGCAGGCGTCCGCAAGAGTTGCTCGCCGCCGCCATCGTTGCCCGCTACCATCGAGGTCGTCTGCCCCGCGCCGGACAAAAGACCCTCCTGGGACTGTCGCTGAAACAAAGGCAGGAGATCTCGAAGTTGGCCGCCATTCTTCGCCTGGCCAACGCCTTCGATTCCAATCGGGATCAACGGGTTCACCGCCTGCAAGTCATGGAGGGAAACGAAAAAACCAAGATCCTGCAAATTGCGGCGCTAGGATATTCCCCCCGTGACAACCAGGCCGAAGCAATCGCCGCGGCCCGCCACCTGCTGGAAACCGTCTATCGCAAGCCAGTCATAATCAGGCCACTAAAGCCAAAGCCAAGAATCCAGAAACTGGAAACAAGAAACCGGAAACCAGTCTCCAGAAGCTAACCAGTCACTTCCATCTTCCGCGAACGCCAAGTACAGATACAGACACATGACTCACGCTCAACTGGTGGAAAAAGCCGTCGAATGGTTGCGGTCCTATCGCTGCGGCGTGGTGCTCTCGGAACAGGCCTGCGTCAGCGGAGAAATGCCCGACGCCATCGGATGGAAGCGTGCCTCTCACTCCGTCCTGGTCGAGTGCAAGATCACGCGCGGCGATTTCCTGGCCGACCGCGACAAGCCCTTCCGGCAAAAACAGGAACTGGGGTTGGGCTGCGAACGCTTCTATCTCACGCCATCAGGATTGCTGCAGATCAAAGACCTGCCTCCAGGATGGGGACTCCTGGAAGTTCGCCAACGCAAGGTCGAAGTCATCCGCCGTTCCGCCCGCGATTTGCGTACCCCGGCTGGCCTGGCTTACGAAATGAATTTGCTGTTGGCGAGCCTGCGCCGCGTAGAAATTCGCATCGAGCCCCAAACCATCACCGACTTCCTCAAATGGAAAAACCGCATGCAACAATACAACGGTGGCGCCTGGCCCACAGGCATCGAACCCACCCAAGAAGAACCAAACTATTTCCTCGAAACAACCCCAGCCGAACCTCAAACCACGTAGCCAACACAAACCACATAATCGCCAAGAACCGGTAACCACCGCGAACCGCGTAGGGACAGATGTCCTCATCTGTCCAGTCGAGCGAAGCTCGACAAGAGTTTTGCCCGAGGTCTGAGGTCCGAGGTCCGACGCCACAAAGAACAAAACCGGGCTGGTTGGCCCGGTTTCAAATGCGTCGAGTTGAGATGCGGTTACATCACCACGCGGCGCGAACTGGTAACAAAAGCCCTCGGGTCAGTTTGACCATCAACATCACTGGGCTCTCGCACCAGGGGAAACTTATCGGAGACGGGAAGAACATGCCTTAGCCAGTGCAAGCGCAATGCCAAGGCACTGTCTCATCGCTAACTTCTAAAGATAACTATAAGTTGTTGATTTATATAATAGTTGTGTGAGGTAGGTTTGGAGCCGACAAGCCGGCAGCCGCTGCTGTAGGAAAAGATTTACTCAAGAGGGAAATCGCACAGCACAAACGTCAGAGTTCCCGACGCCCTTCCATTGCCTTCAACATCGTGATTTCGTCCGCGTATTCGATGTCGCTGCCGACGGGAATTCCCATGGCGATCCGCGTCACTTTCAGCCCCGCCCGCCGCAATTGTCCAGAAAGATAGGTCGCGGTCGCCTCGCCCTCGATCGTGGGGTTGGTGGCCAGGATGACCTCATCCACTTCACCGTCATCCACCCGCCGCATCAGGTTCGAAATCCGCAACTGGTCCGGCCCCACCCCGTGCAAAGGCGAAATCGATCCATGGAGCACGTGATACACGCCGTTGAAATGCTTGGTCTTCTCGACGGCCGCAATGTTCGTGGGCTCTTCCAGCACGCACACCAGTCGATGATTCCGGGTCGCGCTTGTGCAGTACACGCAAGGATCAACATCCGTAATGTTGTTGCAGATGGAACACAGCCGCAGACTGGCCTTCACGTCGCGCACCGCCGCCGCCAGCGACTCCGCGTCTTCATCCGACGAACGGAGAATATGAAACGCCAGCCGCTGGGCGCTCTTGCTGCCAATGCCCGGCAGTTTCTTCAACGAATCGATCAGCCGTACCATCGGCTCCGCAAATTTAGACATGATTTGTTTTCAGGAAGCCTGAGCTGTCAAGCAATGTTTCAATCGTAGGTGTGAAGATGTTGCTTTTCAATCTGCAATCATCGATCTGAAATCTACAATCGCTCTTCTTAAAGTCCCGGAATCCCCATTCCGCCCAGCATCCCACCCATCGTGGATTGCATGGCGTCATCCACTTTCCTGCCAGCGCCGTTGACCGCCGCCGTAATCAGGTCCTGCAGCATCTCAAGGTCGCCTGCTTTCACCGCTTCGGGATCGATCTTGATGCCCAGCACCTGCTTCCGACCATCCATCTTCACCGTCACGGTGCCGCCGCCAGACGAGCCTTCCACCACGGTCTCCTGCATCTTTTTCTGCAGGATTTCGTATTGCTGTTTGGCTTGCGCCATCATTTCCTGCAGATTGAATCCGCCCATGGCTGTTGTCCTGGCGCGCTGCTTAGCGCTTTTCCTTGTAGTCGATAATCGTGCGAATTTCCGCCCCAAACTTTTCCTTCATGCGCTGGACCACCGGGTCCTGCTCCGCCCGTCCTCGCCCTCCACCATTGCCGGGCACCGAAGACGTCCGCGTCACGGCCTGGGCCACTCCGCCCGGCACCACGCGCAGCTTCACTGGACGCCCCAGCGCTCCGCTGGCGGTCGCAATCATTAGCCTCTTTGCGTCCGGGCCCAGCGACATTTCAATCACCGTCGCCGACGATGCCACCTTGATTACCACTTCGTTGCCTTCAAGCTTCCACTCAGCAGTCTCCAGCATGTTGACCAGAATGCGCTGATTCGCGTTGCTCAGAGCGTTCAGCACAGCTTCGCGAAACTCAAACGGCTGCTCAACCGCTACCCGTTGTGGTTCGAGAGATATCTCCGGAGGAGCTTGCTGCATGACCGCAGCCGGGGCCGCCGATCCCATGACAATACTGGCCGGCGCCGTTCCCGCAGCGGCTTGCGATCCGGACAGAGGAACATTTTCAACGGAAAGCTCAGGCTTCGATCCGCTCTTTCGCGCCGAATCCGCCGCAAAAGGCGAAACGTTCGAAGACACAGACCGAGCCGCCGGCGCCGGATCGGGCCTCCTGATCTCCGGCACCATCGACGGCTTGCCCAACGGACGCTGCGTCACCGCACCAGCGCTTTCGCTCAGCAATTGCTCCAGCGGCAGCAACCGGTGCCGCATGCGCCATCTTTAACAATCCCAGTTCCAGATGGAAGCGCTGTTCCTGACGGTAGCCAAGTTCACTGTGCGTGCGCAGCATGATTTGCAGATGCCGCGCCAGGTCCTCTTCTTCAAACAGTGCCGCAATGCGCGCCACCCGTTGCCGTTCGTCACTAGAAATCTGCAGCAGGGAAGAGTCCGCACCCGCGACCTGGGCCACCACGGCGTTACGCAGAAACCGCACCATCTGCCGGGCAAAGTGAGTCGGGCTGTGACCTTCACTGATCAGCTTGTCGACCAGCCGCAACACGGTTTCGCTCGACCCCTGGGCTACGGCCTGCATCACATCTTCCAGCACACTGGAAGGCGCCGCGCCCACCAGGTTGTCGCACTTGATCGGCTGTCAGCCGCCCAGTGGAGGACGCAATTGCCTGATCGAGAATTGAAAGCGCATCGCGCATCGATCCGTCACCGGCTTCGGCCAGCAACGCCAGCGCGTCTTCATCGGCCTCAATGTTTTCCCGCGCCCGAAAGGTCTTTCAGCTGATCGAGGATTTCCTCAAACCCGACTGCGCGAAAGCTGAAATGCTGGCAGCGCGACCGGATGGTCTGCGGAATGTCTTCGGGCTGGGTCGTCGCCAGCATGAACACAACGTGGCCGGGCGGCTCCTCCAGGGTCTTGAGCAGCGCATTAAAGGCCGCGTCGGTGATCTGGTGCGCCTCGTCGAGGATGTAGATCTTGAAGCGGTCTCGCGCCGGGACGATACCTCGTCCCTTCGCGCAACTCGCGGATCTCGTCGATGCCGCGGTTGGTCGCCGCGTCGATCTCGATCACGTCCACCGAGTTGCCCGCCCGAATTTCAGTACACGATTCGCAAATCCCGCAAGGCTCCGTCACCGGCTTGTCCGAAGACCGGCAATTCAGTGCCATGGCCAGGATGCGCGCGATGGTCGTCTTACCGATTCCGCGATGTCCGCTGAAGATGTAGCCATGCGCCGTCCGCCCCTGTTCCAGGGCGTTCTTCAGGGTGCGGGTGACATGCTCCTGCCCGATGACCTCGGAGAATTTTTGCGGACGATACTTGCGGGCTAGGACCTGATAGCTCATGTGAGGAGAACTTCTAATTATACCTTCGCAATCACCCAGCCGCAGTCAGTTCCCCAGGCCTCAGAAAATATCTGGATTCCTTTGCGCACTTTGCGGCGTTTCTTTGCGCCTTTGCGGTAAAGCCTTTGACTTTCCCCCAAAACACCTTAAACCGCAAAGTTCGCAAAGAAATGCCGCAAAGGACGCAAAGCAATGTTTCCTTCGTGTCCTCCGTGGTTACGGTTTTCGATTATCCCGCCCAGGAAATGCCCCCTTGCGAAGAAAGGCCGCAAGGAATAGGCTTTTGGGCTGGGTCGGCTCCATCCGGCCAGCGGAGGCTTCATGCAGTTGAAACTGAGCACACGAGTTGAAAAGGGAGTGACCGTCGTCGATTGCAACGGTCGCATTGTATTCGGAGAAGAATCGGCGTTGCTGCGCGACACCATCAAGAAACTGGTTGGCGAGAGCAACCGCATCATCCTCAATCTGGGCGGCATCAGCTACATCGATAGCGGCGGGCTGGGGACGCTGGTGGCGCTTTACACCACGGCGCACAACGCCGGCGGTTCGGTAAAGCTGGTCAACCTGACCCAGCGCGTCGGCGATCTGCTGCAGGTCACAAAGCTCTTGACGGTGTTTGAAGTCTACGACAGCGAAGAAAAGGCCCTCGAGTCGTTCAAAACGGCCGCGTAGGTCTGTCATCCCGAGCGCAGGAGCAGCCGCCCTAGCGCGGCGATCCCAGTCGAGAGCCTGCCCTGAGCGAACTCCGAGCGCGAGCGAGGGGGAGTCGAACGGGGACCTTGCGTTTCAGTGTCTCTCAATGCAAGTCAGCAAGACACGCTCGCCAGCATGATTCCTAAAGCCGCGTTCCTGGTCGGCCTCGCGATTGCCGCCAGCGGATTGGTTTCGCCGCCGGTGGCACTCGCCTTAGGCCTCGTCTTCGGCTTCGCCTTTCCTCATCCCTTCGACAAGAGCGCAAAAAAGCTCTCCCGCTACCTCCTGCAGGCTTCTGTGGTCGGACTCGGCTTCGGCATGAACCTGCACGACGTGCTCCGCGCCGGACGCAGCGGCTTCGTCTACACAGTCATCGGCATCAGCTTCACCATGCTGGCGGGGATGGCCCTGGGCGCCATGCTCAAGATGCAGCGCGTCCCGGCATTCCTGATTTCAACCGGCACCGCCATCTGCGGCGGCAGTGCCATCGCCGCCGTGGGTCCCATCACCGGCGCCAGCGACGAGCAAATGGCTGTCTCTCTGGGCACGGTATTCGTCCTGAACTCGGTTGCGCTTCTGACCTTCCCCGCCATCGGCGCCGCGCTGCATCTCAGCCAGACCCAGTTCGGCCTGTGGGCAGCCCTGGCCATTCACGACACCAGTTCGGTGGTAGGAGCCGCCGCCAAATACGGAGCAGTGGCCCTCGCCGTCGGCACGACCGTGAAACTTGCTCGCGCCCTTTGGATCGTCCCCATGTCAATCGGCGCTGCGCTCATCAAGCACGCGCGGGCAAAAATCCAGTGGCCATGGTTCATCGCATTTTTCGCATTGGCGGCAGTCTGCAATACCTATCTGCCCGAAGGAGCGCCAGCGTACAGGGTTCTATCGCACGCCGCCAGAATCGGCCTGACCGCTACTCTCTACCTGATTGGCACCGGTATTTCCGTCGCTACTTTGAGACGGGTAGGGCATCGCCCAATGCTTCTGGGCGTGATTCTGTGGCTGATAATTTCTACGGGTTCCTTGTGGTTGATCCGCGAAGGCTGGATCGCCCTGTGATAGTCGCCACAATCCACCTGGGGACAGCCGCCCTCGGCTGCCCATCCGAGCAAAGCTCGGCGAAGAGTATCTTGCGATTATTTCTTGGCTTGTAACCCGATTCCGCATTCCACTTTACGGGAATCGGCGGCGGGAACGGCGTGACCTTGCCGATCATCATCCAGTTTCTTCACCATGGCGATCACCGCCAAGAACATCAGCAAAATCACGACGACGGACACGATTTCCTCCCGCTGCTTCGAAAATACGAACGCTGGTTCCTCAATCAAGAATGCGGCCCTCGCGTGTTCAGCACAATAGCCCGTATGTGCAAAATGCCGGTATTGTGATAACTAAAGTCATCACCCGAGCGACTCAGTTACCGTTGGCGAAGTTTTCGGGTTACTAACGCTGTAAAGCGCTTGAGGAATCCGTGCCGCCCAAGAAAAACATGCGAGAAAGCATCATCGCCACGATTCGCAAGATTCCCAGCGGAAAAGTCTCCACCTACGGAGCAGTCGCCAAAGCCGCCGGATTCCCCGGGGGCGCCCGCCAGGTGGTTGCTGCTTTACGGGGCGCCGTAGGACTCCCCTGGCAACGCGTACTGGGTGCGGGAGGAGCGATCAAGCTGCGGGGAGACTACGCTTTCGAACAACGCTTTCGCCTGGAGTCAGAAGGTGTGACCTTCCGAGGCCGGAAGGTAGACATGAAAGTGCACGAACACTTCGCAACATCTAAAACGAAGTCCAAAAAGTAGCGCCGGCGTCCCGCCGGCTGTCCTGAGGGCGTCCCGCCCTCAGAGGGTTTGAAGCGAAAGGCTGAGGTCTGAGGTCCGACGCCCGCCAGCCCTTAACGCTGGCTGGCTTCCTTGCGGGCCACTCTCTGATTGAAATCCTCCGACTTACCTCGCGGCACCGTGAGCGGCTTCCATTGCGTGGCCTGCAAATGCTTCGCCAGAAACACAATCTGCCCACAATGATAGGCGTAGTGCGCAATCTGGCGATTGATGGCCTGCATCACCGAGTGCTGCTCTCCGCGGATCTCCACCGTACGATTGATGTCCGCATCGGAAAGGGGATCCAGAGCGGTAAAAACGTACTTCCACCCTTGTTCCCAGAGTTCCGTCAACGCAGCACGTGTCGCTGGCGGGTTCTCAAATTCCGTATCGCGCTTCCGGTCAGCTTTTTCACCATCGCTAGTGAGGAAGTCCATCCAGCGCGATCGCATGTTGCCCGCCATATGCTTCACGATAATCGCAATGCAGTTCATCTCGCCGTCCAGGACGGCGAAAAGCTGCTCGTCGGTGACCTGCGCCATGGCGCGCTCAGTCAGCGTCTTGTAGTAGCGGAACAGCGAGAGCGAATCCCGCAGATAAGAGGTAGTCAATTCGTGCGCCATCGTGTCACCTAGATCCGGATTTTCTAGACCTTAAACTTATCGTCGATCGCCACCTGGTATCCCGCCACCAACCGATTCGTCTCATTCGCCATTCCCACCACCGCCATCAGTTCTTTGAACATCGCATCGTTCATGCCCTTACTGCGGGCCCCAGCCGTGTGCGATGCAATGCAATATCCGCACTGATTGCTGACACTCACCGCCAGATACACCAGCTCCTTGGTCAGCGGATCGAGCGCTCCCGGCCCCATGATCTGTTTGATGTCTTCCCATGTCCGCCTCAGCGTCGCCGGATCATGCGCGATCGCCTTCCAGAAATTGTTGATCCAGTCCGTCTTGCGGGTCGCCATGATGTCGTCATAAACCGCCCGCACTTCCGGGCTCGCATCTTTGTATTCGATCAGCCCAAGGGTCGCCATGTGTGCTCCGAAAATTCAAAAGATTGCCGCAAAAGTCTTTTCCTATTTCAACCCCAGCAGCCCACCCAACTCCGCCGCCGGACACCGCAATCCCAAATAAAACTGCCCAAACAGCGCATACACCGCGCTCACTTCGTCAAACCGCATCTCGTAAATGAGTTTCTTGAACACCAGCGGATCATCCGCGAACAGGTCCACACCCCACTCCCAATCATCAAACCCAATCGATCCAGTAATGATCTGCCGCACTTCACCCGCGTAGCGCCGTCCCACCAGTCCATGCTCATTCATCTGCCGCGCCCGTTCTTCGATGGGCAGGGTGTACCAGTTCTTGACCTCGCCCCGGCGCCTATCCATCGGATAAAAAGAAACATACCGATGCTTCGGCATCTCTGGAAATAGTCGCGGATGCATGGCCTCTTTCTGACGCGCCAGCACATCCCCGATCGCCTGTTTCCACTCGTCCGAGTGTGCTTCAATCCCTCGATCTTTCAAATCCCGATAGGCCTTGATCGTCGACTCGTAAAGACCCAGCTCAATCACCGATAGATAAGAAGTCGTAGGCTCCAGAAAATCGCCCAGGCGCATTTGCGCGAGTTGCAATTCCGCCGCGTTCAATTCATCAAATGATTTCCGGAAGTGGACGAACATCAGATCGCCCTTGTGCCCCAGCAAGGAAAACAGCGCGGATGGCCCATTGGGATTCTGTTCCATCGCCGCCAGAACCCCGGCAGCCTCATCAAGAATCGTGCGTTTTTCCGCAGCCGCCAGCGATCGCCACGCCGCCCAGCGCACCTTCATCATCTGATGCAGGACACTGTAACCCTCAATGGTTAGCGGAACAGGAGGAATCTCGTCGGAGACGGTCTTTGGCCCAATGGGGCGGGAAGTTGACATGAATGATCCTCGATTTTGATCGACGCTATTGTAAATGGAGGATCGGTTGCTCAGTTTTTCTTTGCAAAGAACTTACTTCTGTCGTCTGTCAGACCGGAGGTTGAGATTAGCGCCAGCGTTTCAACTGCGGCCAAAGTTGTGCCAGCGTCCCGAATTTCGATCCCCGGCAGATGAAGACATCGATCTCTTTTTCGAGCGCATAAGGATTGTCGGCGGATGTTCCCACGTACTCAACGTTATCCCAGAGCTTCTCCAGTGTTTCCTTGTGGTCATCGAGCACGATCATACACTTGCCCGAGTATCCTCGCGGTCCCCATAGGAAGTAGGTCTGATGGCCGCTAAGCGCGGGGGGCAGTCCGTAGCGCCGCCCCAGAAAATCGATGGCTCCGGCCTGCCCATAGTCTTGGGCAAAGATGCCGCAATCCCCACGTTCCTCCGGACTGAGCCGGTTCCAGGCTTGCGCCGTCTCCGCCACGATCTCTTCCCACCCGAACTGGTCCGCATACCACTGCGGAAGAACTGCCCGCTCGTGGCTATGTTCCATCACCGGCAACTTCATGGGCAGATATTTCATGTAAGCAATGAACCGGTCAGGAGACAGTACGGGCACTACGACCGGTGCAAGGTGGACGCCCGCTGCCAGCAGCAATACGACGATCGCCGGCTTCGCCCAGGCCAGGCGCGGACGGTCAAATGCATTCTCGATGGTCACTGCTCCAGCCGCCAGCAGCATCGGATAGATCGGAGCAAGGTAATAATTCTTGCCGTGGAGAAAGAAGAAGACGCTAAAGCAGACCAGGTAACTCCAGCCCAGTACCCGGTAGATTTTCAGGCGCTCCGAGAAGAAGAGGGCGATCAACCCCGTGATCCATATCGGCGCGGTCAAAGGAAGGACTAGCAGCGTCTGCTGAAAGAAGAAGGGAAACAACGGCAGGACAACATCGCGACCCTCTGCTTTGATGCCTTGCATCAACTGGACGAAGGGCCAATGGTAGTGAACATTCCACAGAAGGTTGGGGAGGAAAATCAGGAATGCCGCCAGCCCTCCCAGCCATATCCACTTGTTGGCGAAAACACGGCGTTGCTCGGTCAGCAACAATCCCAAAACAATGCCAAAGCCGAACAGCGCGATGGAATATTTCTCCTGCAGACCAAGACCAGCGACTACGCCGAACCACAGCCAGTTGCGCGGATCGTTCCGCTTGATAGCGAGAATCACGAAGTAGGCGCAACCCATCCACAGATTTGGTTCGAGGCAGTTGGTTCCCAGCAGGCTCGCGTTGGAGAGGTACTGCGGCGCGATGACAACCGTCACTGCGCTGAGCAAAAGCGCGAATCGCCGTCCGCCGAATTCGCGAGCGAGAACGGCAGTCTGCACCACCAGGAGAGAAGAAGCCAAAGCTGGAATAAAGCGCACGCTGCGCAGCGAGTCGCCCAACATAGCGCGACAGATGTGGATCAGGAAGGGAATCAGCGGCGGCTGGTCAACATATCCCCAGGCAAGATGATCGCCGCAAGACATGTAATCAAATTCGTCGCGGAAGAATCCATAACGATTGTTGTAGTAGCAGTGAAACAGCAGTTTGGCCAAAGCAATGGCCACAACAATCCACATACCGTGGGCAAAGAAGGAGCTCTGTTCCGGGTCCGGTACCGACATGTTCGTCGAAGCGCTTGCCATAGAGGACGTCAAATCGAAGAGATCAAGGATAATAATGGGAGAGACCGCACTATGTCATCGTCCCGGGTTGCGGCGTTCTCAATCGCAGCTACAATCTATCCGTCCCTCTGGAGGGAAGGCACCTAAATGAGCGACCTCATCCAACTCACGAAAGACGGCGATATCGCCATCATCACCATCAATAATCCGCCAGTGAATGCCATAAGCCCCGGCGTGCCCGAAGGAATTTCCGAAGCTATTGACCAAATTAACAAAGACAGCGCTGTCACTGCCGCTGTCGTGATTGGAGGCGGCCGCACTTTCATTGCCGGCGCCGACATCAAAGAATTCACCAAGATGACCTCGGGCACGCAAAAAACCGGTCCGGGACTACTTCCGCTATTGCTGAAAATAGAAAACTCTTCCAAGCCAGTGGTGATGGCGATTCACGGCACTGCTTTCGGTGGTGGATTAGAAGTGGCGATGTCCGGCCACTATCGCGTGGCCGCTCCCAACGCCCAGGTCGGACAGCCCGAGGTGAAACTCGGCCTCATCCCCGGCGCCGCCGGCACGCAACGCCTGCCCCGTCTCGCTGGCGTCGCCACCGCGGTTGAAATGTGTACGGGTGGAAATCCGGTCAAGGCCTCGGACGCGCTGAAAGTCCGGTATCGTGGACCAGTTGATCGAGGGCGATCTGCTGAAAGGCGCCATCGCTTTCGCCCGCGAGATCGCCGCCAAGCCCGCTCCCAAAACTCGCGAACGCAACCAGAAACTCGGAACGCCAGAACAAAACGCCCCAATCTTCGCCGCCGCCCGCGAAAACGCACGCAAGAAACAACGCAACCTGATCGCCCCGCTGGCTGCCATCGACGCCATCGAAGCAGCCACAAGACTTCCATTCGAGGAAGGCTGCCAGGTCGAGGCGAAGCTGTTCATCGACTGTCTCTATTCCGATCAGTCGAAGGCGCTCATTCACGTGTTCTTCGGAGAGCGCGAGGTCTCCAAGGTCCCGGATATCTCAAAAGAGACTGCGATAATTCCGATAAATTCCGCCGCGGTCGTAGGCGCCGGAACCATGGGCGGCGGTATCGCCATGGTATTCGCCAACGCCGGAATCCCAGTGCTGCTCAAGGAAGCCGATCAGGCCGCCCTCGACCGCGGCCTCGCCAACATCCGCAAAAATTATGCTGTCTCAGTGCAGCGCGGACGCTTCACCCAGGCCGCCGTCGACGAGCGCTTGAACTTGATCAAGCCCACACTTAAGTTACGACGATTTCAACCAGGCCGACATGGTGATCGAGGCGGTCTTCGAAGGCATGGCGCTCAAGAAAGAGGTCTTCGCCGAACTCGATCGCGTGTGCAAGCCGGGAGCAATCCTGGCCAGCAACACCTCGACTCTGAACATCGACGAGATAGCATCCGCTACATCACGGCCAGCGTCGGTCATCGGTACGCACTTCTTCAGTCCGGCCAACGTTATGCGCCTCCTCGAAATTGTGCGGGGCAAAGCCAGCAGCAAAGAAGTGATTGCCACCTGCATGCAGTTGTCGAAAAAATTAGGAAAGATCGGCGTGCTGGTCGGCAACTGCCGCGGCTTCGTCGGCAATCGCATGTTCCATCCCTACGTTCGCGAGTCGGTTTTCCTCGTCGAAGAAGGAGCCAGTGTCGAAGCCGTCGACAAGGCGCTCTACGACTTCGGCATGGCCATGGGACCGCTCGCCACCAATGACCTCGCCGGACTCGACGTAGGCTGGCGTATCCGCAAAGAATATCGCCATCTGGAAAAGCCCGGCATCCGTCAGCCTTTTGCCGGTGACAACCTATGCGAGATGGGCCGCTTCGGCCAGAAGACCGAAGCAGGTTGGTATAAGTATGACGAGAATCGCAAGCCCACCCCGGATCCCGAAGTGGCTGCACTGACGAAAAAATGGTCCGCCGAAGCCAGCATTCCTCAGCGCCAGATCTCCCCGGAAGAGATCGTCGACCGCTGCATCTATGCTCTGGTAAACGAAGGGGCCCGTATTCTCGAAGAGGGATACGCCCTGCGCGCAGTCGATATCGACATCATCTATATCAACGGCTACGGGTTCCCGGCCTATCGCGGCGGCCCCATGTGGTACGCCGACACGGTCGGACTGAAAAAAGTCTATGACCGCATCACGGAATTCGAGCGTACCCACGGCGAACTATGGGAACCGGCTCCGCTCCTGAAAAAATTGGCCGCAGAGGGCCGCACCTTCGCCGACTTCGGCCAAACGCTTTAGCCTACGATTTCCTTCGTGTACCTTAGTGTCCTTGGTGGTTAGAGATTTAAGGCGTTAACCACCAAGGACACGAAGGTACACGAAGGATTTCTCGCGACCAAAATGAGAGAAGCCGTAGTAGTAGCCAGTTCGCGCACCGGCCTTGCCAAATCCTTCCGCGGCTCGTTCAACATGACGAGGCCCGAAGACATGGCCGCCCATTGCATCAAGGATGTCCTGCGCAAGGCTTCGCAACTCGATCCCGCTGAAATCGAAGATGTGATTCTTGGTTGCGGCCAGCCTCACGGAGTGCAGGGCCACAATATTGCCCGCGTCTCCGCGCTGCTCGCCGGTCTTCCAGTTTCGACCGCCGCAATCACCGTGAACCGCTTTTGCTCCTCCGGACTGCAGGCCATCGCGATGGCCGCGCACCAGATCGTGGCGGAAGGCGCCGACGCTGCCATCGGCGGCGGCGTGGAAACCGTCAGCCTCATCGTTCGCGACAACGATCCCAGTCCCGCGCTCAAGGAAAAATATCCCGGCGTCTATATGGTGATGGGAGAAACCGCTGAGGTCGTCGCCAAACGCTATCGGATCAGCCGCCGTGCCCAGGACGAATATGCCTTGATCAGCCAGCAGCGCACTGCCCGCGCCCAGCAGGAAGGCTTCTTCGCCGGCGAAATCGCTCCCATGAAGGTCACCAAAGCCGTGCTCGATAAAAAGACCGGCGAAAAAATCGGCACTGAAGAAGTGTGCTGCGACCGCGACGAGTGCAATCGGCCCGACACCACGCTCGAAGGCCTGCTCGCACTCAAGCCCCACTTCGATCCCACCAGCGGCCAGGGTTCAGTGACGGCAGGGAACTCTTCTCAACTTTCCGACGGCGCTTCCGCCACGCTTCTGATGTCGCGCGAGCGCGCCGACCAGTTGGGCATTCCGTACAAACTGATTTTCCGCGGCTTTCAGGTCGCCGGATGCGAACCCGACGAGATGGGCATCGGCCCGGTTTTCGCTGTCCCCAAACTGCTCCAGCGCCAGGGCCTAAAAATTGAAGACATCGATCTCTGGGAACTCAATGAAGCTTTCGCCGTGCAGGTAATCTACTGTCGCGATCGTCTCGGCATCCCCATGGATAAGCTCAACGTGAACGGCGGATCGATCTCGATCGGCCACCCATTTGGCATGACCGGCTCTCGCATGGTGGGAACCATTGCCAACGAAATGGACCGCCGCAAATCGCGCCTCGGCGTAGTAACCATGTGCGTAGGCGGCGGCCAGGGCGCAGCCGCCCTCTTCGAGCGCCCCAGCTGAGAACCGAGAACTGATAACTGACAACTAAAAATTAATCACATCGTCCATGAAACATCCCAAACTCACAGCCAAACAGATTCGTGACTTCCTCCCCAGAATTCCATTCAACACTCTGCTGGGAATGAAACTAACCCGCACCCACAGCGACGGAGTAACCATCGAATGCGCCCTCCGCCATGAACTGACCAACAGCGCCGGAGTCGCCCACGGAGGCGTGGCGGCCGCCATTGCCGATGTGGCGGTGGGCATGGCGCTCAATCGCCACTTCGGAGGCAAGCGCCCTATCACCACGGTTGAAATGAAGATCAACTATTTTCTCCCAGCCACCGACGGACACATCTTCGCCCGCTCTCGCTTGCTTCGAATCGGTTCGACTCTCTGTGTCGGAAGTGTTGATCTCACGAATACCGAAGGCAAGCAATTGGGCACAGCCCTGGTTACGTACATGTTGCTGGACGCTCGCAAGCCCAAAGCATCCGCGTAGGGAAGAAATCATATGCCGCCGCTCGTGGTCGAAAATCTCGATGCCCTGAAAGACTTGGTCGGCCGCGAATTCGCGATTACCGAGTGGTTCGAAGTCACTCAGGAACGCATTCGCCAGTTCGCCGACGCCACTGAAGATCGCCAGTGGATCCATCTCGACCCCGATCGCGCACAAAAAGACTCGCCTTACGGCGCAACCATCGCCCACGGCTTTCTGACCTTGTCCTTGCTGAGTCATTTCTCAAAGCAGGCGTTGCAGATTCAAAACGGCGTCGGCATGATCATCAATTACGGATTGAATCGCGTCCGCTTTGCCGCGCCAGTCCCGGCCGGATCCAAAATCCGCGCTCGCTTCACTCTGCAATCTTTGAAGGTTGTGGGAAATGCGAGTGAAGCCGTCTTCTCAGTCGTGGTCGAAGTTCAAAGCCAACCCAAGCCCGCCTGTGTGGCGGAGTGGGTAATCCGGATCTATCCGTAGCCCATTGCAGGCGCCCCGGCCCGGCGCTATAGTTGTGCGCAAATCGCAGGGAGGCGCCATGGCCGTAGCCACACAGAACCCTCTCAACATCCCCGGACCGCCGAAGTTTGCCACCGCGGAAGAAGAACGTCGTCATCGCAAGCAGCGACTTGCCGGTGCCTTCCGCCTGTTCTCGCGCTTCGGATTCGATGAGGGCGTCGCCGGACACATCACCGCCCGCGATCCCGAACACCTCGACCATTTCTGGGTCAACCCTTTTGGTATGCATTTCGGACAGATTCGCGCTTCCGATCTCATCCTGGTGAATGACCGCGGCGATGTCGTGGAAGGGAAGTATCCGGTCAACGGCGCAGCCTTCGCGATTCACTCTCAGGTCCACGCCGCCCGCCCCGACGTCATCGCCGCCGCCCATGCTCATTCTTTGTACGGAAAAACCTGGTCGTCACTCGGACGATTGCTCGATCCCATCACGCAAGACGTCTGCGCTTTTTACGATGATCACGCGCTGTTCGCGGATTTCACCGGCGTCGTCTATGAAGCCTCTGAAGGCGAGCGCATCGCCCAGGCGCTGGGCACAAAGAAAGCAGCGATCTTGCGCAATCACGGCTTGTTGACCGTCGGCCATACAGTAGACGAAGCCGCCTGGTGGTTCATCACCATGGAACGAAGCTGTCAGGCCCAACTCCTGGCCGAAGCAGCAGGCACTCCCATAAAGATCGATGCAGCCAGCGCCGCCGTCACACACCAGCAAATTGGATCGCACATGGCCGGCTGGTTCCAGTTCCAGCCGCTATGGGCCCGCATCGTCCGCGAACAACCGGACCTGCTGGAGTAAAGAATATGGAGGACGAGCGTACCGCCCGTCCAAGGCCGAAAGACTTCAACTAAGTAGTGGGCGTCATCCTGAGCCCAGCTTCAGCCGGGTGAAGGATCTAGCGCGTAGCTCCACAGACTCAGACTACATCATCGACAAAAAGATCCGCCCGCAGCTTCTTGCCCGGAGAGATCGCATACCGCGAGAGATTCGTAATCCCTGCCGCAGCCAAAACTTCATCGTCAATAAAGAAATTCCCCGTGGTTTTGCTGGAGTCTCGCGTAAGAATCTGCCAAGCGGCATCCGCCACAATCTCCGGCGTCCGCCCACGCTCAGCCTCAGCCCCGGGGATCACCTGCAACGCCGCCGTCGCGATAATCGTTCGCGGCCACAAGGCATTCACCCCAATCCCCGCCGTTCGAAATTCCTCCGCCATCCCCAGCACGCACATGCTCATGCCATACTTCGCCATGGTGTAAGCCACATGAGGCGCGAACCATTGCGCCCGCATGTCGAGCGGCGGTGACAGCATCAGAATGTGCGGGTTCGCCGCCTTCTTCAAATGCGGTAAACACGCCTGCGAGCATAGAAATGTTCCGCGAGTATTCACTCCCATCATCAGGTCGTAACGTTTCATTGGCGTCTCCGGCGTACCGGTAAGGCTGATCGCGCTGGCGTTATTCACCAGAATGTCGATGCCCCCGAAATGGCTGACTGCCTGCTCCACCGCGCCGTAGACCTGATCTTCAAAGCGAATGTCAACCACCAGAGGCAAGGCCCTCCCGCCGGCTGCTTCAATTTCTGCCGCCGCCGTGTAGATTGTCCCCGGCAACTTCGGATGTGCTTTCTCAGTCTTGGCCGCAATCACCACATTCGCGCCATCCCGCGCCGCGCAGAGCCCGATCGCCAACCCAATACCACGGCTGGCCCCGGTAATGAACAAAGTCTTTCCGCCAAGATTGGATCCAGCCGTCATAGAAAATGCCTCACCTTTTACGCCAGTCAAGAATACTGTGAAGATGCGCGAACGCAGCATCGGTTTGAAAAGGTCTTGCCTCCGAGCCGACCCTTCGGCATAATCCGCAGACCAGCGTGACCTTTCCCGTTTATCTACGGCTCGGTGGCATTTCCATTCCGCCTCATCCAGTGTTTGAGTCTCTGGCCTACGTGGTTGCCTTCCAGCTCTATTTGTCTCTTCGCAAGTGGACCGGAGACTTGATCTCCGGAGACATGCGGTGGTGGGTCGTTGCAGCTGCGACGGTGGGTGCGGCGTTCGGAAGCAAACTGCTTGGTGCCCTCGAAAGCTATCCCGGCACGTGGCGTGATCTCGGTTCAGGCAAGACGATAGTGGGTGGCTTAGTCGGCGGATGGATAGCAGTGGAATGGATCAAAAGACATTTCAGCGTGAGTGTCGCCACCGGTGATCTGTTTGCAATTCCACTCGCGATTGGCATTGCCATCGGACGGATCGGCTGCTTTTTGACCGGATTAGCCGATCAAACTTACGGGACGGCTACCGCTCTTCCGTGGGCAGTCGACTTCGGCGACGGCGTAGCACGGCATCCCACGCAGCTTTACGAGATCGTATTTCTCATCGTACTCGCAGCCTTGCTCTGGCGGATAATGCGCACTCCGCACTCGAACGGCGATGTGTTCAAAGCATTTATGATCGTCTACCTGAGTTGGCGCTTCATGGTCGACTTCTTGAAACCGGATGCCACGTTCTGGAAGCTCTCCGCCATTCAGTGGACTTGCCTGGCGGCACTGGTTGTGTACCGCTCTCACCTGGGCCGCGTCCTAAAAATATTTCTGGGGCGACGAGCGAATGAGGTACAGAACAAATCGCGGGCCCAAATTGTCGCGACAGACCTGTGAAGGAGGCCGAATTGGCACAACGCGTTCGACCTTACCTCTATTACGACATTGCGCTTTCCATCTGTCCGGAATGCTACGAAAAAGTCGAGGGCAAAATTGTCTTCGAGGACGAAAAAGTCTACTTGCTGAAGCGGTGCTCGAAACACGGAGCGCAGCGAGTGCTGCTCGCCGATGACGTGGATTACTATCGCCGCTGTCGCGAGGTTTTCCTCAAGCCGCCGGAAATGCCGCAGCGTTACAACACCCCCGTGAAGTGGGGATGTCCCTACGACTGCGGCCTCTGTACCGACCATGAGCAGCATTCCTGCCTGTCTCTCATCGAGATCAACGATCATTGCAATCTGACTTGTCCAATCTGTTATGCCGGGAGCGCGCCGGGGCGGGGTTCACGTCCCCTCGAAACCATTCGCCGCATGATCGATGCGGTGGTGCGAAACGAAGGCCACCCAGATGTTCTCCAGATTTCGGGTGGCGAGCCCACTCTACATCCGGATTTCTTCGGGGTTCTGGAATATGCCCGGAGGCAACCCGTTCGGCACCTGATGGTGAATACGAACGGAATCCGTATCGCCCAGGACGAAGACTTCGTGAAACAGTTGCGCGACACCATTCCTGATGGAGAAGTCTATTTGCAATTCGACTCCTTCGAACGCCAACCGTTGATGGAATTGCGAGGAGCGGACCTGCGCCAGACTCGCGAGCGCGCACTGGAAAACCTGAATCGGCATGGCATCTCGGTCACACTCGTAGTGACCCTGAAAAAGGGACTGAACGACGGAGAGATCGGCAAGATTCTGGACTATGCGCTCACCCAGCCTTGCGTGCGCGGGGTGACATTTCAGCCGATTCAAGCCGCGGGACGGTTGGACAACTTCGATCCCGCGACCGACCGCCTCACTCTCACCGAGGTAAGACGAGAAATCCTGGAGCAATCCAAGATATTCCGCCCCCAGGACATTCTGCCGGTCCCTTGCCATCCCGATTGCCTGGCCATGGCCTACGCACTCAAGATGAATGGCAAAGTTGTGCCACTCACGGGGATGATCGATCCCCAAGTGCTGATTGAGGGCGGGCGAAACACGATTCTCTACGAACAGGATGATGCCGTACGCGAGGGAATCTTCAAACTGTTCGCGACCAATCACTCTCCGCGTTCGGGGGCGACCAGCTTGCGCGACCTGTTGTGCTGTCTCCCCCGGCTCGATGCGCCACCCGAAATAGGTTACGAGAATATTTTCCGAGTGCTGATAGTCCAATTCATGGACGCGTTCTCTTTCGACGTTCGCTCTGTGAAAAAGAGCTGCATCCACATCGCCCACCCGGATGGAAGGCTCATCCCCTTCGATACCTACAATCTGTTTTACCGCGATGACCTCGAAACGCGTCTGACCCCGCTGCGCAACGCGGCCATGGGAGGTGCATATGTCTGACAACCCGCAGATTACGGGCGTCTCTATATTCGTAGGATTTCTGGCCGGACTTATGCTTGGAGGAGTGTGCATCGCTCTTGCGATTTGGCTCGGCGAAATGATGCTGCCTCGTTCCAACTGGATTTTTCCAGTCACCAACGGCGCTCTCATCGTCGTATCAGGCTTTGTCGCGCTTCGCTACTACCTGAATTCCGGAATCGCGCGAGGCGTGGTGCTTGCCCTCGGAGTAATTTTCCTGCTTAACGGTCTTTGCGGGCTGGCCCTGATGCACTCGTAGTAAGACTGAAAACTCACGTCGTGTATTATGCCCAGCAGGGTTCCTGAGAACTCCCGCCAGAGGTCTTGCCAGACTGACCATGAACGTGCCCCTTACACCCATCCGGTGCCTGTATCGCGCCGTCGATCTTTACGGAAAGAAGACAGGTGTTGTTTCCCGGCCCAGCTCTTTCACCTACGCCCAGTTTGGAGAACGTTGCGAACGTCTCGCCGCCGGCCTGCTTTCGCAAGGCATCCGCCCAGGTGACCGAGTCGCTTATCTCAGCTTCAACAACCATCAACTTCTAGAAGGCTATTACGGACCGCCGCTGGTGCGAGCCATTTCGATGCCGCTCAACGTCCGTCTTCAGCCCGCCGAGTTGAGCGTCATTCTCAGGCATGCCAATGCCAGCATGCTGGTTTTCGAAAGCGACTTCGCTCCGCTGGTCGAAGAGATTCGGAAGCATTGTTCCAGCATCAAGACCTACGTCTCCATCGATCAGCCCGTCCCGCAGGCCGATCTTTTTCTCGAAGACATCATGGCAAACGACCGCATCTCGCGGCCCAATATTTTCTCGATCGACGAAAACGAAATTGCCGAAATTTTCTACACCAGCGGAAGCACCGGCACGCCCAAGGGCGTGATGCTGTCGCATCGCACGCTTTACGTTCACGCGTTGGGCATCCTCTCCACTTTTCAGTGCCGAGACACCGACGTCGAGCTGCACACCATCCCCTTGTTTCACGCCAACGGTTGGGGGCGTCCCCAGAGCATCACCATGAAGGGAAGCAGCCACGTCATGGTGCGCAGATTCGATCCGGCACAAGTGCTGCGTCTCATTCAGGAGGAAAAAGCTACAGGGATGACGCTCGTTCCCACCATGGCCAACGCCCTGCTCAATTGTCCCGAGCTTGGTAAGTTTGACACGTCCAGCATGAGGGTAATCACTATGGGTGGCGCTGCCTCGTCCCCCGAGCTGATCGCCCGCCTGGAGCAGGCTTTCCACTGCGAAGTGTGTTCAGGCTACGGACTCACCGAAACCGCTCCCGTCGCCACCACTGCCCAGACCAAATCCAATGTCATCTGCGCGGGTGACACTGAGCGTCTCTCTCGCCTCGCGGCCGCAGGCTGGCCCATGGTCGGCTCCGAAGTTCATGTTGTCGATTCCGAAATGCGCGACGTGCCACAAGACATGCAAACCGTGGGCGAGGTCGCCGTCCGCGGTGACAACGTGATGGACGGCTATTACCGCGAGCCGGAAGCCACCCAGGCGGCCATCACGAATGGCTGGCTTCGCACCGGAGACATGGCAGTCTGGGACGAAGAAAACTACATTTACATCGTCGATCGCAAAAAAGACATCATCATCAGCGGCGGAGAAAACATTTCTTCCATCGAGGTAGAAAAAGCCATCTTCGCCCACCCCGCCGTCCTAGAATGCGCGGTAGTCTCGGCCCCCGATCCGCAATGGGGAGAGATTCCAGTCGCCATCGTTGTTCTGAAGCCCGGCCAGCAACTAAGCGAAGAGCAATTGCTGTCGTCTCTAAAGCCTCGCATCGCCAAATACAAAATGCCGCGCCTGGTGAAATTCGTAGAAGGCCCGTTACCCAAAACAGGCACGGGGAAAATGCTGAAACGCCAACTCCGCGAGGCCTTCTGGACGGGAAAATCCACCCGCGTCCAGGGCTAGACCCGTCCCCCTGTCATCCTGAGCGGAGTAACTGCTTCGCATCGCGAAGCAGCTACGCAGTCGAAGGACCCCTATAACCTCCACGAACGTTCTTAGCGCAGTTTTTATCCGCTGCGCCACCCCGCTGGCACCCCCATTCCGCCTCGCGTATATTGATCTCCTCCAGGGCCATGACCGAATCCCCCAAGAACGTAATCATCCGCGACCTGCAAAGCTTCGAAGACCTCGAGCAGGCAGAAGCCCTCGAACGCGAGGTCTGGCGATTGGCTGACCTCGACGTCATGCCTCTTGCCCTGATGATCGCCACCAAAGAAGCAGGCAGCGTGTGGGTCGGTGCTTTCGACGGTCCCAAACTCGCCGGATTCGCCTTCGGCTTCCTCGCCATGGAAGCCGGACATATCACTCTGCACTCTCACATGCTCGCGGTGCGTGAGCCCTACCGCGACCTCGACCTGGGATACAAGCTGAAACTGGCCCAGCGTGAACGCGCCCTCGCGATGCGTGTCACCGAGATGACGTGGACCTTCGATCCCTTGCAAAGCCGCAATGCCCATCTCAACTTCGGCAAACTGGGCGTGGTCTCGGAGACATACAAGATCGATTTCTACGGACCGGAGACCTCCAGCGTCCTCCACCAAAACGGCACCGATCGTTTGTGGGTCAGGTGGCCACTCGCCAGCCGTCGCGTGCGTGATCGCCTGCAAGGCAAAGATTTTCGCCCCGAGGTCCTCGACGCCTTCTCGCGCCTGCAACCCCTCGTGCAATTCAACGGAGACGGCAAACCGTTGCGCAACGACCTGGCCGCTGCGCTAGCGCGCCAGCGCATCGCCATCCAGATTCCCAGCGACATTCTGACCATCGAGGAAAAAGATCCAGAACGAGCCCGTGAGTGGCGGGAAGCCACACGCTGGGCTTTCACCGAAGCCCTCCGCGCCGGATTCTTCGTAGCTGAATTCGCCCGCACGGTCGCCGGCCAACAAGGCCCCGGCAATTATCTTCTTGAAAAAGGCTCAGTCGGCGAGTACGTCCCCGAACTGCAAAGAAAGCCCTGACGCTCTTCGTTGAGTCAGAACAATCACGGCAAAGCCGCGAAGCGGCGTAAAAATAGAGCCCGGGGCGTAAGCCCCGGGTAAATGGCGAAAAATGACAAAGTCCTGAAAGGGCGAAAGAATGGTCTGTAGAACTGGCCCATGCCCGATTCCGCCAACCCGATCCTGCTCTACGACGGCGTCTGTGGACTCTGCAATCGCCTGGTTCAATTCGTCCTCAAGCACGACACTGCCGCACGCTTCCGTTTCGCGTCGCTCCAAAGCGACTATGCCCTCCGAATCCTGCAACAACACGCCCTTGATCCCCAGGATCTCGACACGGTCTACGTCGTCGAAGCACCCGGTGCCCAGCCGAAATCCCGCTCCGACGCCGTGATCTCCATACTGCGCACTCTGGGCGGCTTTTGGAGCGCCGTCGCGACCACCCTGCACATTTTCCCCAGACCGTTGCGCGACTGGGGATACAACATCGTCGCCCGTCTCCGCTACCGCATCTTCGGAAAATACGAAAGCTGCCCGCTTCCCGAAAAGAAATATCAGGACAGATTTCTGGATGCGTAATTCGGATACTTAAGCCGGCATATCGTGAAACTCAGGATTTCCTTCGTGTACCTTGGTGTCCTTCGTGGTTGAAGGTTTTAGAGCGCTGCTTGCCGATGCAGACAATCTGCGCCTACCCTTGTAGAATCTGCAGTGCACTCTTAAGCCTTCAACTAAAAACTGAGGAACCAGGATGCCGGACCAATCCCCCGCGGCAGATGCTCGCACTAATATCGACTCTATCCTCCATGAGGACAGGAAATTCGAGTGTCCTGAGCCCTTCCGCCAGCAGGCCCACATCAAGAGTCTGGAAGAATACGAACGCATCTACCGCGAGTCGGTCGAACAACCTGAAAAATTCTGGGCAGGAATAGCCAACGAGCTGCACTGGTTCAAAAAATGGGACAAGGTTCTGGAATGGAACATTCCATGGGCCAAATGGTTCGTCGGTGGACAGCTCAACGTCTCCTACAACTGTCTCGACCGCCACGTCGAGACTGCCCGCAAGAATAAAGCTGCCATCATCTGGGAAAGCGAACCCGGCGACGTCCGCACTCTGTCCTTCCAGGACCTTTATCGCGAGGTCAAGAAATTCGCCAACGTCCTCAAGTCTTTGGGAGTGAAAAAAGGCGACCGCGTCGCCATCTACATGGGCATGACCCCGGAGCTGCCCATTGCCATGCTGGCCTGCGCCCGCATCGGTGCGCCACACACGGTAGTCTTCGGCGGATTTTCCTCGAACGCGTTGGTCGATCGCATCCACGACTCCCAGGCAACCGCCGTCATTACCCAGGACGGCTCCTACCGTCGCGGATCCGAGGTCAAACTGTTTCCCGCCGTCGAGGAAGCGCTGAAGTCCTGCCCGTCCGTGAGGCACGTGATCGTCTACCAGCGAACCGGAACGCCCATCAGCATGCAGACCGGACGCGACCACTGGTGGCACGAACTGATGGCCAAGGCATCCGACGATTGCCCCGCCGAACCTCTCGATGCTGAACATCCCCTCTACATCCTCTATACCTCCGGAACCACCGGCAAGCCGAAGGGCGTCGTTCACACCACTGGCGGCTACTCGGTCGGTACGTACATCACGACGAAGTGGGTCTTCGACATCAAGGAAGAAGACATCTACTGGTGCTCCGCGGACATCGGATGGGTCACCGGCCACAGCTACATCGTCTACGGACCGCTGCAAAACGGCACCACCTGCGTGATGTACGAAGGTGCGCCCAACACCCCGGAGCCCGACCGCTTCTGGAGCATCATCGACCGCCATCAGGTCAGCATCTTCTACACCGCCCCCACGGCGATTCGTACTTTCACCAAGTGGGGCGACGAGTGGCCGAAAAAGCACAAGCTCGACAGCTTGCGCCTGCTCGGGACGGTCGGTGAGCCCATCAATCCCGAAGCCTGGATGTGGTACCGCGAACTCATCGGTCATAACCGCTGTCCTATCGTCGATACCTGGTGGCAGACCGAAACCGGACACATCATGCTCAGCCCCATCCCGGGCGCGATCGCGACCAAGCCCGGCTCGGCCACGCGCCCGTTTCCGGGTGTCGTCCCCGAGGTCGTTACCATGGACGGCGCACCCGTCCCTGAAGGTTCCGGCGGCTTTCTGGTATTGAAACAGCCGTGGCCAGGCATGCTGCGCACCATCTATGGGGATCCCGACCGCTATGTGCAGCAGTACTGGTCTCAGATTCCCGGCATGTATTTCACCGGCGACGGGGCTCGCAAAGATAAAGACGGCTATTTCTGGGTCATGGGCCGAGTCGACGATGTAATTAACGTATCTGGCCATCGTTTGAGTACAATGGAGGTAGAATCAGCACTGGTAGCGCATCCCGCGGTAGCCGAAGCCGCGGTCGTAGGACGTCCGGACAGCATTAAGGGCCAAGCGATCTCAGCTTTCGTGACCCTGGAGCAGGGAAGAAAGCCGACTGCCGAACTGAAAGAAGATCTTCGGAAGTGGGTGGCAAAAGAGATCGGCGCCATGGCCAAGCCGGACGATATTCGCTTCACCGACACTCTGCCTAAGACTCGCAGCGGCAAAATCATGCGCCGCTTGTTGCGGGAACTGGCCAGCAGCGGTGAAGTGAAAGGCGACACCACCACGTTGGAAGACCTCGGTGTGATCGCCAGGCTCAAAGAAAGCGAAGAGTCTTGAACTTCGCCTGCTGAAGCGCGTCCCTTCGTCAAAAATTTGGATACAGCCTCAGGAGGCATTATGGGTAGAGCACTGCATTTTTTCCCCCGTACTTGCGGTGTACTTGTAGTGGTTCTGGCAACACTTTGGATGGCAGGTTGTGGTGGCGGCGCCACCAGCACCGGAGGCGGTAGTACAGGAGGCGGTAGTACGGGCGGCGGCGGAACCGGATCCGGTGGAGGCAGTACGGGAGGCGGAACTGGATCAGCCAACATCACGGTTAGCGTCAGCCCCAAGCGGGCAGCGGTCGCTATGTCGACGCAGACAGAGACATTTACCGCCACCGTAACGGAAGACCCCCAGAACCTCGGCGTCACCTGGAGCGTGGATAGCGTCAAGGGCGGCAACGCCACTGTCGGCACCATTTCCAGCGTCGGCGTCTACACTCCTCCCGCCAGCGGAGGAACTCACACCATCACGGCGACCAGCGTAGCCAATACCTCAAAGAGCGCGTCGGTGACCGTTGCGGTTTCCGATCTCCCAGGGGTCTTCACCTGGCACAACAACCTCGCGCGTGACGGGAGCAACCCGCATGAATTTGCCCTTACCAAGTCGAACGTGACGGCGGCCACCTTCGGCAAACTCTTTTCCTGTTCCGTCGATGGCGTGGTCTATGCCCAGCCGCTTTGGGCGCCGGGTGTCACCGTGAATGGAGCCAAACACAATGCTGTGCTGGTGGCCACCGCACACGATACCGTCTACGCATTCGACGCCGACAAGTCGCCCTGCGTGACCCTGTGGCATGTCAACCTCATTGATTCAGCCCACGGTGCGACCTCCGGCGAGACCAGCGTTCCCAACGGAGATGTAGGCGGTTCTACCGACATCCAGCCGGAAATCGGGATCATCGGTACGCCAGTCATCAGCCCGTCTTTGAACACTTTTTACGCCGTCACCAAGTCGGAAGGGCCCAGCGGCACCTTCCACCAGCGCCTGCATGCCTTGGATCTGTCCACCGGAAACGAAAAATCAGGTGCCCCCGCTAACATTTCAGGCTCGGTGCCGGGGACGGGATACGACTCTTCAGGTGGTACCGTCACCTTCAACGTCCGTAGTCATCATCAGCGTCCAGCACTTGCGCTGGTAAATGGCGTAGTCTACGTAACCTTCGCTTCCCACGGGGACGGCGATCCCTATCACGGCTGGGTCATGGGGTATGACGCCACGAGCCTTGCGTCCGTCACTACCCACAACCTCACAGCGAACGGTTCTCGTGGCGGAATTTGGATGAGCGGCGCAGCGCCAGCCGCCGACAGTACGAATGCACTGTACCTGAGCACCGGCAACGGGACCTTCAACCATGATTCCAACTCCGCTCCGAACACCGATCTGGGTGATTCCGTCGTCAAGATGACGACATCATCTGGACTCTCCCCTAACGACTGGTTCACTCCCTTCAATCAGAGTGATCTGGAAAGCGCGGACCGCGATCTGGGATCCAGCGGAGTAGTTCTGCTGTCTGACCAGGCTTCAGGGACCGCTCATCTGCTGGTCACCGGAGGAAAAGAAGGCAGACTCTATCTTCTCAACCGCGATTCCATGGGCCACTACTGCGGTTCGTGTTCATCATCCAGCGGCGACACCAATACCGTTCAATCTTTTTCGGCCACCAGTGCTTTGTTCGGGACGCCCGCTTTCTGGAACAACGGGCTATACGTCGGCGGGCTGTCTGACCAGTTGGTGGTCTATACATTCAATTCTTCAACCGGAAAGTTTGAGACCTCGCCATCGTCTCAGACGTCGACTACGTTCTCGTTCCCAGGGGTGACGCCATCCATCTCGTCTCAGGGAACGTCAAACGGAATCGTTTGGGCCCTCGACACCAGCCAGTACGGTGTGCCGAAGAGCTCAGGGCCAGCCGTTCTGCATGCCTACGATGCGACCGATCTGGCCACGGAGTTGTGGAACAGTACCCAGGCGGCGAACAACCGTGATCGCGCCGGAAACGCCGTGAAGTTTGCCGTACCCACGGTCGCCAACGGCAAGGTGTACGTCGGCACCCGCTCTACGGTGGATGTCTACGGTGTGCTACCAGAATGAGCCACCACAGCACACGTGGGGACAGCCGCCCCGGCTGTTCAGTCGAGCGCAGCTCGACAACTGCGTAGGGAAGTGGAAGTTACAGGAAGGTGTAGAAGCGCGGGCGAATGATCCTATTCGCCCGTGCCCATCATCACAATCGGCATGGTCGGTGTAGCAGATCCCTGTTCCGGTTCGACAGTAATCGCAAAGGTCTTAGCTTCGACTCCGGCCGGCAAGGTCGGCTCAATCACAGTTGCGCTGCCCTTGGCGTCAGGTCTGAAGGTTCCTGCCGGAATTGGACTTCCGTTGGTCGGTATCAACCACAACTCGTAGATCTTTTGCGCCGGCAACTCTGGCATATTGCTGGCCAGGAAAATCAGACTGGATCGCTCGCGAACATAAATAGCTTTACCCTGAGGCTGAGGCGGAGTCTGGGCCGCCACGAGTGTCACCCGCATCGCATCCGTCGCAGTCAGTGTTGACACCACTTCGCGTGCCCGTTCCAGCTGCGCGTGCTGTTGCGCCGACTCATCTTGCAGTTGCGCCACCCGCTGCGACAGGCGATCACTCTGCTGCCAGAAGAACCCTGCGATCGCGAGAAACGCCGCTGCCGCGAGCCATGGCAGTAAAGTCCACCTGGCCGAACGCCGCGCCGGAGACTTCTCAGCGCGAGGTTCTTTGGCGATGGCTTTCAGCAGGCGATCACGCGAACGTTTCGGGGCCGCCGGTCCGGAAGCCGATAACGCGAGCAAAGCCATATCGCCGCGTAGCCGCTCCAGTTCTCGGCGGCATTCCGGACAGTCTTCCAGATGTCTCTCGAGCGCAGCTCGCTCGTCGCCATGAAGTGCTTCCAGGGCGAGCAGCGCGAGATCATCGGCGAATTGCTCGTGTGCGCTCATGGCTCGAAAGCCTTCCGCAGCGCCTGCAATCCGGCGCGAATTCGAGTCTTGATCGTTCCCAGGGGCTCTCCGGTCTTGGCCGCAATTTCCGTGTGCGTCAGTCCTTCGAAATAAGCCATTTCCAAAGCGCTGCGCTGCGGCGCCGGCATGCCGCCTAAAGCGCCCTGCACTTTCTCCATGGCGCGAGACCGTTCCGCTTCGCCCGCCATGTCAGGCTCCACCGAAACCACGACGTCGGCGATATCGGTCTCCGGCCGCCGCTTGCGTAACCCATCAATCGCGCGGTTCCGCGTAATCACTCCCAACCACGCCCCCAGGTTGCCCCGGCCCGAATCAAAGGCGCCCGGATTTCGCCATAACTGCATGAACACTTCCTGCAAGACGTCCTCGGCCGCTCCGGTATCGCCCAGCACCCGCAACGCGACCGCATACACCAGGGACGAATAGCGGTCGTAAAGCGCCGCCATGGCGCTTTCGTCGCCCGAGCGTATCCCCCATACCAAGGAGACATCGCTCGTTCCTCCCTTTAGCTCAGCAGCCGACAAACGCTTATCGCATCCTTTCAAAAGTACGCCCGCAAGGGCCTTAATGGATTGCTAGGGCCCGGTTACGTTGTGCCAGAAATAAGGGAGTGACCGCGATGCCAACTGAGAACCGAGAACCAGGAACTGAAAACTAAGAATTAAAAACTGAAAGAATTTTTCCGCAGCACCGGATACCGCGACCTATTGGCTCTTCATCGCCAAAAGCCGTTCCTCGGGCGTCATCTGCTTCCACAAAACTTCCAGATCACGCTGTACGCGCGAATTCCCCGGGTCCCCATGCAGGGCCTTGGCGAACCAGCGGTATGCGCTCGGCAGATCCCGCCCCACACAATGCCCAGTCGCGTACATGGCGCCTAGCATGGTCTGCGCTTTGGCGTTGGATTGTCGGGCCGCAATCTGCAGATTCCTCTGCGCCCGTTCGCAATCTTCCGGAACCCCGCGCCCATACAGATATCGCTCGCCATCGGCCACCAGTCGATCTTCAAACGTGACTGCGGGCGCCGCAGGAGATGGCTTAGGGGTAATTTTCTTCGCCACAACCGCCGGGGCTTCCTTCCGCTCCGTTTCCGGGGTTTCCGCGGCGCCCGTCTGCGGAGCCTCGGCGGCCGGTGCCTTTCCCGTAGCCTCGCCCGCATTGCCATCCTCACTCGTCTGCGTAGTTGGTTCGGATGCCTTCGTAGCAGGTCCAGCGGGCGGAGCGCTACCAGCCGAAGGTTCGGCCGCCGGAGGCTGCGGGGCTTCTCCAGTTGCAGCAGTTGCAGCCTGTGTTTCCGGCGGCGCTGGATTCGCCGTCGGCTCCACCGGTATGACCGCAGGCGGAGTGCTCGCTTGCGGCGGCGGAGCGGTCGCAGCCGTTACCGGCGCGGCACTAGTCGCCGGTCTTTGAATAAGTCCTGCCCAAGGATAGCCATCCCTCTGCCAATGCCATGCCAGCAATCCTGCGCTTACAACCAAGAGGAGCAACGCGAAGTACAATCGCCCGTGGCCGCGCGGTGGTTCATCTTCCAGCAGATAATCCAGGTCGCGAGAGTGTTCGTCCCCCAGCCCCAAAAACGAAGGCCCGCTTACCGGCACTCGTGCCCGCTCCCGTGCCGCTTGGGGCGGGGCCGGCGCGGGTGCCGGGCCCAGCGGAGCTCCACACATCCCGCAAAAGCGGTACTGTGGATTATTCTCTTGGCCGCATTGTGCACACCGCACTGTCATGGCAGTCGGCATAAATATAGCAATTCAGATGCTGTTTCGGCATAAACCTTTGGTATGCCGCCTGGCCTGCTCGGTATCAGGAGTTTCCCGATGCCTGAGGTCTGACGTCCGAAGTCCTCCAGCTTTACACCCTGGTCTACAGCGTGTTACCTTAAATGCACGTTACGATCAAATTGAAACTAGAAGACAGGAGTGCATCAGGTTAGTGCTAGCCAGAGAGCAAAAGAAATCCCTGATCGACCAGTACGGCACCCACGCTACTGATACGGGCAGCCCCGAAGTCCAGATCGCGTTGCTGAGCGAGCGTATTGGCCAATTGACGGATCACTTCAAAACGCACCAGAAAGATCACGGTTCGCGCCGCGGTCTTCTCATGCTGGTCAGCAAGCGTCGCCGCCTGCTCGACTACCTCAAGATTTACGATTCCGAGCGTTACAAGACGGTTGTTCAGAAGCTGGGCCTGCGCAAGTAGGTTTCCCGCAAGGCCGTTCCCGGCTCGGGGTGTAATCGCCGGACCACCATCGGAATCATCCGGCCGTCGCGCAGACGGCCATCTCGAAACAAGGAAAAAAGCCGCGAACGGTGTGTTTCCGGCCTCCCAGAACGCTACTGGCTCTTGCCCTTCAACTGTGCAGCCTCTCCCAACGGACGCGCGTGTGTCCTCCTGCCAAAAGGAAATAAAACATGAAACAAGAAGTATCTGTTGAACTTGCCGGCGGTAAAACCATATCTTTTGAAACTGGAAAATTAGCCAAACAAGCGCATGGCTCGGTCGTTGTGCGCGTCGGCGATAACGTCGTACTTGCCACCGCCACCGCCAATCCGGATCCTCGTGAAGGCATCGATTTCTTCCCCCTGACCGTCGATTACCGCGAATACACCTACGCCGGCGGACGTATCCCCGGCGGCTTCATCAAGCGCGAAGGCCGTCCCAGCGAGCGTGAAATTCTAACCAGCCGCCAGATCGACCGCCCCGTGCGTCCTCTGTTTGAAGACGGATTCAAGTGCGAGACCCAAGTCATTGCCTTCGTTCTTTCCGCCGACAACGAAAATGATCCGGACGTTCTCGGTATCAACGGCGCATCCGCGGCGCTGACCATTTCCGACATTCCGTTCCTCGGCCCCATCGGCGCGGTACGGGTGGGATCTGGTCAACGGCGCGTTCGTCGTGAACCCGACCTACGCCGAAATGCGCGAGAGCCTGCTCAACATCATGGTGGTTGGCACTGCCGAAGGCATCGTGATGATCGAGTCCGGCGCGAAAGAAGTGAAAGAAGAAACGGTTGTGGACGCCATTGAATTCGCCCACACCGAGATCAAGAAAATTTGCGCCGCCATCAGCGATCTGCGCAGCAAGGCGGGAAAGCCGAAGCGGAAAGTCACCCCGCCGGAATTCGACCAGGCTTATTTCGACGACCTGAAAAATCGCATTGGCAACGATCTGTCCGACCGCCTGGATACCGAAAAGCATCCCAAGGCGGAAAGCGCCACCCTGATCAAGGAATTGAAGAAAGAGTTGCAGGCTTCGATTCCGGAAGACGACAAAGCCGGACAGGCCAAGCTGAAAACCTACTACGAGCATCTGCGTGAACGTATTTTCCGCGAAGAAGTTCTCGGGAAGAAGCGTCGCCCCGATGGCCGCGCATTCGACAAGGTCCGCGACATTTGGGCCGAAGTCTCCGTTCTGCCCCGCACTCACGGGTCGGCGGTTTTCACCCGCGGCGAAACCCAGGCGCTGGTCACCACGACGCTGGGCACAACTGACGACCGGCAGCGCCTCGAGACCTTCGAAGGCGAAGCCAAAAAACGCTTCCTTCTTCACTACAATTTCCCGCCGTTCTCCGTGGGAGAAGTTCAGTTCCTGCGCGGAGCAGGTCGGCGCGAAATCGGTCACGGCGCACTGGCAGAGCGCGCAATCTCTGCCGTGCTTCCTGGTGAAGAAGATTGGCCCTACACCATGCGCGTAGTGTCCGACATTCTGGAATCGAACGGTTCATCGTCGATGGCTTCAGTTTGCGGAGCTTCGTTGTCGCTCATGGACGCCGGTGTTCCCCTGAAGTCTCCGGTTGCAGGCGTAGCCATGGGACTGGTTAAGGAAGGCGACAGCTACGCCATCCTGACCGACATCGCCGGCGCTGAAGATCACTACGGCGACATGGACTTCAAAGTCGCCGGCACCAAAGACGGCATCACCGCCCTGCAGATGGACATCAAGGTCGGAGGCATCACGGCGCAGATCATGCGCGAAGCGTTGTCTCAGGCCCAGCGCGGCCGGCTGCACATTCTGGAAAAGATGAACGCGGTGTTATCCGGTCCGCGCGAAAAGGTTTCGTCCTTCGCGCCGCGTATCTACACCCTGCAGATTCCGGTCGACAAGATTCGCGACGTCATCGGGCCCGGCGGCAAGATGATTCGCAGCATCATCGAGCGCACCGGCGTAAAGATCGACGTCGAGGACACGGGCAAAATCAACGTAGCCTCGAACGACGAGGCGTCGGCAGCCAAGGCCCTCCAGATCATCGGAGACCTCACGGCCACAGCCGAGATCGGCAAAACCTATCTTGGCACAGTCACCCGCTTGGCTGATTTCGGCGCTTTCGTCGAGATCATCCCCGGCACCGACGGCCTGTTGCATATCAGCGAAGTCGCGGAGCATCGCATTAAAGACGTCCGCGATGAACTGAAAGAGGGCGATCAGGTGCTGGTAAAAGTGCTGGCCGTCGAAGGCAACCGCATCCGTCTGTCGCGCAAAGCCATCCTCAAGGAGCAGCGCGCAAAAATGGGTGGCGGCGAACTTCCGCCCGAAAACGGTGGAGGAGAGAGCAGCGGAGGCGGTGAGTCCTCTCATGCCCCGGCATTAACCATCGAAGGCGGAGCTGACTTCGCCGACGACGAACCCAACTTCAACCGCGATGCCCCCGTAGCAGGCGGCGCCCCAAGTGAGCGAGGCCCGGAACGCAGCGGAGATCGTGGCCCCGATCGAGGTGGTGACCGAGGACGTCGCCCCGGCGGCGGAGGCGGTGGTGGCCGAGGACGAGGCCGAGGCGGTCCCGGACGCGGCGGCCGTGGCGGTTTCGGCGGTGGTGGACACGGCGGAGGTGGCCGCCACTAAGATTTGTGTGGCCGCGGGCGACTCGCCCGCGCTTCTCAAACCTAATCAGAAACAGGCCGCGATCAATTATCGCGGCCTTCTTTTTTCTATCACGAACCACGTAGGGGCGGGTGTCCCACCCGCCCAGCCGAGCGAAGCTCGGCAACCCTCTCGCATGAGCGTATCCTGACGCAATGGACAAAAAAGAAATCGAGTCCCCAAAACTAACCGCCAGATTCCTGATCTGGATCACCGGATTCCTGATCGTGCTATTCGCCCTGATCGCTCACTTCGTGTGGAGAATCTTTTAGGAACCGGAACTAGGGAAGGGGATTCGGCGTTATACTCCACGGTTTACTTAGCGCACTTGCGCTCGATGAACTTTAGTCCGTGGTGGAGAAAGAACCACTCCAAGAGGATTCCGGGGGTGCAAACCAGGAGTCCGACATCGTCTCTTTTTTTGAGAATGACTCCAAAAACAACCCATAAAAGTACCAGATGAAACAGAAAAGTCCAGGCCAGCGCTGTCCAGAAGACCCGCGATGGCATCCTTTTCCGATAATAGGAGATCATTCCAGCAAATGTTGGAACTGTGCAAAATATTGCCGCGAGCCATTTGTCAGGAGCGCCGATCATGCCGACCATGATTGCTAAAGCGAGCGTTAGCGAAAACAAAATGAATTGCTCACCGATGCCGACCCGAGACTCTCTCTCACGCTTATCGCGCACAGCGAGATGTGTCCTTTCCGTACTTGTAGAGGCTGATGCCTACACCGACTCGGCCAAGACATGGGAAACATGGACGGGTGGCCCACTCAAGCCCGGTTTTGGCTTGAGTGGGGCAGTTGTACAGCTGAGCAGAATCTGAGATTCGGTCATCCGAGCCCGTCCCCACTTCTCGCAAAGTGTGCGAGAAATCAATACTGCCCATATCGTCCCCGCACCGAATCCAACAGCTTGCGCGAGTCATACCCAATCCCATCCTTGAACACAATCTCAACATTTTCGACATCCGAAATCTGTTTCGAAGGATCACCTTTGATTAACACCAGGTCCGCGTTTTTCCCTGCGGCGATCGACCCGATCAGCTGGTCTTTACCCATATAGACCGCTCCGTTCAACGTAGCGATCTTGATGGCTTCGACCGGAGAGAATCCGGCCTCGACCAGTAATTCGATCTCTCGCTGATCTGCAAATCCTGGAATCACGTCGCCACGCCCGGTTGGATCGGGACCGGCGAGCAACAATCCTCCCGCGGCGACGAAGGCGCGTTCCATATCCAGGTCATGTTTCCACAACATCGCGGGATCGATCTTCGGCGCCGGTGCCGACACTGGCCGCTGCCGCAGCAGAAAGAAATCTTCACGTGCCTGGGGAGTCATCGCGTCGAGAGCCTGCTGCCGCAACGCCGGACGCCCACCGCCCCGGTCTGCTTCGAAAACTGGCAGCGTCGACGTGATGGCCACGTGATGGCTGACCAGCAGATTGATCAGGTCTTTTGCTTCTGAGGTGCTCGGATCCATGCGCGCAAGAGTTTCGTCGCCTTCGCTCTGACTGCAGACGTCGGGTTTCTTGTCGGTATCAAACTGCGTGTTGACGAAGAATCCATGCTCAAGGTCGTCGATGCCAAGTTCAGCAGCCTCTTTGTAAGTCACGGAGCAGAGGTGGCCCGTGACCTTGATTCCACGCTTGTGCGCCGCATCGATCGCCGCCTTCAACTCGGCCCGCGTGATGTTCATGTAGGCCTTGAACGAAGTCACTCCGCGGTCGGCCCAGTACTCTACAGTCTGCCGCGCATCGTCGGGCCCGGTCAGGTGCGGCATCTGAAGAAAATAGCTCTCGCTACCTTCGAGATAAGGCCCGGTCACATCCAGATGAGGCCCAGGAAGCTTGCCGGCGTCGATATCGCGTTTCAGGTTCAGGTCCGAGTACGGCTCAACGCTGCCGGTGGTGCGCATGGTGGTGACACCATTGGCCAGATAGAGTCGCGGCGCGGAGAAAGTCATCTGCGGCACCACGACGGGATCGTCAAAATGCCGCCGGCTATCGAGATTCGGACGCGCAATATAGAAAAGGTGATTGTGCATCCCGACGATGCCGGGCATGACGGTGTAGCCGCGCAGATCGAGAACGGTGGTGCTCTTGTCCGCCGCGACCTCGGCACCCTTCTGGATCGCCGAGATCTTTCCGCCCTCAATGACGACATTTTGATCGTCAACAGCTGCTGCTCCCGTGCCATCAATAATTCGAACATGGGTGAGGACAACCTTGCCGGAGTTGACCCGTACGAACTCCTGTACCGCCTTCGACAGCGCAGGACTTTGGGCGTGGACAGTAAACGAAGTCAGCAGCAGTACGAAGACTCGCGACAAAAGGCGCGATAGCATGACAATCCTCCGCAGAACGGGAACGATTGTACTCGATCAAGCACTCGAGGGTGCCCCGTCCAAGCTCCGCTTGGGCGGGGGTTTTGGAAGTCTGATGTAAAGGTGTGCGTTTGTATCCGGCGGTATCTTCGACGCACCCGCTGGATTTCTTTGAGTTTTCGGCTTGCACGAGCGAGTATGCTCGCGCCTACATTCGGGCCGGTGCTGCCGCGCGTCTGGGCAGAATCTCTCCGATGCGGCGAATCTGCGCTCCCACTCCCTTGAGCTTCTCTTCGATATTTTCGTAGCCGCGATCAATGTGGTACACGCGATCGATAATCGACTCGCCTTCCGCTACTAGCGCCGCCAGCACCAGCGAAGCCGAAGCCCGCAGATCAGAAGCCAGCACCGCAGCCGCGCTTAACGGCGATGGGCCGCGCACTACCGCGCGCCGTCCTTCAATCTTAATGTTAGCGCCCATGCGCACCATTTCCAGAGCATGCATGAACCGGTTTTCGAAAATGTTTTCCGTGATGATCGAAGTGCCTTCGGCTTGCGTTGCCAGCGCCATGTACTGGGCCTGCATGTCAGTAGGGAAGCCGGGATACTCTTCGGTCACAATATCCGCCGCCTTCAAAGGCTCGTCGCCCATCACCCGCACCGAGTCGGCTGTGTGACGTGTCTTGACTCCGACTTCGTTCAGCTTTTCAAGCAACGCGCCCAGATGCGAGGGATCGCAGCCCGCAATATTCAGATCGCCGCCGGTCATTGCTCCGGCGATGATGAAGGTTGCTGCTTCAATGCGGTCAGGGATGATTCGGTGTTTCGCGCCATGCAGCTTGCTGACACCTTTCACCCGGATCGTCGAAGTGCCCGCACCTTCGATCTGCGCGCCCATCTTGTTCAGCAACTCCGCCAGGTCGGCGACTTCGGGTTCGCGCGCGCAATTCTGCATCACGGTTTCACCCTCGGCCAGCGTCGCGGCCATGAGCAGATCTTCGGTGCCAGTCACGGTGATTTTGTCGAACACAATTTCGCCGCCCTTGAGCCGGTCGGCGCTGGCTTCGACGTAACCGTGGTCTTGAGTGATCTTGGCTCCCAGGCGTTCCAGACCTTTGATGTGCAGATCGATGGGCCGCGCTCCGATGGCGCATCCGCCCGGAAGTGAAACGCGCGCCCGTCCGCAACGTGCGACCAGTGGGCCGAGAACCAGCGACGACGCCCGCATCTGCTTGACCAGTTCATACGACGCTTCGGGACTAGTCAGATTGCGCGCGCAGATCGTGGTGCGATGCTGTGCCCGTCCATATCCAAGTTCAACCTCGGCGCCCATGGCAGCCAGGAGTTTGCGAGTGGTTTCAATGTCGCGCACCTGTGGGATATTTTCCAGGATGACTGGTTCGTCGGTGAGCAGGGCGGCAGCCATCGCCGGCAGCGCCGCGTTCTTGGCGCCACTCACGCGAATCGTCCCCAGCAGCGGATTGCCTCCGCGAATTACGAACTTATCCATAGGCCCGTCTATTCTAACGGCGACAACGGAAAAGAGTGGTTAGTAAATTGTTACTCAGGAGTACACGGCCCGTAGGGCCTTCTGGACTCGATGTGATGGCCATGTGGTCGCGGGCGACTCGCCCGCGCGGGTTTTGTAGCGCCGTCGTCCCGGCGCTACTTAAAAACTCCGTGCCGCCGCAATCGCCCGCCGCACATGACCCTCTAGCCAATTTCAATGCCCGCTCCGCCTCCCGGCGGCTCACTTCCGCCTGCAGCATGACCAGCGCCACCGGCACGCTATTTCCCGCCGTCCGCAAAGTCTTGCTGGCAACCTCCGAACTGACGCCCGCCGCCTGCTGCAGAATGCTCACCCCCCGCGCAGCCAGCTTCGAATTGCGCGGAGTGACGTTGACCATCAGGTTTCCGAAGACATATCCCAGACGTGTCATGGCGCCACTCGAAAGCATATTCAGCACCATCTTCTGCGCTGTGCCGGCCTTCATGCGAGTCGATCCCGAGATTACCTCCGGCCCCACTTCAGTGACGATCGCGAGCTGCGCCGCCCGTTGCAGCGGCGTGCTGCGATTGCAGGTGACGGAAATCGTGTGCGCGCCTTTGCTTCGCGCATATTCCACCGCAGCGATGGTGAATGGAGTGCGTCCGCTGGCCGCGATGCCGACGACCACATCGTTCCGTCCCGGCTTCCGCTTCGCCATCTCCCGCGTGCCGAGTTCGCGTGAATCTTCATTAGCCTCCAGCGCCGACGCCAGGGCTGCCGGCCCTCCTGCCATGACAAACTGCACTGTTCGCGGATCGACGTTAAATGTCGGCGGACACTCCGCCGCGTCCAGTGCAGCAATCCGGCCACTGGTGCCGGCGCCGACATAGATCAGCCTGCCTCCACGCTGCAACGCATTAGCGATGAGCCCGACGGCTCGTGCGATTTGCGGCAAGGCACGCCGTACCGCATCGACGACGTTGGCATCCTCGGTATTGATGATGCGGACTATTTCCAAAGACGATTTCAAATCGAGATCAGCCGAGGCCCGATTCGTCTGCTCTGTGGTGAGCCGCTTCAGGTCTTCTTTTGGCTTGCTGGATCTTTCCTTCACAGCTTTTTCTCCAACGCTTCCACAACCGCATCGTGGAACGCAGGCCGCACATCCTTGATGGCCTTGTTGCTGCAATCGGGCCAGGTCCGGTTGGTCAGGAGCGAGATGGAAAGCTGGCGCTCGGGATCGATCCACAGTGACGTGCCCGTGTATCCCAAATGCCCATATGAGTGCGCCGAGAAATACTTTCCTGACTGGGACGGCGCAGAAGGCGTGTCCCAACCCAAGGCACGGGAAGTGCCAGCCGGCGCGGTTTCCCGGCGAGTGAAGAGGCGCCAGAGTCTCCGGACGAACCAGCGGCGATCCTCCTTGCAGAAGAATATGAGCGAAAGTTGCCAGGTCTTCTGCGGTCGCGAACAGCCCGGCGTGTCCCGCCACTCCGCCGAGGACGCTGGCGTTTTCGTCCTGAACTTCGCCCTGGATAATTCGCTTCCGAAACGTGCGGTCATCGGCAGTGGGAGGAATCGCAGCTCGCCACGTTGCCGGTGGATTGTACGCAGTGTGCACCAATCCCAGCGGACCAAATATTTCGCGCTGACAGAACCGGTCCAAACTTTCATCGGCGACGCGCTCCAATGCGATCGCCAGAATGATGAAGCCGATATCACTATATTCAGCTCTCGTGCCCGGATCGGCTGTAAGCGCAGTACTGAACGCCGCGGCCAGTAGTTCGTCTCGATTCTGCGTCTTGAGGAAGAGTCTTTCGTATGCGGGCAATCCCGAAGAATGCGCCAAGAGCATCCGCATCGTGATATCGCCGCGCCGCGCATCACTTCCGCCAAACTCCGGCACGATGCTGACCACCGGCGCTTCCAGATCGATCAGTCCACGCTGGTAGAGAATCATCGCCATCGTCGTGGTCGCCACGGCCTTCGAAACCGAGGCCAGATCGAAGACGGTAGCGGTGCTTACTGCTGGAGCGTCAGGTTCGTAGGTAAATTCGCCGAGGGCTTTCAGCGCGACTAATTTTCCCTGGCTGGTGACGGCGATCGACGCGGCGGGAAAAACAGCCTGCGCAACACCTTTCTGTAAGACATCGAAAGCTCGTCTAAAAAATGCATCCTGCTCCTGGTATGCCAGAGCAGGGAAGTGGGACGCGGTTTGCGACCCAGAATTCGGAGAGGCAGAGCTTTCTGGCAAAGGGACGATGGGCTCGATGTTGGCGTTATAACAAATTCCGTCGAAGTAGTAATGATAAAGCTATTAAAGAACCGCGTGCAGCGGCGACACCACAAACGACACCCCTAGTACTTCGGTTTCTTGAGCAACGCCGCGTTACTTGTGTAAATTCAAGACATCCACTCAATATCTTCAATTCGCTGCCGACATACGTGTCGCTTGATTGCGATCGTACTTCTGGCCAGTTTGGCTTCGGCCAGCCCAGCAGGCAGACACGCGGCTGCCTCTGCTTCCGAAAAGGTCTCACCCAATCCCAAACTCTCCGTTCTCGATGCCATCGTCCTCGATGCCATTCACGACGGACAAATCCCTGGCGCTGTGCTCCTTGTAGGACATGACGGCCACGTGATCTACCGCAAAGCCTTCGGTAACCGCGGGCTTGAGCCACGCCGCGAGCCGATGACCGTTGACACGATTTTCGACATTGCGTCGCTCACCAAAGTCGTCGCCACCACCACAGCCGTCATGCAACTGGTGCAAAAGGGCGAAGTCCGGGTGAACGATCCGGTGGCAAAATATCTTCCCGAATTCGGCGACAACGGAAAAGCAGACATCACGGTCCGCAACCTGTTGACGCACTTCTCCGGCCTGCGTGAAGACTTCGATCTGGATCCGGCATGGCAAGGCCGCGAAGCCGGATTCCGTCTGGCTTTTGCTGAGACGCCGACGTACCCACCCGGTTCCCGCTTTCTTTATAGCGATACCAATTTCATCGCACTCGGCGCGCTGGTGGAGCGCGTAAATGGAACTACGCTGGACGAGTACTGCGCAAAGAGAATCTTCTCCCCATTGCGGATGACGCATACCCGCTTCCTGCCTCCGGCGGCCTGGCGCCCGAAGATTGCTCCCACCGAATACGACGAGAATGGCAAGATGCTGCGGGGCGTTGTTCACGATCCCCGGGCGCGCCGCATGGGAGGCGTAGCCGGCCACGCCGGCGTGTTCTCTACTGCTGATGATCTCTCAAAGTTTGCCAGCGCGCTGCTGCATGGCAGTCCAATCCTGTCGCAGGAAATGGTGGAGAAGATGACTACGCCGCAACAGCCGCCCACGGCTCAGGTCCTTCGCGGTTTCGGTTGGGACATCGATTCGCCTTTTTCCAGCAATCGCGGAGATCTTCTTCCGGTCGGATCATTCGGCCACACCGGCTTCACCGGCACATCTTTGTGGATTGATCCCACCACACAAACGTATATCATTCTGCTGTCGAATGCCGTCCATCCCCGTGGAAAGGGAAGCGCGGTTGCTCTACGGTCCAAGGTCGCCACTGCGGTGGCGGCTGCTCTTCCGCTGACCGTCGACGAGAAAGACGAAGTACGATTGAAAAGCATTACGGGATACAACGAAGCACAGACCGCCGCCCGCCGCATCGCCACCCGCAACGGAAAGGTGCTCAGCGGCATTGACGTGCTCGAAGCCCACAGCTTCGATCCGCTTCGTTCCACCACCGGCAAAAAAAGAATTGGACTGCTGACCAACCAGACTGGAGTCGATTCTCAAGGCCGCCGTACCATCGACATCCTGGCGCAGGCCCCAGGCGTTTCGCTGGATGCCATCTTCAGTCCCGAGCACGGAGTCACCGGTGCGATGGACACTACCGATATCTCCAACTCCAAGGATGCCGCGACCGGCGTTCCCGTCTATAGCGTTTACGGCGCCAAAGACGCAGATCGCC
Source organism: Terriglobia bacterium (assembly GCA_963741105.1). GTDB lineage: Bacteria > Acidobacteriota > Terriglobia > Terriglobales > Acidobacteriaceae > JAIQFF01. Next base: position 77,372 of record CAVUGT010000024.1, read on the forward strand.
GTCCGCCGGCTGACGTGCTGAAAAACCTGGATGCCATTGTGTTCGACATCCACGATGTCGGAACCCGCTTCTACACTTACGAAACCACCCTGGGATATTTTCTCGAAGCTGCGGCCAAGGCGGGGATTGAAATCTTTGTCCTCGATCGCCCTGACCCAATCACGGGTTCTTTCGTGCAAGGCGCCATTCCTGATCCTGGCCACGAAAGCTTCACCAACTATTTTCCCATCCCGGTTCGTCACGGCATGACCATGGGCGAGCTGGCGAAGATGTTCAACGGCGAACGCAACCTGAATGCCAAGCTGACCGTCATCCCCATGGAAGGATGGATGCGCGGCGACTGGTACGATTCCACCACCCTCCCCTGGATCAATCCTTCGCCGAACATGCGCAGTCTCACCGAGGCGACTCTTTATCCCGGCGTAGGTCTGGTCGAAGGAACGAATGTCTCCGTGGGGCGTGGCACCGACACTCCGTTTGAATTGCTGGGTGCGCCCTGGATCAAGGCTGCCGAACTGGCGCAATACCTCAATGCGCGAAACATCTCCGGAGTGCGATTCGTCCCGCTCAGCTTCACGCCCGCCGCCAGCGTTCATTCCGGTAAGATGTGTGAAGGCGTCAATATTGTTCTGATCGACCGCAACTCCCTGGACGCCGCCGAACTCGGCATCGAACTGGCTTCCGCCCTGCACAAGCTCTATCCCGAGCAGTTTCACATGGAGCGCATGATGGAGCTGCTTGGCAACCAGTCGGTGTACGACGCCATCGTTGCCGGCCAGGACCCGCGCCGGATCGCGGATGACTGGCAAGTTCCGCTGGAAAAATTCCTCCAGGTCCGCCAGAAGTACCTGATTTACAAGTAGCTGTGGACCTCCGCCGCGCCTCAGTTCCGCTAGAATGTTTCTAGTCGATTTCGTGACCCTGGGAGTTGAGGATGAAAGCTGGCAAACCACCCGCACCTGCCGCCGCAAACATCATGTATCGCTGTGCCGGCCCCAATTGCGGAACGCTAAAGGGCCTTACCGATCATTGGTGGTTGATGTGGACTTCATTCCTCGAATTCAACCGGCCCGTGCTCTACCTGTGCCCCTGGGACGACGAGATTGCCGCACGCGAAGGCACTCTCCACGTCTGCGGAGAACTCTGTGCCCAGCGCCTGCAGTCCCAGTTCATGGGGAATGTCAGGGAAAACCAGCGCTCCACCAGCGTGCAGGAAACGGCCCCGCAAAAATAGCGACAAACTTTCGATCCTCAACTTGCATCGTACTTTTATCGGGCTGGCTGACCCTTCTTCGTCCGGCCTATGCTTTGGGGAGTCCATGATGCAGAAAAGTGTTGCGTACACAACCGCTGTGATGTTCCTGGCTTGCGGCATGGCCGCGGCCCAGGCCCCTTCCGCCAACGATTCCACCCAGCTTACGATTCCTTCCGGCACCAAGGTCCCGCTGGCGTTGAAGCAATCCGTTTCTACCAAGAATGCCCGCGAAGGCGACGCCGTATATGCGGTCACAACTTTTCCAGTCGTAATCAACGAACGCATCGTGATTCCCGCCGGCACCTATGTGCAGGGCCGGATCAGTAACGTCAAACGCGGCGGCCACGTCAAGGGACGCGCCGAAGTCCTGATGCACTTCAGCACACTGATCTATCCCAGTGGCTACACGGTCGTCCTGCCTGGATCAGTCGAAAATGTTCCCGGTGCTGAAAAGACTTCTATGAAAGATGAGGAAGGCACCATTCGGCAGGACAGCCAGACCGGCGAGAAAGCCAAGACCGTAGCCACCGCGGCAGGAACCGGAGCGGTCGTCGGCGGCCTCAGCAACGGCGCAAAAGGCGGCCTGATCGGCGCCGGAGTCGGTGGCGCAGTCGGCACCGCCATCGGACTGTTCACCCGCGGCAGCGATGTAAGAATGGACGCCGGCACCACGCTGGAAATGGTCATCCAGCGCGAAGTCCCCCTGGATGCCAACCGCATCCCAAAATAATGACTGCGTGCTGGGGCGGGCGAGGCCTGAAACTGTAGCTCCGCGGCTGCAACAGCCGCCCCCACACACTCCTACTTCAACCCAAACAAAGCATTCACATGCGCCGTAACCGAGACTGATTGCGGCGTGAACTCCTCGGTCGGCGCCGGAGCCCCGTTGTTAATCTTCATCATCGCCCCCGCCATCATCATCGGACGCACGTTCTCAAACGTATCCACCGACGCATACGACAGCTCTCCCAGCCCGCGCCCGGCGCTCCGGGCCAGCGCCGCCGCCGATTCATGCGCCCGCCGGTAGGCATCGTCGACCGCTTTCGCCTTGGCCGTGTCGATATTCTCGAGGGTGTAGTTCAGCGACTGGCTTTCGGTGATGTCGGCATCAGCGAGTTGCTGCACAATCGGCGCGATCTTGGAAAACTCTTTCAACTTGAGAGAGACGTTCGCGTTCACCCGATATCCCACCAGCTTTCGCTTGGCTGTCTTGAAGTCATAGACCGGTTGCAACGACATGTAGCCGAACTCTGCCGATTTCGGCTCAATCCCATTCGACCGCAAAATCTGCCGTACCTGCTCCGCGGATTTGGACGCATGGTCATAAGCTTCGCGCGAGGTCGCTTCCTGCGCGGAAATGTTGAATTGCATCACAGCGGTATCGGGATTCGCTTCAAACTTTCCATCAGCGCCGACAAAGACACTGTTGGGCTGGGCGGTAACGGTAGGACGATCCTGACCGAAAGCAACAGTGCAGGCCAGCAATGCAAGCAGCAACACAAACACAATTTTCATAGATTCTCCTGAAGGTGTGGGGGTGGGCGCCCTCGCCCGCCGCCTTTGACTTAGATTTTAGATCGGAAGATTGAAATGTCGCTCTGGAAGATAGGTCTCTACTAACAAACGTCAAAAGCGGCGGACAAGAGCGTCCACCCCACACAAGAAAACTCAACGCCAGCGCAGCTGCACGGGACGATCCAGCCGAATGTCGAGGATAGTGCCTTTCTCCAGCCGCAACGTGTGATCACTGAATATGGCTCGCACCACGCCAGCGGCAGCACCGGCCTTCGCGCTCACACCGTCAGAATCGGGATCGTGATGCTCACCGCCGCCTTGTCCCTGACGCTCGATCGCCCCTTCTTCTCCCGTCTTCAGGCCGTGCTCGCTCGGAACGTCAATCACGGTTGCCATCAGCGGCGTCCACCCGCGCTGGGTTTCAATTTCGTCGAAGCTCAACAGCAGCCGGGGATGAAACCCGTTACCCACCTGGCTTACATGGCCCTTGATCGTGCTGCCATGCACGATCATGCTCTCGTCCGGCCCCATCACGTCTTCCATGAGTTTGGCCTTGAAGCGCTTTCCCGGCCGGACGCGGCTGACATCAAGGTTGTCCTCGAGGCGGATCAGAAATCTGGTTCCTTCCGCAATTGCATGAGGCGGCGCGGAAGCCCTCGGTTCCTCAGCACAGAGTGGCACCGTTGCCAGGAGCAGAGCGAAACAAAACAGTCGCCACGAACCAGGCGCCCTCATAGACATGAACCTCCACTGTCGCGGAACGTCCCGCCAGTGTGGTTGGATGTGAGCGGCACGCGTATTGCTGCCTGCACGGCGTGAATCTGTTAAAAGCGATAAATATGAACGCAACCTTAAATGTTGGAGTTCGTACCAGGCAGTGTGCTTGTACGGACGCTTCCTCCCGTTCGGCGTCATCCTGAGGGACTTCAGTCCCGAAGGATCTGGCGCGCAGCGGCGCAACTGTAGGCAAGCGGCACATCCGCTACACGCAAGATGCTTCGCAAGCTCAGCATGACGGCATGTACAGCAGGAGGGACTACGTTGAACTTTTCGCGGCCGTGGAGTAAGCGAAGCGCTGAACCTGAGCATTCACTTCTTTGCGGAGATCAGGCCAGATCTTGGTATCCATACCGAGGAAGACATCCACCACTTTGGGATCGAACTGCCGTCCCGACCATAGTTTGATTTCATCTCGCGCCGCCGTCAGGGATTGTGCAGGACGATACGGACGGTCGGAGGTAATGGCGTCGAGCGTGTCAGCCACCGAGAACATGCGTGCCCCCAGCGGAATCTCTTCGCCCTTCAATCCTCGGGGATAGCCCGTGCCGTCGTACTTTTCCTGGTGGGCGTAAACGATCTCAGCCGCTTCGTTGAGGAAAGGAATCTTTTTCAGAATCTCGTAGCCGTGGTAGCAGTGCTCCTGCATGATCAGAATTTCTTCTGGCGTCAACTTCCCCGGCTTCCTCAGGATGGCATCGGGCACCGCCATCTTGCCGATGTCATGCAGAAACGCGCCGCGCGCAATCACTGCAATCTGTTCTTTTGACAATCCCATGGCCCGGGCAATGGCAATCGTAAATGCGGTCACGCGCTTGGAGTGGCCTTCGGTCTCGGCGTCTTTCTTGTCCAGGGCGTCGCCCAGAGCTTCGAGCGTAATGTCGTAGGAACGTTCCAGATCGACCAGTGTCTTTTTCAGCTGTTCCGTTCGGGCCTGGACAAGCGATTCCAGGCTGGTCTGGTAAGCGCGGTTCTCCTGCTTCAGGCGGCGGTTCTCCAGCGCCCGGCGGACAGTCGCTAAAAGTTGTTCGCGTTCGAATGGCTTCAGCAGGTAGTCATAGGCGCCATTACGAATCGCGGCCAGCGCCACCGAAATATCGTGGACCGCCGTGACCATCACCACTGGCATTTCAGGAAAGCGTTCTTTGGTTCGTTCCAGCAGCCCGATGCCGTCCAGGTTGGCCATCATCAGGTCGGAGAGCATGAGCTCGAATTCCTCGCCGGATTCGAGCAGCGCCAGCGCTTCCATTCCCGACCCGGCCTGCCGGCACTTGTAGCCCGCAGTGGTCAACATCGCGGATACAATCTCGCGAATAGTTTCCTCGTCGTCGACAACCAGGATGCGGTCAACTGGCATGGTTTTCTAGAGTGTACGGCCAATTCTACCGTAGTTCCGAGATTCCGAAAGTAACCAGAAGGACAGGGAAAGGACATCGTCCCTCCGGGCGGGCATGCTATTAAAAGAATGAGCTCTTCCCCCGGTTTTGGTGGACTGTTCTGATGAATCTGTTCCGATGAATCTATTGAACTTCTCTAGTTGGCTCGCGGTCGGGGACATTACTGTCCCCGGGTTGACCCCCCAGGAGTCGGCGGCACTGATCTTGCTCGCCGCCAGCCTGCTGGTCTTCCGCGCCTTTCGCGAGCGTTACCTGCTCATCTGGACCCTGGGCTGGCTGGCCTACTTTGTCTCGCGCTGGACCCTGGGGCAGCACGCCGCCGGAGCCGTTCCGGTCTACCTGATCGCTATCTCGCACGCGGAATTCGTCCTGGCAATATGCCTCTTTGCCGCCGCCATCTTCGTTTACACCAATGCCCGGGGACTGCTGCTTCCGTTGTTGCTGATTACCCTGACCGTCATGAGCTTCGCGGTGGTCCGCGTGTGGTTCTGGCCGGAGTCGGTTACGCTGCGCGTGGCCCTCGAAGTTGCCTACCGCCTCGTCGCCATGACGGCTGCCCTTCGTCTGATCCGATACCGTTGGGCGCGTTGGGAACTCGGTCCGTGGATGTTGAGCCTCAGCTTGATGCTCATGCATCTCGGCTGGCCGCCATTCACCTCTCATCTACCGATAGGGTCGAACTTGTTGGTCAGCATGGTCGCCGGGTTGAGCATGCTGCTACTAGTGTTCGATGACTACAAGCTGCACATGCGCCGCATGCGCGTAGTGAACGCGCTTACCACCAGCATCACACGCGCGCAGCATCAGGGCCCCATTATGGCCACTGCGCTCGAGGAGCTGAAGGGCCTGATGCACGCGAACGCCGCCTGGTTCCGCCTACTCGAAGGCGATCGTCTGGTCATTGCTCAGCAGATAGGCCTCTCGAAAGGGTTTGCCCAGGAGCGCCTGTCAGTTCCTTTAGACGACGATTTCGAGCGTACGCTCAATGGCAACGCCCCAGTCGTTCTGGTGACGAAGACCGCAGCCGACAACGTCCGCCCCTATCTGCAGCAGGAAAAATTTCACCATGTCGTCATGGTGCCGGTGCTGGGCAAGAAATCGGCCATCGGGACCCTGGCCCTGGGCAGCCGTCATCGCCTTCTCTATTCTCCCGAGGAACTGGAATTTCTGACCACCACCGCCCACCAGTTAGGGCTGGCAGTTGAAAACCTGCGCCTGGTAGAACAGATTCTGCGCTCCCACCGGCAGTGGACCAACACCTTCGATTCCATTCACGACCTGGTTCTTCTGCACGACTCTGAATTCCGTGTGATGAAGGCCAATCATGCCTTGCTGGAACGCCTGCATATGGCCCCCGCCGATGCCGTGGGGCAACTGTGCGAAACCGTTCTGCCTCACAATCGTGGACAGTGGCAAGGCTGCCCATACTGCGGCCACACCGAAGAGGGTTTCCACGAAGGCCCGGATCCCGGTTTTGGCGGCTTCTCCATGGTTTCGACGTCTTCGTATGTCGACCAGGGAAGCAAGCAAAAAGGCACGATACACGTAGTACGCGACACCACCGATCGCCGCATTGCTGAGGAAAAATATCGTCTACTGTTCGAGCAGGTGCAGGAAGGCGTTTTCGTGGCCACCCCAGAAGGCAAACTGCTCGATTGCAATGACGCCTTCATCCGCATGTTGGGCCATACCAACCGCGAAGAGCTGATGGCTCTCAACATCGACGCCGAGCTGTACGCTTCGACCGAACAGCGCGAAGTCTTCCGCCGCGAAGTGGAACAACACAACTACGTGCGCAACTTTGAAGTGACTCTGCGCCGCAAGGACGGCACCCTGCTCACCGCCATGGAGAGCAGCTTCGCCACCCGCAACGCCGAAGGCAAGATCGAGCGCTATCAGGGCTTCCTTCTCGATATGACCGAGAAGAAGCGTGCCGAAGACGAAATCCGTCGGCGCAATCGCGAACTCAACGCGCTTAACGCCATGGCAGTCATCGCCACCCAGTCTTTCGATCTGGACGAAATTCTCAACCTCACGCTCCGCCAGGTGATTTCGTTACTCGGAGCGGAGACCGGTTCAATCTATCTTTGCGATCTGGATGAAACCACCTTCCGCCGCCGCGCCGGATGGGGACAGCGCAGCGCCGAACGCGCCCGCCTCTCTGAAATCAAATTCACGGAAGGCTTCGGCGATCTGGTAACCCGTTCGCGCACGGAAGTCATCACCGCGGACTATCTGCCGCATCTCCCGGCGCAAGTCGCGGAGTTCATTCGCGCCGACGGCCTCGCATCGTGGATCTGGGTGCTGCTCTGGGGAAAAGACAAGCCCATCGGCATCATGGGCATCAGCAGCCGCGAGAGCCGCGAGTACACCAGCAACGACGAGAGCCTGCTGGTCGCGATCGGCCGCCAGCTTTCCACGACGATCGAGAAAGTCCGGCTCTACGAAGAAACCTGCCGCGCCTACGAAGACCTGCGCCGCACCCAGGAACAGCTGCTTCAGAGCGAAAAGATGTCAGCCGTAGGACAGCTCATCGCCGGGGTAGCGCATGAACTCAACAATCCGCTGACCGCAATCCTGGGCTACGCCCAGCTGCTCGAAAGCGAAGGACTGGGAGAACGCGCCGCCGATTTCGTCAGCAAGCTCTTCAAGCAGGCCCAACGCACTCACCGCGTCGTGCAAAACCTGTTGTCATTCGCTCGCCAGCGCAAGCCGCAAAAAGAGCAAGTCGATATCTGCAAAGTGCTCGACGAAACTCTTGCTCTGCGCGACTACGACTTGAAGGTCAATGACATCAAGGTCGAGCGCGACATCGAGTCAACAATTCCGGCAGTCACCGCCGACCCGCACCAGTTGGAGCAGGTGTTCCTCAACGTCATTAACAATGGCGTGGACGCCATGCTGGAATGTAACCGCGCCGGCACGCTCAAAGTCCGGGTGTATACGCACGAAGGCACGGTGATCACTGAATTTCAGGATTCCGGCCCCGGCATCAAGGAGCCGAACCGCATTTTCGATCCGTTCTACACGACAAAAAGCGTAGGCAAGGGAACCGGCCTCGGACTCAGTATCTGCTACGGCATTATTAAAGAACACGGAGGAGATATCTCTGCTCGCAATCGCGAAGAGGGCGGTGCCGTCATCGAAGTCCGCCTCCCGGCCAATGCCGGCGCGGGCGCTCCCCAGTCCAGCCTTCCAGTTTCTACTCGAAAATCAGTGATCGAGGGCAGTGTTCTTCTGGTCGAGGACGAAGAGGCAGTTCTGGAATTCGAGCGCGACGTCCTGGCTGGCGCCGGAGCCCAGGTTGTCACATTGATGAACGGTGATGAAGTGAAAGCCCGTCTCTTGCAGGAATCATTCGACGCCATGATCATCGACGGCAAAATGGCGAACGGATGGAACGCCCCAGACGTCTATAAATGGATCTCAGAAAACCGTCCGGGACTGGAGAAACACCTGATGTTCACTTTCTCCAGCGCAGTCGAACCCGAAATCCGTTCGTTCCTGCACGACCATAACATCCCGTATCTCGTGAAACCGTTCGAAGTCAGCGACCTGATCTCCCAGGCTCGCCGCCTCCTGCAAAAAACCCAAGCCGCCGTAGCCGGCTGAGATAGACGCGAGCGCCCTCGCTCGTGTCACCACCGGCCAAAGACGGGCGAGACGCCGGCGCTACCCCAAACTCTCTAAACTCCCTGTCATCCCGAGCGCCGCTCCGAGCCGCGCCAGCGGTGAGGACAAGTCGAGGGACCTTGCGTTTCCTGCCCGAGAAAACACAGCGCGATCCTACAAACTTTTCCGCAACGCCTTCCCAAACTCCCGCAAAACCGCCTCATTCCTCCGATACCAAACCCAAAGCCCGATCTTCTTCCCCTCCACCACCCCGGCCTTGGTCAAAATCGCCATATGATGCGAAATTGTAGGCTGCGACAAATGAATCCGCGCTTCAATATCGGACGCGCACAACCCCACATCCTTGCCAATCGAACACCCGCCCTGCTCCTTAAGCGCCTGCAAAATCCGCCGCCGCGTAGGATCAGCGACAGCATGCAAAATCCGATCGAGTTCCTGCTCAGTTTGCGTCATGACAGCAAGCATGAAGCAGAAAATCGACAGATGTCAATATGCAGGCGTCACGTCGTCGGCGTCAGGCGTCAGCTCATCCATCATTCGGACTATCGATCACGATGTATGTGAAACTTTTATGCCGCGACTCGTAGTCCAATAGCATGAAGGCACTTCAAGCTCCGAAGCCTGAATCTGACGACCGAAGTCCGACGCCCGACGGTCCGATTCATGCTGTTCGAAGGCAACGACCGCCGACAACTCGAGAAGCTGAAGAAGAGCGAGGGCCTGCTGCCCCCGGGCCAATCTCTCACGCTCAAATGGCCCGTCCTGCACTACGGCTCGGTCCCCAGATTCGACCCCAACACATGGGACCTGCGAATCACAGGATTGGTTGATAATCCGCTGACCCTGAACTGGAAGGAATTCAACGCGCTCCCCAAGATCCAGCGCACCAGTGATTTCCACTGTGTAACGAGATGGAGCCGCTTCGACAACCACTGGGACGGCGTCGCCTTCCGCGAACTGTTGGCTCGCGTCCATCCCAAGCGAGAAGCTGCTTACGTCCTGGTCCATGCCGAACAGGGATACACCGCCAACGTCCCGTTAGCCGATCTCGACCGCGAAGAAGTCCTGCTGGCCACGCACCACGACGGCGAACCCCTGAGCGCGGACCACGGATACCCCGTGCGCCTCATCGTCCCTCATCTCTATGCCTGGAAGTCAGTGAAATGGCTGCGCGGGCTGGAGTTTCTCGACCACGACACGCCCGGTTTCTGGGAGCAAAACGGCTACCACATGTACGGAGACCCGTGGAAAGAGCAGAGATTCAGCAGGTGATGAGAGATTTCAGATTGTTGATTTGAGATTTCAGATTTTGCGCGAAAACTAGGGTCTCATCAATTCGAAATCTACAATCTGAAATCAGAAATCTAAAATCGGGGTCGGCGGCCGCCAGCGTTACTTCTTTAGAATCGGGTTGTACCCATCCTTCACCAGTTGTCCCCGCGCACCCTCCGCTTCCTTGATGTCCGCAAAGGGCCCAACCTGCACGTGAAACAGCTTGTCTCCCGCTGTGTTGGCGGCGAAGGCTGCGTATTGCTTTTTCTTGAGCGCATCGACCAGGGCTGCGGCATCTTCCTGCTTGCTCACCGCTGCCACTTGCACGAAGTAGCTGCTCTGGTTCGCAACCACGGCTGTGGGATCGGGAGGCGCATCGCTGTCCGCCGCGGCGGGCTTGGCCGCTGGCAGGTCTTCGGTCTTCGTGGTCAGCTCGGCATTCGGATCTTTCTGCTCGACTGCCTTGTAAAAGGTGAGATCGGTCGGCGGGCGAGGGTCAGCGGCTTTGACCGCCGTAGGACGAACGCTGGAAGGTCCCATTGCCGCCTGCACTGAACCACTGGGTTGAGTGGAGCTCTTGCCCAGCGAAAACCCCATTCCGAAGAACACCGCGCACAGCGCCACCAGCCCGAAAAACAAGGCCAGCATTTTCCCCGTCCCTAGTGTGATCTCTGTGTCTTCAGATGCCGCCATGTTTCATCCCACCTCGCCCCGTGGCCGTTAGCTCTTGGCGCCGTCCGTGTCGGTCTTGCCAAGAATCTTCTGAATGCCGGAGAAGAAATCCACCGGAACCGGGAAGATCACGGTGGTATTTTTCTCCACTCCGATTTCAGTCAAAGTCTGCAGATACCGCAGCTGCACGCTGACCGGTTCTTTCGCCAGCAGGGCAGCAGCATCCACCAGGCGTTGCGCGGCAGAGAATTCGCCTTCCGCGTGAATGATCTTCGACCGCTTTTCCCGTTCCGCCTCAGCCTGCTTGGCCATGGCCCGCAGCATGGACTCGGGCATGTCCACCTGCTTGACCTCGACGTTCGTGACTTTCACTCCCCAAGGCGCGGTGTGGGTGTCCAGAATGCTTTGCAACCGCAGATTGATTTTTTCGCGATGGGACAAAAGTTCATCCAGTTCCTGCTCGCCCAGCACCGAACGCAAAGTGGTCTGCGCAAATTGCGAAGTCTGGTAAACGTAATTGGAAACTTCGACCACCGCCTTGCGCGGCTCGATCACCCGCAGAAAGATGACGGCATTCACTTTCAAAGTTACGTTGTCGCGAGTGATGATGTCCTGCGGAGGAACTTCGAGAGCTTCCTGCCGCAACGAAACTCGCACCATGCGATCGAGCGGTGCAAAAACGAAAATGAGCCCCGGCCCTTTCGCGTCCGCGAGCAATCGCCCCAGGCGGAAGATGACGCCGCGCTCATACTCGGCCAGAATTTTGATTGAGCTTAGAAAGTACAGGACAACAATGATTACAACGATGCCAGTAAACGACAGCCCCATCCGAAGCCTCCGCGCCCCAACCTCAGGAACGCTTCCGTGGCGGATTACACCGCCACATGCTTAAGAATACGGCATTTCCCGGAAGAATAGGGAGTGCCTCGCAAGATGCCAACATAGGCTTTCAAACGGTACTTGCCGCCGGGGCCCGCTGCGCCGCTGGCGAAGGCTCCACACGCAACTCCAGCCCATCGACTCCAAGCACCACCACAGTCTGTCCCGCCAGGACCCCGCTCGACGACATCGCATCCCAAATCTCGCCGTGCACAAAAACCTTGCCGCGAGGCGATAGCGCGGTTTGCGCCATCCCAACTTCCCCCACCAGCCCCTGGGCGCCGGTCACGACTTTATTGGCCCGAGCCTTCAACGCGATACTCATGAGGAAGACCGTGATCCCACCCAGCGGAATGCTCACCGCCAGCGCAGTCAGCAGATGGACTCTCATCTCAGGGATCGGCGCGTCCACCAGCAGCAGTCCACCCAAAACCATGGTGGTGATTCCGCCAATAGCCAGAACTCCATGGGCAGCAAACTTGGCTTCCAGCGCGAACAAGGCAAACGAAGCGAGTATCAGCACCACCGCCGCAAATCGCGTCGGCAAAAGATTCAGCGCGAAGACTGCCAGCAGGATAAATACGATTCCCACCGTCCCGGGCACCACTGCTCCGGGATGGTTGAACTCCGCGTAAAGTGCCAGGGCCCCGATCGCCAGAAAGATAAATGCGATGTTGGGGTCCATCATGAAAGCCAGTATCCGCTGCTTCAAAGTCATCTCGAACAGCCGAATATTTTCGCCGCCCACATTCAGCGTGATCGTCTTCCCGTCGAAGCGCTTTACGGTTTTTCCCTGCATCTGTTTCAGCAGGTCCTGTTCGCTGGTCGCCACGTAGTCGATCAATTTCTGGGACAACGCCTCCTGATCGGTAAACGACTTCGATTGCCGCACCGTACTCTCGGCCACTTCGACATTGCGTCCGCGCTTTGAGACTACGGACCGCATCAGAGCGGCGGCGTCGTTCTCCATCTTCTCTTTCATGACGTCGTCCACCTTGCCGCCACCCAGCGTCACCGGATGGGCCGCGCCGGTATTGGTCCCTGGAGCCATGGCCGCCACGTCTGCACTTTGCAGAATAAAGAACCCAGCCGAAGCCGCGCGGCTCCCGCTCGGGGTGACATAAATAATTACCGGAACCGGCGACGCCAGGATTTTCTCAATAATGTTGCGCGTAGATTCCAGCAGGCCGCCCGGCGTATTCATCTCGATCAGCAAAGCCTGGTCTTTATTCCGCTCCGCTTCGCTCAGTGCTCGCCCGATGTACTCCTCGGTGATGGGATGAATTGTGTCATTCACAACGATCTTCAGGATTTCAGCAGAGGATGGAGTTGAAGCGCCCAGCACCGCACCGAGCAAGATGCCGCACAGTGTACGCAAAAGTTTCGTCGGTTTCATAGGGAGGCGGCCTCCAGCACTATTGTCTCGCAAAGTAGCGCCGGCCGTCGTGTTGATCGCAGGTGGCCCCGTCCAAAGAAGCTAGGCGGGTGTTTTGGTTTCGACCTCGCTTGGTTCCATCTCTTCCGCGCGCAGCTCATCCCACCCCGGCAGATGCGTGTCCCCGGTAATCAAGCGCGCGCCGCGTTCATAGGTGAAGTAGGACCACGCCCACTGTACCAGTACGATAATGCGATTCCTGAACCCGATAAGAAAGAAGATGTGCACAAACAACCAGGCCAGCCAGGCCACAAACCCCGAGATATGAATCTTCCCAAACTCGGCCACCGCTGCGGCGCGCCCAATCGTCGCCAGGTTCCCCTTGTTGAAGTAATGAAAATTCTTACGAGCTTCACCGTCTAATTCAGCCCCGATGTTACGCGCCGTCGCATTGCCTTGCTGCATGGCGACCGGTGCAACGCCCGGCAGCCACTTTCCATTCTCATCCTTAAGCGCCGCCAGATCCCCAATCACGAAAACTTCCGGATGTCCCGGCAAACTCAGATCGGGATTCACCAACACCCGACCAGCGCGATCCACCGGCGCTCCCAGCTTTTTGCCCAGCGGCGAGGCCGCAACTCCCGCAGCCCAGAGAGTGACGGCTGCCGGCAGTTGGGTTTCACCCATGTGCACCGCACCCGGCGTCACATTGGTCACCAATGCCGATGTGTGTACTTCAACTCCCAATTTCCGCAACTGCTCTTCCGCACTGCGCGAAAGATCTTCAGGATATGCTGGCAAAACCCGTGGTCCGCCTTCCAGCAATATGATCCGCGTCTTTCGCGGATCGATCGTGCGAAACTCGTTGGCCAATGCCCGGCGCGCAATCTCAGCGAGCGTACCCGCCAATTCAACGCCCGTCGGACCACCGCCGACCACCACGAAATTAAGCTGGACCTGCTCTTTGCCGCTGGCAGCCTGGCGTTCCGCCAGTTCAAACGCCAGCAGCACTCGTCGCCGAAGCTCCAGCGCGTCTTCGATAGTCTTGAGTCCGGGCGCAAAAGGCTCCCACTCGTCGTGTCCAAAATAAGCGTGGCTCGCGCCCGCCGCCACAATCAGATAGTCATAGGCAAGTTCGCCGTCGGCCAGCTTCACCACTTTGCGCGCCAGATCGAAATCCTGCACCTCCGCCATCAGCACTTCGACATTCCGGCGGTTGCGTAGAATCCAGCGAATGGGGGCGGCAATCTCCCCAGGAGACAATCCCGCGGTTGCTACCTGGTAAAGCAGAGGTTGAAAGGTATGAAAATTCTGGCGATCGACGAGCGTAATCTTTACTGGATATCGCGCCAGTGTCCGAGCTGCCACCAGCCCGCCAAATCCGCTTCCGACGATGACTACCCGAGGATTGCTTTTCGGCTCCATAGTCTCTACTGCATTAGATTCCGGAGACGCTCAACAGTCTCCAAAACTTTGCCCGGAGTGGACAACTGAGAACCGAGAACCAACAACTATTAACTGGTTTTCTATTCAACCCGATCCCCAGCCATCATCAAGTAATAAGCCACAAACGACACCACAAACCCCACAAACCACGAGTAGTCGTAAGCGAAACGCAAAGCCGGAACCACCAAACCGACCAAAGCCACAGCAGCGCCCAAAAATAGCGCACCCACAGCCTTCCAGTTAAACCCGCGAGAATATTCGTAAGCTCCGCCCCGCAGATAAAGATCGTCTACCAGCAGCCGTCTTCTCCGGATCACCCAGTAATCGCAAATCATGATGCCCGCCACCGGCCCCAGAAACGCCGCATAACCTCCCAGCCAGCCGAAGATGAAAGTCTTGTAGTTGTCCAGCAGCTTCCAGGGCATGATGACGATGCCCATGAAACACGTAATCACGCCGCCGATCTTGAAGCTGATCTTGCGCGGCCACAGGTTGGAAAAATCATTCGCCGGAGAAACCACGTTAGCGCCAATATTCACATTCAAGGTCGCCAGCAGGATCGCAATCAGCGAAACCACAACCGCCAGTTTTGAATGAAACCGGCTCAAAAGCTGCACCGGATCCCAGATAGCCGATCCATAGATCACAACTGTTGCCGAGGTCACCAGCACGCCAACAAGGGAATACAAAGTCATGGTCGTCGGCAACGCCAGTGCCTGACCGACAATTTGCGCCCTCTGGCTCCGCGCAAAACGCGAAAAGTCAGGAATGTTTAACGACACGGTCGCCCAGAAACCTACAGTCGCGTTCAATGCCGGAATCAGAAACTTCAAAAATTCCGGAAAACTGGTAAAGCGCGACGGCGCCGAAAGCATCGGTCCGAAGCCCCCGGCCTGCACATATGCCCAACCGAGCAAAAGCAAACCCACACCCAGCAGGACAGGCGCGCTGATCCCCTGCAAGAATCTTATGTACTCGATCCCCTTGAGAATGACCACGAGGTTGATCAGCCAAAACGCGAGAAAGCAGATGCCCGCGCCATGCGGCACCGACTTCCAGGCCGGCCAAACCGTCGCCATCAAGACACTGATGGCTTCGCCGCCAATCCATGTTTGGATCCCGAACCATCCACACGCCACCAGCGCCCGCAAGACTGCCGCCACGTTCGCGCCCAGCACTCCGAACGAGGCCCGCGCCAGCACAGGGAAGGGAATCCCATACTGCGCCCCGGGATGAGAATTCAGCAGCATCGGCCCCAGCACAATGCAGTTCCCCAGAAACACGGTAAACACCGCCTGCTTCCAGTTCATCCCGCCCTGGATCAGACTGGCCGCCAGCATGTAGGTCAGAATATTGACCGACATCGAGACCCAAAGCGCGGCGTAGTTGTAGGTGCCCCACGTTCGTGCCCCGCGATCGCCCGAGGCAACTTCGCCGGGCATCACGGTCGGCGCAAGATCGGCGTTATAAAGAGGACTGGATTCGACAGCGGCGCGAACGGAAGAAGTTGGTATCGGCATTTGTGGAACTAATCTTATACACGGACAGCCGCGGGTTTCGAAGGGGCAAGAATAGTGGTTATGATGTTCGGATGTGACTCACTGTTTTGTTTGACATTCGGCTTGGTCGGACACTTAAATGCTCGAATGGCTCTTCTGACCATTGCCGATTCCTTCTATCTTGGACTGCAGGACGTCGCGTCTGCGACTTCCTGGTACATCGAAAAGCTGGGACTTCAAAGAGTTCCCGCTGAAATGGATGACCCCGAAGGCTGTGTCGCGCTCGGCTTCTCGAAAAAGGACGGGACTTGTGTAGTGCTCGGGCCGCGCGGCAGACCAACTGAGGCGGAAACGCCCATGCTATACGCTCCCGATGTCCAGAAAGCCAGAGAGATTCTAAGTTCCCGTGGCGTCAATGTCGGCGAAGTTCAGCACGATCGGCAGGGAACGCACTACTTTGAAATGCGTGATTTGGAAGGCAATGTAGTCGAGATATCCGAGGAGCCATGATTCTAGCTCTGAATATAAAACGCGTGATCTCGGTTCCTCTGCACACCCGCCGCTGGACAATCAATCTTGAATTGAAAACCCAGAATTAGACCTTGATCTTGGATGCGCAGATGCTCCTACTCCACGCGCAGAGCCAATTGTGTACCGCTCTCCAGGTGCACGTTCCCCGTATTCGATCTCAAAACCGATATCGGGCCTGAGGTGTCGAGAGACAGCCCGTTGATCCCGAATACTCCACGGCTCGTGGAATCTAGCGCATTGGGATTTAAATTGGCTGGTCGCGGATTTTTGCCGGAAGGCGGGTCGGGAACGTGAGATGGAGATACCGGTTTGACCCCTTGTGCGGTTGCTGGCCGCGATGGTGCCAATACTCCGCCTCGCGGCATCTGGGGCATCGCGGACGCATCCCCGTAACCGTCAGGCTCACCCCCATAAGCCGGCGGCAACGGTCGCGCGATCGCCTGTACCGTCATTTGCAAGGGAATTTCGTGCCCGTCTTTCAGCAGCAGGCGATCAAAGGTGATGCCCACCATCGAACCGGGAGACGACTTGTTGTGAGCCTTGGCCTCAGTGATGTGGCCGATGATTTCTGAGTTTCGAGGAACCACAATCTGGCCGCGCACTAACAGATCGGCGACTGTCCTTGCCTCTATTTTGTCGTTCGCCCTGCACTTCCTGGCGTCCAGCTTCATCGACAACTCAGCCGAAAGAACCGTTCCAAGCACCGGCCTGTCGGTCGCAGGGGCAGTCCCAGCCTGGACTTGTGCCCACGACATTGCAGTCAAGACGAATATCCCCGGTGTTAGTAAGAACTGTTTCCTCACGTCGTCTAATCTCCGCTGGTCCCTGATCGGCAATGACCCATCATACGACCGGCAGGTCGGCCTGATCTATCTCAATGCTGTGATGTCGTAGCGCATGCATCAAGGCTTGGCCGGTCAGGACCCTCTCATTCCGCGCTTTTGCCTTTTCCCCGGCATTCTTCTAGTATCCGCTTGTTTTTGAAAGAGGAGGAGATATGTACACCAGGAAAGTTGTTTGCTTTGGACTAGTTCTGATGCTGGGCGCCGCGCTCGCCGCCGTCCCGGCCGTCGCCGCCGACAAGTCGGACATAGCGGCACTCGCCGCCGTTTGGGAGAAAGAATATAACGCTAACAACCTTGCCGCCATTCAGGCGCTGTACGCTGCCGATGGCTGCCGCATGCCGCCCAATCAGGAAGCCGTCCATGGCAGCGACGCGATTCTGGCCCAGCTCAAGGCCGGCAAGGATCGCGGTCTGGCCAAGGTCAAGATCACTGTCACCACCGCCGAGAGCAGTGGCGACCTGAGTTACGGCACAGGGACGTACGAGATCACCGGCGCCGACGGGTCTCACTTGGACCACGGCAAGTGGATGCTGGTGAGGAAGAAGTCGAGTGGTGGATGGAAGACCCAGTGCGACATCTTTAACTCCGACATGCCCATGCCAGGTATGAAATAGAGCTTCACCGATAAACCACAGATGACACAGAGAACTTTAGTTCCGGGGTTCTCCGTGTCCTCTGTGTCCTCCGTGCTTCATAAGGCTTTGCGTTCAGCACTGCGAAACTGGATGTCGACCGCACGTTGACGGGATAGTGTGTAGGTGATGTCACAATGTACACACTCGCACATTTCACGTTTCGATATCACCAGTGTTTATGAGGCTCAGAACGCCATGACATGCGTTTCACCCGCGTCAACTCATCACGTTGACGGGTGAGAATTTAGCGGGACGGAATATGCACTTTACGACATAGTAAACACCAGTCCTGGATCCTGATTTCGTTAATTCGGTCCTAAAAAGGACAGTCGATACTGACGCTACCCGAGATGCATCCAAGCGAACCGCTTTGATATCGCCAAAGTTATGAGGCAGAGCGCCAGACATCGATTCACCGCGCAACAATCTCGTTGACGATGTGGAAGCTTAGCGGGACGGAATATGCACTTTACGACATAGTAAACACCAGTCCTGGATCCTGATTTCGTTAATTCGGTCCTAAAAAGGACAGTCGATACTGACGCTACCCGAGATGCATCCAAGCAAACTCGCTCATTCCCCGCAACCCAGCCTCGATGGGAAAAAGATTTATGTGATTGGCGAGCAGCCGCGCTCGGAGCTGGTGCGTTATGACCCAAAATCGGCCCAGTTCCTCCCCTTCCTCGGCGGTATTTCTGCCCGCGGTGTAAATTTTTCGCCCGACGGCCAGTGGATATCTTATGTCTCGTTTCCTGAGAGCGAACTGTGGCGCAGCCGCGTAGATGGCAGCCAGAAACTACAACTGACCTCGGCTCCCTTTTCGGCGGGTCCATCGAGTTGGTCGCCCGATGGCCGGGAGATTGCTTTTTCGGGCAACTCACCCGGCGGTCGGTCGGAACTCTTCATCGTGTCCGTGGACGGCGGCACGCCGCGCAAAATTCCCGCCGGAGAACGGAACGTTACACGTGTGAGCTGGGCCCCTGACGGACATTCAATAACCTTTGGCGATGCCGCTTCACCCAGTGATGGCACAATTCGCACTGTCGATTTGCAGTCTCAAAAGGTTTCCACTCTTCCCGATTCTCCTGATAGGCAAAGCCTGCTGTCGGCCGTCCGCTCGCCGCAAGGGAACTATCTGGTGGCCACCACGCAAGACGGCCAGAAAATAATGCTTTTTGATTTCGCGACTCAACAATGGTCAGAACTGGCCAATGCTGCAGTGGGAGCAATCCTGTGGTCTCGGGATGGGCAGTTTGTCTATTTCGACAACGGGGCCAGCCTGGCGCCCGCCATCTATCGCGTACGCATCGCCGACCACAAGCTGGAACAGGTATGCAGCCTGAAAGATATTCGCCGCGCGCTCAGCTTTTGGTCAGCCTGGATGGGCTTGTCTCCCGACGACACTCCGCTCCTCATGCGCGACACCGGTACACAGGAAGTCTACGCACTGGACTTCCACGTCCCGTAAGCAGAGTCAATCGAAGTTAGGGAATTTCTTCGCGACCTTTGCGGATAACCTTTGCGATCTTTGCGGTAAAAGCCTTTGACCTTCCCGCAAATCTGCACGATTCTAATGCTTGCGATCCCCCGCAACGCTCACCTTGATCCGATAAATGCTCGTGCTCCCCGCGATGTACAGAGTCTTGCGGTCCTTCCCGCCAAACTCCAGGTTACCGACCACCTCCGGCACCACGATCGTCCCGATATGTTTGCCCTCGGGAGAAACGATCCATACGCCGCCGGGAGCCGCACCCCACATGTTTCCCTTGGCATCCACCCGCAGACCGTCCGGCACGCCTTTCGCCGGATCTGAGGAGCAATCGATGAAGACGGATCCATCGGTAAGCGATCCGTCGGGCTGCACCTTGTACCGCATCCAGAATTTCTTTACCGACTCCGCGACGTACATGTATTTCTCGTCCGGAGAAAACGCCAGGCCGTTGGGTCGCCCCAAATCCTTCACCAGAAGTTGCAGCTTGTCCCGGTCGGGTGGCGCTCCGGGTTTCTGCTGACGTGCGCCCGGTACGCGATAAATTCCGTTCACGTCCAACTCTTTAAGCGAATCGTTATCACTCTGCGTAGGCAACCCGTACGGCGGATCGGTGAAATACAGCGAGCCATCGGACTTGTACACCAGGTCATTCGGGCTGTTGAGTTTTTTCCCTTTGATACGAATCTGCCAGCACCGTGATCTGCGCATGTGGATCGACTGACTCCAGTCGCCACACGTTGCGTCGTGCGTGTCCGGCGATGGTGACCCGGCCGTCGGCATCGAGAGTCATTCCATTCGATCCCGGCTCCGGCCCCGGATAAGGCTGCGCTCCCTCATATCCGCTGGGATGGATAAACAGACTCGCGCCCTTTCCCGGCACCCACTGGTTGATGTTGTTCGCAGGGATCTCGGCAAAGAGAAGCGTGCCTTGACGAGTCCAGACCGGCCCCTCGGTCCACTTGTTGAACCCGGTCGCCACTTTCTCCAGCTTGGCTTTCTTGGATACCAGCTGATCGACGGCAGGGTCGAGTCTCTGAACTTCTTGTGAGAAGGCGGCAACTGCCGCAAGCATCAGCACCATCATGGGTACAAATCGTCGGGTTGACATGCCGGGGATTGTACTCGTTTCAAGGACTGGGATGGCCACTTTACATCAGCAGGCTCTGTGTATACTTGCGCGGGGCTTGAGGGCAAAAATCGATTGCGCCGTGAGGCGATGAAGGAGAAGTTTGTGAAAATACTGAAATTCCGACTGTTTGTTTTGGCACTACTGCTGGGAGTCACATCTGCGATCTGCCTCGCGCAGGCGGCCCCCACCACTGCGCCTGCCACCTCGACCCCAGACAAGAAAGCCGCCAAGTCAAAAACCAAATCTGCGCCGGTGGATCCCTCCACCATCCCGCAGGCTCCCGGAGGCGGTGGCGGCAAAGTGTGGGTCAACACCAGCACCAAGGTCTTCCACAAAGAAGGAGACCCGTGGTACGGCAAGACCAAGCATGGCAGCTACATGACGGAAGCCGACGCCGCTAAAAGGCGGCTTTCACGAGGCCAAGGATTCACCCGTGGGCAAAAAGGACACAACGAAGAAGTACTGTCACGAAGCCGGAGCAATCACTCGCAGCGAATGATCTTGCGTCCGGAGACCGCTGTCAGTTTCCACGCACGCCAGTCCACTCTTACCGCTCTGCGTGGTCAGGATGCCATATGTTTCCGGACGCCGGTCGCGGAAGAACTGCCACACCTTGCGGACTTCCTGAATCATATCGAGATCGAGATCCGCCACCAGCACTTCATCTTTGTCACGGCTGGCCTGCGCGATGATCTTGCCCCGCGGATTGCAAAAGTAACTCTTGCCGTAAAACTCGCCAATGCTCCACGGCTTCTCCACTCCCACCCGGTTGATGGCCCCGACGTAATATCCGTTGGCGACGGCATGCGCCGGCTGTTCCAACTCCCACAAATATTCGGAAAGTCCAGCCACCGTCGCCGATGGATTGAAAACAATTTCCGCGCCGTTTAATCCCAGCGCGCGCGCTCCCTCGGGGAAGTGACGGTCATAGCAGATGTACACGCCGACCTTGGCGTATTTGGTGTCAAACACCGGGTAGCCCAAGTCTCCGGGAGTGAAATAAAACTTCTCCCAAAATCCAGGATGGCAGTGCGGAATATGATGCTTGCGATATTTGCCCAGATAGCGACCGTCGGCATCGATCACGGCCGCGGTGTTGAAGTAGAGCCCGGGCATCTCCTGCTCGTAGACCGGAACGATGATCACCATCCGATGTTTGGCGGCCAGCTCTTGCATCAATTTTGTGCTGGGGCCGTCCGGCACCGCTTCCGTCAGTTCGTACCAGCGGGGATCTTGCTCGGCGCAAAAATAAGGCCCATAAAACAACTCCTGCAGACACAGGATCTGGACCTTTTGTTTCGCCGCCTGCTCAATCATCTCCACATGCTTCTTCACCATCGCATCGCGGATTTCGCCCAGCGAGTGCTCGGTGCCCAGCACGTTTCCCGCCTGTATCAGCCCACATCGAACCATTCGTGCCATCGGAGAAACACCTCGCGAACCAGACTCAAGTAGGTGGGCAAAACTATAGCAGACTCGGGACGCTCCATCGGTCGCTGGCCAACCCACAAAAGCGTTAACCACGAAGGACACGAAGTATCACGAAGGTTTTAAATCTCAAGCTTTCCTTCGTGTACCTTTGTGTCCTTCGTGGTTAACGCTTTTGCGGTTCGCCCGCCTGGAAATAACTTTGCCTTGCTCCTCTACTTCCGGACGTATAATCCTCCCAATCTGTCCTTGGGGGCTTGCCATGAATTACCGCCTCACCTCTTGTGCGTTCCTCGTCCTGACCTTCACCGTGTTGGTTTCTGCCCAGGCTAAGCCGGGCGGCGGCGGAAGGCGGGCCGGAAGCGGCGGCCGCAGTCCCGGCCCCACGACGACTCCCGCCCCAACTCCTGGCACGATGCAGCCCAACATCGGCAACCAGTCAAACCCCATGGGCCAGCGCGCATTCATAACCGGTAAGGTCGTGCTCGACGACGGTACCCAGCTGACCGAATCGGCCAGCATCCAGACGCTCTGCCGCGGGCACAAACAGACCGTCGCTCACACCGACTCCCATGGTGGCTTCAGTTTTGAGCTGGGTGACCGCACCTCAGCCATGGCGGCAGGCATCAGTGGTGCTGACGTCGATTCCACCGGTGGTCCCAGCATGTTGGGTGGCGGCATGCAACGCGACTGGCGCAACTGCGAAGTGCTGGCCGATCTTCCCGGTTTCACGTCCCGGTCCGTCGATCTGAGCAGCCGTCTCTCCAGTTTCGAAACCGCCGATATCGGACGCCTGGTGTTGCACCGCATCGCCCAGGTCGAAGGTCTCACCATCAGCGCCACCAGCGCGATGGCGCCCAAGGATGCCCAAAAGGCGTACGAAAAAGGACGCGATAAAGCCTCCAAAGAAAAATGGGATGAAGCCAGTCAGCTGCTGTCCAAAGCGGTAGAGATTTATCCCCGCTACGCTGTCGCCTGGTACGATCTGGGCCGGGTCCAGTTACACCAGAACAACGCCGCTCAAGCGCGCCATTCGTTCGAACAATCCGTCACGGCCGATCCCAAATACGTAAATCCCTACCGCGGCCTCGCCGAGCTGGATACGAAAGAACAGCAGTGGCAGCCGCTAATCGATCACACCAACCAGTTGCTGGCGCTGAATCCCGTGAGCTTTCCCGATGCCTGGATGCGCAACGCGCTCGGCTATTACTATCTGCGTAACTTTCCCAGCGCAGAGAAGAGCGCCCGCCAAGGCATGAAAGTCGATGACCAGCACCAGCTGCCCAGGCTGGAACTGCTGCTCGGCGTCGTCCTGGCCCAGGAACGCAACTACACTGAAGCCGCCACCCATATCCAGAACTATCTGAAAGTAGCGACGCAACCCTCAGAAATTGAAGAAGCCCAAAAACAACTGGCGGAAATCACTAGACTGTCAGCCTCAGCAACCGCCCCCGCCGCAGAACGCGGAGAAGAGAAGAAGTAAACAAACTTTCTGAGAGTTATCTCTACTGTGTCATCCCGAGCGCCGCTCCGAGCTGCGCGAAGCGCGGTGAGGACAAGTCGAGAGACCTTGTGTTCGCCGCCACTGAAAATCGAGCTGGCCAACGCTCCAGTCCCACATCGACCCGTCCCAATTCCGTCCTGCGTCATCCAAGTCGTCGTTACTCAGAAGGACCTATCCCCCTCGCGGCCCGCACTAACGCTGCTAGAATCGAACTTGATGCGTCGTATTTGTCGTCAATTTGTTGTTTTCATCGGGCTCATGGCGAGCGCAACCGCCGCGTCGAAACCGCCTGCCGCCCAGCCGGTCGCGATCTTGCAAAGCGTGACGGTGACCAGCGCTCCCGGTGGCATCACTGTGGAATTTGCTGCCAGTCAGCCAGTTGCACTGCGCAGCCAGACCGCCACCGACCCTGATCGCCTGGTCCTTGATTTTCCCAACACCCAGCCAGCGGCTGACTTGCACAGCAAGCTGCTCAATCAGGGCGATCTAAAGGGTTACCGGGTGGCACGCTTCAGCGCGAACCCTCTGGTCACCCGCGTAGTCATCGACCTCAACAGCCCGCAACATTTCCAGATCTTTCCCGACGGCAAGACCGTCATCGTCAAGTTGATGTCCGACCAGCAACAGGCCTCCGGAAAAGCTCACGTCGACAATGTTTCATTCCCGGCAAAGCCCGCCCAGCCTGCTTCCAATCTCGATGTCCAATACAAGAACGGACGCCTGAGCGTGAGCGCCGATCACGTCAGCCTGGCCCAGATTCTCAACGAAGTCCACCGTCAGACCGGCACGGAGATCGTCATTCCGCCCGGAGGCGGTCAGGAACAGATCGTCGTCGGCATCAGCTCCGCAGCCGCTCCGCGAGGCACTGGTCTCACTACTCAACGGCTCTCGCTTCAACTTCATCATGCTTGACTCCGAGCACGACCCGGGCAAACTGAAAAGCGTGATACTGACCTACCGCAGCGCAGGAGGAGGAAATTCCGAACCCGCCATCATCCCTCCCCCGCCGCCCGTGACCCAAGGCGAGCCGGAGCCAATGCCATCGCCCGAACCCGAAACGGCCCCCACCCAAGCCGAGCCTCAACCTGAACCCCAACAACAGCCAGACGCCCAGCAGGAGAACCAGCAAAATCCCCCAAATCCCCAGCCGCAAGACGTCCCTCCGCCCCAGCAGCCGAACTGAGCACACAGAAAATGTAGGCGCGAGCGCTCTCGCTCGTGCGGCAGCGAATATGCAGCAAGGAGTAAAGAAGGATTGCCCGCGAGAACGCTACTGGTGAATCAGTCGTACCGGAATGGGAGAATATCCCCCGCCTAAAACCGCAGGCCCCGCGCCCGGACTATTTCCGCACCCGATAACATTCAGAATGTGGGCCTGAGTAGGGTTGGCATGGGAAAGTCGACCGGGTCGACAAACACTTGCAGAAATCCAATACACGCGGACTGGGTTTACGTCTGCAGGTTCTCGACGATTGGAACAGGTCGCGATTGACCGGCTCGTCGTGACCGCGTTTCCCGATAGAGGTCCACTTCCGGCGATAATCTTGGGAGGTTCAGTGCCCAAGGTGAAGTCGGGCATATCGGGCAGAGTAGCCGGGTCGAGCGTATCCTCTGCCGGGCGGTTCGTAACACATTGCAGACCGTTGTTAGTGTCGTTGCTGAGCTGGGGGTTTAACGAGCGCTGTGTTAACCGGCGTAATCGAAGCCGGGTTGCCACAAACGTATTGGGTAGCCGGCGGATTGGCTGAATCGCAGCAGTCGATACTGGTTTCGTAGTCAGACGCCGGTGGTGCGCATGCGCCGGGGCAGAGATTGGCAGCTCCTGGAACGACCTGCGCTGGACGGAATTGGAGAAACTGTCCCGCAATCGGCGGACAGGCCCCGGCAGGACAGGTGTGATAAACACCCTTTCTCCAACGACGTTCGTAGCTATGGGCGCGCCCGTTGTGGGATCGACAAGTTTCGATGGAGCCGCACCGCTCTTCGGATCCTGATTCGCAACCAGCAGAGGCTTGACGCATTTCGGCGCGATCGGAGAATACCCGGCAGGCGAATTGGACGGATTGTACGCTTCCGCCACGGCGGAAGCGGTCACCGTGGCCAGGTTGCTGCTCCAGATTCTGGAAAAGAAAGTTGGCAGATCGGTTCTTTGCAGGGTCACGGTCACCTGCGGATTGCCAAGCTTGGTAAAGTCGAATGCCGGCGAGCCCGCCACCAACAGAGGCGTCGCGCCTGAAACTTTGTTCTGCGGCAAGATGGAATTGATCACAGTTGTCGCCATCGTTTGAGCCAGTGTCTGCCGGGTGGCATTTGTAGGGTCGGACGTAACTCCCGAATCCACAAACGCCTTCGCCGCCGCCAGCGCCGCTGCATCCGCGGCACGCTGCATCTCGCTGCGCGCAACGTACAGTGTCACAACATCGACTGCCAGCGCCGCCATCGCAAGCAGCGTCACCAGACTGACCGCCACCAAAACGATGGTCTGGCCGCGCTCGCCCTTGCGCCGACGAATGGTCAATCGAGTCTTCTGCATGACACCCTCACTCCATGTTGGGGACAATCGCTTCCGTCCTGATCTGGCTGACTCCCGGATACGTCGCGCCCGCCACCAGGAATCCGATGACTTTGTTGAACTGCCAGCGATACGGATATTGCATCGTCACGTGCGTGCTGATCACGTTAAACGTATAACCACCGACGGTGGTCGGAAATGAATAGCTCCGGTCAATGACCAGAACCAGAGGCGCCGCGCAACCGCCGCCGGCAGCGGTGTAAGTCCAGGTCAGCGCCGGACCCGTTCACGCCCGCTTGTCCCGCCAGACCGCAATCGTTCATGCGGGCCGACAGCAGATGGCTGTCCACCAAATCGCGAATCGCCGTCACTGAAGCAGGAGTCCCGATCGCATCCAGATCGTTGGTCGGCAGTGCCGATGCAAAGCGGGCTCCTTCACGCGTGATGTTGGTGAGCTTCTGCTTGGTATTGAAGGCTTCGCCAAAGTCGAAAATTCCCACCACGAACACCACCAGCAGAGGCAGGGCAACCGCGAATTCCAGCATTTGCGAGCCCGAAGTGTCGGCAAGCAGAGCCCTCATCCACCGGCGCAATCGCGATTCGGGCGCTTGCATTAATCTTCTCCCGTGGTCTGGACGTTGGCCTTCAGGAGAATCAGTTGATTGTTCAGCGAAGTGAACGGCAGATAAAACTGGTACGGATATTGAAAGCTCACCGACACACCGCAAGCCGGCGGTCCAGTCGTCGGATCATTCAGACGGACATTCGGCACGAAGCAAATCGCCGGGGTCGATCCACACGCCGGAATCACAGGCGCCCCGGTCAGACAATCTTTCAACGCCGGACTGGGCAACAGGGGACTGACCTGAGTCGGATCAAGCTTCGATGCCTGTAAAGCCTGTGCCACTCGAGTCGCTACCTGGCTTTCGCACCAGAGCTGTCATTTCCGCAGGTCGCGCAAGTCTGCGCCGTCGCTGCCCGCGCCCCCTCGCGCGCCGCGTGCGTAATCGTGGCGTAAATGTTGTAGGCCCGCCCGAACCAGTAGATCCCCAGGATCAGCATGAACACCAGCGGCAGTACGACCGCCGCCTCCGCGATCTCGGCTCCAACCGTTTCGCCCGCGATTTTTTTCCAGAATTTCATTGCCGTCCGAGAACGCCCCACGCCTGACTCACAGTATAAAGAACAACCGTCACCGCCACGGCCACTCCAAACGGTATCTTCGATGATTCCGGATTATCCAGCGAAACCTCAGGCCCAGGCAGATGAAGCGTAAACAGCCCAGCGATCATGTGCGCAAGGTTACGTGCCGTCTGCCTTACTCTCTTCTTCCAGATAATCAGCACCACCGCCATCAACCCCGCGACCAGGATGGTCCACATCAGCACCGTGATCAGTCGCGACGGCCCCGTAAACGCTCCTAACGCGCCTACCAGCTTCCAGTCCCCGGCACCCAGGCTCCTGATCAACACAAACGGCAGTAGGATTCCCAACCCTAACGCAGCTCCCAGCAGCGACTCTTTCGCTCCCGTCCAACCCGCGGCTACTGAGTTCGCAACGCAATCCCCGCAATCAGCGTCGGCACCGTCAGCCAGTTCGGGATACGCCGCGAGCGCCAGTCCGTCCACCCTGCCACGAGTGCAGGAATAATTGCCAACATCCACACCCCCTCTTTCAGCATCGGCCGATCCACGCCTCGAGGGATTGGGCGCGGGAAAAACCAGCCGGAATGTGGCTATAGGGGGTTGCCATCCGATGTCCGGAACTGGCGGCCGGCAAGGGTCAAAACCAGCCTCAACTGCGGATTATGAGCGGATAACCGCCCCAAGTCAACGAGAAGAAAACCAGGTAACGCTGGCGTCCCGCCGGCTGTCGTGAGGGCGTCCCGCCCTTGCCGTTCCAAGCCAATAAAAAAGGCCCGAAACATTCGGGCCTTCAGTCTTGTATCCCTAAATTCTTACTGGTTCAGAGGATGCCCACCCGTCCGCTCAGCCACAATCTTCCGTGCGCTTTCCGCCAAAGACTTGGCCTGGGGCAGTAACTCCAACGCTTTGGTTACCTGCGGATCGGTTTCCGCACGCACCTTCAGGCCTTCCTCCTGCCCAAAGACGTCCACGAAAATCTCGCTCTTGATGCTGGACCGTACCCAGGCATTGTTCTCCAGCAACTCCGCCTCGGTGTAAGCGATCTTCTCGTCATCCATGAACTTGCGGAAGTCCTGCAGCACCACATCATCCACTTCAAAGTTCTTCGCCGGATGATGCGTCACAGCATAGTGCTTGGCAAAATTGAAGAACGCGTAATGCTGCAGCAGCGAGTCCTGAAAGTGATTGCTTTTCACCGCCGTGATTTTGACGTCCGGCGTAATGCCGCCGCCGCCATACACCGTGCGGCCGCTGTCCGTGAGTTTCACTTCGCGGCTGGCATTGTGTTCGTTCTCTTCGCTTTCGCGATTGAAGTAGTAGTCGTAGAGGGAGACGTTGGCGTAATCACGCTGAATCAAACGCATGCTCGGTGTGTAGTACTTCGCGGTAGTCAGCGCCAGTCCGGTATTCTCCGACAGCGGATACACCGTTTGCACCAACCCCTTGCCGAACGTGGTTTCCCCCACAATCAATCCGCGATCGTGGTCCTGAATCGCGCCCGCGACAATCTCTGCCGCTGAAGCCGTTCCCCGGTTCACCAGCACGACCAGCGGATAGTCCTTCCCGCCGTTGCCGTGCGCTGCCGTGTAACGCTTCTCCGGTGAAGATCGTCCATGATGCGAAACGATCAACTGTCCCTTGTGCAGAAACTTGTCAGCCACGCCCACGCCTTCGTTGAGCAAGCCGCCAGGATTCTGCCGCAGATCGAGAATCAATCCCTTCAGATCGCCCATCTGGTCAAGCGCGTCCGCCACTTCATGTTCAGTCGTCTCGTTGAATCCGGAAACGTGCATATAGCCGATTCCGGGCTTGATCAGGAAATGCAGGTCGACGCTGTAACGCGGAATCTCATCGCGCACCACGGCGAACTCGAGAGGCTTGTCGGCGCCTTCACGCAAAATCGTAATGTGGACGGTCGTCCCTTTGGGCCCCTTCAGCAAATCGGCTACATCGCCGGTGCTCATGTTGTCGGTGGGTTTGCCATCGACCGCGGCAATGATGTCGCCCGGCCGAATGCCAGCGCGATACGCAGGGGTTCCCACAAACGGCGCAATCACAATCACCTTGTTGTTGCGCGGCCCGACGGTCATGCCCACGCCGTAGTATTTCCCGCGCTGATCTTCACGCAGCAGGGAATAGGCCTTGGGATCGAAGAAATTCGAGTGCGGATCCAGCACGTGCAGCATGCCCGGAATGGCCCCGTTGTAGATCGCCTTATCGGGGTTTACCGGCTCGGCATAATTCTGCTCCACCACGTCATAAACAGTGGTGAACTGCCGCAGACTGTCGCGGACATCCGAATCCCCACCGGGAGCGGCCGAAGGGTTCAGCTTCTGCCCATACAACATCCCGAGAAATCCGCAAGTAACGAGAATTAGAACAGCCAGGAAGAGTGCGCGACGAGAACTACCCACCATCATTTTTTCCTTCGCCGGGGACGTAGAAAACACCCCAGCCAGCGCGTCTTAGCGAAGTATAACGCTGTAGGACCCAGTTATCCACTGTTTCGGCCACCCAGAAGTAACCATGAGGACCTCGTAGTCCATCCAACGCTATTCGCCTCAATCCACTACGAATTGGATGCGCCGACTCGAGTTTGCGGTGCCAGATCTCCGTGTCCTCTCTGTCTTCCGTGTTTGATCATTTTGGAGCCCACCACGGATTGCCGCCAATCCACTCCAGCAGTATCATGTGAAATATGAATTTGGGCTTCCCAGAGATGATCTTCCTCTTCCTCTTTGCCCTGATCCTGTTTGGGCCCAAGAAGTTGCCCGAAATAGGACGTCAAATTGGAAGGGCACTCAACGAATTCAAGCGGGCCTCCAACGAATTCAAGGCGCAAATCGAGTCCGAAATCGCGCAGCTGGACGTTGAACAGACCCGCCAGACCATCCTGCCTCCCGTGCAGGCTCCAGCCGGCGCCGTAGCGTCCGGCAGCCTGCCGCCCACCGAGATTTCCGTCCCGGAGACGAATGCGCTGGCCAAGGCTCCCGATGCCTGAGATGGCAGCCGAGCTTCCCCCTGACGAAGAGTCGCGCGGCAGTCTTACCGCCATGAGCTTCCTCGACCACCTCGAGGAGCTTCGCCGACGGCTGATTTATTCCATCATTGCGGTCACGGTAGGTTTCTTCGCCTGCTGGAATTACCACGAATTCATCTTCGGCTATGTGCAGCGCCCCATCATGGAGGCCCTGCACCGCAACGGGATGGCCGAGAAACTGGTCTATCTCAACCCCACTGAACCCTTCAACCTTTACTTGAAGGTTGCGGCCCTGGCTGGCCTGTTCGTGACTTCGCCGATCGTGCTCTACCAGGTCTGGATGTTCATCTCTCCCGGCCTCTACCGCAACGAGAAACGCTATGTTTTCCCGTTCATGTTCTCGACCGTCCTGCTCTTCCTCGCAGGCGGCCTGTTTGCCTACAAGATGGTCTATCCGGCGGCCCTGACCTTCCTGATCGACTACGGCAAACAGTTCCAGCCGATGATCACAATCGGCGAGTACACAGATCTCTTCCTGACCATCATGATCGGCATGGGCGTCATTTTCGAGCTGCCCATACTCGTCTTCTTTCTGTCGCTGATGGGCATCGTTACTGCCGGGTTCATGTGGCGCAACCTGCGTTACTCGATCCTGGTGATCTTCATCATTGCCGCTATCATCACGCCGACCACTGACATTCTGAACATGTGCATTTTCGCCGCCCCAATGGTCGGGCTCTACATCATCAGTATCGGCATCGCCTGGCTGGTCCATCCGAAACAACGCAAAGCCCGCCAAGCCAGAAAAGATCGATGAGAACCACCTGCACCCACGTAGGCGAGGGCGGGACGCCCTCACGACAGCCGGCGGGACGGCGGCGCTGCGGGGTTGTTGCCACGCTACTCCTGCTGGTGGTTAGCGTCCGCGCCGAATCCTTCAACGCCACTCGCGCCATGCAGTACACCCGCGAAGTCACTGCTTTCGGCTCGCGTCCCATCGGCAGCCCAAACCACAAGAAGCTGGAGAATTACATCCTGGCCCACTTGAAGAACGATCAGGTAGAAGAGGACGCTTTCACCGCCTCCACTCCCGAAGGCAAATTTCCAGTACGAAATATCATCGCTAAGTTCCCCGGCACGCGCGAGGGCGTGATCGTCGTGGCTGGCCACTACGACACCAACTACCCGCTGCGCAACACAGGCTACGTAGGCGCAAATGACGGCGGCTCATCCACGGCAATCCTGCTTGAACTGGCCAACCAGCTGCGTGGCAAGAAGCGCGAAGGCTACAGCGTGTGGCTGTTTTGGACCGATGGCGAGGAAGCAGTAAAAGACTGGACTGACACCGACAGTCTCTACGGCTCTCGCCATCTGGCCGAAAAATGGAAAAAAGACGGTACGCTCAAAAACATCAAAGCCTTCCTGCTAGCGGACATGATCGGCGATGCCGACTTGAACGTCGATCGGGATGCTAGCTCCACACCCTGGCTCGAAGACACCGTCCTGCAGGCGGCCACTCAACTAGGCTACCAGTCTCATTTCTTTGCCCGGACCATCGCCGTCGAAGACGATCACTTGCCCTTCGTCCATCTCGGCGTGCCCTCTGCTGACCTCATCGACCTCGACTACGGCTACGGCAACGTCTTCCACCACACCCCGCAAGACACCCTCGACAAACTCAGTCCCAAGAGCATTGAGATCGTAGGCAGCGTAATCCTGCAAACCATCCAAATTCTCGACAAAAAATAACTGAGAACCGAGAACCAAGAACTGAGAACAAAAATAGAACCCCGGCTTCCAAAATCGAGCAAATCCAAACCAGAATCGAAATTTTGCTCTTTTCCAACTTTTCATTTCTAATGCGCGGGATGCGACAAGCCCGGTTCTACCTGCCTCTTCTCCCAATCCTGCTGTGCACCGCCTTCGCCCAGAATGCAACTGATCGCGTGATAGCCGAAGCCCAGAAGCCTTCGGCCCTTGAAACCAACCTGCAACAACTGACCGATCAGGTCGGAGGCCGCGTCCCCGGCACGCCAGCCATGCAGAAAGCGGTTGCTTGGGGTATCGCGGCTTTCAAAGCGGCTGGCGCCGATAGCGTCCATACAGAAGATTTCTCCATCCAGGCATCGTGGGCCGAGGGCGCAACTCGCATGGCAATAGTTGCGCCGGAGCAGTTCGTGTTGCGAACGGTTTCCATCGCATGGGCTCCCGCGCTGGCCCCTCACAGTCACGTCCCCTTGATTGATGTCGCGCAAGGCACCGAGGATGACTTCGCCAAGGCCGGGAACATCGCCGGCGCCATCGTTCTGGTGCATTCCGAGGAGATGAAGACCTGGGCCGATCTCTTCGCCGAATACCTGAAAGCTCCCGGCGTCATCGATCGCGCCGTCAAAGGGAAAGCGTTGGCGGTTGCATTCCAGTCCACCCGCCCGCATGACCTGCTTTACCGTCACACCAATGCAGGGGACGGCGAGATTGATCGCTTGCCCATGGTCATGGTCGCGCGTGAGGACGCAGGACGCGTCGCTCGCCTGCTGGCCTCCGGCCAGAAGCTCTACGCCGACCTTTCGATCCCGAACACAATCGGCGGCCCGATCACAGCGAAGAACGTGATTGCCGAGCTCCGCGGCAGTGAAAAGCCAGACGAGTTCGTGATCCTGGGCGCACATCTTGATTCCTGGGATCTCGGCACCGGAGCGCTCGACAACGGCTGCAACGCCGCCCTGGTCGTAGATGCTTTACGCGCAATCAAAGTTTCTAACGTCCGCCCCCGGCGCACAATCCGCTTCATCCTTTTTTCTGGAGAAGAGGAGGGCCTGGTTGGATCGCACCAATACGCCATCGCTCATCGTGCGGAACTGGATAAGGCCGCCGGTGTCGTAGTCTTCGATTCTGGCATCGGACGCGTCACCGGATTCTCCCTCGGTGGTCGCCGTGATGTGGTCGACGCTGCTACCCCTTTGGTCGCTCCTCTGAAAACCCTCGATGCGGCAACCCTCACCACTGACGCCGATTGGGGCACCGACAACTTTGACTTTATGCTGGAAGGTGTCCCGACTTTCGTGGCCAATCAGGAAGAGTCCAATTACCTGCTCAACTATCACGCCATGTCAGACACTCTGGACAAAGTCGATCTCGTCGAGCTCAGGAAACATGTGGTCGAAGCCAGTGCGTTGACCATTGGCCTGGCCAACGCTCCAGCGCCTCCAGGCCCACGCCTCCATCACGCCGAAATCGAACAGACGCTCCGCGAGACTCATCTCGACGAACAGCTAAAAGCTTTTGGCATGTGGCCCGATTGGCAAACCGGCAAGCACGGCCGTAAAGACTAAAAGCAGGTGTAGGGCGGGCGTCCTCGCCCGCCGCTTTTGAGTTTGATTTTTGTTTTAGATCCTGACTTTGTCACTGAGACGTCAGATTCGCTTCTGTTATACAGTCAAAGTCAAAGGCGTCGGACAGGAGTGTCCGACCCACACTCGGAAAAACCTGGGGCGTTTGATTGTTACTCTTCTGGATCTTATTTAATCTCTTCGTCCTCGCCATGCTGGTGCTGGACCTGGGTGTGTTCCATCGCCGCTCCCACACCGTGAAGTTTCGCGAAGCCATGCTTTGGAGCGTGGCATGGATTGCGCTGGCCGGGATTTTCGCCACCGTGATTTTTTTCTGGCACGGCCGCACGCCCATGCTGGAGTTCGTTACCGGATACGTCATCGAACTTTCGCTTAGTGTCGATAATCTTTTCGTCTTCCTCTTGATTTTCCGTTTCTTTCAAGTGCCACCTGACCATCAGCACAAGGTGTTGTTCTGGGGAATACTGGGCGCGCTGGTCATGCGCGCAATTTTCATTGTGGCTGGTGTAGGACTCATCCAGAGGTTCCACTGGATCATTTACGTATTCGGTGCATTACTCGTCTACAGCGGCGTCAAGCTTTTCTTTCAGAACGAGGCCGAGATCCATCCCGAGAAGAATCCGGTGCTGCGCGTCTTCCGCCGCTGGGTTCCGGTGACCAAGGACTTCGAAGGCAACAAATTTTTCGTTCGCCGGCCCGGACTCTATGCCACGCCCTTGTTCGTCGTTCTTCTTGTGGTAGAGACCACCGACCTCCTCTTCGCCGTAGATTCCATCCCCGCCATCCTGGCCATCACGCGAGACGCTTTTATCGTTTACACCTCAAACGTGTTCGCCATCATGGGACTGCGCTCCATGTATTTCGCCCTGGCCGGCATGATGGAAATGTTCCGCTACCTGCACTACGGTCTTGCACTGGTGCTGGTCTTCGTCGGAGCGAAAATGCTGGTATCCCACTACGTCGATATCCCGACTCATCTGGCACTGGCGGGCGTGGCAGGCGTTCTATCCATCTCAGTCATCGCATCCATTGCGAACCCCAAAAAAGCAAAAGCAACGTAGGCGCGAGCGCCCGCTCGCGTGGCAGTGCCAATTAGCGCATCTTCGAAACACAGACGTTGACATCAGAAGATTTCCTTCGTGCACCTTCGTGCCCTTAGTGGTTCAAGCCTTAACCCGCCAACCACCACACCGCTAACCCGATCGGCTTACGTTATGATGAACAGGCATGAGCCGCGTCTCCATTGCGCTTCCACCACGGCCCTACGACGCCGTCATCGAAAACGGACTGTTGCAGCGTTCCGGCAAGACCCTGCAAGATCTCTTTCAAAGGATCTACACTGCCACTCCGGGCGACTCCCCGGCCAAGCATCAACACCTGTTCGTGGTCGCGGCCCCGCCCGTCCGTCGCAAGTGGGGCAAGAAGTTGATGGCCTCGCTGTCTGCTGCCGGCTTCACCGCGAAAATTCTGGAAATGCCCGATGGCGAGCGCAACAAAAAGCTAGCCACGGTTGAGAAGTTAGCCGAGCAATTGAGTCGCATGGGCGCCGACAGGAATTCGGTTGTCATCGCTTTCGGCGGCGGCGTGACCGGAGACGTTACCGGCCTGGTGGCTTCGCTCTATATGCGAGGCGTCGACCTGATACAGATTCCCACCACGGTTCTCGCTCAAGTGGACGCCTCCATCGGCGGCAAGACCGCGGTCAATCTGCGCGCCGGTAAAAATCTGGTCGGCACCTTTCATCATCCGCGGATGGTGCTGATCGATCCCGGGGTTCTTTCCAGCTTGCCGGAGCGCGAGTTCCGCGCCGGCCTCTACGAATCCCTCAAGTGCGGAGTGATCGGGAAGCCCGAGTTGTTCCGTGCGCTGGAAAATATCGACACCAAAAAATTACGCCGCGACCCCGAAAAGCTGGAGTGGATCATCGCTGAGTCCGTAAGGCTGAAAGCGGAAGTAGTGTCGTCGGATGAGCGCGAAAACGGTCTGCGCCGCGTGCTGAATCTGGGCCACACCATCGGCCACGCCCTCGAAGCTGATACTGGATATCGCCATTTCCTGCACGGCGAGGCAGTCGCCTGGGGAATGATCGCGTCGGCGAAGATCGCGTCCGCAGTGGATCGAATCGACCAGATCAGCGCATCGCGCATCACAGACGGAGTTCGTGCGCTCGGACCACTCCCCAAGGTCGAGTCGCGCAGCCGCGACCTGCTACGCCTGCTTCAGTCAGACAAGAAGACTCGCAACGGGGTCGTGCATTTCGTCCTGCCGCGAGAAATCGGCAAAGTCGAAATCGCCAACGACGTGCCTGAACAGGTAGTAATCGAAGCCGTCGACGAGTTACGCCGCTTGTCCCGCTAAGAAAGAGGGGAGGCTAGAAGCGCGAAGGACACGAGTTTTGCTCGTGCCGCTCGAAGCTGGAAACTAGCTCGCCGCGAGAAAAGGGAAGGGCACGAGTTCACTCGTGCCAGCTAGGACTCAAAGCTCGACGCGCTTTAGCGCCTGAGGTTCGCTGTTCGCGCCTGGCAAAAAGCTCAAATTGACCGACTCCGCAAAATCCGCTGTTCTAGGCGCCGCTCCAGAAGGCGCAACCGACCCGCAATCTGCCGCGCGCGCCGTCCGCGAGATGTTCACCTCGATCGCGCCCCGCTACGACTTGCTCAACCACGTCCTGTCAATGAACATCGATCGCCTGTGGTGGAAAAGGACAGCCAGAGCTTTCGCCGCCATCCTTTCCCGACCGGACGCGCGCGTCCTCGACCTATGTTGTGGCACGGGTGACATGACGCTCGCGCTGCGCCGTCAGGCAGGGAAGTCATCCCCGGAAATTCTGGGCGCAGATTTCTCTCACGCCATGCTGCAACGCGCCAGCCAGAAAGCAGCAGCCACAGCCTTGCGCTGGGTCGAGGCGGATGCTCTTCATCTGCCCTTTCCCGACGCGCACTTCGATCTCGTCACATCCGCTTTTGGTTTTCGGAATCTCGCCGACTACGACGCTGGACTCCAGGAGATCAAACGCGTCCTGCGCCCCGGAGGAGAATTTGGCATTCTGGAATGTGGCGAGCCCGAGGGCTTGGTGGGAACGTTTTATCGTATCTACTTCAAACATATCCTGCCGGTAATCGGCACGCTGATCTCAGGAGTGAAAGGCCCATACGCGTATCTTCCGGCATCAGTAGCGCGTTTCCCAGCTCCCAATGAAATGCTGCAGCGGATCCGCCAGGCAGGCTTCACCGATCCGTCGTGGACCCCATACACCCTGGGAACAGCCGGCCTATACCGCGGACGAAAGGGTTAAGTAGCGCCGGCGTCTCGCCGGCTATCGCGAGGGCGTCTCGCCCTCGCACCCTAGACCTCGGCAACAGACTCCGTCTTGACTTCGCTCTTGAAGCAATCCGCAAACGCATCCGCAACCGTATACCGAATCACGTCCTCATAATTCTCGCCCAGAAACTTTTGCAGCCGATCCGTATTCAGGATGTATTCGCCGGTCATGTAAGGCGCGGCCTCGGGCGGAATCGACACAATCCCCATTTGCCAAAGCAACTTCAACGCCATCCGAAAGGCCATCTTGCCCGGCAGACGCACCAGCTTCGCCTGAGCCATCTCGATGCAGCGTTCAAAGGTCAAAGGTTCGCCACGTCCAGCAACGTTTAACACAGTCAGTCTCTGCGCCTCGGGTTCTGTTTTCTCGAGAATCCGTACCATCAGCCGGGCCACGTCATCGACATGCACAAACTGAATCCGGTTCTCCAGATACCGTTGTCCGCTGGGAAGCATGCAGGGCAGCCGCTTGCCCTTAGCTCTCATGCTAGCCGCCCGGTCGCTCTGCCCGCCGGGCGTGCCGCGAAAGGCGCCGACCATGTAATTCTCCACGCTCGCTCCGGCAAAAATGTGTGGGCGCAGCATATACACACTGCACCCTCGCAGCGCCGGCGCCCGCTGCTGCACTACCTTGTCGGCTTCCATCTTGTGAATTGCGTAAGGAAGAGTGTGGGCCCCGAACTGATGTTCCTCTGTCGCCGGTCCGCTCAAATCTGATCCGTAGACTGAAACGCTGCTGGGAAAGATGAACTTCCTGACGACCGCCTCTGCCTGATTGACTTCCGTGATCGCTTCCATCACTCGCGCCGTCCCCGCCACATTGATCTGCCACATGCGGTTGACGTCAAGCACACCGGTACGCACTGGGTCCAGGACGAACGCCAGGTGCACCAGCGCCTCAGCCCGTGTGTCGCGCAACAGATGGAAAAGCTGGCGGCAGGAATCCTCCGTTCCCAGATCCATGCGCTCGAATTGCAGCGGAAGATCGGTCGCAGGCGCCATGACATCGAGTCCGATCACGTTGAACCCGGCCAGTTGGGGCAGCAGACGAGTCCCCAGGTTGCCGGAGATTCCCGTCACTACTACAGTTGGTTTTGCATCATCCATCTATTTCGGACCGGATTCAGGGGCCTTCACCACAGGATTGCCCGGTTCGCTGGCGGGGCCAGCCGCCGGCGCGGAGAAGTACTGATCGTTCAACTGCGGAGTGGATGACGCCTGAATCTTCTGCAGCGTCTCCTGCATGCGCTGCGACCGTAGCGTGGAAAAGATTTCCTCCCGCACCTTGTCCATCGGAAGCGTATCTTTTTCGCCAATCTTGTAGATCAGATAGCCGTTCGGTGTCGTAATCAACTGCGACGCCTCGCCCGGTTTGAGACTGAAAATCTGCGCCTGGTCCGGCGGCAGACTCGTGCGGCGCACTTTGCCCAGTTTGGTTGGAGGCTTTCCCTTGAAGTCCGCCGCAGCCGCCGCTTCCTCCTGCAGCTTCTCGAAATCTTCTCCTGCCGCGGCCCGCGTCCGCAGGGAATCTGCCAGCTTCTTCATCGCCTCTTCGGATTCCTGCTGGCTCTTCTTGGCCGCATCGTCCACCGGTTTGTCTTTGGCTTCTACAACCTGCTTGCTGCGGGGGATAAACACCCGTTCCAGGTCAGCTTGTTGAAACGCCCCTTCATTGGTGTGGTAGTACGCTTCGATATCCTTGTCTTGGATCTTGCTGGCGTCGTCCTGCAGCTGCTGGTTCAGTTCTTTTGTGATAACCCCAATTCGAGCCACTCTGAGGAGTTCCTCAAACTTCGGCCCCTTGTCCAACCCCATCTCGTGGGCCTTGTGGACCATCACCAGCGCCATGCCGTATTGGGTGGCCAACTGTTTGCGGGCCGCTGGTGCGATGGTCGGCGCCACGGCGTTGACCAATTGTTCGAACTCGGCCCGGCTGACCACGGTCTTGCACTCGGCAGCTTTGGCTGGCGCTGCCGCCGGCTTGTCACACAATCCAGGGATGGTGATCACGGCGGTATTCGGCGTAATCGTTCCCGTAACAGCATTGGGAGCCGCCCCAGTGGCGCTCGCCGCCTTAGGAGGCGCTGGCGGGGCGGCAGGCTTTGCAGCTTGTCCCCATGACATTGCCGTTAAGAACATCACACAAATCCATCCCCGATGAGTCGTCAAATCAAAATCCTCCAATAGCGGTTGAGTGCACCGAGAATCCTAGCATAGAGACCATTTCAGACCCCGGACCTTACGCAGGAAGGTAAAGCAGAATTGTAGGCAGTTTGACTGCTCTCCAGGGTCACGTTCAGTGGCCGAAAAGCGTGACGAGCAAATACACCAGGGTCAATTGAGCGAACGGGGCCAGAAGAAATCCGATTGTAAGTCCGTTCCACCAGCCTTGACCCTTTTTCCTGGCGATGATTCTCGCAATCGCCACCAGGAATCCCCACGGATAGCTCAAAATGCCGATCGCCAGCGCGTAGCGCTGCACCTCGAAGTAGAAAGTGCCGCTGGGTGCATCAAAAGAAAAATACTGGAGAAGGCCGCCACCGGCCACAGCAGCACTAACAGCCCGGAGAGCACAAGAGTGGAATAGGCGAATACCTTCATTCTGTGTCGCTCTTAAGACGCCGCCTGTCAGGGCTTGGGATCCAGCGGCTTTATATCGCCGCAATCCGAACTCAGCCATTTGCCGGTCATCGTATGAGTCGTAGTCCGTGTCTTGTCGTCATGCTGTGACACCGATGTTGACTTCACCGTGTAGCTCTGGGAATTGGGGAAAGTGGCTTCACCGTCGGCCTCGATTTTCATCGTGGGACAGCTGGTATGCCACTTCCAGGAGCTTCCAGTTTGACTGCTGAACGTAGCCTTGCAGTCCAACATTTGATCTGCCCAGGCCGAACGGTCGAGATTCTCCTTGGTGTAGCAAACCTTTTGCATCCCCGAGCCGTCAGCGGAGACGCCGTGCTGTTTCATCATGGCTTCGAATTGGGCCCGTTTTTCCGGGCTCATGTTCTTCATGTGGTCGCTCATATCGGGCGCCTTCTGTCCGTTCACTTCGCGTTCGCTTTGGACTTGCCACAATCCAGGTTTGATCGGTGCGGTTTGCGCCCGCACGCCGAATGCGGCGGCGAATGCAAAGGTGATAATCACGGAACCGCGGGTAACAAAAGGCATGAGAGTTCTCCTCCTCGGACGAAACGGGAACTGTAAGTTGTTTAGTTTTTACCTGAGACTTGCGTACGGCGGCAAATGGTCAGATTGATGAACACGATGAACTTTACAGCACACAGCCCCCGATACATAGCAAATAAGCCGCGTAGAACGCCACGGTTCCGTAGTCCCGCCCCTGATGCCCGAAGTGCGAGGGCCGAAGTCTGAGGTCCGACGCCCGCCTCCGCAGCTATAATTGCCGCTATGTCGGGATCGCCCGCGATTTACAGTTCGGAGTCCATGCGCGCCGAAAAACGCGCGGTAGCCGGGAACTCCGTTCTGGCTGCGCTGGCCATCACCGCTCTGAAAATTGTAGTGGGCATCACCACCGGCAGTCTGGGCATCCTCTCGGAAGCTTTGCATTCCGTGCTGGATCTGATTGCCGCCATCATTACCTTGATGTCGGTCCGGGTTTCCGACAAGCCTGCCGATGCCGATCATCAATACGGGCACGGCAAAGTAGAAAACTTTTCTGCCTTCATCGAGACCGGCCTGCTCCTGCTCACTTGCGTCTGGATCATCTACGAGGCCGCCAAACGCCTCTTCTTCCACCACGTCGAGATCGAGCCCAGCATCGCTGCCTTCGTCGTCATGTTCATCTCCATGGCGGTTGACTTCTGGCGCTCGCGCGCCCTGGGCAGGATCGCCGCCAAGTACGACAGCCAGGCGCTCGAAGCCGATGCTCTCCATTTTTCCACCGACATCTGGTCCAGCGGCATCGTCATCATCGGCCTGACTCTGGTCCTGCTCGGACGGAAGTACGGCATAGGATGGCTGCGCGATGCCGATCCGATCGCGGCGCTCTGCGTCGCTGGTGTAGTCGTATACGTCAGCTGGCGCCTGGCCCGCAAAACCATCGACGCGCTGCTCGATGCTGCTCCCGCCGGAGTGCGCAACAAGATCGTCGCCGCTGTTTCCGGGGTGGACGGCATGCTTGAAGTGGATCGCGTCCGCATCCGTCGCGCCGGCAATCGCTACTTTGCCGATCTCTCCGTTGGCGTGGCTCGCAACGTCACCTTCCAGCGTTCCGAGCAAATGGTGGAAGCCGTGACCAGTGCGGTCCACGAGGTTCTTCCCGATGCCGACGTGATCGTGCACTCCGTCCCCCGCGCTCTCAACACGGAAAACATTTTCGATCGCGTCCGCGCTGTCGCCACGCGCTACAACTTCAACGTCCACGACGTCAGCGTTCAGGATTTCCAGGGACATCTGCACGTCGAACAACACCTCGAACTCGACGAGCGTCTGAGTCTGAAAGAGGCCCACGACCGCGTAAGTGTGCTCGAATCAGAGATTCGCCAGGATGTGCCGGAGATTTCGTCCATTCTCACGCACATCGAAAGTGAGCCCGCCACCATCGAGGCAGCCGACGAACTGGTACACGATGCCAAGCTGGAAAGACGGCTGAAAGCGGTTGCCGGAAAATTCCCCGAGATTCTCGACATGCACGACATTCTGATCAAACGAGTACGCGGCCGTATTTACGTCTCGGCTCACTGCACCATGGCGGATGATCTGCCGCTGTCCAGCGTGCACGATATCTCCACCGAACTGGAAATCCGTTTCAAACAGGAATTTCCCGAGCTGTTCCGTGTCCTGATCCACCCCGAACCCAAAACCGACAACCGCCGGTAGCGCACAGGCCACGTAGGGGCAGGTGTCCCACCTGCCCAGCCGAGCAAAGCTCGGCAGTTCTTTGCTTTTATCGCCGGGGAACAAAACTCGGTATCTTTGATTGTTGTAATCTGCCAACTTGGAAACCACATCCCGCAAACCCGTCCGCGGCTACCTGTACATCGCCACCGCCACGCTCTTCTGGGGCATCTCCGCCAGCCTCGGCCGTGCCGCTTTCACCGGACGCATCCCCGGCCTGCACGCGATCAACTCCATCGACCCCTTGATTCTTTCCCAGGCCCGCTCCACGTTCTCTTTCCTGGTGCTGCTCCCCATTCTCTGGTTGCTGCGCGGACGCCGTCGCCTGGTGCTTCCCGCGCGCGACATTCGCCAGGTTGCCGTGATCGGCATTCTGGGCGTCGCCGCTTCCAACTACACCTACTACCTGGCGATTCAAAGGACCAACGTTGCCACCGCGATCATCGTGCAGTACACCGCACCGATCTGGGTCTTGCTCTACACCGTTGCCCGCAGACTGCAAAAGCCCACCCTGCAACGGTTCACGGCGGTCGGTCTGGCTTTGACCGGAATTTCTTTAGTGATTGGAGTCTTCGGCGGCAATGGATTACGGCTCGACCCTATCGGGGTCCTAGCTGGTCTGCTCGCGGCTTTCTGTTTCGCCTTTTACAACATAGGAGGCCACGACATTCTGGCCCGCCTTGATCGCTGGATCGTGCTGCTCTATGTGACCGCCAGCGCCACCGTGTTCTGGCTTCTGATCAATCCGCCCTGGAAGCTGATCGCGGCCCACTACTCCGCTGGGCAATGGCTTTTCCTGCTGCTGTTTTCGCTGATCTCGGTCATGGCTCCGTTTTCTTGTTACTTTGCCGGACTGCAATACCTTGAACCCACGCGTGCCATCGTGGTCAGCTGCCTGGAGCCCGTATTCTCGATCGTGATCGCCGCCATCGCCCT
This sequence comes from Terriglobia bacterium, assembly GCA_963741105.1. Taxonomy (GTDB): domain Bacteria; phylum Acidobacteriota; class Terriglobia; order Terriglobales; family Acidobacteriaceae; genus JAIQFF01. The sequence continues at coordinate 119,757 of CAVUGT010000024.1, forward strand.
CGGTGAAGTCGTACGCCCGCTGCAGGTCGTAGGCATCGTATTCGTACTCGCTGCCATCACGGTCGTGCAACTGCCGGATCGCCGCTCGACCGAACCCGTCACCATCGTCGAGCCGATCGAATAGTCGTAGTGTCGTTGCCCGCAATTCGCCAGGGTGTTACCCTGAATTCGGTTGATATTGAGCGGGAGTAGCTCAATGGTAGAGTAGCGGCTTCCCAAGCCGTTGGTTGCGGGTTCGATCCCCGTCTCCCGCTCCAACTTAATCCTTATATTTTCCGAGGTCATTTCATGGCAGAACCTACGTACGAAGAACTCAAAGCCCGTCTGTCCGAACTCGAAAAGCAGGGCGCCCGCCGCACCGGCAGCCTCGAATTCCGCGTCAGCGAAAAAGGCGGCGTCAGCGTGTACGGCCTGGGCCGTTTCCCAGTCACGCTCTATTACGAACAGTGGACTCGCCTTCTCGAAGCCTCCGACAAACTTCGAGAATTCCTCGAAGAAAACAAGTCCAAACTCAAACTGAAAGGCAACTGAGAACCGGGAACCAGGAACTAAAAACTGGCTTTTAAATCCGAGGTCTTTGAAACTCGAACTCTTATTAAGACTCAGGGTTTTAATAAAATCTGGTTCCCACGAATCCAATGCCCGCAGATGATATCTACACGCTCCCGCCGCCCCCCGCCGATGCTCGTCTGAGCTACGGCGGGGACCCAAACCAGTTCGGCGAATTGCGGATCCCGAAATCCTCGGGCCCCTTTCCTGTAGTGATGAATATCCACGGCGGCTTCTGGCGTTCCAAGTACGACCTCGCCCATGCCGGTCACTTGTGTGCCGCCCTAACGGCAAGAGGCTTGGCGACATGGAACGTGGAGTATCGCCGCGTGGGCAATCCGGGCGGCGGGTGGCCGGGAACCTTCGAAGATCTGCGCAGCGCTTTCCGCTACGTGTCACAAATCGCTCAACGCTACAAGTTGGATCTATCTAAGTTGGTTGTATCCGGTCATTCCGCCGGCGGAGAGCTGGCGCTCTGTTTAGCCGGTCACGAGTCCGCTATAAAGCGCGTCGTGTCCCTGGCCGGCGTCGTCGATTTGCAGCAGGCCTGGGACCTTCATCTCAGCGATAACGCGGTGGTAGATTTCATGGGTGGGGAACCCAGTCGCGTCCCTGAGCACTATCGTGAAGCCGATCCAATGAAACTCAAGATCCCGTCCGCTACCCAATGGCTCATTCACGGTGCTGTCGACGACACCGTGCCGCCATTTCTCAGCCGCAACTATACCGAGCAGAAGAGACAGCGCGGCGAAAACGTGCACTATCTGGAAATTTCCACCGCCAGCCACTCGGACCTGGTCGACCCTCGCTCCAACGCCTGGCCCAAGGTGGAAGGAACAATTCTTCATCTGGTTGAGACGTAACCGTCGTTGGTCCTTGGCATTTGGTCGTTGGCCCACCCCTTATCCCTTGGTCAACGACAAACGACTAGCGACCAACGCCCGCTCTACGCACATTTCCTCAACACCAACGCCGAATTTTTCGATCCAAAGGCGATGCAGTTGCACACCGCATACTCAATCGCTTTTTTGCGCCCCACATCTGGAACATAATCAAGATCGCATTCCGGATCACGCGACTCCAGATTGAGAGTCGGAGGAATCTGCCCATGCTGCATCGCGACGATCGTGGCAGCCACTCCCGCCGCGCCGCACGCACCCTGAGGATGCCCGATCTGCGACTTCAACGCCGACATCGGAACCTGTGCCGCATGTGCTCCCAGCGCGAGTCTTAACGCCCGGGTTTCAATGCGATCATTCAACTGGGTCGAAGTTCCATGCAGATTCACATACTGCACATCGGTCGGTGCGATTCCGGCCTCTTTCATTGCCAAGCCAATCGCTCTCGCCGGTTCCTCGCCGCACTCCTGTAGTCGCACCCGATGAAAGGCCTCGCAAGTCGATCCGTAGCCCGCTGATCTCGGCCAGCATCTTTGCTCCGCGCGCCTTTGCATGTTCGTACTCTTCCAGCACAAACATCCACGCTCCCTCAGCCACCACAAAGCCATCGCGGTCCACCGAAAACGGCCGCGACCCCCGCTCCGGCGCGTGATTCCAACTATCGGTCAAGATTTTCATCAGGATGAAGCCCTTTGACGATGCCGAGCGAGATAGGCGCGTCTGCTCCGCCGCTCAACGTCATATCGAGCCGCCCGGATTGGATCTGCCGCACGGAATATCCGAAGGCATCCGTCGAAGACGTACAACCGGTGGTGACGACGTGACTGGGGCCGCGCAGGCCGAAACGCACGCTGAGTTCGCTCGACAGAGTTCCCATCACTCCAGTCGGTACACAGAACAAGCTCATCCGCTTGTATTCTTCATGAAAAAATAAGCGGTATTGTTCCTCTGTAAACTCCTGGGACCCGCCGCCCGAGCCGAGGATCACGCCGAAGCGGCGCTTCTCTTCCAAGGGCAGGGAAGTCGCGTCAATTCCGGCAGTCGATAGTGCCTCCGTCGCGGCTGCCAAAGCCAGCGGCAGCACCCGCGAAACATGCTTGCGCTCCCGCTTTTCCACCCACGCCAGTTCGTCGAAGTCAGGAACTTCTCCCGCGATCTGCACCTGAATTTCAGACGGGTCGAAACGTGTAATTCGTCGTATCCCGCTTTTCCCGTTCAAGATAGCCGCGGAGAAGGCAGCGTTGCCCACACCGTTCGGACTCACCGCACCCATGCCCGTAATCACCACACGTCGTTTCACTCGATCACCCCGGCTTTGGTCTGTCCCATGCCCAAGCACTATATATTCTGAGAACCGAGAACTAAAAACTAAAAACTGACTTTCTTAACGTGACGAAGCCGGCGACATCCAGAACTCATGAATGCTAGATGCCGCAACCAGAAGGGTCGCCCACGTCAGAATTCAATATCCGGTGCAAAATTGAAAATGCATAGGGTCGCGAACATTGCCCTGCCAGTCTCCTCCCCATTCGAATCCAACGGAACGAAAAATCTCGATCAGACCGGCAGGCATGTTTCCAGCCGACCCCTGCGGATTACTCTCGGAGTTCAGATCGATCGCAATGCCCCAACTGTGCGCTGACAGTTTATTGCCGGTACGCTGCGGACGGAAGGCAAAGCACCCGCCAAAGCTCGTCACTGATGCCTGCAGTCCTCGATCCTGAATCGTGCCGAAGACGTCGGCAAAAGCCGAAGTCATACGGCGATGACAGGTCATCTGGGTGATGGTTCGTGATGGGTCCCAGGCCAGGCGGAGCGGAAACGGCAGGTTCGTTCTTGCCAGGTAATTCACCTGCCAACTCGCCGCCAGCCGCCCATCCGGCCCGATGTGTTGGTGAATGTCACCGAACACTTCGATGATTTCTTCGATCCCGTGCGGTGCCAAGAGCGGCGGATTCGTACCCGTTGTTACATCGATCCCGACCCGCGTCTCTTCCATGGAATCACTCCTTCATGGCAGCGCGCAAGGGAAAGCGTTGGCTGCCGTATAATTCTTCTTCCAAACGGGGGAAGATTTTGGCTTACGAAGATTTGCGACAGTGGATCGCGGCGCTGGAGCGCGCCGGCGAGCTGAAAACAATTAGTGTCGAAGTGGATCCGGTTCTGGAGATCACGGAAATCGCCGATCGCGTGAGCAAAGGCAAATTCTCATCAAGACCCGGCGGTCCGGCGTTGCTCTTCACGAACATCAAAGGTCATCCCGGATCGCAAGTACTGATCAACCAGTTCGGCTCGGCCCGCCGCATGAATCTGGCGCTTGAAGTCGACGCCCTCGACCAGGTTGCCGACCGCATCCGTTCTTTCATGGATGTGAAATCACCGCAGGGATTTCTCGACAAAGTAAAAATGCTCCCCATGCTGGCGGAAATGGGTAAATTCTTTCCCAAGACTGTCTCCACTGGTCCGTGCAAGGAAGTGATCAAGCGCGACAACTTCTCGCTGCTGGATTTCCCCGTCCTGCAATGCTGGCCCAAAGATGCGGGACGCTTCGTCACTCTGCCCTGCGTAGTCTCGCGTGACCCAAAGACCGGCAAGCGCAACGTCGGTATGTATCGAATGCAAATTTATGACGAGCGCACGACCGGCATGCACTGGCAGCGCCAGAAGGTCGGCGCGGAACATTACCGCGAAGCTCTCAGAACCGCGGCCAAGGCCAACGCAGAGGAGAGTGCTCGCGCTTCCGCTGCGGTCGATGTCATGGCTCGCACTTCGGGCGGCTCAATCCTGTTGGAAGCCAATCAGCCGCGCGGGAAAATGGAAGTCGCGGTCGCGATCGGCACCGACCCGGCCATTACTTTCTCCGCGATCGTTCCGGCGCCGCCGGATGTCGAGGAATATCTCATCGCCGGATTCCTGCGTCAGAAGCCGGTTGAGCTGGTGAAGTGCGAAACGGTTGATCTTGAAGTCCCGGCGTCGGCGGAGATCGTTCTCGAAGGCCACGTCCACCTCGACGAACTCCGCACCGAGGGCCCCTTCGGCGACCACACCGGATATTACTCACTGGAAGATCTCTATCCCGTGTTTCACGTGTCGTGCATCACCCATCGCAAGAATCCGATTTATTCCACGACCATCGTGGGCAAGCCGCCGATGGAAGATGGCTGGATGGGCAAGGCGGTCGAGCGCATCTTTCTGCCGCTGATGAGGCTGACGATTCCTGAGTTGATCGACATCAATCTTCCGCTCGAAGGCGTCTTTCACAACCTGATGCTGGTTTCGATTCGCAAATCCTATCCCGGACAGGCGCGCAAGGTGATGAACGCCATCTGGTCGCTCGGCCAGGCGATGTTCACCAAGTGCATCATCGTGGTGGACGAAGACGTGAACGTGCAGGACGTTGGCGAAGTCACGCTCAAGGTGTTGAACCACATCGATCCGGAGCGCGACATCCAGTTCACGCTTGGTCCGGTCGATTCTCTGGACCATTCTTCGCGGCTGCCCAACTACGGATCGAAGATGGGCATTGATGCTACTCGCAAGTGGCCGAGTGAAGGCTTCGCGCGTCCCTGGCCCGATGAAATCCTGATGGACGAAAAGACCAAAGCGCTGGTCGATAAGAAGTGGAAAGACCTGGGCCTGGAGTAAGTGCAGGCGTTGTCACGAGTCCATGTAGGGACGCTCGAGCTGTGTCACAACCCTTCTTTCGCCCCTTCGGGGCTCGCTCGCGGCCCACCATGTACCCACGGCTTGCGCCGTGGGCTTTATTCTTGCGCCGCTTCGCGGCTTTTTTTGACCCGCTACTCCACTTTTTGCTCGCGTCCAAGGTGGCGACACAGTTCCGGACGATGGCGTCCGCCCCTACGTGGTCTTGGGACGCTCGCGCCCACATTTATCTTGTAAGCAAATTCCCCAGAGCTCGTGAGTTGGTGAGGGCCCGATCGTCAGGTGTTTCTTTCATCAGATCCCAGGCCTCGCGATATTGTTCGTAGCAGCCCCGGTTTTTCTGCTTACACGCTGAAGGATAGAATTTCAGCATTTTGCGCGGTGCAAAAGCCCCGACTGGGACCACGTACCACGCGTCCTCGACGACGATGTACGCGACCAGGAAGTCAATCTGCTCGGTGGTGTATGCCCTGTTCTGGCTTCCTTTCGCGTTAACGGCGTAACATTGGCTGCGGGCCACATACGTGGATTTCACCTGCACGCGCACAAATCTTTTTCCTGTATCCAGGGCGAAGTCGTAACGTTCGCTGTCTCCCCAGGGCTTGGCGACGCCGAATCCCAGGCCGGAAGCTTTGAACATAAAGGCCATCTCGGCCAACTCTCCCCGCTGTTTGTCAGTGCCTTTCTGTGGCTTACCCTTTCTGTCCCGCCCGGCGCGTTGCCCGGCGGGAACTTCCGCGCTGTTTTCCATGGCCCCAACTAAAGAGACGCCGGCGGGTTAGCCGGCGCTTCTTGTTCCAGAGGGCGCACATTTCAGGTGCGTTCCGCCGGTGTGGGTAGGGCACGCATTTCGGATGCGCCGGGCTCGGCTCACAAACCGCGCCGGCAACAGCCTTCGGCTGCTCACGGGACAGGCTCCTGAAAGCCGTGTCCTTTAGAGCTGCAGCCGTTTCGAGTTTTCCTGGACGAATTTTAAGGCGACTGGGAAACCCGTGATCGCGTCCCCGCATTTGCCGGTGGCCGGCACGCCTAAACAAGAAAAGGCGCGAGCTCGTCGCCCGCGCCTGATATTTACTTTCTATTTATAGGATAGCAGTTTGAAAAGGGGGAATGGGACATGGTGGGCCAGATTATTTTGTCCAGCGAATGAAGGGGTTGAGGGGAAATGGGGCGGCGGAGGGGATTGACAGGTTGGGGCCTGGTGCCCCTACCTTCGCACCGCACCATCGTTATTACGGTTTTTGCGGCTTCCTGCTTCTAGGTCAGCGGTAAAAGTTGCCGTCCGGTATGTTCAGCATACTAATAATGTCGAAGATACAGTGAGCGGGGGTATACCGGCAATTTCACCAGCAATAACGGAACTCGACTGTAGGCCAATTAGAAAGGGACGGGTGTTACGGGCAACGCGTTATGCATCAAGTTACGACCGGCGGTAGCCATGGAAAATCGGAGAACCGCTGCGATTCCCGGAATCAATGTGGAGCGGCTACATACCAAAGAGTCTTTGAGTACTCGGCTTGCTGCACTTCCCAAGGCAAGGCGTTTCGGAAAGTGTCTTGAGACCTCGAGGGATACTTGACACCTTTCGCGGAATCTGAAAAAGTGGCATCATTCCAGCTTCTGCCCAGACAATCCGGGAACCAGTCCCGCCGACACGATTTCGTCACCGATGTTTACGGCTTTCTCTTCTTCCGGCGTGGCAAAATCCTGAAATTTTGACCGAGGTGATGTCAGGCTCATCAAATCTCGGTGAGTATCAATAGGAATCATCGCCGCGTCAATAGTCCCCTTTGCGTTCCGTTCGCCAAGTAGGACTGCCGTTGTTAACAAGAGTCACTTTGACAAAATCAATGCCCGATTCGTCCCGCTGAGGGTCGTAGGTCTTCTTGTTTAGCCTTGCGTACAACAGCGTTGGATTGGTGACTCCGGCACATGCCCACTGAGGGTCTACGATGTGACGGGCAGTAGCCAAAAGGAAATAAGCCTTGCTAGGGTCGCTCGTCAACGGAATCGCCACCAGAAATCCGGTTCCCACTTCCCGTGTCTTGTGGCAGCTTTGCATCGAAGCCAAAGATACCCAGCGCAATCGGTTCGCCCCAAGTTTCAGCAGCATTTTTCGAAATGCATCGCGGCTTTCGTCTAAGGAATTTATTGGACTGCAACCTACTGTCTTGGAAGAACCGGGTTGGACAACGGATGGAGGGGCGTTATTTTATTAGCCACGCGAATGGATCGTATGGAAACACGAGTGACATGGTCCCCCGACAAAGCTCTGGCGACTCCTCACGTATCGGTCTGACACGTGATTTAGCACATAGCCGAATAAGTCAGTCAGATCTCCTTTCCGCTGGGCATCTCCGCCCACATCGGCTTGTCGCGAGCGTGGACAGAAGCCTCTTGGCAGCGGCATTGCGAACGGGCCTGAAGAGGAATTGTCCAATTACCTACGCTTTCGTCTCTCCCTGCAGCTGCAAGAAGGCCTATGTTCGGTTTATGATCGGACGGGGAGCATCTGCCTGACGCTGTGCTTACCGGTGCGAGACAGAAGACGAACGGCGCAACGGCGACCGTGGAAAGCAGAAGAAACAACGGTTGCTTGCCTATCTACGCGAGCATCCCGAGTGCTGCGGCAGCTTGCGCGACCGGAATGGATCAGCGCGCGAGCGATGACTGGGAGTGGAGCAGTTTTCGCCACGACGCAACCGGCTGTGAGGGACGGGTCGAGATCGAGTCAGAATGGACGGCACGAAAACGCGAACGAGCGGCGGAGAGACTTTGTCCAGTGGTAGAACTGCCCCACTCAAGCCAAAAGCGGGCTTGAATGGGCCACCCGTCAGCGGGCTTGAATGGGCTCACTCAGTTCGGAAGCAAGCTACGAGCCGTTTTGCAGCAGCTTTAGGGAGTACGGCCTCAGTTCTTCTGGATGTTCGCGGAGGAACACGAGCAGTTTTTGCTTCTTCTCTTTGCCACGATCACCGTCAATGCTTTCGTCGAGTTCGATTCTTACATCGAACGGCTTCGCTGACTGCACACGGAGATAAATGGACGCCCACATTTTCTTCACGGCGGACAAAGAGACGCCGAGTAGATCCGATAACTCTCCATCCGTTCCACCGTGCAGGGCGGCTGACAGCAGCCGCTGCTCGCTGCGCGTGAATCCGATCACCGGCTTGCGATATGCGAAGAAAAGGTTGGCCCAGCTACCAGGCTGCTTCGCCGCCATCGTTTTCGTGGCCTCCAGAATGTGAGGCTGTAGGAACACCGACTCAGCGGGCTCCTGGACGCTCGGGGAGTGAACTGAAGGCGTGTTCCGCAAGCACCATCCTCCGCTATTCACCCCCATCGCGATTTCAATTGGATGGGTCGCTTGCGTCTGAATCCGGTTGATGTTGAAGCCCCGGTATGCGTCGAAAAAAATAACCTGACTCCCCTGAAAGAGCTCCGGAAGATTCTCGAAATCGGCGCGCGGACCGGTTGGCCAGACCAGGATGTTCAGGCCCTCGGTTGAGTTGGAATGACGCACTTCGGCGTCGGTCAATACCGGAGCTGGTCCGTGAACGCAACGATTCACCAGTTCAGGCCCGATCCATTTGAGTGGTGGTGTAGCCAGCTCCCTTGCAAATTCTTCAGAGACGAAACTGGCGATTTGCGCGCCGATCGTCCGGGCCCTTCCTGAACCGGTCTCTTCGCTGACGATGCTGAAAAGAGCGTCCGAGCCCAGAAAACGGCGCCACACCGTTCCCAACTGATCGATGGCAGCCCCATATCTCGGCGCGAGCACCGGATGGTCCGCGATGAACTGTACGCATGTTGCGATGTCATCGGGGCGTGCGAGGCGATAGTGAATCATGCGGTGACTGGACGCACAGGTAGTCTTTTAGGCCACTTGTTTATATCACTGAAAGGAGTATTGTCCATCGCAATCAGGGCGTTGCATTCCCCCCTAATCACCTGTAGGGGCGGCTCCAAATCGGTCACTGGGCGGCATACGATAAACGGAAAAAGCACGTTGTCTGACGTCGACAAGGGATGGCTGCGGGTTCACGGCTCACTTGTTTCGACCAAGCTCCGGTGTGGTGGAACGGGCTGGAGAACGGAACGCGCCAGTAGGAGACACGGATGAGAATCCTGTATTTGAGTGTTGCTCTGAGTCTGTCCTTACTCCTCGTCGGCTGCGGCGGCGGCAGTCAGATGGGCGGAGGGAACAATGGGGGAGGCATCGGCCAAACTACTCCGCCAGTCACCAGCTTTGCGGAAAGCTGGCATTTCGCGTCCGGGTCGAGTTCATCGAGTATTGAAGCCGCCCTCACTCTATCGTCTACCACCGTTGTGGGAGTGGGACACTTCCAATCCTTCAACACTGGCAGTCCTTGCCCTGGCTTCTTTGACAACTTTCCTCTTTCGGGGACCATCGACGGACAAGGGAACTTATCAGTCAAGTCATCTCCGGTGTCTGGTCTTGTGCTGTTCCTGACCGGCGTGCTCGCAACCGACCGGGCATCTGCTTCGAACGGAAGCTATCACTTCACCGGAGGGTGTGCGGCATCAGAAACAGGCACGCTGACCGGAGTGAAGGTCAAACCGCTCACCGGACTCTTTACTGGAACCATGCAAGGGTCCGGGAATTCAGTCAGCATCTCTACGCAGCTCACTCAATCCCTTACGTCGGATAAGGATGGCTTTTTTCCGCTGGCCGGCACATTTACCGTGGCGAATATGTGTGATGAGACTTTCACGCTCAATGGGGCATCGGTGGTCGGTGACGTCGTTCATTTGTATTCAAACACCGGCACTGGCCTTGAAGGTCTCACTGGAGTGACGGATTCGGAAGCTCAGCAGATTGAACTCGATGACTACCTTTTTCTGGGGGATTGCATCGCGGGCGCTCACGGCACAATCACGCGCCAGTAAGGGAGCACGGGTCAGCGCCTGGTTGACCCAAACTCAAAGATCCTATGTTCAAATTCAACAAGGCAAGCCTGAAATTTCTCCTGGCTTTAGTCGCAACTACCACTGCCTGCGGTGGTGCTTACTCTAAACCGTATCCCGCTGCCGGTAATCCGGGCGGTAACCCAGGTGTCTTGAACGGTTTTGATGTGTACGCGCATTCCACGCCTTCCATCCCGGTTGCGGGGAGTGTTGATCTGCTAGCGAACGGATACTTTGGGGTCAATCAGTCGTATCAAGACCTAACCAAGTCCGCGACGTGGAGCACGTCAGACGCCGCTGTGGCAACCGTAAATGAAGGCAACGTGACCGGAGTTGGAATGGGTTCAGCCAAGATCACGGGAGCCTATGGAGGCAAGACGGACTCGGTGACTGTTGTCGTCGGACTCGCACCAACCATGACCGTGACGCCCGACTCGAGTGCGGCGTTTCAGCTGTCCCAACCGCAGCGACAATTTTTTGTGAATGCCACATACACAGATGGCACGCAATTGGATTTAACAGGTTTTGTGATTTGGACTTCAGACCCGATAGGAGTCGTAAGGTTCGACGATCCCTACGGCTTCAGTCCTGGGTTAGCAACATTAATCTCCGCGGGCACAACCACCATTACCGCGACTCACCGTCCCGGGGAAGAGGGAAGCTTGAGTGTGACGGTGGACCCGTAGGCCAGTCATCCTGATACAGTCTTCGCTCATATCGAGGCCGCAATCGACTAACGAATTGCCTCTTTAATAGTGCTGACACGTTCCGCCAGACTTCCTGGCTCGACTGAGAACAGTTCGAAGCCGAAGTCCCAGTAGGTCTCTTCGTGAATTTTCTCAAAACGTACTGTTTCCTCAAACGTGATTCGCCGTGCTTCGGTAGGCGTGATGAAGCCGAGATTGCGAATGAAGAAGACTCGGGGTTGGTAGATTGCTTCTTTCTTGATGCGCTCCAGTTCGCTGGTGAGGAAGGGCGTATGCGGGTGTCCGAGGTAGACGGCCAAGGCTGCGGTACACACGGCGCTCGGTCGTGAAATTGAATCTCGTCGGGTTGACGAGACGCTCGAATCTGACGGTCTCTTTGCAGAGTGGCGACTGCGTCGATGAACGAAGGCTGCGTCCAGGGCTCGAGCTGTTCCTTGGGCTTGTGCGGCGGCGATGACGTCTGTGGCGGCCTCTTCGACTACGCTGAAACCGTCGAGCTCTAACTGACGGATGATCGCTGTTTTGCCTGCACCTGGGGCGCCGGTGATGATGAATCTTTTCATGACGAAAATTTGACTGCGGCTACACGAAGATTGTGAGTTTTGATTCGCTGTTTGAGTCCCCACTTCTCGCAAAAGACGCGAGAAATGGGGCACGCTCGGACCCTTGGTTCCCTCAGCCCTTGGATCCCTCGCACACCTTGAACTCACAATTTGCGATTCTACGAAGACTTACTGGAAGGTGTTGCAGGCAGAGATAGTGCCGTTCTGGAAGCCGCGTTGGAACCATTCCATTCTTTGGGCGGAGCTGCCATGGGTGAAGGTTTCGGGATTGACCGTGCCTCGGGTCATCTTCTGGATGCGGTCGTCTCCGACGGCCGCTGCGGCTTTCAGGCCTGAGTCTACATCGCCGGGGTCGAGCAGGTTGCGTTCTTGCGTGGAGTGTCCCCAGACGCCGGCGAAGCAGTCGGCTTGCAGTTCCAGGCGGACTGAGAGTTCGTTGGCGTCCTGCGGATTTTGTTGCTGGGCCTGACGCATCTTGGACTCGATGCCGAGAAGTTTCTGGACGTGATGTCCGATTTCGTGGGCGAGGACGTAGGCTTCGGCGAATTGTCCGGGGGCTCCGAAGCGTTGCCTGAGTTCGTCGTAGAAGCCGAGATCGATGTAGACCTTTTCGTCCTCGGGACAGTAGAACGGGCCGGTGGCGGACTGCGCCGTGCCGCAGGCGGAATCGTAGGCGTCGCGGAACAGGACCAGCTTGGCGTGGCGGTAGGGAACTCCCTGCTGCGGCAGGACCTGACTCCAGGTGTTCTGGGTGTCGTTCAGGACGAAGGTGACGAAGTCGACCAGCGGCTTTTCCTGCGCGTCGCGGGCGGGATCGGGTTGCGAGACCGTGGTGCTGCCCGTGTCCATGGAACCGTTGCTGACCAGCGACAGGAAATCGCGTTTGAAAATCAGGCTCAGGATGAACAGGATGACGATACCGCCCAGGCCGAGGTGGATGCCTCCGGGGCGGAAGCCGCCTCCACCGCTTTCGTCGCGGCGATCTTCAACGTCATCGCTGCTGCCACCCGGTGTCCAGCGCATGGTCTCTCCTGGTTAATTTTACAAAGTCAAAAGGGGCGGGCGAGGACGCCCGCCCTCCACACAAACGATTATGCGGTCTTGCGGCGGATCAGGTGATAGATGCCTAACAGCAGGATCGCGCCCAGCACCGACATGATGAAGCCGGCGCTTTGTCCTGGTTGATACCAGCCCAGGACTTGACCGATATAGGTGGCCACGAACGATCCGGCGATGCCGATCAGCATGGTGACGATGATTCCCCCCGGGTCCTGGCCCGGCATGAGGAACTTCGCCACAGCTCCGATGACCAATCCGATCAGTAACGTCCAAAGTAGATGCATTTGTCTTCCTCCCGCGTGGCCCAGCGGCCGCGCCTCAAAGTGCGGCGGGAAGTATACATCAGAACCGGCGTCGGACCTCGGACGCCGGACCTCGGGCCCTAGCAACCGAGGTCCGAGGTCCGATGGCTGACGTCCACCTTTACGCTGCTTCTGGGATGACCAGCTTCTGGCCGACCTTGATCTTGTCGGGATCGTCCAGATTGTTGGCTTTGGCGATGACCAGATATTTGCTGGCGTCGCCGTAGAAATGCTTGCTGATCTTGGACAGGTTGTCGCCGGGCTGCACGGTGTAATCCTGCGGGCCGGTTTTGGCTTCAATGTCATGTTTCAGATCGGCATAGGTGGGATCGACGGCCTTGATCGCGTTCCAGATGCGGTCTTTACTGATTTCTGAAACTGCGATGGCCTTTACGAACAGCTGGTTGCCGTCCATGTTGACGTTCAGAAGTTGGGCGCCTTCCTCTTGAATCTTGTCCAGAACTGGCTGGTATTTCTGCTTGAGTGTTTCGAATTGATCAGGCATGTGTGTTTCTCCTCTCACGATTTATCAAGAACAATTATTTGAACGAAGTGGATGCGCATCACTGGGAGCGCCATCAAACTCATGGGGGCCCTGCAGAGGCACTCAGCTTATACGCTATCGGGTGTGCAATACAACCTGGGTAGAGCGAACGCTCGTGGCCGCCGGATGTTTGAAGTCAGTGGCCGATCAAAGGCAAAAACCGAAAGTCAAAAGCAGCGCGCGGGGGCGCCTGCTCCACACGAGTAGTGGAGCTTTCGGTATACTAATGATGTATGCCAGTACTTCAGAACATCGCGGCCATCGCTAAAGGTATGCGCATCACCTTTATGGAGATGTTTCAGCCTACCGTCGTGGAAAACTATCCCGACGGGCCGGGACCGCTGCGGGGCGCCATGTTTCAGGAGCGCTTCCGCGGTGTGCACGTCCTGCAGCGCGACGAAAATGGCCTGGAAAAGTGCGTAGCCTGCTTCCTTTGTGCAGCCGCCTGCCCCTCGAACTGCATCTATATCGAGGCGGCGGAGAATACTGCCGAGAACCGGGTGAGCGGGGCGGAGCGCTACGCCAAGGTTTACAACATCGATTACAACCGATGTATTTTCTGCGGATATTGCGTGGAAGCTTGTCCTACCGACGCCATTACTCACGGGCACGGGTTTGAAATCGCGAGCTTTAATGCCAGCAACCTGGTCTATCGCAAAGAGCAGATGCTGGCGCCCCAGGCCAGCACATATGGGAGCCAATGCGATATTCAACCGGGATGAAGTAGCGGGCGGCGCGCCCTCGTTACCTGTGCAAGGGAGCTAAAGTTCAATAGTTTCTGTCAGAGGATGAGACGCCGGTCCCTTGTGGGCCGGCGTTTGTGTATAGACAGCTTCAGCTCGTAGCCTCTAGCTAACCCGAATACTGGGCAGCGAAGGGTGGAGCTAAAGGCTGAAAGCCAAAAGCTAATGGCTGATTTTCTACAAACCGTGAAGGAACGTGTCGTTATTTATGACGGCGCGATGGGGACGAATATTCAGCGTCGCAACCCCACCCTGGACGATTATTGGGGGAAGGAAAACTGCAGCGAAGTGCTGGTGCTCAGCCGTCCCGATATTATTCGCGATATTCATGCGGACTTTCTGGGCGTGGGCTGTGACGTGGTCGAGACCAATACGTTTGGAGCGACGCGACTGGTGCTGCGGGAGTTCGACTTAGCCGATCGCACCAAGGAAATCAATCTCGCAGCGGTGAAGTTGGCGAAAGATGCCGCCCAGCAATTTTCCACTCCATCCCGGCCGCGCTTCGTCGCGGGCTCGATGGGGCCGACCACGAAATTGCCGTCGCTCGGGCACATCGGTTTCGATGAGATGCTGGCGGCGTACGAAGAGCAAGCGCTCGCCTTGATTGAAGGCGGCGTCGATATTCTGCTGGTTGAGACGGCGCAGGATCTGCTGCAGGCCAAGATTGCAACCATCGCGGCCCTTGAGGCGATGAAGAAATCCGGCAAGCGCCTGGCTTTGCAGGTCCAGGTCACGCTGCAAGAGTCTGGGACCATGCTGCTGGGGACGGAAATTGGTGCTGCGCTTACGGCGCTCGAGCCGTTTGATGCCGACGCCATTGGATTGAATTGCGCCACGGGGCCGGCGGAGATGAACGACGCAATCCGCTACCTGAGCATTAATTCCAGCAAAGAGATTTCCGTCCTGCCCAATGCTGGTTTGCCGCAGAACGAAGGCGGCCACGCGGTTTACAAGCTGTCGCCGGAGGAGCTGGCTTCCTACCACAAGCATTTCGTGCAGGATTTCGGCGTGCGCATCGTGGGCGGATGTTGCGGAACTACGCCTGAGCATCTGAAAGCCGTAGTAGACGCTGTTTCCGGAGTGGAACCGGCGAAGCGCGAGGTTAAGCCGACCGCGGCGGCGTCGAGTGCCTACACTTCTGTTCCGCTGGATCTTGATCCCAAGCCGCTGGTGGTCGCCGAAGAGATGAACACGACGACCCGGGTGGAACACTTCCGCAACCTGGTGCGGGGTAAGAAGTACGACGACATTCTGGCGATGGCCAAGAAACTGGTGAACGAAGGCTCGCACATGCTCGACTTGTGCTGCGCCATCGTGGGCGAGGACGAAAAGGACTACATCACGTCGATCCTGGAGAAGGTCGCCACCCGCGTGCCCGCTCCAATCCTCGTCGATTCGACTGAGGCGGATGTGGTCGAAGAGGCGCTGAAGCGAATTCCGGGGAAGGCCATCATCAACTCGATCAACCTGGAAGATGGTGAGAAGCGAACGTCGAAAGTCCTGCCCATGGCGCGGCGTTACGGCGCGGCCGTGATTGCGCTGACCATCGATGAAGATGGCATGGCGTTGACCGCGGACAAGAAGGTCGCCATCGCGAAACGGATTTACACACTGGCGACGGAAAAATATGGCTTGCGGGGCATCGACATCATCTTCGACGCCCTGACTTTGCCGATTACTACCGGCCAGGAAGATTACCGGTCGGCTGGAATCGAGACTCTGGCTGCAGTGAAGCGAATCAAGCAGGAACTGCCCGAGGTTAAGACCATCCTCGGTGTCAGCAATATCTCATTTGGACTGGACGCGTATCCGCGTCGTGTTTTGAACTCGGTCTTCATGCACGAGGCGGTGAACAACGGTCTCGACATGGCTATTGTTAATTACTCCAAAATCTATCCGTTATACAAGATCCCTCAAGAAGAAGTTGATCTCGCGCTCAAGCTGATCTATCGCGATGCGGCATCGGATGGCGATCCGTTGCAGAAGTACATGAATCACTTTGCCGGCAAGAAGGGCAAAGGGACTGAGACTACGGCGCACGTGGATACGCTCTCGGTCGAGGACAAGTTGAAGTTCGCCATCATCAACGGCGAAAAGGCTGTCGGCGACGGTGAACACAAGAAGACGCTGGAAGAAATATTGGAAGAAGCGCTGACGCAATATTCTCCGCTCGACCTGATCAACAATGTTTTGCTCGATGGCATGCGCACCGTGGGTGATCTGTTTGGCGCTCGCAAGATGCAGCTGCCATCGGTGCTCGACTCTGCCGGGGTGATGAAGCAGGCCGTCGCGTATCTTGAGCCCAAGATGGAGAAGAAGGCTGGGTCACAGAAAGCCACCATCGTGCTGGCGACGGTGAAGGGCGATGTCCACGATATCGGCAAGAACCTGGTCGACATCATTCTGTCGAACAACGGCTACAAAGTCGTGAATCTGGGAATCAAGCAGACTGGCGATGTGATTATCAAATCCGCGCATGGAACACAAGGCTGACGCGATTGGACTGAGCGGTCTGCTGGTGAAGTCGACGCTCGAGATGAAGTACGTGATCCAGGACCTGGAGCGCCAGAAGCTGGAGTTCCCCGTGATTTGCGGCGGGGCGGCGCTGACGCGCAAGTACGTGGAAGACGATCTTCGCCGTGAATATTCGAATGCAGTGTTCTACGCCGATGACGCCTTCGCCGGCCTGCACATCATGGAAGACCTGGCGACCGCGAACGGAAAAAAGCAATCCAGGCTGCTGGAAGGGCGGACGGTCAAGGAGTACGCCAAGGCTGCGGCAGTCGATGAAGAAACCGGACCGGTGTTTGCGGAGAGAAGTCCGGTGGTAAAGGATGCGCCGGATATCCCCACGCCGCCATTCTGGGGTGTGAAGGTGCGCAAGGACTTCGATTTGCGGGAGCTCTTTCCGTTCATCAACGATACTGCTCTGTTCAAGAACCAGTGGCAGTTGAAGACGGCGTCGCAGGAGGATTATCTGCGGCTGGTGGAGGAGAAATTCCGTCCCATCAAAAAGAAGCTGGAAGAAGAAGTCATCGCCACCGGAATTCTTGAGCCCAAGGCGGTCTACGGATATTTTCCGGCACAAAGCGATGGCAATGACACGATTGTGTACGATCCGCAGGATAACGCGAAGGAGCTTGTGCGGTTTACCTTTCCCCGCCAGCGCGAAGGCCGCAAGCTTTCGATTTCGGATTTCTTCGCTCCGAAGTCATCGGGGAAGATGGACGTAATCGGGCTGTCGCTGGTCACGATGGGCGCACGGGCGTCGGTGGAAACGCAGAAGCTGTTCGAGGCCGGGGAGTACACCAAATATCTTTATCTGCATGGTTTGAGCGTCGAGACGGCAGAAGCCCTGGCGGAGTATTTGCATAAGAAGATGCGCGAGGAATTGGGGATTGCAGGGGAAGACTCGCCGAACATCCGTGATCTGTTTCACCAGAAGTATCGCGGCTCGCGATATTCGTTTGGCTATCCGGCGTGTCCGAACCTGGAGGACCAGACCAAGCTGTTTGCGCTGCTGCATCCTGAGGAGAATGTTGGAGTGCGTTTGACTACGGGATTCTTGCTGGATCCCGAGCAGTCGACGTCGGCGATTGTGGTGCATCATCCGGGCGCGAAGTATTTTGTGGTGTAGAGCCGCGAAGCGGCGGAAAGAATGAGGCTCGGGGCGCCAGCCCTGGGTACACGTGCGGGAATTCAGGCCACTCTTATCAGCGCTTGAAATACAACACCATCAGTTCTTCGTCCACGTATTCATCCCCGATTTTCAGGGCGCGCTTCTCGCAACCGTAGACTTCGAAGCCCAGAGATTCATACAAGGCTTTGGCTCCGTCATTCTGACTGCTGACCGCGAGTGCGACCTGCTCGACGCCTGGGAGAAGCTCAACAAGTCCGATCAGTTCTGTTAACAAAGCGCGGCCGATGCCTTTGCCGCGGCACTCTTCCGAAACGTAGACTCCCCAGATTCCGCCGCGGTGGCGGATCTTTTCACCCCGGCGGCGAAAGAATCCCGCCATGGCGATGAGCTGGCGATCGATGAATGCTCCGAGGACGAAATTATCGTCCGCGGAGGAGAGGCGATTTTTTATCGCTTCCAAGGTTGTCGCCTGGTGCTCGGCTACCGAGTCGGTGAAAGCGAGGGGCTCGCGTTGCAAAGCTTCGTGGCGGAGTTGCTGGTAGGACTCGGCATCTTGGGCGGTTAGGCGGCGGATTTCCATTGGTTGTGAGGTTCTTGGGAAATAGAACCAGTTTCCAGTTCCTGGTTCCCGGTTCTCAGTTTTGTGATTATAGAGGTCGTGATGGAAACGGTGTCTGCGGGACTGGCATCTCAGATGGCCTATGATTCGCAAACTGAAGTCGGGAGAATACCGGTTGTATTCACGCAAGAAGAATCCCAAGACCGGGCGTCGCCGGAACCTGGGGACGTTCTCTACGCGTGCGGCCGCGGTAAAGCACGAGCGTGAGGTGCAGTACTTTAAGAAGGCGTGACTCAGCCGAGGGAAGAAAAAGTGGCGGAGAGGGAGGGATTTGAACCCCCGATACCCGTTAAGGTATGTCCGCTTTCGAGGCGGATCGTTTCAACCACTCACGCACCTCTCCGGAAAGCAGTCGTCGGTCTTAGTCGCCAGGAAAAGCGTTGGTCGCTGAAGACTGACGACATGTTCTTACGACTTTTCTTCGCGACGCAGACGAAAAAAACTTTGCAGCAACTCTGCACAGCGGCCTGCCAGAACCCCTGCTCTAACTTCCATGCGGTGATTCAGGCTGGGATGATTCAGGACCTGCATCACTGAATGGATGGCGCCAGCTTTTGGGTCATCTGCGCCGTAGACCAGGCGCTTGAGCCGGGCATGAACCAAAGCACCGGCGCACATGGCGCACGGTTCAATTGTAGCAAACAGTTCGCAGCCTTCCAGGCGATGGTTGCCGAGGGCGGCACCGGCCTGGCGCAGGGCGATGATCTCGGCGTGGGCGGTGGGATCGGAATCGGTGAGGTTGCGGTTGCCGCCGCGCCCGATGATTTTGCCGTCGTGAACTACCACCGCGCCGACGGGGACTTCTCCGGCTTCGAGAGCACGCTGGGCCGCGCGGAGAGCTTCTTCCATGAAGAGCTCGTCGGTGTTCTGGCTGGTGTCGAGATTCGTTTCCGCCGGAGTCAACGGATTACTCCATGGGATGGCGCTTGAGAACTGACGCAAGCACCGGTAGATCCGGACGAAGCGGCTGGTTTACGAAAATATATTTCCCGGCACTCTCGGCGAGCAGATAGCTGGAATCCGGAGGCAGGCGGGAGAGTGCGTCCTTGCGAAATTCTTCGGGGACGAAGATGAAGACCCGTTCGGGGCCTCCCCAGAAGGTAGGAAATTGTTTGTCATCCAGAAATGTGGGCGGGACGTCGGGATAGTTCGAGCCGATTTCGAGGTTGGTGCCGAAGCGTCCGTTATAAATCCAGACGTGGCGATGAGTATAGAACGGGATACTCGATCCTGAGTTGAAATCACCGTACTGCACGATCTGGTCTTGCGGCCGAAGGTAGGAAGGATGGCGTCGGCCAGCGCGCGTGACGACATTCGGGGCTCGAATCTTTTGAAGGCCCAGTTGGCGGCGAAGAAAAACAGGGCCATGGCGAAGGCCAGAGTCAGAGTCGCGGCGGAATTCTTCCAGCGCCGGCGCAGCAGCCAGGCTCGTCCGAATCCGAAGATGAAAATCAGAATGGCAAAAACGGCTGGACCGCGCAGTGCCGCGAAAGTTTGCGGCGTCAGGTCGAAGATGTGCGCCATCGACAGGCGATAAGTATCAAGGTCGTGATACTGGAGCAGGTGCGAGATGCCGCCCTTTGACGAAATATCGAGCGACGAGATGACGAGGTAGCCCAGACACACCGAGGCCAGGAGTCCGATCACCGCGAGTCCGGCTTGCAGGCGCGGGAGCCAGCGGTCTTTCGCTGCTTCGGCATCGCTCAGACCGATTCCAAGCAGGACAGCGATTGCGGGCCAGGCGCCGAAGCTGTAGTACTCCATGCGCGATCCGCTGGTAAGGGAAAAGAAGAACAGAATCAGTCCGGCCCAGATGAAGAGCAAGCAGGCGCGCTTGTTGAACTGGCTCCATCTTCGGTCCCCAGGTTTTTGGCCGGGGGAACTCGCGCAGGGCGTAGGTGATGAAAAAGCTCCAGGGAAAGAACCAGACCAGGTGCAGTGCCCACCACAGCAGAAGCGGCACGGCTTCGTAGTCCGGCGGATAGCGGGTGCCGAGCGCGCGCTTGAAGTGCTCGTTAATGAAGTAGGACCACAAAAATCCCGGCGAGCGGTTTTCCGCGATCCAGTGCCAGGGCACGGCGATGACCAGGAAGATCAGGGTGCTGGAGAATATTCGCAATTCGCGCCAGCGTCCCCAGCTGCGGGTGAAGACGATGAAGAAAAATACGACGCCGAGAGGGAAGAGCACGCCAATCAGGCCCAGCGTGAGCGCCGATAACGCCATCACGAACGATGCGCCCCAGTAGGCGACGCGAGTGTCCAGGGTGCCTTGCCAGCCGCGCAGAAAAAGATAGAACAGCGCAGTCAGTTCGAGGGCGAAGATGGCTTCCGGAACCATCACGCGGGTGAACAGCCATGTGCCCACGCTGGTGCATATGATCAGTCCGGAGTAGAAGGCGGCGGTCTCTCCGAAAAAGCGCCGGGCAAAAAAGTAGACCATCAGGACGAGTGCGGCGACGGAAAGCACCAGCGGCAGCCGAGTCTGGAATGCGCCCTGCCCGAAAAGTTTGTAGCTGATGGCGACCATCCAGTAATGCAGCGGGGCCTTTTCGAGATAGCGAATGCCGTCCTGATACATCACGACCCAGTCGCCGCGCTGCAGCATCTCGCGGGAGACCAACGCGTGCGAGGCGTCGGCGTCGTCGAGCAGCGCCGGTTGAGCGGCGGTGGCGACGTAAATTCCGAGAGACAGAACGAGCAGGGACAGGATGGAGAATCGGCGATTCATCTTGTATCGAGAGCTTTTTGCCTTTCTCTAGGCCGGACGGGGGTCGTGGGTGGAGCGCTTACGGCGAAGGGGTAATCATAGCATTCCTACCTCGCAAGGGTGCCCCGTCCAAGCTCTGCTTGGGGCGGGATTTTGGCACTGGGCACGGATGGATTTCTACAGATCAAAACTCCCGCCCAAGCGGAGCTTGGACGGGGCACCCTCGGGGTCTGTGACAACATAGCCGAGCCTTGCACGGCTTGGACGGGCGAGGGCGCCCGTCCCTACACAACCGAGGTGATTCTCAGTGGCAAGTGATATCGCCGGGTGGGCACGGGAAGGTTCTCTGGCAAGTCCCGCCGAGACAGCTTTGTCCGATGGCGCAGGAGTGGCCGCAGCTGCCGCAATTGTTGGAATCGCTGATGAATGTGGCGCTGCTGACGCATTGTCCCATGCAGCTGGTGTAGCTCGGGGCACAGCCGCAGAAGCCGCCGGTACAGCTTTCGGAAGGAATGGAGCAGCGGTTGCCGCAGCGTCCGCAATTTTGATCGTCGTTGACGTAGGTGATGGAATCCACGCAGCGTCCTTGACACCAATCCTTACCCACCGAGCAACTCGCCGGTCCACTCGTCGGACCACTACTTGGTTGGGTAGTGGGATTTTGAGGAGCGGTCTTGTTAGTCCGAATCTTGCCTGTGCAGGCCCCTTTGGAACACTTCTGGCCGGATGCGCATGCGTTGCCACAGGTGCCGCAATTGAACTTGTCTTGGCTGAGGTCCAGGCAGCGTCCGCTGCAGTTGGTTTGGTCCGGCTTGCACGTTGTCCGCGGTTTGCAATTGCCGACGGCGCAGGTTTCTCCTTGCTGGCAGGTGTTTCCACAACTCCCGCAGTTGCTGAGATCCTTGCTGAGGTCGGCGCAGGTGGTGCCGCATTGGCTTTCAGGCGCCGGACAGGCTGAGGTGCCTGGCGCGGTCTGGGCCTGGGCGCACAAGGCCGAGAATGCAGCCAACAGGAACAGTCTCGAGAGGAACCAGAGAAGGACTGGAGCGGAGGCGTCATCCCGACTTACTACTGCGCTGGATTGCATGCGCACCTCGCGGTTAAGACTTCTGAACCGAGCGCCCATTTT
The DNA here is from genome assembly GCA_963741105.1 of Terriglobia bacterium. GTDB lineage: Bacteria > Acidobacteriota > Terriglobia > Terriglobales > Acidobacteriaceae > JAIQFF01. The sequence goes on from CAVUGT010000024.1 coordinate 141,810, forward strand.
ACATTCGGCGTCAGTGACGCAGGAAGCCGCGGTTGAGGGACGGGCTTGTGATGACAGCTCCCACATCCTTTGGGTGGCCGGTTAGACCAGGGTCGCGTGGACTTCGAGATACTCGGCTTTGATGACTGTGTGATCGGCGTCGCCCTGGTTGTTTTTGGTCCAGTGTTGGGTCAGGTCGGCGGCTAGCGCGTTTTGACCTGCCTCATCGAGGCGGGCGAATGTGGTTTGGGTGGGGCCGAAATATTTTCGAAAGAAAGCGACGGCGTCCGACGGAGGAAAAGGATAGTCGAAGAGTCAGGTGTTGCTTCTTCATTTCCAGACGCGCGATTTTTCCTGTGCCCTGATTCAGGCGTTCGGTGACAACCTTTTCGACTCCCCAGAGTGCCGGAGGCTGCATGCCGGGCGGAGGCGGGGCGTGTTTTGCAGTGATTTGGAACATCTGTCCCACGAAGCCTTCGGGAGTCCAGTTGCCCATGGCGATCAGGCCGCCAGGTCGGCAGACGCGCTTTAGCTCCGAGGCGACGACATCGGGGCGTGGGGCGAACATGGCACCGAACATGGAGAGCACGACGTCGAAGCGGCCGGCTTCGTAGGGGATCTTTTCGGCATCGCCTTCGACGAATTCAATTTTCAGCTTCTCGTCTAAGGCACGTTTGCGGGCCTGCTCCAGGAGATTGGGGGCGATGTCGAGTCCGATGACTTCGGCTCCGGCGCGGGCCGAGGGGATGGATTGGTTTCCGGTGCCGCAGGCTACGTCGAGGACTTTAGTCCCCGGCTTGAGGTTCAGGCGCTGAATGAAGCCTTCGGCGTCGCGTGCATTCAGCTTGGCGATTTGCCCGAAGTCGCCGGCCATCCAAGTGGCGCGGAGGCGCTGTTTCAGTTCTGCGAAGTTGTCGGGGACGGCGGCCATAGAGAGCCTCCTGTGATTCAGAGAAGTATACGGGATTGTGTGGGCGCGGACGCTCTGTCCGCCGCTTGAATTTGCGGTCGAGTCGACTACGAAATGCTATAGGAACAGGCAAAAGGAAAGTCAAAGGCGGAGGACAAGAGTGTCCGCCTCACACCTCATTGGGCGGCTCCTACGATCTTGCTTTCTACGTGGGTGTGCTCGAAGGCTTTGTTTTCCAGAGAGATGGTCATGGTGCGATTGAACAAGAAGAGGGCGCGGATGCGGAATTCGCTGCCCAGGCTGATGGGGAACCAGACGCCGTCATCCTGTCGTCGATAGTGGACGGCGAAGCCGATGCCGGGGAGGTCGGTTCCAAGAAACGTTCGCACGCCGAACGGCATGCGACGCGACAGTTTGGTGAAGACGTAGATCGGCTGGAACTCCTGGGCGTCGATGTAAGCTTCGCCGGCCCAGTCGATGTCATCGTCATCGATGGGAGTGAAGGCGATGTGGTACGACTGGCGGGTTTCGAAGAGTTCCTGGCCGAGGAGTCGGAACTTGTAGTTCTTTTGTTCGTCACTGGTGAAGGGGAACAGATCTTTTGCCAGGCCGTCTTTGGATTTGTCGTTGGTGAGGTCTTCACGGAATTCGTGGATCAGGTCTCCGTCGGTGCTGTCGGGTTCGGGGACAGGCTCGCCGCTGAAGTCTTCGTATTTGCCTTTGTGCCAGTAGCGGCCGGTGAGTTGTTCGAGAGTTCGTTCGGTGTGATCGGGCTTGGGGATGACGTGGTAGTCGGCAGTTTCCTCGCGCAGGACTTTGCCGCTGGTCTTTCTGGTGATGATCTTGATGTGTTGCTGGTAGATGTATTGGCTGCGCAGCTTTTCGCTGCTGTCCTGGTTGGTGGCTACGCGGGCCATGATTGAGTCGGCGGTTGTAGGATCTTCGGCTATGGCTGTTCGCGCGCTAAGAGCGGCCAGGAACAGGATTGAGATCAGGCGGAGCTTCGCCATATGGCACCTGACGCTATTTACGCAGGTTCGGGGCTAGCGGTTCCGTTTAGTTTGGCGGGATTTTGCGGAGCTTTGCTCCGCTGGGCAGGTGGGACACCTGCCCCTACGTGAGTTGTGGCGATTTCCGGCTTAGTCTCCCAAGTTGGACTTGCAGGGTTTCTCCGGGGAGGCGGACCATTCTGCCTCGGGAGGCGGCTTCAGTGGGATCGATGTGAACTCGGGCAGGCGGCCTTTCGAATGGAGTGTCGTCGGCCTTCATTCTTTCCATGCGGATACCCAGGGCGCGTTCCAACTGGTAGAGCTCGGTACGCTGTTCGCGGGCGAAGAGCGTGGAGGCTAGGCCCAGTTCACCGGCGCGTCCGGTGCGTCCGACGCGATGGATGAAGTTTTCCGCGACCTCGGGGAGGTCGTAGTTGATGACGTGGGCGATGTCCTGGACGTGAATGCCGCGGGAGGCCAGGTCGGTCGCGACCAGAATGCGGTAGCGTCCCTGCTGGAATCCCGTGAGGGCGGCGGTGCGCTGCGATTGCGAGCGGTCGCCGTGAATCATGGCGGCGGCAAAGCCTTCGCGGTTCAGGTTCTTGGCCAGGCGCTCGGTGCCGCGCTTGGTGCGGGCGAAGACCAGGCAGCGTCCGGTTTCCTTGGACAGCAGGCGGTGGAGCATTTCCTGCTTGCGGTCGGCGGCGACTTCGAAAGCCTGTACCCGGACGTTTTCCGAAGGCTTCGAAGTGGAACCGAAGGCCAGACGGACCGGGTTCCTGGTGTAGTCGGCGATCAGGTGAACAACCGACGCTTCCAGCGTGGCGGAAAAGCACATGGTCTGGCGATCTTTGGGCAGGACCTTGGCGATCCGGCGAAGGGCGGGGAGGAATCCCATGTCCAGCATGCGGTCGGCTTCGTCGAGGATCAGGACTTGCAAGGCTCTGGAAGTTGACCAGGCGGCGATCGAGGAAGTCTTCGAGGCGTCCGGGAGTGGCGACGACAATACGCGCTCCGCGGCGTAACGCGTTCAGCTGGCTGCCTTCGGCCAATCCGCCGACGACCAGGGCCGCGGGCGACAGTTTGTTGCCACGCAGCGCGTTGTACTGATCCACGACCTGCATGGCCAGTTCGCGAGTCGGGACCAGGACGAGGGCGGCGATGCCGGGCTTGACCGGCTGCTGCAGGAGGCGCTCAATGACCGGGATCAGAAAGGCCAGCGTTTTGCCGGTTCCAGTCTGAGCGGTGGCGAGCACGTCTTTGCCGGCGAGGGCCTGCGGTATGGCTGCGGCCTGTACTGGAGTGGGGATGGAAAAGTTAAGGGACGACAATCTCTCCTGGGTATAAGGGGAGATAGGTAATTCGGTGAAACTCTGCATTATTGGGTTTTCTCTTTTTCTATTGGCGGAAGCGATCGCGGCGCGCACACGAAGCTTCCGGGCGAGCAGCAACTAGCAATGCCAGTTTTTATTTACGCCGAAGACGAACGGAGGAAAATTAGGCGGGAATTCAGGGTTCTAACCAGAGCAACCGCACCACAACCGTGGTATTAGACGCAATGTCAGTATAGCACGTGGGGTGAGAGTTTCCTGAGATTCGGGGTGACTTTGGTGATGCGGAGGAAGGGTCTTAGGTCTTTCTTAACTAGTCATTGACCCGTTGTGCGTGTAATCGCCCGGTTAGAGCAGTTGACCTTTTATAGGTCTCCGAGTTCGAGTGCTCCGTTCACGTTTTTCCAAGCGGCCTCAAATTCTCTTCGAACTTCTTCCACGTCGGCGTTCTTCTTCTGGGCTTCCAAAGCCCTCACCAAGCCAAACAGCGACCGGGGATTTCGAGGGTACTGCTCGAGATCGGCACGAAATACGGCCTCCGCCCGGCTCGCTTGGCCGTTCACCAGCAAGGCGCTGCCGAGGGACTCCCGCACCGGATAAAACCATTCAGGCGGCTCGCCGTAATAAAGTTTGTCCTCGATTTCAACCGCTTTTTCCCAATGCTTGATTGCCCGCTCCGGGTCGGCCTGCGCAGTGGCAATCCGGGCATCCAGGATATTGGCAGCGATCCCAAGAAAAGTGTTTGCTTTGTTGCCATAGAAACTGAACTCCAGATCGGCAGGCGTTTCTTTGAGATCCGCTTCCAGAATTTTGCGTTCAGCCTCTGCCATCGCAATCTCGCCCTTTGCGGCAAATGCAGACCCGCGGGCGAAATGCCAGAACGCGGTCGTCATAGCCAGCTTGGGGTTCGGTGGGGGCAGCTTCAGGATTTCGTCCCAACGATGGAACCGAACGAGTACAAAGATTGGAGTAGGCACGTAAACTTCGGCCATTGGCATGTCGTTGAGCATGGGACCGACATGAACAACCAGCTGATCGGCGGCCTGTCTTGGCACCTGTGAAGTCGCCCCTCATGCTGTCGGCGGCTGCGAGGAAGTGCAGATTGTGACAGCGATACATCATGTCGTACATGCTGCCGGATGTGCCGCTTTCCCGCAGATAGGTGCGGTCTACGTTGGCACCGGCCGCAGTACTTTGGGCGGCTGCCGAGTAATCTCCGACACGCATATAGGTGTGCGCAGGCATATGCACCAAGTGACCGGCCGCCGGTGCGAGAGTTTCCAAACGTCGCGCGCTCGACAGGGCCCACTCGGGGTGCGGGGACGCCTCCACTGCATGGATGTAATAGTGATTGGCGCCAAGGTGATCCGGATCGCGGCGCAACACTGATTCCAGCACGGCCACAATCTCTTCTGTACCTTCGGTCGGACGGCCGTCGAGGCCCCAGAGCTTCCAGGGGTGGAGATCCATCAGGCTCTCTGCATAGAGCGTGGCTGCATCGAGGTCGTCCGGATAATGCTGGGACAGTTCTCGCATCGCGTTGGCGTACTCCGCGTCTAGTTTCCTCAAGTCGACCTTGGAATCAGAAGAGTAGCGCTTAGCCAAAGCCTGGATGTAGGCGCTCTCGCCTTCCGTCGCGCCGGACGCGTGCGACAAAGCCTTCTGCACGGCGTCGAACGCGGCCTGTTCGTGAGGGGGATCGACATCCAGATTGATGCATGGACCCAGTGCCAACGCCAGTCCCCAGAACGTCATCGCCGACTGCGGGTCCAGTTCTGACGCTCGCCGAAACGCCCGAACGGCTTCGTCGTGGTTGAAAGCGAAGACCAGTGTGAGCCCCTGATCGAAGAAACGCTGAGCTTCAGGGCTCTTGGTGGAGATCGTGTGGTGATGTTGGCCCAAGCCCGGCATGAGGGCTGGGGGCTTCGACTGCGCGAACGATGAACAGACAGCTGCTACGAGCACAACCACCGGCCATAGCCCTGAATTAATGGAGCGGTGCGTCATCTTGAAGAGACTCTTCGTCGTCGAGCGCCGATTCTACCGCAAACTCCACGGGTAAAAGGAATTGGCGTAACATCGCCATTACACTCATTGGCCGAATGTAAAGAGCAACTTCTGACGGTCGCTTGAATATTAATGTCGCGGTCTGGGCCTGGCTTCGAGGTCGGCAAGGAGATGACGTGCCACTGTCACTTAAGACGCGCGCAGTTGGGGATGTAACGATTGTCCAATGTGCGGGGCGCATTGTTGCCGGTGGAGAGACAGAGTCCTTGCGCGAGCACGTCACCCGTCTCCTGCCGAACCAAAGAGACATCGCGCTGCACCTCGGCGACGTAGTTTTCATCGACAGCAGCGGACTGGGAATGCTGGTCCGGCTTCTGACCAGCACGCGCAGCGCGAGAGGCGACTTGAAGTTATGCAACGTGCCTGAGGGCGTCTACAAAGTGCTTAAGATGACCAACCTGATTACTCTGTTTGACGTGCACGACTCAGAAGAGGCTGTGGTTTCGGGGTTTTACCGGAAAAGAGTGATTCCGGGGCGGACGTCGACAGCGGGTCCTACCATATTGTGTCTGGATCAATCTGCGGATGTGCTGGCCTACTTGCGGGTTTTGCTGGGGAATGCCGGGTACAACGTCCTGACGAACAGCCGCATGGCGGATGCGTTGATCCTGGTCCGGGCAACGCGACCCAACTTGCTGGTGCTTGGACCAAGTCTGTCCGCGTCTGCGGGAACGATGCAAGCTTTCCATGCTGCCTGCGCCACCCTGCAAGTGGTGGAACTGGGAAATGAATTTTCCACTCTGGATGCGGGCCAAGCGGCGACTGATCTGCTGGAAAACCTACAGACGCGCCTCCACCCAAAGGGAGACTTACCGTCTTAGTGCTGAATCCAGAGTTGCCTGCGCCGTCAGATAGCGCACTGCTCGATCGACACATGCTTCCAGATTTTCGTCGGTGTCGATAACCAGTTTGGGTTGGTCGATCGGCTCCCAGGCCTTTCGGATTTCTCGATAGAGCTCCGGCGTGCGATTCGCGGCGAGATGGTTGTTTGCCGCCACTGCTTCCGCGATGCGTCCTAGTGCTGTCGCCTCTGAACAGACGCACTCCAGCGTGGCCCAGGTGGTCCCCACTTGCGAGCAGAACTCGATCACACGGTTGCGCTGGTAGCGGCGCGAGAACGTGCGGCCATCCAACAGAACGTGGAGTTCGGCGTGTTTGGACAACAGATATCCGGCGGTTTGCAGCATGATCTCCTGGCAGAAATCGTCCTGCGCCAGCGAGTACTCGACATATGCCGGTTGGAAGAGCGACGCTCGAATTGAATCTTTATCGAGAACCGCTCCCGGAAGGCGCTGCGCGAGGGCTCGCGCCAGTGTGCTCTTGCCTGTCCCCGGGAGGCCCGCGATGATCACGATCATATGAACTCTGCTTTGGTAGCGACTCGTTCATATTACGCAATTGTTCGAGTAGAGCGGTTGTTGGTGCAAATGTCTGTTATCGCCAACTATTTGGATTGCTCACTTTTATCGCCGGTCGGCATCAATCGACCTTTGCCGAGCGAGAACAAGAGGTAATCTGTCGCCGCTCGGGTAAATCGGAGAATTCTTGAACGCACTCGTATTTCGCATCCGCTTGTAAACCAACCAACCCTGAAACCGTCTGCTTCCTCGGAGATGAAAGACGACGGAGTGAATCGTTTGTCCTGGGATTCGCTGAGTAAAGCTCTGGCCGTTTCAGGATGTTCACGGAGGTATCTCGCAATCTCCGAAGACGGCAGGTCGGAGATAGCCATTGCGGCTGTCACTCCTATGCGCTGAACCCTGAAACCTTCAGGGAATCCGTCTCTACTTCGTTTTCGTCTCCAACTCCACACGCTTGGAATCGTACCATCACGGCTACCCGCCCTCGAAGCGGCGAAGCCTAGACTTTTCCGTAAGGCTGACCGCATAGTTGACGTAACATTGCCATTACACTCATTGAGCGGTACTTGGTGTAATCCCATGATTACGTCGATCATTCCGAACCGTGATCGCGGCTCAGCGTTCACCCTCGACGGGAAACGAAAAACAAGAACAGCGCTACCACCAAGGCGATCGTTCCGAACTCGACCAACAATGCATACGAGGTCAGACGCTTCGAACGGCCAAATCTCGCCAATAGCCGGCTTACCGCCAGTCCGGCAATGACGATCGGCGAGGCGAAGAGACGATCCATACAAAACCAGCCCAGGAACGAGTTTCCCTGGCTCACGGCGGGGATGAGTAAGACACCCAGGGAAATGGGCGCGGTGAGGCTCAGACCTAGAAGAATCTGGGAATATCTCGTGTACGCCGGCTCCGAGTTTCGGATGACGAGGGCGAGCAAAAACGTCGGTATCAAGAAAAGGCCGCCGATGAAGAGTCCGAGGAGTAAGTCGCCAAATGCAAACATGGCGCCGTACGTATTCGCATCGACAGGATGAGTGACGTACTGGATGTGACGCCCCAATAAAAGCACCGCCGAGATCAACACAACGATCGCATAGCCGGCTGCAACGGCGCCAAGTTGGGTGCGCCAGGGAATCGGTTTCATGCGGGAGATTTTACTGCCTGTGGCCGTCTACGCTTTGAATCAAAAGGGAACAACCTTTCGGGATGGACGTTGGGAAAACAGCTAACGAGCGGCGGATGATTTCATCCAGCGGTAGAACTGCCCCACTCAAGCCAAAAGCGGGCTTGAATGGGCCACCCGTCATCTCCCGTCACTCGGCCCACCCTCTTCACAAAATACGCGAAGGAGGGTGGGGCACCCGGCAACTTTCTAAGTTGAGTTGTTGTACCAACGCAGGACGCGGAGAGCGCGCAGCGAGTTCCAGCGGCTTGCGGTGCCGACACCGGTTTCCATCTGCAATGGAATATGTTCAGGATGGATTCGGTTGAGCGGCCAGCGTCCGTTCTGGTGGCGGCGCTTCATCACAATTTCGATGGCTTCACGGACGCGGCTGTCGGGTTTGACTTCTGCATTGCGCAGATAATCGAGTCCGCGTAAGACGTCGTAGTGCCAGAACGGCGGGAACGAGAAGCGAAGCCAGCGTTTGTCGATGACTTCGCCGGTTCGAAGCGAGTGGAACATGCGGCGCTGGAGCAGATAATTTTCGGCCCTTTTGCGGGTCTTGGTGACGGCCTTAGCTACGGCCTCGGATTTGCGCCCGCATCGTTCGTATTCGAGCAGTCCTTCAAGCACGCAGATGGTGGTATGGAAAGACGACCGCCGGCTCTTGGGTGCTTCGCAGTTCCAGCCGCCATCTTCGAGCTGCTCACTCAGGAGTTGTTTGGCCAGTGCGTCGTTCGGCTCCTTGAAATACGCGCCGATGGCGAGGATTCTGGCGTTGATGCAAGGCTCGGTTTCGCCGTCAAGGAAAGCCCGGTTGCTAAGCCGCTTAAAAACGACGCGCTTGTCGACTCGGTCGATCATTTTGCGAGCCTGCGGGCTGGCGGGGTCGACGCCGAGGTCCATCAGGACGACGAGACTGTACATGGTAACAAGCATGTCTCGGTCATCCTTGGGCAGATCGTTTCTCCATCCGCGGGGACTTCCTCCCCAGGTGCCGGCAGGGGATTGGCGGGCGAGAAGCTTGGCTCCCCAGCCTTGGGTTGCGACGCGAGACCGCTCCGCGGCAATCACGTTGGGGGCTTCACCGGTGAGATCCCTGATCACCTGCCAACGGATGGCGGGGTCAGAATCGAGGAGCCATTTGAGGTGCGCGGGTCGGGGTGAGTAATCGTGTAGGCGCATTGGTCTCTTATAGCAAAGTGGTGTCTAGGTTTTGAACCGTGCGCCGCACCGGTAGTTGGTGTAAATGTAATGTGTCAGTGCAACAGGATCCATGCTTATGACACGACCAACGACGCAGGCGATTTCACCGTTCTTCATTGTCAGCAACGTCGATCAGACCATCGCATTTTACTGCGACAAACTTGGCTTCGAGGTCAGATTCCAGCAGCCCGATCGGAACCCTTTTTTCGCCATCGTCGGTCGTGACGGAGCGCAGATCTTCGTCAAATCCGATAAAGACACGTCGCCGCTGCCGAATCCGAAGCGAAACCCTCCATGAGGTGGGACGCTTACGTCTTCGCACCAGATCCCGATGCGCTTGCTGTCGAATTTGCCGATCATGGCGCGGCATTCAGCGTACTGCTGAAAGATACCCACGACGGTCTACGCGGCTTCGAGATTTGCGACCCGGACGGCTATGTCTTGTTCTTCGGCCGCCCCAGGCACACGTCAGCGTAGCGACCACTGACCTGACATCGCGCTATTCTCTTGACTCAGTAGTTGGGTAAACATCTGAGCACGCCAACGCTACGCGCTCTTCGCCGTCGGTGTTGTCTGACTCGGCTTGATGTTAAGGTTCATGCGAAAAAGATTGGTCGGGTCGTACTTGTTTTTTAGAGTGACCAGCCGATCGTAATTTGGCCCGTAAGCCGCGCGTTCGACCGCACCCCCGTCGTCTGAGACGTAGTTGCTGTACGAGCCTTCGACAAGATACGGCTGCAGAGCACTCCAGCAAGCGCGGGTCCATCGGATGTTCTCTTCCGACTCGGATGCACTTTCCCAGTTCGACCAGAACATGAGGTTGTAGGAATGTTGACGATGGGGAAAAGCAGTATCCGCGATACCCACTCGGGTGGCAGCCCCATGCCAGTGTTCAAGGAACGGAGCAAAGCTGTAAGGCGAGGGGCTTCTTCCTGCGAACTGGGCGAGCGCTCGAATCGCGTCGTCGCTCAGTGCAAGGATAAAGTTCGATTTCACATAGGTCTGGCGTCCGGGTGGAAAGAACGGATCGAACATGCTCTGCAGCTGAACATAGCTCATGACACTGATAGCATCCGCCATGGGCGGACCAAACGTGCGCAACGGTTTCAAGACTTTCTCGCCCTCGGCGATATTTCCGCAGTAGCAAGCCGCGACCGCAAAGACCTGGACCTTGTCCGGCAGTGTGAAAGAACCGCACTGGATGACCAGTTCGTCCGGGATGGTTTCGGAGAATTCCCGGAAGAAACGGAGAGCTTCTTCTGCCTTCGAGGCGGGATAGAAAACGGCGCCGCCCAGCACGGGGCCGAGTTCATGCAATCGATACTTGATAGACGTGACGATTCCGAAATTACCACCGCCACCGCGCACGCCCCAGAAAAGGTCTTGGTTCTCGTTGGCGTCTGCCGTCACCAGGCGGCCATCGGCGGTAACTACGTCCACAGCTACGACATTGTCGAGAGCCAAGCCGTACTTGGCATGCAGGTGCCCCCAGCCGCCGCCTAAGGTCAGACCAGCAATGCCAGTCTTCGAGACGACCCCGAGCGTTGTGGCCAGACCAAACGCCTGCGTTTCACGGTCGAATTCGCCAAGTGTAAGACCAGTTGCAGCGCGGACGGTTCGTTTAGCGGGATCGACCCGGATGCCCTTCATGGTGGATAGGTCGATCATGAGTCCGTCGTCGCAAACAGACTTCCCCGCGACGCTGTGACCTCCGCCACGCACCGCAACGACGAGATCATGCTCACGCGCGAAACGCACGCACTCTATGACGTCGGCGGCTCCCGTACACCTCGCAATAACCGCTGGACTCCGATTGATCATGGCGTTTGGAACGGTTCGGGCGGCGTCATAACCCGGGTCACCATTGCAGAGCGACTGGCCGCGAAGAGATTCCCTGAATTTCTGCATAGTGGAGTGCGGAATCATGCTGGATCTCCTTCAGATGTGCTGGCGGGTCCAAAGGACCGCTCGATCCTTGAGACGGGGGTATTGCGGGACCCAAAATGCATCCTTTAAGTCCTGTTGTCAAGGTTGTTGGTTCAGAAGCTTTCAGCGCGTTCGATCTACCAGTGAATTGGCGAAACATCGCCGTTACACCAACCTGTCTTGGAGGCTTGGGATCGGTAGGCTAGCGACTGCAAGATAAACAGCCTTTAAGGTGATTGTGCTAGGTCCTGGTTTTCGCGCTGTGGCCCAATGCGACGAGGAAGATGGCGCTCTTACCTTCGGCGTGAGGCGAGAAGAATGCAGTTACGTCATCGTCGAAAAATGTGAGGCCGGTGGCGCCCAGGTGTTGAGCATAAGCGGCGAGATACAGTTTGCCGCCGATGACGCCGGCTTCCAGTTGCACAGCGCGATATCCGCGATTGCCGTAACGCTGCAGGATGGGACGAAGATCAGCGAGGAAGAAAACGTCGACGGCGGCGTCGGCCGGGAGAGCTTGTTGCAATCCGAGGTAGCCGGCCTTGTCGCGGAAGTCGCCTGGCTTCAGACATTCAAGCACTCCACGGCCACGGTGGAATACGTAAGCTCCGGGCTCTAGCCCTTCCACGGCATTCACGATCAGGTATAGATGGTCGAGTTGTGCGCCCGTGGGATCAAGGAAATCGGCGGGCACGCCGCGCGTGGTGCGATCGAGCATGGTGGAGAGTTGAGCGAGAGTGATGGGAGCGCGGGCAAATTTGCGGCTGGAGCCGCGGCGCAGGATGACTTGCTCGATGGGGTCGCGTGGAATTTCTGCGGCGGATAGAGGATGAAGTTGAACTACCGGTCCGGTGGGAGGCGGAAAACTTGTAAGCGGAGTGCCGCCGCGCCACGACGCTACTTCGAGTGGCGATTGCAGAGAAGATGCGGTGTGAGTCTCTCGCATGAGCGGATAGTCGATTTCGTGGCGAGAGAGCGGGACCGTCTCGAGTGCGAGCGGGTAAATCGCGGCTGGAGCCTCTGCCGGGAGCGCCGGCAAGTGGCCGATCGGTACTAGCGAGAAAGCTACTTCGCGTTGAACGTCGACATCCAGCAGGCGATTCAGCGTGTCGTCTACGAATCCGCCGACTACCCTCGCCGGCATACCCAGGGCGGTGCTGACGGCGAGCAGGTTGGCGAGGAGTGTGCCGTTGTCCCAGCCAAAATGGCGGTAGGCGCGGTCCTGATACTTCCAGGCGTTGCGCCAGTAGGTAGCAGTGCAGACAATGGTCAGAGGGGCGTGAGCGACGGCGTGCTCGTTGGCGGTGGCGTTGACGAGGACACTGCGATAGTCCCCGGCGCGCAATTTGCGGAGGCCGAATTCGGCGGCGGCAAAATGATAAACGCCGGCTTCGAGATGCGGGAGATCGCCGCAGACTAAATAGAGTTCGATTTCGTAGAGAGCGCCGGTGCAGGCGGCGGCGCGGAAGTAGATTTCGCCGCCAGGGTATTTTCTGTGCCGGGTGATTCCGGCCGAGAGATATAGGAGTTGGGCGATGGCTTCTAGATCCGGGATTGCGTTGGTCTGCGGTGGGACGACTTCGGAAATCGCGGAAAGGGCGGCAACTCCGGTCTGGCGGACCTCGGCGGGCAGGGGCGATGGTTCCAGCGTGGGATAGATCTTGAAAGGGATGGGCTGATTGTTGAAGTCCAGTGAATGCTGGTTGTTGCGCACGCTGGCGTAGGAGTGCTTGGTGGCGTTGTGATAGTTGAGGGCGACTTCGGAATTTTGGTTGTGGGGCATGGGCTCGGGACGTGATCAGCATACTCTTGACCTGATCCTGCACCTGTCTAAGCTGATCAAGCCACGCCCCGGAGGGGCGTCTCATGCGAATGAAGTCCCGTAGGGACGACCGAAACATGGAGGCTGGTTTCAGCCGTCTCTACAGGACGAGACATTTTGCGATAGCGAACCAGCGATGAATCGCTGGGCTACTATCAGGCGTCCCTCCGGGACGCGTTCGAATGTCACCGTCAGAGGCCTTCTGCCGGAATGACGGTTGGTGGTATGCTTACCGCGATATGGGGATACCGAGCCTGCTGCGCAAGATCTTCATGTGGGACCTGCTTAAGGGATTGAAAGTCACATTCTTTTATCAGAATCCGAAAGAGATTTATACCGAGCAGTATCCGCTGCAACGTCCGCAGGTGGCGGAGCGCTACCGTGGGGCGCCGCGGCTGAATGTGAATCCCGACTCCAACGAGACCATGTGCATAGCCTGCGATTTGTGCGCGCTGGCGTGTCCGGAAAATTTGATTGTGGTCTCAAGCGAACGCAACGAGAAAACCCGCCGCAAAGAACTCACCAACTTTACCTACGATCTGAGCCGCTGCATGTTTTGCGGTTTGTGCGAGGACGCCTGTCCTACTGACGCGCTGGAGCTGACCCAGGATTTCGAACTGGCCAGTTACACGCGCGACGGTGCTATCTGGAACCGCGAGATGCTGGAGAAGGGGCCGCAGCCTACGCAGTATAAGAGGTAGGCTTCTAGTCTTCAGTCGTCCGTCTTCAGTCTTCAGTCGTAAGACATCCGTAGGTCGACTTTTCACGTCTTTGGAAAAATCAGTTCTTAGTTTTTGGTTCTCGGTTCTCAGTTGGGTTGGCTGATGACCGACGACTGACGACTAGATTCCTGGCTGCTGTTGTGTCATGCAGTGCAGAGCGCCGTATCCCCAGATTAAATCTCCGGAGTAGATGCCTACGATCTCGCGGTCGGGGAATAGGTCGGCGAGGATATCGAGGGCAACGCGGTCATTGGGGTCGTTGAAGACGGGGACAAGGACAATCCCGTTGGCGATATAGAAGTTGGCGTAGCTGGCCGGGAGGCGGCGGCCTTCGAAGACGACCGGAGAGGGCATGGGGAGTTCGATGATCGCCAGGGGGTTGCTGTTTTGGTCGGTTGCGGCGCGCAGGCGGCGGATATTTTCTCGTAGTGGTTCGTAGTTGGTATCGTTGGGGTCGGACTCGACGGCGGTGACGACTGTGTCGGGGGCGACGAAGCGGGTGATGTCGTCGACGTGGCCGTGCGTGTCGTCGCCGGCGATACTGGAACTCAGCCAGATCACATTTCCAATTCCTAAATAATTTGAAAAGAGTTCTTCGTAGTCCTTGCGGGACATGCCGGGATTGCGTTGCTGCGTCCTGCTGAGCAGGCATTCTTCGGTGGTGAGGAGGGTGCCTTGTCCGTTAACGTCGATGGAGCCGCCTTCGAGCACGACACGCTTGGTTCCGTGGAGTGCGCGAATCTCCTGAACATTGGCGGCCTCGGCAATGTGGCTGCCGATTTTTTCATCATGTTGGTAGTTCGGGTATTTTGCCCAGGCGTTGAAGCGCCACTTGATGGCGGCGAGGTTCGGGGACAACGCAAGGTCCCTCGACTTCGCTCGGGATGACAGTGGGGGAGAGGTGGCGGCGGTTGCGACGAATGTGCAGCCGGAGTCTCTGGTCCAGACGCGATTGGTGGGCCAGCGGTGGAAAGTGACGTTTTCGCTTAGGGCGTTTGCTTTCGTCAGAACTTTGCGGGCTTGGGTTTCGGAGGCGCGGTTGTTGACGATCAGGTCGACGCGCTCGCGGCGGCCCAGATGGCGAATGATTTCGGCGTAGACCCAGGGGATGGGCTCGAATTTTCCTGGCCAGTCGCTGCGGTAGTGAGGCCATGCCAGCCAAGTGGAAGTGTGCGGCTCCCATTCGGCGGGCATGCGGTAATTGGGATTGGATTTCATGCGTTGCTGGATTGAAACCCTGGCGAGCTTTGCTCGCCCTGGACGGGTCGGAGACCCGTCCCCACATGGTTTGTGGTTGTCTCCACGGTCACAATCAATCGATGATCCTGCTGGTGATTTGGCCGTAGCTGTCGATGCGGCGGTCGCGCAGGAATGGCCAGTTGCGGCGGACGTCTTCGATCACGCGAGTGTCCACTTCGCCGATCAGAATTTCTTCTTTGTCATGCGATGCTTCGGCAATCACCCGTCCGAAAGGATCGCAAAGGAATGACGCGCCCCAGAATTCCAGGCCGTCTCCAGGTGCGGCGTTGCCTCGGATGTCTCCGGTTTCGTGTCCCACGCGATTGATTACTGCGACGTAAACGCCATTGGCGATGGCGTGGGCGCGCTGAATGGTGCGCCATGCGTCGTGTTGAGCTTGTCCAAATTCGGCTTTCTCCGCGGGGTGCCATCCGATCGCCGTGGGATAGAAAAGAATCTGGGCGCCTTGCAACGCCGTGAGGCGGGCGCCTTCGGGATACCACTGGTCCCAGCAGACGAGAGTGCCTACGCGGCCCACCGTGGTGTCGAAAGCGCGGTAGCCGAGATCGCCCGGAGTGAAGTAGTACTTCTCGTAGTAGAGCGGGTCATCTGGGATGTGCATCTTGCGATAGAGGCCGCGCAGAGTTCCGTCTGCGTCGAAAAGAACAGCCGTGTTGTGATAGACGCCCGGAGCGCGCTTCTCGAAGAGAGAGGCAATTAAGACGATGCGCAACTGCTTCGCCAGCGTGGCCAGGCGATTTGTCACTGGGCTGGGAATCGGCTGAGCCAGGTCGAAGAGATGAGAATCTTCGCGCTGGCAGAAATACTGGGTCTGAAAAAGTTCGGGCAGGCAGACGATCTGCGCGCCGCGTGCCGAGGCCTGGTGGATTTTGTCGATGGCGTGTTGCAGATTTTTGTCGGGATCGGACGTGGTGGACATTTGTATCAGTCCGACGGTGAATTTCTGCGGTGGCAAACTTTCCCTCCTGAAAGAGAAAATAGAATATCAGTTCTTAGTTATCAGTTCCCGGTCCTCGGTTGGTGTGGCAATGGTTTTTGGGGTCTAGTAGAGTAGTGCAGGTCAACTTGGGGGTGTGATTTGAAACATGAGAATCATGACGGCGCGGGCGTGGAGCGCCATTTACATAATCCGGTTGAAGACCGGTTGATTCCGTTGGAGCCGCTCGATCTGAGTAAGGTTCGTTCGATCGACGATCTGGTGCGGGCGATGTCGAAGACTGCGTTCACTGGCCGCCAGGTCGGGGAAGCAGCCGACGTGCTGGAAGCCATGGCCCGCGACAAAGACTGTTTTGTGGTAATGACCCTGGCAGGGGCGATGACTGTTGCCAAGCAGGGTCTGGTGATCGCGGAATTGATCGATCGCGGCATTGTGAACGCGATTGTTTCGACCGGGGCGCTGATGGCGCACGGGCTGGTGGAGGCAACAGGGCGCGCGCATTTCCGCTACAACCCTGAAGTATCCGACGAGGAACTTTACGAGCAGGGATATAACCGGGTCTACGACACGCTGGAGCCGGAGACCAATCTGGACGACGTAGAGAAGGTAATGACGGAAGTGCTCGAAGGGTGGGATCCGAGCGAAATACTGTCTTCATACAAGCTGAATCATGCCATCGGCGAATACCTGGCTGAACATGCCAAGGGTCAGAGGGGGATTTTGAAATCTGCGTTTGAGAAAGGCGTGCCGGTCTTTGTGCCGGCTTTTACAGACTCGGAGTTGGGGTTGGACGTCGCACTTTCCAACCGGATGCGGGAGGCGGCGGGACGGCATAAGTTGCGTTTTGATCCGTTTGAAGATTTGGAGCATTTTGCATCGACTTTGTTGCGGCAGAAGCGCCTGGGGATATTCACCATCGGCGGTGGAGTGCCGCGGAACTGGTCGCAGCAGTTTGGGCCGTTCATCGAATTACGGCACCGGCGGATGGGGGAGAATGTTCCACTGAAGCGCTATCACTACGGGCTGCGCATCTGTCCTGAGCCAGTTTATTGGGGCGGGTTGTCGGGGAGTCCTTATAGTGAAGCGATTTCGTGGGGAAAGTTCGTGCCTCCGGCTGAGGGTGGGAAGTTTGGGGAAGTGTTTGTGGACGCGACCGTCGGATTACCGCTGATTGTGGCCGCGGTATTGGAGCGGTTAGGAAAGAGTGGCGAGAATCACAAGGCGAAGAAGGAGAGGGTCGGGGCGAAGAAGTAGAACCCTGCGTGGGCGGGACGCCCCCGCGACAGCCCCGGGACGCCGGCGCTACAAAAACTGCGGCCCATTCGGATTGACGAATGGGCCGTTTCTCTTTTAGTCGAGGATCAGTTTAGTCGAAGATCAGGACGGCGGAGGCGATGACCGTAGTCCAGAGGCCGCGTTTGTCACCGACTGCCGATTGGGTGACGTTGGCGGTGCGGACGATTTTGTTGGAGATGCGGTAGATCTCCTTTTTCTCGTCCCAGGAACGGTCGGGGTCAAATTCGACGTTGAGGGTGGTGGCCAGCATTTCGGCGGCGAGTTCTTCAGCGTAGTCACCGGCGGAGTCTTCAGTTTCGCCGAAGGAGTGGTGCTCGCTGAGGTAGCCGTAGGTGTTGCGGTCGGCTGGAATGGCGACGCCGATGCTCGAAGCCAGCAGGCGATGCGGTTCGTGGGTGGAGTTCTCGGCCACGACCGCAAAGACTACTTCGCCGGGGCTCAGGTATTTCAATCCTGTTGAGCGCGGCACAAGTTTGCATTGTGGCGGAAAAATCGAGGAGACTCGTACCAGATTCTGGGCGGCGATGCCGGCGTCCCGTAGGGCCAGCTCAAACGATGTGAGACGTTCGCGATGTTTCCCGACCCCCTTGGTGAAGAAAATCTTCTTGGGGACCATGTCTTTAGACAATTCGAGTTTCCTCCGATGCCACAAAAATGAAAGACGGTGAACTCAATTTCGCAAACATAACATAGCGAGTTGCGGGCGCAATATGAAAATACTGGTAATTCGGGAAAAATAAGACCCCACGTGTCGAGGTGAATACTTCCGACGGGTGGGGCCTCGGCAGCTACTTGGCGTCGGCGACCGATAGAACCGAGATGGAATCGCCGCTGGCCTCGCCGGTGACCTTGGCCTGGTGATCGGCCAGCTTATCGAGATGGTCGAGAGTGGCCTTGTCGGTGGTGTCGAGCGCGTAGACCTTGTCGCCCACGATCAGGGAGTACTTTGAACCTTTCTGTACGCAGGCGCGCACACACTGGGCGGCGTCGCCGGACATCATGTGGTTGGCGCCGCACATGGCGTCGCTGACTTTGCCGGTGAAGGACTGAGGCTTGCCAGCGGCGAAGGCGAAGGACAGCGTCAAGGTTGCGGCCAATACAGTCATCACGGCAAGCATGGAAGTCGGTCTCATCCGGTATGTCTCCTTTTGGGTTTGCTCTCTAGATAATACTGAAAGGTAGTGCTCTTGTGCTTTGCGGGGAGATCAAAAGCCTCTTACCGCAAAAGCGCGCAAGGATATCCGCAACGGACCCAAAGGAAACCTGGGCGCCGTTATCGTTTGGCGTCGAAGCGGAGGGAGACGTCTACGATTTTGTCCTGGTCTTCGGCGGTTTCGCGGACGGCGATTTTCCACAAGTCCGGAGGGAACTGGCCGGCGATGGAGTCGAGGAACAGCTTGGGGTAGCCGGAATCGTAGGTCTGGCCGGGGAGAAGTCGCCAGGCGGCGATCATGCGCTCGGTGGCTTTGCTGTCGAGGCCGCGAACTTCCAGGTCGCCCATCTTGTAGATGCTACCTTCCTGAAACTTGAAAACGTAGGCGACCGTGGAGTTGCCGTCGTTGGTTTCAGGGGTTGGGTGGATCTGGACGCCCATGTAGCCGCGGGTCCCGTAAAGTTTCTTTAAGTCTTCAACATCCTGGTCGGCCTGTACTGCATTGGCCAGTTCGCCGGGTTGCAGATGAATGAGTTCGCGCAGCTTCTCGGGCGGAAAAACATTCGTGTTTCCGGAAAGCTCGATGCTGCTGAGCTTGTACTGGAGGCCGGGGGTGATGGGAAAGGTGACTTCCACCTGAGTTTCGTCGGCGGTCTCCTCGACTACCTTGGGCTGAGGCGCTTCCACCGAAGCTTTCAAATAGCCGTGCTGGAGAAAGACTGGAAGAAAATTATTGTCGGCCTCGATCGTCAGCTGGCTGCGGGAATAGTCCTTGCCTGAAATCCTGCGGGCGGCGGCCGTGAGCGACGGCAGTTCTGCGGCGCCAGCGCCGCTAAACAACACCTTGCGGACGGTGATGGGAGCACCGGAGATACTGTATTCAAAAGCTTCGACGGGGCCGTCCTGTGGTCCGGCGCGCAGATAATCGACGCGTCCGTGAAGATTGTGTTCGATGGCGATGGCCTGCAAGGCTTCGGAAAGCTGGTCGGCAAGATTGCCGCCGACCGGGAGCTGTCCCTGAAAGAGAGGCTCACGGGCGCGCAACTTATCGGCCAGTTCCTGATCAGAGAGCCAGACGAAATTTTCGAAACGGACGGGCACGAAAAGATTGGTGTCCTTGACTTGCAAGGCGAGCTTTATGCCTTCGGCGTTGAACTCGAACGAGTAGACGACGTCGCTGAAAGCGCCAGTTTCACCCAGGTGCTGGCTCACGCCTTTGAAGTCTTCGTCGTTGACGGTCTGGCCCAGCTGCAGTCCGGTGGCAGCGATGATCTGGTCCGGCGTGTAACGCGTCGAGCCGGTGACTTTGATGGAAATCAGTTTGGACGAGGTGGGCTTGCGGGTCTGGGCCGGGAGCAGGGAAGCGCAGGCCAGGAGCACTAGAACGATTCGTTTCACTGACCGGATTCTACAGGATCGTGTAGGGACGGGCGCCCTCGCCCGTCCGGCGCAGCGAAGCTCCGCAAGGTTTGGAAGTGGCGAGTAAATCTAAACCGCAGGCGAGCTGCGCTCGCCTGCCCGGACGAGGGCATCCCAGACTGCGTCACAACCCTTCTTTCGCCCCTTCGGGGCTCGCTCGCCATCCGCTATCTTCCCACGGCTTGCGCCGTGGGCTTTATTCTTGCGCCGCTTCGCGGCTTTTCCTGGACCCGCTACTCCACTGCTCGCTTCCTAGGTCGCGACACAGTCTCGTACGGCTCTACGTGGTTCGGTTGTTTCTTAACGCTCTTTCTCTGGGCTGGGGTACCTTGACCGATGCCATTCCGGCAGCAGTGGCGGCTTGTATGCCCATGTCGGTGTCTTCGAAGACGAGGCAGCTTGTAGAAGCTATGCCGAGCTTTTCGGCGGCCATCAGAAATGGTTGTGGGTCGGGCTTGCTTCTCTGGTAGTCCCCGGCGCAAACCAGAGCGTCGAAGCGGTCGAGGATATTTAGCGTCTGGAGCGAGGCCGTAACCGAATCTCGTGTGCTGCCGGACACGACGGCAAATGGAATCTGCTTGTAGCTGGCTTCGATATGCTCAAGGACTTCGGGGACGGCTTTGAGCTGAGGAAGGCTCTCGAGGTAGATCTCTTCTTTTCTTTTCGACACTTGTTGTACTGGCATACTCAACCCGTGTCTCTGGTTGAGGGTGGCCACGATCTCCGCCACTGGCATTCCTCCCCAGGCGTAGAAGAGATCTTCATTAAATTCGCATCCCCATTCCGAAAGAGCTTTGCTCCAGGCTACGTAGTGGAGAGGCATCGAATCCGCGATCGTGCCGTCGCAGTCAAACAGGTAGGCCTTAAAGGAACCAGGCGGCAGTTTTAATCTCATCTTTGGGTCAGCGGGTTACCATTTTTGACGTCGCAACCGGGTCTACGGTTTTGATTTTCACCGTCGTGTCGATGAAGGCGAGGGCCGCGCGGCTGAGAGCTTTGTCTTTGCGGAAGACGAGGGCGATGTCGCGTCGAATCGGAGGTTCGACCATGGGGATGGCGACCAGGACTTTGGCCTGCACATCTTCTTGCACGTTGGAGCGGGCGATGAAGCCCACGCCGACGTCGGCGGCGATGAAGCGCTTAAGCAGTTCGCTGGAATCCAGTTCCATGGCGTATTGCGGCTTCAACTTGTTTTCGTGGAAGAGTTGTTCCAGTGCGTCGCGAGTATGTCCGGCTTTGGGCATCACGAGCGGAAACTTTGCGACTTCGCAAATGGGAGCGGACTTTAGTTTCGCCAGCGGGTGGTGCGGAGGCGCGATGACCACCAGTTCGTCACGATGGATGAGCACGACAGTCAGCCGCGGATCGTTGATAGGCATCGACATGAAACCGAAGTCGACAGAGTTATCAATGACCGAGTCGAGAATCTTGCCATAGTCGGCGCGGGTGATATTGACGGCCACGTCGGGGTACTGTTTTTTGAACTCGGCGAAGACTTCAGGGAGGATGTGCAGGCACGTGCCTTCGTTGGCGCCTACGATGATCTCTCCGCGGGGTACGCGCTCGGTTTCCGCAATCTCGGTCAGCACCGCCTTGCGAGCTTCAAGAATTTCTTCAGCGTATTTCTGGAACAATTTGCCGGAGGCGGTGATGGAAACTTTCCCACCCGAGCGATCGAGCAGCTTGGCGCCGACCTCTTCTTCCAGTGCGCGGATCTGGGAGGAGATGGCGGGCTGGGTGCGAAAGCGCTTCTCGGCAGCCCGGGAGAAAGAGCTGTGGCGGGCGACCTGGAGAAACGTTTCTAGTTGTTCGAAGTCCATAAGGAAGCTATTAGCGCTGGGCTCTTAGCTTTTAGCTGGGGAACGGCCCAAAGCCGAAACCGGGCATAAAACACCCTTATCCGGGCCATAAAAACAATATATTTCCCTGTACAGGCCGCGCCCCATTAAAGTTACCTGCGACTTGGACAATGCGAGATTGTAGCAGGCACGCTATCTTCCCTTAAAACCACGTCTAGCGTACGTCCCTTTAAAACCTGGTCTTGGGCGAAATCGCGTTCGACAGACCGGGAGTGAGAACTGAAAGGAACGATCCATGGCTGACCCGAAAACCGTTCTGGAGTTTGTGAAAAAGAACGGGGTCAAGATGTTCGATCTCCGCTTTACCGACCTGCCCGGCCTGCAACATCACGTTTCCTATCCCATTGATCAGTTGAGCGAAGGGTCTTTTGACGAAGGTTTTGGGATGGATGGCTCGTCGATACGGGGCTGGGCGGCGATTCATGAGAGCGACATGCTGCTGATCCCGGACCCGAACAGTTTCATCCTGGATCCTTTTACAGAGGTGCCCACGCTGGTGATGGTGTGCGATGTGGTCGACCCGGTGACCAAGCAGCGCTATGACCGCGATCCGCGGTATATCGCCAAAAAGGCGGAAATGTATCTGGGATCGACCGGGTTGGCGGATACCGCTTATTTCGGAGCTGAGGCTGAGTTCTTTCATCTTCGACAACGTGCGTTTCGATCAGCGCGAGCAGCATGGTTTTTACTTCATCGACGCGGAAGAGGGACGATGGAATTCAGGACGGGTGGAAAACAATCTGGGATACCGGCCGCGATACAAGGAAGGCTATTTCCCGGTGCCTCCGACGGACCACTATCAGGATTTGCGGACTGAGATGGTCATGACCATGCAGAACTGCGACCTGGAGGTGGAATGCCACCATCACGAGGTGGCGACCGGCGGACAGACGGAAATCGATCTGAAGTTCGATTCACTGGTGCGGTCGGCCGATCACATGATGCTCTACAAGTACATCGTGAAGAATGTTGCCAACCAGTATGGAAAGACTGTCACCTTCATGCCCAAGCCGATCTATGGCGACAACGGCAGCGGCATGCATACGCATCAATCGCTGTGGAAGGGCGGCAAGCCGCTTTTTGCGGGCGACGGTTATGCGGGCATCTCGCAGATGGCGCTTTGGTATATCGGCGGCCTGATCAAGCATGGGCCGGCGCTGGCGGCGATCATTGCGCCGACGACCAACTCATATAAGCGCTTAGTTCCGGGCTTTGAGGCGCCGGTGAATCTGGCATACTCGCGGCGAAACCGTTCGGCGGCTTGCCGCATTCCGATGTATTCGGCGTCGCCGAAGGCCAAGCGGGTGGAGTTCCGTCCGCCAGACCCGAGTTGCAATCCTTACATGGCGTTTGCCGCGATGATGATGGCGGGGCTGGACGGGATCGAGAACAAGATGGATCCGGGGCAGCCTCTGGACAAGGACATCTACGACCTGGGGCCAGAAGAGTTGGCCAAGGTGCCGTCGATGCCGGGTTCGCTCGAGGATGCGCTGGATGCGCTGGAGCGGGACCATGCGTTTCTGCTCAAAGGCGACGTGTTCACCGAAGAGTTGTTGAGCACGTACGTGGAGTACAAGCGGACCAAGGAAGTGGATGCGGTGCGGTTGCGCCCGCATCCGTATGAGTTCGCGCTTTACTACGATATCTAGCCCCACTCCTGTCATCATCCCGACCGAAGCTCGCTTCGCTCCGGTCAGGATGACAGAGTGGGGGTTCAATGTTCGGCAGCCACCGAAGTAGAGGTCAGATTGTTTCTTTGCTGTTCTATCCTCGCTTGGGCGGCCATGCTCATGCGCTTCGTTTGTTCTGGCGTGAACTGTAGAGTCCCCATCATCAGCAGCCGAACCTGGCTGGGATCCCAGCGGGGCTGCATGATTCCAGTGTCGGAATGACCGTCTGATCCCAGCAGCAGATGGCCGAGTTCGTGGGCCATGACACCACCCAGAATCACCGGAAGCTCAAACTCGGCATCATCAACGTTGGCCCGACGCTGCGCGTAGTCGTAGTAGACACTCGCCAGAGCCGGATGGACGGCAAAGCCGAATACCGAGTCCTGGAACTTGTTCTGAACGGATGCCGGCAGTATGCGCAACCTGAGGTCGGTGGCCGCCTGTGCTTTTTGACATAGTCCCGGTGATTCAGAGGAGGGGGGCTTCACCGGGCATTCCAGCCAGACTGGCTGTAATCCTGCGGCGCTAAGAATGCGTCCGGCCTCGTGCTCCGCGCGGGTCACTATCTCCGGTGAGGCTGGGGAGTAGTTGTAAATCTGCACCGTGATAGTCGGGCGGACATCGCTCTGAGCGGCAAGCAGAGTTTCTGGAAGGGCAAGGGCCCCTATACCAATTAAGCCCACTGCGACCGCGAAGGTGACTCGGGACAGAAGCCGGGTTTTCATTTTCGTCCTCCTCCGCGCGGGTTGCGCGGTGAGGGCGAAGGTGGACTTGGGGTGCGGCTACCTCAATGCAGGGAGGCTCAATTGAGAGTCAGAGGAATGTCGAAAGAAAGTCAGAACTTAACTCGCAGGAACTACGGTGGTTGGAGGAGCTCCTCGGTCATGAGGATCGACCTGGTCGAGGTTGATGAGATACGGTTCAGTGCTAGACTGTCGGCTCCTGAGGCGAATCGCTGTGAGAGAAGCTGCCCATTTCCCTCGATTAGTCCGGTTTGCAACCTTCGAAGTTGATCTTCAGGCCGGCGAACTGCGCAAGGGCGGCGTGAAGCTGAAACTTTCAGGCCAGCCTTTTCAAGTTCTCGTGATCCTGCTGGAGCGTCCGGGCGAAGTGGTGACGCGCGAGGAGTTGCAGAAGCGGCTGTGGCCGGATACTTTTGTTGATGTCGACCACAACCTGAACACGGCTGTTAATAAGATTCGCGAGGTGCTGGGGGATTCGGCGGAGAGTCCCCGCTTTGTCGAGACTTTGCCCCGGAGGGGATATCGGTTCGTCGCGCCCGTAAATGCCGGCGCGGGGTTTGTGCCCGCACCGCAAGGGGACCCGCAGAAGGTACCCTTACAGCCGCAGACCAAGGTGCCAACATCGGGTTCGATGGTCTTCCTTGTTGGCGCAGGAGTGGTGATCGCTGTCCTGGCCAGCGCGATGTTCCTGACGCTGAAATCCCCCGAACCCCCAACGGTCAACCGGATTTACCAACTGACGAACGACGGTGCCCCGAAAGCCTCGGTCTTGACAGTCGATGGCTCCAGAGTGTTCTTTACGGAAGAGATGACCGACGGGTGGCGAATCGTCCAAGTCCCGGTCACGGGGGGCGAGGCTGTCCCGATCCCGCTACAGACTCCCGCTCAGGCCGCGATTCCCCAAGTGCGTGACATTTCTCCGAACCACTCAGAGTTCCTTGTAACCAGGCGGAAAGCATTTGAGACGGACGTTCCGCTGTGGGTGTCGCCCGCCGCTGGCGGTGCTGCCCGACGACTCGGGAGCCTGGTAGCAACGGATGCCACCTGGTCGGCGAACGGACAGAACATCCTTTATGGCGCTGATGGGGCTCTGTACGTTGCCAAGGCTGACGGAAGCGAATCGCGCAAGCTGATAACCGTCAGCGGACACGTTTTCCAGCCGCGCTGGTCACCTGACGGGAAGCTGGTGCGTTTCACGCTTGATGATCCAGGGAAACCACAGTCGCTTTGGGAGGTTGGCGAGGACGGCACCAACCTGCATCCCTTGTTCTCCAAGGGCGATTTCGAGTGGGAGTGCTGTGGCATGTGGACTCCGGATGGAAAATATTTCGTGTTCGAGGCGGCAAGCAACGGAATATCGCAGACTTGGGCCTTTCGTGAGAGCCAAACTCTATTCAGTAGGGTCCTCTTCCCTCGTCGCAAGATCAAGCCGACGCAGTTGACCTCCGGACCGATAGGTTTTGGATCGCCCTCGGTCAGTCTGGACGGTAAGCGGCTGTACACAATCGGCGGGCAGTCTCGGGGCGAATTGGTTCGCTACGACAAGAACGCACGGGCGTTCGTTCCTTACCTTTCCGGAATCTCAGCCAGAGGGCTGAGCTTTTCGCGCGATGGAGAGTGGGTGGTCTACATGACGCACCCGGAAGGCGCCATGTGGCGCAGCCGCGTCGACGGCAGCGAGCGTATCCGGCTTACGGACGGTGCCATCTTGATCTTATTGGCTTTCTGGTCTCCTGCAAGGCGGCAGATTGCTTTTATGGGCCAGAAGCCTGGTCAGAGTATCAGGGTATATTTGATTTCAGCCGACGGCGGTCCCGTTGAGCAGGTGATCCCAGGGCCAGGTCCGGAGTTCGATCCGACATGGTCGCCGGACGGAAACTCCCTGGCCTTTGCAGGGGAGTGGCACGATCCTAAAGCCGCAATCCGGATCGTGGACTTGACGTCACGCCGCGTTTCTCCGCTACCCCAGTCAGCAGGGTTGGTGGCCCCACATTGGTCGCCCGACGGCCACTTCATTGTTGCTTCGAGCACCGCCGACATAAACCCTTCGAAACTGATGCTGTTCGATTTCGCGACGCAGAAGTGGGAGGAATTGGTTCCAGTCATGGATCACAACCAGCCCCGCCCACAATTCATTGCCTATTCCCAGTGGTCACGCGACGGAAAGTACCTTTACTTTTCGAACCCCACGGCGAGTAGCAAGGCGAAGCCCTTCTATCGCCTGCGAATTTCCGACCGCAAAACAGAACTTATCGCGAGCGCAGATTTCCCTCATGGACTCGCGAATGCGACGCCCTCCTGGTGGACTGGCCTGGCACCGGACGACTCTCCACTCTGCCTACGCGACACCAGCATTCAGGAGATCTACGCTTTGGATGTGAACCTTCCGTGACTGGAACGTGGACGCTGTCTTCGACCGGATGGCCTCAAGAAAACTCAACCCATCTTGGCTGACTGCGGAAACGATCTCACAGCAGGGACAATTCCGGAGGAGCTCAAACAAATAGGCGGAGTTGCTGAGCGCCAGATCAATGCTAGACTTGGTGCGATTTGAGGCAGCCGCTGCGGAAGAAACGGTCCATTCCCCTCGGTTATTCCGGTTCGGAACCTTCCAATCCGGATTATTTTCTCTTTCAGGGGCAATTCTCCCCGGACGGAAAATGGATTGTCTTTGAAGCCGTGCGTGCCTCACCAACGCCCAGTGCACAATCCATCATTTTTGTAATGCCTGCGGCCGGCGGACCGTGGACCCGCATTTCGGCGGAAGGCGTGCGTTGGGACGACAAGCCTCGCTGGTCTCCCGATGGAAAAACAATTTACTTCGTTTCCGGCAGTGGCGGCTTCTTCAACGTGTGGGGAATCCGCTTCGATGCCACTCACGCAAAGGCTTTGGGAGAACCATTCCGTGTGACGGAATTTGTGGATCCAGCGCTGATGCTGCCTGATCAGACCACCAAGATCGATCTGTCCGTCACTCAAGACCAACTTGCGCTGCCCTTAGAAGATCTTTCGGGCAGCATTTGGGTACTGGATAATGTGGCACAGTGATATCTGAGCAACCCTGAGATTTTGTTTCGTCGCAATGGGCTGAGTCGCAGTCGATGCTAGACTGTCGGGACTTGAGGCGAATCCCTGTGGAAGAAGCTGTCCATTCCCCTCGACTAGTCCGGTTCGGAACCTTCGAAGTTGATCTTCCTGCGGGAGAACTGCGCAAGAGCGGAGTGAAGCTGAAACTAACTGGCCAGCCGTTTCAGGTGCTGGCGATCCTGCTGGAACGTCCTGGGCAAGTGGTGACTCGGGAGGAATTGCAGAAGCGGTTGTGGCCGGACACGTTTGTCGATCTTGACCACAACCTGAATACGGCGATCAACAAGATTCGCGAGGTGCTGGGGGATTCGGCGGAAAGCCCGCGCTTTGTTGAGACGTTGCCTCGGAGGGGATATCGCTTCATCGCGGTGGTGGAGGATACCCGGCAGGAATCTCGGGCGCCATGGGTCCGCCGTACCTCGATCCTGTTCGTCGTCCTCGTGTTGCTCGCCGCAGTGGGCTTTTTCATTTACAGACGTTTGAAATCTCCTGCAGCACTGGCGCAGCGGGCTCTGACTCGCCTCACTTTTGAAGATGGCCTGCAGGTCGGCCCCAGCTGGTCACCCGACAGCCGTTTTATCGCATACAGTTCCAACCGTGGTGGAAAGTTCGACATCTGGGTGCAGCAGGTCAGCGGTGGCGATCCTGTTCAAGTCACCAAGGGACGAGGAGACAACTGGCAGCCCGACTGGTCACCCGATGGAAAATACATTGCGTATCGTTCCGAAGACGGCGACGGTGGCTTGTTTATCGTACCCGCTCTTGGTGGTGAAGGATTGTCCAGGAAAGTAGCGACTTTCGGCTATAGCCCTCACTGGTCGCCGGACGGCTCGGAGATACTGTTCCAGACAACGCAATCTATTCCGTGGACTCGGTTCTCTGTAGTGAGTCTGGATGGAACCCAACCGCGCGAAATATTGACGGAATTCCTGGTCAAGCACCGGCTCTCGCCGCTGTCTGCTGCGTGGCACCCCGACGGCAAGAGAGTCACTGTCTGGGCCCAGGACCCCGAGCTTGTCCCGACCTTTTGGACGGTTCCAGTTTTGGGAGATGAGGGTATCAGGTCGGAGGTTGACGCTCAGGTTGCAAAGCCCCTCAGCGAAGTCTCGATGGGTGGCATCGTGGACTGGGCAGGAGATTGCAGATTCTCCTGGGCACCATCGGGAAACGCGATCTACTTCGAGCGCACGTTCCGCAGGGCAAGGAATCTGTGGAAGATGACGGTCGACCCGGGGACGCTGAGGGGACTTGTGATTGAACGCCTGACTACCGATACGGGCTTGGATTCGGAACTCGCGATTTCTCCTGATGGAAAGAAACTGGCCTTTACCGCTCAGTCTCAGCACATTGGGGTTTGGCTTTTTCCTTTCGATGCTACCCGCGGACGAGTCACCGGCATGGGCCAGCAAGTTACTCCTCGAGGAATGGAAGCATGGGGGCACAATCTCACCCGCGATGGTAAGAAGCTGGCTTTTTCCGCAAAGCGCGCCGGCAGGTGGGAGCTGTGGCAGAAGTCGCTTGTGGATGGCAGGGAGGCCCCGATCATGGCTGACGACCGCAACAGCCGCGGCTTCCTGCACTGGTCTCCGGACGGCGAACGAATAGCATATTTCCGAGGCAAGACAGCGATGGGCGGTGAAAGCCAGATTGTTCTGTGGAACGGCAGCACCGAAGAGCCTTTGACGGCGCCCGGCGCATTAGGGACACGGGTTACTGATTGGTCTCCTGATGGGAAGGATCTGCTGATAACGCAACAGGCGAGCGATACTCATCAAACCGAGATTTGGCTCCTATCGGCCGCACCCTTGTCCACTGGGAAGCCAGCGCCGCGCAAGATTATTTCCGACCCGGTTTACGATATCGACCAAGCTCGTATTTCACCTGACGGACGATGGATT
This sequence comes from Terriglobia bacterium, assembly GCA_963741105.1. Taxonomy (GTDB): domain Bacteria; phylum Acidobacteriota; class Terriglobia; order Terriglobales; family Acidobacteriaceae; genus JAIQFF01. The sequence continues at coordinate 170,610 of CAVUGT010000024.1, forward strand.
GTGTATGAAGCCATCCGTGACTTGCCGAGCAAACTCGAGTCCAAACTATTCATCACGCGCCCATCGGGCGGGCCACGCACGCAAGTCACGGATGGCAAGTACTGGGACGACAAGCCGCTCTGGTCCCCGGATGGAAAGACCATTTATTTTCTTTCCGGCCGTAAAGGTTTCTACAATGTTTGGGGACTGCGCTTCGATCCGGGCCAGGGAAAAGCAATTGGTGACGTCTTCCAGGTTACGGCGTTTGAGAACCCCGCCCTCATGATTCCCCCGCACATAGCGGCAGTCCAGTTTTCCCTCGCTCAAGACAAAGTGGTGTTGACCATGTCACAAACGTCAGGCAGCATCTGGGTGCTGGATAACGTCGGGCCGTAGCAGTGCTAGACTGGCGGCACTTGAGGCGAGCGCCTGTGGCAGAAGTTGTCCAATCCTCGCGTTTAGTCCGGTTCGGAACCTTCGAAGTTGACCTGTCCGTGGGAGAGCTGCGCAAAAGTGGCGTGAAGCTGAGGCTTACCGGTCAGCCGTTTCTAGTTCTGACCATCCTGCTAGAGTCCGAGAGAAGTGGTGACGCGCGAAGAATTACAGCAGCGCCTGTGGCCGGACACGTTTGTTGATGTCGAAAAAAAGCCCGGCACGATGCCGGGCTTTTCAGTTTCCAGTTTCTGAAAGTGTTTTGTTAGACCGGGCTGCTGACGGCAGTGCGGTCGTGGCGAGTGGGAATTCGTTCCATGTCCAGGTCGTGGACAGCCTTGGATTCTTTGGCGTCGGGAAGGCCGAGCACGATGGCTCCCAGAGTTGAGTTGGACTTCTCAAGGACCATGAGCAGGTACTTCTGCGCGACGGCACGATCGGATGGATGAATGAGCTTCCACCAGCGTCGAATGGACTCTTGAACTTCCAGCGAGTTCTTGTCCCCTTCGACCATGGCGTCAACCAGCTTGTAGACCTTGCTCTTGACCGCTTGGTAGGAGATAGAGACCTCCTGTGGCATTGTTCACCCCCGGTGCATTCCTTACATGCAATACGCGGGCCAAACGTATGCTTAAGCTAAATCAGGACTTAGCCGGAAGATAGATTCTAGTTGTTGGAGGAATAGAAAAATTTGATATGAATTTACGTAGACAAAAATGGTTTAGGTATGATGATTGCGTCTACGAGATTGGCTTCGGCTGAAAAAGCGTGAACCACAGAGGACACGAAGGCACACGAAGGAAAAGAACAGGTTTAAGCCTTCGTGATACTTCGTGACCTTTGTGGTTTATGGAGTTTGCGGGCTCTACTATTTCTGGCTCAACTCTTTTTCCACAGCTGAGACCACGTCTTTCGAGTCCGGAGTTACAGCAGATTCGAAACGCTGCACTACGTTTCCGTTGCGGTCTACGAGAAACTTTGTGAAGTTCCACTTGATTTCGCCGGCGATGGGAGCGGCAGTTTGTTTGGTGAGGTACTGGTAGAGCGGCGTCTGATCGTCACCCTTCACTGACACTTTGCTGTACATGGGAAAGGTGACGTTGTACTTGCGGGAACAGAACGTCTTGATTTCCTCGTTCGTACCCGGCTCCTGCGCGCCGAAATTGTTGGCGGGGAAGCCGACGATCACGAAACCCTGGTCTTTGTACTTCTCATACAGCGCTTCCAATGCGCTGTATTGCGGGGTGAAGCCGCATCGGCTGGCAACGTTGACGACGAGAACCACTTTGCCTTTAAACTCGGCCAGGGGCATGGGTTTGCCGTCGATCGAGGGCAGGGTAAAGTCGTAGATGTTGGCAGCAAGCGCGGATCCAGCCATAAGAATCACCAGTCCCAGTATCAAAGATGCTCGGACACTTCCATTGCGAACAGCCTTCATTGAGGTCTCCTTCGCGCTGCTGAACGTCCGGACTCGATTAGGTCGAGGATACCGGAGGGGCTTGCTCCGCGCAACTTGGTTGCGAGCTTGGGAGACGTTCAAGGCTTTACCGCAAAGGACGCAAAGGGGAACCGCAAAGGGCGCAAAGAAGGAAATTTCAAGATTGATGCGCGGGGCGTCGGCGGCGACGTGGTACAAAATTGGGCCGGCCTTAACGTTCGAAACCTGGTGGAGGAGTTCGATGTCCCGTACCTGCGTAGTCTTTCTTTTTGCGTGCTGGGTTTTAAGCGCTCAAACTCTCGCTTTCGGGCGATCGAAGATTTCTCCGCCCCTCCGCACCAGTGGACACCTGATTCTGGACGCGCGGGGGCACAGCGTACGGCTGACCTCGGTGAACTGGTATGGCTTCGACCAAAAAGAGTACGTGGTGGGCGGGCTGGATCACGCGCCGCTGACGGAGATCATCGGCCAGATCAAGGCCATCGGCGTTAACTCGGTGCGGCTGCCCTGGGCGAATGAAACTTTGGAGCACAATCCCCTGTGTTCCTGACTATGCGGTGAAGGCAAATCCACAGTTTCGGGGCAAGCGTGCGCTTGATGTGATGGATGAGGTCGTCGCCGCGCTGGCCAAGGCGCACATCATGATTGTTCTCGACAATCATATGAGCCGCGCGGATTGGTGTTGCAGCGAGACCGACGACAACGGATTCTGGTACAACGCGGAATATCCCGAAGAGAAGTGGCTGGCGGATTGGCAGGCGATAGTCCGCCGCTACCAGAATCAGCCGTGGGTGGTTGGAGCGGACTTGCGCAACGAATTACGCAGCGGAGCGCAATGGGGAGGGAACGATCCAAAGCTGGACTGGCACGCGGCGGCTGAGCGTGGCGGCAATGCGATTCTGGAGGTCAATCCGAAGCTGCTGATTGTGGTTGAAGGGCCAGAATATTCGACCGACCTTACCGCGTTTGCGAAATTGCCGGTCGTGCTCAAGGTAACCAACCGGCTAGTTTATTCGCCGCATGCGTACGCCTCGGCCGAGCATGTGTTCCAGAGTTACAAAGAGCTGCGACAGATTTACGATGAACGGGCAGGTTATCTGCTGAGCTCTGAGCCTGCGGTCCCGCTTTGGGTGGGAGAATTCGGCACTTGTCAAACGCTGGAATGCGGACAGAACAGCCAGTGGTTTCGGTGGTTTGTGCAATATCTCGCGGAAAAAGACTTGAGCTGGAGCTACTGGCCACTCAATGGCACGCAGTCGAGCGGCGTCGGGCGCAAGTATGACACGGTGGAAACCTACGGGTTGCTCACCGCCGACTACAAGCACATCGCTGCGCCGAAGATTGTGGAGCTCTTGCGGACGATTGAGATGCCGGCGCAGCGCGGTCAGAAGCCAATGGCAACCGAATAGGGTTGTCGGGCTGAAGATTCGGTGCTTTCGGGAAACATGAGAGCAGTGGAGGAAGGAATCGCCACGTGAGCCCAATTCAGAAAGTCATCTACGTGGTCGTCTACTACGTGCCGATCTTGATGGGCGCAGTGTTCCTATTCTCTGCCTGCTTCCGCCATCCCAAACCACCGGTGAAGTTGTACCTACGCTTGCTCGTCGGTGGAATTGGATTGTTGTTATTGTTTTTTGGCATTCGAGTACTTCTCGCTTCAAAGTAGTCACCACGACTCGGAGCCCTCTTGTCGAGCTATCCCTGAATGACTTGCCGCTCAGGGTACAATATGGCGCTCGCACGGGCGAAGTCCGAACGAGGGCTGAATTAGATGTCCATCTCCGAGTCGCGGGCCAGTCGCCCGCGGCCACACAAACCTTAACCAGTCATGTCAGGGCGCGGCCCTGATTTCATCGAGTAAAGGCGGCACAAATCTTTGCGGAGGCCTCATGAAGCAGGCGCTGCTGTGGATGTTTTTATGTCTGACGCTGTCGGGATTTCTTGCCGCACAAACTGAAGGGGCGAAACCGGCCGTCAGCTATGACAGCACGGAGCGAATGTTTTTTCCCCGCGACACGTTTTGGGGATACGGGCAGTTTGACCTGGCGCCTCCGCATAACGAGATTGATCCCAACATCTGCCGGGCGGATGCGGGGATTGCGGGTGGAGTCGATAGTCCCTGCAACGCCTTCGCGCGCTACATGATTTCTGGCTACGTGGAAGCGCATCCTTTTGGCCGGGGACCGTTTCGAAGGTTGTTCGCATTTGGAGAGCCGAGATTCCTGTTTGGCAAGAATCTGCCACAGACGCTTTACACCTGGTCGATGGCTGCAATCGGGGTGGAGAATTCCTGGGGCGGTGGAATCTACCTCGGCAAAGGTTTCGAAATGCGGGTGACGCAGCACATGCTGTTTACCCGGTTTGGAGCGCGAGACCGAAACCTCGGTCCCGGGGATCTCGGGCCCAACGGACCATGGGGGCGGTACAACACGATTGGGGTGAGGAAATATTTCGGGACGAGGCGGTATTGAGGGTATGCTGAAAATCCGGGTCGACTGTCTTGCCTCCATCGAAAATTCCAAATGAGCCGACCGAGAATTCCGCTCTCGGACAAGATAGCCGGGCTTTGCCCGGCCTGGGCGGGTCGAAGACCCGCCCCCACACGGCCAGTGCCACTGCCAACGCCGTTGCAAACTTGAACCTCGAGACTGTCCGCGGGCGGCTGTCGCCTGCGCTGGCTGCGGCCTTGCCTGGGTTGTTGGGGGAAGCTCCTGATCCGGATGCTGCTTTGCTTTTGTTTGAGCGGCTGACTGAATCGCCAGAGATTGTGCGGTTGCTAGACCAGCACAATTTTCTGGCGCATTACGCGATTGTGGTTTTCGGGCATAGCCGGTTTCTGGGTGAGACGCTTATCCAGAATCCGGATTTGCTGCCGTCCTTTCTGCGGGAGAGGAATCTTGACCGCAGCTTTTCTCAGGAAGAATTTCACGAGAGTTTGGCGCGTTTTCGGACCCGATCCCTGGATGGCGACGTCTCTCTCACCCTGGCGCGGTTCAAGCGGCGGGAGTATGTCCGCATCATGTTGCGCGATGTGCTGAAGATCGCGCCTCTGGCGGAAACCACCGCGGAAATTTCAGCGCTGGCCGATGTGCTGATCTCCGAAGCACTCAGCGAGGCTGACAGTAAGCTGCAACGGCGGCATGGGACGCCGCAGCATCTGGATGCGCTAGGCCGCCTGGTCGACACTCCATTTGCCATCCTCGCCATGGGGAAATTGGGTGGCAACGAGCTGAATTACAGCTCGGACGTGGACCTCATGTACATCTATGGCGACGGCGAGGAGCCTTCCCGAGCGCCGGTTTCCAATCGCGAATATTTCATCAAGCTGGCGCAGCATACGACGGAGATTCTCTCCCGGATCACGCGGGAAGGCCCGGTATTCCGAATCGATTTGCGGTTGCGGCCCCAGGGCGGGGAAGGAGAGTTGGCTATCCCTTTGTCGCAGGCGTTGACTTATTACGCCGAGTCGGCGCACGACTGGGAGCGCCAGGCGCTGATCAAGGTGCAGCACGCCGCGGGCGATGTAGCTCTGGCTCGGGAATTTATACGGGCGGTTCAGCCCCACGTCTATACCGAGGCAGTGAATTTTGCCGCAATCAAAACTGCACTGGTGGCGCGGGAGAGGATGCAGCGGCGGCGTCTGCAGGGAAAGACGCTGGGCCAGCCGGCGGAGACAATCGACGTGAAGATCGATCGCGGAGGGATCCGCGATATCGAATTTCTGGTGCAGTGCCTGCAACGCGTGTATGGAGGGCCCGAGGCCTGGTTGCGGTCAGGCGGGACTCTGTTTTCACTGCACAAGTTGCACGACAAGGGGCACATCAGCGGGAAGGAATTTCATGATCTGACCAGTGCGTACGAGTTTCTGCGTCATCTCGAGCACCGGCTGCAACTGCGTGAGGGGCAGCAGACGCATCGGTTGCCGGCTTCGGAGGCCGACTGCCGGGTGCTGCAGCGTGCGATGGAAGGCTATGCGCCAGGGGAATACCGGACCGGCGATCTGGCATCGATTGTGCAACGAAGAATGAAGGCGGTAGCGGAAATTTACCAGCGCATTGTGTATCAGCAGCAGACGCGCGGTCGGCAGCAAGTGCCTGGGGCTGAGTTCAAATTGCTAAGCGCTCTCGAGCCCACTACCGCGGACACGTCGAGCTCGCACATTCTGGAACGGCTGGCGACCGATGCACCCGCCCTGCATGAACTTGCCAGCCGTCCGGATCTGAGCCAGCCGGCGAGGAAGAACCTCTACCGGTTTCTCGAGGCGGCATTTCGCAGTTCGCGACGCTATGCAGCAATGCTTCGGCATCAGGAAGGAGTGCGCCGGGCTCTGATCCTGTTTGAGAGCAGCGAGTATTTGACGGAGATATTGATTCGGCATCCGGAGGAGATTGTCACGCTCGCGGAGTTGGAGGAAGCCGCTCCACGAGCGCAAGGCAGGTATTTGTTTGAGAAGTCTCTAGGGCTGTCGGAAACGGCGCGTGATCCCGTGTTTGCCTACCTTGCCGACTCGCCGGCCCCGTATGCGGAGAAGCTGGCATGGCTGCGACAGCACTTCCGGCATCGCGCGTTCGTGGTGGGAGCGCGGGACGTGATCGAAGGCCGCGATGTGTACGATTCGTTCAAGGCGACTACGGCGGCGGCGGAAGATGTGATGGCTGCGGCAGTCCACCTGGCCGAGGCCGAGGGACTGGCGGTGATGGGACTGGGCCGGCTCGGAAGCGGGGAATTCGATTTATTGTCGGATGCCGACGTGTTGTTCGTCTCCAGCGATAGCGGCGACCGCACCGCGCTTACCAAGTCCGCCGAACAGATGATGCATGCACTGTCGGCTTACACAAGAGACGGCACAGTGTTTCCACTCGACGCGCGCCTGCGGCCACGAGGCGGGGAAGGCGAATTGCTTTCCACTCCGGCGCAGCTGGCGGCGTATTTCGAGCACGAGGCGCAGGCCTGGGAAGCTCTGATGTATACCAAACTGCGATTTCTCGCGGGCTCTCAGATTCATGGCGAACGCGCGACGGCAGCGCTGAAGATTCTGTTTGAAAGGTTTGCGGCCGATTCCGGCTTTGCGACGGCGGTCCGCGAAATGAGGGCGAAGCTGGAAACCGTGGAAGGCCCGGAGAAGAGTTTCAAGTATTCTCCTGGAGCGATTTACGACATTGATTTCATCACCAGCTTTCTGTTGGTCAAGCATAGCGTGACGGACAAGCGAGGAAGCTTGCGGGACCGGTTGTGGCGCTGCGTTGCGACCGGGGCACTGGATAAGACCGATGCGGGAGTGCTCGACCATGCTGCGGAGTTGCTGCGGACCGTGGAGCACGTTACGCGTCTGGTCGTAGGACGGGCGGTAAGGTGGCTGCCCGCGACCGAGCATGGGCGTGTCGCTACGGAGAAATTAACCGGGAAAATTCTGGGACGATCATTTTCAGACGGGCTGGAGAACGAACTGGATCGAGCTTTCGCCGGCGTGCGGGCGATTTACGACCGAGTGCTTGCGTAGGGTTTGTCTTTGTGTGTTTGTGTGGGGCGGGCGACCTCGCTAGCCTGCTTTGGCGTGGGAAGAGTTGCGAAACCACTGATCGCCCTGATCCTGTTTGTTCGTGCCGCTTTCGGCATTCGCGGGCTGGTCGCCCGCGACCACACTGAACATTGAACCTTGAACCGGACGTCAGCTTCTGCGCAGGGTATAAGCCGGGACTGGGGCGGGGTGGCGGCTCCGTTGCACCATCCAGATGATCAGGGCGATGATACCGCCCAGAAACAAGAAGGGCGTCAAGAAGATCAGGAAGACCCAGCGGCCTCCACCGACGGTGGTGACATCCCCGGCTACGGCGGCTTGGGGATCGCGCAGAAGGTCCCCGCCAATGGCAGTGAGATCACCGGCTACCTGGGTGGCGCTTTCGGCATGGGCATTGCCTCCTACGACAGTAACGTCTCCGGCGATCGATGCGCCTTGCTCCAGGAAGACGCTTCCAGCGATGGTGGTAACGTCACCGGAAACCTGTCCGCGGACGTGAACGGAACAGCCGATGCAGGTGACATCGCCAACTTTGTCGTTGGGTCCGATGCGGATGTCATGATTGAACTGGACGCGGTCGGGATCAGAAGAGGCGAGTAGCGAGACTGGAATCAGAAGGCATGCGAAGCCAACAACAACGCGGATGGCTAGGAACCGGGACATGGGCTGTCTCCCACGAACTGAATTGCAGACAGTATAAGCCTATCGTGGAGGCATTTTCACTCGACCACGACCTCATTGAGGGTGGTGCGATTTCAGCGAGTAGTTGCTGACCACGCCGACTCCGGTGACGACGATGTGGCCGATTGACATCCAGCGTTCGAGTTTGTGGTGGTTCGTGCGATGGAGCCAGTAGGAGATGCCGACCGACGCCATGGTTGCAGCCGCTTCGAGACTGGCAAATCCTGCGGAATTATTGACGACGTCATCGGGGATGAGGATCTCTCCCCGTCCTCGGGCCTGAAAGTTGCGGGTGGAGGCGTAGTCGAGGCCGCGGAAGACGGCGACGCCGGAGAAGAGGAGAATGTTGGTGCGGTCCCAGAAGCGGTGGGGCTGAGTTTTAGAGGGAGCATCGGGGACCGGGGTGGGCGCGGCGGCTGGGCTTTGGGTTTGGGATGCGGGTTCCTGGGCTTGGGCGGGAATTGTGATTGAAACGCAGATCACGAGGATGCAGGTCAGGATGCGGGAAGAACCAAGTCGCATCATTGGATTGTAACGGTTGAACTCTTTGCCGAGTCCTGCACGGCTGGGCACTTCGGACACGGCCCTTACTTGGACTTTGGTGTGCGGCTTGGTTCGTGGAGTGTCGCCATCGGCGGATAGCCTTTATAATTGTGTGTTTTGACCGACAATCGTTTGTCCATCAAGTGCGGAGGGTGTAATGGCGGCTTCTTATAACGGCGTGCCGGTACCGGCGAATGGCGCGCGGATTACTTACAGCAACGGAACTTATCAGGTTCCGGACAATCCGATTGTGCCATTCATCGAAGGTGACGGCACGGGGCGCGACATCTGGAAGGCTTCGGTGCGGGTGTTTGATGCGGCGGTCGAGAAGGCTTACAAAGGCAAGCGTCGCATCGTCTGGTACGAAGTGTTTGCCGGTGAGAAAGCCATGGCTAACTTCAACACCTGGCTGCCGGATGACAGCGTCGCGGCCATTCGCGAATTTCGCGTGGCCATCAAAGGGCCGCTGACTACGCCGGTCGGGGGCGGCATTCGATCGCTCAACGTGGCGTTGCGGCAGATCATGGATTTGTATTGCTGCGTGCGTCCGGTGAAGTACTACAAGGGCGTGCCGTCGCCGGTGAAGCATCCCGAGCGCATGGATGTGGTGATCTATCGCGAGAATACAGAAGATGTTTATGCCGGTGTCGAGTGGGAGCAGGGAACGCCGGAAGCAGCGCGGCTGATCGAGTTCCTGAACAAGGACATGCTGAAGGGCGGCAAGAAGCAGGTGCGTTTGGATTCGGGTGTCGGGATCAAGCCGATTTCAATTACCGGCACCAAACGACTGGTGCGGATGGCGATCAAATTCGCGCTAGAGACCGGGCGCAAGAGCGTGACCTTGGTGCACAAGGGCAACATCCAGAAGTTTACCGAGGGTGCGTTCCGCAAGTGGGGCTACGAACTTGCGACGGAAGAGTTTCGCGACAAGGTTGTGACCGAGCGCGAGAGCTGGATTCTCGGGAACAAAGATAAGAATCCCGGCATTTCGATCGAGGACAACGCTGCTTTGGTTGAGCCTGGAATGGAATTCGGAACCGAAGATTTCCGACAGTCGATTTACAAGGAAGTGGAGAGCGTGCTGGAAACGATCTACGCCACGCATGGCAAGGGCGCATGGAAGAAGAAGCTGATGATCAACGATCGAATTGCGGACTCCATCTTCCAGCAGGTGGTGACGCGAGCGGACGAATATTCGGTGCTGGCTTGTCCTAATCTGAATGGCGACTACATTTCCGATGCTTGCGCGGCACAAGTTGGCGGGCTCGGGATCGCGCCTGGCGCGAACATCGGCGATGGCTACGCTTGCTTCGAAGCCACCCATGGGACCGCGCCGAAGTACGCGGATAAAGACGTTATCAATCCTGGGTCAGTCATTCTTTCTGGCGTGATGATGCTGCGTTTTCTGGGATGGAACGAAGCCGCCGATCTGGTGGAGAACGGGTTGGAACGGACAATCGAACAGAAGAAAGTTACCTATGACTTTGAGCGGCTCATGGAAGGCGCGACCAAGGTCAAGACCAGTGAGTTTGCCAATTACATCATCGAAAATATGGGCGCGGGTGTGCTGAGCGCAGCAGACTGAAAGCATTAACCACTAAGGACACAAAGGTACACGAAGGATTTCCTTTGTGAACCTTTGTGTCCTTGGTGGTCAAAGATTTTTAGAAAGGGAATTATTCATGCGTAAGAAAGTGACGATTGTTGGGGCGGGCAATGTGGGGGCCACGGCGGCTCACTGGATCGCGGCCAAGGAATTGGCGGATGTAGTGCTGATCGACATTATGGACGGCGTCCCGCAGGGCAAGGGGTTGGACTTGCTAGAGGCCATGCCGATTGAGAAACGGGACTCGTACGTTCTCGGAACTCAGGACTATGCCGACACGGCGGGCTCAGATGTTGTGGTAGTCACTGCGGGTATTCCGCGCAAGCCGGGGATGAGCCGCGACGATTTGCTGAACACCAACCACAAGATCATGAAAGATGTGGTGGGCAAGGTGGTGCAGTATTCGCCGAATTGCATTCTGATCATTGTGTCGAATCCGCTGGATGCCATGGCTCAGGCGGCTTACAAGATGGCGGGGTTCCCACGGGAACGAGTCATTGGCATGGCGGGCGTGCTGGATTCGGCGCGCTTCCGGACGTTTATCGCGCAGGAATTGAAAGTCAGTGTGGAGAATGTGACTGCATTTGTGCTGGGCGGACATGGCGACACCATGGTCCCTCTGCCGCGATATTCGACAGTTGCGGGGATTCCCATTACCGAGTTGATGGACGCTGCCACCGTGGAGCGGTTGGTGCAGCGCACACGGGACGGCGGAGCGGAAATTGTGAAGTACCTGAAGACTGGGTCGGCGTACTACGCTCCTTCGGCGGCTGCTACAGAGATGGTGGAGGCGATCCTGAAAGACAAGAAGAAGATTCTGCCTTGTGCCGCTTACCTGCAAGGCGAATATGGGATCAGCGGGTTGTACGTCGGCGTGCCTTGCAAGCTCGGAGCCAAGGGGTTGGAGCAGATTGTTGAGATCAAACTGACCCCCGACGAAAAAGCCGCGCTGGATAAGAGCGCGGCTGCGGTGAAGGAGTTGGTGGCGGTGATTGGGGTTTAGAGGACCAGTTCTCAGATATTAGTTCTCGGTTCTCAGTTGCCGTTCTCAGACTCGTTCGATGACCACTGACTTTACTGCTGCGTCTTTCAGTGGTTTGTCTTGCCTGTTGCGCGGGGTGGCTACGATTTTTTCTGCCACCTCGTAGCCTTCTACTACTTCTCCGAAAATTGTGTGTTTGCCGGTGAGCCATTGGGTGGGTGCAATGGTGATGAAGAACTGCGAGCCGTTGGTGTTGGGGCCGGAGTTGGCCATGGCCAGTTTGCCGGGCTTGTCGAAGCTGTGCGGTGAGCCCTTGGTTTCGTCCTCGAACTGATAGCCGGGGCCGCCGAATCCGGTGCCGGCGGGGTCTCCGCCCTGGATCATGAAATCGGGAATCACGCGATGAAAGATGGTGCCATCGTAGAGGCGGTCTTTGCTTTTCTTGCGGCTGACCGGGTGGGTCCACTCGCGTTTGCCTTCGGCGAGTTCGACGAAGTTGGCGACGGTTTTTGGGGCTTCCTTTTCGAAAAGGCGGCAGACGATGGTGCCTTCACTGGTATTAAAGATGGCGTATGTACCGGGTTGACGGGGCATTGGGATCCTTTCAATTTTAGAAAATGCGAGGGCAAGATGCCCTCGCGACAGCCGGCGGGACGCCGGCGCTACTTTGGAGCGGTCGCCGGTGTGGCTGGCTTCTTGACCGCTGGTTTCGCTGCGGTTGCTGCGGACGGCTTGGCGGCCGGTGCTCCGGCTTTGGTGATGACGATGTGTGTGATCTTGACTGGGCGATACGGTTTGTCGTTAGCATCGCGTCCCATGCGCGCGATCTGCTTTACCAAAGCAATGCTGGGCTCGTCGCATTGGCCGAAGAGGGTGTATCCGCCATTCAGGCTGGCGTAGGCGACCTCGGTGATGAAGAACTGGGAGCCGTTGGTGCCGGGGCCGGCGTTGGCGTAGGCCAGGCGTCCGGGGCGGTCGAATTTCACGGTGGGTGAGGTTTCGTTCTTGAATTCAAAACCGACGTCGCCGCTGCCGGTGCCGGCGGGGTCTCCGCCTTGGATCATGAAGTCCGGGATCACGCGGTGGAAGATAGTGCCATCGTAAAGGGGAACACCGTGTTTTTTGGCGTGCGAGATCGGGTTGGTCCAATCTTTTGTGCCCTGGGCAAGGCCGATGAAATTGGCAACTCCGATGGGAGCGATGTCTGGGAACAGAGTGCAGGTCAGCTTGCCTGCCGTGGTTTCAATGACGGCTGTGGGACGGGCTGGAGCAGCAACGGTTGCTGACTTGGCGGCAGTGGCTGCGGCTGGTTTTTTTACCGGGGCGGCTTTTGGGGCTGGAGTGGTTTGGGACCAGCACACTGCAGAGATCAGCAAACAGATCGAGAGACATGCTTTCATGGACGCTCCTCAGAGCCGGGCTTTGCCCGGCCGGGCAGGTGAGACACCTGCCCCTACGTGGTTTGTGATGACTGCGACTCCTGATTCTATCTCAATTGCTTTTCAGGGAGGGTGCGGCGGATGGGGTGAGCACCTGGAAACACAAGGTCCCTCGACTGCGTGAAGCGTTTCGCAAGCGACACGTCTTCACTTCGCTCGGGATGACAGACTTTGGGGTGATGTAGGAGTTGCGGTCCCGGAGAAAGAAGAGGAAAGAATTATTGCTGCGGGAGTTCGGCGGTTTCGTTGGGGTCTGGGATCGGCTGTTCGCCGGCCAGCATTTTGGATTCGCGCCAGTCGGTGTAGCGGCCGGAGACCATTACGTGGAAGACCCATTGATGGCGTTCTTCTTCCGGCTCGATCAGGCCCTGGTCTTTCAGAGGGCGCATGTAATCCTGGACCCATTTGATCTGTTCACGACTCAGGCCGCGGCGCTGAATGTCTACCGTGATGCCCGCGAGATGGGATGAAGCGATCTCGCCTTCGGCCGGAGCAGCGTTGCGATTGTGGCGGCGAAGCTTCTTCTGGATCTTTACGGTCCGCACCGCGGAGTTCACCTGTATCTGCTGGTGAAAGCGGTTGTAATAAGAGGTGCTGAGGTCGTCCAGGAACTCGCGCGTCCAGGGACGGCAATAACGCCGGTCGGGATCAAGACGCGGATCGAAGCGCAGCGACTGGCCGGCAACGATTGGAACCAGATCTTCGCTGGCTTTTAGCTGTTCGAGCTCGGCATCATCCTGAATGCGGGGCAGATCCATGCGATCGATTTCGTGATTCTGCAGTAGCAGCGATTCGCGAGAAGGGCGAAATACCGGATTCCAGCGGAGGCGACGCAGGTGAGCGCGACGGACAGCCCTTCGAGGGCGGCGCGGCGCAACGTAGCTGTGCAACGCGAACGCGGGCGCACAGAGTGCGGCCAGCAAAAACAGAAGTGTCGCGCTTTGAATTCTACGTTTCACGAAGTGGGCCTCTGAATTTCTCTCGCGATGTCCCAAGGCGCTTGAGACAGGCGCGTATTCTAAACCGGGGCTGCACAAAAACAAGGGCTTTTTTTTGTAGCCCGGGTTGGCTCTAAAGAGCCCCCCGGGCGTTACCCTTGGTTACTGAACTCGCGCTAACGGCGCGCCCGTGGCAACCGTTCTATGTAGAAGCAACCGGCATGCCAATCGCAGGGTAAGTAATTTACAAGGGGTTACGGCTGAAAAGCCCTATTTACGGGGCTTCTGGCGTTTCGGGAATGACAAACTGCGGTCTGGCGATGACAGTTCCCGACATGCCACTTTCGTGGTGTTACTGATGAGCGTTCAGTCTCCGGGCGCTATTTATTTTCTGAACAGGTCGCCAATGGCCTGTTTCATGACGTCTCCGCCCACTTCCGCAATGGAGCGGGTCAGAGGGATGTCCTTGGGGCAGACTTCGACGCAGTTCTGGGCGTAGCCGCATTCCTGAATGCCGCCGTCTCCCATCAATGCGACCAGACGCTCGCGCTTCAGGGCTGCTCCGGTGGGATGCGTGTTGAAGAGGCGCACCTGGGAAATCGTGGCTGCGCCAACGAAGCCGGTGTCCTCGTTGAATTGGGGGCAGGCTTCCATGCAGCAGCAGCAAGAAATGCAGCGGGAAAGCGGATAGGCCTCTTCCTGCTCCTGCATGGTCATGCGGGGGCCGGAGCCGAGGTCGTAACTGCCGTCGATCGGGACCCAGGCTTTTACCGCCTTCAGATTCTCGAAGAGAACGCTGCGGTCGACGGCCAAGTCGCGAACGACCGGGAATTTTGAAAATGGTTCGAGGCGAATGGGTTGTTCAAGCTTGTCGACCAGGGCGGAGCAGGCCATGCTGGCGCGTCCGTTGATCAGCATGGCGCAGGAGCCACAGACTTCCTCGAGGCAGTTGGAATCGTAGGTGATCGGCGTAGTCGCTTTACCATCTCGGGTGACTGGATTGGCGGCGATCTCCATGAGCGATGAGATCACGTTCATGCCCGAGTGCCAGGGGAGCTCGAATTCTTCCCAATAGGGCCGGACGTTGGGGTTCGGCTGGCGCTTGATTTTTAAGAGGACTGTCTTTTTGTCGGACATTTTTAGCTTTTAGCCTTTTGCTGTTAGCCCTTAGCTTTAAAACCCTTGTCGAGCTTTCGCTCGGCTGGGCAGGTGGTATACCTGCCCCTACGCAAACCGTGTCTCATTTCACTGCGTCGTATCTTCTTGGGCGCGGTGTGATTAATGAAACGTCTACTGGCTCGAATTCAAATTTAGGCTCGTCGGCATCTGGGGCGAAGGTGGCTTTAGTTGTTTTCAGCCAGTTCTTGTCGTCGCGCTCGGGAAAATCTGGTTTGTAGTGCGCACCGCGTGATTCGTCGCGCAGGCCCGCGCCTTGGGCGATGACTCTTCCCAGTTGCAGCATGTTGTAGAGCTGCCGGGCAAATATGACCGAGGTGTTTGCCCACTGGGTGCGATCGCTCAGGTTGATGTGGCGGAAGCGTTCCAGCAGTTTGCAGAGTTCGGCGTCGGTGTCCTTGAGGTTCTTGTTGTAGCGGATCACCGTGCAGTTTTTGGTCATCAGGTCGCCGAGTTCGCGCCAGAGTTTGAACGGGTTCTCGCTGCCGTCCGACTTCATCAGCGTAGCGTTGTTTTCTTCCTGACGCTTTCGTTCAGCATCGAAGAAGCCGTTCGTGGCCGCCGCCTTGAGATTGCGGGCGTAGTTCACGGCCGCAGGCCCGGAGATGAATCCGCCGAAGATGCAGGAGACCAGGGAATTTGCGCCCAGCCGGTTGGCCCCGTGGTATTGGTATTCGCATTCGCCCGCGGCATAGACGCCCGGGATGTTCGTCGCTTGCGTGAAGTCAACCCACAGTCCGCCCATGGTGTAGTGCATACCGGGGAAAATCTTCATGGGCACGTCTCGTGGATCGTCGCCTACGAACTTCTCGTAGATCTCCAGAATGCCTTCGAGCTTACGGTCGAGAATCTTGCGATCGATGTGGGTGAGATCGAGATAGACCATCGGCTTGCCATCGATGCCGAGGTTGTGTTCGTACACCACTTTGTGGATCGCGCGGGTAGCGATGTCGCGTGGGACAAGATTGCCGTATTTCGGATACCACTCTTCGAGGAAATACCATCTCTCGTTTTGCGGAATGGAAAGCGGATCGCGGTGATCCCCGGGAGTTTTTGGGACCCAGACGCGTCCACCTTCTCCGCGGGCGGATTCGGACATCAGGCGCAGCTTGTCTTCGCCGGGAATGCAGGTGGGATGAACCTGAATGAACTCGCCGTTGGCGTAGTAACAGCCCTGTTGGTAGAGAGCCGATTGCGCCGACCCTGTGCAGACTACGGAATTTGTGGACCGTCCGAAGATGGCGCCGTTGCCGCCGGTTGCGATAATGATGGCGTCGGCGGGGAAGGTACGAACTTCCATCGAGCGCAAGTCCATGGCGCAAATGCCACGGCAGACGCGGTTGGAATCGAGTACGGCGGAAAGAAATTCCCAGTGCTCGAACTTGCGGACTTTGCCTTCGGATTCGTAGCGGCGGACCTGTTCGTCGAGCGCGTAGAGAAGTTGCTGTCCCGTGGTGGCTCCGGCGAAGGCGGTGCGGTTGAACAACGTGCCTCCGAAGCGGCGGAAGTCGAGCAGTCCTTCCGGAGTGCGGTTGAACGGTACACCCATGCGGTCGAGCAGGTCGATGATGCCGGGTGCGGCTTCGCACATGGCCTTGACCGGAGGCTGGTTGGCCAGGAAGTCGCCGCCGTAGACGGTGTCGTCAAAGTGCTGCCAGGTGGAGTCGCCTTCGCCCTTCAGATTTTTTGCGGCGTTAATGCCGCCCTGGGCGCAAACAGAATGCGATCGCTTGACGGGCACGATGGAGAACAGGTCAACGTTCCCGCCCATCTCCGCGATTTTGATGACGGCGGCTAGTCCGGCAAGCCCACCACCAACCACTATGATTTTTGGATTTGATGCCATCTAGTTTGAATTTCCTGTCTAACTCGAGCTTTACCTGTTTTTCTGCATGGGCACTGCAGCCCTCGTATATGAGTCTTGGGCACCGCTGTCCGGACCAATCGGCTGTAGCGGTGTTCTCAAGAACGAAACCATGGTCAGAGCTCCCACCGTCATGAACAGTAGTCCGATCGCAAAGCAGACGTAGCCGAACTTGCGGCGAGCCGCATCGCCGGTAGTAATGCCCCATTTGGCAGCAAACAGCCACAGTCCATAAGCGAAGTGCCAGGAGGCGCAGAAGATTCCTACGGCGTAAAACGCGATGGCCCACGCATGCTGAAATTCCAGTTGCACTTTGCCGAATGCGGCGTCGGGATGGCTCAGCAGGTGAACACCGCTGAAGCGCAAGTGCCAGGTGTGCCACACGATGTAGCAGAAGGCGATGGCGCCGGTCCAGCGCTGCAGGGTGAACATCCAGTTACCGGTCCAGGGATAGTCACTAACGTTGCTTTCTCCGCGGAACCAGATGTAAAAGCCGTAGAGCGCGTGATAAAGGATCGGCAGCCATATCCCGAACAGCTCGAGATAAAAAACGAAAGGGAAGCTGGAGAGCAGTTCTACCTGCTTGGTGTATGCGGCGGGACCGCGGGTGGCGAATGCGTTGGAGACGAAGTGTTCGACCAGGAACGCGCCTACCGGAATGATGCCGCTTAGAGAATGAAGCTTTCGGAGCAGGAACGAATGTCCCTGACCGGCGCGCAGAGGAGGAACTCCGGCGTGCTTGCTGGCGGGAGTTACGGGACTGGCGGTTGTCGCCACTGGGCCTCTTGTGATGTCAGAGATGACTAGAGAACCTTTTATTATCCCGTTGCAGGAGACGGGAGTCAAGAAGACCAGTTCTCGGTTTTTGGTTTTGGTTCTTAATCAGATAACACGGTCACGTACCCAGTGTCCGGTACCAGTCGAGGAATTGGCGGAAGGCTGCGCCGCGGTGACTGTACTGGGCTTTTTCTTCAGGCGTCAGTTCGGCGAAGGTTTTTTGAATGGATGGAAAATAAAAGAACGGGTCATATCCGAATCCGTGAGAGCCACGGGGAGAATCGAGGAGCAGGCCTTCGGCTTGTCCACGGAATGTTTTCAGAGTTTGCCCACCGCGAGCGGCGGCGATCACACAGACGAAACGGCCAGTGCGGCCTTGTGCGGGAATTTTTCTGAGTTCGCGGACAAGACGGGCATTGTTAGCCTGGTCGTCAGTGTTGTTTCCAACCAGGTGAGGCTGGTCGGCCGCATAGCGGGCGGAGTGCACGCCGGGAGCGCCGCCGAGGCTATCGACCTCGAGGCCAGAGTCGTCGGCGAGAACGATTTCTCCAGGGGAATATGCGCTGTAGTATTCCGCTTTCTTGCGGGCGTTGGCTTCGAAGGTGAGACCGTCCTCGACCGCGACCGGAATGGACTCGAAGTTGGGGAGCGATTCGATCGCAATTCCCAGGGGAGCAGCGGCTCCGGCAAAGTCGCGGAGCTTGCCCGGGTTCGAACTAGCAATAAGCACGCGAATCATACCGATGAGATCAGGGTGTTACGCCGGTTGGCGATCAGTACGCCCAATATAAGGATAACGGTAAGAAGCGAGATATAGCCGCCTATTTTGCGGTCGCGGGTGCGCGTGAATGTAATCTGCACCTGATTCTCTCCGGCTTCGACAGGGATGACGACCTGAGCAGTGATCCTACGCGCTTCGGACGTCACCGGATGTCCGTTCACCTCGACGCTCCATGCCGGATATCTGAACAGCTTCAGCACCAGCTTTCCGGAATGGCTCAGGATCGCACTGAATTCTCTTGATTCCGGGTCCCAGCGGGAGATGCGAATGCGGGCGCTGCCGGGTCCGTCGAAGGTCACGCGGCGCGCGTCTTTCTTGATTTCGTAAACGTCGACGCCGTTGGGGACGTACTCGTCGATACCGTCGTAGCCGACGCCGGTTCGTTGATTGTCCAGCATTTCAGCGACGTCGCCTTCCGTGTCCCACCACGGGGCCTGGACGCGATGCCATACAAATGTCAGCACGGCGAGCATGACGAGGCAGGCGAGAGCACGAATCCACCAGCGTCTCGTTGCCATGGTCGCAAGCAGAGCAAATCCAACATTCAGGCAGAGTAGCCAGCGTAACGGGAGTTGAACGTACTCCAACTCGGGGAGAAATCGGTAGAGGAGAAGGCTCAGAAAGGACAAGAGAAATGCGCATGCGGCGGACCAGGCGATGAGCATCCACCAGAGCTCGCGAGCACGAGTACGCCAGGGGCACGACATCCAGGAAAAGATCGCTAGAAGGACCAGTTCAGCCGTGGAGACCAACGAGATCAATAGATTGAAGCTGTCGTGGTCAGGATCGTGCAGCGAGGTGAAGATGAAGTTGTCCTGGGGACGGACGCCGGGCGACAACACCTGCGCGATCTCCACCCACTTTTGTTCGTAGAGGACGGGCACGATGTAGAACGCTGCCAGGGCCAAGCCGACGACCAGAGCCGCAGCGCCAACTGCGAGAGGCCGAATCGAACGGCGGAGAATGGCGGCGGCCACCAGCAGCAGTGCGAGCGAGTAGGTCAACATGATGGCAGCAGGAACGTTGGTCAACCAGGCAGCGGCCACGATCAGGGCCAGGGGAAGAATTGCTTTCTTGTCATTCTCCCCGGAAGGCTTTTTCAATCGCAATACCACAAGCAGGAGCAGTGGCAAAAGCGCTCCGGCCAGTAACTCGGCAAGGGCGCTGCGCCAGTAGACGATCACGATGTAATAAGGATTGGCGGCATAGAGGGCGGCGGCGAAGATGGCGTCGCGTCGCGGCAGGTAGCGGCGCGCTAGAAGGAACATGGAGCAGCCGGAAAGGGTGAGGGCAATCCACTGATATACACCGGGGACAATTTTCCAGGGCAGGAACGCTCCCAGGGCGGCGCCCAGCATCCACGACGCGGGTGGATAGAAGATGAAGCGGGCTTCGCCGTAACCGAAGTGAGCCAGAGCTGCCCAGCGTGGGTAGAAAATGCCAAGTCTCCACTGGGTCAGCACTTCCATCCAGGAGTTCATGTGGACTTCGAAGTCGTGGCCGGAGGGTATTCCCAGGAAAAAGGTTGGGATGAAGATCGCAAAGGCTGTCAGCGCGATGGTCAGCAGGGGTACGCCGAAGAGCGGGCTTTCTGGTTGTGGAGTGGCGTTCTCTCGGGGGCGTTTCGGTGGCACGGAAGAGATTGTTGCTTAATCAGTGAAAATGGGCAAACTGGTTTAGGCGGCTGAATTGTATGTGAGTTTTTACAACAAATTCATTGGGTTGAAATATTTCTCGGGAGTGTGCGCGGTAGAGTTTGGTTACAGGGTGGAGCAAGCCCGAGAGGGCTACGAGGGTCTGCATGCGAGATGCGTGCGGGCCTTTTTTACTTGGTTCTTGCTGCGGCGGGGAACACAAGGTCCCTCGACTTGTCCTTACCGCGCTGTGCGCGGCTCGGAGCGTCGCTCGGGATGACAGGTCTTTCTTAGGCTTGGGAGTTCGTTCGCGGTGGCTATGGCCTTGCTAACTACGACGCGGGCACTTCTTCGGAGTTTCGCTGCTGGCGGAGTTCGGTAAGGAATTGTTCCTGGTTTAACGAGTCGGCGCGGTTCAGCAGATCGAGCAGTAAGTCTTCGGGCTCGTCGGGTTTTTTATCGTGGCGGTAGTCTTCGTCGTTGGACGCGGCCAGCGCACGCGGTGTGATCAGCAGTTGAGGCTGGGTTCCGGGGCGGCTGGTCAGGAATCCGATAAACGAACCGACCTGCTCGCGTTGTTCGACGGTGCCCGAGGCGAATTCAATACCCATCCCATGTTCCGGATGCATGACGCGTACCATGCCTTCGGCCTGGACTTCCAGGTCTTCGGCTTTCAGGCACAGAATGATGCCGGAGCGTTCCGGAAACGGCGACTCAGTTTCGACGTAGCAACCACCCAGGCTGAGGTCGGTCAGCTTGCATTCGGAAACTGGTTCGGGATCTTCGGGAAGAAATTCTGCGGCATTGGCGACGACCCAGGTCTTGAGTGTCTGCCGAATATTGTCCGCAATATCGATGTAGCGAACACCGGATTCGCCGTTGGGGTTTGCCCAGGCGACTTCGCCGCGAAGATCAAGTTCAGCGATCTGATCCGGCAACGAGAAGCGGGCATTGATGATGGCGGCTGGGCACAGTGGCTTCGCTGCCAGGACATCCAGACCGTCCTCGCTCAGGTCGAGCAGGATGCCTTCCATCTCCGGTCCATCTGCAACCCGCAGTTTCACCGGAAGCTGAACCGGAACGCGGAAAGAGCGGCGGCGTTCGCGCTTCATCAAAGCCGTTGCGGCGCGCAGACTGGCTTCAGCCTGTTGCTGGGTAATCGGTTTGTAGAGAACGAAATTTGCGCCAGCACCAAAAACGTGGCGGACCCTGGTCTTGTCGCCGAGCAGGGCAACGGTGACGGGGTTGTGGCCGGCGGATGACTGGCAAGCATTTTGCAGGACGAGAGCCGCGCTATGAGGATCGTCGTAATCGACGATGACGGCGTCAAACTTCTGTTCTGTGAGGCGGCAGAGTGCGTCGGGATAACCGCAGCACTGCACGCCCAGGCCGAAACCAGCGAGGACGGGCGTGAGCACGTCCGATGCCTGATCGTCTTTCGAAACCAGAAGCGACTGAAATGTCATAAGCGGGCCTAGTGTCCCTGACTTAAATCCCGCGGATTAGGGCCAGCGCGGAGCGCGTGGCGCCGGTTTGGGAGCAGAAACGGAAGCGCCTGAGGGCGATGCTCCAGCCCCGGCTGCCAAGCTGTTCTGGTCCTCTACTTCGGCCAATACTGCGGTTTCCTCTTCGTCATTCTCGGCGAGCAGAGGGGCGACTTCGCGCAGTTTTTCGGCCGCCTGTTGCAAAGCTTCAATCTGTTTGCTCAGTTGGGCGTACTTGGCCTGCTTACGGCGTAATACCTCGTGAATATCCTTCATTACGTCCCCCTGTGGCGAATGTAAGGAATGAGGCTGTTAGGGTCAACGCCAATCCCTTTCGTGCAGATTACGGGAGTAACAGGGGAGCTTGGCTTCTGGCTACTAACTTCTAGCCTCCAGCTACGAACTTCTGGCTTAAGACTGTCTTTTCTTTCGCCCCTGAGGGGCTTGGTTCCGTGGGCCTTATCCCAGGGCTTACGTCCTGGGCTTTGCGCTTCGGCCGCTTCGCGGCCTTTTGCAAAATTAGTTGGGACGTTCGAACTGGTGGATAGGAGGAGGCGTATTGGTACTATCCGGCACATGGCCTTTTCGTGCTACTGGATTGGCACGAAGGTGGAATTTACGGTTTTGGCGGGCGGTTTTATTGTTCTGAGTGAGCAGACCTGGGGGAGGGCTGTTCGGGCGTCCCAAAACTCGCAAGAGTTCGGGGCGCTTCTTAATTTTGGGGGTGTTTTTCCGGGGCCGGTTTCATTTCTCCCATTCGTCTGCTGCTGACGTCGATTTCCTGTTCAAGGTCAAAATCTTTAGTCCTGAATTTTGGTCTGCGATGTAGCCTGCGGGTTTCCTCTCTGCCACGCTGATATTCTCGAACTTGCCGCCGCGCTCGTACCGGTCTTCACGCGGGCGGGTTGCCAGCGTCCACGTTTACATCCAGAACTTAGATCCACATCAACCTCCCGTTTTGGATCAACTCTGGCACTTTACATTTCGGGGACGTGGGTTATGATGTGCGGCCACAATCTTGCCATGACTACGAGGGGGTCTCGTTTTCATTGGGGTGGCGCAGTCATCGTTGGCGATGCCTGGCGAATTTGCTTGGGAGAAGTCCATGCGACCCGTTCGTCTTCTTATTTATCTTTATTCTTGTAGTGTCATTCTTGCAGTCGTTTTCCTGATCCTTCCAAAGTCGACTGCCGCGCAACAGAGATATATACGCCCGCTGGTCAACGAGCCCATCAACGATAGCCGCAGAGTGGTCCTTCGGGGGAATGTCCATCCCATGGCGCGTTCGCAGTATGACGTTGGAGTTGCTCCGTCCAACCTGCCGATGGAACGGATGCTGCTGGTGCTTAAGCGCAGCCCTGAACAGCAGGCCGCGTTGTCGAAGCTATTGGACGATCAGCAGGACAAATCTTTTCCCTCGTATCACAAATGGATGACGCCAGAGCAGTTCGGTCTGCAGTTTGGTCCCGCTGACTCGGATATACAGGCTGTTACCTCATGGCTGCAATTGCACGGACTCGAAGTTTCGCGAGTGAGCAAGGGGCGGACGATGATCGAGTTCTCCGCCACCGCTGCCCAGCTTCGAGAGGCGTTGCACACTTCGATCCACAAGTATGTGGTAAAGGGAGAGGCGCACCTGGCGAATGCGAACGATCCGGAGATACCGGCGGCGTTGGCGCCGGTGGTGGCCGGCGTGCATTCGCTGCACAATTTCTATCTGAAGCCGTTGAGTTCATTTTCCAGCGAGCGCTTTACCATCACACGCCGCGCTGGGTTGCCGCCTCAATTGAACGCCGGGGACGGTTCGCACGCTCTGGTGCCGGGCGATTATTCGGTGATCTACAACATTAATCCGGTCTACCAGGCGGGAATTGACGGCAGTGGCGCGACTGTTGCAGTGGTGGGGCGTTCCAATTTTCTGGTGCAGGATGTGATTGATTTTCAGCAGCTCTTTGCGCTGCCTTTCAATCCTCCGCAAGTCATCTTTGACGGAGCGGATCCCGGCAATCTCGGGGGCGGAGAAGAAGCGGAAGCGCTGCTGGATGTGACCTGGTCGGGAGCGGTGGCGCGGGGTGCGGCGGTGAAATTCGTCCTTTCGGCGGGAACGGACACAACGGACGGCGTCGTGCTGTCCGAGCTGTACATCATCGACAACAATGTCGGCGACGTGATGACGCAGAGTTTTGGCGGCTGCGAAGCGGTCTTCACCAGTACGGAGGCGACGGGATTTTCGGTGCTGGCGGAAGAGGCGGCAGCCCAGGGCATCACCTACGTGGTGGCTAGCGGAGATACGGGCTCGGCGGGTTGTGACAACCTGACCGAAAGCATTGCGCAAGGCCCGATCTCCGCGAGCTTGCAGGCGGCCACGCCGTTTACGATCGCGGCCGGCGGGACCCAGTTTAACGAGAATGGGTACAACAGCACCTATTGGAATTCAAGCAATGATCCCTTCACACTGGCATCGGCGAAATCGTACATCCCCGAGAATGTGTGGAATGAGAGTTGCACCACACAATGCGCGACCGGTGCAGCTCCACTGGCGTCCGGCGGCGGTGGAGTCAGCACATTTTTCAGCAAGCCTTCGTGGCAAGCGGGAGTCACGGGAATTCCGAACGATGGCCATCGCGATATTCCTGACATATCGCTTTCGGCGTCTTCTCACGATCCCTACATCTTGTGCTTCGAAGGTTCGTGCCAGTCGGGCAACGCTTTGGGAATATCGGGGACGTCGGCATCGGCGCCTTCGTTCGCCGGTGTGATCGCGTTAGTGAATCAGCAGACCGGCTCGCGACAGGGACAGGCGAACTATGTTCTCTATCGACTGGCGGCGGCTGAGACGCTTTCCCAATGCAACGGATCGAAGACCACGGCTCTGCCCGGCGCCAGTTGCATATTCAACGATGTAACGGTTGGTAACAACGCCGTTCCCGGCGAGGCCGGATATGGAACGGGCACCGCGAAATATCAAAGCACGGTGGGATACGATCTGGCGACGGGTCTGGGATCAGTAAACGTCGCGAATCTGTTGAACGCCTGGAGTTCGGTCACGTTCAGGCCGACTACCGCCGCACTCACTCTCACGCCTGCGACTTTCACGCATGGCACGGCCGCGAATGTGAGCATCACGGTGGCGCCTGGGAGTGGCAGCGGAACGCCGACCGGGGACGTGTCGCTGTTGACCGATTTGCCGAGTTCGCAGCAGAGCGAGGTGTTCTATACGCTCAGCGGAGGCGCGGCTACGGGCACAGCCACAGGTTTGCCCGGCGGCACATACAACGTCAGAGCGCATTACGCCGGCGACGGGACATTTGCTCCGAGCGATTCGCCAGCTATACCGATCACGGTTTCGGCCGAAGGCAGCACCACGACGTTGGCCGTGTCTGGCTTCGGAACGGGAGGAAACCTGATTCCCTTTGGAAGTCAGCCCTACGGTCTTCCCGCATACTTGCGGGCCGATGTTGCGGGACAGTCGGGCAATGGCACGGCAACGGGAAGCGTCGTATTCACCGACAACGGAACGAACCCCCTCGGTGCTTTTTACACATTGAATAGCGAGGCTACGGCAGCCACCTCGCAGGGACTGTTTACGATCCCGGCGGGTCAACACGCCATCCAGGCCCAGTATGGTGGAGATTCGGGTTTTCGTCCCAGCGCGTCGGCAGCCGTTAACATCACGGTGACAAAGGCTGCCACCACGACCACAGTGGTTTCGGATATCAACAGTGTTGTGCTGGGTAACCCCGTCATGCTCACGGCGACGATGAACACAAATAGCGGTGGACAGCCTCCGGGTGGAACCGTGATATTTTTCTCAAATGGATCGCCACTGAATGCTAACAACCCTTCCTCGGCTGGCGGTGTCAGAATCGGAAGTGGCAACATCCAGACCGGAGCATTCCTGACTGCGCAGGCACAGGCAGATGCCTTCTTCACTTTGCCTGTGGGGCAGAACAACATCACGGCGCAATACAGTGGCGATACGAACTACGCGGGGTCTACTTCTTCAGCGACGGCGGTAAGTGTGCAAGCCGATTTCAACTTCGAGGCGGCGACTCGATTGATGACGATTACCAGTCCCGGTGCAAGCGGAAGCGTACAGCTCATCATCACGGGCCAGCCCGGTTACAACAGCACCATCAACTTTTCGGCGGCGTCCTGTTCGGGCTTGCCAAGAGAGAGTACGTGCAGCTTTAGTCCCTCATCGGTCACGGGAAGCGGGTCGACGACCGTCACGGTTTCGACGACCGCCGCGCACGTTGCAAAGCTCGAGAGTTCGGGGTGGTGGAGCACGAGCCTGGGTGCAACCCTGGCGGGAGTTTTCCTGCTGGGTGCCGGGTCGAAGCGCCGGAGGTACGGCAAATTATTTTCTGTCTTTGTAGTTGCGCTCCTGGTCACGACGGGAGGTTGCGGAGGCGGAGGAGGAGCTGGAGGAGGAGGCGGCAGTGGAGGGCCCAAGGATCCTGGTACTCCAGTTGGGGATGCCACGGTGACGGTCACTGCTACGGCTGGGAGCGCCACACATGTCGCCATATTTTCGCTTTCCGTCCATTAATACGGTCCAGTCCTAAAGGAGCGTGTGCAAGGCGTGCTACTTGACCGATGGGAGGGGGAGATTTCTCATGGCAGGATAGCTTGCGCCCGGGGACCCTTTCGCGGACGCTCCCGGGCAAAGAGGGGGCGGCATGGTGAAGGTCGGTCTCATATTCGGCTGCGTGTTGCTGAGTGGCTTATTGCTGGCGTGGGTTCCGGAAAATAATGCCATCGCAGATGAAAGCAAACTGATTGCCCTCGAGAATGCGTGGAACCAGGCGCAAGTTCATCATGACGCGAAAGCCGTGAGTAACCTGGTGTCCGACGGCTTTATTTACACCGATTACGACGGCACGGTGATGAATAAAGCGGACTTTCTAAAAGATCTGAAAGATCCGGACTATCGCGCCAGCCTGGTTGCCAATAGTGGCGTGAGAGTGATTTCTTATCTAAATGCGGCGATTGTGGTGGGGACCTACCACTCGAAGGGAACATACAAGCGTCAGCCCTTCGAACACTACGGACGCTTCACCGATACGTGGCTCTACCTGGACAGCAAGTGGCAGTGCGTCGCCAGCCATACGAATCTGATCAAGAGATGACGTACCGGTTACGTGTGTTCGCGACTCTGGACCGGCATGCGCAACCATCATCAAAAAAAAAAAAAAAAAAATTCCGCCGCGTGGATTTCAAGATGAACCCTTCCGTATGAAACAAGAACTGGCGCTACGAACTGTTGCCGGCACGCTACGAAACGGCGATGTCGTGGACTTTGTCAGGACATCGGTCAAGGCTGGGTATCGGGAGTTCTTTGGTGAGTTCAGTGATGAAGTTTGCGGAATGGTGGATCAGTCGTTCGATCGGCTCTCGGGCAGTCAACGCGACGGAATTGATCCTGCCCGGCTGGTTGAAGTTACGTCGGCGCTTCTCCAGGACACGTTCAGGAAATCGGATCCTTCCTTTTGGTTCAACCGGACTTATCACCTGTACAAGACGCAAACCAAACCGGAGGGCGACTTCCAGACTCTGCAGAAGCTTTTGCCGGGAAGGAGTGTGTTGGACTACGGCTGCGGCAGCGGTTATCTGGATGCCCGCCTGGCAAAGGGCGGATACAAAGTTTTTACCACCGACGTGCTGGATTACCGTTACGAAGAGGCGCGCCAGTTGCCCTTTGTGCAGATGTCGTCGGCGACGGATATTGGTTATCCCGATGACAGTGCGGATGTGGCATTGGTTTTGGCTGTGCTCCATCACATTAACCCGGATGACTTGCCTCGAGTAATCCAGAGGCTGAGAAAAGTTGCCCGCTACGCGTTGATCAAGGAAGACACCTATGGTTGGCCGGAGCAAGCGGAAGGGCTGGCGGATAGTTTGCGGACGCAGGCGCTGCTCAGGGCTTTTCTAGGGATGACACTTGAGAACCAACAGCAGGTCTTGGCGTTGATCGATTTCTTCGCCAACGCAATTGCCCAAGGCATTCCGGAGATGAATATGCCGTTTGCGTTCAAGACGGTGACGGAGTGGGAAGAGGTGTTGTTGCACAACGGATTTAGCGTGACGCGGCGCATCGTGGCCGGTTTCGAACCGGGGCGGATGCACAAGAGTTGTCACGTCTGGCTGGTGTGCGAGAGGACTTGATTCTAGTTTCTAGTTCCCAGTTCTCAGTTCCCAGTGCAACCGCCTAGCGTGAGAGCGGCGCGGATTCGGGGAAGCTTACAGCTACGACTTCGTTCGAGATGAAAGAGACGGTGATATTGGTTTCCCGCTCCACGTGTGTGGTCGGGTCTGGAAATGGTTCGTAGCGCCATTGCCGTACGGCTTCCACGGCGGCTTTAGCCAGTGTGCGGTCTCCGGTCAGGACTCGGACGCGGCTGACCTTGCCATCATTCTCAACTACAGCCTGAAGAGAGACTTTGCCGCGAGAGTCCGTGTCGGGACAGACCGGATAGATCAGTTTCCGCGGGCGGCCCGAGATTTGCATCAGGGGTTGATCGGCGGATGCCTCGTCCATGACGGGGGGAGTTGTGATCGCGCGATGAGATTTTCCCACTCGATCCGGGGATGCAGCAATGGCTGCGACTTCATGTGGTTGAGGCTTAGCGGAGACAGACGGAGTCTTAACCTCTACTTTCACCGCAATCTCTGACGCCGAAGTCGTGGGAGTTGACGTTGGTGGAATCGGATTCGTCGTGGCGACAGTGACCACGGCGGGCGGTGCCACACTGGGTTGTGCCGGGGATTCGACGGCGGTCGGTTGCGAGTCTTTCACAACCGCGCTGGAATCTTCGTGCGACTGCACCGCGACCGCGACGTTAGTTGCCTGCGTGTCAGTCACTGCCAAACGTGAGACTGGCTGGGCCCCTAACTGATGCCAGGCCAGTATGGCTATGACGGCGACCAGCGCTCCTGCCCCGATTTTCAGAGTCATTCGACCGAGGGTAAATGGAGTACGGGAGCGCTGATCGCGATCCAGGACAGCAACGGCCGCCGCTTTTTTTTGGGGAGGGCTGGAGGCGGGCGTTCTGTCTTTCCTGGAAGTGGAGATGGTTACAAGCCTGGCGGGATCGAAGTCTTCGATTCTGCCGACGAGAAAGGCATCGCTCAATCCGCGCAGGGAATGCTCGGAGGCGTTGCGGTACAACGATGCCATCAATTGCTGTTGACGTGGGTTGAGAACGTTTTGGGGGAGGCTGCGGAAATTTCGAAACGTCCATAAAAGGTAGGCTTGGTCCCAGCCTAAAACTGGCGCGTACACCATGCCTTGACTGTTCTCGAATGCAACCAGGAACTTCTGCGCGAACAAGAAACTCTCCCCAGGCAGATTGGCATGCCTGTCCCGGATAGGGCAGTTCGACTGCCAGACTGGTAATCTGGTAACTGGTTACCAGCAAAGGTGTTGCAGCGGAGGCAGTTAATCTCCGATGGAGCAGTGCGCAAAAGTTTTCATTCTGCACAGTTCCTAAGGCGTCCGAGGCGGAACTTTGCCCGCGGGTCACAATCTTCGCTTTGCCGAGTAAGTTTGCCGTGGGATGTACAATGGCGCTGTTCGGGGTCAATTCGAGATGCTCGCTGCGTTACGCGCGGGCCGAATAGATTAGACGACGTTATTTGATTGCTCCTTATTTGATTGCTCCTGGCTGTAATGGAAAACGGTAAGATTTTTTCGGTATTTGCGCGCCCAGGCAAAAGTGGCAAGGGTCGGCTTCGATCCGTGTGCGCCTGGTCCATTCTCCTCGCTGCGACCGCGCTGGCCCAACAGATCCGCGATCCGTTCGGCGCAGCGGGCTCTAACACAAGTTCGACGCCCACTTATCAGACGCAGGGGGCTACGCTTCTCCTGACCGTAAACGGTGGAAACAAACGTCCACTGGATCGCCAGTCGGTGGTAAAGATCCGAAATCTTTCGACTGGAGACACATTGTGGCAGACCACCAACGACCAAAGCGAAGCTTCTTTTGGTGACTTGTCGGTGGCGCAATACGATCTCGAAATCAGCGCCGTGGGATATCTGACTTCGCATCAGCCTTTCAAGGTTCAGTCGATATACGGTGCCAACCGGTTGGAGATTGTGTTGGAGCGCGACCCCTCCAGCGTTGAAATTGGCGCGCGCCATGCAGAGCAACTGCCGAAGAGAGTTCGTAAAGCTCTACTGCGAGGCGTTGTCGCGCTCAAGTCGGGAAAGTACAAAGAGGCACAAAAAGAATTGGATGCGGCCCGCAAAGAAGCCCCCGACAATGCGGACGTCAATTTCTTGTCTGGCTATCTGGCGTTTCAACAGAAGCGACTGGACGAAGCCAAGACGTTTCTTCAAACTGCTTCCAGCCTCGATCCCAGCAACACACAGGCGCTGATTCTGCTGGGGCGGATCGAGTTGCAGCAGGATGATTACGAGACGGCACAAGCTTTAGCGGAAAAGGCGAGCGCAACCGATCCCCAGGATTGGATGGCGCACGATCTGCTGGCCCAGAGTTTTCTGAAGCAGCGTGAGTTCGAGAAGGCGAGGGAGCAGGCCCAGGCCGCCATTGAACGCAACAAACTGACGAGCGGCTCGGCACAGCTGGTGCTGGGTGAGGCGCTGGCAAATCTCGGCCGGGACGAAGAAGCGATAGCGGCGCTAAAAACTTTTCTCGAGCAAACGCCGGACAGCCCGCTCGCTCCCCAGGTCCGTAACCTGATGGCCGAGATTCCGCATCCGCCGGCGAAGGATTCGGAAACGCAGGTTAAATCACGCGCAATCGTAGTTGGTCCCGATCCCGGGTTGGCTGCTGCCCGACCGAAATTTTCGGGGATGAGTGGGGAACCGCTGGGGATCGATGATTCCAAACCTGCAGTGGCGGCAGGAGTGTCTTGTCCAACGGACAGAGTGGTTGAAATGACGGGCCAGCGGGTGAAGGAGCTCGCCGACGACGTGTCGCGATTCGCTGCCATCGAAAGCCTGCTGCACGAACGGCTCGACGCGACCGGATTTCCAGCGACCCGGGAAACGCGCACCTTTAATTATGTGGTTGCGATCGCCGAGTCTCCGCCGGGCTTCCTCGAAGTGAGTGAATATCGCAGCGAGCGTTCGGGGCTGGCTGACTTGCCGGATCACATCGCCAGCAACGGGTTCATTTCGCTGGCGCTGGTCTTCCATCCCTCGATGCGAGACAACTTTCAGCTGACCTGCGAAGGTCTGGGAGACTGGCATGGACAAGCCACGTGGCTGGTTCATTTCCAGCAGCGCAGCGACCGTCCCAACCGCTTTCACAGCTATGTGGTGAATGGCAGCGTCTACCCGGTAGCGCTGAAGGGACGCGCCTGGATCAAGGCGGACAGTTTTCAGATCGTGCGCATGGAGTCGGAGCTGGTAAGCCCGGCGCCGGAGATCCGCTTGCTGACCGAGCATCAGATCGTCGACTACGGACCGGTCTCGTTCAAAAAGAAGAATGAGGACCTTTGGCTGCCCCACAGCGCCGAGCTTTATTTCAATTTACGCAACCGGCGCTACCACCGGCGCCACAGTTTCGATCACTTCATGCTGTTCGCGGTGGACGCGGCGGAGAAACGCAACGAACCTAAAGCAGCGATCGAGCCACCGCCGCCGGCGACGCCCAATTCCAACTAAGCCCATCGGTCATACAAGCCAACGTGAAACACAGTTCAAGCAGGTGATGGTGTTTGCTTTGAATGCTTCCGAATAGCCACCAGGCAACCTTTCAGCAAGAGATCCTGGGCGCCTTCAAAAGTGTAAGAAGACAGGGAATACGAGACGATACGTCCGGGCTGCGGCGCCGTTGGTAGCGCGGTTACCCCGAATGCGGGAAGGGAAGTCTTAACCTTTCAAATTCTTCAGAATCTGGCTGGCGGTGTCGTCCTGCTTTTTCTCAATATTCGACAACGTCTCCTCGAATTTGCTTCTGTTCTCCATGAGCTGCTGCATCTTGAGGCTCTGAAGTTCGCTCATGTCTTGAAGACTATCGGTGGCGTTGTGCAGGCTGTCGGCTGCGTTGGACAGACCAGCGGTGGTTGCGAGGACGTGGTCGAGGATGGCCGGGTCCTGGGGAATGGTGGCGTTCGAGGCCGTCTGCGGATCGGATTGAGTCTGTGGTTTTGGCGCCATCTTGGCCGCGTTTGCGTGGGTCAGGTTGGCGAGGTCAGGAATGTTGGCGAGAGACTCGTGGCTGATTTTCATGTCGCAGTTTCTCCCTGAGATAGTTGTCGGAGGTTGGGGTGAAAAAGTTGCCTCAGGATTAAGGTCCAGGCGTGTGAGCCGGGCAAAAGGTACGCAGATCCCCAAAAACGCTACGTTATTTTCCTCTTGGTCTCAGGTTTGGATAAATCATGGTGTAAAAGATCCATCCACCCAGCACTAGCACAAGTACAACGACAATGGTACGAGCAATCATCACGGGTAACAGATTACTCCGGAAATCGCAGGCTATTCACAATCCCGGTCACAGAGGAACGTGATTCCCGTCACAAGACTTTGAACAACGTGAGCATGAAATGATATTTTCGGTGTTTTCGGTATGAGAGGTGCATCAGTGGAGTTCACCAGATCTACAGGTATTGCAGTAGCAGCAATGTTACTGGGCGCGATTAGCGGGATGACCCGCATGGGGCAGGCGGGTACAGCGACTAAGGAAGCCGGGAAAACCGTCACAAAAGGGCACGCTACGCGCAGCGATCCGGAATCCGGAGCACAGATGTGGAAGGATTACTGTGCAGTATGTCACGGAGCGACAGGCGCGGGGGACGGTCCAGCGGCTGACATTCTGGAGTCACCTCCAGCGGACTTATCGTTGATGGCGAAGCGAAACAACGGAAAATTCCCGGCAGAGCATTTTGCATCTGTGTTGCGGTTTGGCATAGGTGGCCCAGTACATGGCACTTCCGATATGCCATTCTGGGGGCCGTTGTTCCGTTCCCACACTGATCGTCGAATCCGTGACCTGTCTGCGTTTGTGGAATCGTTGCAGCAAAAGTCGCGCTCTGTTGCGGATAGACTTTCAGAGTAAACCGGGAGACGCTTAGCGAAATCGGTCAGGCCTGTAGTAAAACTTTGACCTGCAAGACTCCGCAAGACAAAGACCTCTGGAGAGAATCTTTCATGACGCGTCTCATTACCTTCGCGTTCCTCTAGGTAGCATTATCTTTGCTACTGGCGCCGGTGCATTTCGATGGCAGCGAACGACGGCGAGGCCCTGCCGATCTACCCGCACACAAGTAAGGGTGGCACCGCTCGCTAACCGACCCAACGAGAACGCAGTCGCCCAGGCAGTCATTCACGGAGATTGCGCATCGCTTTACACGACCAACTCGCCGCAAGCCGTGGACCATTGGTATGGGGAGAAGCGACCCAAGTCGTGCGCACGGAACGCGATCACTGAGATCATACTGGGACCGAAACCTTAGTGCAGTAGCGTCGAAAGGCGTTACCAGCGGAATTGTCGTACCTCAAGTGCGCAGAGTCTGTGGCATTTCATGAGCCACCTGATTGGTAAACTAGGTTCAGTTCTTCTTGGATAGAACTGAATGGAAAGGTATTCCTTTCTCCCGCAAGATTTCTTCGATATAGCGGGATGGAACGGAAATGGCAATCCACCCTCCAACGTTTTGTTGGGTTTCAACCACAATTCCAATGACGCTTTGGTTGGCAGCAGCGAATACAGGTCCACCGCTGTTACCAGGGTTGGCTCTCAGATCAAGACGGTAAACTTCGATTTCTTGAGTCAATCCATTCTTACGAGCCGTTACGAGAGCTTCTTTTCCCCAGGGAGTTCCAACATTACCGGCGCTCGTGGTTAGATCCTCAGCATTTAGTGGATAGCCGGCAGCATATACTTCGTCACCGCTGCGAGGACGCGTGAGGTCAAATGTTACTACGGTCGGTGTTAACTTTGGCGCGCCTCGCGTGATCACTTGCTCGCCGAGCGATTTAAAAATATCGGGACTTGTTAGTGAGAGCACTGCGAGGTCATGCTGCGGGTCCTCGAAGCGGAAATCGAGTCCTTCCATAAGATTGTTCCAAGCTATCTTTGCACCTCCCGTTTCCCCGTTCGGAAGTTCGATAGCGGCATAGGGATGAGCTTCAATGCTGGCAGCAGACAGGAGTTGAATAGTCTCCTCAACTCCTTCGGTCACGTGCGCCGCAGTAAGAATGTCACCGCGATCGTTGATGAAAAAACCAGTCCCGGCGATACAGCGGGCTAATAGCGCAGAGACCTTAACAATGCATGGCACAAGCGTCTGCGCACGAGCCATCGAATTGGGAGCTTCTACGGCGATAATGATCTGTACAATGCTCGGCCGAACACGATCAACCAGGTCGGCTAACCCGGGTTTCGAAGATCGCGGCGCTGCCATTGACGGAACCAACAGGAGCAGAGCAAGTAGCGCGAATTTCATAAAGCCTCCATCGAAACGGGTTGATTTCCTTTGTGATTTTTGAGGTAATCCAATAAGTCCAGCATTATCATGACGGCGGCTTTGCGAGGCGAAGCTTATCAGTTCGGCCCGTTATCCTGGGAGCCAGCCCTCAAGCTTGTTCGGTTTCCGGAACAAGCAGGGTCTATACGGCATTCTCCGGGGGCGGCGAGGGTGAACTGGCTTCGGGGTAATAGCAAACTCAAATGTCATCTACGGGTAGAGATAGAACGGTCGTGCGACGGGATCGAGCGGGGCGAGAAATGCCGAAGGTAAAACTCGGGGACAGACAAGACGTTCACCTATTTCCGCTACCACGAACTGAGAAACGTCCCGTCTGTCCCGGCAATCCAGTTGAGAAAACTAGCGAGGGTCTCGGTGCTCGACCGCCGAGAACTTTCTAACCCTACCTTCACAGAAACATCTGCTTCTCTGCGAGCTTGGCGCTACTTCTGTTGCAAAGATTCGACGTACTCAGTCAGATTGCGGATCCGAAGTTCAGTCATGCCTTCTGGGTTATCGGGCTCCACTGATCTGAACAACGGCCCCCAGGTTGGCATATCGGACGTGCCATGGCCATGCCCACTTGAGCCGAATTTCAATACGGATGCAAAGCGTCCCGACGGGAACTTCCCGTTGTTCTGCTTGGCCATCAAGGACAAGTCTGGCGGGGGTGTTTTCAGAGTCTCCGCCGCCGGGCCATTGCCAGTGCCTGACTCTCCGTGACACGCTGCGCAATAATCCTTCCACATCTGTGCTCCGGATGTCCTTTCACTGTGCATAATGGGCACCTTTTTGAGTTTTGTTTCGGTTTGCTGACTTGCTGCTCCCGCTTGCCCCATAAGGGCTGTTCCGGTAATCGCGGCGAGTAGCATCCCCACTAGTGCAATACCCATAGATCTTGTGAACAACATGACTTCACCTCTCACACTGACAACATTCCTTAATACCTCCGATTTGTGAAGTCTGTGATGGGGGTCACCTTACTCGGTGATCGAGGTCCGGGGTCACGCCAGCGAGGCGCGATAATCCCTTCTGCAGCATTCGAGCGCGGATCACCAGATCCGCACATGCGGCGCAGCTGTGCACCGTATGGCACATTCCTATGCACGGCTGGGAGGTAATCAGGAGAGAGTCGCTTGAAACCCGCGTAGTATG
>CAVUGT010000025.1:0-85064 GCA_963741105.1 Terriglobia bacterium
CATCGCCCCCTTGGAAGCGAGTGTTCGTTGCAAGGATGGTTCGTACCGCCACATCGAACTTCACTTTGCTGCTTTCGAAGATTCCCATCTCATAAAGCTGATTGACCTAACGGACCGCCATCGTGCAGAAATTCAGCTGCGTGAGGGCGAGGAGCGCTTCCGCTTGGTTGCAAATACCGCGCCGGTGAAGATCTGGATGTCCGGCACGGATAAGCTGTGCAACTACTTCAATCAACGCTGGCTGGAGTTCACCGGGAGGCCGCTTGAGGCAGAGTTGGGCAACGGTTGGGCAGAAGGTGTGCACCCTGAAGACTTCAGCAGGTGCATGGATACCTACACTCAGGCGTTCGATCGGCGGGAGCCCTTTCAGATGGAGTATCGGCTCCGGCGACATGATGGCCAATATCGATGGCTTTCAGCTATCGGCGTGCCGAGATTCAACCCGGACCACTCTTTTGCCGGCTACATCGGCTCGGCCACAGACGTTACCGAGCGCAAGCGTGCGGAAGAATCTCTTGCCGACGTTGGGCGGAAGCTGATTGAGGCCCACGAGGAGGAGCGTACCTGGATCGCGCGAGAGCTACACGACGACGTCAATCAACGGATGGCGCTGTTAGCAATCGAGCTGGATCGATGGAACCAACAACTTCCGCCCTCGGCAGTTGAATTTCACGATCACATCCATCACGCCATCCAGCGCCTTTCGGACATCGCCGAGGCATTCAAGCTCTGTCGCACCGCCTCCATTCTTCAAAACTGGAGTATCTGGGCCTTGTGGCAGCGGCTAAGGGCTTCTGCAACGAGTTGTCCGAGCAACAGAAGGTAGAGATTGACTTCAGCCACACGGCCATACCGCAAAGTGTGCCCAAGGAAATCTCGCTTTGTCTGTTCCGAGTTTTACAGGAAACTTTGCAGAATGCGGTGAAACACAGTGGCGTGCGGCACTTCAAAGTGGAACTGCGCGGTACAGAGGGAGAGATTCAACTGACCGTGAGTGACTTGGGAGTTGGTTTTGATACGCAAGACGCCATCCATCGTCGCGGCCTCGGGCTCATCAGCATGCAAGAGCGAATGCTATTGGTGAGCGGTGACTTTTCCATCAAGTCGCGGCCCGGCTCTGGTACCACGATCCACGCTCGTGTGCCTTTCAATTCAAGCAGGGATTCTGTGCGGGCAACAGGGTGAGAACACCGAAATCGTGGCCGACTGAGAGAATCACATTTCAGCAGGTAAGATAACGGAGTGCTCTGCGCATATCGACGCATAGGGTTCCCCTTTGAGTCCTTGACTCATTGGGTACGCGCATCGCAGATGAAATAAATGGGTTTGGGCCAGTTCGTTCCACAATTGTTCAAGTTCAATGGCCGCCTCCATTCTGCCTTCTGCCCAAAGCAGCGCAACCATTTCTCCGAACACTAGCACGCTATTGTTTTGAACCCCGGCAGCAATCTTGGCACTGCAAATGAGCGGCCCAAAGGTGGATAGGAACCTATTTCGATTAGGCCCTGTGCTGTCCATGAATGCCGAGAGCGACTCGACAGCATCCAACGGGACATAGCCGACCAAGGTAAGGACTCCGTGACGTGGAACTGAATTGAGGGTTTGTGTGGATTGATATACGGTCTTCCTAGCTGCCATTGGAGTACCGCTCCCTTGGTGGTCAGGGCTTGTCGGCTGCTGATAACAGTCGGCAGGCCCGTCTAAAACTTAGCAAGTCATAATTTGGTTTTTAGTATTCTTCCTGCTTGCGCGCAGGTTTAGCACAGTGCGATTCTTCGAAGACCTGTTCCGGTCTCAGTGAACCCACAAGGTTGATGGCTGTCCGGGTTGAGACCCCGAAAAGTGCCCCGGCGAGTGCGCGTGACAGAAACCAGAATTGCTTCAATTGGGACGAGGGGCGGGTTGAGACATCACATCTTGGGAAACGCGGGTCACGCAAGGCCTCAGCATACTGCTCTGCATACTGAGACAAATATCCGGGGAACGGACTGCCGGGAGGAATCGGCCAGGCTGGGACCTCTACTTTCTTTGTCACTCCAGGCTCAACCGCGACACTTCTAAGCATATGTGAGCCCTTGCAAAGCGCGCGCACTTGTTCGGGAGTTGTTTGGGGGTCGAGTAACACCTTGATGACATCAGGCTCGCCAGGAATTTTGATCTCTCTTCGAGCTGCGTCTCCGGCATCCCGAAGGTAGGCATCGCGACGGACCCAAAGCTCAGCATCTGTGATGTGCTGAATTCTTTCTTCCCTCTGGGATACATCCAAGCGTCCCGTCCGGATTTCCTCGTCGGCAAGTTGGTCGTGCCGCGCTTTGTCCCAGTCGCCGACCAAGGAAAGCTCTTCCAGATTTGAGCTTAATTCTTGATACAGCTTCGGGTCGTCGCGCAAGCGGCGGGAACCCTCAGCCAGTCGCCGGAAGTCCCAATAGAACTGGTGTGCGAAGGCGTACATGCTTCCAGGGTCAGCTTTTGGCGGTCTACCTGCTCCCATAATTAAAGGGCAAAATCTATTGATCTTTTCGAGGTCTGTGCTTTAAATACAACCTACATTATGCACTTATGCACGTTGTCGTAGCGTGCAAGGGCAAATACTGTGAGGTACCGAGATGCACAGAGATGAAACCGTACTGGCGGTTGGGCTTGCTGAAGCCGCCGAAGGTTGGGTTGTCACTTCGAACCGTCGCGACGCTGGTTTTGCGGCGGGAGCTGCCAAGCCGAAAGGTAGGCCGTCGCAGGATCATCCCCGTTGCTGCCCTCGAAGCGTTCTTGCGGCCGGATCACCGTATGAACCACACGGAGAAGGTATGAAGCGCCAACCTAACCGGAGTCGCGGGAAGGCTACTAAGCGTCGCAGGCCCGTCCGACCCTCCAAGGACAAATTTGTCCCGCCGCGAACCGTCGAAGAGTTCTTCGCGATGTCGACGCACGATCAGGCCCTTTGGAAAAACGTCACCCAGGCCGTCACGGAAGTGAGAGCGGGCGTTTCGCTCCGTCGAGCTTCGCGAAAGTTTGGCGTCTGGAGCCCGTCAAGATTTCCACGCTGTGCGAGTACGAACGTGCAATCCGGCAATTCAGCTCTACGACCCGGAGAAGAAAAAGCGCACGCTTGTGATAACGCCTGTTAGCTTTGCTTGCAGTCGATCAATGAGGTTCTATAAGAGGGGATGTCGATCCTCTCCCTCCGCCGGAAGCGCGGGTTATGGTTCGCTGGCATCCGAAGTCCCTTGTCAGATAGGAGTGACGCTCGAGTCTTGTGTCTTGCCCTGTGGTTTCGGGTTTTGCTTTGCTCCATCTCAGCAGCTGCATGTTCATTAGTAGCGACAACGCCGATCGGTTTCTGAAACTGGCAAGCACTCGTGGTTGTACGGTGTCAACCATGGTTCTATCTGCGACTCGAGGCCTAGTGCTTTTTCGGGTTATCCGAGAGGGCATCGGGTTAACACAGAGGCTCAGTGCCACAGGCACTGTGCGCCTACAGGCGATAATGATGCTCACCCTCGAACCCGAGCGTCTCAAGAACCAACTGGCCACCACCAGAAAAAGATCACCGGAGAGTGGGAAGGCTCTTCCCGTGAGCCGCTCAAGCGGCTTGCGATTTCAGTTTGTCAGCGTCGAAGTTTTCTCCCTTCTTCCATAGAGTTAGCGTGATGGCTGCAATCTTGCGCGCCAGCGTGAGACGCGCCATCGTTGGCTTGATACCTTTGGCCAGTGATCTCTGGTAGAAATCCTGGAACGGGCCGGGCAGTACACTGGCCCTGGTGGCCGCACCTTTGAACAAGCCTTTCAGATCATGATTGTGGTCCTTGTTCAGACCGCGAATGGAGATCTGTTTCTTAGAACGTCGCAGTCCGCCTTTGACATAGCAATATTCCGCACTGGTGCGGGTTTCCAAAGCAAGTCCGCTGTAAGCCCAAAGCTGTCGCTTAGTGCGGAAACGATGCGGGGTCTGGATCAGCGCCACCGCCAAGGCGGAGCGAATCGGTCCCAGTGAGGGAATCTGCCGTAGTTTGACGGTGATGGCATGCTTGCGACTCTCCGCCAACAACTCGCGGCGCGCTTGCTGGCGCAAGTACTGCATCATGTCCAGTTGCTGGTAGAGTCGTTCGGCTCGGCGACGGACGCCGGCTTCCTTGATCTTGCCCAGCCACTCGGCTCGATGACGGGTATAGTAGACGTCTCGGCCGGCACAGGGGATCGCCCAGCTGCGATAGACCGCTTTCAACCGACACATGACTCGGGTCAGATCTTTGACGATGGTCAGGTAGCTCCGGGCTAGCTCGCGCAGCATGCGCACGCCCGTCTCGCCATGGTAGACCGAGCTGAGCTTGTTCAGGTACAACAGTTCGGCCAACTTGTGGGCGTCGATACGATCACTTTTGTTTCCGTCTTTGAGCAGAGCATTTTTTCGCGGATTGCACACCACCAGCTTGGCCACATGCGGCTTCAGTAAATCGTACAGCCACGCGGCCCAAGTTCCTTCTTCGAAGGTGACCGATAAAGTTCCGCGCAACCCCGCAAAGAACTCCAGAATGGTCGCGGCTTTTGTTTCCAGGATGGATTCCATGACTAACTTGCCAGCGGAATCCAATACTGCCACCGAGATGGTTGCTTGATGAACGTCGAGCCCAATATACTTTTCGCTATTCATGGAGGGTGTTCCTTTCGTAGGGAATGATGCTTGCGCTCATAACCTACTCCTAAAGGGACGCCCTCTTATAATGCGTGTAAATCTGAGTCCGTAAACCGAACCGTCGTAGCCTTGAGTGCCTCGTTCATAGAGCTTGATTCTCGCAGCCGAACGATAGGAAGTCGTCGGGGAGAGAATCTATCAGATATCTCAGAGGTGTCGCCATGCGAGATATTTGAGGTGAATGTGGCATCGCAATCGTGGTTCTCTGGTAGAATTTTGCACCGTCGACGCAGTTAAATCGTTTTCTTCGCATCTTTCCGCCCCCGATCCGGGGACCCTCATGGTGACAGACCGTAATTTGAGGCTCATGCCAGAAGATAGTAACCTCATCTGCAATGGCCCAACAAGAACCGTTGGCTTCGCACCAGTTGAAGCGCAGATCGGCTTAGCTGCATAGGAGGTAGCCCATCCAAACCAGGCGTGGTCCGAGGATCGAGGCTCTGTATTCCCCACAGCGCGTCGTTATCCTGGCGTGTCTCACATCTATCGTGTGCTACCTCGCCGCACGACTTGGCGGAGCGCTGACACCCCGGCCGCTGTTGGTCTCACCACTTTGGCTCGGCAACGTACTCCTGACAGCAGTTTTGCTGCTGGTTCGTCGAAAAACATGGCCAGCGTTTCTGGTGGCAGGACTCGCTGGATTTGTCTTCTACGACGTGCAGGCGGGCGAGTCGATTCGTTCCGTTGTGTCGTTTCTGCTGTCAAATGCACTGGAAGTTCTCATCGCCGCTTGGTGCCTTAGTTCTTCATTCGACGGGGTGCCTCGGCTAAATAGCCTGAGGGCTTTGGCCAAGTACTCATTTTACGCCCTGTTCCTGGCTCCCTTCTTGGGCGCGTTTCTCGGCGCGCTGGCCAACGGTAGCCTCTACTGGCCGAGTTGGAAGGTGGCCTTTCTTTCGGAGGCGATTGGATTTCTCGCTCTGATGCCTGCCATTTTGGGTTGGGTCAGAGAAATTCACACTTGGGCAGAAAAGCGGCGTGGATATTACGCGGAGGCAGCCGCTTTGGTCGTTGTCTTGGTGGTTCTCGGTTACCTCGTCTTCGACACTCCTGAAAAAAGCATTTTCCCAGCACTGCTCTACTCTCTGGTGCCACTGTTGTTGTGGGCCACTTTGCGTTTCGGATCGACGGGGGTCAGTAGTTCGGTGATTGCGATTGCGTTTGTGTCGATTTGGGGCGCAGTCCATGGACAAGGTCCCTTTACAGGGCCTGGGCCAGTCATCCAGGTATTGTCTCTGCAACTGTTCCTGTTTTTTACGGCGGCACCTTTCATGGTTCTGGCAGCCGTTGTAGAAGAGAGCAAGGATGCGGAGCGAGCCTTGCGACAGAGGGACCGCGACTTGAATGAAGCTCAGCGCTTGGCTAAGACGGGTAGTTGGCAATGGGACCCGGACTCTGACGCCGTGACTTGGTCAGCAGAACTTTACCGCCTGGCGGGATACGATCCCGGGCTGCCGCCACCTCCCTTCAAGGACCACGAACAATTCTTCACTCCGGAAAGTTGGGGACGCCTAAAGGAGGGCATGGAGAAGGCACTGCTAACCGGGGCTTCTTACCAGTTGGACTTGGAGGGTAAACGACCTCACGGGGGAAGGCGTTGCCTTACTTACCGCGGTGAACCTGTGATTGACGGCAGTGGTCGTCCGATCTACGTTCGGGGCACGACTCAGGACATCACGGATCGGAAGTTGTCCGAAGAAGCAATCGCCGCGTTGAGCGGACGCTTGATCACCGCGCAAGAGGAGGAGCGATCCCGGATTGCGCGGGAGTTGCATGACGATTTGAGTCAACGGATGGCGCTCCTTCACATTAGCCTCGAGCGAATGTCGAGTGTTGCTGGTCTTTCTGTTCAAGCCCACCAAGATCTGGCGAAAATGACCGAAATGACGACGGAAATGTCGTCCGATATCGATAACTGGTCCCATCAGCTTCACCCTTCCAAGCTCGAACTCTTGGGCCTGGTGCGCAGTTTACAAGTCTTGTGCCGAGAATTCACTGTGCAACACAAGATAGAATTTCAATTCCTTCATCGGGATGTTCCGGGAAAGCTTCCGAAGGATGTGACTCTTTATCTGTATCGGATTACCCAGGAGGCATTGCGGAACGTCGTACGGCACAGTGAGGCAGCGGAAGCCGAGGTCAAGCTATCGGGTGGCGTTGATGAAATCGAGCTTTCCATTTCCGACTCGGGTCAGGGTTTTGATGTTGAATCGGCAAAGGAGGGATCAGGGCTAGGAATAATCAGTATGCGCGAGCGGCTGCGGCTGATCGGAGGACATCTTTCCATTGAATCAGAACCGTCTCACGGGACGCGCATCCGTGTTCGTGTCCCCCACAATCCTGCGAAGGACAACTGATGTTCAAACCCCGTAATCAAGACCCCCGCTGGGTAGTGTCCTAATTTCAATTTTCCCCGACGTAAACGAATTGAGAGAGAGTTGCGCGAGAGCGAAGAACGTCTGCCTGGCTTGCTCAAACATGTCAAGGACATCGACCGACCCCTCAGCGCTCAGGAAAAGCGGGCGTACCACGATCCACGCTCGCAGGCCCGTCAGTTCGGGAACGAGGAATCGCGGAGGAACGCGATTCGGGACGATCTAATTTTCCACAGTAGCCCGTCCGAGCCATTTCACTCTAATACCGAAACGATTAAGCTAGTTTTGAGCATTTTCTCGCTGAACGGTAGTGAGTGATCGTTCCACGCTTCGAGATAAATACGATATTGCCGCAGCGCAATGAACGGAGTATTCCGTTATGCGATCCTGTTCTGCTTGGCATTTAGCAACCTTTCGGTAACTTCGGGGTTCAAATCAGGTGGAGGCTGCTTGGCTATATCAGTCCGGATTCTCGTCGTGGAAGATCATGAGCTGTTCCGTCGATTCATCTGTTCGACGCTTGGCGAACGCTCAGAATTGCAGATTATCGGCGAGGCCTCAGACGGACTAGAAGCCGTTCTGAAAACCGAAGAACTGCACCCAGATCTGATTCTGCTCGACATCGGGCTTCCATCGCTGAATGGTATCGAAGCCGCTCGACGAATCCACAAGCTCTCACCAGAATCCAAGATACTTTTTGTGAGCCAAGAATCTTCCGCTGATGTGGTGCGGGAAGCACTTGGCACGGGAGCCTCTGGCTATGTCGTCAAGTCTGATGCTGGGCGAGAGCTACTGGAGGGTGTGAAAGCCGTCCGTAGAGGCGAGCTCTTTATCGGTGAGAGATTTTCCGGTCATTGTTTCGTCGAAGGTTCGGGCGCGGTAGTCTCCCAAAAGGTCCCAACCAAGGATGCTTTCGCTCCACTCCAGCGGAGAATGGAGATCGACTGCCGCCACGAGGTGTGTTTCTATTCTGACGATGCAAGTCTTCTGGATGGCTTCACTCAGTTCATCGGGACCGCTCTCAAGAGTGGGAGTGCAGTGATTGTTATCGCGACCGAGTTACATCGGGACGGCATTCTATTGAGATTGCAGGCTCGTGGCTTGGATATGGGTGCCGCGATTGAGCAGGGGAGATACATCTCATTGGACGCTGCCGAAACGCTCTCGACATTCATGGTGAACGATCAGCCTGATCCGGTTCGATTCCAGAAAGCCGTGAGCGATACCGTTATGGCAGCGGCGAAGGCTGTAAAGGGGGAACGTCCCCGCGTTGTCGCCTGCGGAGAATGTGCACCTCTGCTTTGGGCGCGAGGCAATGCAGAGGCGGCGGTTCGAGTCGAACACCTCTGGGAAGAAATAGCCAAGACATACGGTCTTGACACTCTGTGCGGATACCCACTCGGCAGCTTTCAAGCCGAGCCAGACAGCCACATCTTCCAGCGAATCTGTGCAGCGCATTCAGCTGTTCATTCCCAGTGAAACGGACTATTAGGCGAGCTTAGAACCCCAGTAGTCGGTTCCTCTGAAAGGCACGCGAGCGTAGATCGTAGTTACCAGACCCGGGCTGTGACTTGATGGAAAACTCACCGCCCACCAATTGCATTCGCTCTCGCATGCGGATGAGCCCCAAGCCGCGACGGTGGATGGCGTCTTGCGGGTCAAAGCCAACTCCAAAGTCGCTCACAGTCAATTGAATTTCTCCCTCTGTACCGCAAAGGGGCATAGCGAGGGCTCACACAGGAGAGGCTGCTTCGTCCGCACTGCTGAAAGTTTGCTATTTACAACCGGTTATTCACGGCGGTAACCTCTCGGCGACAAGCAAAATTGCAGAACATTCTTGGCCATTCGTTCCCACTTACGGTGGCTTGTCGGCACTGGGCTTTCCGGCCTGGTGGTTTTTGCTGCGGTGGCATTCACGGCCTTGATGGAGGTTGAGGTCAACGGCCCAATCTATCGAAAAATTTCCTTAAGCCAAGACCTTGTATCCGACTACGTACCTCCTTCGGAGAGTCTTCTGCAAGTAGCGCTCATTTGTAGCATGATGCCGGACACTTCCGATCCTGCGGAGCTCCGGCGCTACATCGACCGGCTTCGGACAGTGCAGCATGATTTTGAAGCGCGACATATTGACTACATGCATCGGGTTCCTGAGGGGCCGCTCAAGGATATGATGCGCGGAACGGCTTATAAGACCGCGGAAGAATACTTCCAGATCGCACAACAAAGTTTCATTCCGTTGCTCCTAAAAGGCGATCACGACGAGGCCCGAAAGGTAGCCATCGAGCGGATGAAGCCTGTTTATGAAGAGCATGCGACTGCGGTCGATCAAATTGTGGAGGTCGCCAACCGGGAGGCAAGGGAGGGCGAGGCGCTGGCTGCGAGAAATGTGCGTCTATACACCGGAGTCATGGTGGCAGTTGGACTCGGAGTCCTCCTGGCGGGGGGGCTGTTTTCATTTGCTATTGCACGTGGCATTTCTAAGCAAACCACAGAACTGCAAGGTTCCTTTGAACAATTGCGCGCACTTGCTGGGCGTTTGCAGAGCATTCGAGAGGAAGAGAGGAAAAGAGTTGCCCGTGAGATCCACGATCAACTGGGCCAGGCTTTGACGGCCATCAAATTGGACGTGAGTTCCTTGGTCCATGAAATGCCTGAAGAACAGAGAAGACAGTCGACGAGAACTCAGACCATCCTGACGCTGGTGGACGAAACGATTCGGTCCGTGCGCCGAATTGCGACCGACCTAAGACCGGGCATGTTAGACGATCTCGGATTGGTCGCCACTATAGAATGGGCGGGAGAAGAATTTGGAGCACGGACGGGAGTGCAATGTCGGTTGGACCTACCTCCCGACGATATCGTCGTTGATCCGGACACGGCTGTCGCGATTTTCCGCATATTTCAGGAGACGCTCACCAACGTCGCGCGGCATGCCAATGCAAAAGAGGTTCAGGCGCG
Source organism: Terriglobia bacterium (assembly GCA_963741105.1). Lineage (GTDB taxonomy): Bacteria > Acidobacteriota > Terriglobia > Terriglobales > Acidobacteriaceae > JAIQFF01. The sequence continues at coordinate 10,024 of CAVUGT010000025.1, forward strand.
GCTAGCAATCGAAAACGGCAATTTGACTCTGGAGGTTCATGACAATGGCAGTGGAATCCCACGCGAAAAACTTCAAAAGGGCAGGTCACTGGGAATTCTAGGGATGCGAGAGCGCGCCACATTGCTCGGAGGTGACTTGTCTATTACGGGCACTCCCGGACGAGGCACGGTGGTCCGAGTCTGGATTCCGCAAGGTTCCGGCCTCTTGAAAGAGAGGGATCTGTGATCAGGGTACTCGTTTCCGACGACCATGCCGTGCTACGCACAGGTGTGACAAAGATCCTGATGCATGGCCTTGAGGGCGCTGTCTGCGGAGAAGCGGGCAATGCGGAGGAGATCCTCGAGCAAGTACAAAATCATGAATGGGACTTGGTAATTCTGGACATTAACATGCCAGGCCGGAGCGGAATCGAAGTTCTTCGGGAAATTCGACGGTTGCGGCCAGGGCTTCCCGTACTGGTGCTGAGCATGCATGCTGAAGACCAATATGGCAAACGTGTCTTGCGGACGGGTGCCTCCGGCTACATGAATAAGAACGTGGCGCCGGAGGAATTGATCAAGGCGATACAGAAAGTCCTTTCTGGTGGTCGCTATGTGAGCCCCGCCCTGGCTGAAAAGCTGGCGTTTGACCTAACCAGCGCAAACGCAGGACAGGTTGCCCACGAGGCTCTTTCCGAGCGCGAATTCGAGGTCCTGCGTTTGATTGCTTCAGGCAAAACGGTGAGCGAAATCGCCGAGACGATCCACTTGAGTGTCGCCACGGTCAGTACGTATCGAGCTCGAATTTTGCTGAAGATGAATATGACGACTACGGTGGAACTGATTCGCTATGGTATAGAGAATCGATTGGTGGATTAACGCCCAACTTTACGACCTCTCCTCGTTTCACCAGTCAACCCCTGAAACAAACGACGCCATCGTCTCTGACCGCTAAACGGCGTCCGCTGTCGTTTGTCATACAAACCACGACATCCATATCCGACGGAGATCGACGAACAAATCATGATTGTAGTGATTGTCTTGGCGCCGGCAATAGAAGATGCTTAGCACTATGAAAGTGCTAATTGCTGACGACTCGCCGGTTATCGTTGAGCGTCTGATCGAAGTAGTGGGAAAGATCGCGGGCATTGAACGTTTAGATCAGGCTGATACCGTTGCAACGGCTTCGGAAGCAGTCCGCAGGCTAAGGCCCGATGTAGTGATTCTCGACATGCAGATGCCCGGCGGAAGTGGGCTCGATGTGCTCAAGATCATAAAAGAGGACGGGATCGCTTGCGCCGTCATCGTGCTTACCAATTTCGCATACCCCCAGTACCGCAGGAGGTGTTTGCAAGGCGGCGCCCAGTTTTTCTTGGATAAGTCCACGGAATTTGAGAAAGTGAGCGAGCTGCTGCATGGTCTGAGTTTTCGTACTTCTAGCGGGACCGGATTGGACCAACCACTCTGCTGACGCGAGTGCAGGAATGCGCGGGCAGATAAATCTAGTGATCGGTGTAATGGCGATTTTTCGCCAAACTTCGACGTGCGAGGGTTATCATGTCCGCCCAAAACAGCTCTCATTGCAGATCATGCCAATCAGCCAGCCTGAGCACGTTCAATGGTGAGATCGCGATTCACTTCCCTGGACTCGAAGGACTGGACAAATCCATAGTTTGGGTTTTTCCAAAGCTTCCGGTCTGCTTGAATTGTGGCCTCGCGGAATTTGTAGTTCCCGAAGGGGAGTTACGGCAGCTAGAAGAAAGCGACGAGACGACAGCGTAACTTGCCGTCGGGAGACCGTCGTTTATTTTGAGTCAGGGGGAACTTTGTCCGCGCGTATGGCGGGAAGAGCCAGTTTCTGCCCACGTGACCGAACCGTTGTAAACAAAGAACAATCAGCTTCCAGCGTCAGCCCACTCTCACTTCCACATTTTTTTTGGCCAGAGCCGCGCCAACTCAACTCAACACATCACAGCGCAACTCAAAGCGCGAGCGAAGCGAGCGCGCCCGCGCGCCAGAACAGATCAACACCAATGCGTCACGGCGTCAGCGTCTGTTCCTATTCCAGCGCAATTCGAGCGGCAGCACAGCAGTCTGAAGTGTGTACATGTACGCATCGTATACACACTAACCCGTCAAACCAGGCTTGGGAAGAGGGTAAGAAGCATGCTCAGAGCGCTTGATCAAGTAGTAAACAGAGAAGAGAGAGACGTTGAAGTTGGTGTTGCTGTTGCTGTTGGGTTGTCCTTTGACGCGGCGCGCTCGCGTTGCTCGCGCAAAAAAAAAGCTGCGCTGGAGTTGAGTTGGTGCTGGCGCGCTCTGGCCAAAAAAATGTGGGAGTGGAGTAGTTGGCACGCGGGGCGTTGAGTTGGCGAGACCTGATGATGGGGGCTGGCACGGAGTATCGTTGGCGCTGGGCTGCGTGCGAGGGATCGAGGGGTTAAGAACGGACGCGCCGATCCCCAACTAGTTCCGCGGCCGGTTAGAACGTAATCGCAGCCGAGATCTGGAGTGTGTATCCTTGGAAGGTAGATCTGCATTCGAATTCACGAAAATACTTAAGCCCGACGTTCACCTTCTGCTCCGGTAGTACCGCGTTTGCTGTGAACCCCAGAGCATTTACTTTATAGTGCGCGGCTGCCTGTTCCGGCGTAATGTTCGGGCCGTGTTTATCCGTCGTCTGCCACTGGCCGTATCCCACCAGCCCAAGCTGAAGGCGCAAGCTACGCTGAAGCGGAAAACTATGGGTTAGTGAATAGTCGAGGTTGAAGGTCTGGCCCGGGTGGACCATTGTGCCCTGTTGGGTACCGTGAAATTCATACATCTGAAAGGCGGATAAAGTAGTGGATTTGCTCCGGTTGAGGTAAATCGTCTGTCCGCTCGCAGCGACTGAGGTCCAGTAACCTGAGCCGACATTCGTGTTTGCGCCCGCGCTAAATCTTCCGGTCGGCGCCAGAAACCCATAGATCGCCCGAACGGCAAAGCGCTGCTTGCGCCAGCCGAGAATGAGCGGTTGATAATAGGAATCCGCAAACCCGCCACCACCGCTGAGGGCACCATTGACATCTGAAGTGAGCGAGTTGTTAGCAATCGGAAGCGTAGCGGATGCGGAGAATACTGCCCCTCCCAGGCGAGTCATTTCCTTCTTGCTCACCCAGACAAAACTGTTCATGTCCATCATGATCGAGTTCTGGCCGGTAGCCAATATTTCGCCGTGTGAGCCCTTTTCTTCGTCCCGCGAGAAAAAAATAAAGAGGTTTGAATAGGTGAATCCGGCTTCGGGTGTCACCCCAGAGTTCGTTGCACTCATGCCTACGGGATAAACACCTCTAACTTGCGCTTGCAAGGGAGTCAAGACAACAAAGTTAGCGACCGCAACGAGGACGACTACAGCAAAGCGGCGCCATGCGAAATGTGATCTCATGAACGTTCACGGGTTGTTCCAAATGTGTGAACTCTGATGTCCCAAACCTGTGGCGTTCTAAACTGGAGCTTCCGCACTTCGAGTTCCCAGGACACGCGCCAGCGGCATGAGAATGAGCAGCCCGACGACGGCAACTACGACAATCATGACGAGTACTTTGGGGTCGAAGTCCTTGCCGCCCACCACAAGTGCAGCCGCAATATTGCGCTGTGCAGTTGCTAACGCAAGCACGCCCTTTGTCCCGAGACCCGGTCCCCCGAGGAGCCACCCGATTCCGGCACCTGCTAAGAGAAAGAGGATGCTCGCCAAAATGCCGCGTGTTCCGAACAAGGAGATTACATTTTGAATGTTCGTCACCAATAGCAGCACGACCAGGAGTGCCAGGCTCAGAGTAGAGATTCGGTTAAGGGGCGCTCGCATTCTTTCAGCAATGTTTCCGAACCGGGCGTTCACCGCAAGCCCGGCACCCAGTGGAAGCAACATGAGAAGAACCAGCGAGCGTGCTATTTTCATCGGGTCGACCGAAACGCCCTTCAAAAGTAGAGGCAGGACGAGAGGCATGTAGGCCACGGTCAAAACCATGAGTAGCACCATTAATCCCACCGCAAAGGCAAGGTTGCCCTTGGCGATTCCTGCAAGTTTAGGAAGGAATGGCGCGCCCGCAGCTGCGCCTAGCAAAAGCAGTGCTATGCCGAGCGGCTGGTCAAGTCTTAGAATTCTGGCTATGGCTAATGCCCCCAGTGGCATCAGCACAAAATTGGCGAGCAAGGCGAGAAAAACAAGCCTTCCGTTGCGCAGAGGAGCCACAATCTGTCGAATGGTGAGACTCAAGCCAACCGCCAGCATGCTTGAAACTACAAAGGCGAGCATCGCGATCGGGACTACCTTACTCAGGAGTTCCATTCAACCTTTCCTGTGTCGTGCTTGTGCACTTCGCGCTTGGGATCAGGCGACAGCCTGAGTTTTCTTCGCTGGCACTCCGCTTGTCAGTGGCATCGTTGCCAGGTTTTTCCAAAAGGTCTGCAACGATTCGACTCCCCCAAACAAGGTAGTAAATATCGTGGAGTCGGCCAGCAGGACATTTCCGGCCCGTTGTGTATCAGGGGGCATCCAGATGAACGAGTTGAACTCGGTATTGCCCGCCTGCGTGAAAGGATGCGGTCGGTCCAGATCAATCGGTTGGCGCGTAAGCACGTGGATGGATTTTGTGTCTTCCGTGGTCAGCGCGTAATGCGGCAGGTGGGGATGAAAATTAAACGTAGTAACCCCGTTGAGGAGACCAAGCATATCTAAGTCTTTGTTAATCGTCAGCGGCGCGATTTGTTTTGTTCCTTTGACGATGGCCGGGCGAAGTCCGAATTGATTCATCACCGGCACGCCAAGTGCCTTCATCAACGAACGCGTGTATTGTCCGAAGCGCTGCTGGCGAGGCACGAGAGCATCCCCGTGGTGCGTGTATTCCAGCTGGCGCTGTTCCAGGTCTTCTGTAAATCCCACATCGTGATGTGGCCCAAGCAGAAGGCAAGTTCCTTCTCGTTGCAGCCACTCGCGGATCGCCTCGATCTCTGCTGAGGCTGCCTCCTGCTCTGATAGCAGGTGATCGAGACCGAACACCATCAGCGTGTCTGTGTCCGCGAGGATTCGTTCGTCGATCGGAAGGTTATACCCGGCCTGATCGATTCGTTGAAATACAGCAACCGAATGTCCGGTGACTTCACCCGCGACGCTTTGAAACGCGAGTGTTGAGCGGTGGAATAGTTCCAGTGTCCCCGCGATCCCTTGCAGGAAATGCATCTCGTCCCATTCGGTTCCCTCATACGCGGGCCAGGCGACTCTTCGCACTTCGGTCATGGTCGAGAAGCGATTGTCTAATGTCGTGGTTTCCCGGTTGGTTTCCCAGGGGTAACTCCAGGTCCAATAGATTGAAATCCTCCGCTTTCCCGGAATGTACTTGCGGGGTGCGTGATTCTGGTTGTAAGTACGCGGCGGTTGAGGAGCGGTGCTCATGATTGCCTGCCTTTCTCTTGTTCCCAATGACCTTTCAAATACCATCGCTCAGCGACGCCAAGTATCGCAGTGCCCTTATACCCGGCAAAAAAAAGTAAGCTCCGCCTCGGATCGTAGTGAAAGCGGGCAGGCCCTTGATCTTCTTCCGGATGGGCCGCTTTGGGATGGTCATGTCAAAGGTGCCATCCTGCGTACCAAAGATCGGATCGCGCTCATTTCCCAGCTCGTGAAAGTTTGGATCGTTCGCCCACACATTCATCGCAAATTCAAACTGGCGAACGAGGCTCGCACAGCCGACGAAAGCCGCGATACCTCGCTCTATGCCGTCGTCGGGGACACCTTCCGGCAGAGCCGGACCATAAGTCCCCCCTCGCCGTATCATCTTCCGCCGGTTCATGTTCACTGCCGTATCACGCGGGTTCATGCGCCGGATGTGAGCCCCCAGCGGGCAGCCATAGCCGTGAGGGTCCATCTGTGCGTAATTAAAATCGTTGTTGCGCTGAGAATCAGCGCCGAGCTCTGCATCGTCCTTATCCGGCGCCACGACAAGCGGAGCTCCGCTTCGCCATCGTCCCATCAGCTTGGCAGCTATTAATTCTTGCTGTTCAGGTGTTTCACCATGGGCTCGGAGGAAATCGCGAAACGCGCCCACATGCTCTTCCATTCTCAGATACGCAACATAGCTGCCATTGCGAGAAAGAATTTCCGGCTGCGGCAATCCGGTGGCGGGACCTTCTTCGTCAGGATAGCCAAGAAAAAATTCGCCCGGTTTGATCGGCGGGCCAGAGCCCGGCGTCGGCTCTGTTCCTGTTCCCTCGATGACCGGCTGTGAGAGCCGATCCCGGTATCCGAAGTGTTCGTGAGCGTAGTCGAACGGAGGAATTGCTTCCAGATCCAGAGAGGACAGCATTTCGACGCCGCCGCATTGCGCGACATGTCGTTCGTGCTCCTGGCGACAGCGCTCACGTTCGGCGATGTCACGCGCAAAGAGTATGACAATGGCATGAAGGTTGGGGCGGGCGAGCCCACCAATCCAATGATCCGGTTGATTAGCGCCTGTCGTGCCGAGTACGCCCGCTCGTGCAGCCATGCCCTGACGAAATTCTTCCGGGAAGGTGGCCAACGAGGCTTCATCCACACCGAGCGTTTGCAAACCATTCCAGGTGAAGCCGACGGTCACCCACCTTGCGTCAAGTACGCTCGCCCCGACCGCACTCGCGGTCCCCACCTTGCCGATGAGACCCGCCAGCCACGCTCGCCCATCTGAACCACTCTTAAACGCAAGAAACTCGTAACGCGCTGCTCGTGCGGGCGGCCGCGACGTCAAGAAATGCTGAATGTCATCCAGATCAAGCGAAGCGGGATGATCAGTTCGCGTGGTCAAATCTTGTGAAATGCGATGCGATTGTTGCAATACGGACACGGCCGTCCCCCTCATCGAGTAAAACCGGTCTGCTATTGCATCAGGTCCAGCATGTCAGCAAAAGCGGCCTTAAGTTTTAGGGCCTTCTTAATCTCGTCGGCCGTGACGAACGGATATTCTCCATACTCCAGAAAACTGGGGCACTGGTGTTCACGAACGAACTTGACGAACGCTGGCACGTTGGTTTTCCAGTCCTCCGGAAATCCTTCAAGGTTCTCAAAAGTGGTGTTCACTCCTAACTTTGTGAACAGGGCTACGGCGTCCTCAGTGTACTTGTCGAAATCTGTGTCAAAGATCCCCTGGTACATGAAATAAGTTTCTTTCCCGATGTCAAACAGAACCCACCGAAGGTAGTGGAGCTTGAGCGTCGCAAGGGCATCAGGAACATCAGCGATCGCCTTCTCGATGGTCTTGCCATATGCACGGATCGTGTCCTCCCTTCCCGGCTTGATCTTCGCGATGAGGGTGAATCCATAGCAGGCTGGAGTTAGTGGATATATTGGGCCGTACCTCCCATTTTGAGCCTTGAAGTACCCCTCCTTCGGAATTGCCATCGCTTGTGGTTTCGTCCAATCGCGATCTGTGGGCGTTGAGGGTGTTGCGGGCGCTACCGTGGCCATGTCAGTCTCCTTAACAGGTGATGAGATTCTTACTCACAGTCGGGTTCTTGTTCCCAGTACGACTCTGTTCAATGGATCCGGTTTCCCCAGAACGCGTAGTAACGTACTCATAATTGAAAGTCGGGCGCATTTACACTGTTATTTTTTACAGAGGGCGTTGCGGAACGCGCTCCTCGCTTGTTCCGCTTCTCTTACAACTCGAAAGTCAGTCTGAGGAAATAAATCTGGCAGAGAATTTCCTTTTTGACGTTTGGGAGCGGGGACAACGAACCAGTAGCCTAGGCCTGCTTCACGTGAACTCAATTATTCAATTCTTCATAGTTTTGTTTTGCAGGTCATGGATTGCCCTTGTCAGCTTTCGGACGGTGCGAGGCTTGATGGTATTTTTTCCCTTCTTGAAACTTCTGATGGCGCACTCGGCAACTCTGGACTGGCGAGAGAGAAGCTTAGTGGAAAATTGTTTCACTTGCGCCCGGATTTCGTCGAGATATTTGGCGTCAACTACTCTCTCGTACTCGCGGAATGTTTCATGGGTCGGGTCCAGGACCCCCGCTTCGGCCATCATGGATAGATCGGGTCCGCTCGCCCAGCGCGTTGATGCTTCCTTGCCGATGTAGTGAAACTCCCCAGCAATGATATGACGGCGCACAAGCAGGCCGATTGTCTTGCTGGTGCATGTGCTGCCGTTGGGAGTGCAAAACTTGGCTTCGGCTCGGGACAGAAGATGATTGATTTCGTCTTCCATCGTCTTGAGAGAAAGCCAGCCCAATGGCTTGGGTAAGGTGGACAGATTATTGTCGTGAATGTAGAAGGTTCCGCTGCTGACCACATTGACCATCGGACGCCCGTGCAAATTGTCGAGTTTTTCCGTATAGGGCATGATGAAGAATCCCGCCCAAAGCTGGCCCACTTCCTTCTTAGGGAACGGAACGGTGACGACAGTGAAGGGACGGAGTTCATCCTTGAAACAGCCGAGTCGTTCCAGGACTTGAGGTGTCGTAATTGGCACCGCCATCACCGCTGGCTGCTTTAACCAGCGTGGCGGCACATGTGAAAGACCCAGCTCGCGCGAAAGGATAAGATGCCACGCCTCAAAGATCCAGGGCGGCAAGTCTTCGTTCCATCTCCGGCCTGTCCTTCGCTGCCAGTCTGCAATACTGTAAGGCGCCTGTAAGAATCCCAGGCCGTGGCCAGAAGGTTTGCGGACTAGCAACCTGTTTTCGTCTAGGTTGAACAGAGCAGTACAACTTCGCTGAGACACAGTAGGCATACAGTTGGTGGCGTTCGCCATCTGAGATGAAGTTCTCTTTCTCCAACTTAAGAAACGGAGTCTTGAGCGAATCGCGCCATGGGTTTAGGGGTTCGAACCGCTCCCGGATGCGATCCACTTCAGCCCAGGACAACGCCCGGATGGCAGCGCGTCCGCTTGGCGATCCGCTATCTCGAAGCGCAAGCTGCCGCCACATATTGGAACTCATGGAGCGACGTTCCAGTTTCGTTCCCACGGCAAGACGCAAAACGCGTGCCGGATCACTGGTTGCGATTTGGAACAAGGCACTCCCCGCTTACGGGCCAGCCACGCCTAGCGGTCAATCCGCCAAACGCGATTTTGAATTATTCCTTCGCGCTGGCAGAAAGCGAGTGTCGATTGGCCCTTGCGAGTTGCCGCCTCGATCCGAGCATGGGATTTATCCACGCTGATGCGCCATATCGAGACAGTTTGGCGCTGGACCTACTCGAAACCATCAGACCGTCGATTGAAGCTTGGTTGCTGGATGGATCATGCAAGAACCGTTCCGACGATCTGACTTTTATGAAACCGGCACTGGCAACTGCCGACTAATGTCCCGACTCTGTTCTCAGCTTTCTGAAACGGCTCCGACCTGGGGTAGGCTCGTTGCGCCTTGGGCTGAATACGTGGCCCGCTCGCTATGCAGCACTACAGCTCGACGCACGACTCCCGCCACCCGATTGACACAGCAGCATAGGCGCGAGGCGAAAGGCGCTCCGTCCTTGCCGAGACCAATTCCACCGCCCAGAAGAGAGAACTTCTGTCGCGGATGCGGGAAGACAATTGAACAGCTGCACACCCATTGTTCGGATTGCGCAATTGGTGGAGCGACGGAACGGCTCCTAAGCGCTGCGAAGCTCGGTCGTGTGGCAGCACGCAGCCCGGAAGCTCGCGCAAAACATGGGGCAACACGGCGAAGGCATGCAAAGGCATGCTCAGAGTGGGACGCATCGACACAGCCAGCCTGGCTAACGAGCAAAGTGTTTTCTCAACAAATCCAGCCTCTGCTCGGGAGCATTCGAACCTCCGTGATTCGATCACGAATTGGTGTGTCGCGCTGGTATGCGGGCCGAATCCGGCAAGGCTATCTCCCGCACCCAAGGCACTGGCTGGCGCTCGCCCAAATGGTTGGCCTGGATTCCAACCTCGCCTGAGTCGTGATTCCGGAAACTGTTCGAAGTGTAATAGAGATTCGCAACTCGAGGAACAGTAAGGAGTTAACGCCTTGTTAGTCTTCCAGCGTGTCCACCGAGGCCGGGCTACGCCTGGACCGGCTCTTTTCCTCCTGAAACGGTTTTTTCCATCCGTTGGGCAAGGCGTTCGTGGATGCCGTACGCTGACCAAGAATCATGGGATGACGATTCAAAAGGTGTAATATTGAATTGGTTTTTTTCATATCAGTCCCCAGCCAGTAATTTTAATGATTGCGTGCCCAGGGCATGACTTGCGCATCATAGGATTCTGAGAACAACCGCCAACGAAATTTATACGGTTGGATCTGGAGCACCAAGGGGGCTGCTTGGTAACAACGTCAAGCCGGGTTCTGGTCGTCGAGGATTCAGAGCCTTTTCAGAAGTTTATTTGCGCAACACTTAGGGAAAGACCGGAATTGCAGATCGTCGATCAGGTTTCAGACGGACTACAAGCGGTTCGGAGAGCGGAGGAACTGCAACCCGACTTGATCGCGCTCGACCTAGGGCTTCCATCGTTGAATGGCATCGAAGCTGCCCGACGGATTCGTGAGCTCTCCCCACAATCCACGATCCTTTTTGTAAGCCAAGAATCTTCTGTCGATGTGGTGCGGGAAGCGCTTGGCACGGGAGCCTCTGGCTACATCGTCAAAGCTGATGCCGGGCGAGAGCTACTGGAGGGGGTGAGCGCTGTCCTTCGAGGCGAGTTGTTCGTCGGCAGGAGATTCGCAGGCCATGATTTCACTAGAGTCTGGGATACACGAGTCTCCGAAGGCGACCCAAGCCCTAGTAATTTCGCTCCGCTCCAGCAAAAGGTGGAGATCACTCGCAACCACGAGGTCCAATTCTATTCGAATGAAGCGCGTTTTTTAGCTCGCCTTGCTGTTTTTGTCGAAGGCGCTCTAGAGGCAGGAGGCGCGGTGATCGTAGTCGCGACTGAGTCGCACCGTAAGAGTCTTCTTCAAAGATTGCAGCGGCATGGAGTGAATACTATCGCCGCCATCGAACAGGGGCGCTATGTCCCGTTGGATGCTGTCGAGTCGCTCTCGGCATTCATGGACAGCACAGGGCCTAATCGAAATAGGTTCCTATCCACCTTTGGGCCGCTCATTTGCAGTGCCAAGATTGCTGCCGGGGTTCAAAACAATAGCGTGCTAGTGTTCGGAGAAATGGTTGCGCTGCTTTGGGCAGAAGGCAGAATGGAGGCGGCCATTGAACTTGAACAATTGTGGAACGAACTGGCCCAAACCCATTTATTTCATCTGCGATGCGCGTACCCAATGAGTCAAGGACTCAAAGGGGAACCCTATGCGTCGATATGCGCAGAGCACTCCGTTATCTTACCTGCTGAAATGTGATTCTCTCAGTCGGCCACGATTTCGGTGTTCTCACCCTGTTGCCCGCACAGAATCCCTGCTTGAATTGAAAGGCACACGAGCGTGGATCGTGGTACCAGAGCCGGTCTGTGACTTGATGGAAATCTCACCGCTCACCAATAGCATTCGCTCTCGCATGCTGATGAGGCCCAACCCTCGACCCCTCATGGCGTCTCGCCAGTCAAAACCTATTCCCGAATCGGTCACTGTCAGACGAATCTCCTCGGGCGTACCGCGCAGTTCCACCTTAATGTGACGAACGCCGCTGTGCTTCACCGCATTCTGCAGCGCTTCCTGTAAGACTCGGAACAAACTCAGCGAGACTTCCTTCGGAACGGTGCGCGGTACATCCGAATGGCTGAAGTCAATCTCTACCTTCTGTTGCTCGGAGAACTCCTGGCAGAAGCTCTTAGCCGCTGCCACAAGGCCCAGATATTCCAGTTTTGAAGAATGGAGGCGGTGCGACAGGGCCTGAATGTCGTTGGCGATGCCCGAAAGCCGCTGGCTGGCGTGATGGATGTGATCGTGAAATTCAACTGCCGAGGGCGGAAGTTGTTGGTTCCATCGCTCCAGCTCGATTGCCAACAGTGCCATGCGTTGATTGACGTCGTCGTGTAGCTCTCGCGCGATCCAGGTACGCTCCTCCTCGTGGGCCTCAATTAACTTTCGGCCCACGCTGGCCAGCGACTCCTCCGCGAGCTTGCGATCAGTGACGTCGATACACGAGCCTATATACCCGGCAAAAGATTGGTCGGCGTTGAATCTCGGTACGCCTATATCCAAAAGCCAGCGATATTCTCCATCATGTCGCCGGAGCCGGTACTCCATCTGGAAGGATTCCCGCCGATCGAACGCTTGGGTGTAGACATCCATGCACGCCACTAAGTCTTCAGGATGAACGCCCTCCGACCAGCCGTTTCCAAGCTCTGTCTCAACAGGCCGACCAGTAAACTCCAGCCACGGTTGATTGACGTAGTTGCACAGCTTGTCGGTACCGCTCATCCAGATCAGCACAGGAGCCGTATTGGCGACCAACCGGAAACGCCCTTCGCTCTCTCGCAGGGCTTCTTCGGCCCGGCGACGCTCCGTGATGTCGCTTACCATCGCCAACGCCCCGTCAAACTCTCCACTATCTTTGAAGACGGGGATTCCTGCCAGTCGGACCCACAATTCGGACCCGTCCCGCCGCCGGAGGCGATCATCGAAGTTCTCCCGTAACCCTTGCCGTCGACGCTCCAGGCGTTGCCTCTTGCGATCAACATCTTCCGGAAAGTAAAAGTCGAATACGCTCCGTCCAACTATTTCTACCGGGTCGTATCCCAGCATCTCGGCCAGCTGCCGATTTACAAAGACAGTGTGGAGCTTCGAATCGAGAAGCCATACTCCTTCATTGGTGGTCTCAACGATCCTGCGATATCGGCGTTCACTTTCCCTGGCCGTCTCTTCCGCTTGCTTGCGAGCGGTGATATCGGCTATCACGCCTATCATCCGCAGCATTCTACCGTCCTGGTCAAAGAACGCTCTGGCGCTCTTTTCTACCCAAATCGTCCTGCCATCAAGACCTAAGACGCGGTAGCTAATTTGAGAGTTGGGACTCTGAGGAGTCACTTTCAAGAAGCTGGCCGCCGCTTGCTCGCGATCGTCCGGGTGGACCCGAGCCATCAATTCTCTGCGAGTAGTTTGCGTCGGCTCATCCTTCCCAAGAATGTCCATGCACTCCGCTGACCGCACTACCTTGTCCGTGGAAGTGTCCCACTCAAACGCATACATCTTTCCGGCCTGGACCGCCAGACGTATGCGTTCCTCGCCTCCCCGCAGAGCTTCCTCTGCCCGCTTACGCTCGGTGAGGTCAATTAAGGTGACGAGATTGGTATCTCCCATGCGGGATAGATGAGCCTCAACATAGCGGGTTGAACCATCCTTGCACCTGACTGTTACCTCCATGGGTTCAATGTCGGTCCCGTTACTGATGGCCCTTTCCACCCGGGCTTGCCATTCGGTTCTGACTGCTTGTCTGTACGCATCATCCGGATATGCGAGAGGCCACCAGTGAGCTACATCAGGAACATCGTCCATCGTGTAACCAAACAGCGCTGTGAACCTGTCGTTCATCAACTCAACTCTTTCCTCCAACCCGCGACTGACAATCATTGCTACACTGGAACTTTTCACCAGTTGCCTGCTGTGCTCCTCGCTCGCCTTTAGCTTCTCCTCCGCTTGCTTGCGCTCTTCAACAAGGACTGCCAGAAACATGAAAGGTGCTGTGGCGACCAACAAGAACAGCTGAAGTCGCAAAATGCGGTCAAGTTGTCCCGGTTCGGCGAAGGGACCGCGACCGTGGATTGCGCCCCAAATCGACATCGCGGCAATTACGATCATTGCGGTGGCGGTTCCCGTCAATCCGAAACGCAAAGCAGACCACAGCAGAAAGGGGACCAGAGAGTAAAGCAGTGCTGGTGAGCTGCCTTGCCCAGGAGCAGCCAAAGTCAGGTATCCAATCAGAACCAGCACAGTGAAGGGCACGACTGCTTCCAGATAGTAAACACGCGATTTTCGTGCCCATGTCGATCCTTGCTGGACCCAACCCAACACTGCTGGGGTCAGGGTGAGGAGCGGAAACGAATCAGAAAGGAACCACAACCTCCAATGGAGCCAGTAATCGCCCTGAAGGGCAAGGGCACCGACGAACGCTGCGACAATGGAGGCAAGGATTATGGCAAACCAATACTGAACCAGAGCCTTCGAGCCGTTAAGCTGGGGCGTACCTCCGAACAAATAGCTAACCAAAGAGACCGCAACGAGAACTTCCACGACGTTGCCGAGCTGAATCCAAGAAGCGGAAATGATGCTGTTTCCATACTGCAAATCAAGGAGACCGACGATCACGTAGGCCGTTACCAGGAGCACGGGCCAGACCCGGCGCGGAACTAGTAACAACACCGCCAGCAGAAGCGCGTTGGTCGGCCAGAAAGGTGAAAGGTGGTGAGGAGGGACAATCATCGCTATCCCCAGTTTGGTAGCGCCGTAGGACAGCATAGCTACCAGGCACACTGTCATCACTGTGTGCAACCGGGAATCCAGAATGGTCGTACCCCGCGACAGGCGACTGTGGATAGAACTCATACGGACCTTCGGTCACGCAACAAATTCCAGCCAACTGCGCACGGCTGTATCGAGAACGCTGCTCGCCCAGCATGCTACGCACGACGCCCAAGATGCCGACTGTCAGAACTAACAGTGTGAGACGGGCCTCGGTGACTCCGATCAGCCACACAGCATCGAAACACGTTTGTCCATATCCTGCTTGAAAAACCCAGACCGACTTAAGAAACTTGAACGGCTGGTCTGACTGTTTACACCCAACAAGCCGCGAGTTCAAGGTAAAGAAGCGTCACTCGGCAGGGTAGTCTCAAACGTCCGTAGGCAGGCTTTATGTCCCGCTTATCATGCGCGTCAGGCAATCGGGGGGAATAAGGAAGAAGACAGCTAATCGGTATCGCCCCGGTATCGCCTATCGAAGAATTTTCACTGATTTTCACTGCCACCAAAGGACATGATGTAGAAATGTTCATTGTGCCGCGAGAGCCCTCCCCCCGCTTGAGAGCACACACTTCCCCTGAGGAATGCGGCTGACAACCTATTTTCCGCAGTAGCCTGTTCGGGCCATGTGCTTTCGATAGTTAAAACGATTAAACTGACGCTAAACATTGCCTTCGCGCAACGAACAACCTAACCGTTGCGCGATCCTTACTGAGTTTTGGATCCAGCAACCTGTCGGTGACTTCGGGGGTCGATTAGATCCGACGGAGGCTGCGTGGCTACATCCTCAATCCGTGTTCTGGTAGTAGATGACTCCGCACCTTTTCGGCGGGTCGTCTCTTCGATCCTTCAGAACAAACTGGAATTCCGAACCATCGTCGAAGTGTCGGACGGAGTGAAGGCAATCGAGCTGGCGCAAGCAATGCAACCGGACTTGATCCTGCTGGATATTGGACTCCCGAAGCTCAACGGAATCGAAGCGGCACGGAGAATCCGTGAGCTCGCCCCGGAATCGAAAATCCTATTTGTCAGCCAGGAATCTTCCGTGCATTTCGTGCAAGCGGCTTTCACCGTAGGCGCATTGGGCTACGTCGTTAAGATGGATGCGGGAAGCGAGCTACTGACTGCTGTTTATACCGTGCTTCGGGGCGAGAGGTTTGTCGGGCGCAGATTTGCGGGCCACAATTTCACGGGAGCTTCGGATGCACCAACCCCCGGAAGCGCCCGAGGCAATAGTGTTTCCCCATTCCTGCAACGGCAAAACATAGGAATCGCCCGCCGCCACGAGGCGGGGTTCTATTCTGACGATGCAAGTCTTCTGGATGGCTTCACTCAGTTCATCGGGGCCGCTCTTAGGGCCGAGAATGCGGTGATCGTTGTCGCGACCGAGTTACACCGCGGCAATCTTCTACCGAGATTGCAGGCTCATGGCTTGGATATTGGTGCCGCGATTGAGCAGGGGAGATACATCTCGTTGGATGCTGCCGACACGCTCTCGACATTCATGGTCAACGATCAGCCTGATCCGGTTCGATTCTTGAAGGTCGCAGGCGATCTCGTCGTGGCAGCGGCTAAGGCTGCGAAAGGGGAGCACCCTCGCGTTGCGGCGTGCGGAGAATGTGCGCCTCTCCTGTGGGCGCAAGGTGATGCAGAGGCGGCGATTCGCGTCGAAGACCTCTGGAACGAGATAGCCACGACATACTATGTGGACATTCTGTGTGGGTATCCACTGGGCAGCTTTCACTCTGAGCAAGACAGCCACATTTTCCAACGAATCTGTGCAGAACATTCAGCCGTTTATTCCCGGTGAAAGGGAGCAGGTCGTCTCAGTGGGATCCCACTCCCACACCCACATTTTTTTGGCCAGAGCGCGCCAGCACCAACTCAACTCCAGCGCAGCTTTTTTTTAGCGCGAGCAACGCGAGCGCGCCGCGTCAAAGGACAACCCAACAGCAACAGCAACACCAACTTCAACGTCTCTCTCTTCTCTGTTTACTACTTGATCAAGCGCTCTGAGCATGCTTCTTACCCTCTTCCCGTCAAACCAGGCTTGGGTTAGTGTGTATACGATGCGTACGTGTACACACTTCAGACTGTTGTCGCGGCCGCTCGTACTGCGCTGGAACAGGAACAGGCGCTGACACCGTGACGCGCGGCGCGCTCGCTTCGCTCGCGCTTTGAGTTGTGCTGGCGCTGGTTTGGCGCGGCTCTGGCCAAAAAAAATGTTGGAGTGGGAGTGCGAGTGGAACAAAATCTGGAGCTGGAGGGCAATGCTCTGAGTGCGCTTGGGCGCGATCGAGTGAAAGAGGGCGGGTCAATGAGTGTAATGGCGATTTTGCAACAGTTACGCGGAGGCTGTCGCTGCCCGCTGTTCTGATTTGTTTCCCGGAACCAGCATAATGAGAGCTATACCAATGGCAATCAGCACGGCAGAGCCGACCAGAAATCCAACGCGTTCGCTCGCAATTTCAAATCCCAGGACGGACATCACCACGGCGTGAGCAAAGCTCGACCAGGCTGCGAAGGCGATCAGGCTGCGATGCGCCGATGGATTGGGGCCCGTCGAACTCGTACTTCTGCTCCACGGCCATCCACGGCATTCGCCGGCGCTCGGCGGCCATTGCGTCACGGGCGCGGGTCAACTCTTTTTCCTTCACCAGCAGCTTCTGGCGCGCGGCCTCCCACTCCTGCAGTGAAACGATCGGGGGTGTTTTCATATTGTTAATTTCTTTCTTGTTGTCCATGTTTCTCTCCTTCCTCAGGGTTCTCTTTATCGGTTATTGAATCCTGTTTTCCGCCGCGAAGTTTTTTTCCGCGAAAGGTGCTCACGACCAGTGCGGACATGCCGCCCGTCGAGACGGTGCCTACAACGATCCAGGCTGCGGTTGCAATACACGCAGGACACATAGGTTTCTCCCTTTCGTTCAGCGTTTGTTTCCAATCTTTGATGCCGCGGTGCGAATCCGGTTCATAAGGTCTGTCCAGCCGGCATTCACACCGCGATCCGATTCGCCGATCCACCCCATTGCGCGATGCACGAATCGCAGCCGCGTCAATCCGTTTTCTTCTGTCAGCCTGTACTGGATATTTGAGACCGCCGGCGTGGACATAAACAGCGGCCCGCTTATCTCCAGCAGCGACGGAGGCTTGATCGCCTGCACCACGCCCCAGAAATGTCCCGTGTTGTTTCCCAGATCGCGAAACCAACGCCCGCCCGGCCACGCCTCCAACTTCATTGGCATCGCCTTCTCCGGTGTCGAGTTCAACGGTCCCATCTGTTCCAGAATCGTCTCGAACACGATTCCGATTGGCGCTGCAATCTCTTCCTGCTTCACGATCTCGAAGGTCTGAACCGCCTGAGTTGTGTGTTCCTGAATATTCGCTGCCATTTATTCCTCCTTCTTTATGATGTCGCTTGAAATCATCCGCTCCAGAGCCTTGCGCTCCGCCCGCTCTTTGATCTGGCCGAGTTGATGCGTCCAGTACCGCTCAAAGGTCTTCACCCAGTCATGCACAGGCTTGAGCTTGGATGCATTCAACTGGTACATCCGGTGCTGTCCACGCTTGATTACCGATACCACGCCAACCTTGCGCAACACGCCGAGGTGCTTGGAAACAGCCGGCTGCGCCATCCGCATTCTCGCCACCACTTCCCCCACCGCGTACTCTCTGCCATCCGCCAGCACACCAATCACCTGGCGCCGCCGGGGTTCCGCAATTGCGTTGAATACATCGGCCGTGGTTGCCGCTCTCGCCATGCATTTAATATATTCCTATATAAGAATATGTCAAGCGAATTTCGGCAGGATCCAGTTTCGTCAGGAATTCACAAACATTGAATGCTTTGTCTTGGTTCCCGCGGCGGCGGAGGGCTACGGTGTCTCGACTTGATCCATCAAACAGTTGCCGGAGCCACGATTTTCTTAGCATCACCAATCGTGGCATTCGTAATCAGCGGCCGAGCCCAGAATCCGACGCTGAGAACAAAGCCGAATGTGACGTAGAGGAATGCCATGCCGCTGCGTAGTCCGGCAAGATCACCGATTTTTCCGATGACGACTGGGATGATCGCTCCTCCCATCAGCGCGGTGCTCAGAATGCCGGAGAAAGAGCCGTGATGTTCGGTTACGGAATTCAATGCGAGAGAAATGATGATGGGCCAAAGCACGGACGTGAACAGTCCGACTCCGGGAAAGGCGAGCAGAGACACTTTCGCCGGGCCGAACAATGCTGCCGTCAAACAAATCAACGAGCCTACCGCACCACCCACCAGCACTTTGCGGCTGTCGAAAAACTTCAGCAGCAGCATGCCGACCACACATCCAGCCGTCAGGAGCCCCCAGAACCAGGAGACGGCGTCGGCGCCCGTGGTTTGCGGATCGAAGCCGTGGTAGGTGTAGAGGAACTTCGAAATCCAGTCGGCTGTCCCTTGCTCGCAGCCGATGTAGGCAAACATCGCCAGGAAATAGAGCCACACCACCCGCTTGCGCGCCAGGCTGAGGTACATATCCCATGATCCGGCGCGTTCGTCCTCGGTACGTTCAACCTTGGGAAATTTGGACAACAGTAGCCAGATGACCATCACAAAAGAAGAAGCCGTGAAGATCCAGTAGATCGAAACCCAGGGAAGGTTGTCGGGCGTCAGCCGGCGCAGGGTGCTCAGCAAAATATTTTCGCCGCCTGCGGGCTTGCTGAGATTCAGTACGAGATAAGAATAGATTCGAGGACTGATAAAAGATGCGCTGCCGAAAACAAGTTGTGACAACGTCGAATAAAACGCGTAGTGCTCTTCGCCACCCGCCACCCGCAGCAGCGGATTGACGACCACCTGCAGCACCGCCATCCCCGCGCCAATCACGAACCACGAGGCAAACGCTACCTTGTAGTTCGGGACCAGGGCAAAGGCGAGCGCGCCCAGCGTGCTGACCACGAACGACCAGACCATCACCGGCTTCTCGTGGAATCTTTCCATCAGAAAGCCGGCGGGAATCGACATCACTCCGTAGGCGATAAAAAATGCGAACGCCAGGAATCCGGCGGCAGTCAGGCTGACGTGAAAGCTGCTGATGATGTCCGGCAGAATCGGGCCCAGGATGTTGGTCAACAGCGACATTACGAAAAATACAAGGAAGACCACCACGATCATGTACTTGCTTCTCATATGGGCCCACTGTCTCCGTGATTTCGTTCAGGTTGCTGTGACTAAGACGTCCGCTCCAAAACTTTTCCGAAGCGATGATGCCACACCATCGCTGCGCCGATCAGGTTCGCATTCTCGCCCAGCGACGCCAGCAGCAGCTCCGTCTTTTCAAATGGCACAAATCGGCAACCCTGGCGGATGGTCTCGCGAATCCCCGGAAGAAAAAGGTCCGCACTCTTCATGATGCTGCCGCTCAGTACGATTGCGTCGGGAGTGAAAAGATTAATCAGATTGGCGAGACCCAGCCCCAGGTATCTGGCCTCTCGGTTCACCGCTGAGCGAGCCAACTCATCGCCTTCGCCCGCCAGCTGGCAGATGCGCTTCGCGGTCAGCCCCACACGATGCGGATAGTCCGGAGGCGCTGTGCTTCCTAGCCATGCAGCCATCGCGGGACCTGCAGCCAGCGCCTCCCAGCATCCCCGAAAGCCGCAGGAGCACTGTGGACCTGACGGATCGAGCACCTGATGGCCAACTTCAGGATGAGCGCCCTCAACACCGCGGTAGAGTTTTCCATCCAAAACAATTCCACCGCCGATACCCGTGCCCACGGTCACATAAATCAGACGCGATTTGTTTCTGCCGGCGCCCCATCCCGCCTCACCAAGCGCGCCCGCGTCTCCATCGTTCTCCAGTGCTACCGTGACGTTGAAAATCCGTTCCAGATCTTTCACCAGACTCTTGCCGTGCCATTTGGGAAGGAAATCAACCTCGCCGAAGTCTCCGGTAAAAGGATCAACCGGCCCTGTCGAACCAATACCGACGCCGGAAAGCTTGAGCCCGGCATTTCGTTCCACATCCTTCAGCATGCTCACGATGATCTCGAGTCCGCGAGCATATTCGCAGTCCGCCCCGGTTGGAGATTCCTGGGAGGACAACACCTTTCCCTCGTTGTCCACGACGCCGACGGCGACTTTCGTGCCACCTATATCAACCGCTGCGATCATGCTTTCTCCCGCATCGTTCTTCCAACGTCGAAACCCGCACTTTTGACTTCGAGCGAGCTACATATTCAGGCGACGTACCACTCCACGCAAGATGCTTCGCAAGCTCAACATGACGCCGCACGGAGGGAATACATCCTCAGACTGCTCCTCCCAAAGGTCCAGTGTCGTCCTCCACAATGAAGGAGCAGAGTTTGAAAGAGTCACAGTCTACGCCAGAGAGTCGCGACAGCCTCTCCGCCGCAAGTTGTGCGGGAATAATGTCGATCAGGAATTGCCAATCCGCCGGCACTTCTGGAAGTTGAAATACAAGGTCGGCTGTGTTCTCCGGAAGGCGCTGGCCAATCAGCATGACGGAAGCGCCGAGGCGTTGCAGATCGCGGGCGATGGCCAGGTCAGGTTCGCGCATGCGCTGTCCGTCGATCCACAGGCCGAATCGCATGTCTTTGGCGATCATTTCTTGCGGACCGTGCCGGAAGCTGCTGCTACCCATGGCGGTCGCGGGAGATTTCACGCCTTCCTCCCACATCAACCGCGCTTCATTGCAGCTGCCCAATCCGGCGCCGCGCGCCAGAAAATAATAAATCCCGTTGGGTTTGAGCCACGCGGTCTCCGCGACCTGCTGCTGCCAGCCTGCCATTGCACGCTCGGCGCCGGCGAACGCCTGCAACAGCGACTTCACCAGATTGTCGTCGAACCAACCTGCGGTGGCGGCAGCCAGCGCACCCGCCGCCGCGGCCAGCGTGGTGTAAGTGTTGACCGAAATCGCATGGTCCAGTTTGGTCGGGATCACCAAAGGGATTTGCGCCTCTCGCGCCAGCGTTCCGTCTTCCACATTGGTGATGCCGACTACGGTTGCGCCGCTCTCGCGGGCCTTTACCAGCAGATTCACGATCTCCGCGCTGCGGCCGCTGCGCGAAATTACGATGATGGTTGCATCCGGCGGCACGGCCGCAAATTGCAGCAACTCGGCCGCGTCCCGCAGATATACCGGATTCCCGCCCAGCGAAAACAGCGGCTCTGCGGTCAACGCGGCGTGCCAACTGCTCCCAATCCCGGTCAGATAAACGTGGCGTGCGCGGTGGATTGCGGAAACCGCTTCATCGAAGCGGCGCTTGCCCGCCCCTCGCAGGAAATCAATTGTGGCCCGTAATTCGGTTGGCTGCCGGAGAATGTCACGCAAGAAATGAGTCATCATTTTGGATAGATCATTTTGGGTAGATCATCGCAACAGCTGTACAGTCCTATCGTAGTCTAACGGGCTTTCATGCCGGCCGTTCGCCTGCTCCATCGCCCGCGTACTTGATTCTCACCAAAGGCCCCGAGCGTCTATGATGGACACGACACGGCGATCTTCTCGGGGAGGAACTCGACTCTTGAGCGACCATGCCAAGTTGGTACAGCTACGGGATGCCGCGAAGGTGCTCGGCATCAGCTATTCCACCCTGAAGCGTTGGATTCACACCCGGAAAATCCATACCGTCAAGACTCAAGGCGGCCATCACCGAATTCCTGAAAGTGAATTGGACAAGCACCTGCACTTTGCTGAAAAGCGGATGCCGCTCCCGCAACGTCGCGCACAGTTCCGCAGAATCAGCGCCCGCAATCAACTCATCGGACGCGTCGTCGATATCAAGGTGGACGGAATCATGGCCCAGGTAACGCTATCGATCGGCGGCCAGCAAATTACCTCCGTGATCACAGCCGATGCGGTCCGCGAACTGCGCCTTGAAAAAGGACAGGTTGCCGCTGCCCTCATCAAATCCACTGAAGTCATGATTCTGCGGGTATAGAAACCCTGCTTTGATCGATACTCCCGATCCGCTCTCCGTCTAAACCGCCCCGTTCCGTCTCACGATGGTGTGATTCGAGTCGAATTGACAGGTCAACTCGATCTGCATTAAACCATTTGATCTCGCTGCGAGAAATCCACTGGGCACAGGAGTGTTGCAATATGAAACGTCGAAGCGTGAATCTCAGCCGGCTGCTCGTCGCGACAATTCTTTTCTTTGCGCTGGCTGCCGGGCTCTGTGCCGCGCAGGAGATCACCGTCGCCGCTGCCGCTGATCTGCAATTCGTCATGCAGGACGTGGGAGCGCGTTTCCAGAAAGAAACCGGGAAGACCGTGAAGTTGATCTACGGTTCTTCCGGTAACTTCGCGCAGCAGCTTCAGAATGGCGCACCCTTCGATATGTTTTTCTCCGCCAACCTCGACTATCCAAAACGCCTCGAGGCCGCGGAGCTCACCGAACCGGGCAGCTTCTATCAATATGCCATCGGAAAGATTGTCATTTGGGCGCCGAATGATTCCAAGCTCGACCTCGGGCCAGGGCTGAAAGCTTTGCTCGACCCGTCCATCAAGAAAATCGCCATCGCCAATCCGGAGCACGCGCCGTACGGAAAAGCCGCTGTTGCAGCCATGCAGAAAGAGAACATCTACGACCAGGTGAAGGACAAGTTCGTGCTGGGTGAAAACATTTCCCAGACCGCCTCCTTCGTCGCTTCGGGCTCTGCGGACTTGGGTATCGTCGCACTGTCTCTCGCGCTTTCCCCGAACATGAAGGACAAAGGGCGGTACGCAGAAATTCCCGCCGCCGACTACCCTGCCATCGAACAAGCCTGCGTAATCATGCGCTCGTCCAAGAACAAAGAGATTGCTCAGCAATTCCTGACATTTATTCAATCCGCGCCGGTCAAAGAGCTATTTCAAAAATACGGTTTTGCCATTCCTAACTAGCCGGCAGCGCAGCAAGTAAACCGAACGTCATACAGGAGCCCCCATGAAACCCTTTTTATGCTTGGCCACAGCTGCGATGTTAACCGCGATGCTGGCCGCACAAACACCAACGACGAAGAACAAAGCCAAAGCCGCACCTGCAACCCGTTCCACGGCGATGGCGAAGGATATCCAGGCGCTTCGCGACACTGTGGCCGCGCAACAGCAACAGATGGAAGCGCAGCGGCAGCAAATGGATCAACTAAAGCTGCAGCTCCAGCAATTACTCGACGCCACGCAACAAGCCAATGCCTCCGCGCAGAAAGTGCAAGGCAGCGCCGAGCAGGCCCAGACAACCGCCGCGCAAGCTCAGCAATCGGCGGCGGAGGCCCAACGCACTGCCGATCAGGTATCCAGCAGCGTCGCTGAAGCGAAGACTGCGCTTGCGGTCGTGGACAAACAGACCAAAGATGAAGACAAAAGGGTCAGTGCGCTGCAAGATGTTCTGGGACGATTCCGGCTTAGCGGCGATATCCGGGTCCGCGGCGAAGATATCTTTCAGGACTGCGCCGCGTGCGTCACTCGCAATCGTGCCCGCCTTCGCGTCCGCTTCGGTGTCGATGGCCGCTTGAACGAGAACTTCGTCGGAGGCTTTGCCCTGGCCACAGGGTCGCTGGGCGACACCACGTCGGCGAACGAAACGTTTACGAATTTCTTCGAGCGCAAGACCATCGGCCTCGATCGCGGATACGTTACCTTCAATCCTGTCGCCGCTCGCTGGCTCTCCATTACCGGAGGCAAATTCGCTTACACTTGGGCCCGAACGTCACTGACACTCGATCCCGATATCAATCCTGAAGGCTTCAACCAGAAATTGTCCTGGGACGTGAAGTCGCCCTTCCTGAAAAACTTCACAATCCAGGGTATGCAACTTCTCTACAACGAAGTGGCGAAGGGTGACGATTCGTTCGCGCTCGGCGGAAACGCCTCCGCCACCTTCCAATTCGGTCCGCTGACGACCACTCCATCATTCACATTGATCGACTGGGGATTTCCTGATGCCATCTTGAACGCTTCGGCATTCGCCACCCAGGCCACCACTAGCGGAAATCCGGCCATTCCCATCCCCGGCGAAGGTCCGGGTTGCGCCACAGGGGCCGGCTTGCCCAGCGTTCCGCCCTGCGCCATCGCCTCCAACGGCATGACCAACGCCACTTTCACCGACGCCAAGGGAACACGCCATTTCCTCTCCGGATTCGAATATGCCGACTTCATTCTGAACAGTCAGCTGAAGACGGGCCTCTCGCGTTTCCCGCTCAACCTGGTGTTGGAATATGAAAACAATCTCAAGGCCGCAGCCCATCCGCTTGATTCCAAGGGGAACGTCATCACCAGCATTGGTTCGCAAAACCAGTCTTACCTGGGAGAAATCAGCGTCGGCCAGATCAAGAACAAGAATGATCTGCAGTTTGGTTACGGATTCTGGCGCTCCGGACAGGATTCGATTCTCGCTACATTCTCGGAAAGTGAACAGCGTGCTGCGACCAATGTCATCGAGCACCGTATTTATGCTTACTGGCGGATGCGTTCGAACGTAGTAGCGCAGTACAACGCGTGGATCGGACGCACATTAAACAGCAACCTGCAGCACGCCGTGCTGGCGCCCGGTGTGACTGCCGGTGAGACGGAGCCGTTTCTCATGCGTCACCAGTTTGATCTGATCTATTCGTTCTAGGACAGTCTTTAAAAGAGGAGTGACGCCCCGCGGAATTGGCAGGTCCTTTTACCAGGCCTATGCCAGATCCTTTCGCCACTGCTCGATCTGCCGCTGCATCAGGGCATAGCATTCGCAGGCTGCTTCTTCCAGCCTCGGCCGGTCGACGATGGTTACGTTTCCGCGGGTGTAGGAGATCAAGCCGGCCTTCTGCAAAATGCCCGCGGCTAGGGTGACGCTGGAACGGCGGGTGCCCAACATCTGGGCCAGCAACTCCTGGGTCAAGGGGAGAGTGTGGGCAATCACCCGGTCGGCGCTCATCAACAGCCAACGGCCCAGGCGTTCTTCTACTTCGTGCAACCGGTTACAAGCGGCGATCTGGGTGGCCTGCATCGCCATGATCTGGGAAAATTGCTGCAGGCCGCGCTCGAGTTCGGGACACTCCGCCAAAATTGTCTGCAGACTGTCTGCGCCGATCCGGAAGGCGGTGCCTTCTATTTGAGCCACCGCGCGCGTGGACGCACTGCGAAAGCCAGCCACCAGCGGCAGACCTAAAAATCCCTCCTGCCCGATCAGCCCGACTTCCACGCTCTTTCCGTCAGAGAACACGCTCAAAATGGAGATCAAACCGGTGTTGCAGAAATAAGCGGATTGCAGAGTATCGCCCACATCGTGCAGCATCTGGCGAGACTGCAGGCGCAGCAGTTCCAGTTTCGGGAGCACCCTTTCCCGCTCATGCCGCGGCAAACCCAGGAGGATCTTGTTTTGGAGTTGAGTACCGTTCCCATCCGGCCGAAGGGAACTTGATGGTGTTTTCTTAGCCGAACTATCAGACTGCTTTGCCATGACGGTTCCTTGTACAGCGAGATGCTGTTTGCCTTCGCAAAGAGCCGTCACCTGCGACACCGCAACATGGGCTCAGCAGTGGACCGAACAGGCTATTATTTTTTCTGGAATTTGGTCTGTACGGTACTGCACTGCAGGATGTGCGATGACGTACAGGAGAACCATCGGCATCAACGAATGGGTTGCGAGTGCCCTGATCCAGCGCGGGCTTCAGCTGAGAGCGGCCGTGCGGATGTCTTTGCTCTCGAGCACTCGCTTGGGAAAGCCGTGCTTGGCAACCGCCAGCATGGCACGACCAATCTGTTCCGTGGTCAAAATCTGATCGGGGAAAATCCACCGCAGTATGGGCATGATCGGTTTGGCGAGCGCGTACAGCAGGCGGTAAGAAGTTGTCTTCGATCGTGCTCCGTGTAGCGGTTGAATGACCCCGGGTCGAAACATGAACGCGGCCGCGAAGGGCAATCGCAGCAGAGCATTTTCGGTCCGTCCCTTGACCCGCGCCCACATGATTCGTCCCTGCTCTGAACTGTCGGTGCCGGCGCCCGAGACAAATACGAATGTCATCTTCGGATCAAGCCGAGACAAAGTTTCTGCCGCAGCCAGGCCGATGTCGTAGGTTACGTGCGCGTAATTTTCTTCGGTCATCCCCGACGACGAAATCCCCAGGCAGAAGAAGCAAGCGTCAAAACCTGTGAGTTCGTTTTCGATGTCCGCGTAGTTCCGCAAATCCTGGTGCACGATCTCCCGCAGTTTGGGATGTTGCACGCCGGTAGAATTGCGGCCGATCACTACGACCATTTGCACGTCGGGATCAAGCAGGCATTCACGCAAAACACCCTGGCCTACCATGCCGGTCGCGCCAAATAGCAGAGCTTTCATCAGTCACCGTTAATCGGGAATTTGATTATGACAGGGGTGGGCGATTCGAGTAATAAATCGAGCGGAGGTAAAAGCGGGCAGGTCTAACGTCTTTTCTTTTTATCTTTCTCTTTATCTTTCTGCTTCTTTTCGGAACTCATCTTCTTGGCAATTTCTTCCACCAGCTTCGGCCTCAACTCGGCCAGCATGCTGTCGACGATGCTGGCAATCGCGGTGGACTCTCCCGGTGCCTCGCTTGCAGCCGCTTCGACTTCAGCAGCCTCGTTCTCCGCGTCTTCCTCTGCCGTCTCCGCAGCCTCTTCCTGAACTGCACTGACTTCAGCAGCCGGGGTTTCCGCAACCGACGCGGGAGACTGCGTACTGGTTATCGATTCGCGTATCTGCTTCCAGTTTTGCCAGGCAGCCGCCAATTCTGCTTCGCGTTGCGGTCCCACTTCTTGGGCCGCTACTTCCACGCTTGCGACTGGCACGCTTTCCTGAACTTCCGTCGAAACCGTGGCAGACGATATTGCTTCCACCGTGGGCGTATGTTCGCCGCCGGAGCCAGCGGCTGCGGCTGCCGCGTAGGCTGATTCTTCCTTGGCTGGAACCGGTTCGACGTTCTGACCTATTGCTTCTACTGTGGTGCTCTCTGACGTTGTTGGAGCTGGTATCGACTCCGCGGCGGCTGCTTCCACGACCGGTTCCGTTACGCTCGCGACTGCCTCAACGGTGGGTTCGACAGATTCGACGACTGGGGCCGGAACCTCTGCCACAGGTTCAGGCGCTTGCTGGTTGCTCGGCGCTTCTGCCACTGCTGTCACAGTGGAGGCTCGCTCCATCTCTTGTTCCAGAGACAGCGCAGATTCTTCCGGCGTCACCGCCACAGATTCTGCGATCCATCGTGGACCCGTAATTCCGGCTTCGGTCGCAACCGCGGAGCCCGCGGCGACGGCATTCTCGCTACCCGATCCATTCGCGCCATTGCCGTTGGACGGCGCCAAAGAAGCAATCGCAGCCATGACGTCGTCATCGTTGCGTGAGGGTTGAGTCTCGGGAATCTGTGTTTCAGCGACTGCCTGTGGCGCAGCTTCATTTTCGGCAACGGCTGCTGGCGCTTCCGTCGGTGCAATCGGATCCTCTACTCTCGGAGCCTCGTTGTTCGCAATCGTCTCCGAAACAACTTCGGGCGGCACCGGCTGTGCTTCGGCGGCGGCTTCTACCGGTGCTGCCGGTGCTTCGGCCGCGACTTCCACTGGAGCCGGCGATTCGACGTCTGTCGCCGCGGACGCCAGAGTTGCTGCGGGCTCTTCCGATTCGTTGGTCTGGACTGGAGCAGCTTCCGCCGATGCTGCCTGCATGCTGGCGGCAGAGTCCGATGCCGATCCCTCCGCAATGACCACCGGATGTGCGGCTTTGCCATCAAACGAAGCTGCCGCTGCAGTGATCGCTGCAATCTCTTCGGGCGTGATATCGGCCGGTAAGCCCGCCGGAATCGGACGCTCAAATTCTCGACTGGGTTCTTCTGGCTTGATCCCTTCAGGACGATCAAAATCACGTGCGGGGCCTGCCGCAATTTCCGGCGCTTCTTCCGCCGACTTGGGTTTGGCATTCGGACCAGGGATGGTCAGGCGATTCTTCCAGCCGGTTTCCTTATTTCCAAAACGATCGCCAGTGTCGGATTGCTCAACCGCCGCCAGAGCTTTCGCGAAGCGGCCGGATTTCTGCGGCTGCGGAGCCGCCACAATCTTGTCTTCCAGCTTGGTCAGTGCAGTGAGTAGTTCGGTAGCTTCAAAAGGTTTGACGATGAAGGCATCGGCCCCAACTCGGCGTGCTTCATCCGGCTTGAATGGTTCCAGCTTGCCGACCGTGAGCAGTACAGGAATTCGCGCTGTGTCGGGAGACTCCTTGATCCGCTGGCAAACTTCCAGCCCACCGTAGCCAGGCATGTAGACATCGAGCACGACGATGTCGGGCTTGAGCTCTGCGATCTTCTTCAGGGCCGCCGAACCGTTATTGACCGTAACCAGTTCGTAACCAGCGTCCGTAAGGATGCGCCGGCCCATGTTCTGGGCGGTTACGCTGTCGTCGGCGAGCAGTATTCGTCGTGCCAAGGGATTTTCCTTTGGTGAGGGGGAGACAGCCTGAAGTTAATAGGTAATGAACCGTAAGTCAATGACAAGAAGAGGGTAAGCAGGTTACCAGTGGTCAGAGACGAGTGGGGCCTGTGGAACTTGGTGTGCCTTGATGCGAACTCTCGGCTGCTATGACGTCCCAGGTTACCCCAACCCGTTTGATCTAAAAGGGTACGACCTTTCGGAGACCCTTCTTTTTCTTCTTGCTCGACGACATCGCATCGTTAACTTCCTTGTCGCTGGCTGTTTCGGACCCCGCGCTCGCAGTCGCGCCATCACCCGTGGCAGCGGCAGGGTTCGTTCCCTTATCGATCTCATTTACCTGGGTGGGAGGAGCCGCTGCCGGACTATTGTCGACATTCGGCTTCAATTCGTTGGGATCGGCCGCAACATTGGGCTTCAATTCGTTCGCGTCATTGGCGGGAGCAGTGGGATTATCAGCCGGTGTGACCGCAGTCTCCGGCGCGGGAGTAGGCGTATCCGAACGTGGTGCGGCCTGATCAGGCCCAGGGGCTCCCTTGCCTACGGTTTCAATCGCGACAGAATTGTCTCCGGCGGCCGGGGTGCCCAGCATGGCTCGCGTCGCCTCCTGCACAACCGAGGTAGCGCTGACCACTTCCGGATCAACTAATGTTGGCTCGCCGACTCGGGCGGCCTGGGCTACATCCGGGTGCTTCTGGAAGTTGCCCATCACTTTGGAAACGGTGCTGGCCTCACGGCGGCTATCTTCTTCTGCTTTGTTTTGCGCGATTGCGGCTTTGGTCGGCCGCGGTATGGGTTGATGCAATGCTTCCAGGCGGGCCTTGGCATCCACGGTGCGATCGGTCAGCGGATATCTCGTCAGAATCCTTGAATAGGCATCCGTCGCATTCTTGGAAAAGTCGTCGATCATGCGAGCCTTCTGGACCTCGTTGCCGGGCTTCGAACGAATGATCGCGATCTCGGTCTCGTAGGCCTGACCCAACAGGAACAGCGCTTCATCGGCTTTGCTGTACAGCG
Organism: Terriglobia bacterium; assembly: GCA_963741105.1. Lineage (GTDB taxonomy): Bacteria > Acidobacteriota > Terriglobia > Terriglobales > Acidobacteriaceae > JAIQFF01. Next base: position 39,782 of record CAVUGT010000025.1, read on the forward strand.
GATACTTGTCGATCAAAGAACGCAGTCGCGCGATCGATGCCGGATACGACTGGCGCAGAAAATAGAAGCGTCCCACGCGGTATTCACGCTCCGCGATCACTTCCTGCACTTCCATCAAACGCTTCTTGCCTTCTTCGACAACTTTTTTGTTGTCCGGATACTGCATGATCAGCTGGCGGTACTCTTCTTCGGCCCGCATGGCATGGGTGTAGTCGCGGTCGGGCTTTTCCATCTGCTGATAATGGATGTTGGCAATCTTGAGCTGTGCTTCCGCCGCCTCCGGCATGTTGGGGAAGAAAGTCTCAAAGTCCTTGTATTCGATTTCCGCCTGCGTAAGAGCCGTCCCGCCACCTTCGGCGTACCAGGAATCCGCCACCGCCAGCTTGGAGCGGGCAATGAACTCCGAATCCGGATAAGTATTGATCAGGGTCTGCAGCGTGATGCGCGCCACGTCGAAGCGATTGTGTTTCATGGCATCCATGGCCCGGTCGAAAAGGACTTTGTCGGGCTGCTTGGATCCCACGTTCGCCAGCGGATTGTTGACCTTCTTGTTGGTGCAACCGACAGTAAAAGCCAGCACGCCCAACAGAAGTACGACAGGAATACGACGTGACATAAGAACCTCGGAAAAACAGTCGCTAGTCTTCGATCGTCAGCCCTCAGCTCAGAAGTTGAGAGATTTGCTGACGACCGAAGACCGACGACTGATGACTGACTCTAGACTTTCTGCAGCGTGCCCTCCACCGCAGTCTTCAATAACTCCCGGGCATTTACAGTTGGATCGCCTTTACCGAACACGGCGTTGCCCGCTACCAGAATTTCGGCTCCCGCACGGACCACTTCAGCCACGGTGTTGAGGTCAATACCTCCATCTACCTCAATACGATAGCCCAGTCCATGCTGCGCCCTGAGATCGGCCAGCCGCCGGAGTTTATGCACGGCTCCGGGGATGAATTTTTGCGCCCCAAACCCCGGATTCACGGACATCACCAGTATATAGTCCGCCAGGTCGAGCACCTCGTTGAGGGTCTCGACCGGAGTTGCCGGATTGATCACTACGCCCGCCCGGCAACCGTGGTCCTTGATCAGATGCAGGGTGCGGTTCAGGTGCACGCAGGCCTCCTGATGCACCGAAATCCAGTTGGCCCCAGCATCGCAAAATTCCGGAATGAACTGGTCCGGATTCTCGATCATGAGGTGGCAGTCGAGGGGCAAATCGGTCGCCTTGCGCAAGGACTTCACCAGCGGCGGCCCCATGGTCAGATTGGGGACAAAGTGGCCGTCCATAATATCCACATGGACAACCGAGCCACCGCCTGCCGAGGCGTCGCGGACCTGGTCCGCCAGATGGGCGAAGTCAGCCGCCAAAATCGAAGGTGCGAGTTCAATCAACCTGGGGGTCTCGCAGTCAGCCGGAGTAGGCAAATTCTACCACGCGAAGGCCCCTCAAATTGGCAGCAACCACGTAGGGGTATTGCTACGTGGTTCGTGGTGAGTGATTGAGGAATGTCTCTAGGCGGGCAACTTCGGCTTCGAGTTCCTGCTTGAACTCGCGACCTGCAGGCCGCTTTCCCGCGAAGCCGATCTCCACGGCTAACTTGTTCCCGGCCATCCCAGCGTTTGCCCATCCAATTAACTGATCGCCCCAAAGAACCGGCATCGCATAGTATCCGCGGATGCGTTTGGCAGGAGGCGTATAGGCTTCAAAGCGATAGGGCCAGCCCCATAGATGCTCAAAGCGCCGGCGATCCCACACTACCGGATCGAACGGAGCCAGGAAGCGCACGCGGCGGGGCGGCGGTTCGTGGAACGCCGCCGACGCGGGCCAGACGTAGGCGATCTCATCTACGACGTGACGCTCCAGTTTCCCGGAGCTGATCAATTTTCTAAGGGTCGTTCGATGGGCGGGCGCTCGCGATATGGTCCGCCGCAACCGACTCGCAATCGCCGTCAAGGTCGCCTCGGGGACCGGCGCCAAAATGTTAGCGACGTCAAGCACCAATCGTTCCAGCCGCTCCTCGGCAGAAAGCGCCGTAGCAAGTGGTGTTGCCGCCTGGTAAACCCGTATTCCTTTTTCACGATGAGCAATTCGAAGCAGGCCGTCGTAGTGGAGCTGCTCCAACGCGTGCTTGGTCGCCTTGGAAATACCGCCCCAGGCATTGACCACCCGCTTGCCGCCAAATGTCGCATCGGGATGGCTGGGGTGCATTGGGCCAATGGTGCGGACCAGCTCCAAAAGCTTTTGATGAAGTTTCGGCAACCGGGTCGCCGCTCGTGGATGCAGCAACTGCCAGACATCGCGAGACAGGAATCCGTAGGCATACAGATAGTCCTCCTCGATATCCAACGAACGATAGGAGCGTTCGAGATCTCCGGCTCTGTAGTTTTCCACCCGGTGACGAAGAATTAAATCCTGCGCCCGCGCCGGCGAGCGGATGGGATCAGCCTGGATAAATCCCATGCGCTGAATGGCCGCTTTCAGATTGACTGGTTGAAAGAGGGAATGAGAGATGGCGAAAACGCGCAGCTGTTGAAGGTTTGTCACAAAATGGAGCAGTCAAGTCTACAAGACCATGGCCTGTTGTGTGGTTGTGTGGTCGCGGGCGAGTCGCCCGCGACCACACAATCAAAGATCACACAGACTTTATGAAATTTTCTCCCGTAACCTTTTCCCTCCACGGAAGTTTATATAGTTAGAGGCACGATGGCCGTCAGACGACCGGCAGCGAAAAAGCCCCAGGGGGAAGCGTCCGGTTCCCCACCGGGAGACGATCGTCTGCTTGTCGAAGCTGCCCAAAAAGACCCGAGCCGTTTTGCCGAATTGTACGAACTGAATTTTGCCCGGGTGTACGCCTACATCGTGAGGCGCGTCGGTGATCGCGACACCGCCCAGGACCTGACCTCGGACGTGTTTCACAAAGCACTAGCCAATATTCATAGTTTCGAATGGCGCGGCGTGCCCTTTGCCGGATGGCTGCTGCGCATCGCCTCCAACATGATTGTCGACCGGTCAAAACGCGGAGCCAAAGAGATCACAGGCCAGGATGATCTCGCTGATCTTCCCGATCCCGGCGCGAAGCCGAAGCTGGTGGAAGCCGATGAATGCGCGCGGCTGTTTCTTCTCGTGGACCAGCTTCCGCCGGATCAGCGCCGCGTAATTGGAATGCGTTTCGCCGAAGAAAAAAGCATTCGTGAAATCGCGCAGGCCCTGGGACGCACCGAGGGCGCTGTAAAACAGTTGCAGTTCCGCGCCTTGCAGAACCTGCGCTCCCGCATGGAGGGTGCCAATGCCTAAGCGCTCTCTGCCGAATAAACTACCGAACAAAGCTTCGAACAAACTAATGATCGACCAGCTCGACCAGGCTGTTACCGGGCTTCTAGCGGCTCCCAGGGCGAAACTTCATGCGGAAGATCCGGAGTTGCTGCCGCTGCTGCGTGTGGCCGCCGAACTGCGCCAGCTCCCGCGCGAAGATTTCAAGGCAAGACTCAAATCTGATTTGCAAAGGAAATCACCCATGGCCACCATGACAGAAACTGCTGCTTCCGTTCGAATCGTCGCATCCCCCCGGATGGCCTTCAAGGATGTGGCGAAAGCGATTGAGTTTTACAAGACTGCTTTCGGAGCGAAAGAGACTTTCCGCTTCGAGGTTGGGAAGGGTATCGCCCACGCCGAAATCAGAATTGGAGATTCCGTCCTCATGCTGGCGGAAGAGTGGCCGGAGGGCGGACGCTACAGTCCGGAGACCACAGGCAATTCGCCGGTAGCGATTGCACTCCAGGTTCCCGACGTGGACGCCTTCGCGGAGCGCGCCATCGCCGCTGGCGCGAAGCTGCAACGCCCAATCGCAGACCAGTTCTACGGAAGGCGTGATGCGAATCTCATCGATCCCTTTGGATACCCGTGGAGTGTGTTTACGGTCAGGGAAGAAATGTCCGTCGAGGAAATGCATCGCCGCTTCCGCGCAATGATGGGGGGAGAAAAGAAGAAGCCCGCGGTTGACCCCGTGCCCAAAGGCTATACCACGCTGACCACATACCTGGTTGCGCAGGATGCCGACGGCTTGATTAACTTCATGACCAAAACCTTCGGCGCTGAGGAAACTTTCCGCACCGGACCTGGCTCCGAAGGCGGTGTGCACTGCGAAGTGAAAATTGGCGACTCCATGCTGATGGTGGGCGGCGGCGGAGCTGGAATGAAGTGGCGTGGAACTCCCATGCCAAGCGCCTTCCACATCTACGTGCCCGATTGCGACGCGGCTTACGCACGCGCTCTCGAAGCGGGTGCCACTTCGATCCACGAACCTAAGGACCAGTTCTATGGAGAACGTTCCGCAGCAGTGAAGGACGCTGCTGGAAACTCGTGGTACATAGCAACCTACAAAGGCGAGAGCTACAGGTGGGAGGGAGCACCGACTCTGCAACCGTATCTGCATCCGCTGCGCGCCGAACCCGTGATCAATTTCTTGAAGCGCGCTTTCGGAGCTGAGGACCTTGGCCGTCATGCGACGCCCGACGGCGTGATCCATCATGTCACGATGAAAATCGGCAACGCGTACATGGAAATGGGCGAAGCCCAAGGTCCCTATCAGCCGATGCCGACCATGTTCTATCTCTACGTGGAAGACTGCGATGCACTGTACAAGCGAGCAATCAGTGCCGGAGCGACATCAATCTCCGAGCCGCAAGATCATCCTTACGGCGACCGCAGCGGCGGCGTAGTCGATCCCTTTGGCAACAAGTGGTACATCGCCACGCACGTGAAAGACATGTAGGCGCGAGCGTCCTCGCTCGTGCGGGAATCGCCACGAACCACGTAGGGGCAGGTGTCCCACCTGCCCAGTCGAGCGAGCTCGACATTGTTTACCCAAAACAGGAACTGCGGAGCTTCGCTCCGCCGGACAGATGAGGACATCTGCCCCTACGCAGTTCATGCCACTGCCGCACGAGCGGGGCGCTCGCGCCCACATCACTACTTACTGCAACTTGACGTACTCGGCCTTGGCTTCTTTCAGGATGGGAACATCCGGGTCGGCGTCTTTCCACAGAGCGAAGAAATCCTGATAGGCAGTGCGGGCTCCGGCATTGTCTCCAGTGAGTACGCGAGCGCGTCCCAGCCCAAGATGAGCCAGTGAGCACTGTGTTGCTGTCTGGCACACTCCACGATGGTCCAGAATTTTCTGGAACTCCGCTGCCGCTTCCGGCCCCTGCCGCGTCTTCAGATACGCCTGCCCGCGAACATAGTTCGGCAGCAGTCGCGCTACCCAACCGAGTTCGTAGGGCGCGGCCGCTCGCAGCAATTCAATGGCTTTGGCGGGATTGCCGCGGTCGATTTCAATCTGTGCCCGGACGGTTGGCAGATAAATCGCATTGATATACGTGTGAAGAGGGAAGAGCTTGCCCAGATCGTCGGCGATGGCTGCGGCTTTCGCGACATCACCGGATAACGCAAAGGAATACGAAGCACTCATCAGAGTCGGCCGGTTTCGGCTCACAGCCAGCGCGGCCTCCGCGCCTTTTTTGGCCGTTTCGGCATTTCCCACCAGAGCTTCGTCCTGTGCGTGCAGAGCCATCATCCGAGAAGCGGCGTCGTCGAGCTTTGCCCGGCGCGCGATTTCAGACGCTTGACCGTAAGCTTCTCTCGCAGCCTGGAGCTTCCCGCGCGCTGCCTCTGATTCGGCAACGACCTGTAGCACATCGAATTCGTCCGGCTTGCCTTTGGCCCAGTCCACCTGGCGCTGCATGCCCGCTGTGTCGCCTTCGAGATAAGCGATAGCGTACAGATCAGCGTGATCGAGAGCCGAGTCGAGGTTGGCGGCTATCTGTTTTTCACGTACAGCCTTGGCTTCGGCAATGCGGTTCATCCCGAGATAGGCCGACGCCAGATTCTGATAACCCAACGCTTCGTTGGGGGCGAGGCGAACTGTTTCCTGCGCTTCCGGCAATGCCTGCTCGAACTTCCCCTCGGCCTCGTAGTCAGCTGCAAGGTTATTGGACGGAATCGAATCCCGGGGATAAGTCCGCTTCCACAGTTGATAAGCTTCAATCGACTTGTCTTCCTCCCCGGTTACGATGCTGTAGTAGTGCGTGGAAATGTAAAGCTTCTCGAGTTCGCTGGTGCGTTCCCGTCGCTCGAATGCCAGCTTGGTGTTTTCGATAGCGGGACCGATCTGCCAGGTATTGGCATAAGCTTGCCCCATGCGGGCATAGGCGGCGGCAAAATTAGGATCCAGTTCGACCGCATGTTTGTAAAACGGGATGGAGCCCAACTCGTTAGCTTTTGCGCGCTCCGCTTCGCCCAAGCTGAACGCCTTGAGCGCGTCCAGCGAGGACGTGGTGGCCTCTTCAATCGGCGCGTCGAACTTCTGCAGGGAGGCCAGCGACTCTCCCAGCTTGCCGCGCAAACTCGAAGCCGCCTTGCCCACCGCGCCCAACACCTGTTCTTTTTTATCAGCTTGTACCTGCTCATGCGCCAGGCTGTCACCCGACTGGCAGCTCACGGCGTTCACATCCACGACGTACTGAGTGCCGATATTGCTGATGGCGCCATTCATCACCGCCTTGATGCCTTCGCGCTGACAAATGTCCCGCGCCAGGTCCGGTGTGACTCGCTCATCGGGTGATCGCCCCATAAATCTCAGCGTGTCTCGCACCCGGTCCTGCGGAAACACGTTCAGATACGGTGACTGTTCTAGTTGCACCGCCAACGCTTGCTTAAGAGTTCCATCGAATACGGGATCGCCCGTGGTGTTCACGAAGTCAGCCAGCAGGATGGAATCTTTTTCCGTCAATCCGTGTCCGCTGCGTGTGTAGAAAAATCCGCCGATGGCGATGGCAGTCACCAATGCAGCCGCGGCGATGTACCAGATCTTTCGACTTGCGGGCGCTTGAACGACAGCCACAGCCGAGGAAGTCGGGTCGGAGATGGCGGATACGGATTGCACTGCCGAAGCCGAAGAAGGCAGTGGCGCCACAACCGCCGACGGCCCAGAGGGCGCCGAGTCCACCGGCGTGGCGACGATGGGAGTTGACCCACTCGGAGTTGCAACGCTAATAGACGAACTTCTGCCCGAGTCGATCTCTCGCTTCAACCGCTTCAAATCACCGCGCAGCTCTGACGCCACCTGGTAGCGCAAGTCGCGATCTTTTTCCAAAGCCTTATTGATGATGCGTTCGAGCTCGGCCGGCAGATTCGGATTCAGCCGTACCGGCGCGGTAGGTGCGCGGTTCAGTATGGCGTCAAAAATCACTGCCGAAGTATTGCCAGTGAACGGCTGGCGTCCGGTCGCCATTTCGTAGAGCACGGCGCCGAACGAAAAGAGATCAGTGCGCGTATCCAGATCTTCGCCGCGGGCCTGCTCCGGCGACATATAAGCTACGGTCCCCACTGTGCTGCCCGGGCTGGTGAGATGAGCGGCGTCTACTGCCGCAGTCGCAAATGACTCGCTTGCCGGCTGCAGCGCTGGCATTGACGGACCCGCCACTTTCGCCAATCCGAAGTCGAGAATCTTGGCCTGTCCGCGTTTGGTGAGGAACAAATTCGCCGGCTTCAAATCGCGATGGACAATGCCAGCCGTGTGCGCCACATCCAGAGCGTCTGCAATCTGCGCCCCGAAATCTACCAGCTGATCGATCGAGATCGGCTTGCCCTCGATGCGGTATTTGAGAGTCGTGCCATCGAGATACTCCATCACGATGTACTGGCGATTCTCGTCCTCACCAATGTCGTAGATGGTGCAGATGTTGGGATGATTGAGCGCGGACGCGGCCCGCGCCTCGCGCCTGAACCGCTCCAGCGCTTGTGGATCTTGCGCCAGCTCATCCGGCAGGAATTTCAGCGCGACGCGCCGCCCCAGGCGCAAATCCTCCGCCTCATAGACCACACCCATGCCGCCGCCGCCCAGTCTCTGCGAGATGCGGTAGTGCGATATGGTCTTTCCAATCATCTGGAGGCGCTCGTGGCTGTCAGTGTTAGGCTGCCCAGCTTTGGCAAGTCAATTTAGCATGGTCTTTCTTCGGCGCCGGATTCCCGCGGAGGATTTTCCCATAATTGGCCGGCATTACCGAGCGTAAGTCGTACAAAAATCTAGCGTTGTTTCCTCAGCCTGACACCGGTAGGCCCATTTCGGGTAATGGAACCTTGGTACCTGCGTATTGTCCTTCTATCCCTTTGCCAAGGGCCGGGAGGGCAAGCCAGAATAGTGTCTTGGGGCATCCCCAACGCCATGCAAAAATCGTCTGGATCTGGAATCGTTCTCGCACCGCCTCCTCGCACAAAAAAGACCTCTGCCCGGGTTGCACTGGTTGATATCAAGGAACCAGCTCGTGCTTTGCTGATCGATTGTTTCAAACAGTTTGGAATTGAAACCCTGGTCATGACCGGCGATGTCCGGGCGCGGTTGCAACGCGAGAAGCTCGAAGCCTGCGTCGTACACCTGACACCCGAAGCCGTTCCGGTCATGGAATCGGTTCGCACCTCGGCTTCGAACGGACGCATGGTGATCTACGGACTGGGAGGCAGTGCTCAGGAGGCGATGAAGTTTTCCAAGTACGGCGTCAACGCCGTCTTCCACGAACCGCTCGAGCGGCAAGCCGCTCTGAAACTGGTGCGCGCCACGCAGATGCTGGTGCTGCACGAATTCCGCCGCTACGTGCGCATTCCGATCATCACGGAAATCGCCATGGTGACGAACGACGGCCGCCGCTTTACCGCCACCAGCAAGGAGATCAGCACAGGTGGCATGTCCGTCCGGAGCCCGGAAGATATTTCAATCGGCACCGATGTCGAAGTTTCATTCGCGTTGCTGACTTTGCCGCGCATCTGGGTGCGGGCCCAGGTGAGCTGGCGCAAGCCCGACAAGACCTTTGGCGTCCGCTTCGACAACAAAGACGAGCGCCGCCAGCGCATCAAAGAATGGATCGAAGCCTACCTGGAGAACTAGGGACAGCGCCGGTTCCTCGCCCGCGACCTTGTCATCCTGAGTGAAGTCTTTCGTCCCGCGGCAGCGGGACGAAAGCAAGCGAAGGACCTCTGCATTTTCGCGCCACCGTGCTAAAAATTCCGCAGCGGTTTGACGTCGCCATCGCCCGAAATGCATGATCCTTCGACGGGAGCTCTTCGCGAAACCAAGGGTTTCACTTCTTCAGGATGACAGGCGGTTTTTGGGGAATCGCTTCCCGTCCATGTAAAATCAAAATCTGCGATGGCGGCCACTTCCCAACTGATACAGATCGAGCTCAGCCCTCCTGTCCGGCAGCCCAAGCCGGAATGGCTTCGGGCCAAGGCCCCGGTCGGCGAAAACTTTCACGAGCTCAAGAAGCTGGCCCGCGGCCTCGGGTTACATACGGTTTGCGAGTCGGCGCAGTGCCCGAACATCGGTGAATGCTGGAACCATCGCACCGCCACTTTCATGCTGCTGGGCGACATCTGCACCCGGCGCTGCGGTTTTTGCGCAGTGCCGAAAGGCAAGCCCGGTCCCATCGAATGGGACGAGCCCCGCCGTGTAGCTGAAGCCGTCGCCACCCTCGGACTGAAGCATACGGTCGTGACCAGCGTGAATCGCGATGACGATAACCTGGGCGGCGCTCGCATCTTCGCTGAAACCATCCGACAAATCCGCGAGTTGATGCCGGATTGCCGGGTTGAGGTTCTAATTCCTGATTTCCAGGGTATCGACGAAGCGCTGCAGATTGTCCTCGAAGCCAAGCCCGACGTCCTGAACCACAACACCGAGACCGTTCCGCGACTGTATCGCTCAGTACGCTCCGGCGCGCGCTACGAGCGTACTCTGCGTCTGCTGGAGAACTCGAAGAAGTTTGCGCCCACTACGGTGACTAAGTCGGGCCTGATGGTCGGACTCGGCGAAGCCACGAACGAACTCATCGAGGTCTTCCGCGACCTGGGTTCGCGCGGCGTGGACATTCTTACCGTAGGCCAATACCTGCGGCCGTCGCGCGATCATCTTCCGATTTCCCGCTTCTACACGCCTGATGAATTTGCGTACCTGAAAGAACAAGCGCTGCGCGTAGGCTTTCGCCACGTCGAGTCCGGTCCCATGGTGCGTTCCAGCTACCACGCCCACGAACAAGCCGAATCCACCAAATCCGTATCAATGTAGGCGCGCGCGTCCACGCTCGTGCTGAAAGCCACCCCAGACCACGTAGGGGCAGGTGTCCCCACCTGCCCAGTCGAGCGAAGCTCGACAAGGTTTTTTCGGAAAAACCAAGAAATGCGGAGCTCGCCGAACAGACCAAGGCTGTCCCCACGAAGTCTATGAAGGGGAATGCACGAGCGGGACGCTCGCGCCTACATTAAAAGACTTTGAAGTGGATGGTCAGATACTTCTTGGGATTCTCGCGGATATTCTTCACCAGGCCGCGAGTCTCAACCAGCATCTGATCGGCGTTGTTGTAAAGAGAGGGATCGCGCAGGAGTTTTCCGGCAGAGCCTTCACCCGCCTCCAGGCGATCGGATATCGCGGAAAGCTTGTCCATCGTGTTTTTTAGCTTGCGGGAAAATTCTTCGTCTTTGGCCAACATGCCGATAGGACCTTTTCCGGCATTGATATCGTCGGTTAGTTTCTTGACGTTTGCGATGGTGGCGTTGGCGTTGTCGTAAAGCACAGGATCTTTAAGAAACTTGCCGGCGCTGCCTTTGCCCGCGTTGATGTCGTCAATCACGACGTTTAACTTGTCGATGGTGCCATTAGCCTTGTTGTATAGCTCCTCGTCGGAGAACAACTTGCCCAGTGTGCCTTTGCCCTGGGCCACCTGGTTCACCAGTCCTTGAAATTCATTGACCGTCGAGTTCAATCGGTTATAAAGCGTGGGATCGTACAACAGCTTGCCGACCGAGCCCTGGCCGCTTTCGACAAAGGCGACGATTCGGTCGAGCCGCTTCAGCAGGGCATCCATGTTCTGCAGTGTGCCCTGGCCGGCGCGCACCATATCTCCGAAGTCCGGCACTTCGCGGCTGGGCAGTATATCTCCGTCGGCGGCCTGCAAGCCCTTGGCTTGGGAACTGTCGATGTCGATGTAAGTCTCTCCCAGCACACCCGCGGTAGAGAGCAGCGTCAGAGAATCTTTGCGCAGACCAAACAGGTAGCGGCTGCTCACCTTCATCGTTACTTCTACCGGAGTGAGTTGCTTCTTCGGGTCCCGTACGACAAGGATCTTGGTTACGTTGCCGATGTCAACGCCAGCCAAACGCACCGGCGCGCCTTCGCGCAAGCCGTTGGCGTTGTCGAAATAAGATTTCAGCTCTATCTTGGAGGTGAACAGGCCACCCGTACCGCTCATGAGGAAGATCAGCAGGCCGAGTGTGACACTCGCCGCCAGCACCGTGAGCCCCACCTTCAGTTGAGACCACTTCAACTGCTTCTGGCTAGGCACGCATTCTCCCGAGCAGAGGTTCTTATCGCCGTGACACAGGAACGGCTTAGCCCAGAATCATAGCAGACAGCAATGCCGGTTCATGCCGTCTGAAATGAAGGGCGCAACGTTCTTGCCAACACGATAGCCAGCAGGTAAGCCGCCGCTCCCATAGCCAGGGTGATGTTCAACCCAAACTGGATGGCAATGATGATGGCCAAAACCGAACCAAGCACGCTGGAGGCTGCGTTCATCGCCCATGCCCATTCCACCAGGTTTCCGGTAGTTGCGTCGGCCAGAGCCCGCAGACCGGTCGGGAACGGCATGCCCATCGCGAAGCCCAACGGCACCAGCAATCCCGCACTGATCAGGAGTTTCACTGGGAACGGCAAGCCTACGAGATGTTCCAGCAGGCTGGGCAACACGGCAACATAGAGTAGCAGGGCGGCGGCAATGAGCAGCAGAGGCAGCCAGACCCGACTCGGTGTTCGCCAGCCACCAGCGCGAAACCATGCTGCCCGCCCCACTTGAAAGCAGGAGCAGGAATACAACCACGGTCAATGCGTAAACCGGATGCCCGAGGAACAGCACGAAGCGCTGGATAAACGCGATCTCCACCAGAATGTATCCCAGACCTACAGCAATGAAGTACAGCAGGCGAACCGGACGAGGCTGCTGGCCTCGAGCGCCGCGGGCCAGAGGAATTACCAGAAACAACAACACGGCCAGCAGCGAGATCGCCAGCACCATGCCCAGCACGGCCACACCCAGATTCACTTTCCAGTCGATCCCTCGCATCAGGGACTTCGGATGCAGGATCTGGCCAAGCTTCAAGGTGAAGAAGAAAAACGGCGCGTTGTCCGTCACCGGAGAAACATCGTAGGGGTAACGCTCCGCGAATCGTCTGGGATCGTTTGACTGGATCAGCTGGGTAAAGGAATCGGCGCTGGCGGAATATTGCTCCTGCACAACGCTGGTCGCGGTCAAAGCCGGGTCAGAGGGCGCGTAAAGCAGAGCCAGTTTGGGATGCGATGCCATATGTTCCCGCACCCGTGACACTTCCTCGGCAGTGAACGCGGTGCGCTTGGCCAATACCACAACGGGAATTCCGTCAGCGTCCAGATGTCCCTCGGAAACCACGATGAAGTTGGCGGCAGGGTTCGCCACTCCCATTTCATGCAGCGCCTGCATCGCGACAGAAATAACACGCAAGGCCTCGCGAGGCTGCTGAAACTCCCAGCGCGTGATGGCGATCATGCCATCCGGTCGCAGATGCTCGAAGTATTCGCTGAACGCTTCCACGGTGTACAGGCTGTTTTCGCTCAGCGCAAAAGCGCCGGCTGCGGTGGAGGCCCAGGTATCTACCAACGTCATTTGCACCACGTCGAACTGTTTCTTCGCATTGCGCACAAACGACCTGCCATCCGTGACGTGAATTTCCACTTCCGGCAATTGGTAGAGATGGAATGTGTAGTCCGCGTAACGGTCGCGCATGATGGTGTTGGCGATGATGGGATTGATCTCAATCCCAGTCACGCTCGGACTGCCATTCCCCACCGCTCGCAACACATCCACACCGCCGCCGGGGCCGATGATGGCAAACTCACCGTGCGGGCGCAGCACATTGGCCAGCGCCGGCGGCGCTGACATCAGATTTCGCTCCCATGGCCCTTCCCAATGCTTGGGGTCGACATTCATCAGGTAGGTGGAAGCGTCGGCATCGATCACGATCGCCTTACCCTTGCCCTGCGTATCCACTTCGACACGGGAGATGGCGTTCCAGCGCGCGAACTCCACCCACGCCGCATCGCGGAATCCGCCCTTGGCATAGACGATGTCAAAGAGCCTTCCGGAGTAGTTGACCGCAATCAACACCAGCACAAATGCAGCGCGTCCGGCAGCCGATCTTCGCGACTTTTTATCGACGGCCCACACCATTCCGGCCAACGCCATACACACGCCGGTGAAAAATACAGTGTTCGGACCGCCCAGCCAGTTCAGCAGCGGGACGATAGCAAGACAAGCCAGGGCACCTCCTGCCAGGTCGGCTGCATAGAGCGGAGAAACGTGTTTGGCTTCGCGCGCAAAAACGATGGAAAATTCCAATCCCGTAATAAAGAAGGGAACGGCAGAAGCCAGATAAATCGCAGTAAGCCTGAGGAAATTCGCCTTCGAAATCTCCAGCGATACCGGGATGCGCAGGACGATTACGAGCACAACCGGAACAATCAGCGCGTTGATCGAACACAGCCGCGAGACCAGGGCGCGAGTTTCAAAGCGCGCCAATTGCTCTTTTCTCAGGTGAGCGAATACGCCCCCGGCGCCGAGTCCGAGCAGGGCGATTGAAATTGCCAGAAACGCGAAGTGATAAAACAGAACCACGGAAAACAGCCGGGTCAGCGCCAATTCCAGCAAGAGGGCGGCAAAACTGCACAGCGCTATGCCAAAAAGCATCGCGCGATTCGGAGTGTTACTGGTTGGGGTCAGAGGAGGCGTCTCACTCATCACGAAAGGTTTGTCCGGAACGCGGCCAGTCTAACAGAAGCAGAAGGGCTACCCGGGCGCTTCAATTTTCCAGAATTACTTGCGCAATCGCCTGCTCGGCTGTGTGCGAGAGTGAAAGCGCGACATGGACCGCTCCCAGCCGCGCCGCAAATTCAGCTGCCTTGCCATGGAAAGTTATCGTAGGCCGTCCCCCGGGCTGACGCGACACTTCAATATCTCGCCATCGCACGCCGTGGTTCCATCCCGTGCCCAGTGCTTTCATCCCGGCTTCCTTGGCGGCAAAACGGGCGGCGTAACGCTCGATGCGATTGGCCTTAGAATCGCAGTAGCGAATCTCTCCTTCGGTAAACACACGCTGAAGAAAGCGGTCGCCGTGCCGCGCAATGGTTTGCGCAATCCGCGGGACTTCAGCGATGTCGATGCCGGTGCCGACAATCATGAGCGATTACGTTAGCACCCCGCCTGTTGAAACCGCCACCATCCACGTGAATAGTGGTTACACCGAGCGCGACTCGATTCTCTTCCGGCTCTGATAACGAATCTCAATGACAATGGAGACCAGCAAGGCGATCCCTCCCAACACCAACGCCCCGGGAAATGCGATCTCTCGATACGCAACCATCATATTAGGGTGGGCACCCCGAACGACGGCGCTGATCAAGAGTCCGACAATCGCCAAAAACAAACACACCGCAAATGAAAGCAAAGCCAGCAAAAGGCTCACCAGAAGCACGCGTACCGGTACGAGCAAAAAGCGCAGGAATAAAGAAGGCGATTGAGCGCGAGACATTGTCCTCGATTGTAACGGCACTGAGATTCAGCGGTGTGCAGGCACTAAGGGCTGAGAGCTGACAGCTGATAGCTGACAGTTAGCTATTCCGCTAGAATACAACTCATGCCGCCAGCAGCACCGCCGATTACGCGCCCCCCGGCGGAGGTCGTTCGTCTGACCCCCGTCTCGCAAGCTCCGAATGGAATCTGCTACGCCGCTTCAGGAGAGATCACCGTCCCTCAAGCCGATCTGGAGCGCATGGTGTCCGCCGTGCCGGACGCTGCCGCGGCCGCGCTGAAGCGCAAGGCTTATTACTTCGTTCCGCTGACCGTGAACCAGGGCGCAGAGACCGTAATCGCCGACCGCTACGACGTCGCGCTGAGCGACAACGCCGTTTGCCATCGCAATCTCGATCTGGGCGATTCCCAATGTGTATTCATTTCCACCCGCCTGATGGACGACAAATTTTCGGTGGCCTTTGAGTTCTATATCAATGTAGGACACGCCGTGGTCGAGCGCGCCGGCGTATCGCAGGATTTCGCCGAACTGGTTTTGAAGCAAGTACAGAACAAAGCCCGCGGCGAGACTTCGCTGGACGCCTGGGAGTCGCGCAAACTGGCCAGTGAGCCCGGTCCGGACGCGGAAAAATATAAGAACGAATATCTGGCCGCCAGCTTTTCCGATGCCATCTCCATCTACCTGCTGTCGCTCTTCATAGATGTGGATTACTACGATCTGCGCGAGCGCGATTACCCGCTGCTGGCGCCAACGCAGATGGCAGAGCGATTGAAGAAAGTGGCGGAACTGTTTCCGGCGAATCCGGGGTTTGAGTTTACGATTCACTACAAGAGACGGACCTAGACTGGTTCTGAATCTTTTGGGATTGCCCCTGACGGCGGACGTTGGTCTCCGAGAAGCACTGTTGATTCGGCTGGATCACTGGGGGAGTAGCGCACTAGAATTTCGCGATTTGTCCATCCAAGCGCAAGGCCGTTAGCATGCTTCTTGTCATCGGCGGGTAAGGACACAGATCCTGCAAACAACTCGCCGTTGACCCTATACGTATAGTTGATCTCTGCGGAACATATCGCATACGAAGAGTCTTCAGAACATTCAGAGTGACCCTCCAATCCGCTCCCCGCGGCCTGGGGCCAATCCTGCACTCGGGCGATGAGTCTGCGCCTGCGCCACGCCCTGAGGCTGCGGACGCCCAACCTATAGAGAAATTCGAGCAGATAGTTTAGAAGCATTGGTGCCGACATCGACGCGGAATACGCGTAGCGCCCAGTTTAGTTAAAGGGAGCGTATCCGGGCGCTTGAATTTCTGATGCGAGATGGAGAGTGTCGCTTCTGATTGCCTTACAATCATCCCTCCATGACCGTCATAGTCCGATCTTTCGCCAAGATCAATCTGGGCCTGTGCATTGGCGCGCCACGTCCGGACGGCTTTCACGATCTGCGAACCGTCTATCAGACGATTGCATTGCACGACATGATTCGCGTGCAAGTTGGGCGCGGAAAGGGCATCGAGATTCTTTGTGACGACCCACGTGTTCCAAAAGATCAGACGAACACTTGCTACCGCATCGCGGAACGAGTCATGGAGGCCCTTCGGACCATCGGCCGCATAACCATCAGGATCGAAAAGCGATTGCCGGTGCAGGGCGGCCTTGGTGCTGGCTCTGGAAATGCCGTGGCTACGCTGCTCGCGCTTGAACGGGCGTTGAAGAAGAAATTGCCGGGAGCTGAGAAGTTGCGAATCGCGGCCGAGGTCGGCTCGGACCTGCCTCTTTTTCTCGTGGGTGGGACGGTGCTTGGTGTGGGGCGTGGAGAAGAAGTTTATCCGTTGCCGGATTTGCCTTCTGCCTGCTGCGTCGTGGCTACGCCGGAGATAGGGGTTTCAACACCCAAAGCATTTGCCGATTGGGATGCGATGATGTCGCAGCACCCTCTCGAGAAAAATGAACGGGAAGGGCACGACTTGAGTCGTGCCATCACTATCACGCAAGACATGGCGGCTTTAGCCGCTGAGGTACCTGCCGAGCTTCGCTCGGCCCGGACGGGTCGAAGACCCGTCCCCACACAGTCTGTCCCCACACAGTCCGTTCCTACCCAGTCCGGGGAAGGCTCCAAATTGACGCCTTCTCCCCCCTCCGATAGAATGATTCAGTTCGGTCGCGTGGTTTCTGCGTGGCTGAGTGGTCAACCTTTATCCGGTGTCCCTGTGAGTAAAGGCAGGGGCCGGGCCGAGACCTCGCTTCTCGACCTTGTCCGTACCGGGATCGAAAACGACTTTGAACAGGTCGTCTTTCCTAAGTATCCCGAATTGCGTGAGGTTAAGAGTGTGCTCGAACGTGCGGGGGCGTTTTATGCCTCGCTCTCAGGCTCCGGCTCGGCGCTGTACGGGCTGTTTGCGTCCCGGACAGCCGGCCAGAAGGCAGCAGTCAGGTTGCAGCGTGACGGTGTTCCGGCGGTGGTCACCACTACCCTGACGCGACGGCAGTACTGGAAGAAGATTTCAGGTTGAAGATTTTGGATTGCAGATTGGTGATTTGTGGTTCGAATCCGGGCGTTTCAATCTACAATCTGAAATCGCAAATCTGCAATCAACACTGGGCCGTCGACTAATGGTAGGTCAAGTGCCTTTGGAGCACTTTGTCTAGGTTCGAATCCTAGCGGCCCAGCCAGAAACCAGCTTCTAGCTCCTGGCTTCTAGCCAGGACAAACGTCGCGGTTGACGGCTAGAAGCTAGTAGCTAGGAGCCAGAAGCCCCCATGGCAACTCTTGCGACAGCGACCGAAAAGAAGGCCCAGATGAACGCCGACGAGAAACCTGAGCGCAAGCCTCAGCGCGGCCGGGTGGACGATAAGTTCAAGATCTTCTGCGGCACGGCCAACGAACCGCTGTGCGATGAAGTCTGCGCCTTTCTCGGGTTGACGCGCGGCCAGGCGCAAGTCACGCGCTTCAGTGACGGTGAGGCTTACGTCCAGATTCAGGAGAACGTTCGGGGAGCGGACGTGTTCGTGCTCCAACCGACGTGCCATCCGGTGGACGAGCACCTGATGGAGTTGCTGTTGATGATCGATGCGCTCAAGCGGGCCTCGGCCCGGCGCATCACTTCGGTGATTCCGTACTTTGGCTATGCCCGGCAGGACCGCAAGGACAAGCCGCGGGTGCCGATTTCGTCGAAGCTGGTGGCTGATCTGCTGACGACCGCGGGCGCCGATCGGGCCTTGATCGTCGATTTGCACGCGCCGCAGTTGCAGGGATTTTTTAACATTCCGGTCGACCATCTGTTTGCGTCGCCGGTGCTGGTCGACTACTTCAAGCGGCTGAACTTGCCCAACTTGACGGTGGTCTCTCCGGATGCGGGCGGTGTGGAGCGCGCCCGGTTTTTTGCCAAGAAAATGGATTCAGCGCTGGCTATCGTCGACAAACGCCGTCTGGAGATGAATGTGGCGGAAATCATGAACGTCATCGGCGATGTCAACGGGCGCACTTGTCTGGTCATCGACGACTTGATCGACACCGCGGGAACGCTGGTCAAGACCGCCTCCGCGTTGATGGAAAACGGCGCCAGCAAGGTTTATGCCTGCGCCTCGCATCCGGTGCTTTCGGGCCCGGCAGTGGAAAACATTTCGAAGTCCTGCATCACCGAAGTGGTTGTAACCAACACCATCCCGCTGAGCGAGGCCGCCCGGCAGGAACCGAAGATCAAAGTATTAACCATCGCTGGTTTGATCGGACGCGCGATCCAGTCGATTCACGAAGAGACGTCCGTCAGCAGATTGTTCCTATAGGAATCAAAATTTATGGCAACCGCAACAACAACTGAAAGCAACGTTCTGGAAGCGCAACCGCGGACTCCGGGCAACAAGAATGTGGCCCGCCGCGTACGTATGGGCGGCAAGATTCCCGGCGTCCTTTACGGCGCTGGCAAGGATTCATTGCCGGTGACGCTCGATCCTCGCCAGGTCACGCGCATTCTGCACTCCAAGACCGGACACAACACCATTTTTGATCTCGCGGTCGAAGGCGGCGAAAGCACCAAGGCCATGATCGTCGACTGGCAATATGAGCCCATCAAGAGCCATCTCCTGCACATCGACCTGAAGCGCATCGCCATGGACAAAAAGCTCACGGTAAGCGTGCCCATCGTGCTTAAGGGCGAAGCTGCCGGAGTCAAACAGCAGGGCGGCATCATGGAGCAGATTCTGCGCGAAGTGGAAGTCGAGTGCTTGCCCGGCGACATCCCGAGCGTGATCGAAGCGGATGTCAGCGAACTGGTATTCGGCAAAGTTTTGCGCGTCTCCGATCTGACGCACGACGCTCAGAAGATCACGTTCATCACCGACGAGAACCAGCCCGTGGCCCACATCACCACGGTCAAGGAAGAAGTGGCCCCGGCAGCAGATGCCGTTGCCGCCGAAGCCGGTGCGACTCCTGCCGAGCCCGAAGTCATCAAGAAGGGCAAGCAGGAAGTCGAGGGCGAAGAGGGAGCAGAAGCTTCCGAGAAGCCAGAGAAGGCCGAGAAGAAAGAGAAGAAGTAGGCACGGACCACGTGGGGACAGCCGCCCTCGGCTGTCCTGGTCGAGCGGAGCTCGACAGTGGTTTGTGGTCGTGTTCGGGCCCGTAGATTGTCGAGCGTTGCTCGACTGGACAGCCGAGGGCGGCTGTCCCCACGTGGTCCGATGAGGGTGCTGAGGCAAATTGATCAGGCGTGAAACTGATTGTCGGGTTGGGCAATCCGGGAATTGAATACCAGTTCACGCCGCACAATCTGGGATTCCTCGCCATCGACCGCATCGCCAACGACTGCGGCGTGGAAGTAAGAAATCGCCAGTGTCGTGCGCTCACGGCACGAACGACCATCGGCGATGAGCAGGTCCTGCTGGCCAAACCAGAGACCTTCATGAACCTGAGCGGTATTTCGGTTCGTGAACTGGTGGCCAAGCATGAGATCAGGCCCGAAACTGACCTGATTGTGATTTACGACGAACTGGATTTCCCGCTGGGCACGATTCGTATCCGCCAGCGCGGCAGTTCGGCGGGCCACAATGGCATGAAGTCGATCATTGAGGCGCTGGGCACACAGGAGTTTTTAAGGATCCGGCTGGGAATTTCGCCGGAACGCAAGATCGCGGATGGCGTGAAGTTTGTACTGACTCCGTTCCGCAAGTCGCAACTGAAGACTGTGGACGAAGTGCTCGAGAACGCCGCCGAAGCGGTCAATGTGATTTTGAAAGAAGGTCCGGCTGTCGCGATGAACCACTTCAACCGGAAGGCAGAGCCCGAAGCAGAGTAGCCACGGATTTACACGGATGAGCGCGGATTTGAACTTCGATTTGCGTTGATTCGTGAGAATCCGTGGCGGATGAGATGGAGAGAAAATGAATCGTACTTATGAACTGATGTTTATCGTCCGCCCCGACATGGTGGAAGAGGAGCAGGACAAGCTGATTTCCACGCTGGAAACCGCCGTGACTTCATCAGGCGGAAACGTAAAGAGCGTGGAGAAGATGGGCAAGCGCCGCCTGGCCTACGTGGTCCGCAGATTTCACGACGGTGTTTTCGTGCTGTTAACGGTGGAAGGTAGCGGCGGACTCATTCACGAACTGGAACGCCGCCTGCGCGTCACCGAGCCGGTGATCAAATTCATCACCGTGCGCATCGACGAAGAACAGAAGCGTCTCGACAAGATCAAAGCGATCCGCGACGCCAAACGCAAGACCCCGCCCCCTGCACCGGTTACAGAAACCGGCGGAGAAGCGGCAGAAGTCACAGCGTAAACCGTCGTCAGTCGTCGGCCGTTAGTTCTTCGTAAGATGACTGAGACTGTTGGTTCGCTGACGACTGAAGACTGAAGACCGACGACTGATTTTAAGGAGCATCATGGCTGAAGAAATTCGAGCAACAGCAGCAAGTTCTGGTGGAGAGCGTCCGGCGGGCGGAGACCGTCCTGCGGGAGATCGTCCCTCTGGCGACCGGCCTTCGTTTGGCGATCGCGAACGGCGTCCTCCGCGTCCTGGTGGGCCCGGTGGCGGCCGCGAAGGTGGACGCAAATATTTTCGGCGCAAGAAGGTTTGCAAGTTCTGCGTGGAGAAAATTGAGGCCATCAATTACAAAGACGTTCGGCTGCTCGCCCAGTTCGTGGCCGAGAGCGGCAAGATCGTCCCCCGTCGCCTGACCGGAGTTTGCACTCCGCATCAACGGCGTCTGTCGCTGGCCATCAAGCAGGCGCGCAACATAGCACTGTTGCCGTTCGCCGGCCGCGCGTCGTAGCTAAAAATCGGCCACGGATTTACACGGATCTTCACGGATTTTTTCTATTCCTTGATTGATCCGTGAAAATCCGCGTGAATCTGTGGCCAAGAATTTCTACAGGGAGTCACCATGGAAGTCATACTGAAAGAAGATGTACCCAAGCTGGGCTCGCGCGGCGACGTGGTGAAAGTCGCCGAGGGTTTTGGACGCAACTACCTGCTGCCCCACAAGCTCGCCATCCAGGCCTCGAAGGGCAACAAGGCTGTCGTCGAGCAAATGAAGGCTGCCGCCGTGCGTCGTTCCGCCAAGGAAAAGACCGGAGCGGAAGCCCTGGCCAAGCAGTTTGAAGGTGTGTCGGTTTCATTCCAGCGGCGTTCGGGCGAAAACGACCAACTCTTCGGCTCAGTCACGTCCGGCGACATCGCGGACGCGCTGGCGAAGAAGGGTTTCGAAGTGGATCGCCGCAAGATTCAGATCCACGAGCCGCTAAAGACCGTGGGCGAGTTCACCGTGCCCATCAAACTGCATAAAGATGTGACCACGCACCTGAAGGTGGTCATCGAGAAAGAAGCGACAGAGTAGGTTCCCGTGTGGAAGCTTGTCCCTGCGTTGCAGGGACAAGCTTCAGTTGCCCTCCCCCATCAATCTGTCTCCGGCTCGCATAGAGTACTGGTTTTCTTCGCGACCTTTGCGAAACCTCTGCGCACTTTGCGGTTAAAGCGCTTGTTCTAGCTGCATATGGGAGCAAGAACTTAACAGTAAGTTCGCCGAGGATTCCGCAAAGCCGGCAAAGACTGCCTCCAGAGGCACCCTGATGGGATGGTTCTTCCTCTTCTTCTTCGTCTCCGGCTTCTGCAGCATTCTCTATGAGGTTGTATGGCTGCGCCTGTCGATGGCGCAGTTCGGCGTCACCAGTGCCCTGGTTTCAATCGTCCTCTCGATGTTCATGGCCGGCCTCGGATTGGGTTCCTTGGGGGCTGGTTACGCAATCCGAAAATATCGAGCCCACATCGATATGCCCGCGCTCCGTCTCTACGCCTTTATCGAACTCCTGATCGGAATTTCAGCGCTTGCTGTTCCTGTCGAGTTGTTCTGGGGGAGAAGCCTGCTGGAGCGACTCTCGATCTCCTCTTCATTCCCTTACTACCTTTTCTCCGCCGCTTGGATCGCCTTCACATTGGTCCCATGGTGTGTCTGCATGGGCGCAACTTTTCCAGTGGCCATGCTGGCCATGAACGAACGCCGCCATTGCGTGGCCCCTCGATCTTTCAGTTTTCTTTACGTGGCGAATGTTTTGGGAGCGGTGGCGGGCACGGCCGTGCCGTTGTTCATGATCGAAATGTACGGCTTTCGAGGCACGCTGAAAATTGGGGCATTGCTGAATGGGTTCCTGTTTGTCGCGGCCATGGCCCTCGCGCTGCGACCGTCCGCGCAGGAATCTCAGCAACGCGTTCCCGATCTTCCAGACTCAGTCAAATTTCGGGCCGACAAAAAACCGCTGCTCCTGCTGTTTCTCACCGGACTCACGAGTCTGGGCGCGGAAGTAGTCTGGATCCGCCAGTTCACACCGTATCTCGGCACGGTGGTGTATGCCTTCGCGTCGATCCTGGGTATCTATCTGGCCTCAACTTTTATTGGATCGCGAGTGTACCGCTACTGGAGCCGCATCCACGATCAGGAAGGCGGACTGGTCTGGGGTCTTCTGGGATTCGTCTGCCTGCTGCCGCTCGTTACTGCCAGTCCGCAATTTGTCGTTCCGCAGTCCTATGCCGGATTGATCCGCCTGATTGCGGGTATCGGCCCGTTCTCAGCCATTCTGGGATTTGTGACTCCGATGCTGGTGGATCGCTGCTCGCGAGGTGATCCTGATCAAGCGGGTCGGGCATATGCGGTCAACATCGCAGGATGCATTCTCGGTCCCCTGGTCGCAGGATTCATCCTGTTGCCCATGATGAATGAACGCTGGGTGCTGTTCACGTTCGCCGTGCCATGGTTGATCATCGGCGTTGTGCCGCGATGGTCGGTCGGCAGAGAAAAAGCGGCAAAGCAGACGCTGCAACTCAAACTCTCATTGGCCCTCGCGGTTCTCGCTTTTGTGGCGGTGTTTACCATGAAGGGCTTCGAAGACCAGTTTCCCGAACGCCAGGTGCTTCGCGACCACACTGCAACTGTCGTCGCTACCGGAGAGGGGATGAACAAGAGCCTGTTGGTCAATGGAATCGGAATCACCTCCCTGACTCCCATCACCAAGATGATGGCGCACCTGCCCCTGGCTTTCCTTAATCGCGCTCCTCGAAAAGCTTTGGTGGTCTGCTTCGGCATGGGCACAACCTATCGTTCGCTGCTTTCATGGGACATCCCAACCACCGCCGTGGATCTGGTGCCCAGCGTCCCGAGGCTCTTCTGGTACTTCCATTCCGATGCTCCGGAGTTGCTACGCTCACCACTCTCTCGGGTAGTGATTGACGATGGCCGGCGTTTTCTTGAACGCAATCAGCAGCAATACGACGTCATCACCATCGACCCGCCTCCACCGGTCGAAGCAGCAGGCACCAGCCTGCTTTATTCGAAAGAGTTCTATTCGATCGTAAGCCGAAGGCTTTTGCCGGGTGGCATTCTGCAGCAGTGGCTGCCCTCGGGCGATGCCGTAGTGAAGTCGGCAGTCGCTGCTGCCTTGCGGGAGTCTTTTCCTTATGTCCGAGCGTTTCACTCTCTGGATGGGAAAGGCCTTCACTTTCTGGCCAGTGACAAGCCCATAGCCTTACGAACACCGCTGGAGTTGGCCGAGCGCATGCCTGCCAAGGCTGCGAAGGATTTAGTCGAGTGGGGTCCCGAAACCACCGCCGAAGGCGAGTTCGCTATCGTTCTGAACCAGGAACTCTCTGTCGATCAGTCGATCTCCGCAGCCCGTAAAGTTCCCGCCCTCCAGGATGACCGCCCGGAGAACGAATACTACGTCTTGCGGCGATCTCTGCCCGACCGCTGGCTGTCCTCTCTAGCCGTACCCCACTAAGTCCATGCACGGACAGGGCCAAACTCCTATAATTTGTGCTCACGGTTCTTTTGCTGCCACGTCCATAGCTATGCAACCGGGAAGAACGGCAGGGCACCCGGCTTAGTCGAGGACAACCAGAGATGCCGGCCGATGCATGGGCAGTAAATCTAGCGGTTGGCGGATGTTCGCATCCGGACGCGAGTCGCGGGGTGGAACGAAGCAGCGGATCCCAGGACCCCCTCGCTCGGGGCCAAATGGCTGGGCACAGTTTAGGCCGTATCGATGACACGTTGCTGGTCCGTGAGGCGCAACGCGGTAACCGCGCTGCCTTCGAGGAACTTGTGCGTCACTACGACCAGGCGGTCCTGCGACTGGCCATGCACCTGACCGGGTCGGAGCACGAAGCCCAGGACATTTATCAGGATGCCTTTCTGAAGGCATACAAGAGTGTTGGCAACTTCCGCTTCGAGTGCTCTTTCTATACATGGATCTACCGCATCGTGACCAATCTGTGTCTGGACCACTTGCGGAAAAAGCAGGTACGCAAGGAAGACGCACCGGTAGCGGTGGATTCGCAGGGCGAAGCTTACGATGTGTTGTCCCAGGTGCCCGATGGCAGATCTGGCGCCAATCCAGAGCGTGACCTGATGCGCCGCGAACTGGGAACGCGGATCAATCATGCTCTCGACAAACTTACGCCCCGCGAGCGCATGGTTTTTGAATTAAAGCACTATCAAGGATTGAAATTGAGAACTGTGGGCGAGATTTTGAATACGACCGAAGAGACGGCAAAGAACACTTTATTCCGGGCCACTCAAAAATTGCGTGGCTCTCTGGCGGACATGCGATGAGTCGCAACAAATCACGTGGGGACAGCCGCCCCCGGCTGTCCAGCCGAGCGCAACTCGGCAGCAATATCGGTAACGTGGGGGTGAAGCTATGAAATGCGAATGGGTCCAGGAAAATATTCTGCTGCACATCTACAACGAGCTGCCTGACGACGCTCGTTACGAACTGGAGCAGCACGTTGCCCGCTGCACCGAATGCGCGGGCGAACTGAAAGCAGCTCGCCAGCTCCATGCCACGCTGTCGCAGTTTCCCGTGCAGGAGCCCTCTCCCAATCTCATTACAGCTTCCCGCATGCGTTTGCAGGAGGAACTCGAAACTACCGAACAGGGCGGCTTCTGGCAGCGTCTGGTATTCGATCCCGGTGCCTGGCTTCGTCCCATCAAACTAGCTCCAGCACTGGCCGCAGCCATCTTTATAGTGGGCTTCGCCGGTGGAATCGGCGCTACCTATCAAATGATGAACGGCCGCAACCCGGTCGATATTTCTGGCGCGGCTCCCACCGAATCTTCGATCACCGGTATTCAGTCCATTTCGCAAGAGCCTGGATCGTCTCAAATCAGCATTCGATACAACACAGTTTCCACCCAGCAGGCGCAAGGATCGCTCAACGACCAGCGTATCCAGCAGTTGCTGCTGTTCGCTACCCGGAACAATTACAACTCGGGCGTGCGCATGGATTCAGTGGATCTGCTTACCCAGGCGCCGAATGATATCCGGGTGCGCGAAGCACTTTTGTACGCCTTGCGCTACGACTCGAATCCGGGAGTGCGGCTCAAAGCAATCGAAGGTCTGGGCTCGTACGTAAAGAATGATGTGCGCGTGCGCGACGCTGTCTTGGAAGCACTGGTGAATGATTCCAACCCCGGCTTGCGAACACAGGCCCTGCATCTGCTCGAGCCGGTTCGGGCCGACAGCAGCGTGCGCGTGGTACTGCAAAAGCTGGCGGACAACGATCAGAACCTGTACATCCGAAGCCAGGCGCGCAATGTGCTGTCCCAGATGTCGGAAATTGATTGAGGGAGTTGGCACTTCGTCGGTGCAGAACAATATTGGAAGGTGAAAAGTGAAAAGATTCCCAAAACTTATTGCAGTGATGATGTTGCTCCTGCCTCTGGCCGTAGCGCAGGAAGTGCGCCCTGACGAACAGACTCGCGTCTTTCAGGACAATGGCAAATGGTCGCGGCAGATTACCGGCTCATTGGCGGCTGCGAAGAATCTCCGCGTAAAGGTGGATTCCGGCGTGGTGAAGGTCGTGGGCGGAAACCAGCAGACCATCAACTACGTCATCAGTAATCACTCTTACGCTGGATCGGAAGAAAAAGCCCGCCGCGAATTCGAATCCTACAAGATCAGCGTCTCCGTCCGCGGAGACACTGCCTGGGTCTTGGGCGAATGGCAGGGCAGCCGGCCGCGCCGCTCATCGAGCGAATTCGTCATCAACATTCCTCGTAACACCGAGCTGGTAAAGGTCGAAACCGAAGGCGGCGACCTTACCGCGACCGGAGTCAGCGGACGCGTCGAGGGTGAGACTGGCGGTGGCAGCATTCATCTCGATGACATCGGAGGCGCCATCAACGTCGAAACCGGTGGCGGCAGCATTGACGTAGGAACGGTTGGCGGAGAGCTAGCACTCCGTACCGGTGGTGGCGGCATCAAGGTTTCGGCTGCCAAGGGAAAGATCAACGCCGAAACCGGCGGTGGAAGCCTGGTAGTTGTGTCCTGTATGCAGGGTGCAGTGCTCGAAACCGGGGGTGGCAACATAGAGGTACAACACTGCGCAGGACCGCTCAAAGTTACGACCGGCGGCGGCAGCATCGAGTTGGGCGAGATTGCAGGCGCGGCGGAAATTGAAACCGGTGGCGGAAGCATTCGCTTAAGCTCGGCGACCGGAGCAGTGAAAGCCGAGACTGGCGGTGGCAGCATCACGCTCAACGGTGTAACCGCAGCCAAGGCGGAAACAGGAGCAGGCGGCATCGTGGCCAAGTTCGTCTCCGGAGGAGAGCGTACGGATTCGGTGCTTGAAACTTCAGCGGGCGATATTACGGTTTACCTCGCGCCTAGTCTGAACATTACGATTCGCGCATCCATCGATTTGGCGAATGGTCATCGCATTCGCTCTGATTTTTCGGAGATTCGAGTTACAACAGAAGGTGGCGAGTGGGGACCCGGCACCGCTACTGCCGAAGGCAATTTGAACGGAGGCGGTCCCACGCTGAAGGTGCGCACCACCACCGGAGACATCACGTTTCTCGCCAGCCGCTAGATCTGGCAAGTGCTGAGCTTGTTGAGAGGAGGAACGAACCATGCATAGATCGATCCTCGCAGTACTGATTTTGCCCATCTTTACAGCCGTCACCAGCGGTGGACAACTTTGCTCGCAAGAGCCTTTCAGCGAGGCCTTCGGTTACTCCAGCGAAGACTCTGGCGGTGGATCATATTTGGGCGTTGATACGCGCGACGTAACCTCGGACCGCTTGTCCGTCCTGAAACTAAAAGAAGAACACGGCGTGGAAGTGACTCTCGTCGATCAGGACGCTCCAGCCGGTAAGGCCGGAGTCAAAGAGCACGACGTAATTCTCAGCATCAACGGCAACCAGGTGGAAGGCGTCGAGCAGTTGCGCCGCATGATCCGCGAAATTCCTCCGGGACGCATCGTGAACCTCGGAATCAGCCGCGACGGCCAGCCCCTGACTCTCAAAGCCCAACTGGCCGATCGCAAGCGAACCTTTGCCATCGCAGGATCCGGGAAGGCATTCACCTTCGCCATGCCGGCGATGCCTGCCATGCCCGCAATGCCGGCCACCCCTTTTGTCCCCGAAATGGATCTGCCCGTCTCAGTCGTCGTGGTGCACTCCTCCGCGCGCAGCGGATTGATGGTCGAGAACCTCACGCCCCAGTTGGGAGACTTCTTCGGCGCGAAAAACGGTAAGGGTGTCCTGGTGCGCTCGGTAGAAAAGGGCAGCCGCGCCGAGCAAGCCGGCTTCCGTGCCGGCGATGTGATCGTCAAGGTCAACGGAGAATCCATCAGCGACAGCGGCGATTTCACTCACGCCATTCACGGCCGCAAGAACAATGCGGTCACCGTCAGCATCATTCGTGAACGGAAAGAACAAAATCTCACATTGACCGTGCCGGATCACAACCAGTCACAACTGCTCGACATGGATGAAACTCTCGAGCTTCCGGATGCGGATGCTACCGATGCTGAGACCGTGATTGACTTGAGCGAAGCCCAATCCGAGATCGCTCACATTGGCCCAGAAATCGAGCAAGCCGTCCGCGAGGTTCGCAGAATAAAGCCCGACATCGAAGAAGCCGCGCGCGAACTGCGCAGCCATCAGGAAGAGCTGAAGCAGGAAATGCGCGAACTGGAACGCGAGCTAAAGAACCAGGAACGCGAAATTCAAGAGAATGAAAGACACTCGCAGCCAGAAGCTGATATCTAGTGCAGGGTGGGCGCCCTCGCCCGCCGCTTTTGAATTGCGTTGCTTGTGGTTTTTTAAAGTGTCTAACCGACTCACGCCGATCACAGGATAGGAAATCTATTTGAATTTGATCCGCGGAAATCCGTGAAGATCTGTGGCCAGGAATTTTTTTGCCAGACACAAAGTCAACTGCGGCGGACAAGAGTGTCCGCTTCACACTTGACAGTCAAGGCTTCGCGCACGCAATTTCTTCCTGACTGTTTCGCCGCGTACAATCCCGCGTCGGCTGCCCTCACCAACTCTTCGCGCGTGGTTCCATGATCGGGACACGTAGCCACTCCAGCGCTGATGGTGACCGACCGCGGCACACCGGGAAATTGCCAGCTATCCACCATCCGACGCAGCTTCTCAGCCACGCCCAGCGCGTGCTGCTGGCTGGTCTGGGACAGCAGGATGGCAAATTCCTCTCCACCATAACGGCAGACCACGTCGATCTTCCTAAGCTGCTGCGAGAAGATCGACGACACCTGGCGCAGAACTTCGTCGCCCAGCAGATGACCGAATTCGTCGTTCAGGCGCTTGAACTGATCGATGTCCACCATGATCACTGCCATGCCCGAATCGAACCGCCGGGCACGCTCCAGTTCCTCCTGGATACGCAATTCGAAGTAGCGGCGGTTGAAAATTCCAGTCAGGCCGTCCAGATAAGCCAGATGCTTCACTCGTTCCACGTAGTGAGCGTTCTGAATCGCAGTCGCGCAGATGTCGGCCACGGACTCCAGCGACTGAATATCGCTGACGCTGAAGGACCCGGATCGGGCGCTATCCAGCACCAGAACGCCCAGGGTCTGTCCAAATGAAACCAGCGGGATGCACATCCGCGAGCCGGCTTCTTCGTAAATACCTAGAAAATCCGGATCTGCCTTTACGTCATTATCGAAAATAGTCTTACTCTCGCGCAGTGCTCGTCCCCATAACCCTGCGCCTGCTGGAACCTTGCCGCCCTCCGGAATGCGCAGTGTCAAGACGCCATGATGCGCCTGCAGCACCAGATCATCATCTTCTTTCACCAGCATGGAAACGTGCGAGACCTCGAAGGCGGGACGGATCTTCTCGCAGGCCTTTGACAACAGTTCCTTGACGTCCAGAACAACAGTAGTCTCGCGGGCCACCGTATTGATGGCTTCCAGTTGCGAAGCCCGACGCCTTTCCAGCGAATACAGCCGCGCATTCTGCAAGGCCATCGAGGCCTGTGTGGAGAACAAGGTCAGCAGGTCGACGGTTTCGGAATCAAAGTGGTCAGGATTTTCGCTCTGACAGTCCAGTACGCCAACGACTTCGTCCCGTACCATCAGCGGAACCGCCAGTTCAGACCGGGTCTTCTTCCCCCATGGCTGATAGCGGGTTTCTTTCTGGAAATCAGGGACGTAAATGGGGCGTTTTTTCTGGGCGGCCGCGCCGATCAGGCCGGTCCCAATGCTCACGCGAAGGCTTTCGAATCCTGGCTCGCCGCCAATTTGCGAGCGGGTGCAAAGCTCCCCCGAACCCTGATCCAGCAACAGGATAGCGACGTTCTGCAGGTGGAAGTAGTCGCGCGCAATCACCAGGATGCGCTGCAGCACTTCGTCCAGGTCAAAAGTCGACAGCACCGCCTGGCTGGCGTCGTAAAGGATGGCGATCTTTTGCATGTGCCCCGCGCCGATTGTAACCCGCACGACAGGACGTACCGATGTTCCGAAAGTAACGTAAAACCAGCAAAACCATGCTGATCCGGCTCCTTGGGGTCTTCCGGATCCTTCGCGTCGCGTAGGGACGGCCGAACCGGGCAACCAAACCCATCCCATCCAGCAACTAAATTATTAGTTTGACCTTTAGGCGTCGATCCGCGTCTAATAATTCAGAGGAGAATGGTTCGTGCCCCCCAGGAAATCGGAGACTCTCACCGAGGCTGAACTGCGACTGATGGACGTGCTTTGGCAGAAGGGATCAGCCACCGTCCAGCAGGTCCTCAATGCGCTTCCGGAGAAGCCGGCGCTGGCCTATAACTCCGTTCTGACCACCATTCGTATTCTGGAAAACAAGGGCTACCTCGAGCACGCGAAAGACGGCCGGGCCCACATTTACAAGCCCATCATGGAGCGCGAGGAAGCGACACGCTCGGAAATTCGGCACCTGGTCGGACGTTTTTTCAAGAACTCCCATGAGCTGCTGGTGCTCAACATTCTCGAGGACCGGGGTCTGGAAGCGACTGAACTGAAACGCCTGCGGCAACTGCTGCAAGCGGGAACTGAAATAGAAAAAGAAGAGAAGATTTGACCTTTATGCCGATCGCCGCGCTGAACCTGCAATCCTTGGCCCAGGTCTCCGCCGAGCGCCTGCTGAACTGCGCCGCCGAAGGGATGATCATCGCGCTATTGGCTTGGCTTGTGCTGCGAGCTGTGGGTCCGCAGAATTCTGGAACGCGATTCGCCGTATGGTTCGCGGCGTTACTCGGAATAGCAACGCTTCCCCTGCTCGGTCATTGGTCTGCAACGGGTGCAGAGCTGACCACCCGTTCTGAGTTCACTATGCCCGCTTCCTGGGCGCTCTACATATTTACGGCCTGGTTGCTGATCGCGGCTGCCCGGCTACTCAGAGTTGGCCTCGGTTTCTGGCAATTGCAGCAACTCCGCAAGAGCTGCATGCCGGTTGATCGCGCAACTCTCGATCCGATGATCCTCAAAACTTTGAGAGAGTTCGAGTCCCCCAGGCCGGCGGAACTCTGCGTATCCGATGAACTGCGCGTACCGACCGCAATCGGCTTCACCAAGCCGATGGTTGCGATCCCGTCCTGGACGATGCAGGAGCTTTCTTCCAGCGAGTTGAATGCTGTTCTGCTACATGAACTGGCTCATCTGCGACGCCACGATGACTGGACCAACCTTGTACAAAAGGTCGTAGGAGCCGTGCTTTTCTTCCATCCCGCGGTCTGGTTGATTGAGAAGAAGCTTGCTCTGGAGCGCGAGATGGCGTGCGATGACCTGGTTCTGGCACAAGCCAGGTCCACCAGTCCACGAGCTTATGCCGAATGCCTGGTCGCGCTGGCCGAGAAGAGTTTTGTGCGGCGCGGTTTCGCGCTCGCCCAGGCTGCTGTCGACCGCGTACGCCAGGTGTCGTTGCGTGTGGCGCAAATTTTGGACGCGAACCGTCCCAGCGCTACACGTGTGTGGAGACCTGCGCCTGTTCTGGTTGCAGGAATGTCTGTGGTCTGCCTGGTAGGTCTGTCCAACGCTCCTACTCGGCTGGTGTCATTCGAGGGCAGCGCAGAGCCTTCCTCTTTGGCGACGAATGCAGTCGCCTCCGGGAATTTTGAAGCGGATCAGTGGTCGCAGATAGGCGCGCACGTTGTCCCCGCGAAGCTGGTCTTGTCGACGGGATCGAACTCGGCGAAGAAGGAAACTAAGAGTTTCGTTTCTGCGGTCGCGAAGAACTCCGTCGCTGGGAAGAAGATCCAGAAGCAGGTGGCGGCCCCTGAAGTTATTCCGGCGGCCGCAGCACGAGCGAGGACGCTCGCGCCCACACTGCTCCGTACGAACATGGAAGAGAACGCCGTCACGCCGCAGACCTTGTTATTCGTGACTCGCACCGAATATGTGCAGACGCGGCGAGTCGACTCTTCCGGCGCTGTTGTATGGGATCTCAGCGTATGGCAGGTCACCGTGGTTGGCCCAGCACAGGACATGATGGCAGCGGGAATCGTGGCCAAGTCAATTTGAGTTTTTTTGCTATTAACAACTAAATAATTAGTTGCCAACAGGAGAGAAGAAATGAAAAGCTGGATGCAAAACTGGAAAACAATCGTAGGCCGGCATCTCATCATCCCGATCTTGACCATAGCGACGGTGGGTTCGTTCGTCACCTACGATTTCGTCAAGGCTATGCCGGCGAAGGCCGCTGCCATGGCTTCACCCACCACAACCCCGCTCGATGACAACAACGTCGGCGCGCTGCTTTCACTCGATCAGGCCATGGAAACCCTGGCCGCACGCGTTACGCCAGCGATCGTAAACGTGACCGTAACGTCACGTGCGAAAGCTACCGCCGAAAACAATCTGCCCGAAGGCCTCGAAGACAGTCCGTTCGGACAGTTCTTTGGCCGGCAGTTTGGCCAGCAGTTTGGACGTCCCCAACAGCCGCGCGTCGAGCACGGACTGGGCAGCGGCGTCATCATCTCGCCCGACGGCTACATCGTCACCAACAACCACGTCGTCGATGGCGCCACCGACGTTCGCGTCACCATGAGCGATCGCCGCATTCTTTCCGCCAAGGTGGTTGGTACTGACCCGCTGACCGACCTTGCGGTCATCAAGGTCGATGGCAAGAACCTGCCCAACGCACCCTGGGGCGATTCCACGAAACTGCATCCCGGGCAGACCGTCCTGGCTTTCGGCAATCCCTTCGGGTTCCGCTTCACGGTCACTCGCGGCATCGTCAGCGCCCTCAACCGCCCCAACCTTTCCTCGGACGACGCTCGCAAGCCCGGCCAGTTCATTCAGACCGATGCAGCCATCAACCCAGGAAACTCCGGCGGTCCGTTGGTGAACGCGCGCGGTGAAGTGATCGGGATCAACACCTTCCTGATCTCGCCCTCGGGTTCGTTCTCAGGCATGGGATTCGCCATTCCCACGCAGATCGTGCGCCCCACGGTCGAGAAACTGATCCAGTTCGGCAAGGTAACTCATGGCTACATGGGGATCGGAATCGCCGACGTCACTCCGGAAAACTCGAAGTTCTTCCACATGGACACCGCCGTGGGAGCGGTGGTCAGCCAGGTCGAACCCGACTCTCCGGGAGCCAAGGCAGGCGTGAAGGTCGGCGACGTCATCACCAAGCTCGATGGCAAGGAAGTGAGCGACGCGAGCGAACTGCAAGTCCTGGTAGGACAGCAGAATCCGGGCACGACCATCCATCTGCAAGTCATGCGCGATGGCAAGGATGTCTCGCTGCCGGTCACCCTCGAAGCCATGGGCAGCCGCGATAAGGCTGGCAAGGAAACCTCCGACGCCAGCAAAGGCAAGCCGCGCTGGGGAGTCGGTCTGTCGGACATCACTCCGGAAGCACGTGAGCAATTGCAGGCTCCGAGCGATCTGCACGGAGCGGTCATCCAGCAAGTCCAACCGGGTAGCCCGGCCGACAACGCTGGACTGCAGCAGGGTGATGTCATCGTGGAAGTCGATCGCAAGCCGGTACAAAGCGCCGCCGACGTTCAAAAAGCACTGAGCAGTGTTCCTAAAGGACAAGACGCGCTGGTGCTGGTTTGGTCCAACGGTGGCAGCTCGTTCCGAGTCCTGCACGCTGCCCAGGAAGACGGCAGCAGCGGCATGTAGCTTGGCAGGGAGTTCTCCCCAGGGAGGCAGGGCCAATTGTGCCTGCCTCCTTTTTTGCTTGTGTAAGGTCTAAAATTACCCTGCCTAGGGTGAAAAATTGACCTATAATTCCTCCCTCGATTGCTGAGGGCCAATGGCCGACAACATACCCACCGGCGCAGCGCCGCGCATTGCGGTTGTGACCACCGACGAATCCGTGCAACTCGCCGCCCAAGAAGTGCTAGCTTCCGCCTTCCATACAACACTCCTGGGTTCGGGTGAACAGATACCGCCCTTGCTGGCAGAGGTTTCGCTCGAAGCCATCATTCTGGACCTCGAAACCGCGCATGTTTCCGACGACGAAGTGTTGCGGCTGGTGCGCCAGCTGCGTGCCCGTGACGAAGACCTTGTCTTGCTGGGATTCACCCGCTCGCACAACAAAGCTGCCCGGCATCAGTTCGAACGTGCGGGAATTAGCCACTGCTTCGTCGCTCCCGTGGATTTCGAGGAAGTGCAGGCTGTCTTGCATTCCGCGCTCGAAGAGCGGTCGGCTGAAATCGAGAATCGGAAGATTCGGGAAGAAGCCCAGCGCAGGAACTCATTTTGCCAGCTGATTGGCGGCAGCGAACCCATGCGCCTGGTCTACGACGCGATCAGCCGTGTCGCCGAGAGCAACGTCAACGTACTGGTGCGCGGTGAAAGCGGGACGGGAAAGGAACTGGTCGCGCAGGCTATTGTCGCCAGCGGTCCGCGACGTGACAAGACATTCGTCAGCGTAAACTGTGCCGCGCTCCCGGAAAGCTTGATCGAATCGGAGTTGTTCGGCCACGAGAAGGGCGCATTCACCGACGCCCATGAATCCCGCGCCGGGCACATCGAATCTGCGAACGGCGGAACCTTGTTCCTCGATGAGATAGGGACTCTGGGATTGGCCATGCAGAGCAAGCTGTTGCGAGTTCTCGAACTCCACGTCATCCAGCGCATCGGAAGCCGCAACAGCAAGAAAATCGACTTCAGGCTCATCGCCGCGACCAACGAAGATCTGGAACAGGCGGTCCGCGCGGGACGCTTTCGCGAAGATCTTTACTATCGCCTCAACGTGGTCCCCATCGTCCTCCCACCGCTGCGCGAACGGCCCGGCGACGTCGCCATCCTGCTCGATCATTTTTTGCGAATGTACTGCGCCGCCAACAACATTCCGCTCAAGCGGCTGGATTCCGATGCTCTAGAAATTCTCGAGGAGCATCACTGGCCGGGCAACGTCCGCGAGCTGGAGAACCTGGTTCAGAGGCTGGTCATTATGGGATCGGGCACGGTCATCACTGCCACCCAGTTGCCCCAGCAAATCCTGTACAGCAGTACTGCGAAACAAGAAGCTCTGCTCATCCCGGAAGAGGGAATCTCCTTCGACGATGAGATGGCGCGGATCGAGTTGGCTTATTTGCAGGCGGCTTTGCGCCGGACCGGGGGCAAAAAGGTGGCGGCCGCCGCCTTGCTACAGATCAATGCGCAGAAAATGAAATATCTCTGCCGCAAATATGGTCTGCAGGGTTAATTATTGACCCAAGTGTGGTTAATTTTTAACCCTGCGTTGAATCGCTGTCAATTTAACCCTGCATTTCCACAGACCTTCGTCAGGGATCTCGTTGAATCTATTGAGTGTCGTGCCGGTCGGCGGTCGGGGATCAGTTTGGCACCGCTCTTGCTTATAACAAAACCAGACC
The DNA here is from genome assembly GCA_963741105.1 of Terriglobia bacterium. Lineage (GTDB taxonomy): Bacteria > Acidobacteriota > Terriglobia > Terriglobales > Acidobacteriaceae > JAIQFF01. The sequence goes on from CAVUGT010000025.1 coordinate 75,028, forward strand.
GGACAGGGTAAACAGAGTGGGACCCACGGTTGAGAAATTAAAATTCAAACTTTGACGGAGGATGTCATGTCGGTTCAAAAGAAATCTTTAATCAGCCAGCGGTCAGCAGTGAAGAGCGCCATTCTTGCCACACCCCAGACTTCCAACTTGATGCCAGCCTCGCGTCCGGCGGCTCGCCCGGCCGTAGCGCCCAAGGTGGCCCCGAAAGTGGCCCCCAAGGTAGCTCCAAAGGTAGCCCCGAAAGTGGCACCGAAGGTTGCCCCGAAGGTAGCACCAAAGGTAGCCCCGAAAGTCGCACCCAAGGTCGCGCCGAAGGTTTCAGCCAAGGTGGCGCCGAAGCTCTCACACCTCAGGTAAGGAGACGTTTGGCCAGTTTTCTGGCGAAAGGGGAGCGGCAAAAGCAGCTCCCCTTTTCCGTCTGCTAGGAATCTCTGCGGCTAGGCCTTACCACATCCGGCGGCCTGCCAGGTCCCGGGTAAAACGCCAGGCGAACTCAGCCATGCTGCGACGGCCGACCAGGATCTTGGCATTGCCGCTCATACCTTCTCTCAAGTCCCCCCGGTTTTGTAGTTCTACGTTCCCCAGGTAAAACTTCGGGGTTCGAATGCCTTCCAGCTGGGCCTTCTCCATCAATCCCGGTTCAATAGACGCAGACGCGGGCGCCAGCGAAGAAAGAGTTCCAGACCAGGCTTTGAACTGGGATTCAGCGTGAAGCCGGACCGGAGCGCCAATCCGAACATCGCGCATCGCAAATTCGGGAACGTAAATGCGAGCTGTCATCGTGGACAAGTCTGCCACTTCGGCGATCTCGGTCCCGGGTTTGAGGTAAGAACCCATCAGGTCGTGCAAGCGCGGAGTAGTCACTGTGCCTGGAATAGGACTGCTGACTTCCAGCCGCATCAACTCTTCAGAGAGATTGCGATGTTTTTCCGTGGACTGGCGTCGTTCCTGGTCGGCGGGGCCGAAATTTTCGTAGGTAAGGCTAGCCTTGGTGGCTCGGGCCGAAGCGTTGCGCATGTCGGCGCCAGCCTGGGCCGCCGCCGATTCCAGTTCGAGATTGCGGAGGCGCAGCAGGGGCGCACCTGGCGCAACCCTTTGTCCTTCGTCGGCAAGAACCTCTGCCACGGTTCCCGCCACTTCCGTGTGTACCAAAGTCCTGCGCAGGGGTTCCAGCGCGAAACGGCCGTAGATGAAATCCGGCCAGATAGGCGCGAACAGCAAAATCAGCAGCACAACACCGACTAGCACGGACCTTGTGGGCGTGAACCACGCTAGCACGCGTTCTTTCTTGTCCAGATAAACGGTTTTCATGAATCGCTCCAGCATGGTGATCCGGGACCCGAAAATACGAAGACCGAGGAGCAGTGGTGGCAGCCATGCCCACTCCGGCGTATAGGACCTGAGGATGTGGTAAACGAAAATGACTACGACCGCCAACAACAAGTAGCTGTACACACCTGACAGCACGGAATAGACGATGTACAGCACCCGCCGGTGCCGCGGTACATACTCGACTTCCACTGGCAACCGGAAAATATGTTTCCGCACCCAACTGGAGACATAAATAGTCGACTGCTCTTTCAGGCCCGTTTCATCGATCAGCTCAGACAAAAGATAGTAGCCGTCAAGCTTGATCAGGGGATTGAGATTGAGGATGGTTACGCCGATACCAGTCACCATCATGACCTTGTAGGCAAGATCATGGATGTACATCCCGGTGGCCGTACCCCACCAGATGAACGTTGCCACCACGCAGATCATCAAATCGCCCCAGATTCCTGCAATGATGGTTGAGATCCGCGCTTTTCTGTCACCCATCACCCAGACCTGAGTGCAATCGCACATAAAGGTCGGAGCAAAGAACATCAGAAGAAACTGCATGCTCTCGACCTGGCCGCCGAAGTGTTTGCAGGTCAGGCCGTGAGCGGTCTCGTGGAAGAAAGCCATGGCCCCGAACAGGAACCAGAATTCGACCAGGTCCCAGCTGCTTTTGGCTGTGAAGTTGTAGAAGGCAAAACTATCGCTCCAGATTTGGCCGAACTTATCGGCCCACATCCAGACCATCACCCCGAACATGCAGAGAGTCAGCAGAGTGAACCAAGTGGTGTAAATGAATTCGAGGTACGGCTTGATCGTCGTCAGATAGTCATCTGCGTGAGGCCAGGTGTGGAGGGGGATTTCGGTGAAGTCGGCGACGTAAAACCTTCCACGCTTTCGACGCTCACTGCTCATTTTCTGCCTGAGCGTGATGTTCCTTTCCAGTGGGGTCTTGTAAAAGAGGTCGCCCTGATCCTCGAGGCCGGCAGCAAACTCCCTTACGTCTTCTTCCGTAAAGGCAATGTTGGTTTGCTGTTGAATCAGTTCCGCGATTTGTTGGTACGACCGTTCGCCGTCGAACAACTGAAGCAACTGCCAGTGCTCTGGGGTTAACCGAAGATAAACTTCGCTGCCCGGCATCTTTGCTAGCACAACCCGAGCGCCTTGCTCGACGTGTTCCTTGTGGATGACGCGAGGGTCCAGCTTGGGAAAACGGCGCTGCGCTGTGGTAGTCGGAAGATCGGGCAGCGCTACCTCGAGGGCTTCGAGGATATTCATTTCAGGTTGTTGAGGTGGATAGTGGTGAGCATTCCCGGCCTCAGGTCCGGAGCCGGGCCCTGCAGCCGGGCCACAATCTCGATCGTTCCGCTCGAGGGATCGACCACCGGACTGATCTGCCTGATCGCAGCGGTGTGATGAACAGTTGACGAACCGTCCGTCAGTTCCACGGTAACCGTTTGTCCATTCTTCACTTTGCCCAGGAATCGTTCCGGAAGAGTGAACTTAACTTCCAGTGGCGCTACTGCTGTCACCCAGAAGAGCCTGTCGCCTATCCCGACTTTTTGTCCGGCCCGAACATAACGGCGCGCAACGATCCCGTCAAAGGGAGCGATGATCCTGGTCTTTTCTTTTTCCAGTTCCAGCGAGCGCTCTGTGGATTTCGCATTGCTCAGCAGTTCCGTCTCACGGTTGATCTCGAACTTGTCGGCTTCCACTTTGTATTGCGCGTGCTCCAGTGTTTCCTTGGTAAAGACGCCCGCTTCCCACAACTTCTGGGCGCGCGTCAGGTCAGACTGAAGCACCTTGGTTTCCGCCTCCCAGTTTTTCAGATTGGCTTCAATGGAGCGCGTCTTGGCGGATGCGGCGTCGAGGTCAGCGGAAATTTGGCGATCGTCCAACTTGGCGAGAAGCTGCCCTTTGCGTACCGGAGTATTGGGTTCGGCGAGAATAGTATCTACGACGCCTTCGCGCAACGCGGCCACGTCAACCTGGTTCTCGACCACAATTGGGCCCGAGGCAGCGAAGCCGCTTTCCTCCGCGACGACGGGCGACGGAGCGGCCGGGTGCGCCACCGGCGGCGCGGCGGAAACGCGGGAAGTTTCGTTCGAGTCGCTACACGCACCCAGAGCCAGCGTAATTGTGATTGAGACAGCGAGCGCGAGAACCCGTTTCATAAAACCTCCCACTTTGGCCTACTACTCGGCGGGCAAGATCCCCGCCGGCGCTACCAACTTCACCAGCCAAACCAGGACCATAGTTTGGACCAGATCCAGATCGCGGGCCGCCGGAACAGCACTTTTCCTGCTGGACTCCATCCCGTCACGACTTTGCCGCGGCCCTGCATGCCGTCTCGAATTGTGCCGTCGGAATTGGACACGAGAACACGCGCGAAAAAGAAGCGATCGGATCCCTGTACCTGGCTTCTTGGACTGACCACCGTGACCACGCCGTGAAAAGTGCGCGTGGGAAATCCATCCAGCTTTACCGAAGCTTTTTCTCCCGGATGCAGAAGCAGGACATCATCCTCGTCGATGGCTACATCCACGATGGTGCGTGACGTATCAACGACTTCAGCGAAAGTATCGCCGGGCATGAGCTTGCGTCCCACCAGATCTTCCACATGCGAGGTCGCTACGACGCCCGTGATGGGCGAACGCAATTGTGTGCGATCGAGCCGCTCGCGAGCACGTGCCAGTTCCGAAGCCCAGTAGTCGGCCTGGATGCGCTGGATGCCGGCTTCTCCGCCATCGTTGCCGCTCAAGGACCGGTTCATTTGCGACACCGCGGTCTCATACTTGGCTTGGGCCGCGGCCAGTTGGGCACGGTATTGCCAATCCGAAAGTGTTGCCAGTACTGTTCCCGCGCTCACCGCATCACCTTCGCGAACGTTGACGTGCTGAACGACGCCTTCGACCTCGGGTTGGATAAGAACACTTTGCGCGGGACTCACCGAAGCGTCCCCGACGACGCGCAGCGGCAACGGGAAAATCAGCAAGAACAATAAAGCTGCCGCGCCGCCGACGAGCAACAACGCCCGGCGCCGCTTCTCCAGCGCCATGAACTTGCGCTTCCTGTCCAGCACCGGCTTTATCAGGTCGATAAACGGGACTTCGCGATAGAGCGAAGCGTTTCGTAACGCCACCGTCGCCTGCGATGTCAGAATCTTGATCATCTCCAGGTGTGCGGGACCTAGAAAATCTGGATCGCTGCTTTCAAACGACAATGTTCCGACACGTCCGTCGTCGTCGGCCAGAGGTATGGCGTAAAAACCGCGCATACCGCTCTCCGAAAAATATTTGCCGAGCTTGGCTTGCGTCTCCGGCCGGGGATCTTCGAATTCCTCTCCATGCTGCGAGAACGAAAGCTCATCGTTCGATAATGACGCCCATTCCAGCAACTCTTGCAGCCGGACAACATTCGGGTCCTGCGGATTGATCCGCGGCATGCCAGTGATGGCGCGGACCTTCAACCGCCCCCGATCTTCCAGCGCGATGGTCGCTCTTTCATAGGGAATGACGGCGCCCGGTCCGGTCACGATAGCGTCGAGCACCCGGTCGAGATCAAGCGTCGAAGTAATCTCGGCGCTCACTTTCACCAGCGTCTCGAGGATCTCGACTTTGCGCTCGGCCTGGAGCAACCCGGCATTATTCAGCGCCGAGGCAGCGGTCTCGGCAACCGAGTTCAGCAGGAAAAGGTTGTCTTCGTCGAATGGCGTGCCGTCGAGCTTGTTGATGACTTCGATCACGCCGACTTCGAATCCTTTGACCACCAGCGGCGCGAGCATCACTGAGAAAATTGTGCCTTCGTTGGAATTACGTCGCTGCAGGCGCTCGTCGTTCGCGTCATCGATAATCAAAGGTTCGCCCGAGTCGGAAACTTCAGAGACATAGCCTTCGCCAGTCTTTTCCGAGGCGCCCACTTCGCACGTGGCGTCTTCTCCGGACCGGTCCATCAGCAGCAATTCTTGTTCGTCTTTCACCATCCAGAGATTTACCGCCTGGGCCTCGAGCAGCTCGCGCACCTTGGCTGTAATAAGAGGATTGAGCTCGTCCATCTCCAGCGTGGAGTTGAAGACTTTCTCCACGTCGTAAAGCTGGGTCAACCGCGAGATGGATTCGAGATGAGAATTGCGTTCGGCTTCGTAGTGAGTTGCGCTGGAAAAGGCCGGCGCCGCATACTCGACCAGTTCGACCAGATCTGCAAGGTCAGCTTCGTTGACCGCTTCATCGAACGTCGCAACTTCTACTGCTCCGATAAGCGTCTCGTTCACCACCATGGGAACATAGGCGAGGGACAAGAGCGTGCGTCGCGCGTGCAAGTGGGCGTAGTCCTCCCGGACCAGATTTGCCCCGGACAGCAGCATGCGATGGCTTTCTTTAGCGAGCAAGCCCAAAGTGCCTGCATCGACGGGGATCGCTTCGTTGTCCAGGTGAATATCGCCGGCTACAGCTTTCGAAGACCAGTGGGTGCTGTCGTCATGCGCTTCCAGCAGGTACACTACTGCCGCCGAGCCCGGTAATATCTCGGTGATTCGCTGAGCGAGGAGAAAGGCGCGTGGCTGGACTTCGCGTTCCTGAAGCAGGGAACTCAGGAACCGGGCCTGCACATCGACAGAGGTCGACTTCGGCATTTTTTGTTCTGGCAGCCGCCCGTTGCCGGTCGCAAAGACTTGGTAAAGTCAGGGGGAAGGCGAGGGTCCCGCGCACTTGCAAATTCGCGGCGGCTCCCGTAAGTTGAGCGGGCAATCTAACAAATCGCTATGCCCCTGTCAATGTTTCCGGGCGGCGCGAGCTTTCTTCATGGGCTGTTCCTAGAGGAGCAAGATGGAAATCAACATCCGCAGACTTTCAGAGGTTCAGATCGTGCAGATTCGCGGCGCTTTACGGTTGGGACCTGGAGTGGACAGCTTCCGCCAGACGATCGACGACGCCATGGCGGCCGGAGACACCCGCATGGTCATCAACTTCGCCGAGGTTCCAATGATCGATTCCAGCGGCATCGGTATCCTCGTCAAAGCCATGGCTTCGGCCAAGCAGCGCGGCGGCGGAGTGAAACTGGTCACTCCGTCCAAGTTTGTGGTCCAAACTCTCAAGTTGATCGGCGTTCTGAACCTGTTCGAGATTTTTCCAGACGAGGCTGCCGCAGTCCAGTCGTTCGCGCACTAGACGGATAGTTTGTGACTGCGTGGAGATGCGCGCCCGCGCTACGGCAGATGAATATGCAGGATATTTAAGAGACTACAGAGGTAAATCGCACTTCCCAGCGAAATCACAGCTAACGCGAATGCCGCCAGGGGCTTGCTGAAAAGCCGCCGTTTCGGTGCCTTCTGCTGGTCGAGCGCTGCCCGGTATTTGTCGATCCATTCCTGATCTTTGCTGACTTGACCAAATGACGACTGAATCGATTCCTGAAGCCGACGCTGATCGTCTTTTTCCAGTCCAACAAAACGAAAAGGCTGCTGACCCCACGAAACCGGTTTCAGCATTTCCGCTGTGCCGAGCACCGGCCCAGTTGGTGTTACGAACATCAGCTTCACGCGCGACTGGCGAACCACCGGCTTCGGTAACGCTAGCAAGCCGCCGGTGACGGAGATGATTTCCAACTGTCCCTGGGTGCGATGGCCATCTTCGAATCGGAGAACGGCAGGAGTGTTGTCGGACAAATTCAGTCTCGGCGCCCGACGGTCAGGATAAGGTTGGGGGAGGGCGTTCACAAAGTGAGTATCCCCCTTTAGTGCCATAGAGCGGGAGATTACGGAAGGACCTAAAAGGTCGTATTACCCAAAACGGACCTCGGACGTCGGACTTCGGACTTTATAGCGCCAATTTACAGTAATCAGATTACCCCGAGTCCTGACGCCGGGTTTACCGCCCAGCCTTGCGGCTGATCAGCACGAAGCCCTTCTCCGCCGCATCTTTCTCCACGGCTGTCAGAAGCGCTCTACCCTCTTCCTTGTTCCCGAACTTCACCTGTGCGTTGCCCAAAGCGATCCGGGCTTCGTAGAGAGTCGCGAGAATCCCGTTTTTTTCTGCCTCCCCAATGACGCGATTTAAAGAGACGGTCGCGGCTTGAAGGTCCGCGGGCTTGCCCGAGGCCGCCTGAACCTCGGCCGCCGCAATTTCGAATTGCAGCCGTACCAGTCGCTGCTGGGTCCTCGCAGCCAACGGCTTGCCCGCTGCGATCTCTTTGCGGGCTGCGTCCAATTTTCCTTGCGCGAGAAGGGCGTCAGCCAGAACTGCGTGCGCCGAGATCTGCAATTCCGGAATCTTGGCGGCGCGAATCTCTTCCAGAGCTTTGCGTGCCAGCGCCTGGCCCTCGGATGGACGTCCTTCCTCAATCGCTAGATTCGCCAGTTGGAGAGAGATTTCCGCCGCTCCGCTTTTCTCCCCAATCGCGTTCCGCAGATTGATGACTTCCTGGTATTTTGCCCGCGCCCCGGTCAGGTCTCCCTGTTGCATCAGGACCGACCCCAGGTTTGCCATCGCCACGGCGGATTCGTGTTTCTCGCCCGACTCGGTGCTCACGGAGAGCGCCTCGTCGTAACTCTTCTTCGCGTTGGCAAAATCGCCAGACGCGGCGTAAACGTCTCCCAGGCCTTGCGCGAATTGCAATCCCAGGCGAACCACCTCGTCCGAGGGAACCGCACCCGAGGCCAGCTTCTTGTCCAGCGCATCCCCGGCGATGTATTCCGTGACCAGAAAGTCGGTTTCATCAGCAGTATCGAAATCGTGGATGGTAGCGATGTTGGGATGGTTCAACTTGGCGAGAGACAACGCTTCCTGGCGGAATCGTTTTCGGGCATTTTCGTCTGCAAGGGTGCCGGGCGGGAGAATTTTTATGGCGACATCACGTTCAAGCTGCTCGTCGTGCGCAAGAAAGACCACTCCCATCCCGCCTGCGCCGATTGTTGCACGATGCGGTAGTGGCCAAGATTTTTCCCGAGCATGTCCCCGAACACAACCGGGATGTTAAGCCCGCAGAAGAAGAGGGTCAAATAAGCAAATCGCCAGAGACCACATAGGGGCGGGGAGATGTCCTCATCTGCCCGGTCGAGCAAAGCTCGACAGGTTTTTGCCCTGAAGCGAATAGCGGAGCTTCACTCAGCCGGGCAGATGGGGACATCTGCCCCTACGCGGTTCGTGGTGATCACAGCAGAGGTGCCATCGCCGATAATATCCGCCGAACAAATCTGTGGCAGCATTAGAAAATGCTAATGAAGCCGGAACTGATCGCGACGCTCCAGGTAGGCATGGCTGCTTCTGGCGAATGCTCGGCTTGTCATGAAGTATTCGTCGTCAAGGGCTCAAGCAGCAAGCCCGAGCCATTGACCGACCGGCTCAGGCAGATATTCGAGGAACACGTCCGCGGCGCCGAGTTATCCAAAAAAGCGATAAGCTAAAACGGGAATTTGGATTGACACAGGCTGGGGGAGGCCGATACCCTGACGCATACGGATCAGGCTGAATTCTATGGATCGTCTGGCAATCGTCGCGGGCCGTGCTGCACAGGAGGTGCGATTGCTGGGGCTCGCCCTTAGCGTGGCCATTCCTGGCCTGGTGCTTGCACCCCAATCGATAAAGAGCGCCGGATGATTTAGAAATCTCAAGATCAGCAAGAGGCCATCATCCTTCGCATCGGATGATGGCTTTTTTTGAGTTTCTGCAGATGGCAGGCACGGCCGCTCCGGCCGGGGAGGAACTCAAGTGGATCAAACAAAACGCGTTACCATATTCGACACTACTCTGCGCGACGGAGAACAGTCGCCGGGTTGCAGCATGAACGTAGCCGAAAAGGTGCGTATGGCGCACCAGTTGGATCGGCTGGGCGTTGACATCATCGAGGCTGGATTCCCCATCGCCTCAGAAGGCGATTTCGAGGCGGTCCGGGCCTTGGCACGCGAGATTCGCCGCCCAATAATCGCCGCCCTGGCTCGAAGTTCTGCCGGCGACATCGAGCGCGCCGGCCGCGCCCTCGAAGGGGCTGCCCGAGCCCGAATTCATACCTTCTTGGCCACCTCCGATATCCATCTCCAGCACAAACTCAAGATGTCACGTCGCCAGTGCCTGGAGCAGGCGCGAGACGGCGTCAAGCTGGCACGGACTTTTTGTAAGGACGTCCAGGTTTCCGCCGAAGACGCCAGTCGCACCGACATCAACTTCCTGTGCGAGGTGCTGGAAGCGGTGATCGAGGCAGGAGCCAGCACAGTTAATATTCCTGACACCGTCGGCTTCGAGCGTTCCGCACGAATTTGCCGAACTGATCCAGACCCTGCGCCGCCGGGTGAAGGGCATCGAGGGCGTGACCATCTCGGTTCACTGTCACGATGATCTGGGAACTTTCCGTGGCAAACTCGCTGGCAGCGATCGGCGCCGGCGCGCGTCAGGTGGAATGCACAGTAAACGGAATTGGTGAGCGCGCCGGGAATACCTCTTTGGAAGAACTTGTCATGGTGATGCGGGTCCGGGCGGAACACTATCCGTATGAGACCGCGGCCGTCGCCGAGCAGCTCTTTCCGTCGAGCCAACTCTTGTCTGAAATCACCGGGGTTTGACGTGCAGCCGCACAAGGCCATCGTGGGACGGAACGCCTTCGCCCACGAGGGGCTGGCATCCACCAGGACGGAATGATCAAAGACCCGTCCACCTACGAGATCATCGCGCCCCAGTCTGTAGGGGCTCCCCGGAATTCGTTGGTACTGGGGAAGCACTCCGGCCGGAACG
>CAVUGT010000026.1:0-65470 GCA_963741105.1 Terriglobia bacterium
ATGGATTACATGATCCTCCTGCGCTCCTGGGATAGACAAGGCGGGTGGACGTCTAGCCGCGGACCTTCCTGATGAACGAGGGAAATGCCTTCACACTTGGCGCTAGGACGAGCGATCTTCCCAGTCGACCCACTCGACGGGATGAGTCGCAAGGTAGGCGCTCACCGCTTCGCCGAGGGTCGCGAAGAAGGTTCGTTCGCCGAAGCGCGTGAAGAGCTCGAAGCGCTTCAGCTTGTCCTTGACCGGATCCTTCATCTCGGCGAAACACAACTCGATACCGGCGGCATGCAGGGTGTCGTCGAGCTCGCAGACGGCATCGGCCGCGGTGACGTCGACGCTCGTGACCGGCTCGGCTGCGACCACGAGCCAACGGACGGGCGTCGGCGAGTTCGCGACGGCATCCAGGACGCGTTCGTGGAACAACTCGGCGTTGGCGAAGAAGAGCGGTGCATCCCAACGGAACAGCACGAGGCCCGGGATCAAGCGTGCCTCCGGATACCGGGTGATGTCGTGATAGCCCTTGACGCGTTCGACGCGGCCGAGCACGGCCGAATGCGGGCGCCAGCCGTCCCAGAGGAACTCAATCACGGCAATCACGATCGCGAGCGCAATGCCCGGAATGGCGCCGAGCACGGCCACACCCGCGAAGCAGGCCATCGAAAGCCAGAACTCCCAGCGCTGGATGCGATAGATGCGGCGCAGGTCGGACACTTCGACCAGGCCGATGGCCGAGGCGATGACGACGGCAGCCAGGGCAGTGTGCGGCAGATGCTGGAGCAGCGCGGGCGCAAGAACCAGCAGCAATGCGATGGCGAGCGCACCCACGACACCCGTCAGCTGGGTCTTGGCGCCCGCCGCCTCGGCCACCGGTGTGCGCGATGAGCTGCTGCTGATCGGGAAGCCCTGAAAAAGGCTGCGGCGAGGTTGGCGACGCCGAGGCCCACCATTTCCTGGTTCGGGTCGACCGGTGTACGCAGACGCGCCGCGTAGGTTCGAGAAAGCACGCTCGTGTCCGCGAATGAGACGAGGGCGACCGCGAGGCCACCCGTGAGGATCGGTACCAGGTCGTCGACGTGGACAAGAGGAAAGCGTGGCGAGGGCAATCCCTGTGGCAGAGGACCGAGCACAGACATGCCGGCACGTCTTGCGAGGTCGAAGGCCGCGACTACACTGGTGGCGGCGACCACGGCGATCAGAATGCCCGGTACGCGCGGCCAGCGCTTCAGCAACAGTATGAGAGCGAGCGTGCTGGCGCCGATCGCGAGCGCCATGAGGTTCGTGTTCCCTCGGAGCACCTTGCCGAAGATTCCCCACGCTTGGCGCACTGGGCCGTTCGCGGTGACGGAGAACCCCAAGAGCTTCGGGATCTGGCTCAGCAGCACCGTCAGGGCGATGCCGTTCATGTAGCCATAGCGGATCGGCTTCGAGAGCAGATCGGTGATGAAGCCCAGACGCGCCAGGCCCGCCGCAACGCACACGACGCCGGAGACAATTGCCATCATTCCGGCCAGCGCGACCGCACGTCTGCGGCTCGCCCGCCGAAAGCGGCAGCACGACTGTGAGGATCACGGGCGCGAGTGCCGAGTCCGGGCCCAGGACGAGAATGCGGCTCGGACCGAACAGGGCGTACGCGAGCAGCGGCACGATGGTCGCGTACAGGCCGTTGATACCCGGCACGCCCGATGCCTCGGCGTACGCGATGCCGACCGGCACGAGCATGGTCGTCATGACGAGGCCGGCCACAAGGTCGTGCCGCAGCCAGGGCGACTCGTACTGACGTAGGGTGTTCAACCCGGGAAGCCAGCGCATCCAGCCGGTTTGATTCGTCTGCGTTGCATGGCGGGCGATGCGGCCAGGTTCTGTGGTGTGGGAGGAGAGCGATTCAGTCACGGCTGATCTCTAACCATCGCTGATGAGCTTGGCGACCCTCTAGTTGGTGTGTGGGTTCACGCCCGGATTATGCGCCAGTGGGTCAACTGTTGTCGACGGTGTTGACACTCATTGATCGAAATAAGTGCAAGACGATCTAGCGCGAACTTGTTCAAAGAGCCATGGCTTAAAATTGCGCCCGTTTCCTTCACTTCATGCCTTCGCCTGCTCTTTTCCTTTGGCTGTATTGGTCCTACTCACACTCTTGCCCCTTGACAGAGTCGTCGCCAGCACTCTCTCGGAATGCAGTGTGGTATGTGCTGCGAGCGAGCGGGACTGGACCATATCGCCCCGTGTGAAAACCTCGGACACCCCGTAAACAATTTCTTGCGATAACTCAACGATGGGATCAACGAAAAACTCGTACAGCAGGGTTCTGACTGGATGCTCCATAAAAACACCTATGACTCTTGGAGGCTACTGCGAACCCGCAGAACCCGCCGTGATAGTAGTCACAAGGCTGTGTGATCTGGGTCGATCGGATGCCGGGAGGACACCTTAACGTTTCCCCTTGATCATAACTTCCGGTTGGCCAACCGGACACAATCCGGCCTCAGACTGTCCTCGACTAAAGGGAAGAAATGTGGGATAAGCTGACTCAGAGGGGACGATCATGCAGCAGCGTACGATCAGGGTCAATGCTTCGGAAGAGACCATCAAGATTGGTCCGTTAGGGATCCGATTCCTCCTCACCGGAGACGATTCCGGCGGAAGTGTCTCGGTGTTCGAAGTTCTCGTCCCGGTCGGGCAGAAACTGGCGGCGCCGGCCCACAAGAACGATGCCTTTGAGGAGATCCTCTACGGTATCGAGGGCGTCCTTACCTGGACGGTTGACGGCACGCCCATCGAGGTTGGTCCCGGGCAGGCGCTGTGCATCCCCCGAGGCGTGGAGCACCGCTTCGATAATCTCGGCAACGAAGATGTGAAACAGCTCGCCGTCATCTCCCCCGCGATAATGGGTCCCGCATACTTCCGAGAAGCCGCCGAAGTCATCGCCGCCGCCGTCGGCGGCCCGCCCGATCGCGCGAGAATGATAGACGTCTTCCGCCGTCATGGCATGACGCTGGCCGCACCCCCACCTGTTAAGTAGCGGCAATGTGGTTAAGTTGTGCCCCGCCACCTGTTCTGCACAAGGCTTCCGGCTGGATTGACGGCCTACTCGGAGTAACTGGTGTAAACAGATTACACCAGCTACGCCCCGGACGTCCCTAGGGCAGCTTCCCGCTGGATTGTGAGTGTAATCGCGATGTTACGCCAACAGTGGTGCAAGTTGAAGAATCATAAGTTTACCTCATGGAACGAACGCTCTTGGGTCGTCGTATAATCCGCCGGAGGATACCCGCGTGGAGACCCTTCTGCAAGACATCCGCTACGCTCTCCGACAGCTGCGCCATGCTCCAACGTTTACGTTGACTGCATTACTTACCCTGGCCATTGGCATCGGTGCGACCACCGCGATCTTCACCCTGACGCAGGCCATCATGCTGAAGTCGTTGCCGGTCGCTAATCCCGCCCAGTTGTATCGAATTGGCGATACCGAGGAGTGCTGTGTCGAGGGTTGGGAGGATGATGACTGGAGCCTGTTCTCTTATGCCCTCTACCAGCGTCTCGCGGCAGCGGCACCCGAGTTCGAGGAAACCACCGCCTTTCAGGCCGCGCCTGGGGTCTACAGCATTCGGCAGGAAGCCAAAGACCGCGAGGCACGTCCCTTGCGGGCGGAGTACGTGAGCGGGAATTACTTCCATGTTTTTGGCCTCGGGGCCTTTGCCGGACGTGTTATCAACAACTCGGACGATCAACGGTCGGCCTCACCGGTGGCGATGATCAGCTATCGCACCTGGCAGCAGGCTTATGGCGCAGACCCGGGAATTGTCGGGTCCACATTCTTCGTGCAAGGAAAGCCGGTCACGTTGATTGGGATTACGCCTCCAGGATTTTTTGGCGAGACACTGCGGAGCGATCCGCCCGACTTTTGGCTGCCCCTGCAACAGGAGATTTTGTTCGACGGCCAAAATGCGCACATGAGAACGAATCAGTCCCAGTGGCTGTATGCCATTGGCCGGTTGAAGCCTGGTGCCAGCGTGCAAGCACTTCCCGCCCGGCTGACGCCGGTGCTTCAACGGTGGCTCCGCGACGAAGATGAAGTGCCCGCCGAATTCAAAGCGCAGGTTGAACCTACGATTCCTCAAAAATTTATCCGGCTGGCTCCGGCCGGAGGGGGTGTCACCTCCTTAAGAGAAGACTACGGGGCAAGTCTGCGTATTCTCCTGATGGTTTGTGGAACATTGCTGCTCATCGCGTGCGCCAACCTCGCCAATCTTCTGTTAGCGCACGGAGCCGCTCGCCGCGCCCAGACTGCGGTACGCCTGGCTCTCGGGGCTGCGCGAACAAGACTGATTCTCCAACAGTTGACGGAGGCGGTACTGCTGTCGGTGCTAGGCGGCATCGCAGGATTAGGGGTTGCATACGTAGGAGCGCGTCTGATACTGGTCCTGGCATTTCACAGCGCCACCACGCCCATCAGTGCCGCACCTTCGCTGCCGGTTCTGGGATTTGCATTTGCGCTTTCACTCCTGACCGGTGTGCTGTTTGGCGTGGTGCCGGCGTGGCTGGCTTCGCGTTCCGATCCGGCGGAGGCCCTGCACGGAGCAGGCCGCGGCACTCGCGCCGGGGCATCGTTGCCGCAAAAGATACTGGTGGTCAGCCAGGCGGCGCTTTCCCTGGTTCTGCTGGCCTGCGCCGGATTACTGACGGTGAGCTTGCGCAATCTGGTGACTCAGGACTTCGGTTTTGACGTCCAAAATCGCATCAGTGTTCAAATCAATCCGCCTCTGGACAGCTACACGCCCGAACACCTCGACGCGCTTTATCGCGCAATCGAGGATGGACTGGTGCGGTTGCCGAATGTGCAGAGCGCAAGCCTGGCGGCCTATAGTCCGCTCAGCGGCAATAACTGGGGTGAATTGATTGCGGTAGAAGGGAGGGGCGATCCAACGGCTACGCAGGGGGAGGTTGTGTCCTGGGACCGGGTGAGCCGTCAGTATTTTTCGACAGTAGGACAGCGCATTGTGCGCGGCCGTGATTTCGCGGAGAGCGATTCCAGCGCCTCGCGCCCAGTGGCGATTGTGAATGAATCGCTGGTCAGAAAATACTTCCCCAACGAAGATCCCATCGGCAAACATTTTGGCATGGAAAACTCCCGATATGCGGGCACGTTTGAGATCGTCGGCGTGGCGCGTGACGCCAAGTACACCGATCCAGACCAGCCCGCAAACCCCATGTTTTTCGTACCGCTGGAGCAGAGGGTCCATTATGCCGATGTTGCCGTACAGGGTAACGAAGTACGAACGCATTTCGTAGGCAGCATCCAGTTGCTGGTGCGCGGCGATACGCGCAATCTCGAGCCGCACCTTCGTAAGACTCTCGCCGATATCGATCCCAACCTTACTATCATCACGGTGCAAAGCATGAACGAGCAGGTGGCCTCAAATTTTGACCAGCAGCGCATGGTCGCGCAGTTGGCTGGCACATTCGGCGTCATCGCCATGCTGCTGGCAGCCATCGGCCTCTATGGCCTGACGGCTTACTCGGTTGCCTGCCGAACCAGAGAGATCGGGGTGCGCATGGCTCTCGGAGCCGACCGGCTGAACATTGTGCGACTGGTCCTGCGCGGAGCATTTCTGCTTGTAGCTATAGGGTTATTGATTGGTATTCCTCTGGCCATCGGCGCAGGGCGCCTCATGGCTGCGCAGCTATTCGAGGTAAGCAGCTGGGATCCGCACGTGTTCGGGTTTTCAATTCTCGCGCTCGGGGTTTGCGCCGCGGCCGCCAGCATTCTCCCGGCACATCGAGCCGCTTCGACGGATCCACTGAAGGCACTGCGCACAGACTGAGATTATCTGGGTTGATTGTCGCCGAAGCACATTCCCGCGGCAGGTTCCCGCGCGGCAGGTAAGGTGGCAAAACGTCTTGTTCCATACGGCCAAGCCATTAGCGTGGCAAGTACATGAAAGATACATATAACTGTGCGCAATAAAAATGACGGAGAGTCTCAGGTCGGCATTGGTGAGCAAGTGATTTTGGTGTCCTAGCGCTCGCCTCCGCGTTCGTTCTCGGGAAGATCGGCGCTTCTGACAAGTGGCTCACGGCAACATTTTGCACAGTCCCAACGTTTGCTGGAATGATCTCCTATTATCGCAAAAGGATGCCATCAAAGGTCCTCTGGACAGCAATGGCCTGGACTTTTCTGTTTCATCTGGTACTTTTGTGGGTCGTTTTTGGAGTGATTCTCAAAAAAAGAGACGATGTCGGACTCCTCGTTTGCGTCCCCAAAATCTTCTTGGAGTGTTTCTTCCTCCACCACGGAGTAAAGTTCATCGAGCGCAAGTGCGCAAGCTAGAGGGCATTGCTGATGTAATCAGATGGGCGATTACACTCACAACATCAATCGTAAGCTTGGCTAAAAGAGTAGTCCCTGCACGGCGCAGTCTGATCACCCCAGAATTACATATGATTATGCATTCACCCGTAACGATCACCTCATACGTCCTTACTCGCAAAGTACAAATATCTCAGCAGGCGCTTTTCGCTGGTCAAGATATGCACACAAGACAAGAAGCGTTGCAGCCCCTCGAAGTTTGAGGCGCCTTCTATTGCGACCAAGTCCTGTTTCCTTCCCTCGCGTGCGCGATGCCACCGCTTCGCAATCTGTTCCGCGCTCTCCGTTGTGTCGGTTACGCGAATCTGGCGAAACCCGGCGCGCTCAATGAGTCGTTCATTTTCTCCAGGCGGACTGTACACGTAAAAGCCGATCGAACTGCGGGTGGCGATTTCTTCGTGGGAAACCATTCCGCCGACTACCAGAGCGTCGCTGAAGAGCATTCGCCCGCCCGGCTTCAGTATGCGAAACATCTCACCCAACAACGTGGCCCGGCCTGGAATATGGCACAAAACATCGTTCGAGAATACGGCGTCGAAGGCGTTGTCATCGAATTGGAGGTTGTTCGAAATATCACACTGCTCGAAACGCGCCTGTGAAGAAAGACCTCTGGCCAGCGCAAGTTGGTTCGCGTTGCGAACGCCGAACGCATTTATGTCCAACCCTAGGATGCGGCAGCCCACTTTTTCTGAGAGGTGCAACGCATATTCTCCCGAACCGCACCCCAACTCCAGTACGGACGATTCGGGTTTCAGGCCCAGCAGTCGGGGTATTTCCCTGGACTCTTCCGTTGTAACCCAGCTGGTTTGCCCAAGATCCTCGCCGTAGGTCTCTGTGCGCACCTGTCGATACAGATGGGACTGATAGTTCCCGTAGGCGGTGTCGTAGAGATCCACTTTCTGTGACACGTGAGAGACCCTCCCGAGACCTGCCTCTGCTGGTGGGATTGGTGAACCGGGACAAGACTAGCAACCTATTTGAGCCTTTTCAAAGGCCACGCAAAAGATTTACCAGGAGCCGGAGTTGCCCGCTCTGCAATCTGATGACACCGCGTTTACCTGGAGCATGTTTCCGAATCACGGTTCTCCGACCTAACTTTCGTGAACATGAGATTATTCCTCACAGCCCGATTGTCCGCTTAACGGCGATATTTCAACAGTAGTGGTGATAGTCTCAGAGTCACAATCCACGCCTTAATCGGCAATATCACAAAACTCTTCCCAACCCAGTCCAGAAAAAGAGGATTCAAATGACCATGCTCAAGTCAACGATTATGCCAGCGGTTTTCTGTCTCCTGCTCAGCAGTGCAACCGCGTTGCTCGCTGAAGACAGGATGCGAGCGGGCAATTGGGAAACCACTGTAATCGCTGGGGACGGAAAAACGGCAACGCGAAACGCTTGCCTCAACGCACACGACGCGGCAATGTCGAACGGTTCTCCCGAAGTGATTCGTGCGGAGGCCGAAAAAGCGCTCGCCAAGAGTGGCGGCTGCAAGCTCAAGGACTTTAAGATCGACGCCAAAAGCAAGACGGACACGATGGTCTGCGGGGCGGACACGATTCACAATGAAACCACATTCCACGGCGGCGACAGCTTCGAGACGACCACCACTCACACCAACGGCAGCGGAGCTGTAAGCGTGGCACACTTCAAGGGGCGCAGGACGGGCGACTGTAAACCGGCGGAATGATCAATGATAATAATCAACGATCAAGAGGGTGCCCCATTTCTCGCGTATTTTGCGAGAAGTGGGGCTCGTGAAGCGGATCGAATTTATAAGTCTCTGAATGCAGGTGTCACACGATTTGTTGGGAGTGACCTGCGGGACGAGTAACTATAGGACGTTCGGGCCGGTGCCTCTGCAAACGCCCCACTTCTCGCAAAAGACGCGAGAAATGGGGCACCCTCTCTCGTTATCTCCTACGCAATGATTTACAGCGAGACGTTGATTGCGATGGCGATTCCCGGGTGCTGCCGGTTGTACATGTAGTATCCGTCGTTGACGTAGTCGACATAGACATCGTCAGTCCGGTACCAGGCGGCCGGCCAGGTTTCCGGGCAGGGATCGACCACGCTGAACCAGTAGCCCCCGAACTGGAATCGTGGATAGCCTTCGACTACGACGACGGGAACTTCGTGAACGCGGAACCAGTGTCCGCGGCCGAAATAGGCGTGGAAGCGATTGTCAGGAATGCGGTATCCGTGGTAGCCGCCACGATCATGCCAGGCGCGATGTTCGCGTTGCCAATCATGCGCACGCTGGCGTTGCCAGACGTCTTGCCGCACGTAGCGCGGTCCGGACTCATCCCTTCTCACCTCGCGATATTCCACCGGACCATGTGCGCCATACACGTGACGCTCAGGTTCTCTATGGAATGCCTCATGGAACTCGCGAGGCTGTTGGTAATGATGTTCCGGGCCATCTCCCGGGTGGTTGCCGGGTTGCCGTGGCGATGGGCGCGCGCTTTCGTGCTGGTGCGAGTTCCCCCGCTGTCCATGCGGACCGCCCTCTTCATGACCTCTCGCCCGGCCGTTCTGAGCGCTTACGAATCCTGCTGTTCCCAACAACAAAGCCACTATTGACGAGCTTAGGATAGCCGCTGATTTCATAATTGAGTGGTCTCCTGATGATGGAAATCTAGCCGATCACGCTACCAGGGTCACAGATTACGGAAGACGCGGTCCTTACAGGGGGAACGGCGACACTCACGGATGCGGAGATGGAATCTCTCACTCGCGCACAGTAGCCGGGTGATGTGTAACCTGCGAGATCAGTGATCGTGAAAGTTCAGGAAAATGGACAAGTCCCACTTCTCGCAAAAGACGCGAGAAATGTGGCACTCTCGGGCTCGACGAAGACATGTCCAGTTGGATTCAGTGGTTCCCCGGTGTACTTCTCATAGTTGACTCTTGTCCTTGCCTCGCTTAAATGTTGGACAAGAAATCCTTCTTAACCAAACGTAAACTTCAGGGTTTTATCCGGTTCAACGATCCGTAAAACTCTCGTCGCCTAACTGTGCTCAATCAAGCCAGGGCGATGTAACCAATGAAAATTTATCCCGGGGAGAGTTGTAATGAAGTTGGTAGTCGCGTTTTGCCTGGTCACAAGTTTGCTGAGCTTCGGACAAAAACAAACAAAAAATGTAGAACAACTACCCAGCGCAAATGGATTACAGGGATGCAACGCTTTCTATTGGTGCTGGGAGCATGATCCCGGGACTCCGGGAATATCGGTAGGGAGTAGCCTCATAAGCGGGTCGCTACGCCGATTCGATGTGGTGTGGAAGAATTACGGGGGACAGCGCTTCCATGTCTATATCGGGAAGGACGCCAAATCGACCGGCTTCACCCTTGACACCTGGATTTATTTCAACCAGTTGGCCACGGTCAACAATATTGAAATCGATCTGAACCAGGTGGCTCCGAACGGAGCCACGGTGATCTTTGGGCTGCAATGTAACTTTCCCCGTGGCATGTGGCAGTACGCCACGAATCGCTCGGGCAGCCCGCACTGGAATGATTCGAATGTGGCGTGTTCAAGAAAGGTGTGGACTGGCGGAGTCTGGCATCACGTCATTCTCAAGTATTACCGCGACGCTGCCGGAAACGTAACCTACGACTCGGTGAACCTGGATACGCGGGTATCAAAATTCGTAGGCGCCGGTGGGCCCGGCGCTTTCAACCTGGGTTGGGAAATCGGACGCCAGGTGGCTAATTTCCAAATCGATGGGAATGGCACATTTTCGGGGACGACTGCATTCATGGACGTGTTTACCGTCACCGGGCAATAGCCTGGAATTTCGTCACTGATGGTTTCCAGTTTCTGAAACCAGAAACTGGAAACCAGAAACCGCCTTACTGCACTACCAGCACAATTTGCTGCGTGCGGGTGGCGGTGCCTGATGTGGCGGTGACGGTCAGGTTGTAGGTTCCTGCTGGTGTACCCGTGGTGGTGTTGGTCGTGCTGCTGGAACTGCATCCCATCTGAAATACGACGAGTGCAAAGAAGCATCCCAGAAGCATTCCCATGACGACACGGCGACGACGCGACTTCCTGCCTCCGATGCCCACACCCAGCAGTGCCAATCCCGAGACCGGGAAAATCGCCGCATAAAAGGGCCGGTTGGTGGGGAAGAGGCTGGCTGGTGTAGTTACCCGCGCGGTGGTGTTTACCACGAGCTGGCGGCTCTGCGCCCCGCTACTGAGGTTGGTAAACGAGGAGCCGTTGGGGAATGTCGCCTGTCCGCCGGAAGGCGCACCCGAGGCAGACAAGGTCACCGTGTTCGGTATGTTCCCTGTCGGCGTGACCGTAACCGTGAAGCTGGCCGGTGTACCTGCCGGCTCGGTCAGGGCCACAGGAGACACAGAAATACTGAAGTCATTGACCGTTGCTACTGCGGGCGGCGGAGTCGGAGTCACCACTACCGGCGTTCCAAACACTGTAACTCTGCCACCGTCGCTCAATGAACCAGCGACCGTAGGCGTCAGTATGACGGTCACGGTGGCTACCGCTCCGCCGTTCAAGGTTCCCACCGTGCAGGTAACCGTACCGCTGGTTGCCGGACAATTGGTTTGGCCAGGAGAACTGGCGGCCGAGACGAACGTCGCACCGCTCGACGGAAGGACATCCGTAAAAATAATTCCCGACGTGAGGTCACCGTTGTTCGTAATTTTGTAAGAGAAGGTGACGTTGTTGCCAATGCCGATGGGACTGGGGCTCACGGTCTCTACCACCGCGAGGTTGAGAGTCGCCCCCAGCTTGGTCACGAAAGCATCGCTGCTGCCGTTAATGGCACCCTGAATCGGGCTCGCCGTGGGAAAGTCTGCCGAGCCTGTCTCTCCAGCGATATAGCTGTTGCCCTGTGTATCGGATGCGACGCTGGTCGCGAAATCAGTCCCGCTGCCTCCCAGGTAGGTGCCGTAGTGGCCCAGAGAGATTGAAGAACTGGCAGTAGTGTCGATGCGGGAGGCGAATCCATCCACGGGACCGCGCAAAGCACCGTCTATCGGATTATTCGGAACCGGGAAGTCGGCGGAATTGGTCCAACCGGCGATGCGGGCGCCCTGAAGGCTGTCTACGGCGACTCCCAAAGCCACGTCGGTTCCGGCCCCACCCAGATAAGAGAAGTAGGTCAGCGGTACAGCCGTCGTGGTGCAGGTCGTGCCGCTGCAAGGCGTTCCGAACTTGCCGAGAAACGCGTCGATCCCACCTTTGTTCGTTCCCTGAAACGCGGTGGTACCGCTGGGTAGAACGAAATCCGTGGACGAGGTTGAGCCAGTGACGTACACACTCAATCCGCTGTCCACCGCTACGCCGTAGCCGACCTCATTGCCGGTTCCTCCCAAATAGCTCGAGTAGAGCAGTTGTGCTCCGGCTGCGGCGGAGGGGTCGAGCTTGGCGACAAACGCGTCGGGAGCCGTCACCGAAGTGGAGCAGTTGGGGGTCGTGGTCGGAGGCGTCAACGGCGGCGGCGTATCCAGGCATCCTTCGTAAGCGTTCAGGATGGGGAAATCCGTCGCCGAGCTCCCGGTGTGCAGAAAGTTGGTGCCGCCGGTGATGTAGACCTTCGAGTTTGCGTCTACGGCGATGCCGCCACCCAGAGTCACTCCGTTCAGCGGGTTGCCTCCACCGAAGTAAGTCGAATACGCCAGGCTGGGAAATCCGATCAGCGTGGGATCGACTTTGCTGACAAAGAACTGGCTCGTCCCCACCGAAGAAACCTGAACCGCGCCCAACGTTGCGGGGAAGGAATGGGTGGCGTCGGGCTGGTTGGTGGAGGTGGTGGCTCCAATCACGTAGATCTTGTTGCGAGAATCCAGAGCAAGCCCACGCGCCGACTCTTCGCCGTTCCCGGACAGATACGTCGAATACACGAGGCTGTGTCCAGTGGGGTCAAGCACGCTCACGAAAGCGTGGTTGTTTGCGTTGGTCGGAGCAGTCTGGAACGCGGACGCTGAAGTCGTGGGAAAGTTGCTGGACGTGGTGTTGCCCGCGACCACGACATTGAACGCGGAATCGGCGGCAACTCCGGCGGTGCTGTCCACTCCATCGCCACCCAGATAGGTGGAGAACAGAATCGCGGAGCCGGCTGCATTCAGTTTGCTGACAAAAACATTCGCAGTTCCAGCTAATGCACCTTGAAATGCAGCGGGAGGAGGAGTGGTTCCGGTCTGCGGAGTGAGCGGAAAAACCGTAGAGGCGGTCGAGCCCGCCAGATAAATGTTCGACGAGGCATCGATCCCCACCGCCGGGCAACCGGCGGGAGGGGCTAAAATCGCGCCGACAAGAATCCGTACGTTGCCAGGACACGCCTCAGCGCCGTTGCCGCCGAAGTACGTTGAGTAGGTTAATACCGGATCAATCACCAAGGCACGGCGACGGTCATAAGCCCCGAGTTCGAAGGCAATTTCTCCATCCGGCCGGAGCGCGAATTTCGCCGCGACAGCTTGCTGCTCCGCTCCAGATTGCTGATAGACGCGCGGCGCTTTCAACTGGATCTCGCCACCGCTGCTGGCCAGGATCAGATTGCCGCTGGCGTCAAGAGTTGTTTTTTCCGGTCCCTGGAATTGCAGTGTGATTTGTGCAGGATCGGCGCCGGGAGCGACCTCGAAGTCGTACTCCAGTTGTCCCTGATTGCCGTAATAGACGAGATCGACGCCCGGGTAAACTCCCTGATAACGGACTCGCGCAAATTGCGGAATATCGCGATGCCATTTTGCCGGATCATTTCCGATCAAATAGTTACTCTTGCCGGGAAGTTGCTCGGCTCCAGAGAAGGCCGCGGCCGGGTTTCCGCGCGCCAGTTCCATGCGCACGACCGAGGTATTCTGGTTCGAACGCAGACTAAGCACCGCCTGGTTCGAGGTCAGGAACAGTCCGTAGCCGGCTCCCCGTGCCAGAAAATCGACTTTCGAACTGGTTTGTCCTTGATTGGGCTCAAAACGCAGCGGAAGCTGTCCAAGGTCTACCCGGACGGGTTGAGTGGAAGCAAAATCAGGGGCGGAGAATGCCGCTACCTCAGGGTTTCCACCCGAAACCGCCAATTGCGATACCGGAGAACCCGACCACAGTGCCAGACCACCGATCAGCAGCAGCAAACCAAGCAGCAACCCAAACGACGCCAGGACAGGGCAATGTCTTGATTGCAAACCCCGGAAATTCAATGTCACTCGCTCCTCCGACTATCCCAATTCATGGAGAGGGAAAAACCGACACACAGGCAGCACACGGCTAGCGCCAGCTAAGCGGCTTGCGTACTTTGTCACCAGAATAAGGGCTAAAAAAATAAGTAACTACTTAAACATCTGACGGATAGCCTGTCAAGCCACGCACCAATCCCTGGCCCTGCGATGGTCAGATGCGGGCAACAATCACTTAAGATGCCGAGGAAAACGCAAACCGCGTTTTCGATCTAGAAATCGCGGCCAGCAGAATGGCACAAACCCCGTTCCGGCTGCAAAGTTTTTCACCGGCCGGTTCGCCCCTGGTTGCCATCAGCTTTGCAAACTGCTCTTGTCCATGGCTTCCTAGCTCGATACCGGATCGACCCTGATGGCAGTGCGCGTGCTTCTACCTAACTTCGCTTTGGTCTGCCGTTAAGGGCCCTCCCCACAGCTTTCCGGGTATTGTTGAAGCGTTAACCGAGTCAGTTCCCCGCGCGCTTTTGCGCTTGCAAACTGTTGCTGGATAAGTAAATCTGACGCTAGGGTGTCTGTCGGTCGATAGCGCCTGGGGTTTGGAGTGAAATTTGGTTGGATCGGGATCCATGCATCTGCGAAGAGAAAGTTCCACGCAACAGTCCGCTCAGGAACGGCGTACTATGCGACGCTTCGACATGCGTCTACCGGCGTCGGTCCGGGTGGCAGGTAACGGTCTGCGTGACCTGATGACCGAAACCCAGAACGTCAGCGCTCGTGGCGTCTTCTTTTATCTTGATCGTCCTCTGGCCGAGGGCTCGCGCATTGAAGTGACCATGACGTTTCCGCCGCACGTGACCCTCACCGAATCGGTGCGGGTACGCTTCACGGCTCGAGTCGTGCGGGTGGAAAATCAGCAGTCCGTTTCCAGCATTGGGGTGGCCGCGATGATCGAAGAGTACGAATTCCTTCGGTCGAATGTCTCCACAGCGGTGGGCAACTAGCCAATAGGCACATGGAGGACGAGCGTTCCCGCTCGTCCGGCACCCTACTTCTTCTTCAGCTCATCAATCTCACGGCTCACGCGCTGGTAGCGTCGCACCAGAATCCCCAGGTAAGCGATGTGGATCATCCATGTAGCGGCGTAGGCGGCGTAGAGAAAATTCATCTTGAACTCCCGGGTTCGAGCAGTGCTTCGAGCGCCTGGGTTTCTTCCACTTTCCGCTGCAGAATTTCCAGGCGATAGCGGGACCAGCAAACCAGCGCGGCGAAGGCAAGAAATGCCAGCCAGTTGATCAAGAGCACCTGCAGCATTTTCGGGTCGATGGAACCGCCACCGCCGATCACGGGCTGAGGATGCTGGGTGCGGAAAATCCAGATCGAGAAATACACAAGTGGGACGTCGAGCGCGCCAAACACAGCCAGAGCGGCCGCCAGCACCGGAGTCTGTCCGCTGGTAGAGAAACGGCGCAACATCAGATAGCTAATGTAAATGAGCCAGAGGACGAGGGTGGACGTCAGGCGTACGTCCCATGTCCACCAGATTCCCCATACCGGACGAGCCCACAGCGGCCCGGTCACCAATACCACGGTGCAGAACACGACACCGACTTCAGCGCTTACGACAGCCAGGGCATCGGTCTGGTCGACCGAGAAATATTTCTTGATAAGGAAATACAGCCCGGCAATGATGATTCCGGTCGTTGCAATCGACGACGGCTCCATCCCCTCAGGCAGCGGACGAATGACGAACGCGGCAACACAGGTGGCAATCGCGATCACTACGACGGTCCAGTTCGTCACTCTGTCAGCCGCGGGATTGCGCCGCACCAGGTACTGGATGGAACAAACGAAATTGATGAAGAACAGCAGGAAAGCCGTCCATGCAGAGGGCACATGATAGTAGAAGATGCGCTGAACGTTGCCCATGGTCTGCTCGGTGGGAGCGACAACCAACGCTTCATAGAGGGCAAAGCTCAACAGAACGGCGGTCAGCAACCCGAAAATGGGGAAAAGTTTTTTCAATTTTGTTCCGCTTAAATCCTATTCCGCATTCAGGACCAGTTCGAATAACAGCAGGCAAGCCACAGTAAACACCACGTCGTAAGTAGTAAGCAACACAATCCAGAACCGGGCTGAAAGCTCGCCAGTCAAAATCGCGGTCGTCGCATTCACCATCGCCAGCAGCGCCGGGATGGAAACCGGAAACAAAAGCAGCGGCAGCATGATCTCGCGGCTGCGGGTGCGGAGCGACATGGCCGCGAAAAATGTGCCATTCACTACCAGCGCCCACGTTCCCAGAGCGGCAACCGGAATCAGCTGCCAGGCCGGACCCAGTGCCCGCAGTTTGTAGAACATGATGAACAGCGGTGTCATCAGGATTTCCAGCACCGCGACAAAAATGAAGTTGCCCAGCGCCTTGGCCAGGAAAAGCGAATTGGCCGGAGCGGGTGAAACCCGGTAGGCGTCCAGGACCTGATTACGCAACTCGCGCGCCCAGGTCTGGTTGAGCGCCACCACGGCGGCAAAGAGAAACGCCACCCACACCAATCCCCCGGCAATCTGGCGCGACTCTTCGGCATTGGGATCGAAGGAGAAGCTGAAAACCACGACCACCAGCAGGGAGAAAAACAGCATGGAGTTGATCGCGTCTTTCGATCGCCACTCCAGGCGGAGATCTTTGGCTAATGTGGCTCCGGTTACGCCCGATGGGACTGGCGAAGGAACGCGGGGAGAGTCGCTCATCGCGTCTCCACCGGCCGCATCTCGCGGGTGCGATGCGTGATCTGCCCCGCTTCCATCCAAATGAATTCGTCAGCCACACTTTCCAGTAAAGACGCCTGGTGAGTGACGACGAAAATTGTCTTTCCCGCGTCGCGCATTTGCGTCAGCAGTTTCACCATCGCACTGGCCGAACCCAGATCGACGTTGGAAAAAGGCTCGTCCAGCAACAGGAGTTTGGGATCGTTCAGCAAGGCTCGCCCCAGCGACAGCCTCTGACGCATGCCTTGCGAATATTGCGCCACCGGACGCGCCAGTGCAGGATCGAGGCCAACCGCCGTCATGTTCGCTGCGGCAGCCAAATCATCACTGATCCCGTACAGGCGGCCGAAATAGCGCAGATTTTCCATCCCGCTCATCTCGTCGTAAAGCAGCGATGGATGCGCCATGTATCCCAGTTGGTGGCACACAGTGCGCACGTCGGTCGCTCCGAGAATCGATATGCTGCCCCGAGTCGGCGGTGCTAGGCCAGCGAGCATGCGCAAGAGTGTCGTCTTCCCTGCTCCGTTATCGCCCAGGATCGCATAGAGCTTTCCCGGAAGAAATTCAGCGCTAACGCCCCGGAGTGCGGCGAAGCGGCCGAATTGCTTGACCACGGCGTTGAGCGAAACGATTGGAGGCACGCCATGGAAGATAGCCGAAGGGAGAAGTGAAGTCGAGAGCAAGGCGGACTACGTAGCGGCAGATGTCCTCATCTGCCCAGTCGAGCGAAGCTCGATAGGTTCTTGCATATGGCGGATGGCGGAGTTTCGCTCCGCAGGGCAGATGAGGACATCTGCCGCTACGTGGTCCGTGGCGATTCGATCAGTTATTGATTTCGATTAGTTCGACATGGCTGTGCTGCTTGCCGGTTGGCCCGCCTGCTGGGGAGCATATTTCGATGCGCATTTGGCCTGAAGCTGTTTGGCGTGAAAGACGCCATCGCGGCCGAAATTGCCATCGGCCAAGGCCTGGGAATTGTCTTTGAAAGTATCGGGCGGCGCTTCGGTACCGCTGTAAACGACCGGCAGAAGCTGATCGTTTTCGACCAACGCGAATTCAACTCGGGTACCAGTCCGCCTAATCGATCCCGGCTGCACATTGCCAGCGACGCGCAAATGCTTGGTATAAGCGCCGTCGCCCATGCCCTTCAATTCTTTAATGGTGACGTAGTAGCTCTTGCTCTCCTGCACTCCCGTGTAGGCGAGGTATCCGAGAGAGAGCAGAATCAACACGACAGCTCCGCCGAATTTCACGTAGGTTCGCGCCTGGTTCGACATAAACATTACGACTCTATTCCCGCGGGTGGTCGCGGTCAAGATGTCCGAATGGCCGATCTATAATAGAAACCGTACCTATATCCCAGCGAGGCCGAATGATCCATCCCTGGCACGACGTAACCCCCGGCGACAAATTGCCGCAGGAGTTTTACACCATTGTCGAAATCCCGTTCGGATCGAGCGTCAAGTACGAGCTTGATAAAGCCAGCGGAATGATCAAGCTGGACCGCGTTCTGTACTCGGCGGTTTACTATCCCGCCAACTATGGCTTTATTCCCCAGACCCTCGCCGAAGATGATGATCCGCTTGACGTGCTGGTTCTGTGCCAGGAGACGGTGGTTCCGCTGACGATGATTCACGCCCGCACCATCGGTCTGATGACCATGATCGATACGGGGAAGAAAGACCACAAGATCATAGCGGTCGCCACCCAGGACCCGGAATTCAACGCCTACCGCGAAGCCAAGGACATGCCTCCGCACCGTTCGCTCATGCTGCGGCGATTCTTTCAGGACTACAAGCAACTGGAAGGTAAAGCCGTCGAAGTCGACGAGATCCAGCCCGCGGCAGAAGCCTATCCCATCATCAACGATGCTCTGCACCGCTACAGCGAACAGCGGCGCAAGGGTTTTAAGGGCTTCGGCAGCCACTAAACCCTCGCGACAGCCCAAGGCTCCCAAGGCCGGAAAAAGTGGTCAAAATTGAATACTTTTTCCGGCCTTCTAACCTTTATCGTGAGACGATGAGGCCTGTTAATGAACTCATCTCTCCAATCTACGAGGTTCGTCCTGTCGTTTCTGGCCGTGCTGGGCGCACTGCAGACCGCGCAAGCACAACCAACGGCCCCAGTTACGGTAGACGCTCATTCTGGGTTAAGCGCCGAACAAGTCGTGGCCAGGATGGTGCGGAAAAACCTTGAGCGTTCCCAGGCTCTGGAGGCCTATCAGGCAACGCGGATTTATCGCCTGGAATATCACGGCTTCCCCGGCTCACGAAACGCGGAGATGATCGTGGACGTGAAGTACCGCTCTCCGGCGACGAAGGAATTCAGCATCCGATCGCAAAAAGGTTCGCAGCTGCTGATCGATCGCGTATTCCAGCGAATGCTGGAGAGCGAAAAAGAGGCAGTCACCGAGGACTACCAGCGCCGGATCGCGCTGAACGACGATAATTACCGATTCGCTATGGCGGGATATGAGACTACGCCTAGCGGCCCTTCTTACATTCTTTCCGTGGAGCCCCGAACCAACGACAAGCTACTGTACCGAGGGCGAATCTGGGTGAACGCAGAGGACTTCGCGGTGGCCCGGATCGAAGCCGCGCCAGCAAAGAATCCGTCTTTCTGGACCAAAGAAACCAAGATCGAACAGGTCTATGCGAAAGTCGGAGATTTCTGGCTGCCGGTATCGAATCGCAGTAACAGCGCAATCCGCCTGGGCGGCCACGCCAACTTCAGCATCGATTATCAGGATTATCAGATCACAGCAGCAAAGGCCGTGGGCACATCGCAGAGCGCAGCAGGGTCAAGGTAGTTTGTAACGCCGGCGTCAGGCCGACGCTACCCGATCAGTTCTTGCCGGCCAGAGCGGCCTGCTCGCGCCGGGCTTCCTGCGCGGGAATGAAATCGGCGTCGGCATTCTTCCAAATCTGCAACAGTTGTCCGTAAGTCCGCGCGGCCGCCGCGCGATCAGTCTGGGTCTGCGCGCGGGCCGTTCCCAGCAAGCAAAGACCATAATCGGGAAGCTGCCCTGTACCGTTTGCCCCTTCACCAAGTGATATGCCCCGATACCGGATTCCCGGTTCAAAGTCGGTAACGGCTTGCTGCGCGTTTTTCATCTCTAATGACGCTCGGCCGCTAAGGTGCGGGACCTTGGACACCAGCAAGTAAGGAGCTGCCGGCGACAGCACACCCGCGACTTGTTCCGGGTGATGCTGCAGAAGGGCGGCCGCAGCTTTCACCTCAGGCAGATAGATTTCGTTGGCCAGGGTGTTGTTGGGCGCATCCGAGGCCACTCGGGCCATTTCTTTGAGAGCCGGGCCAGTGTCGCCGCACAGGACCAGAGCCAGGGCAGCGTCGGGAACGGTGGCAATCGAATGATCGATGGCCAGTCCACGGTTGGCCGATTCCCTGGCTGCCGAGCAGTTCGAGACCAGCGCGTCGTGCAGCGCTTTTACGGCGTAGAGTCCACCTGCAGCATCGGACAGGTGTTGCTGCTCGGCTCGCTGTCCGGCATGCTCCCACAAACGGTCTGCGTCATGCATCCTGCCCATAGAGAAGTAAATCGAGGCTGCGCCAGCTTCCACGTTGAAACCATCGGGACGAGCTGCCGCCCATTGCACATGCTTTTCCCAGTCGGGACGATTAGACAGAAAATCATCCGTCATTGCGTTGTTGTGATAGTTGGTGTCATCGCTGCCACCCTGATCCACGGCTTCTTTGAGGTAGCGCTCGCCTTCCTGTAGCCGGTCCAGCCCGATCAACGTGCCGGCGAGGTTGTTGGCGGCGACATTGTTCCACTTGGCAATTTCCCAGGTTTTCTTGAAACCTTCGGCCGCCTGTTCATAGTCGCCGACAACCCCGTAAGCGTTGGCCAGGTTGTTCCACGCGGCCGCATCCCGTGGATATGTCGCCACAAAAAGCTTGTACGCCTGCAAAGCCTTCGGCAGATCGTACTGCTGCAGCACGTATTGCGCCTCGATGTACATCCGCTCGCGCTCGGTTACGCGCTCGCGCAAGTCGTAGGCCTTCTTCAGATACTCAATCGCTTTGGTAATTGCACCCTGATTTCCATAGGACACGCCCAGCCGCGCATAGGCCATGGCAAAACTGGGATCGAGCCGCAACGCCTCCTGGTAGAAAGATGAAGCCTGGGGAAAATCACGGCCCATGCGATGCTCTTCTTCTCCCAGCGAAAAGGCGTGGAAAGCCTGCAGCGAAGTCGTGGTCACGTTGGTATAGGGCGTGGACAGCTTCTGGATCGATGACATCGACTCGCCCAGCCGTGCCCGCATTGCCGTGGCTGCTTTCGAAACCGCCTGCAGCACTGTCGTCTTGTCCGATGCAGTCTCCTGCTCCCGTGCAAAAACCTCTCCGGTAGAGCAATTCACCGCGTTGATGGAAATGACGTAGGACGGCCCCAGACTGGCGATCGTTCCCGCGAGATAAGCCTTCACGCCCAGTCGCTGGCCCAGTTGCTGTGCCAACTCGGGCGTAATTTTTTGCGCGCCCGACTGTCCCAGATACTGCAGGTTGCTGTGCAACTCCGCGTCGCTCACCAATTGCAGCAGCGGGGACTGCTCAAGCTGAATCGCCAACGCTTCTTTCAACGTCGAATCGAAGACCGCGTCGCCGGTCTGATTTGTGAAATCGGCAAGGATAAGCTGGTCCTTGTCGGTGAGTTGCACGGCCTGATGCTTGCGCCAGTAGAATCCGCCGGCAAGAATCGCCAGCAGTAGAACTATCGCGGCAGGAAGCAAGAATTTCCGCGATGACGATTTTTCCTGAGGCGGAGTTGGAGTAGCAGCAAGGCTTCCAGAGGAGGCAGACGCGACTGCCCGGGCCGAGCCGCTTGTTTTCTGCTGCGCTGCGGACACCGACTCAACCGGCGCCGGACTTCCGCTATATGCGGGCTCGGACGACGAACTCACCGCCGAACTGGGTCCCGATTCCAAATCCCGCTTCAGACGACGTAACTCCGACTTGATGTCGACCGCATGCTGGTAGCGCAGTTCACGATCTTTCTCCAGCGCGCGGTTGATGATGTCTTCCAGCTTCGTCGGCAGGTTTGGATTCAAACGGACCGGCGCCAGCGGCGCGCGATTCAGGATGGCGTCGAAAATTACTCCGGAAGTTTCTCCGTGGAACGGCACGGCGCCGGTCGCCATTTCGTAGAGGACGATGCCGAAGGAAAAGAGGTCGGTGCGCGAATCGAGCGTCTTGCCGCGGACCTGCTCCGGCGACATGTAGGCCACCGTGCCCAGCGCCGATCCCGGACTGGTGAGGTGCTGCTGGGCGTTTCCGCCCTCGGTCTTGGTCACGTCCGACGGGTCGAGAACGCGATTGGCATCATCGGCGACCTTAGCCAAGCCGAAATCGAGGATCTTGGCGGCTCCGCGCGAGGTCACAAAGATGTTTGCCGGTTTGATGTCGCGATGCACGATGCCTTTGCTGTGCGCCGCATCGAGCGCTTCGGCGATATCGATTCCGATCGAGAGCAGCTTTTCCATCTCCAGCGGACGATTGCCGATGAGATGTTTCAGCGTCTCGCCTTCCAGGTACTCCATGACGATGTAGGCCTGGTCGCCGTCTTCCCCGATGTCATAAATGGTGCAGATGTTGGGATGGTTCAGGGCAGACGCAGCCTGGGCCTCGCGGCGGAAACGGCTGAGCGCGGTGGGATCGCGGGTGACATCTTCAGGAAGGAACTTCAGAGCAACGAAGCGATGGAGGCGCGTGTCTTCGGCTTTGTAGACCACTCCCATCCCGCCACCACCGAGCTTCTCGATTACGCGGTAATACGAGATGTTTTGGCCGATCATGTTTCTGGTGAGTCATCTTAGGGGTGGGATAGAAACAAGTCAACGCAGAGCACGAACCACGTGATAACAGCCGCCTCGGCTGTACGGCGGAGCGACGCTCCGCTTGGTTTGGCGCGACTAAAAGCTGTCGCGCTGCGCTCCGCTGGGCGGACGAGGCGTCCGCCCCCGCGTGGTTCGTGGCGCATTGGGCGTATTACCAGACGCGACAGGCGTTCTCGCGCACCATGGATTGGCCTGCTTTGCAGTTGAATGCCTTCTGGAACTCGGGCATGTTCTGCACCACTCCGTTCACCCGATACTTTCCCGGTGAATGGGGATCGACGCTGACCAGCATGCGGGAAAACTCGGGACGCCGCTTTTCACACCAGGCCCGTCCGTAGCCCAGGAAGAACCGCTGCTCTGGCGTATAGTCGCTTGCGGATTGTGCAGAGGCGCCGTCCGTCATCATCTGCTGCAACGCCATGAGGGCGACGCGGGCGCCGCCATTGTCCGCCGTATTTTCACCCAGGGTCAGCTTGCCGTTGAGCTTAAGGTCATCGACCGCGATGAAACTGCTGTACTCATCGGCAATGCAACTGGCACGTTTTTCAAATTCGGTACCGTCTTCAGCGGTCCACCAGTCGCGCAGATTGCCCTGCGGATCGAACTTGCGGCCCTGATCGTCAAAACCGTGCGTCAGTTCGTGGCCGATCACGACCCCTATGCCACCGAAGTTCGTAGCGTCGTCGGCTTGCTTATCAAAGAACGGCGTCTGCAAAATGCCGGCGGGAAACACAATTTCATTCCGTGGCAGGACTGTAGTACGCATTCACCGTGGGTGGCGTCATTCCCCATTCATTCCGGTCTAACGGCTTCCCGATCTTGGAAATCTGGCGACGCGCTTCAAACTCGTTAGCGCGCTGGAAATTTCCCAGCAGATCGCCGCGAACAATCTTGAGCGAACTGTAATCGCGCCAGACGTCGGGATAGCCAATCTTGTTGCGAATGGCGTCAAGCTTAACTTTCGCCTGCTTCTTCGTCTCCTCGGTCATCCAGGGCAGAGTATGGATGTCCTGATCCAGACTCTTTTCCAGCGCATCTACCATCTTCAGCATGCGCTGTTTGCCGTCGGCGCCGAACGCTTGCTCGACGTATCGTTGGCCAAGTGCCTCGCCCAGTGCCCCGTCGGTGGCAGTTACGCAGCGCCTCCAGCGCGGCTTGATCTCGGACTGCCCGGTCAGGGCCTTCTGCATCTTGAACTCGGCGTCCACGAAGGGCTGTGAGAGCCACGATGCACTCCCGTCCAGAAGATGCCAGCTCACATAAGTTCGCAACGCCTCGAGAGATTCCGTATCCAAGACACTGTTGACCTGCTTGAAAAAGTCCGGGTTGGTAACGTTCAGACTAGAAAACTTCGGCGTATCCATGGCCGCAAAAAAGCGATCGAGATGGAAATTGGGGGCCAGCGCTTCGGCTTCCGCAAGAGTCATTTTGTGATCGCGGGTTTTGGGATCACGGCGGGCGGTACGATCCATGGAAGCCTTGGCCAGTGCGGTCTCGATGCGCAGGACAGACTGCGCCGAATCTTCAGCCTGCTTCGGAGATTGCCCGGTCAGCGTGAACAACTGGGTGGCATATTCGACAAAGCTCTTCCGCGCGGCCACCATTTTGGGGTCGTCTTTAAGGTAGTAATCGCGGTCGGGCAGTGACAAGCCGCCCTGGTCAATGTAGGCGATCACGTCATTGGCGCTGTGCAGGTCAGAAGACGAATAAAAGCTGAACAGCGGATTGGGTCCCAGCATTTGAACCCGCGCGATGGCGTCGATCAGCTTGGCCTTGTCTTTCGTCTTGGCGATACGCTCCAGTTCCGGCTTTAGGGGCGTTACGCCCTTGGCATCGACCGCTTTTTCGTCGACGCAGGAGCCGTAGTAGTCGCCGATCTTCTGAGCAATAGCGTCGCGCCCGGCATCGGGAGCGGAAGATTTTTCCAATATCTCGCGCAGGATCACCGCATTTCTTTCACGGATTTCGACAAAGCTCGACCAGGATGTCTGGTCCGCGGGAATTTCGGCAGACTTCAGCCAGTTGCCGCAGGCGTACTGGTAGAAGTCCTGGCACGGGTCGACGCTCTTATCGATGGCGTCGACGTGGACAGCCTGGCCGAAACTGGCAGCAGTCAGCAGTAAGAAAAATGCCGACACAAAGTATTTTGAACGCATGAAAACCTCGTTGATTCGAGCGTCGATTCTATGGCCTTGGGCTTAGACGGACAAGATGTGAAAATGTTACGTGACGGCCCAAGGCAAAAGTGTGCGGCAAAGGGCGCAAAGATATTCCGCGAAGGCCGCAAACAATGCCTTCCTCAGGATTTGCTTCGCGAACTTTGCGGTATCCTTCGCGTCCTTTGCGGTTACGGTTTTTTCGCCTTTCAAATCTGCATCGCGCCACGCGGCGTATAATCTGTAACAGAAACACTAAGGAAAATTGGCTCAAATGACCTCATCCAACGGCAGCAACGGACACAGTGTTCCTAAACCCCGGGCGGAGTGGATCGCAAATCGCAAGTCCAGCAATACCGACGGCAATTTCTCCCAGATGCGCTATGCGCGCAAGGGCGTGACTACCGATGAAATGGCTTATGTCGCGCACCGCGAGAAGCTGACCCCCGAACTGGTGCGCGATGAAGTCGCCCGCGGGCGGATGATCATTCCGGCCAACATCAACCACCCCGAGTTGGAGCCCATGTGCATCGGCGTGGCCTCGCTGTGCAAGATCAATTCCAACATCGGCAACTCTGCCGTGACTTCGAACATCGACGAAGAACTCAAGAAGCTGCACACGTCAGTGCACTTCGGCGCCGACACCGTGATGGACCTCTCCACCGGCGGCAACATCCATGAAATTCGTGAAGCGATCCTGCGACACTCGCCAGTGCCAATCGGCACGGTACCCATTTACGAAGCCATCTCGCGGGTCAAGCGGATCGAAGATCTGAACAAGAACGTGATGCTCGAAGTGATCGAAGAGCAGGCCGAACAAGGCGTGGATTACATGACCATCCATGCCGGCGTGCTGATTCAGTACCTGCCGCATGGTCTCGAAGCGCATCACCGGGATCGTCAGCCGCGGCGGCGCGATTCTGGCGCAGTGGATGGCCCATCATCACAAACAGAATTTTCTGTATGAGTGCTATGACGATATCTGCAAGATTTTCGCCAAGCACGATGTTTCGTTCTCTCTGGGCGACGGCTTGCGGCCCGGCTGTATCGCCGACGCCAGCGACGAAGCTCAGTTCGCTGAACTCAAGACTTTGGGCGAACTGACCAAGAAAGCCTGGGAGTACGACGTGCAGGTCATGATCGAAGGTCCCGGCCACGTGCCACTCGACAAGATCAAAGAGCAGGTCGACAAGGAAAAAGAGCTCTGCTACGAAGCTCCGTTCTACACTTTGGGACCGCTCGTAACCGACATCGCTCCCGGCTACGACCACATCACGTCTGCGATCGGGGCGGCTATGATCGGTTGGCATGGTGCGGCAATGCTGTGCTACGTCACCCCTAAAGAACACCTTGGATTGCCCAACGAAAAAGACGTCAAAGACGGCATCATCGCTTACAAGATCGCTGCACACGCAGCTGATATCGCCCGGCATCGTCCGGGCGCTCAGGACCGCGACGACGCGCTCAGCTACGCTCGCTACAAATTCGATTGGGAGAAGCAGTTCGCGCTGTCACTCGATCCCGAGACTGCGCGTTCGATGCACGATGAAACTCTGCCCGACGATTACTATAAAGAGGCAGCGTTCTGCTCGATGTGCGGTCCGAAATTCTGCTCGATGAATTATTCGTCGAAGGTAGACGAGTACAACAAGAAGGAACACGGGCTGGAGAAGAAAGACTATTCAGAACTGGTCGACAAGCTGGTCAGCCTGAAATAGGCAGTGTGGTTAGTGTGGTCGCCCTCGCCGCGGCTTTTTGCGGGCGATTTGTCCGATCCGCGATAGATCCGAACGCAGCGGGCGAGGCACCCCTTACAGAAACCGCTACTTTCCAAATTCGGCTACGCCATCCCAGACCAACTGTACAGCGACCGCAAATATCAGAAAGCCGAAAATCCTGGTAATGCCAGCAACCGCCCCTGGCCCCAACCTCGCCACCAGCGGCCCTCCCAGGCGTAAAAACAGGTAAACACTGAGAGCTAACGCCGTGATACCGATCACCATGCCCAGGTAAGTAGTCATACTGTCCGCGTTGGCGGCCAGGCCCATCACCACGCCGATTGAGCCTGGGCCGGAAAGCATGGGCATGGCCATCGGGGTCAGGGAGATGTCAGTCTTTTCGGCCGCCTCGTCGCTCTCAGCTGGAGTGATGCGGGTTGAAGCCGTCACCATACCCCAGGCCGTGTGGGCCACAATGAGTCCGCCGGCAATTTGCAGAACCGGCAGCGAGATTCCAAAGAAGTTGAGGACGAAGCGTCCGAAAAACATGAAGACGACCAGGATGCCGAAGACATACGAGGCAGTCTTCAGCGCGGTCTGATTGCGCTCTTTCGAAGAAAAATCAGAGGTGAGGGCAAAAAATAGCGGCACCCCGCCAAAAGGATTCACGATAGGAAAGAGCGCAAGAAAAGTCGCCCCCGCTGCGGAGGGGAGGGTCTTGAGCACTTGTTCGACAGTATTTCCGGGCGACACTAGCGATAGTCCTCCAAAACCTTCGCTGCGCGATTGAGCGCCGCTGCGAGCACCGCAATTTGCTGCCGAGTCCGTTCCAGGTCGTGCTTGTCGATGGCCTCGTTCACACCCGGAATGACCACGGCAGCATAGCCCGTGTACTGCCCCGGAGCATAAATCGCGTGCCGGAACCAGGGACGATTTGGCAGTCCCTCAGAAATCAGCAGAGCGCGTTCCGCCTGACGCAGCGCCTGATTGAGCCGCTCTGCGCTGTTCCCGGGATTTTCCTGCTTCCGCCGAATCTTGGCTCCCGCCTGCTCGAACTGATGGGCGGCGCGAATCGCATCGGCAAAGTTGGGAGGTTGCCCCCCGAAGGTCGCGTCGGATTTCTTACGCGCGGCGTCGACGTAGGCGGCGATTTCCTTGCCGTATTGCTCGTAGTCGTACGGCAGCACATCGGCATCGGACATGCGGATGGCTTCCAGTCCAAACACCCGCGCCATCTCCTGCTCGTAGACGAAATCGGGGTCGCCAAATTTCTTAAACCAGTTGAAGTTGTCGAAGACCGAATGGTAGACGCCGTACGAACCGCTTGAACTCACGTCTGACGACGGCACTCCGAGATGCTGGAGGAACACGGTGTAGTCCGAGCCGCTGCCCAGATCTCCGACGGGCACATCCGAGTTCCCTGCTGCAGGAAGGCGCTCCGCGCCACCGATATCCGCCGTCGGTCTGCGTACTGTCGTCCGCACCGGCCTGGCTGGTCTTTCGCCACTCGTCATACACCATGCCGCCCTTCGGACTGGGCACGACCCGAGTTACGTCGCGGATGAATTGTTTAAGCGTCGGCACCGACGACGCACCGAACTTCGAGCCAGAGACGGCCACGTCCATGTTGAAGTATGCGACGGCGTTGGCCAGTTCGGACTCGTGCTGCTCACCCCACTCGGTGGAGCCGATGAGCCCTTCTTCTTCGCCATCCCAACTGCCGATCACGATGCTGCGCTTCGGCTTCCAGCCTGATTTCAAGAGTTCGCCGATGCCATGGACTGATTCGAGCATGGCTGCTGTTCCGCTGTTGGGATCAACTGCGCCGTAGACCCAGGCATCGCGATGATTGCCCGCTACTACCCATTCGTCAGGCAGTTCACTGCCACGAATGCGGCCAATGACATCCCAGATGGTGCGGAACTGGTAGTCCTGCTTGAGGTGAATCTTCACTTTCGTGGGCCCTGGCCCGACGTGGTAGGTGAAGGGCAACGAACCCTGCCAATCGCGAGGCGAGTCCGGACCGCCCAAATGTTCGAGAATCGGCCACGCGTCCGCGTAGGAAATTGGCATCGACGGAATTCTGGGCAATTGTGCCGACTGTTCCGGAGGTGTCCGTCTGGAATCAGGCAGGTCTGGCACGGAAGCGACTCCGGGGGTGGTAGGATCGCCGGGAAACTGGAACATATAGCCGATAGAACCGCGCTGCACACCGGTGTCGGGACGCCACGGCCCTTGCGGATATTTATCTCCCAGCCGCCAACCATCGTCCGCGGGATCGGAGTAGATGAGTACGCCCGCTGCTCCGTGCTCTTGCGCCACGAAGGCTTTTACTCCTCGAAAATTTTGGCCGTAGCGTACCAGCACGATCTTGCCCCTCACGTCGATTTTCAATTGCTCGAGCTTCTGAAAATCGTCGGGTGATCCGTAATTCGCGTAGACCACCTCTGCTTCAGCATCTCCTGATGGCGACATGCTGTTGAAGGGCATCACTACGCGGGGATCGTCTTGAAATGGATCCGCGCTTACCTGTTCGCGCGTGGGACCATGCATAGTGACTCCGGCCGGCGCGGTCATGTCCACCGCAATTTCTGCGGGATAGTTCATCCAGACGCGGTATTCAACAATTTCAGTTTCGAGGCCGGCCTCGTGAAATTTCTGCGCGACGTAATCGGCGGTGGCCTTGTCCTCGACGGTGCCAGCCATGTGCGGCGACTGCGTCAGGATGCGCAGGTGCTCTTCGGCAAGTTTCGGATCGGGCACAGCCAGAAAGCGAGTTTCTATTGCGGTCTGGCCAGCAGAGTTGCGGAAGCCGAAAATGGGAGGCGCGGTTGGGTCGTTCGCCGGTTGCGAATTTCCACTTACGTGGGCCAGAAACAGAATCGAAAACAGAATTGAAAGGAGGACAGTGGCGGAGATAACTTTCATCAGGCTCCTGGGGCGGGCGCGGTGCTGCCCGCTCCTTTAGGTTTTTGCCAGCTCGCGCAACGCATCGAATGTTTCTTCGAGATCTGGGAGTTGGTCCAAGGCGTAAACTCTGGTGAAGCGAATGTTGCCCGACTTGTCCACCACAAAGATTGCGCGATCACTGGCTCCTTTGAAGGGCTCAGCTTCCCTGAACATTCCGTAGCGGCGGCTGACTTCTCCGTGGGGCCAGAAATCGCTGCCCAGCCAGAAATCAAAGGGGCCAATCTCGCGCTCCCACGAAGTGGTATTCATGATCGAATCCACGCTGATGCCTAGCACTTCCGTCTGCCGTGCCTGAAATTTTCCCCGTTCCACCTGGTAGTTCACCAACTGCTGCGTGCTGAGTGGGTCCCAGTTCGCGGGATAAAAAGCCAGCACAAGGTTGCGTTTGCCGCGGTGCTCGGCCAGCCGGAACTCTTTTCTTACGCCCCCGATCAAGACCGGAACTTTGAAATCGGGCGCGATGTCACCAGCCTGCAACAACGTCTCTCACCTCATGAGGGCTTGACGAACTATCTGGTTTGTCCGTTACCTGTCACTACGTACTTTGCCGAAGTCAATTCCGCCAGGGCGAAGGGCCCACGACAATGCAGTTTTTGCGTGCTGATGCCCATCTCTGCGCCAAACCCGAATTCTCCTCCGTCGGAGAACCGAGTCGATGCGTTCCAGTAAACCACTGCCGAGTCCACCAGTCGCTGAAACAGGTGGGCGTGAGCCTCATCCCGAGTCACGATCGCTTCAGAATTCTTCGTGGAGTGGCGGTTGATATGGTCAATCGCGTCTTCGATGCTGGGCACGATCCGCATGGCGATGCACAGCCGGAGGTATTCTTCATCCCAATCCTGCGCTTCGGCGGGCCGGACATTCATTCCCTCTGCCAAGCGCAGGGTTCCGTCGTCGCCCCGGACTTCAACGCCTTTGTTCAGCAACTTCCTGACAATGCGTGGAACATACTCGGCTGCGATGCGCTCGTGCACCAGCAGCTTCTCCGCCGCGTTACACACCGACGGACGTTGAGTCTTGGCATTGATCACAATCTCATCCGCCATTTCAAAATCGGCGGACTCATCGACGAAGATGTGGCAGTTCCCCGCTCCCGTCTCGATCACGGGCACTGTGGCGTTGTCCGCTACGAGCGAGATCAGTCCCGGCCCCCCGCGCGGAATGAGCACGTCCACCAGGCCGCGTGCCTTGATCAGTTCGTGTACCGAATCGCGTGTGCTCGAATCCAGCAATTCGATTGCGCCTTCGGGAACGCCGTCCACCTGATTCAGAATTTCAACCAATTGCTGATTGCTGTGCACCGCTTCCTTGCCGCCCCGCAACACGATGGCGTTACCCGTCTTGAGCACGAGAGAAGCGCAATCTACGGTCACATTAGGGCGCGATTCGTAAATCACCCCTACAACGCCCAGCGGCACGCGCACTTTGCGGATACGCAGGCCGTTCGGTCGCGTCCACTCCGTAATGGTTTCACCGACTGGGTCAGGAAGACTCGCTACCTCGCGGACACCAGCGACCATGCCCGCAATGCGCTCCGGGGTCAGCAGCAGGCGGTCGCGCATGGCTCCGGTAAGTCCGGAGGAGTCCAGATCTTTCTGGTTTGCCGCAAGAATGCTGGGGACGTTGGCTGTGAGCGCGTCCGCCATGGCCAGCAGGATGTCATTCCGCTCCGCCGTGGTCAGCTGTGCCAGTTGAGTCGCGGCCTTCTGCGCTCGAAGCAATTTGTCTCGAGTTGACCTCGGAGTCTGGACGCTAGTCGCCATTGGACGACCCTTTTTTGTGCGGCGGAAAATAAGTGCCGATCTTGCGCTCCATAGCCAGCGGAATGACCTGCTCAGCGCGTCCGTTGGCAATGACTACGCTCGCCCCCGCCTCGCTGGCCACCTTGGCGGCCCGCAGCTTGGAGCGCATACCTCCCGTACCCAGCTTGCCTTTGCTGTTGCAGACCTCTTCCATCTCGGCGGTCAGCTTGCGAACGGTACGCAGCAGGCGCGGACGCTTGCCGTTCGGAAAGTAGAATCCGTCGACATCGGTGAGCAGTACCAGCCAATCGGCCTTGACCGTGGTGGCCAGCATGGCGGACAGTTCATCGTTGTCGCCGAACGCACCGACCAGTTCGCGGACCGACACACTGTCATTCTCGTTCACCACGGGAACCACACCGAGTCGCAGCAACTCTTGCAACGCATTTTGCAGGTTGCGATAGCGGACCGGCGAAGTGAAGTCATCGCTCGATAGCAGCAGTTGAGCGACGACTTTCTTGCCGAAAAATAGCTGTTCGTAGGTGTGCATCAGCAAGCTTTGTCCCACTGCGGCACAGGCTTGCATGAGCGGCACGGTCGTCGGCCTTTCCTGAAGGCCCAGATGGGCCATGCCTGAAGCGATTGCCCCTGAACTGACGATCAGATACTCATTTTTGGAAAGATCCAGTTGGTCGACCAGGGCCCGCATGCGCGTAGTGTCGATGCGGCCGCCCGGCGCAATCAGACTGGTTCCGACTTTTATGACGAGGCGCATAAGACTCTAATTTAACAATTTAGGAGGGTTTGAGCGAATGTACGGTGAGGTTCATGTAGGGTGGGCGCCCTCGCCTGACGCTGTTGATTTTTACGTTGATTCGGGACAGTCAAAACCAAAGGCGGCGGGCGAGGACGCCCGCCCTATACGAATGCTCGCGTCCACATTTTCACGCTAAACTATTTTCATGGCAGTGGAAGATTCGACTCAGCGTTTTTCGTCACGGGTGGGAAATTACGTTCGCTATCGGCCCAGCTATCCGCCTGCTGTTCTTGATCTGCTGAAAACAGAATGCGGTGTCACGGCCGCATCCGTCATCGCCGATATCGCCTCGGGCACCGGAATATTCACGCGCATGTTGTTGGAGAACGGTAACCACGTGTTCGGCGTGGAACCGAATGCCGAGATGCGCCGCGCCGCGGAAGAATCCTTACGCTCGTACTCTCGTTTCACCAGTGTTGCGGGAACAGCGGAGGGCACCACGCTCGCCGATCACAGCGTAGATCTTGTGACGGCAGCCCAGGCCGCCCACTGGTTTGATCGCGAGAAAGCGCGCCGCGAGTTTATCCGGATCGGCAAGCCAGGATCCTGGACGGTGCTGCTCTGGAACGAACGCCGCACGGACTCGACTGAGTTTCTAAGGGCCAACGAGAAGTTGCTGGTAGATTACGGCACCGATTATCAAGACGTGCGATCGGAGCGCACCACGCAGCAGATCGAGACTTTTTTCGCGCCGGTCCAATTCAAGGTCCGCACATTTGACTATCAGCAGGAGTTCGACTATCTGGCGCTCGAAGGACGG
Organism: Terriglobia bacterium; assembly: GCA_963741105.1. Lineage (GTDB taxonomy): Bacteria > Acidobacteriota > Terriglobia > Terriglobales > Acidobacteriaceae > JAIQFF01. Next base: position 32,289 of record CAVUGT010000026.1, read on the forward strand.
TTGCTTTCATCTTCCTATACTCCCCAAGCCGGCGATTCACGGTATGAACCGATGCTCCGCGAGCTACGGCGAATGTTTGATGAATATCGTGTCAGCGATCGGGTGGCGTTCGAATACGATACGCGGGTTTACTACGGACAACTTGGATGAGCGGCAAAAAGCTTTTAACCACAGAGGGCACTGAGGACACAGAGGAATCCAAGAGTCGATTTGTACGGAGACTGAATGGGTAGCGAGAAGACTTTTCACATGACGCCCGACGAATTCCGTCGCCACGGACATGCCGTGGTGGACTGGATCGCCGACTACTACTCCCGTATCGAGTCATACCCTGTGCTCTCGCAGGCTGAGCCGGGACAGATCCGAGCGTCGCTGCCGGCTGATCCTCCGGCCAAGGGCGAGTCATTCCCGGCGATTCTGGCGGACATCGAAAAGCTGATCCTGCCTGGCGTGACGCACTGGCAATCGCCGAATTTCTTCGCTTACTTTCCTTCCAATGCCTCCGGCCCAGCGATCCTCGGCGATTTGCTTTCCTCTGGCTTGGGCGTTCAGGGAATGCTTTGGGCCACCAGCCCGGCGTGTACCGAACTCGAAACCCACGTGCTGGACTGGCTGGTCCACATGCTTGGTCTGCCGCAGAAGTTTCTCTCTAGCAGCAGTGGAGGCGGAGTCATCCAGGACACGGCTTCGAGCGCGTCACTGTGCGCGCTGCTGGCGGCACGGGAGCGGGCGACGAACTTTTCCAGCAATCGTGCCGGTTGCGATGGCAAGCTGGTGGCTTACACTTCGTCGCAAGCCCATTCTTCACTGGAGAAAAGCGCCCAGATTGCCGGCATCGGGCGGGATAATCTGCGACTCGTCGAAGTCGACGATGCTTTCGCCATGCGTCCCGAAGCTCTGGTGCAACTGATCGAACGGGACCGCGCTGCAGGACTGATTCCATTCTTTGTCTGCGCGTCGGTGGGAACGACATCTTCGAATGCGATCGATCCCGTACCGGAGATCGCGCGCATCTGCCGCGAGAACAATCTCTGGCTGCATGTGGATGCCGCAATGTCAGGGACAGCGGCGCTTTGTCCCGAGTTTCGCCACACCCACGCCGGCGTGGAATTTGCCGACAGTTACTGCTTCAATCCACACAAATGGATGTTCACGAATTTCGACTGCGATTGCTTCTACGTCGCCGACCGCAAGGCACTGATCCAGACTCTCAGTGTTTTGCCGGAATACCTGCGCAACAAGGCCACCGAGACTGGAGCTGTCATCGACTATCGTGACTGGCAGATTCCCCTTGGCCGACGCTTTCGGGCACTCAAGTTGTGGTTCGTGATCCGGCACTACGGGGTGGAGGGATTGCAGCATCACATTCGGGAACATGTGACTCTAACGCAACAGTTTGCGGGGTGGATAAGAAACGACGACCGCTTCGAGATCTCTGCGCCGGTGCCGTTGAACCTGGTGTGCTTCCGCCATAAAGGTGGAGACCAGGTCAATCAAACCCTGATAGACCAACTCAATCGCAGCGGGGAACTTTATCTGACTCACACTCGACTGAACGGCCGGCTGACGTTGCGGGTGTGTGTAGGGCAAACGAATACGACCCTTCGCCATGTTGAGAAGGCGTGGAAGCGAATTCAGGAAGAAGCTACGAAGTTGGGGCTGGATTAAGTCTGGGGCGGATACTCTGGTTTGCCGATTTTGGTCCTGATCTTAGTTACTAGTTCCTGGTTCTCGGTTCTCAGTCGTTCTCATGCGGGCCCTGCGGACCAGATATTTTCCACGCGCAGCCAGAAAGCGGGCCAGCACATTCGCCACCGCCTCCAGCAATACCCGGTCCTGTGCGCCAAAGGCATTCTGGCGATCGCTTTCGACGCTTAACACGCCGAGTTCACGCGAAGCCAACCTCATGGAGACCAGTATCTTGGAACGCGTTTCCGCAAGCGCAACTTCAGCAGGAGGACTGCTGGAACCCCTCGCCCTTTGTATCGCCCCGTCTGCGACTGCCAGGAAAACTCCCACCCAGGCGTAATGCCGTCCGCGGCTAAGCAGGTCGATGACATCCTCCAACGGAGAATGATGGGCGCCCGGCCGACTGGCCGCGAGCAAGCGTTCGACGTCAGCCAGCAGCCGGCGCGTGGGACAATAAACTTTCAAGGGCGAGTCCTGAAGGTAAGGAAAATCGACGGGCCAGTTTAACGGCAGCACGGACTGAGGGTCAACGATTTACCTCTTCTGGAGTTCCTTTGGCTGTTCGGGCGGCGGCTTACTGGCGGAAGCATCGGGCGTCCACGCTGTCTGGTTCGCTCCGGCAGCAGGGTTGACGCCGAAATCCCATACGTAAAGATTCATTCCATCTTTTCCCAGCAGCTCGACCACCGCATATTCTCCGGTTTCGAGATCGCCCGACGGCGTTATTTTCACCCAGCCACCGGTGAGCTTGCTGGCCGTCGTAGGCACGAGCTTCTGTTCCTGGCTGACCTTGCCGTAAATCGCAATCTTGATGTCTCCAACAATGCGCTTGTCTTTGTTGTTGCTTTGCATCCGCACGATGCGAAAGCGGTCCCAGGGGAGTTGCTCTTGTTTTGCTTTCTCGGCAATCTGTAGAGCATTGTTGAGCTGGTCCTGCTGTTCCAGGTTCACGTAGATCGCGGGGACGGTGACATGCGCCTGAATCTTCGCGTGCAGCCCCGGCAGTTCGATAATTTGCTTTGAGCCCGCAATGGGATTGATGGTTGATCGCAGAATGTTGCCCTTCATGTTCTTGTTGAGCTCGCCGCTGCTCTGCTGCAGCTCCACGAGCTGAGGCTGAGTCTGGAAGGTGTCGAGCAGGATTATGCCGCCGTCGTCAGGCAAACGCAGGCCGGGCGCGACGTGCGGAGAACGGGCTTCGTCGGCCTGCCGCTCCGCTTCCAGCTCTTTATCGAGGGCGGCTGCCTCAGGGGTCGCTTTACCGGCGGCACGTTCTTTCTCATACTTGTCGGTGGCTGCCCAATCCACCATCGACTTGGGAACTTCTTCCCATTCATTTCGTTCCGCGCTCAGATAGCGCACTCGTTCACCTTTGACCACCCACTTGGTGGCCAGCTGGTAGGTGCCGTCGGTCAGGATGAGGCGCTTGGCGAGCTCCTGCGCCAGCGCAGGAGCTACCGCCGCGAGGAACAAAATGGCTCCCGTCAAAAGGCCGAACGTGAAGCGATAAGGCTGACGCATAGGATCAACTAGTTAGATGCAACCTTATGAAGCTCAGTGTACTCCGCGAATGCGTGCCCGTCCCCGATACAAACCGCAACATCTTGAACCACAAAGGACACGAAGTACCACGAAGGATTTAGCCCGAAGATCTACTTCGTGTACCTTCGTGTCCTTTGTGGTGAATGTTTTTTCTTTCTAGTCACGTGAAAACATTTCTGGCATAATTGGTCGTGCACCCATCCTGCACGAAATCTCAAAGACAATTTAAGGTGAGGAATCGATGTCGGCAAAGTACATCTTTGTGACCGGGGGAGTGGTGTCTTCATTGGGCAAGGGACTGGCCGCGGCCTCGATGGGCTGTCTGCTGGAGAGCCGCGGGCTGAAGGTCAACCTGATGAAGTTCGATCCCTATCTGAACGTCGACCCAGGGACCATGTCGCCTTTCCAGCACGGAGAGGTCTTCGTCACTGACGACGGGGCTGAGACCGATCTCGACCTGGGACACTACGAACGCTTCACTCACGCCAAACTCTCCCGCGACAACAACTGGACCACCGGACGAATCTACGAACAGATTATCGCCAAGGAACGGCGCGGCGACTATCTCGGTAAAACCGTACAGGTGATTCCTCACGTCACCAATGAAATCAAAGCTGCGATGAAGAAGGTGGCGCAGGATGTAGACGTCGCCATCGTCGAAATCGGCGGCACCGTGGGCGATATCGAGTCCCTGCCGTTCATGGAAGCTATCCGCCAAATGCGGCAGGAACTGGGCCGCGACCACACCTTGTTCATGCACGTCACCCTGGTGCCGTTCATCGCGGCCGCTCAGGAACTCAAGACCAAGCCCACACAGCACTCGGTGAAAGAACTTCTCAGCATAGGAATCCAGCCCGACATTCTGCTTTGCCGTACCGACCGGTTTCTGTCCAAAGACATCAAGTCGAAAATCGCGCTCTTCTGCAACGTGGAAGAAGAAGCAGTCATCACCGCCAAGGACGTTGCCTCGATCTATGAAGTACCGCTGGTGTTCTCGCGTGAAGGCGTCGATTCCCTCGTGCTCCGCTACCTGCGACTGGAAGCCAAAGATCGCGACCTCAAGGACTGGGAGGAAATCGTACATCGCGTCTACAACCCTAAGGCCGAGGTCACAATCGGCATTGTGGGCAAGTACGTCGAGTATGAGGACTCGTACAAGTCATTGAAAGAGGCGCTGATCCACGGGGCGCTGGCCCACAACCTGAAACTGAACCTGAACTGGATCGAAGCTGAAGGACTCGAAGCTGGCGACCGCACCTACGAAGAACAACTGGTCGACTACGACGGGTTATTGGTACCGGGCGGCTTTGGCAAACGCGGTATTGAAGGCATGTTGCTCGCGATCCGTTACGCGCAGAGAGAAGAAGGTTCCGTATTTCGGCATTTGCCTCGGTATGCAGACGGCATGCATCGAGTTCGCGCGCAACGTGTGCGGCTTGGCTGACGCCAACTCCAGCGAATTCGATCCAGCAACGCCGCACCGCGTCATCTACAAGCTGCGCGAACTGCGCGGCGTTGAGGAACTCGGTGGCACGATGCGGCTAGGTGCCTGGACCTGCAAGATCGAGCCTGACACTCTGGCTTACAAGATCTACGGCAAGCTCGAGATCAGCGAGCGGCACCGCCATCGCTATGAATTCAACCGCGAGTATGAGGAGACACTGACTGCCGGGGGCTTGCGAATTTCAGGTTCCACCCCCGACGGAACCTACGTGGAGATGGTGGAATTGCCTGATCATCCTCACTTTATCGGATGCCAGTTCCATCCCGAGTTCAAGTCGAAGCCTCTGGAGCCGCATCCCCTGTTCAAGACTTTCATCGGCGCGGCGTACGAGCATGGAATGAAGCGGCGATCGGAAAAAACAGCTTCCGAAGTGGAGATGTTCCACAGGCCGGAAAAGGTTGGAAAACGATAGATCACCACGGAGGAAACCGGTTGATGTCCTCTGTGTCCTCTGTGGTTCAATCATGACCACTTCTTTTCAAATCGACAATGTGCGGATCGGCTCCGGCAATCTCTTCCTGATCGCCGGCCCCTGCGTCATTGAGAGCGAAAAGCATGCTCTATTCATGGCGGAAGTGATCAAGGGTGTGACGCGGTCGCTGAACTTCCCTTTCATCTTCAAAGCGTCCTACGACAAGGCCAACCGCACTTCCATTCGCAGCTATCGCGGTCCGGGCGTAGTAGAAGGACTGCGCATCCTGAAAAAAGTGAAAGACGAAGTGCATGTGCCGATTCTTACTGACGTGCATGAAACCGCTGACGTCGCCAAAGTTGCCGAGGTCGCCGACATCTTGCAGATTCCAGCCTTCCTCTGCCGCCAGACCGATCTGGTGGTCGCCGCGGCCATGACCGATCGTGTGGTGAATATCAAGAAGGGCCAGTTCGTCTCGCCCACGGACATGCGCCATATCGTGGAAAAGTGCCGCACGGCAGGCAATGACAAAGTGTTCGTGACTGAACGTGGATCGAGTTTCGGCTACAACAACCTTGTAGTGGACATGCGCTCGCTGGCTATGATGCGCAAGTTCGTTCCGGTCGTTTTCGATGCCACGCACTCGGTGCAACTACCTTCTTCCGCAGCCGACGGAGATCACGCCGTAAGCGGAGGACAGCCCGAGTTTATTCCGGTGCTGGCGCGGGCCGCAGTGGCGGCCGGCGTGGATGGAATCTTTATGGAAGTCCACGACAACCCCAAGGAAGCCAAGTCCGACGGGGCAAATGCGCTGGAGTCAAACAAACTGCGCGGGGTCTTGAAAGAATTGCAGGCGATACAGAGTGCGCTGGTTGTGGCACGCGCCAAACCCTGAACGGCTTGCGCTCATAAATCTGCTAACATGCCGCCGTGCGTCACTCGCAGTGACTGCACGATCGAGGTCGTCATGAAATATCTTTCCTTCGTATTCCCCATCATTTTCCTGTTCACAACCCTGAGAGACTCCCGAGCACAGACCGCTGCGACAGCTGCGCCGTTAAGAGTCGCGATCGCAGGGTTGGTTCATGGGCACGTCGACGGCTTTTTCCAGCACTCATTGCATCGCTCTGACATCCAGATCGTCGGAATTGCTGAGCCTGACCAGCAGGTTGTTGCGCATTATGCAGCGCAATACGGCCTCGCCCAGAGTCTGATGTTTACCGATCTGGAAGACATGTTGCAGAAAACGCATCCGCAGGCAGTCCTGGCATACACCAACACTCACGACCACCGCAAAGTGGTCGAGATATGCGCTCGCCACGGCATTCCGGTCATGATGGAAAAGCCGCTGGCGGTCAGCGCTGAGGATGCGCACGCCATCGCGGACGCCGCGCGCAAGGCCAAGATCCAGGTGCTGGTGAACTACGAGACATCGTATTACCGCAGCAACTACGCGGCTTACGACCTGGTGCATGACAAATCCATCGGCGACGTTCGCAAGGTAGTGGTCCACGATGGCCATCAGGGACCGAAAGAAATCCACGTTCGGCCCGAGTTTTTCGCGTGGCTCACCGACCCCAAACTGGATGGCGCGGGAGCGCTTTACGACTTTGGCTGCTATGGGGCGGATCTAATGACCTGGCTCATGGATGGGCAGCGGCCGATTACGGTTACGGCGTCACGCAGCAGATCAAGCCGGACATCTATCCGCAAGTAGATGACGAGGCGACCATCATTCTGACCTATCCCAAGGCGCAGGCCATCCTGCAACCTTCGTGGAACTGGCCGTTCGACCGGAAAGACATGGAAGTGTACGGCCAGACCGGCTACGTGATAACAGTCCGTCACGACGACGTACGAGTGCGGCTCAAGGACGGACAGGAACAAACGATGCCGGCCAAACCGGTGCCTGCTCCTTATGATGATTCGTTGTCTTTATTGCGGGCCGTCGTTCTGGATGGAGCAGCGCCGGGCGCACCTTCATCTCTCGAGACCAACGTGATCGTCGCCGAGATACTCGACGCCGCGCGGCGCTCGGCAGCTTCGGGAAAATCAATACGGCTCGGGGAGCAAGTCGGCAAGGATTCGCATTGAATCTGCTATATGTAATGTAGGCGCGAGCGTCCCGCTCGTGCGGGAGCGTCGGACTTGCCGCCCTACGAAATGCCTTTGGAAATGTCTTCGGAAATCGTCTTTAAAACGCCTTTGAGCTTCCGCACTATTTCCTCTGTCGCACGAGCGGGGCGCTCGCGCCCACAGTTTCATCTCATCGCCTGATGCACATTGTCTGCACCATTGCCGGAATCCTCTCCATCCTGGCCATCCTGCTGGATGCTTTCGAGACGGTTGTTCTGCCTCGACGGGTACAGCGCAGCTTCCGCCTGACCAGTTGGTTTTACCGGCGTACATGGATCCCGTATCGAAGAATGGCAGGCCGCATTCCGTCACGCGCGCGGCGAGAGAATTTTCTGAGCTACTTCGGACCCTTATCTCTGATTTTTCTGCTGATCTTGTGGGCGACGGGACTGATCTTCGGCTTCGCCCTGCTGCAATACGGTGTGGGTGAACACTTCCGTTTGAGTGGAGACCGTCTTACCTTCGGTCTGCTGATCTATCACAGTGGTGAGACCTTCTTCACTCTGGGCTATGGCGACATTATCCCCGACTCCGGTCTGGCACGCGCTCTGGCGGTCATCGAATCTGGTCTCGGTTTCGGTTTCCTCGGCGTGGTAATTGGTTATCTGCCGACCATCTATTCGTCATTTTCCCGTCGCGAAATCGAAATCTCCTTGCTGGATGCGCGGGCCGGATCGCCGCCGTCGGCTGCGGAATTATTGTCCCGCTTCGGAAATTGCCCGCAGCAGGCGGTACTCGACCAAATCTTCAAGGATTGGGAACGCTGGGCTGCGGAGGTTCTGGAAAGCCATCTGTCCTATCCAGCGCTCAGTTTCTTTCGTTCGCAACACAACAATCAATCCTGGCTGGGAGCACTCATCACGATCCTGGATGCCAGCGCGCTGGTCATCGCCGGTGTCGACGGATTGCGCTATGAGCAGGCAAAGATCACCTTCGCCATGGCGCGGCACGCGGTCGTTGACCTGGCCCAGATCGTGAATGCGCGATATGACCCGAATTCGCCCGACCGGTTATCCGAAGAGGAACTGAAGAGGCTACGCCAGAAATTAGCAGAGCGCGGCGTCAAGCTGGGTGAAGGCGCCGCATTTGAGGAGAAGCTCGCCCATCTACGTTCGCTGTACGAACCCTACGCCGTCGCCATCGCATTGAATCTTTCGATCACATTGCCGCCGTGGATCCATCCTGATCGACAGAAGGACAACTGGCAGGCCGGTCCATGGGACCGTGCCATACAAGCCCGAGGCCTGGCGGGACGAGTGCAGAGTATGGATGATCATTTTTGAGGAAGCTGTCAGCAATCAGCTATCAGCTTATTCGGTTGTCTGGTTAGCGCCGATTACCATACCCACCATCGCGTCCCGAAGGGACGCTTGATAGTAGCCCGGCGTTTCAACGCCGGGTATGCCGAACCCAAGATTTTCCGTCCTGTAGGGACGGCTGAAAAGTTTCACAAATGCCAGAGATTCGTTTAAGCCGTGCCTACCGGCACGGGGCCTAGCGTGCCGAGGTGACCCGCCACTGAAGTGGCGGGCTACTATCGATGGTCCCTCCGGGACCGTCGACACCCGCCAGCTTTGAATTGTGCCTGGAAAATTGGCGATTGCTAGGTACCAATTGCTAAGTACCCTCTGCCTCGCTTCTGCTAACATCTGGTTTCTTCTCATGAAGCACATCGGCGAAAACGTCGTTCGCATCGAGGCTGAAGCTTTGCGCGCATTGGCCGATCGCATTGCGGGTCCTATGGCTGCAGCTTTCGACGATGCGGTGGCGTTGATTTATGGTTGCGCCGGACGGGTGGTGGTCACAGGCATGGGCAAGAGTGGCATCATTGCGCGGAAGATCGCGGCAACTTTGAGTTCCACTGGAACGCCGGCGCTGTTTATGCATCCCGTCGACGCGGTGCACGGGGACCTCGGCATGGTGGTGCGCGGGGACGTGGTGCTGGCACTCTCAGCCAGCGGCGAGACCGAAGAAATTCTGCGATTGCTGGCGACCCTTAAGCGTTTGCAGGTGCCTTTGATCAGCATGACGGGCGATGCGGTGTTCGAAAAAGCCGCGGGCGAGTCGCCCGCGACCACACAGAAAATTTCTACGCTGGCGGCTGCGGCGGACGTTGCATTGGACTGTTCGGTCGCGCAAGAAGCTTGCGGGCTGGGACTGGCGCCGACGGCATCGACTACGGCCATGCTGGCATTGGGTGACGGACTGGCAATGGCTCTTGCTGAGAAGCGCGGCTTCAAGGAAGAGGACTTTGCCAATCTGCATCCCGGCGGAAAACTGGGCAAGCGTCTGGCCAAAGTGGATTCGCTGATGCATAGCGGAGAGGCAGTGCCGAGAGTCACACCTCAAACCAGAATGCCAGATGTGATTTACGAAATGTCACGTAAGAAGCTGGGTGTGACGGCTGTAGTCGATGGCGAGAAACTGGCGGGAGTTATCAGTGATGGCGATCTGCGTCGGCTGCTGGAAAAGCGCGGCAAGGATGTTTTGGACTTGACCGCAGCGGAATGCATGACGGTGAAGCCGCGAACGATTGGCGCAAACGAGTTTGCGGCCACGGCGTTGGCATTGATGGAAGAAAAAAAGATCACGTCGTTGGTAGTGGTGGATGACGGAAACACCCTTTTAGGAATTCTCCACCTGCACGATTTGTGGGGAACGGAGATGATGTAAGAATTGTGTAATTTGAGAATTGTGTAATTTTGTAATTGAGAATCACCTCCATCTCCGTCAGTGGCAATGTTTTTCAATTACGCAATTACAAATTACCCAATTGCACGATGGAGTCCCCATGTATCACTACGATCCTAAGACCGCGCTGGAAGAGATCACCGAAGACGCAACCTTGCCGAACCCCGTCCACGTGCGCGACATGATTCTGCGGAAGCGTCTCGTCCCGGACAAGTCGCTGGAGCTGAACCGCCTGTTTGTCGAATATCAGAAGTTCTTCGGCGAGGCGCAAAAGCTGGGCAAGGAAATCCTGAAGCAGCTGGCAGGTTAGTTTGAGAGGAAGGCAATCATTTCTTCCCGGGTAAATCCTGCTTCTCTCAACAAGGCGAGCAGCGTTCCCTTGGGCATGTCCCGGTTGTGCTTCGGCACCACGGCGCGGCGCTTTGAAATCGGGTGAAGAAAGACGAAATGGCTTCCCGAAGTGCGGTCCAGAATAAAACCATGCTGTTCCAGAAACCGTATGACTTCGCGTGGCCGAACAGCAGGTAGTTTCGCCATTCTGGACAACCCCCTTAGAGCTATTAAACTGCGGAGGCCAATTTCTTAGTGGGAGTACTCCAGATCCAGAGAAGCCACCAGGGTTTCGTCGTCGGTGGGAATCGGTTCTTTGTGCTTTTTTAGGCTCTCGATGTAGCCGGAAATCGCATCCTTCGCCATTGCTCGCGCCTCTGCCAGCGTGCGCCCATAGGTAACGCAGCCTGGCAACGCGGGCACGATCGCAGTAAACCCGCCTTCGGGTTCCGGCCTAAGCATGATGTTGTAGTGGTAACGCGATTTTGCCATTGGTCTAGCGCGATTCTATCTGGGCGGTAGAGACGAGTCAAAAGGCTGCCAGAACGTAGGGACGGCCGCTCACCTGTCCAGAGGGGAAAGCTCGAGAGTTCCGCGCGAGCTCGACTCGCCCATCCGGACGACGGCGTCCGGGCCTACGCAGACACTACTCATCATTTACAATCATGAATTCCCTACTACCCAGGACTCCTAACTATGCATCGTTGGTCTCAACTCTTTATCCCGACTCTGCGCGAAGCGCCTGCGGACGCTGAAGTCGCCAGTCACAAATTTCTGGTGCGCGCGGGATACATTCGCCAGCTAGCCGCCGGAATTTACTCCTATCTATTCATGGGGCAGCGGTCGTTCAACAAGATCACCGGCATCGTTCGCGAAGAGATGGACAAGATCGGGCAGGAGTTCTACCTGCCGGCCATTCATCCCAGGGAACTGTGGGAGGCCAGCGGTCGCTGGGCGGTAATGGGCGACAACATGTTCCGGTTGAAAGACCGTAAGGGCGCCGACTTGTGTCTAAGCATGACGCAGGAAGAGGCCATGACTGAGATTGCCCGAAAAGAGCTGCGCAGTTACAAGCAGCTTCCCCAGATCTGGTACCAGATTCAGAGCAAATTCCGCGACGAACCTCGGCCCAAATCGGGCCTCTTACGGGTGCGGCAGTTCCTCATGAAAGATTCGTACTCTTTCGACATTGACGCCGCGGGCCTCGATGTTTCCTATCAAAAGCATTACGACGCGTACTGCCGAATTTTCGATCGCTGCGGATTGAAATACATGGTCGTAGAGGCGGATTCCGGCGCAATGGGGGGATCACAATCGCACGAGTTCATGGTGCGGACACCGGCCGGTGAAGACCTGATCGTCAGTTGTGAGAAGTGCAAGTACGCCGCCAATCTGGAGAAGGCGACGTCGAAGCTGGCAGCGGTCGAAGATCTGAAAGCCGAGGGCGACGGCAAGCCGCTCCAAGTGCACACGCCTGGAATGAAAACGATTGAAGATGTCGCGAAATTTCTCGGGGTCTCGCCGAAGAACAAGATCAAGACCCTGGCTCTGATGATCGAAAGTGTGGATGCCAAGACCCGCAAGGCCTCCGCTCGCGGCGTCGTATTACTGATGCGCGGCGATCATCAGATGAACGAGGCCAAGCTGTCATCCGCGGTGGGTGGCAAAGAAACACGCCCCATGGAGGACGAAGAAATCCGGAAGCTCTTTAACTCGCCGGCTGGATTCCTGGGACCGATAGGGATCGCGTGGGCCAAGGACATGAAGGACGTGGAACGCCCGGTGCTGCTGGCCGACCAGGCACTCGAAGGCCGTACCAATCTCATCGGAGGGGCGAATAAGGAGGACTATCACCTGAAGAACATCACGCCGGGCCGCGACTTCCAGCCTACAACTTACGTTGATCTGCGAAGCGTGACAGCGGGAGAAGAATGTCCCAGCTGCGGCGGAGCACTGCGCATCGACACGGCGGTCGAGATTGGCCACATTTTCAAACTGGGCTACAAGTACACGGAATCGATGGGAGCGCGGGTGCTGGATAAGAATGGTAAAGAGGTTATGCCCATCATGGGCAGCTATGGCATCGGAATCGAGCGCATCCTGACCGCCGCGATCGAACAGGACAACGACGACAACGGTTTCTGGCTGGCGCCTGCAATCGCGCCGTTCGAAATCGTGGTTACGCCGACCAACGTGGGAGACGAGAACCTGCTAAGTACCGCCGTGGAAATCGCAGGGCGCCTGGAAGCGGCCGGATTCGGGGTTTTGCTGGATGACCGGGACGAGCGGCCAGGGGTGAAGTTCAAGGACGCCGATCTGGTCGGTATCCCCTTTCGAATCACCGTCGGGAAGAAGGTTACCGAAGGTACCGTGGAAGTGGTTCGGCGCTCGACTCGTGAAATGCAGGATGCTAGCATTTCTGCAATAACCGACTATTTCGAAAAGAATCTTCGGTCCACGCCCTGAGCGTTTTTGGCTTGCGCGTGACCGGAAACGGAGCGCGCAATGAAGATAGTTCTCGGCATTGTCATCATAGTGGCCTCGGTCATCCTGCTGGCCACGCTGGCGCCTCCCTTTTTCAGCAACTACCAGTTCGAGGACGCCTTAAAGACGGAATCGCAGATGAGCACCTACACCACCAAGACCGAGGACGTTATCCGCGATGAAGTTTTCAAGAAAGCCCAAGAGCTGGATGTTCCCATCACCAAAGAACAGATCAAGGTAGTACGTAACGGCGTGGTCGGCACCGGGTCTGTCGAAATCGAAGCCGCGTACACGGTCCATGTGAACCTGCCGTTTTATCCGATGGATCTGAACTTCAACGCGTCCGCCCGCAATAAGGGTGTGTTTTAGAGGCGTGAATTCGACCGCAGGCGCGTCGTAACTTCGGGCTGCTTGCGGGTAGTCCTGATTCGCAATCTCCGGCAGGAACCTGGATCGCAAACCTTCTTACTTCAGTACTCTTGTTTCCCACTCCGGTCACTCCCTACCATTCAGGAATACTGGCCAGGAACCGCCCAATTGTGCAGAGATCGGCTGTGAGGTTTATGGTTGGTCGGTAACGCAAGTGCAAGACGGCGTCAACGGTCTGTAGCGTCCGAAGCTGTATGGAGGATGGTATGAAGCTGGTGAACCGGATTCTCTTCTTGCTGATCGCAGCGTTTGCAATGGCCGGTTGGTCAGGCTGCGGTGGTGGCTGTCCCACCACATCGCTGAGCAGTAGCGGAGGCTCGGGCGGTTCTACGGGTGGAACCTCGACCGGGGGCACGGTTTGTGGTCCGGGGACGAATCCTGGTGGAGGAGGAAATACTGCTTCCTTCCTGTACTACCTCAGTAACACCAATATTCTCGGCGCCAGCCTCAGTACTACGGGAGCCTTTGCCAACCTCACATCGTTGACGCCCCCGACGCTCCCCAGCAATGCGGGTAGCGATATGGTGATCGTGAACAAGAAATTTCTCTATCTGCCGCAGAATGATTCTCTGACGGTTCAAGCTTTCAGCATTGATCACACTACTGGCGCGCTGACGGCAATCAACGGTAGTCCTTTCGCCACGGCGGGGGCGGATTCGATCGCGAGCGATCCGGCTGGACGTTTTCTCTTTGTAGGAAATGACAATACAGGGCTGATCTCAGTGTTCCAGATCAATGCCAAGACCGGAGCATTGACGGCCGCGCCAGGTTCGCCGTTTGCTGCTTTCAATCTTGATTTCGTGCACGTGCTGGCGGTGGACGGAACCGGAAAATTCTTGTACGCAGGCCAGGGGTTGGCTGCTCTGCCGGTTCACGCCTTCTCCATCGACCAGAATACCGGCGCGCTTTCTCAGATCGTGGGTAGTCCGTTTGCCTTGGGCGTGGCCGGAGTTCGCACCGATTTCACAGGCAAGTTTGCCGTGGGCCTTACCGGGATCAGCGACGATAACCATCTCTATGTTTTCGCCATTGACGCTACCACCGGCGCATTGGCAGCGGTGAGTAACTCTCCGTTCCCGACTACGATGTCGACGCCGGAAAACTTGCGAATTCATCCCAGCAGCCAATTTGTTTACAGCTTTGGGTTGGACACAAATAGCAGCGTTTCGGCAATCGAGGGCTTCGAGATCGATTCCACCACCGGAACGCTGACCCCGCTGACAGGCTCGCCATTCACCAGCGTACCTATCGTGGCCGACTGTAAGTGGGACCAGGGTGGAGGAGAAGCATTCTGCGCCAATTCGGCAACCAATGCATTCTCAGTGCTGAGTACAAGCACTTCTACGGGATCTCTGACCCACACCGTGACGGATTTGACCGTTTCGAACGATGCGGTGCCGTTCGCGCCTACTGACTAGCGACTTGGGCCAGTATCAGGGTGCCAACCTTCGTACCGTCAAAAGCACGGGACGACAGGGTAAAATGAAGTATCCGAAGCATTCGAGGAGGACAGGGCACTGGGTCTGGCCGGCGACAGAGATTTGTTTGTCTCCCGGATAACGGTAAGTGCATATTCCATCGTCTAAACCCCTGGGGGCACGTCCTTTCATCGAATTGTGGCCATAAAACTTAAGATCCCGACAGGCAAGCAAACTGGCAAGACCGGATGGCTCACCCGCGACCCGCTGTTGCGAGCAGCCCTGGTGGTCTTCCTGATCTTCGCCACCACCGGCGGCGCGTTCTTCACCTACTACTACGTCAAATTTGGCCGAATGATCGACCAGCGGTTCAAGGGTCCGGTCTTCGGCAATTCCGCCCGAATTTACGCCATCGCCCATCCGGTCCAGGTGGGCGAGAAGATCGAAGCCAAAGAGATTGCTACCCAGCTGCGCCGCGCCGGATATACCGAACAGGACAGCAAGTCGCCGATGGGCAGTTTCCGCCTGTTCGAAGGCGGCATTGAGATCAAGCCTGGCCCCGACTCCTATCACAGCCCTGAGTCGGCCGTTATTCGTGTACGGGCCGGGAAAGTTGAAAGCATCACCAGCAAAGCAGGAGATCTTGCGGCCTACGAACTGGAACCGCAAATGATCACATCCCTGTTCGACGCCGGGCAGCGCTCTAAGCGTCAACTGGTCACCTACGACGAAATTCCCAAGCTGATGGTGGATGCAGTGCTGGCCATCGAAGACCGGCGCTTCTTTCAACATGGCGGCGTGAACTTCCTTCGCCTCGCCGAAGCGACATGGGTTGACGTGATTCACGGGCGCCACGAGCAGGGTGGATCGACCATCACCATGCAGCTTTCCCGTGCCTTCTTTCTGACTCCGCAGAAGACAGTGAAACGCAAGTTGTCGGAGATGCTGATCGCTCTGGAGATGGAGCAGAAACTCAGCAAGCAGCAGATTTTTGAGTTCTATGCCAACCGCGTTGATCTCGGACAGCGCGGTTCGTTCACCATCAGCGGCTTCGCCCAGGCCTCACAAGCCTATTTCAATAAAGATTTGAAGGATGTCACTCCGGCGGAGGCGGCTCTGATTGCCGGAATTATTCAGGCACCGAGTTATCTGTCGCCGTACCGCCATCCGGAGCGCGCTCTGGAACGGCGCAACCTGGTGCTCGACAGTATGGTGGAAACTCACACCCTTAGCCAGGCGGATGCGGAGAAAGCCAAAGCCACGCCCTTGAAACTGGCGCCGCCCAACGTCGAGGCCAGTGACGCGCCCTACTTCGTTGACCTGTTGCGCGAAACTCTGATCAGCAAACTCGACGAGCGTCAGATGAACGACCAGGGCTACAGAATTTATTCGACGATCGATCCTGACTTGCAGAAAGCGGCCGCTGCGGCCGTGCAGACCGGAATCAAACTGGTCGACGACCAGGTCACCAAGCTGCGCACGAAACGGACAAAGATCGGAAAGAACAAGTACGAGACCAAAGTCCTGCCGGGACCGCAGGCGCAGGTCGCGATTGTTGTAATGGATCCTCACACTGGAGAAGTCCTGGCCCTGGTGGGAGGCAGAAATTACGGCGTCAGCCAGTTGAATCATGCAGTGGCGAAGCGTCCTACGGGATCGATCTTCAAGCCGTTTGTTTACGCCGCAGCCATGAACACCGCACTGGACGGCTCGAACCCGGTATTCACTCCGGCATCGACGGTCCCGGATGCGCCCAGCACATTTGCCTACGGCGACCAGATCTACGAGCCGCGCAATTACAAAGAGGAATACCACGGCGACGTCACGGCGCGTTACGCTCTGGCGATGTCACTGAACAACGCAACCGTCAAACTGGCAGAAGAAGTGGGCTACGAGAAAGTGGCCAATCTTGCCAAGGCCGCGGGGATCACATCCGTAAAAGCCACGCCAGCCATGGCATTGGGCGCTTACGATGCCACGCCGATGGATATGGCGGCGGCCTACACCGTCTTCGCCAACGCTGGAGTTCGTTTATCGCCGATTGTGGTCAACTCGGTGCGTAATGCCAACGGGGACATTGTCCTGGATTTCAAACCCGAGAACCGGCCGGTGCTGGATCCTCGGGTGTCCTTCGTGATGACGAACATGATGGAGGGCGTAATCAATTTCGGTCTGGGATACGGGGCGGTTCGCGCGCGCGGCTTCACTCAACCCGCTGCGGGAAAGACTGGCAGTTCCCATGACGGATGGTTCGCCGGATACACCAGCAATCTCCTATGCGTGGTTTGGGTGGGCTTCGACGACTACAGCGATTTGCGCATCAGCGGGGCCCTGAGCGCGGCGCCTATCTGGACCGAGTTCATGAAGAAAGCGGCGGCTTTGCCCGCATATGCGGACATGAAGAGCTTCTCCCAGCCTACCGGGGTCGTCGACGTGCAACTCGACAAGAGTACGAATCTGCTGGCAACTCCATCCTGTCCAGAGACTTACAGCGTGGCGTTCATTGCAGGTACCGAGCCCAGCGAGACTTGCGACCAAGGCACCGGGATGCGGGGCTTCTTTTCCCGAGTCTTTGGGCTGGGAGGCGAAAAGGCCCTTCCGCCCCCACCACCCGGCGCCCAGCCTGGAACCCCGGCCGCGGCAGGCAGTACGCCAGCCGAAGATCCGAACAAAAAGAAAAAAGGTCTTTTTGGCAAAATTGCGGGTATCTTTAAGGATGACAAACCGTCTAACGATTCGCCGCCCAAACCGGCGGACGGTAGCGGTAAGAGTCCTCAGTAGACGAGCTGGCACCGAGTTGGCTCTGTCTTCAGGAGCGGACTTATGGGTCGTCAATATCTGCTCTACGTCCTGCTTGCAGTGATCTGCCCCCCGCCTTCCCTGCTGGCCCAGATTCATCACTTCGATCGCCAACATTCCTCGGAACAGGTTGAGGTGTATCCGCCGCCAGTACGGCGCGCCGACACTCCTCCGGGTGACGCCGCCGTGGCAGACCTGGAGCAGCGGGGTGACACCCTGCGCTCAGAGAAATCCTACCTGGACGCTCTCGACTACTACCGTGCCGCCGTGGCCAAGGATCCAGACAGCGCCCGGCTCTACAACAAGATCGGCATCAACGAATTGCAGATGGGACGCTTCGGCGACGCCCGCAAGGATTTCGAGCGTTCGATCAAATGCGACCGCCAGTTCGCCGACGCCTACAACAATCTGGGCGTGATCTTCTATCTGCAAAAGAAATTCGGACCAGCCATCAAGCGCTACGAAAGCGCCATCAAGTTGCGTGAGGACTCCGGCTCTTACTACAGCAACCTGGGAGCGGCATATTTCTCCAAAAAGGACTACGTGAAAGCCAGCATGGCCTACAACCAGGCACTGCAACTGGATCCGGATATCTTCGATCGAACCTCGCACAACGGAGTGCTGGCCCAGATGTCGTCCCCAGCGGATCGGGCGCGTTTTTACTACGTGCTGGCCAAGCTTTATGCCAAGAGCGGCGTCAGCGACCGTTCGCTACAGTACCTTCGCCGGGCGCTGGAAGAGGGTTACAAAGGGATTGAGGACGTCTACAAAGATTCGGAGTTTGCCGGGTTGCGCAAAGACCCGCGATTTACCGAGCTGATGGCAGCTCGTCCGGTGGCGATTCCAGTAAATAATTGAATTACAAATATTTACAAAATCCTACGAAACTTTCTGCCGGCATGGTGTTTAATCATTTCAATTACTCCTGAAAACAACAGGGTGAGTAAGGAGAAACGGTAGCCCATCGGTCGTCGACCCGAGCACGCCCCAAGCAGACGGCCGGTGGGTTTTTTAGTGAGACGAGCTTTTAGCATTAGCTTTTGGCTCTTAGCTAAATCCAAAGCTTCCGCTCTATCCCGTTCGCAAATTTCTTATTTGGTTTTTGATTTGGCTAAGAGCCAAAAGCTAACTGCTTATAGCTGCTCTCAATTCCCGCCTGAGCTTTCGTTTCTGATGTAGGTTTCTACTGCCTGTTTCCACTTTCCTTGCGCCTTCAGAATGAACTCGATCACGTCGCGTAGGGCTCCGTCGCCGCCGGCGTGCGGCGTTACGTAGTGGGCGGCGTCCTTGACCTCGCGCCGAGCGTTTGCGACGGCCACCGAGAAACCACAGTTGCGCATGACCGGAAGGTCGATCACGTCGTCGCCGACAAACGCGACTTCGCTGGCGCTGAGCCCATCCGTACTAAGAATTTCGCGAAAAACCTTTAATTTGTCCACACTGCCCTGATGAACGTGCTCCAGCCGCAGATCACGAGCGCGAAGTGCCACAGTTTCAGAGTTGCGCCGGGTGATGAGGCCGGACTTGACGCCCGCGATCCGGGCAATGGATATTCCCGCACCATCCTGCGCGTGAAAGCCTTTGGCTTCGACCACGATCTGGCCGTTGGCCGTCTGAACCGGAAAGAGAAAAAGTTTGCCGTCGGTGAGGACGCCGTCTACATCGAAGAGAAGCAGTTTGATTTTCTTAGCGCGGGCCTTGGCGGATGAAGTTTTCGGCATCGCGGGAATTTTAGCATTCAGCTCCACCAGGCACGTAGGGGCAGGTGTCTCACCTGCCCAGCGGAGTGAAGCTCCGCGATTTTGAGTCAATCAGCGGCATAAACCTCCGGCGAGCTTCGCTCGCCCGCCCAGACGGGACGTCTGGGCCTACGTGGTTCGTGCTTGGCTACTGAGCTCGCGACTAGGCGAACATTTCACGAAAGTCGCATGTTAGAATATCCAAAGATGTCTCCCCTTCCTTCCACCCTCGCCTGGGCACATCCGCTCGTCGCGGAGTGGTTCGTCGGAAAGTTTGGTACCCCGACTGAACCGCAGGAGCAGGGGTGGCCTCACATCCTCGCCGGGCGTACGACGCTCATTTCTGCTCCTACCGGCTCCGGTAAAACCCTCGCCGCGTTTCTCGCATGCATTGATCGGCTCGTGCGCAAAGCGTTGGCGGGTCATCTCGACGACCGCACGGAAGTTCTGTATGTGTCGCCGTTGAAGGCTCTGGGCAACGACATCCAGAAAAATCTCGAAGGGCCTTTGAGCGAGATTCTGAAGATGGCGGGCGATCGTGGATTGCTGATGCCGGAGATTCGCACTGCGGTCCGCACCGGCGACACGCTGATGCACGAACGGCGGGCCATGCTGAAGCGGCCGCCACACATTCTGGTCACCACACCTGAGTCGCTCTACATTCTGCTGACAGCAGAGAGGAGTCGCGCGATTCTGCGCGATGTCGAGACCGTCATCGTCGACGAAATCCACGCCGTCGCTGACGACAAACGCGGCGCGCATCTGACGCTTTCGCTGGAGCGGCTGGAAGCGCTGACCCATCGGACTCCGGTGCGGATCGGGCTCTCGGCAACCCAGAAGCCGATTGAAGAAGTCGCTCACTTCCTGACCGGCAACGGACGGCCTGCGCCGGTAATTGTTGATGTCGGACACAAACGCAAGCTCGACCTTGCGGTGGAAGTGCCCGGCTCGTCTCTGGGACCGATCACAACCAATGAAATGTGGGACGAGGTTTACAACCGGTTGGTGGAACTGGTGGAGCAGCACCGGTCCACGCTGGTCTTCGTCAACACCAGGCGGTTGGCGGAACGGATCGCTCATCACCTGGGCGAAAGATTAGGCGAGGAAAATGTGGCTGCGCATCACGGCAGTTTGTCGCGCAAGCTGCGCCTCTCCGCAGAAACAAAATTAAAAGAAGGCAAGGTCAAGGTGCTTGTGGCCACGGCCTCGCTCGAACTCGGAATTGATATCGGCACCGTGGACCTGGTGGTGCAGATCAGTTCGCCGCGGGCGATTGCAGTTGCATTGCAACGTGTTGGACGTTCCGGCCACTGGCGCGGCGCGGTCCCCAAAGGACGTTTCTTCGCCGGAACTCGTGATGACCTGCTGGAATGCGCCGCGCTGGTGCGGGCCATCCAGCTGGGAGATTTGGATCGCCTGATCATTCCCGACGCGCCGCTGGATATTCTCGCGCAACAGATTGTCGCAGCTTGCGCCGCGGAGGGCACCACTTCCCGTGTGGCGCGGGCGCCTCGCCCGCGAACGCCGGAAGCTGCATCAGTGGTTGAAAATTCCAAGGCGGAATTTTGGAGTAGCCATTCGGTCGGCGCTGAAGACGTCGCCCTTGCCACCGTCGACACGCGGGCGGGGCGCACGCGCCACACAGACAATCCCGAGCCTACCGAGGGCGGCTGGGACGAAGATGACCTCTTTGCCCTGGTCACTCGCGCCTATCCTTATCGCAATCTCTCTCGCGAGACTTATGACTCAATTCTCGAAATGCTTTCCGAGGGAATTGCGTCGCGACGCGGACGCTACGGCGCTTACATCCATCATGATCGTGTGAACCGCAAGCTGCGTCCCCGGCGAGGCAGTCGGCTGGCGGCCATCACCAGCGGCGGCGCCATTCCTGAGACTGCGCTCTTTACAGTCGTCGCCGAGCCCGATGGCATTGTTGTCGGCACTCTTGATGAAGACTTTGCGGTAGAGAGCAATGCCGGCGACATCATGCTGCTGGGCAACACCTCGTGGCGCATCCGCCGCGTCGAGGGTAAGTCCGGACGCGTGCTGGTCGAAGATGCCCACGGCGCCGCGCCCAGTGTTCCCTTCTGGCGTGGCGAGGCCCCGGCACGGACACAGGAACTCTCGGCGCACGTGGCTGGTCTGCGCAAGGAAATCAGCGAGCGCCTGCGCCACACTTCTCCGATCGGCATCTCACAAAGCCAGCCGGCAGTTGGCGAAACCGTGGCATGGTTGAAGGCCGAATGCGGACTCGATGAATCCGGCGCCGAGCAAGCTATCGAGTACGTTCTACAAGGGCGCGCCGTGCTGGGAGACGTTCCTACTCAGGACACGATCATCGCCGAACGCTTCTTCGATGAAGGCGGCGGGATGCAACTCATCATCCACGCCCCCTTCGGCGGTCGTATCAATAAAGCCTGGGGACTGGCTCTGCGGAAGCGTTTCTGCCGCAGCTTCAATTTCGAATTGCAGGCCGCAGCCACCGATAACGGCCTTAACATCGCGCTAGCGGAGCAGCACAGCTTTCCGCTGGCCGATGTTTTTCATTTCCTCAACGCGGAAACCGTTCAACCGGTGTTGGAGCAGGCTGCGCTGGCTTCGCCGATCTTTGGAACCCGATGGCGCTGGGACGCCAACCGCGCGCTGGCGTTGCTGCGCTTTCAGGGTGGCAAAAAAGTGCCGCCACAAATCCAGCGCATGCGCTCCGACGATCTGCTGGCATCGGTCTTCCCCGATGTCGCCGCTTGCCAGGAAAACATCGAGGGAGACATTCAGATTCCCGATCATCCTTTGGTCAACGAGGTGATGAAGGATGTCCTCACCGAAGCCATGGATATCGATGGTCTCCGGTCTCTGCTGAGTGGTATTCAAGAGGGACGAATCCGTTGCCTCGCAGTGGATACGCCAGTGCCGTCGCAATTCTCGCACGAGATTCTGAACGCCAATCCCTACGCGTATCTCGACGACGCTCCGTTGGAAGAACGGCGGGCGCGAGCGGTGGAGATGCGCCGCATATTGCCCGAGTCTGTGCTGGAAGAAGTTGGCAAGCTCGATCCGGCAGCGATCGCGCAGGTCCGCCAGGAAGCCTGGCCCGACGTGCGGGACGCGGACGAACTGCACGACGTGTTACACACGCTGATTGCGTTTCCCGAGACCACTTCGGAACAACCATCCCCGGCTGTCCAGTGGAGCGAAGCTCGGCAAGTTTCGAGGAATATCCTTTCTCTGACTTCGCATTTCGACAGTTCGCCCGATAGTCGAGCTGCGCTCGACCGAACAACCGAGGGTGGCCGTCCCCACGCGAGCAATGAATGGCAACGACATTTCGAGAGACTGATCGAACAGGGGCGCGCCGCCCGGGCCGAGCATTCGGGCGTGCGTTACTGGGTCGCGGCAGAGCGGGCCAAAACATTTTCTCTGCTATACCCCGACGCACGGTTTGATCGTCCGGTACCTGAACTTCACTCGACTCTTCCCTCTTCCGACGATGCGCTGCTGGCTCTGGTCACCGGATGGATGTCGCATTTGGGCCCCGCCACCGCTTCGCAGCTTGGGGACATGCTTCGCCTTCCTTCTACTGAGATCGAGAAAGCATTCCTTCGCATGGAAGCCTCGGGCGCCTTGTTGCGAGGACAGTTCACCGATGCCGCATCGCGGGCGAGTCGCCTGCGCCCACATGAGCCACAGCAGTTGCAGCCGAATGTACCTGAACTGGAATGGTGTGAGCGGCGGTTGCTGGCGCGCATTCACCGCCTGACGGTCGCGACACTGCGCAAGCAGATCGAGCCAGTGACGGCGGCGCAGTTCATGCGCTGGCTGTTGCGCTGGCAGCATGTTGCGCCGGGATCGCAGGTGCAGGGAGAACGCGCCACGCTCGATGTCCTGCGCCAGTTGCAGGGTTTTGAGATTCCGGCCAATGCCTGGGAGCGGCAGATCCTGGCGCGGCGCATCGCCGACTACGATCCCAAGTGGCTCGACCAACTTTGCCTGACCGGCGCAGTGGGCTGGGGACGGTTGTCGCCGCATCCGGCGACTCTGGAAGACTCGGCTGCGGGCAAGCGGCGCGTGATTCCGACCAGCGTTGCGCCGATTACATTCTTCGTCCGCGAAGAATCGGACTGGATGACGCCGCATCGTCCTGACGCCGGTCAGCCTGAGGCCCGCGGTCTGAGCGAGGGCGCGCGACAGGTGTTGGATTTCCTGCGGCAGCGTGGCGCGTCGTTCTTCGCCGATATCGTGCGCGGCACAGACAAGCTGAAGGCCGAGATCGAAACCGCCTTGTGGGAACTGGTGGCCGGAGGCCTGGTCACCGCCGACGGCTTCGACAATCTGCGCTCACTGATCGATCCCAAACG
Organism: Terriglobia bacterium; assembly: GCA_963741105.1. Lineage (GTDB taxonomy): Bacteria > Acidobacteriota > Terriglobia > Terriglobales > Acidobacteriaceae > JAIQFF01. Next base: position 55,817 of record CAVUGT010000026.1, read on the forward strand.
TCGCGCCGGGCAAGGAAGCGGGCGCACTGCGCGTCCGCGGCACAGTACTGGCCGATGGGCGCTGCTGTATACCGACCAGGCGGCCGATCGCAATCGCGCCGTGGAAGCGACCTGCTGGATGCTGCTGAGGCGCTACGGAATCGTCTTCCGGGATTTGCTGGCGCGCGAGACGAATCTGCCGACGTGGCGCGAACTGCAGATGGCATTCCGCCGGCTGGAAGATCGGGGCGAGATTCGCGGCGGCCGCTTCGTCGATGGATTTCTGGGCGAGCAGTTTGCGCTTGCCGGTGGCGGTCGAATCGTTACGCGCGACGCGGAAGATGCCGCCCACCGGAGAGACCGTCACGTTGTCGGCAGCGGACCCGCTGAACCTGGTGGGAATTCTGGTGCCGGGCGAACAGCGTTCGGCGATCTCGGGAAGGTCGGTGACGTTTCGGGATGGAGTAGCGGTGCAGAGACAACGCGGATCGAATTCGGCCCCCACGGGCAGTCGATGCGGGCGGGTTAGGCTAAAGGATTGATCGCCGGCGACAGCAGCACGGTGCACAAACTTGCTGACCAGGAAATAGCAATCGGGAACTCGATGAGGGGGTCCCTCGAGTTCCCGAGACCAGAGCTGCCCAGCAGGACTGCTAAAAGCGCTTCCCCCGTCGCTTTTGCCAGGCCAGTGCCCAACATACTAGCAATCGCGTGCCATACCGAAGCCAATTCGACGGCACCTAAAATAAACTCAACTTCAATACAAAGTCTTAGTCGGTTTTCAGCGGGCAAGCGCGAAAAGTACTCCCAGAGAAACGCTATCTTAATGGATAGAGTGCACTATCCGTTCGGATAGTGGACAATCTGCTCGGTTCGGACTCACGAACTTAGAAGCCATGTGTGGACACCGTAGCGCCGCCAGCCGATTGTAAGGACAGCTTGTGAACCCAGACTACCACGGTTATCGCGGGCCCTGAAAGACTCCGTAGATTGTTCTACTGAATCAGAGCTGCGCTTGGCGGGATCCGATCTAACTCGTTGGCCATCGGTGATCCGTCGTTGTCGCGGCGGCATTGCGTCCTGTCCGCCACGCAGGACGGCCTACACTCGAGTTCGCGATCTGGAGAGCCGCAATGGGACACTCGTCAATGGCGAGTCGTGTGAAGACAGCGGCTTGCAGCCACGGCGACCAAATCGCGATGGGAGATCTCGGTCGTTCCTGTTTCTGCTGAAGAAGAAGCTCCAGCAGACGGGCGGCTCGCCGGTCGAGTTCGATGATAGCCTGACCCAGGCCACCGCGCAAATTCGTCCGCAGGATGTTCTGTACCTACACCCGGAAAGAATTCTGCGCGAGTTGCCGGCAAATTCCGGCTGGCGCGCAATCTGAACGCACTGTTGAAGATCAGCCGCGATGGTTCATCGATTCGCGATCTGGACGAACTGCAGTCACAAATTCTGAGCTGATTTTCGAGATGGTGCCGGCGGAGCGCGGCGCGATCCTGTTGGATGGGATGCCGGCAAAGGAGACAGCTCTACTTCGGTTTTCGCGCGCCATGAAGGAGCGACCTCGGACGAACCGTCCGGGTCAGCCGCACGATCGCGCGCCAAGTTCTGGAAGAAGGAGTCGCGATTCTCGGATGCGACGATTGCATGGGCAATCAGGGGGCTGGACGTGGAAAGCCTGGTGGTTTCCAATGTGCGGTCGCTATTGTGCGTACCGCTTAACAGTTTTCAAGAGAGTCATTGGGTGCGTGTATCTCGATACGCTTAACCCGGCGATGCGCTTCGACGAGGACGATCTTGAACTGGTGGCGGCATCGCGGACATTTGCGCGGTCGCGCTGGACAACGCGCGCACGGCTGGACTGGCTGGAACAGGAAAATCTACGCCTGACCACCGAGATCAACCTGCGAGCACAACATGGTGGGCGACGGACGAAGATGAAGGAAGTCTACCAGCTTCTGTCGAGGGTCGCTCCGACGTGAGGCGACGGTGCTGATCTGCGGCGAGAGTGGCACGGGAAAAGAACTGGCGGCGCGGGCCATCCATCGCAACAGCCCGCGCGCGGGCAAGCCGTTCGTGCGCCATCAACTGCGGCGCCATTCCGGAAGGACTTGCTGGAGAGCGAACTGTTTGGACACGAGCGCGGCGCATTCACCGGAGCCATCGCGCAGAGAAAGGGCAGCTGGAGATGGCAGACGGCGGCGTGGTGTTTCTGGATGAGATCGGCGAACTGCGCTCCGGCGGTGCAGGTGAAGCTGCTGCGCGTGTTGCAGGAGCGCGAATTTGAGCGGCTCGGCGGAACGCGTTCGATTACAGTGGACATCCGGCTGATTGCGGCGACCAATCAAGGATCTGGAAGAGGCGGTGGCAGGGAAAATTCCGCCAGGACCTTTATTTCCGGCTGAATGTCGTATCGGTGTCATGCCACCGCTTGCGGGAGCGGCTGAGGACATTCCCACTGCTGGCGGAGTATTTTGCGCGCAAGCACAGCACGCAAGGCGGCAGTTAAAACGAAGGGAATTTCCGCGGAAGCGATGGCCAGGCTGGCGAAGTACGAATGGCCGGGCAATGTCCGCGAACTGGAGAACGTCTATCGAGCGAGCGGTGGTGATGAGCACGTCGGAAGCGATCGACCGGAAGACCTGCCGGAGTCGCTGCTGGAACGCGAACCGGCGCCGGGCGTCGACGAGGCGCGCTATCACGCGGCGGTCAAGGATCTGAAGAAGCGGCTGATCAAGAGTGCGATCGAGGAAGCGGGGGAACTCACCGAAGCGGCGCGCGCTCTGGGCGTGCATCCGAACTACCTGCACCGGCTGATCCGGAACCTGGAGATTCGGGGAATCGCTAGGCAATGGCGGGCCACCACGGCCCAGCGCATCGAAGGACTCGTCGCGGAATTAGCGGATCCCGACCCGTAGGAACTGCGCGAGGGCTACGTCGCTGGGATCGGCAAGCTCAGCAGAGCGGCCGGATTCAGATAGGTCCCTGCCAGCGCACGGCGATATGGAGATGCGGTCCGGTGGCGCGACCGGTCGCGCCGCTGAGGCCGATCAGTTGCCCGCGTTTCACCACGTCCCCTTCTTCACCTTGAACTCGGAGAGGTGGAGGTAGAGGGTGAGCAGACCCTGCCCGTGATCGATGACCACGCAGTTCCCTTCGAAGTATAAAAAACGCGCCAGCATGATCGTTCCGGTGTTGGCGCGGAGATGGGTGTGGCGGTGGGGACGTCAAAGTCGAGTCCCTGATGCATGCTTTCAGTTTCCCATTGAAAATGCGGCGGGTGCCGAAGACGTCGGAAGGGGACCTTCGCCTCGACCGGCGCGCGAAACTTTCCGGCCCACTCGCTCTCGGGATCGGTGTGGTGAAACACATCCTGCTTGACCGTCTTGTCCTGTTGAATGCGTTCCAGTTGTTCCTTGCTCGGCTCGGTAAAGCGTTTCGCAACACTGACGGCGATACTTCGGATACTTTCCGGCGTGAACCGCGATGTTCCGGGAAAATGCTAACTCTGTTCCCTTGGCAGTCGTTCCCTTTAGCGCAAGAGCAAAGGAGCCGGCTTTTGTCTCGAGACTGACTCCAGCGATTCCGTACCAGGCTTTCGCGTTCGCGTCATAGCTGAAGAGGATCTGGTGGTCGAGCCAGGTCGCGGACAGGCTGGTCAATCGCACCGGGGGCGTGACTTCAAGGACAATCGGAGATCCGTTTACCAGTTGTGTTGGCTGCCAGCGAACGGCCCGGCTTCGCAGCGGGCTTTGTCGCTGGAGCCTCGGCCGCTCCGCTCAAATGCGACGCCACCAACGTCAGGACGATCAGCAGCAGGCCGCGGCGGTGGATGGCACACAACAAGCTTAAGGGCTCCTGCTTCAGCCTAGCATTCCCGAGAGAATGCGGGAGTCACAATCAGAGCGGACGAACCTGTGACGGAACGGCTACTGCCGGCCGGGAATGAAATCCAGCTGGACTTCGGTTGTAGTTGGGCGGTCGGCGGGCACATACTTCCACTGTCGGACAGCCAGGGTCGCCGCATCCACCAGGATAGGGTTACCGCCGATGGGCGATATCTTTCCCACTGAGCCGTTTGGACTGATCGAAATCGACAGCCGGACGACTCCCCCAATCGCGTTCTGCTTCAACTCCCGAGGATATTTGGGGGCCACTTTGTAGACCAGTTTGCGCAAGCTCGGAGTGTTTTGAGCATGGGCAAGGGTCAGAGAAAGAAGAGCCAATATAAACAGGCAGACGCCAACGCCGGTCTGACGGAAGCGAGGGACTGGCCGCGGCTTTTTCGTTTGATCCAAAAGGGTCCAAATCCTGCGGCTAAGATTGACAGGCAATATTGCGAGATTAGGAAATTCGTAACATTTCTACAAGTTACGGATGTAATTTGGTGTCCAGGGTGAGGGGTGGAGGCCGGAAGCTGGTTCTTTGCGTCCGTTGCGGAATCCTTGGTGAACTTTGCGGTTAAAGCGGTTGACGAAGGCTCTACCGCAAAAGGGCGCAAAGGATTACGCGAAGGAGGCTAAGAAGAACGACTGGGCTCATTCACTAATATGAATCAACTATTGACTCTTTTTGAACTGCCTGTGAGTCTGCTGGGTTGTGTCAGGTATTACGGTGCGGAAGGCGATTTACGTCCGTCTGGGAGTTTTATCGGTCTCTTGCGTTACAGCTTTGTTGATGGCCGGCTGTTCAAGACCGATTGATGCCCCTTCCCGGATAACTGTGGAGCACACGATCTCGTCTGACCCCCCGCAGGTGGGGCCGATTGCAGTCGGTCTGAAGCTGATCGGCGCCGACGGCGAACCGACTCCGGAGCTCACATCACGCTGGAAGCTGATATGTCACACCCGGGCATGGCTCCCGTGTTTGGAGACGCGACCGAAACCTCGTCTGGCCAGTACCAGGCCAGTCTGAAGTTTGGAATGGCGGGAGACTGGATCGTTCTTCTGCATGTGAAGCTTCCCAGCGGGCAAACGCTGGAGCGCCAATTCAACGTACGCGACGTTCGACCCAACTAGGCAAGCTGTTGACTCCGTCCTCCATCCCGGCCCTGGATCAGCCTGAGTCCCAGCCCTTTGATCTAATGCGAGTTCCGGGACTGGGGCGGTTGTTTCGCTGGCGGCACGCTCGCCCGCTCCTGCAGGCTCCGCTGCTGGTCGTCAGCGTTGTGATGATCCTGCATGGATTGTTCGGTCCCAACCTTGCCCCCAAGAACTTGGCGACCACCCTGAGCTGGCTTCACTTTCGCGGACTTCTCGTGCTGGTCCTGCTGTGTGCGGGGAATTTCTTCTGCCTGGCCTGTCCGTTCATGCTGGTGCGGCAGGTGGCGCGGCGTCTTTTCAAACCGCGATTCAACTGGCCGCGCCCGCTGCGCAACAAGTGGTTGTCGGTGGCGCTGTTCGTTCTGATCCTGTTTACCTACGAGTTGTTCGATCTATGGTCTTCGCCCTGGTGGACGGCCTGGTTGATCATCGCCTACTTCCTGACCGTGCTCGTGGTCGACGGGCTTTTCAAGCATGCCTCGTTCTGCAAATTCGTTTGTCCGATCGGACGATTTAACTTTGTGGCCTCGACGCTTTCTCCTTTCGAAGTGAAGGTTCGCGAACCTCGACGTCTGCGTCACCTGCAACACCAAGGACTGCATTCACGAGGACAGCCCGAGCCTGCCTCGGAGTTGGTGGTGATTCGCGGCTGTGAGTTGGCGCTGTTTCAGCCGCGCAAGGTTGGCAACATGGATTGCACGTTTTGCCTCGACTGCGTCCATGCCTGTCCCCATGACAACGTTGGAATACTGAGCCGGATGCCCGGCGAGGAACTGCTGAATGATCCTCTACGCTCAGGAATTGGTTATTTCTCGCACCGCAAGGACCTGGCCGCGCTGGCCATCGTATTTACTTTTGGTGCGTTGCTGAATGCTTTTGGCATGGTCAGTCCCGTTTACGCCGTCGAACGCTGGCTCGGACGGGTGCTGCACGTGAGCCACGAGGCTCCGGTGCTCGGGCTGATCTTCACCTTCTTTTTAGTTCTCGAACCGGTAGTCCTGCTCGGACTGGCTGCATGGATCACTCGCGGGTGGTCGGGCAACCAGCGCGCGCTGTACCAGCTGGTGGTGAGATACACATACGGTTTGGTCCCGTTGGGCTTTGGAATGTGGCTGGCTCACTACGGTTTTCACTTTCTGACCGGACTATATACGTTGATCCCAGTCACCCAGAGCGCTCTGGCAAGTCTGGGATGGCCTGTACTGGGAGAACCGCGGTGGACTTTGACCGGCCTGCCATCGAACATCGTTCAGGTCTTCGAAATGGGATTCCTTCTGTTGGGATTTGCCGGATCGCTACTCGTAACGCATGGCCTGGCACAGGAGGATTTTCCGGATCGGCCATTGCGCGCATTCTTTCCGTGGGCGGCAGTGTGTGCGGTCCTGTGGGTGGCGTCGATGTGGCTGATGTTTCAACCCATGGAAATGCGCGCCACGCTGATGAGCGGATAGCATGCGTGTAAGGTGGGCGCCCTCGCCCGCCACCCTTGACGTTGATTTTGATGTTGAGCTTGGTTGTGGAGATGTTAAGCAGCCGCCGCTGACATGAAATGGAGAAACCAATCCGGCACGCAAAGACTCCCGGCTTCTATTGCGGCCGTGCTCTTGCTCGTGTTGTCGGCCCGAGCCCACAATGGCCCGCCGTTCCCTATCATCGAAAATCAGAAAGTCGGCCCGTGCGTGATTTCTCTATGGACTCATCCCGATGTCGGCACCGGAACTTTCTTTGTGCTGGTAGATCCGTTGCCGGGTAGCAAAATTCCCGACGATCTGAAGATCACAATCGGGATCCAACCGGAAAGCGGCAGGCTCGCCGAAGTCGTCTACCCAGCTACTCGCGATGACACAAGGGGGCAGGCACAATACAAAGTTCTGGCGGAGTTCGATAGGGACGAGTTCTGGAAGGTCCGTCTGGCGATAACAAGCGCACAAGGTAGTGGTGAAGCGTTTTCCCGGGTGGAAGCCACGCCTCCTGGCTTCGGCCGGTGGGACCTTCTGTTGTACCTTTTACCGTTTCTTGCGGTCGCGTTCTTGTGGTTTCGCGGAGTCGCAAAGACGCGAACCCGCAGGAACAAGAAATTGCAGGTCGCGTAAATGCGGAGCATTGCGACGAATGGGGCACGCGCCTGTGCTAGATTTCAAAGCGAGATTTCAAGGAACGAGGGTCTGACTCTGGCCGTTTTTTTGAGGATGGGTTTATCGTCTACATTTCGACTGGGTTCCACTACGCATCCGCGCGGACCGGTCGGCTGAGCGGCCAACGTCGTTTTCTTTCCTGTTGTTCTGGCAGCGATTGTTGCATTCACAAGCTGCCATAGATCCCCGAGACTGCCTAACAAAAACTCCAAGACCTACGCCGATATGGTTTCGGCCTTTTACATCGGCCTGGCGGCGTTGCAAGTAGGCGATGACGTCCACGCTGAAAGCAATCTCTCGACTGCGACGCAGCTGGTGCCCGGCGAGCCTGCGGCTTGGGCCAACTGGGGAGTGCTGGCGTTGCGGCAACGAAACTACGATGTAGCGGCGCAGAGACTTGAGAAAGCGCGCGGTCTTGCGCCGAAGAATGATCGTATCTACGACCTGCTGGGAATTCTTGAGAGTCAGCGCGGCAATTCCGCGGAATCCATTGTCGATTTGCGCAAAGCAGCCGATCTGAATCCGCAAAACTTGCGGGCCACCTACCGGCTGGCGGAAGAGACGGAACGGCTCGGCGCCGACACTGGGGCCGCGGAAGTCCAGCAATTGTTGCAAAGGATCCTGTCTGCTCAACCGGACAACCTGGCCGCCCTGCTCGAATTGAGCCGGATCGCAGCTAAGCGCGGGGACGACACCACGCTGAAGTCGGCGGTTGCCGATATCAGCGCGCGATCTGCAGGATGGCCGCCGGAAGTCCAGCATCAGCTCGCGGCGGTACAGTCAGCTACCAAAGGCTCAGACCTGCGCCGGGCAGCAACCCAAACTACATTTCTTCGCAACGTGATGATGCGGGTGCCCGAATATCGTCAGAGCCTGACTGCGATCAAGGCACCTCCGGCGATGAACGGAACCATTCACTCATTTTTTGCGGCTCGAGTCTCCCGCCTTCCGTCCGGCGCCGGCGGACACATCGATCAGTTTCAACGTCCAACCTGTACCCAAACCATCAGCTCCCGGGAAGCCCCGGCAGCAATCGCTGGAGTTGGATTGGCGCGGATGTTCCGCTGGCCAGCGCGGGCGCGCCAGCCATCGCCGCAGCCAATGGCCGCGAGGTGCGTTCTGACCGGCGCGACGTTCCCCTTTCCCGGCGGAAAGACAGGCATACCGCCGATGCCGGAAGGCATTGTGCGTCGATTCAACTATGACTTCAAAACCGACCTGGTGCTGGCCGGTGCTGGCGGCGTGCGCCTGCTGCGTCAGGACAGCCCTAAGGCCTTCACCGATGTGACGGCACAAGCCAAACTGCCCGATGCCGTCGCCAACGCCCGATACATTGGCGCGTGGGCGGTGGACATAGAAGCCGACGGTGATCTCGACCTCGTGCTCGGCGTTACAGACGGCACGCCGCCTGTCCTAAGAAATAATGGAGATGGCACATTCCTTCCCATTCACCCCTTTTCCGGAATCTCCGGTGCGGTCGGATTTGCCTGGGCTGATCTGGATGGCGATGGCAATCCCGACGCGGCAATCATCGACGGAACAGGCAAACTGCACGTGTTCATGAATCTGCGGCAGGGACAATTCCACGAGCAGCCATTGCCACCCGGTTTTTCGTCGGTGAAAGCGGTGGCGGTTGCCGACGCCAGCAAGGACGGAATTCTCGATCTGATCGCAGTCCTGGCTGACGGCGCCATCACATGCGCATCTCAGACAAGAACGAAGGACAGACCTGGGAGACCACGGAAATTGCGAACGTCCCGGATACAGGCAGTGTTTTTGCGGGCGAAGCTCGTCTGCACGTGGCTGATTTGGACAACAACGGGGCCCTCGATTTGTTTCTTTCTCCCACTACCCTGATTAAGGATCGCTCCGGCGCGGGTGCTCTGGTCTGGCTCGGGGATGCAAAACACAAATTCACGCTGCTCTCCCAACCCGTGGGACCGGCCTTGGTGTTTGACGCTGCGGACGTGAGCAACAATGGCCATCTCGATCTCCTCGGTCTTTCCGCCGACGGACAGGCGGTGCGGGCAATCAGTCAGAGTCCGAAGAATTATCACTGGCAAGTAGTTCGTCCGCATGCGGTACAAGCTGTAGGTGATCAGCGCATCAATCCGTTCGGCGTCGGCGGTGAAATCGAAATCCGCTCTGGCATGCTGGTCCAGAAACAGCCGATCACGGGGCCGCAACTTCATTTCGGATTGGGCGAGCAGACCGAGGCTGAGGTGGTGCGGGTCATCTGGCCGAACGGTACAGTCCGCGCCGAGTTTCGCGGGGTGAAGGCCGATCAGGATGTTGTAACCGAGCAGCGGCTCAAGGCTTCTTGTCCTTTCCTCTTCGCCTACAACGGAAAGCAGATGGAGTTTGTGAAGGACGCAGTTCCCTGGGGCTCCGCGAGATCGGCCTGCGCATCAACACGCTGGGCTCGGCGCGAATCGCCGCCACCGGCGAGTGGTACAAGATCGGGCGCGACCAACTGGTGCCGCATGACGGCTTCT
>CAVUGT010000027.1:0-242315 GCA_963741105.1 Terriglobia bacterium
ATGAGTCATACGAATAGCCATCGTCCTGCGCCGCCTGCTGGATCACTTCAATCATTCGGTCGAACATCAGAGGTAAATGGGTGGAGATGGGATCGGGAACGGTGGCGATTACGAAGTTCAGATCCAGCGACGCCATTTCTGGTTTCATTGGATCGGTTGCTGCGTCGTACTCATGTTCGTCGTAGCAGGATGCGGGTAGGCGCTGGTCTTCCAACGCGCCGTCTGCGACGAACGGCAGAAGGCGAGATCTGATTTCGTCGCAGGCAGCGTGGCGCGCGCGCGGACTTCGCCGAGTGGTTTGGCTTGCGGTGTTCGATTTCGGCTTTTGCTGGACCTTCGATTTCGGGTTGGGCTTCGCTCTGTCTTCAACCGTTGTGTCGCCACCGGTCGAGGTCCTCGGCAGACTGGTTATCCCGAAGAACGTCAGAACGACCATCAGTACGGCAATCACGCCCGCATTTTTTTCATAGCAACGCCTCATCGCCACAGGCAGAAATTGCCATGCCTGGCTGGGTAGGCCATCGTGGCGCACGAACACACCTATCAGGAGGCGACGGGGGAAGACGAGCATACTGGCATAATGCGCCATAGCGAAGCAAGCAGATTGAAGAGTTTGTGACGCTATTGGAACACTTGCAAAAAGATTCTCAGCCCTTTCATAGTACTCCGAGGAATGCCGTAACTAGTAGATGAGCAGTCTGATAGACATACTATCCGACCGGACAGACTGCCGCGGCGCCGAAATGTGGATGTCAACGAGAGAGTTACGGTCATTATTACTCTCATTACTGCCTCCTGTTGATCATCGGTGTTGACAACAAAACATCGTCCGACGAGTTGTCCACTGTTCTAGTCGGGAAAAGCCATAGTGTATTCCTCCTCTCGACTTAGCTGCGGAAACAATGTCGGAATACCGACATAGCTTTGCAGTCAAGGTCGGAATGTCGACGCTCTAAGAGCAAGCAAGCCGGCAGCCGGGTACATAAAACCAACCATAATGCGACCTAAGCAATAAACAAGACAGAAGTGGCAAGTCTAATCTGGTTGCAAAACAAAGTTGCGTCTAATGCTTGACAAAGGTCGACGTCGGGCTATAATCCCCCGCTATAAGGCCCCTAGTTGTGGTGATCTTCCCCGCAGTATAGTAACCGCCACTTAGTTTGGTAAGAGTAGCAGCAGGCCCCCAGTAGTCCGCCCACGTGTTTAGACCCCGGCCCGGATCGTGATGGATTCCGCAGGAGGTGGCTACATGCCCACGGGACTGCTTGAAGTAACCGGGACAATCGACTTAGCCCAATTCTGGCCAACAGGCGAATGGCACGCCGACACAGTGAAGGTACATCTGTCGGATACGAACGCATTCCGATTTACCAAAAACCCAGGCGCAGCTCCAATAATCACGCACGCATTTGACGGTGCGCAGGTGCACGGCAAAGTGACGAAGGATGCCATCGCCAGCCAGCAGCGGAGCACTATCCGCTTGCAGGCGATCGACGCGCCTGAGCTTGATTATCGTCCACTCGCTCCCACCTTGAATCAGAAGAGGCCGACCACGACCCAGAGAGCTGCGTTCAAGGCGGCGAACGGAAACCTCCGTCAGTTCTGGGGCGAGACCGCCACGGCTCAACTTTTCACGTTTCTGAGCAAGGCGGGACCAAGTCCGATCAAGTGTGTGGTCTGCACGCAGGTCGACGCGACGACGTGTTCGATACCCTGGGGCGGTTCATCGGAGACATCTTCGTTCAGTGGCAGAAGTCGGAGTTCAGTGGATGCCATTTGGCGGCCATTAGGTCGAAATTCGTCGCGTTGCATCGGAAATCGGGCCCAGGAAGTGACGCAGAAGCGTCGATTGTGGCTTGACGCCATAACTGCGCTGGGCTTCGGTGTGCAGTTGCCTCTCGACGCTGTGATTCTGAATTCGTTAGGCGCATTCAAAACTTTTGATTCTTTGGGAGAGCAGCTATGAACCACATGCAACTGAGGAATATCACTCCCCATGGTCGAGGCGTGCGTGGGCTGAATCTATCGAGGAGCTCCGTATTTTTCGGTGGGGCTTTCGGCCGCATTTTCCGGGCCCTGCCGGCCGCGGAATTTGGTGCCAACGATGATGAAACGCTGGCAAATCTGAAAATATTGGGCAAGGAGATGGTCAGTACGAAAGATTTACCGAAAGACGGTCCGGACGGGGAGGAGAGCGGAATCCCTGGTCTGTATACATATCTGGGACAGTTTGTGGATCATGATTTGACGTTTGATCCCGCAAGCAGCCTGCAGCAACAAAACGATCCCGACGGGCTGGTAGATTATCGCACTCCGAAATTCGACCTGGACAACGTCTACGGGCGGGGGCCCGACGATCAGCCGTATTTGTATGACTTCAGCGAAGGGTCGGGCAAGGCGAAATTCCTTATGGGAAAGGCGCTGACGGACGCTCCAGCTATTCTGCCGCCGGCGCAAGATTTGCCACGGAATGGCGCAGATCCCCAACGAGCAATCATTGGCGATCCGAGAAACGACGAGAATACCCTGGTGAGCCAACTGCAGGGATTATTCCTGCGATTCCACAACCGCTTGATCACTGACAAGAAGCTCAAATTTGCAGACGCACAACAGACGCTAAGATTCCACTATCAGTGGATGCTGATCCACGATTTCCTGGTGAGGTTGGTTAACGAGAAAACGTTGCATTCGGTATTTCCGCATTTGGCTTCGGGCAAGTCGATCGCGGACAATCCACCCGTGATGCAGTTCTATCACGCGAAGAATGAGGCCTTCATGCCGCTGGAGTTCTCGGTCGCGGCATACCGATTCGGGCATTCGATGGTGCGACCTGGCTATCGCCTCAACGACGGTGCCAAGAATCTGTTGCCCATCTTTCCATTAGATGAGCATCAAGGCCAACAACCCCACAGCAGCCTGCGCGGATTCACGGCGCCCGCCGCCGACTGGGCGATTGATTGGGCGCGCTTCATCGACATCGAAAATCGACCGAACGGCGTGGAGTTGGATGACGACGGGAAAATAAACGGCAAAAATCCCTCGGCCGAACAGCTAGCAGAGAATCGTCGTCGACTGCAACTGGCCTATCGCATTGATACGTCCATCGTTTTCCCGTTGGGAAGATTGCCTGTCAACGTAGCCGACAAGCTTATCCGCTCGTTGGCTGAAAGGAACCTGGTACGTGGCTGGAGGCTGCGCCTGCCGAATGGGCAGGCGGTGGCGAAAGCGATGGGAATCGTACCGTTGGACGAGATCTTGATCGGCAAGTTTCAGGATGAAGTAGACGCCTTCAACCTAAACGACCTTAAAGACAAGAATGACAAGGACCGCCCGGTTAAAGCGTTCATCGACAACTGCCCGCTGTGGACGTATTGCCTCGCAGAGACGAAAGACCACACCGTGCCTGGGTTGTTCGGAAACAACACGAAGCAACTGGGCCCGGTGGGCGGGCGAATCGTAGCCGAGACGTTTGCCGGACTGTTGACCAAGGATAGCCAGTCGTTTTTAGGACAGGATCCGCGGTGGACGCCGACAATTGGTGACGGCAAGACAAAGACGAAGACGTTTGGACTAAAGGAATTTGTGAAGTTCGCGACTGGGAAGTTATGAACGGCCAGCCGGGGCTGCGGACGGAACCGTAGTTCCGGCTCAATCGGTGAATCGATGCTTGATGACTTCATGGCGTTGTCGCGAGTACTGACCGGCGTCGAAGATCTCGACGTCAACCTGGGTCGACAATATCTTGATCGGCTGGCGAGTAGCCCGTTCCAACCTCAGCTAGATGAAATCCTCGGGCGATTTCGCGGGCTCAAAAAAGGCGAAAAGCTTGTCGAACAGGTGAAGGCCGAAATTGTCGAGGTCGATCTGTTGCGCCCGACCGTGTGCCAGATTATTTTGCTTTGGTACACGTCAACGGTGCAGGACAACCTGGGCATGGATCCCCCGGCACCTTCACTAAGTTTCCGTTACGGCACGCCGGAAGAATACTTCAGTGGGCTGGCCTGGAAGATCATCGGCGCCCATCCGCCGGGTCTCTCCGGGGGATATTTTGGCCATTGGCGATACAGGCCTGACAACGAGCCCCAATGAGTCCCGGAAAGAACGATTTCGACGTGGTGATTGTCGGCGCGGGTGTTGCCGGCGCGATGCTAGCTTATCGGTTGGCCAAAGCCGGCGCTCGCGTAGTGATGCTGGAGGCGGGGATCCGGAATCCACTTCGGCCCCAGATTGCCGGCGCCTACGCCGTGGCGCCGATCAAAAGTCCGCACAGCCCTTATGTACAGATTGAGGCAGACGCGAAGGCGCCGAGCCCAGATAGCGCGGCAGATTACGAGCAGACCTCTACCGAACCTGACAAGCAATACAAGAGTGGCTACGAACGCCGAACGGGCGGCTCCACGTGGCATTGGCTGGGGCACACTCCGCGAATGCTGCGGTCCGATTTCGAAATGAGATCGCGTTACGGCGGCGGAAAAGACTTTCCTCCCGCGATGGTGGACTGGCCGATTACATACGACGATCTGGAGCCGTGGTACTGCGATGCCGAGAGGGAAATGGGTGTCGCCGGATCTGATGAAGAGTGGAACAACCTGTTCGATTCGCCGAGAAGCAAGCCATTTCCGATGAGCAAGATCTGGCCAAGCTACTCGGACTTGTGGATCGCCGAGAAGATTAACGGAAAAAAGTTTGAAGGTGCGGAGTACCGGGTCCGAAGCACCCCATCGGCAAGAAACTCTTCCCTATACGATGGCCGTCCGCCTTGCGCGGGCAACTCTATTTGCGTACCGGTTTGTCCGATCGGTGCGAAGTACGACGGTTACGTGCATGTGAAAAAAGCCGTCGATGCAGGAGCTGCTCTGTGGGAGCAGTGCGCGGTCAACGCGATCGATAAGGATGCCGATGGTTCAGTGCACACCGTCCGTTTCCTGACTTATGGCAATGTCCCCCAGAAGGTCAGTGGGGACATCGTCGTCATCGCCGCGAACGCTATCGAAACGCCCAAGTTGCTTTTGATCGCCAAGCTTGCGAACCGCAGTGGTCAAGTTGGTTGCAACCTGATGGATCACTTGTCCAAGAGCACCTACGGTCTTGCGCCTGAAAAACTGTTCCCGTTCCGTGGGCCGCCGTCTACTTCCGGGATCGAATCGTTCCGCGACGGCGCGTTTCGTTCCAAGTGGGCCGGATTTCGCGTTTCGCTCAACAATGACGGATGGTCGAGAAAAAGTTCACCTCAGGCCCAGATCATTCAGCTGGTCACCGAGAAGAAGCTGATCGGCATCGATCTGCAAGCGGAACTCTTTGAAAGTGTCACACGACAAGTGCGCTTGAGTTGCTCGGTGGAAGTGGCGCCCGATCGCAACAACAAAGTGGAATTGTCGAACAATACAGACGGCTTGAAGATCCCCAAGCCAAAGCTCACGTTCTCTCCTTCGGATTACAGCCTCCGGGGACTGGCTCACGCCACAAAGACGCTGAGAGACATCTTTGGTCGCATCGGCGCCACCAGCATCATTGACCCGAATGACGCCGACCCCAAAGCCTTCGACGGAGCGGGACACATCATGGGGACATGCCGTATGGGCAAGGACCCGTCGCAATCGGTGGTCGATTCCCATTGCCGCTCTCATGACCATCGCAACCTTTTCATCGTCGGCTCCTCAGTATTCCCGACCGTAGGGAGTCCGAATCCGACTCTCACATTGGCTGCGCTGGCTCTGCGCGCCGCGGAAGACATTGGCAAACAGCTAGGCATCAAGAAACAACGGCAAACGAAACCATGAGCCCTACCACGCGCGTCGCTACGCGGTCCGATTTGCTGAAGCTTCTCTGCGAGGCTGCGGAGCTTGAGCATGGTATTGCCTGTTCTTATCTGTACGCTGCCTTTTCGCTGAAGCGTGATATTTCCGAGGGTGGGATGACCTGGGAGGAACAGCAAAAGGTCCGACGGTGGGCGGCCCAGATTTACTTTGTGGCTTCGCAAGAGATGCTGCACCTGGCGCTGGTGTGGAATCTGACGACAGCGATTGGCGGTACGCCTTATTACCTGCGTCCGAACTTTCCGCAAGATCCGACCTACTACCCATTGAAGGTGCCGTTGAAATTGGAGCCTTTCGGCGCCCGTTCGCTGCGGCGATTCATTCAGTACGAGCATCCGGAGACGACGCCGATTGAGGCTGAGGTCAGAGAGCTGCTAGAACGGGCGCGCGAAGACGAGGAAGAATTCAGTTTCGCCAGTATCGGAGAGCTGTATGGGTTGATCCGGTCAGGGTTTGAGCGGATCGACGGGAAAGAATTGTTCATCGGAGCACCGACCCAGCAGATGACCCCGGAGTTCGTGCACTTTCCGGATCTGGTTGCGGTGAGGGACCGGGCGTCGGCTCTACGAGCGATCGAGGAGATCACCGAGCAGGGCGAAGGACGCAAAGGCCATCGAGAAAACTCGCACTTCGTCGCCTTCGTTACGATGCTGAAGGAGCTTCTGGAGTCCAGAGCGACTGGCTCCGGCTTTTCTCCGGCGAGGCAGGCGATGCACAACCCGTCTGCCGGTGCCGGACACGGCAATACGGCAAATTCAAATCCGATCGGGAATCCACTGGCTAGCCGCGTGGCGGGACTCTTTGACTCCGTGTACAGCTTGATGCTGCGGATGCTGGCGTGGAGCTTCGAATTCGATTCGGAGAGTGCGGCAGCGCAGTTGAAGAATTTCTGCAGTGTGGCGATTGATTTCATGCCGCGGGTGCTGCTGCCCTTGGGCGAAGGTCTGATGCTGATGCCTGCGGGGGAGAAATATCCGGGGAAGACGGCGGGGCCGGGATTTGGGCTTACGCGACATGTGATGCTCCCGCCTCATGCGAAGAACGCAGAGACGCTTTGCCACGAGCGAATCCAGGAGCTGGCTGCGATTGCGGGGGAGTTGCTGAAGCAACCGCTGCCGGATCCGGTGAAGGCAGGATGCAGGCACTTACAAGTGATCGCAGGAACATTCTAACGAGGCGCTAGCCTCGTTGGATTGTCGCAATCGTCGAATTAGTTCCTCTCGATATCGCCGGAGGTCGGAATGGAAGAAGCTGTTGCCATAGATCAGGTGATTCAGAAGAATTTCAGTCAGCTACAGAAGCCGGGCGTGCTGTTTGTCAGGCCGGGATATAAGGCAACAAAGGGTAGAGTCAAGGACGTCCGCAACATGGGCGACTTGATTGATTTCGCTCTGACCGGAGCGAAGGTCGAGCATTCGTAGCTCAGGAAGAGGTCCGGGACCCGTGCGGGTAACGCTATCAGGAGGCGTCAAATGCCATTTTTGACTATTGAAGGCAAGTTTCGGCTGGTGGGAAAGACGAAGACCGGAAAACCGTCTGGATTTGAGCCGGACGGCGACTCCATGCAGTTCCAACCTGACAAACCAGCACTGCTGAAAAAGCTGGAACAATTGATGAGCCCGTTTCGTCTGACGTCGATCGGCTCCACCCAGCTGCGCTTTGAAGGTATTGACGCGCTGGAATTGCACTTCTCCACGGCCGGTGGTGGCAACCTGCACCAACCCAGACCGCTTGCGGACGACGCACGGGACCATCTCGTCAGCGAGTCGGGACTCGATCCTGTGAGCTACGCTCCACCCAATCATCTTCGCGTCTTACCCCCAGCTGTCCACGATGGCACCCGGGGCTTCATTCTAAGCCGTGCTCTGGAGGTGCATGGACGCCCGGTCTCGTTCGTTTTCGTCGGCGATCCGCCTGCAGCGGACGGCACCCAAATCACTTTGGACCTGCCACTTTTACGAAAGAGCCTAAATTACGAAATGCTTCGCTCGGGTCAATCGTACCCGCTCTTCTATGACACGTTGTTCGCCGATTTGCGGGGCGAGTTCGCGCAGATTTCGCTGCAGGCGAAGCACAAGAAACTCGGTCTCTGGGGATCGGACTTGACCCAGGCTGGCGTCCAAGCCTCTTCCATCCCGCAGTTGGAGTCGGATGCGGTCATCTTCCCCAAGCTCTTCCGGCGATTGACCGAGTTTTTCGGTTCAGGCAACAAGCAACTCAGCAAGTTCAAAGCCTGGATAGCGGCGAAAAAGGAGCGTGTGTTGGACCTCGACACCACCAACAACACGCACTTCGATACCTTTATCGATGTATCGGGCAGCGATGTAAAGCTGACCAAACCTCCGGACAGACTGGTTTTCGTATCTGCGAAGAGCAAGTCGCCTTGGATTTAAAGGGACGAAACGCAAAGAATGTCAGAAATGAAGTCCTGAACAAGGAATGACGAAAGATTGTTGTCGACGGGCCGACGTTAACTCTGCGACGAGGAAAAGCCCATGCCTTTGAACATACCGGTTCGCGAAGCCCCAGTTCCAACCAGAGTCCAATTGACTGCTAAAAGCGACGATCAAGAACCGGTTCTGTCGGTTGACCAGATACAGGGGAACATTCTGGCCGGATTTAACAAAGACAATCAGACCCTGATATTCCTTAGGGTCACAAACGCCAGTCAGTTCAAGCACTGGCTGCGAGCCCTCCTGCCCTTGATTGCCACCTCTGACGAGGTTCTGCAATTCAACCGCTTATTCAAACAGATCCGGAGAAGGCGCAGCCTGGAGACGCGTACCGTGCTGGCCACTTGGCTGAACATCGCCTTTTCTTTTAAAGGGTTGAATCATTTAACCGACGATGCATCGTCCATCGAGGACCGTGCGTTCAAGGCTGGCTTGGCGGCGCGCTCAAAGGGCTTAAGTGACCCGCAAAGTGGCGAAGGATTTCAAAAGAACTGGCTCATCGGGGGCGAAGGAAACGAAGCGGACGTGGTCCTTATTGTAGCCAGCGATTCGGCCGAGGAAATGGGTTTTGCAGTAGCCAACCTAGAAGGCTGGGTGTATGGCGGCGCACACGTGAAAGGGGACGTGATTCCAAGCGGGGCCACGATCATATTCAAACAGCGCGGTGCGACCCTGCCTGATCCCTTGCGCGGGCACGAGCATTTCGGTTTTCTTGATGGAGTTTCGCAACCAGGCATTCGTGGGTCGGCATCCACCACGGGAGAGCTTATTGTGCCAAAGCAGAATCCCGCAGACGATGGCCAAGGTAAACCGGGTCAGGATCGCTTGTGGCCGGGGGAGTTTGTATTTGGATACCCAGCCCAGGATCCGAAAAATGCCGACAAGAGCGGTGCTGTTCGCCACGGTGGCCCCAAATGGATGAAGGATGGGTCGTTTCTTGTGTTTCGCCGACTGCGGCAGAATGTTGGAGCCTTTCACGAATTTCTGGACAGGGAAGGCACACGCTTGAACCTTGGAGCGGGATTGTTCGGCGCGAAATGTGTCGGACGCTGGGCCAGCGGCACCCCTATCGAGCGAGCCCCCAATACAGACAATCTTCTAATGTCGCGGGATGACTGCGCGAACAATGCCTTCGACTTCGAGGAAGCCACGGTCCCCAAAGCCCCTCCGCCAAATTCCGGGATGTGCAAAGACAATTTCCCCGACCATTTGGCGGAAGCCGATGCGAATGGCGCAGTTTGTCCGTTCGCGGGACACGTTCGCAAGGCCTATCCTAGGGACGACGTGTCAGGCAGCCCGCAGGAGCAACGCTTCCCCAACGAAGCCGACACCGAGACACACCGCCTGTTGCGGCGAGGAATTCCGTTCGGCGATCCGTTCGATCCCACCATCGTTCCGGACGATGGCAATCGGGGCCTCCTGTTCTTGGCGTACCAAACTTCGATTGAAAACCAATTTGAATTCGTGATCAAGAACTGGGTGAACAATCCCGATTTTAAAGACCCCGGGTCGGGACACGATCCAGTTCTTGGGCAGTCTAACAAGAACGGTGGTCGTGACCGGTTTTTCACGCTCGAACTCCATGGAGGCGAAGAGCAGACGATCCGGTTGGAAGAGGACTTTGTAATTCCTACTGGCGGCGGGTACTTTTTTGCGCCTTCTATCAAGGCTTTGGAAAAGTTGAGCAAATAACCGCTTGACAGCGGAGCCGGGAGTAGCTGGCTGTTCACGGGCGCTCCGACCGAGGGGGCCAGAGCTGGCGTTCGGAGATCGTGTGCGCTTTGTAATTGAGGAAGACCTTTGAGTTTCGGGAACAAAGTACGAATGGAGAGCATGAACAAATCAAAGGAATCGGGCTATGAGAGCAGGCTGCCCGAGCTTAAGGATTGGTTCCAAAGGCAGCCTGCAGATTCCGGGCGGCTCACAACCAGGCTGACCGGGGGCTGTGGTAGCGAGTCAATCAAGCGCTTTGGCCTACCGCCAGCGAACGGGAAACACGCGAAGGATTTCGCGGTTTTCCTGTTGCAGGTGGGCGCAGAGATTGAACATTCTCTGTTGGTGCAGTATTTGTACGCCGCGTATTCGATCAATGAGTCTGTAGATCAAGACACGAAAAACATGGGCCTGCAATGGAAAACCGCGATCCGACTGGTGGCGCGGGAGGAGATGGCGCACCTGGTGACTGTTCAGAATCTCCTCCTCGCGATCAAACAGCCCTTTCATCTTAATCGAGCCTCGATCCATCAGGAGGAAAGCAAGTTGGCGGTTCCGTTCAAGCTGGAACGCCTCACCGCGAAGTCCTTGGCCAAGTATGTGCTGACGGAAAGCCCATCGGACGACCAGGTTCCTGCTGCCATGAAAGCAACCGTACGCAAGGCTGAGGCGTTGTTGGGAGATGATCACCGCCACGTGGGAATACCAAAGGTGGGAATTATCTACGCGGCTCTGTACTGGCTATTTCTGGAAAGTGATGATCCTGGGGACGAGTGGCCCTTTTCCAAGGATGTCGTCGATTGCTTTACGACCGAATATGGAAGCGGTTTCCATTTGGCTCCTGATGATTTGGACACCGGCAATTCGTATGAGGATAAGGCAGCTCGTCCGGATGAATGGGGCACCTTCGAAAAGCATGCACGAGTTGACAAGGGTTCTCCACGAGAGCAGGCCCTTGCTAGCCTGGTGTGGATCATGGCCCAAGGGGAGGGCCCCAATGCCATTGAGGACTCGCACTTTTCCCGTTTTGTCAAAATCTTTGAGAACTTCAACGAACGGGGGAGCGTGGCTCGGGATGTAGTCATAAGAGTTCCGGACAATCCGTACGTGGTTAAATCGTGGGCGACGTCCGGCACGCCCATCAGGGCGCCGCAGAGCAAGTGGTGGGCAGAGCTATTGAATACCCGCTATCAGTTGATGCTCTTGAATGTGCTCGATACGCTGAATTCTAGCCGGACCGCTCATGGGCCAGATCGGCAAATGTTTGCGGCATGGGCAGCCATAGAAATGGAATTTGTGAAAAAAATTGGTCAACTGTTGCCCTACTTGCCGCTGGATGGAGATACCACCGGTCACCGTGCCGGGGCACCGTTCCAAACCATCGCGCTGCCAAGCACTCCGGCCGGTCGAAAGCGAACTCGGCAACAGCTACTGACCCAGGCGTTGCGACTCGAAGGGACGCCGCCCAGCAAGGCCATATCGAATGTCGATGATGCCACACTGGCGGTTGAGTCGAGTCTGCTTGATGCGATCTCGAAACACGACGACTTGATGCACCGGATGTTCTGACCGTCGCAGCGCATCGGTCTGACGGTACGTCATGAGAAACGAGCTGGCTTGTGGATGCCGCAAAAATCAAACGCACCAGAACCCTCCGGATTCACCCCGCCATAGGGATCGCGAGGATCGGCAACAGTAACGAGTATTTCTACGGCCCTGAGGTTCCGGGCGTCTACCAGTTTCCGAAGGGCGGTTATCGGGACGGGGAGAATCGCTTGAAAAAAGAAGCCGCCCGCTTTCGACTTTTTGCTTACGACGAAGCCGATCGTTCGCTCGGTGAGATTGATGAGAGCGATGCCATCATTGAATGGCACGTCCATCTGAGGAACACCAAGGCCGTGGGCCGAATGTTTGGGGGAGTTCTTAATCCCGACCTGCCGCAACGAAATCAGGAATGGCTCGCTAACAATTCGCCGCAGGCACTAATTCTTGATCCGGGAAAGAACAGTGTGGCGAAAGCTCGGCCCGAAAGGAGTTTGGTTTGCAAGGAGTTCATGGGAGTAGGGTTCGAGCCCGAGTTGGAGCTGGGCAGGCTAATCTATGAAGAAGGCTCTGGCCGGTTGTGCGTGTTGGGCGGGTCCGGCCGGGCCGGCACACCTTTTCCAAGCAAGTACAAGCTAATCGACGAAGGAGACTTCGGTTTTGCAAATCACGATGGCTGGTTTGACGACGTTTGCGACGGTCCGGTGACTGCCGAGGTTCGATTCCAAGATACCGATGTTCGCGCATTTGTGAAGCCTGCGTGGGTGGTCGTGGCCCCGCCAAAATTTGCACCTGAGTTTCAAACCATCGTGACTTTGTACGACACCCTATCTCAGGTGGCGATAGATCAGAGGATGATGGACAGTCCTTTCTCGGACCCGACCTTCAGGCCTTCCTTCAATCGGGACATTTATCCCATCCTGCGACGTGCCGACCTGATGCGGTGGGTGTTCGCAAAAAGCGACATCGGGCATACCTTCGCTGTGCATAGCGATGATTCCAACCTGAGGCAACATGTCTTCCGGCAATTTCGTGTTCCGTCGGGTCACCCACACCAACCGGGAACTGGAACCGGAAGAATGCCCTACGTTTGGTCCGACCTGTATTTAAACCCAGCAGTGAATGGGACCCTGACCCAGACCCAGTACCGGATAATGCAGGCTTGGGCAGAAGGAGAGTTTGAAGACGACTGGTCCGGAGGACCGCCGCCGCTTTCCTTCCAGATAGGGCCTGAGGGGCTGGACCGGGCTGCGCTCGAGGCCTGTGTAGGGGCCGCGTTCTATCCGGGAATTGAGGTCAGTTGGAAAATGAGGGACGTATTCCGCTACGCCGAACCATTTCGTCTGGATCATGACAGCCTGGTGCCCGGCGACGTTACCCAGCAGATGTCGCTGCCCTGGCAGACCGACTATATCGATTGCGCTTACGAAGAGCCGTACGTGTGGTGGCCGGCGCAGCGTCCGATCAATGTCAAGAACAAAGAAGATTCGTCCTACTCGTCTTGGGCAAGGCCCTTCGATCTCAAGCAAAATGCCGACAACGATATGGAGGCGAAAGAGATGGTCCATGATTTTTTCCGCTTGGGCCACGTGTTGCGATCGGGCGATTCTTATGTCGAGGTTGGACGTGCGGACGCGCCGCCTATGGAAGTCTTTAATAAGCGCAACTTCAAGAATGGGCACTAGTTTCATTTGACGCCCAATCAACGAACCGAATCACCACGATGAGTCTTTCTCAGGCCGTTGATGTCGTCATTGTTGGAGGTGGGCCTGCAGGCGCAACGGCCGCGATCCTACTGGCTCGTTCAGGATTCTCAACCCTCTTGCTCGAACTGAGGCCTGGAGCATCGCAGAAGGTTGCAGAGACAACGCATCCAATGGCGAATGGGATTTTGTACGACCTGGGAATCTGGAACCGATTCCGCGAACAGCGACACAGACCGTCGCAAGGCATCGTCTCGGTCTGGGGCAGCGATGAGGTGCGGGTCAACGACTTTTTCTATTCTCGCCAAGGCCCGGGATGGATTGTGGACCGTGCTCAATTCGATCGCATGCTGCTGGAAGAGGGAAGTAGAGAAGGCGCCCGTGTGATCGTCGGCGCGAAAATTGTCTCATTCAAGCGAAGCGAGAGATCCGAGTGGTGGGACGTCGCATTTGTTCACGACTGCGGTCTGCGTCGCATCGCCGCGAGGTATCTGGTAGACGCCACGGGGAGGAACGGCGGAACTCTTGGCGGATCCTTACCTCGGCGTCTGGTCCACGACCGTCTAATCGGTGCCGTACAGCACTTCGCAGTAGGCCTGCCAGTCTCCTACACCCTCATTGAGGCAACACAGGAGGGCTGGTTCTTCTCGACGAGCCTGCGAGATCGGGTGCTGACGGTGATTTACTTCACTGACGCCGACCTGTATGCGAAGGCAAAGGGCAGCGACTCATATCCGACGAATGTACTTCGCAAGGCATCTCAGACGTGGAGCCGGATCAACAATACCGACCCAGTTGGAACACCGTTGATCGTGTCGGCTGCAACCAGCCGTCGTCCTCAGGTATCGGGACAAGGCTGGATCTCGGTCGGAGATGCGGCCCAATCATTTGACCCCCTCTCTTCACTCGGGATTGTCAAGGCGATCGATTCCGCCGCCCGGGCCTGCATAACAGTAACCAGCACGCTGCGGCGAGGAGAGAGGAGTTCCTACCAGCAGTGGTCAGATGCTGTTTTCAGTCAATACTGGCAAACCCGCCACAGGTTCTACAGCGCTGAGATGCGTTGGCCCGATTCGATCTTTTGGAGGCGCCGGCATGAAGAGACAGAGGCATCACGGAGCTGGGAAGGTTTTGCAAAGGCGCCCTAGTTTTGGTAAGAACCACCAAGCATCAAGCGTCCCAACATACGATTTCTCGCCAACCTTGACCTAGTGCTTTGTCAATGTTAGTTTCGGCGCTGTCGTGAATGACCAAGGAGCACAGTCCTGGTTCGTCCATCGAAAAAGAATTTCTCGCCAATCCCTGTTTCACTTGATCGAGCCCGTCGTGAATTTCTGATTCGTTGTTGCCAGGGGATCTCGGCGGTATTGGCTCCACTTGATTTTCGCGAGCTGGGATTTTCCTCAACTCCCATTCCCAATCTTTTCGGCGAGACTCCATCAAACTCCGAGTTTCACTTGCATCCCCGCTATCGGGAACAACTACCTCTCGAAGCCGAGCTTCTCCAGACACAAGCCGGGCTGGACGATTTCGTAAGCGAAAAATATCACGACCGAATTGCCGCGATTCTCGGCCGATGGAGCGCTGGCTTGCAGCGAGCTCCGCACGAGCTTCATGTTGTTGAGGCGAGTCTTGGTCCGGATTTCGCTGGGTTTTCCTTTAAGCCTTTGGCATCAAAGTGCGTAAGGTGCGATAAGGGGCTCGAAATCCGTCACAATAAATTCACAGGCCAGGCTGTTCTCGGGCGAGATGAATTTCTCCAAGAGTTTCGATCCATGATGGGGTCGTTTCTAAAAATCATTACGGCCGACGGTTGCGTCGGGCGGGGGCCGGTGGGATCATTCCGGACTGGTACGCGTGCTGGAGAAACTCGCAGCTCATGAAATCGGGAACGAGTAGCCAACGGCTCCGGAAGAGCGGTATATCGGACGCGCATTTGAATACGTCCCTGCGGCTGGTCAATGGAACTTGATATCGAAGAGTTTGACGCTCTGCGCCTATACCTGGCGCGATACGCCGGCCGAGGGGCACCCGTCTCATTCAAGAAGCTCGTTGGCGGAGTGTCCAACCGGGTGGTGCAAGTGACCTGGGCGGATGGACGCGGTTGGGTACTGAAGCAAGCATTGTCAAAGTTGCGAGTTGCGGTGGACTGGTTCAGCAGTCCTGAACGAATTCTGGTGGAAGCTAAAGCTCTACGTTGGCTCAACCGCCTGGCCCCGCCGGGAACTACTCCGTCCTTCACCTTCGAGGATCCAACGAATCACCTGATTGCCATGGAAGCGATTCCTGAAGACCACGAAAACTGGAAATCGGTGCTGTTATCAGGCCGAATTATTCCGGATCATTTTGAACAGTTCGGCTTTCTCCTGGGCACGATCCATCGCAAGTCGGTCGAGTTCGGACCGGAAGTTTGCACGGCGTTTGCCGACACTTCATATTTCGAGAGCCTTCGGCTGGAGCCCTATTACCTGTATGCGGCCGACCGGGTACCCGCGGCCAGTGGTTTTCTGAGAGCATTGTCGGAAGAGACCAAGAGCCACAAACTTAGCCTGGTGCACGGCGATTTTAGTCCCAAGAATGCTCTTCTCTACCGGGGCAAACTGGTCTTGCTGGACTATGAAGTGGTTCACTTCGGGGATCCGGCGTTCGATGTTGGATTCGCATTGACGCATTTTCTCAGCAAGGCGAATCACATGGCGAAGAAGCGTGCCCGTTTGACCGCCGCCGCAGCAAGATTTTGGCGAGCCTACTTCAATGAAATTGCGCCACTCGGATGGGATGCGATCGAGCCGCGGATGGTGCGTCATACTCTGGGTTGTCTACTTGCCCGCGTGGAAGGGAAGTCGCCGTTGGAGTATTTGACCGCGGAAGAAGCTGCGCGACAGCGGAGCGTCACGTTGCTGCTGATGGCGAATCCTCCCAACAAGGTTGGCGATTTGATCGACAAGTTCGCTGAAAAGATCGAGGCCCATGCCGAAAATTGAGAAACTATGGGGACGGGAAGTGCTGGACAGCCGCGGCAAACCAACCGTGCTGGCGACATGCACGCTGGAAGGCGGAATTTCGGCTTCAGCTTCTGTGCCTTCGGGAGCGTCGACGGGGACAGCTGAAGCATTCGAGCTGCGGGATGGCGATGCCAGTCGCTATAACGGCCAAGGCTGCCGGCGCGCGGCCGCGAATATCGGTCATGAGTTGAATCTCGAGCTGGCCGGTTGTACGTTTGCCGATCAAGCCGAGTTGGACCGGCGAATGATTGCGCTTGATGGAACCATCAACAAATCACGTTTGGGTGCGAATGCCATCCTGGCGGTGTCAGTGGCCTTTGCTCGAGCACATGCAATGTCTCGGGGTGTTCCTTTGTACCAGCATTTTGCGGAACTGCTCGGTTTTCGGATTCATGCGCTTCCTCGACTGACGATCAACCTCTTCAGCGGCGGCAAGCATGCCGGACAGCAGGTGTCGATTCAGGATGTCCTGATCATTCCGATGTCGTCGCAAACCATCGATGAAGCTCTGGTGATGGCCTCCGACGTTTATCGAGTGGCCGCGGGTTTGGTCTTCCAGAGATACGGAATGCGACTTCTTACCGCGGATGAAGGTGGATTGGCGCCGCCCTTCAGCACGGTAGAGGAGATGTTTGCGCTGGCCACGGAATCGATCGAGCGGGCAGGTTATACGCCGGGCAAGGACATCTTTCTTGGTGTCGATGTGGCGTCCACTCACTTCTACAAGGACAAACGCTACGAACTGGATTCGAGCATTCTCGATAGTGATGCGATGATCAAGACGATTGCTGGCTGGCTCGGTCGCTTCCCCATCATCAGTGTGGAAGACGGCTTATCGGAAGATGACTGGGATCACTGGCCAAGGCTTCGCCAGGCAATTGCTGGAAAGGCACTGACGTTGGGGGACGACTTATTGTGCACCAATCCGGACCGCATTCGACGTGCGGTCGAGGCCAAGGCGTGTGATGCGCTGCTTCTGAAAGTGAACCAAATCGGTACTCTTACCGAGGCGCTGGCTGCATACCATCAAGCGCGGTCCGCGGGATGGTCAGTCACGCTGAGTGTTCGGAGCGGTGAAACCGAAGACAACTGGGCGGCGGATCTGGCGGTGGGATGGCAGGCGGATCAATTCAAGAATGGATCGGTTCGCCAGTCGGAGCGGCTCGCGAAATACAATCGCCTCCTCGAAATTGAGGAGGCGAACCAATGGGGATTCGCGAACTGGCCCTTCCGGGTCTAGGACTCGCGTCTCTCCGCAGGCGCGAAATTGCTACACGTGCATACGGTGAATTCATGCCGCCGACCGCCATCTTAATGCCGGTCGCTGCAGGACTTCCGCGTTCACGATGTTTTGCGGCCGCCGTCCTGATAACACTTCAGCCATCTGAGTCGCAGCCGTCGATCTCAGTTCCAGGAGAGACTCTTCCGAATTGAACGCGGCGTGGGGAGTGACTACGGTTCGTGGATGACCCACCAATCGGTCCCCTGCTGCGGGAGGTTCCTGAGATAAGACGTCGAGCCCAGCTCCCGCAATGAGTCCCTCGTCCAAAGCTGCCAGCAAACCTGCAGAGTCGATAACGTCTCCACGAGAGGTATTCACGACAAAAGAAGTCGGTTTCATTTCGCGGAAGGTTTGATGCCTGTAGCTGATAAGAACCAGATTTGATGTTGCGATCGTAGAAGGCTGTCTTCCTGGCGCAAGAAAGTATAAGAGCCATCGCGTGGTCGGACACTTCGTCGACACAATAGGCAGGAACGTTGGTAACAATAATTCCAGCATCCGTTGCGCTCGGAACATCAATGTTGTCCAATCCAATTCCAAAACGACCGATCGATAGGCATCGACCGGGCTTTGCGAATCACATTCCCGCTTACCGGCTTCCAGCACGTGAGGATGCCGTCCACCGTCGGAGCGAGTTGCAGCAGTTCGTCTTCGGAGGCCGTCTTCGCCCCTACGATGGTTGCTCCCGCCTGGCTCAGAATGCCTTGCTCGATTTCCAGGTCCTTCCAGGCAAAATCTGTGACTAGAATCTGTCGCACGCCGTCCCCCTAGAGTTTGAGTTATTCCTACGACTGCTTCACGCTGGAGTTTGTTGCCAACGAGGTTTGCTCCCGAGCATTTTGCCACATCAGGGAAAAGGAAGCAGGGACAACAAGCCAATGCGAGATTATCGGTTCGCGCAAAACGACCCGAAGCAATCCTGCTGACGAAATGAGCCTCCAGCCGTCTGAAGGTATTGATCTCTTGATCGTAATCTAGATATTTGGGTTGAACTCTTCGCCTGCCGTTTCCGTAGGGTGTGAAGACCCCTGTTCATTTTCGGACAGTGATTAGGGAAAACTGGACAGTCGATTCCTACACGAGACATTCTGCTATTGAACAGAATGTGCAACTTAACGAACTTTAGGGGTGGTCGTCGAATTGCGCTCATAGGCGAAAACGTCTAGGTTCCTTTATCACCAAGCGAGGTCTTATGCAGAAGCTTATGCAGGACGTGCGCTTTGCCTTGCGGCAGATGGCGAGAACTCCGGGCTTTTCCCTGACTGCGATCCTGTCACTGGCGTTGGGGATTGGGGCCACAGTTTCGGTTTTCAGTGTGATCTACAGTGCGGTGCTCAACGCGTGGCCCTACGCGGGGTTCGACCGGGTTTGCCAGATCAATACCATTAGTAAGAGCGGCGACGAGGGGTCTCCAGGTTTCACGGGGCCGCAGATTAGGCAACTGCGGCAGGTGAGCGCGGTCGAAGACGTGGTTGCCATGAACCGCTGGGACCTGGTGATGACCGGAAACGATGTTCCGGAAAATCTGTATGCGGTCTACTTTACCGGCAATGCGTTCCAGTATTTTGGGATGCCGGCGATTCTCGGCCGCTACTTTCAGACCTCGGACGCACCCGACGGGCAGGACCCGCAGCCGGTTGCAGTCCTGAGCTACAACTTCTGGCGGCGCCATTTCAACAGCGATTCGAACATTGTCGGGAAGAACATCCAGCTTGCCCACAAGGACTACACCATCCTGGGCGTCCTGCCATCGCGTTTTACCTGGATGGATGGCGACGTCTATCTCCCGCTGAAGATGTCGCAAGGCCAGGACGAACTCTACAACTCGAATTTCAAGTTAAAGCCCGGCGTCAGTGTCGAAGCGGCCGAAGCGCAGCTTCGTCCCTTGATGGAGCAATTCGATAAGGAGAAGCCAAACTTTTATCCTGCACAATTCCGAATCGTAGTTCGGAAGATGGGTGAGTTTTATGTGCAAGACCTTCGGAGCACACTCTACCTGCTTTTCGGGGCCGTGGCCTTACTGCTGGCGATAGGTTGCGGCAATGTTTCAATTCTGCTGCTGGCCAGGGGCACCGCGCGGCAACACGAACTGGCGGTGCGGTCAGCGGTGGGAGCAACTCGCTTTCGGATTGTGCGGCAGTTGCTCACGGAAGCCTTGCTGCTCTCCCTGATCGGCGCGGGTCTGGGCGTGGTACTGGCCTACCGGGCTCTGGGATTTATTGTGGCCAGGCTGCCCGAATATTCCTTTCCTCACGAAGCCGACTTCCAGGTCAATGTGCCGGTCCTGCTATTCAGTGTGAGCCTGGCAGTGTTAAGTGGTGTGCTCTTCGGAGTCTTTCCGGCGTTTGAGTCGGCGCGGCGGGAGATTAATCACGTGATTCAAGCGGGCACGCACAAATTGGCGGGCAGCATGCGTGGTAAACGGGTGCACACCGGACTCATCGCCGGGCAGATTGCGCTCACCTTATTGCTGCTGACCGCGGCGGGTGCGGCCATCCAGGGATTTTCCCGCATGATGCGGAGGCCTCTCGGTTACGAACCGCACCACGTGATGTCGGTTGGAATTCCCATCCACGAAAATACGCTCACCAAGTGGGAAGATCGGTCCGCGTATTTCACGCAACTTCGAGAGCGAGTGGCTGGGGTCCCTGGAGTGATATCGGCGGGCATTTCAAGCAACGCTACGCCACCCAGCAACGGCTGGAACCAGCCGTTCGAAATACTGGGCAAAACCGCGGCCGAGCAACAGGAGGCGCGGGCAAATTTTGTGAGCCCGGAGTATTTCACCATTCTCCATATCCCGCTGCTTGAAGGACGCCTGTGGGACCGGAGCGAAGTCTCGCGCGGCGCTACTCTAGCGATCGTAAATCAGACATTTGTTCGTCGATATTTTCGCGGCGAAGATGTTCTAAGCCATTCGGTCCGCATTCCTCGATTAGTCACCCTGCCGCCATACCGTCTGACCGCAGCCGGGAGTGACGGCTGGTTGCAAATCATCGGAGTCGTAGGCGACGCGCTGGACGACGGACTGGACAAGCCCATTGTGCCGGCACTCTATCTGCCTTACACCGTCAGCACGTTTATGGGGACACAAGTGCTGGTGCAGACCCAGGGCGAACCTTTGTCGATGCTGCACGACATCCGACGGGAAATCGCTGCGATCAATCCCGATCAGCAAATAGACTCCGACGTGCGGGATCTCGAGGGGTGGATCAGGCGCGAACCCGAATTTGCCGTTTCGCGCCTCATCTCCATTCTATTTGGGGCGTTCTCTGGCCTCGCCCTGGTGCTGGCCGGAGTGGGCCTGTACAGTGTCGTGTCTTACAGCGTGGTGCAGCGGACTGGCGAGTTTGGCATCCGCATGGCTTTGGGGGCGCAACGGGCGGATGTGCTTCGGATTGTGATGTGGTCGGCGGTTGCGAGCGTGGGAATTGGTCTTGCCGCCGGAATTGCGCTGAGCGTCGGGTTGGGCGGGATGATCACGCGCTGGGTGCATAACGGCGTGCACGATCCGTTGATTATGCTGGGAGTTTCTTTGCTGGTGATTGTGGTGGCTGCACTGGCCTGTCTGGTGCCGGCGCTGCGGGCGCTGGCGGTGGATCCGATGACGGCGCTGCGGTGTGAGTGACAACTATTCGTTACGCAGAGCCAACACGGGATCAACCGTGGCTGCCCGCCGAGCCGGAATGAAGGTGGCGATCAGGCTGGCCACCAGTAGGGTCACTGCCGCTAACGAAAATGTCAGTGGATCAGATGGGCCAATTCCAAACAGCAAGCTTCCCATCAATCGAGTCACAATCAGCGCGCCCCCAATTCCGATGGCTAGTCCGACCGTCAACTTCCGGACAGTCTGGCGTAGCACCATGAGCAGAAGCTGGTATCGCTGCGCGCCCAGCGCCATACGGATGCCAAATTCGTGCGTCCGTTGGCCCACTGAGTAAGCAATGACTCCGTAAATGCCTACGATCGCCAGCAGCAGGGCAAGTCCGGCGAAGGTGCCCAGCAAGATGAGTACGAAGCGGCGGCGCTCCAGCGACCCAGAAATGATCTGGTCCATGGGCAAGAGACTCACGGGTTGATCGCGATCAACCGACCAGATCTGGTCCCGTACGGCAGCCGCAAGCCTGAGTGGATCCGGATTGCTGCGCGCGATGAGGTAGGTGGTGAGCGTACCCTGCGAGAACTGGGCGAAGCTGTAGTAAATTGCGGGTTGAGGGTCGGTTTCCAGCGAGTCCTGCTTCACGTCCGAAACTACGCCCACGATTTGGCCGGGCAGTGGGGGTCCCCAGTCTTTCATCACCACCCGTTTCCCCAACGCACTCTCTCCCGGCCAGAAACGTTGTGCCATGGTTTGATTGATTACCAAAACGGCCGGGTGCCCTGCGATGTCCTGCGGAGTAAATGTTCTTCCAGCGAGCAGGCGTATTCCCAGGGTGCGGAAGTACTCCGAGCTTACGGTTAAGATCTCCGCATCCGGTTCATTTCCCGGCTCGTAGACGTGACCTTCGAGTTCAAGATCAGTGGCAGGCACCGGATCAAACGGCAGCGTCCCGGCGGCGGCAACCGATTGAACTCCGGGCAGTGCCTGAACGCGTTCCAGAACAGAATTCACAAACTTTGTTCGTTCCGGGAGTTCAGGATACCTGGAGTCTGGCAGCGACAGACGAACAACCGCCAGGTGTGAACTGTCAAAACCAGGATCAACCCGCTGCAACAAGATGGAACTTCGGACGAGCAAGCCCGCTGCTGCGAGCAGCATCATGGCGAGTGCCACTTCCGTGATCACGAGC
Source organism: Terriglobia bacterium (assembly GCA_963741105.1). Taxonomy (GTDB): domain Bacteria; phylum Acidobacteriota; class Terriglobia; order Terriglobales; family Acidobacteriaceae; genus JAIQFF01. The sequence goes on from CAVUGT010000027.1 coordinate 22,305, forward strand.
AATGAACGAACGCGCTGATGGCGTTGGGACCCGGAGCTGCGGCCACCCTCCGCAAGGTGCGCCTGCAAATTGAGCGCTGAAGGCTGGATAGCGGAAATGCTTCCGGACAAGATCGATGCCAGAAATGAGACCAAGAACACAAAGAGCAGGACTTGCAAGTTGATCGCCGGCGGGGCCAGGCGAGGTATGGCGCCGGGGTACGCGGCATATAAGAACTTCACCGCCCACAGGCCGAGGACACAACCGGCCCCTCCGCCAAGAAGGCCAAGTAACACGCTGCCGGTCCAAAGTTGCCGCGCCAGGCGAAACCGCGTTGCGCCTAAAGCCGAACGTATGGCGATTTCCCTCTGCCGCACAGCCGTCCGCGACAGGAGGAGGTTTGCGACGTTCGCACAAGCGATCAAGAGCACGAGGCCGACCGCACTCATCAGAATCAGGAGGGTCGGGCGGACACTCGAAACGAGGCTATCCTGCAATCGGTCGGCATGGAACGTGAACCCGGGGTCGACGTTGTGATTCTCCTGCTGAACCTGGGCTGAGATTGCCTGCAAATCAGCGCGCACGATCTCCATCGAGACGCCCGGTTTGACCCGCGCCAGGGTGGTAAATAGATGCGCGCGGCGGCTCTGCGGGAACGCCATGTCGTCGGTGAGTGGCGCCCACGCCTGGACCGCTTCAGGAAATGAGAATCCCATCGGCATAACACCGGCAACCAGGTGAGGCTCCCCATGGAGGGTGATCGTTTTGCCGACGATCTCGCGGTCCGATCCGAAATGATGCCGCCAGAGGCCGTAGCTGAGTATCACCACGCCGCCAGCATTCTTGTGAAACTGGTCTGGGGTGAATCCCGTCCCGAGGAAAGGTGTCACCTCCAGTAGCGGTAGGAAGTCCGGTGAAACGAATGCGGTGTCAATCTGCTCCGGCAGGGCTGCTTGGCGTGGGTCGCTCAAGTTTTGCGAAAAAATACGATAAGCGGCCACTTGAGAAAACACATGATTGCGCTCGCGCACATCGCGAAACGTCGCTCCGGTAACGTTCATCGGGCGTTGGTGGAATTCCTGCAGGCGAACGATCTGACCAGGTTGATGCAGGGGCAGCGGATCCAACAGGACGGAGTTCACGACACTGAATATCGCTGTGTTCGCCCCAATTCCGAGCGCCATGGTCATCACGGCTACAGCCGTGAAGCCGGGAGACTTCCGCAACATGCGAAATTCGTGGCGTAGATCCTGAAGCAACGTTTCCATGATGTTTCGCCCGGCTGATTACCGCCTCTTGAAATCGAGGAGCCCTTCTTGTCGGAGGTGACCAGCGACCTTTCGAACGCTGGTATTGACGGTTGTTTTACCTAATTGTGAGCAAGTCTGACCTGGGTCTCTCCGAGGTCGCTCACGAATGGCCTATCACGGCGTCCAAACCCTATCCAGTTGGCTGATATGCTCCATCTCTTGCCAAGGAACTACGAAGCAGTCCCGCCCGTATAGAGGATACAGAGGCGCTATGCAATTTATAGACGATGTCCGCTATGCGATGAGGCAGTTTGGTCACGCACCCGGTTTTACCGCGACCGCGGTGTTGACCCTGGCGCTGGGGATTGGTGCCACGACGGCAATCTTCACGCTGGTGCATGCCGTCTTGTTGAAGTCCTTGCCCGTAGCGAATCCGAGTGAACTGATCCGGATCGGCGATAACGAGAACTGCTGCGTGAACGGAGGGCTGCAGGACAACTGGTCGCTTTTTTCCTACGAGAAGTACAAGACCTTTCGCGACGGGACGCGTGGATTCACCGAACTGGCTGCGTTTCAGGCCGGGCGCGGCCTCATGGGGATCCGGCGTAATTCCAGCAACCAGCCTGCCGAGTCGCTGCGCACGCAATACGTTTCGGGAAACTATTTCTCGATGTTTGGAATTGGGGCTTACGCGGGGCGGATGTTCACCCAGGCGGACGATCGACAGGGAGCCGAACCTGTCGTGGTCATGAGCTACGCGACCTGGCAACAAAAATACGGGCAGGATCCGTCGGTGATAGGGGCCAGCTTTACCTTTAACGGTCTGCCTTTCACCGTGATCGGAGTCGCGCCGCCAAAATTCTACGGCGACCGGATGGAGGCCGCACCCGCGTTCTGGATTCCATTGAATGCCGAGGTGGCGATCGACAAGTCCGGCAATCTTCTGCAATTTGGAGAACAGGACTGGCTTGATATCACGGGACGCCTTGCGCCGGGCGCGGATCCCAAGACCATTGAGGCCCAGATGCAGCTGGAACTCCGGCAATGGCTACTGGGTCCGGACGCCAAGTTGCAGCCTGGGGAAGCGGAGTTGGTACCGAAACAAACTCTGCATCTGTCACCCGGGGGAGCGGGAGTGCAGATGATGCGCGACGAGTATCAGTCGGGGCTGCACCTGCTGATGTGGGTGTCCGGCTTCGTGCTGCTGATCGCGTGTGCCAACGTGGCGAACCTCATGCTGGTGCGGGCTGCGAGCCGGCGGCAGCATACTTCTGTCCGGACTGCGTTGGGCGCACCGCGGTCGCGGCAGATATTCCAAGTACTGACGGAGAGTGCGGTGCTCGCGATGTTTGGCGGAATTGTGGGAGTGGGGTTTGCGTTCTGGTGTACTCGCCTGATTTTGCGGCTGGCATTCCAAGACCAGCAGGTGGCCATCAGCGCCACGCCGTCATTGCCGGTGCTGGCCTTTACTTTCGGAGCCTCGCTGCTGACGGGAATTCTATTCGGAGTCGCACCGGCGTGGATGACGGCCCATGCCGATCCCGCCGATGCCCTGCGCGGGACTCACCGTTCGATGACGCAGGGCGGGGGGTGGACACAGAAATCGCTGGTGGTGGTTCAGGCTGCGCTGTCGCTGGTCCTGCTCTGCGCCGCAGGTTTGCTCACGCAGAGCTTGCGCAACATGCAACGTCAGGAATTTGGCTTCGACATTGCGAACCGCTACATCATGCATATCGATCCCGCGATGGCAGGATTTACTCAGGAGCGGATTCCGGCGTTTTTCCGCCAACTGCATGACAACCTGGCAGCGATTCCAGGCGTGATCCGGGTCAGTTTCGCTCTTTACACTCCGATGGAAGGCAACAATTGGGGAGAGACTGTTTTCATCGAGGGGCAGGCACCGCCTCAGCCGGGCAGCAATGAGAATAACGCTTCATGGGTGCGCGTGACGGATGGCTATTTTGAGAGCGTCGGCACCAAGATCGTGAAGGGTCGTTCGATTACGGAGCAGGATACAGCGGCTACGCGGAAGGTCGGGGTGGTCAACCAGACGTTTGCCAAAAAATTCTTCAAAGACGAGGACCCTATCGGCAAGCACTTTGGAGATCTGGGCCCGAAGAACGCGGGAAATTTCGAGATCGTCGGGGTTACAGAAGATACGCAATACCACGGCCCCACCGACAAGATCAATCCAATGTTCTTCCTGCCCGAAGCCCAATACGTCGTATACGACGACCCGCGCTTTAAGGCATTCGAAGAGCGCACTCATTTTCTGAATGCAGCTGTGTTGCAAACCCAGGGACCAGTTCCAGGTCTCGAACCTCAGGTCCGGCGCGCTTTCGCCCAGGTGAGTCCTGACCTAGCGTTGATCGACTTTATGAGCTTTGCAGCTCAGGTGGACGGCAATTTCTCACAGAACCAGATGCTGGCGAAGCTGACGTCATTGTTCGGATTGCTGGCGCTGGTGTTGGCGTCCGTCGGACTCTACGGCGTTACTGCATATTCAGTTGAACGGCGTACCAGTGAAATCGGAATCCGCATGGCGCTCGGCGCCGATCGCGTGAATGTTCTGAAATTGGTACTGAAGGGTGCGTTTGTGCAGATTGGAATCGGACTAGCAATCGGCATTCCGGCGACGATTCTGGCGGGTTACGCGATGACGACCCAATTATTCGGAGTGAAGCCCTACGCACCGGGTATTTTGCTGGTGACGACGCTTGTGTTGAGTCTTGCAGCTTTGGTGGCTACAGTGCTGCCCGCCCGCAAGGCTGCCACTCTGGAGCCAATTCGCGCGCTGCGAACGGAGTGAGTCTGGCTCGAACCGGACAAGGGCATCGGCGCTGAAGTCTCGCTAGCTCGTTCCCATGACTATTCGACTTTCTGATCGAATCTGGCAGCCAATTGCTGGCGCCTGCCTCGCGTCGTGTTTCTTAGTTGTCAGATATTAGTTCTTAGTTCTCAGTTGATGAGTCAGCGGCTTGGTGTTCGCAAATGGACAGTCAGGTTCGATTGCGGACAGAATCGAACTGCTCACTGCGGTTGACGGAGTTATATCTCACTGTGCTCCCAGAGACTTACCAGCTTCGTCTAATGGAGCCCCAGTTGCGAGGGGTTGTGTGATGGACATCGCCCGCCCGGACATCAAGCGCCAGAAACGCCGCCGGCAAATTGTCGGAGCGGTCATCGGCGTCGTGGTTCTCGCGGTCGCTACCATCGGCATTTCCCGGCTGAAACCTGCGGCACAGCAAGTGGAACGCAGCACGGTGTGGACCGACACGGTCAAACGCGGACCGATGCTGCGGCAGGTCAGGGGTCTTGGATCCCTGATTCCCAGCCAGGAATTCACCCGCCAGATACCGGCTGAGACGGAAGCTACCGTGGTTCGAATTCACATGTTGCCGGGTTCGCAGGTGAAGGGTGACAGCATTCTGCTGGAGATGAGCAATCCGCAAGTTGAGCAGGCCGCACTCGATGCCCGACTTCAACTAAAGGCTGCCGAGGCTGAATATCAGAGTCTGCGAGTCAAACTGCAAAGCGATCTGATGAACCAGAAAGCTGGCGCCGCCACGGTGACAGCGGATTACAGCCAGGCCAAGTTGCAGTCGGAGACCGATAAAGCGCTCTATGATCTCGGCGTAATTTCGGGTCTGGCGTACAAAGCGTCCAAGGGGAAGGCCGACGAACTTACCACGCGGAACAACATTGAAGATCAGCGGCTGGATATCAACCAGAAGGCGATCGAATCGCAGATGGCCGAACAGCAGGCCAAAGTGGACCAGGTGCGGGCGCTCGCTGAACTAAAGCAGAAACAACTGGACGCGCTCAAGGTCCACGCTGGCATTGACGGTGTTCTGGTCGATCTGCCGCTGCAAGTCGGACAACACGTTTTGCCGGGGGCGATGCTGGCGAAGGTAGTCCAGCCCAATCATTTGATTGCGGAGTTAAAGATTGCTGAGACCCAGGCGCGAGATATTCAGATTGGTCAGCCATCGGCCGTCGATACACATAATGGCGTGGTTACTGGAACGGTGATGCGAGTCGACCCAGCGGTGCAGAACGGAACAGTCACAGTCGATGTGCAGCTCACCGGCGAACTGCCGAAGGGCGCGCGACCCGATCTAAGTGTTGACGGAACGATTGATCTGGAGCGACTCGAGAACGTGCTCTACGTCGGGCGCCCGGCGTTTGGGCAGGAGAACAGCACAATCAGTCTGTTCAAACTGGATGCGGATGGAACCGGGGCGGTTCGCGTTCCAGTGAAGGTAGGGCGCGCGTCAGTAAATTCGATCCAGATTATTGAAGGGCTGCATGAAGGCGACACGGTGATTCTTTCCGACATGTCGCGCTCGGACAGCACCGACCGCATAAGGCTGGACTAAACAAGTTCGACTAAACGACAGATTGAGGCAGACGCCATGACTGAAGCAGCACAAGCGCTGATCCAGATTGAAGATCTCACGAAAGTGTTTTACACGGACGAAGTTGAGACGCATGCACTCTCCGGCGTGCATCTTGCGATCCGCAAAGGCGAGTACGTAGCAATGTCGGGGCCGTCGGGATGCGGCAAGTCAACGCTGCTGTCGATCATTGGCCTGCTCGACACGCCGACCGGAGGACGTTACCAGCTCAACAATCAGCCGGTGGAGAACCTGGGGTTCGCGGAGCGCTCGCGCATTCGCAACCAGGAAATCGGATTCATTTTCCAGAGTTTCAATCTGATTGGCGACCTCACGGTCTATGAAAATGTCGAGCTTCCGCTGACCTACAGGCAGAAGATGCCCGCGGTCGAGCGCAAGAAGCGAGTGATGGAGGCACTGGAGCGCGTGGGCATGGCGCATCGCGTGCGGCATTATCCCTCGCAGCTCTCCGGTGGTCAGCAGCAGCGCGTGGCTGTGGCCCGTGCGCTGGGAGGGAAGCCCTCCATCTTGCTGGCTGATGAGCCCACGGGAAATCTGGATTCGCGCAATGGTGAGGCTGTGATGGAGCTGCTGCAGAACTTGCACCGCGAAGGCGCCACAATTTGCATGGTCACCCACGATCCCCGGTTTGCCAAGCATGCCGAGCGAGAAGTGCATTTGTTCGATGGCAAAGTTGTGGCGGAAGAAGAACTGAAAAAGCTGATGGCGGATGTGCATGCATGAGCGGCTTGATCCAGGACGTCCGGTATGCTCTGCGACAGTTGCGCAAGAATCCAGGATTCACAACCGTGGCTGTGCTCACCCTGGCGCTCGGGATTGGCGCGAACACGGCGATTTTCAGCGTAGTCAACGCCGTCCTGCTCCGCCCGCTTCCTTATAAAGAAGACAGCCGGCTGGTTGTGCTTCTTCACAATGGACGAAATCCTGTTGCACCGGCCAACTTTGTGGATTGGCGAAGCCAGAACCATGTTTTCGAGAGCATGGGCGCGGCCGAGTACTGGACCCCGAACCTGACTGGCACGAATAACCCCGAAAAACTGTGGGCCTTGCACATCACATCAGACATTCTGCCGATGCTGGGAGTGCAGCCTTTACTGGGGCGAGTGTTTCTCCCGGAAGAACAGGATGCCGGCAAAGAGCACGAGGTGGTATTGAGTTACCGGCTATGGCAAAGCCATTTTGCCGGCGACAAGGAAATTATTGGCAGGACGGTGGCACTGAGCGGCGAAACCTACACTGTGGTCGGTGTAATGCCGCGCGAATTCCAGTTCGCGCCGTTCTGGGCAACAAAAGCGGAACTCTGGGCGCCGCTCGCTCTCGGGGACAGGGCCAGCAGTCGCGGTGGGAACTCGCTGCGGATATTCGCGCGGCTGAAGCCTGGCGTCACTCTGGAAAAAGCGCGGGCAGAAATGACCGCGATTACGGCCCGCCTGGACAAGGAATATCCCGGCACCAACCGTGACGTGGCAGTTGTGTCTCTGCGCGAGAAAGTGGTGGGGAACATCCGTCCGGTGCTGGTTGTGTTACTGGGTGCGGTGGGATTTGTTCTGCTGATTGCGTGCGCGAATGTTGGTCACATGCTGCTGGTCCGAGGAGCAACCCGGCAACGGGAGATTGCGGTGCGTTCCGCGCTGGGCGCCAGGCGATGGGAGATGTTGCGTCAATTTCTCATTGAAAGCCTGATCCTGGCCCTGGCGGGCGGCGTCATCGGAATTCTATTTGCGATATGGGGTGTTCACGCCTTACCTGCGTTGAGTCCTGGCGGCATTCCGCGAGTGGAGACGGTCAGAGTAGACGGCTCGGTGTTGTGGTTTGCACTAGCGCTCTCCGTATTTACCGGCGTGGCGTTTGGCCTGGCTCCGGCGTGGAGAGCGACCGCAATCAATGTCAGCGATTCATTGAAGGAGGGAGCAAGAGGATCAGGCCAGGGAGCTGGGCGCGACAGCTTGCGCAGTCTGCTTGTGAGTTCCCAGTTTGCTTTCGCCGTGGTGCTGCTGGCGGGCGCTGGTCTCATGATCCGCACCGTCGTGGCGTTGCAGCACGTCGACCCCGGATTCGATCCGCACAATGTGCTGTCGATGATGGTGGGAGTGGCTGACACCAATCAGGTGTCCGCCGATCGGACTGGCGCGTTCTATCAACAGGCGCTGCAAAGAGTAAGTGCATTGCAGGGTGTTCAATCGGCCAGCGCGATCAATCATCTTCCGCTTGCAGGCGACCAGTGGGGCTTGTCGTTTCATGTTGAGGGGCGACCTGTGGAACGTTCAGGAGAAAGGCCGGGGGCCACGTGGCGGGTAGTTTACCCCGGCTATTTTCGCACCATGAGAATTCCCATTCTTCGCGGTCGTGATATCACCGACAGCGATGACGTGCGCGCACCCGGCACTGTTGTAATCAACGACTACATGGCCCGGCGTTACTGGCCGGGTGAAGATCCCATCGGCAAACGAATTACGTTCGATGATCCAAAAAGCAATCCGTATTGGCTGACCGTTGTGGGCGTCGTCAAGAATACGGTGCGCGGCAACTGGGCAAGCCCTCCGGAGGAAGAGGTCTTTGTTCCATACCTGCAGAACCACCCCTACCTTGAAAGCTCCGCAATGCCGTTTTCCTACGTGACGTTGGTGGTGCGGACCACCGGCGACCCGGCCGCGGTAGCGCCAGACATTCGTACCGCGATCCACTCGATCGACCGGAGCGCGCCCATCTCCGAGGTTCAGACCATGGAGGATGTGGTCGACGGAGCTACCGGTGAATCTCGCTTCTACATGGTTCTGCTGGGAGCGCTCGCCACGGTCGCTCTGGTTCTGGCGGCGGTGGGAATTTACGGCGTGATGAGCTATTCGGTTTCGCGTCGAACCCATGAGATCGGCATCCGAATGGCGCTCGGAGCGCAGGGGAGAGACGTGCTGAAGCTGGTGGTTTTCGAGGGAATACTACTGGCGATGGTGGGCGTCGCTGTGGGAGTGGGCGGCGCACTGACACTGAGTCACCTGATGGCCGGCTTGCTTTACGGAACGCGGCCTACCGATCCGGCGACGCTGGTCGCTGTGGTGGTGTTGTTGAGCGGGGTGGCGTTAGCGGCAAGTTATATCCCGGCGCGTCGCGCGTCGAAAGTCGATCCAATCGTGGCGTTACGGTACGAGTGAAACCAATCATGCTGACTGGACTGGCCAAGAACCTTCGGTATGCCGGACGGCTTCTGCGGAAGAGTCCTGGTTTCACGGCCGTGGCGGTCGTCACACTGGCGTTGGGGATTGGCGCAAGCACCGCAATTTACAGCGTTATCTATGCAGCGCTACTCGCGCCCATGCCGTATCCGAACCCCGATCAGTTAGTGGTGGTGTGGTCGAAACCAGGCGAAGGCCGGAACGTGGTTTCCGCCGGGGACTTTCTCAACTGGAAAGAGCAGAGCACGGTCTTCCAAGACTTGAATGCGTGGACGGGCTCAACTTTCAACCTCGCGACGAGCGAGCGTCCCGAACAGATCGATGCCCAGGTCACTACTCCCGGTTTTTACACGATGATGGGAGTGCCTTTCGCGCTGGGGCGCGATTTCCTGCCGGAAGAAGGCCAGCCTGGCAAGGAGCATGTCGTCATCCTTGCACATAGTCTTTGGGTGCGTATGGGCGCGAGGCGCGACATAGTCGGCCAGCCGATCCGCATGAACGGCGAGCCCTACACGGTGGTCGGGGTAATGGCCGCGGGTCCTACCGATCGGCTGCGAACCAAATTGGTTGTACCGATCGCGTTCAAGCCAGAGCAAATCAATCACACCTTTCACTGGCTTCTTGTTATGGGCCGTCTCAAACCCGGTGTGACGTTGGCAATGGCCCAAGCCGATATGGATTTGGTTACGCGCCGCATAGCTCAGGACCATCCCGATACCAACAAGACCTGGGGAGCCCGGGTGGATGATCTCAAAAACGACTTCCTGCCGGAAGATACCCGCAGCACGCTCTGGTTGTTGATGGGAGCGGTAGGTTTTGTATTGTTGATTGCTTGCGTGAACGTGGCCAATCTCTTGCTCGCAAAAAGCACGGTGCGTCGCAAGGAAGTGGCGGTGCGGGCGTCTCTAGGCGCTACTCGCGGTCAACTCTTCGCGCAATTTCTGACGGAAAGCCTGGCGCTGGCCACTGTGGGCGGTATCGCGGGCGTTGGTCTGGGCATGGCCCTGATAAAGGTGTTGATGGCGATCATGCCGCCTTTCACGCTGCCCTCGGAAGCGGAAGTCGGACTGAGCGTGCCTGTCCTTCTTTTTGCCTTAATTGCGACTCTGCTGGCAGCCGTTCTGTTTGGTTGTGCTCCGGCGTTACAGGCTTCGGGGGTGGAGCCCAATGAGGCATTGAAGGAGGGCGGGCGCTCGGGAAGTGGCTCGGGCCGTCATGGTCTGCGTCGGGCCCTGGTCGTGATGGAATTTGCGCTGGCCCTGACTTTGCTGGGCGGAGCCGGACTCGCGATTCATAGCTTCTGGAATCTCTCCCGAATCGATCTCGGCGTCGACACTCACCACATTTTGACTTTCAGTCTTCCGCTTCCAGAGGGCCGGCTCAAGCAGCCGGAAGAAATAGTCGCGTTCTATCGCCAGCTATTGGAAAAACTGCGAGCAGTCCCAGGGGTCGTTCAGGCGGAGGTTGCCACCGGTACCCCGCTGCAAGGCACCGACCAGGGCATGGGATTCACTATTGTGGGGCAACCGCCGGTCGAGCACTCCGCACGTCCCGATTCTCCCTTTCAAGCTGTGTCGCCGGGATATTTCCAGACCTTCGGAGTCCGCGTAGTGAAAGGACGCAGCTTCACCGACCAGGACACGGCGAGTTCTGTTCGGGTGGCGATGGTGAATGAGAATTTCGCCAAACGTTATCTGAAGGGAACTGATCCCATCGGCCAGCGCATCGCAATCGACCAGTTGATACCGGGCGTGGCAGGAGTTGGCCCAACCGTCGAGTGGCAGATCGTGGGTGTATTTCACAACGTGCGGAGCTTTGGCCCGCGCGATGAGGACCATCCGGAAATCGATGTGCCGTTCGCGCAAAGTCCCTGGCCGCAGACCCACGTCGCGGTCCGCACCGCGGGCGATCCAGCCGCAATGAGCAAGAGCATCGCGGCCGTGGTCAATTCGATGGATGCCGACCTAGCTCTGGCCTACCTCAAGACCATGGAGCAGATTGCGAACGAAAATCTCTCGTCCGATCGCTTCGCCATCGTGCTCTACGCAAGTTTCGCTGGGGTGGCATTGTTGCTTGCCGCCATCGGCATTTACGGTGTCATGGCTTTTACCGTAGCGCAGCGGACACATGAGATCGGTCTATGTATGGCATTGGGTGCCGGCCGTGAACAAGTGCTCCGCCTGGTCCTCACGGAAGGGATGATGTTGGCCCTGGCTGGACTGGCGCTGGGATTGGTTGGGGCCTGTTTTGTGGGACGGGCAATGCGAAGCATGTTGTATGGAGTGGGCACAGTCGATCCATGGGCTTTCGCGTTGGTCGCAGCTGCGCTGCTCACGTCGGCTGGGCTGGCTTGCTATTTGCCCGCACGACGGGCGGCAAAGGTCGAGCCCATGGTGGCTCTGCGGTATGAGTGAGGAGAACTATGCGAACTCTGTTGCAAGACCTTAGCTACGGATTACGCATGTTGCGGAAGAGTCCCGGCTTGACGGCAATAATCCTGGTCATGTTGACGCTGGGGATCGGCGCCACCACGGCAGTGTTTACCGTCTTCGATGCCATCCTGTTGCGACCGCTGGCGTATGAGAAGCCCGAACGGTTGGTGCAGATGTGGAACAGGCGCACCGAGGGTCCGTTTCAGCAGTTCGAGTTTTCCTATCCCGATTACATGGATGTGAAAAAAGAGAACAAGGTCTTTTCGCAGATGGGGGGCTATTCGGGAAACAGCGTCACTCTTTCGGGCAAGGACGGTGCTGAACAACTTCAAGTGGCCGTTGCGACTACTGGTTTTTTCGAAACCTTGGGTGTCCGGCCCGTTATGGGGCGGACATTCGAGGCTGGTGAAGACGAGCTACAGAAGAATGCTCCGGTCCTGCTGAGCTACGGCGCCTGGCAGCGCCGTTTTGGTGGCAGCCCCGGAGTGGTGGGCACGACACTGGTGCTCGATGGTGAACTGGCGACGATAGTAGGAGTGCTTCCAAAGAATTTTGTTTTTGCTCCCACGCAGTCGGCGGAATTATGGATGTCACCCCGGGTCGCCGGATTCACCCGGCGACGGAACGGTTATTGGTTGCATCCCGTAGCGCGCCTCAAACCGGGCGTCAGTCTGCAGCAGGCGCAAGCGGAGATACAGACTCTCTCGCGAAGACTGGCCATGCAGTATCCGGATTCGAACGCCGGTTTGAGTATGGAGTTGGTTGACCTGCGACGGCAGATTGTCGGCCAGGTGCAGCCGGTAATGGTCGTCTTGATGGCCGCGATCGGATTCGTGCTGCTCATCACCTGCGCGAATGTCACTGGACTGCTGTTGGCGCGAGCGCTGCCCCGCCGGAAAGAAATTTCCATTCGTTTGGCTTTGGGCGCGCGGACGAATCGCATTACCCGGCAACTGCTGACGGAAAGCATCTTGCTGGCGTTCATCGGAGGTGCCGCGGGTGTTCTCGCCGCGTATTGGACAGTCCCGGCGTTCATTTCTGTGCTTCCGCAGGTCATCCTGCAGAGTACGCCCCCACTTCAGGGACTGACGGTGAATGTCGAGGCGCTCTGGTTTGCGCTCGGAGTTTCACTGCTGACGGGAATCTTGTTTGGATTGGCCCCGCTGATTCAGACCTTCAATCCCAATCTGCAGCACGAACTTCAGCAAGCCGGTCGCGGAACAGTGGGCTCCGCACACCGTTTGCGCAGTGTGTTGGTGATTTCGGAAATGGCTTTGGCAGTGGTGCTGCTGGTAGGCGCGGGACTCATGCTCAAAAGTTTGCACCGTGTGCTGGGGACCGACCCTGGTTTTGACACTCGCAATCTGCTTACCGGCGTGGTGTCGTTGCCGGGAGACAAGTACCCCGATGGCCCCAAACAGCTGGCTTTTCAGCAGCAGCTGTTGAGCAGGATCAGGAGCCTTCCTGGAGTTCAGGACGCCGCCGCGGTGACGACTGTGCCGATGTCCGCGAAGGGCAATACTTCCCGGTTCGACCTGGAAGGACATCCCAAGAGTAGTGGCGGCCAGGAATACGAAGCCAATACCCCCACGGTTTCGCAAAACTATTTCTCTCTCATGGGCATTCCGTTGCGTGCGGGGCGTTTCTTCAATTCGCAGGACCAGGAAAAATCTACGCACGTAGTGATCGTCAACCAAGCCATGGCGGAGATGGTTTTTCCTCATCAGGATCCGATCGGCAAGCGTATCAACTTCACCTACACGAATGAGTTGCACTACGTCCAGATCGTCGGCGTCGTAGGCAACGAAAATATCGATAGCCTGGACGCTAGGCCGACACCGATCGTGTATGACTGCTACGAACAGGATCCTTCTCCATATTTCAGCCTGGTGGCGCGGACGAAGAGGGAACCGGGTTCTCTTGTCGCTGCTATAGCTCGCACCGTTCACGAGCTTGAACCCCAGGCCCCGCTTTTCAAACTGAGCAGCATGACGCAAATCATTTCGACTTCGCCCACCATGATGATGCGGGCTTATCCTGCATACCTTATCGGCGGGTTTTCTGCCTTGGCCCTCGTACTCGCGACGTTGGGTCTCTATGGCGTTCTGTCATACAGCGTGGCGCAGCGTTCACGCGAACTTGGATTGCGCATGGCCCTGGGCGCACAGCGTGGCGATTTGTTGCGGATGGTAGTCAAGAGCGGTCTTCAGCTTGCTCTTGTGGGAATTGCATTAGGAATCGTAGGTGGTTTCGTCACCGCGCGCCTGATCGCAAGCTTGTTGTTTGGCGTTGCCCCCACGGATGCCGGCACTTTCGCGGGGGTTTGCGTTGTGCTGTTTGTGGCCGCGATGATTGCGAGTTACATTCCGGCCAATCGAGCGACCAAAGTCGATCCTATGGTGGCGCTGCGGTACGAGTGAGGAGTCAATAGCGATGACCGGACTTTTGCAGGACATTCAATATGCGTTGCGCGTGTTGCGCAAGCGTCCCGGGTTCACCGCGGTCGCGGTCATTACGCTCGCGTTGGGCATCGGCGCGAATACGACCGTCTTCAATTCAGTCAATGCCATGCTGCTGCGGCCGTTTCCATTTCCGCATCTGGATCGCATCGTCACGATTTGGGAGACCGTCCCCAAGCAGAGTGACCAACTGAGTGCGGCTCCGGCGAATTTTCGGGACTGGAGTGAGCAGAGCACGGAGTTCAGTCAGCTGGCCGCGGTTCGCGGTTGGGATGCGAATCTGACTGGGGGCAACGTGGCCGAGCATGTCGAAGGGTCGCAAGTCAGCGCCGATTTCTTCCAGTTGCTGGGCATGTCCGCACAACTGGGCCGCAATATCGGGAGCGCGGATTTCCAGAGTGGGGTCGCGCCCGTGGTGGTAGTGAGCCATGGATTCTGGCAACAGCATTTCGGTGGCGATGCAGGACTCGTCGGAAGGCAGCTGCTTCTGAACGGACAGAAGTTCACCGTGATTGGCATCACGGCACCGGACTTTGATTTCCCATCCGGATCCAAGGTCTGGACTCCGCTCGACCTGAATGGAGCGAAGGAAGATCGCGAGAATCATTACCTGACGGTGTTTGGACGGCTCAAGGATGGCGTTTCTATAGTGCAAGCCCAGGCCAAGCTTGAGACGATTGCCGACCGCCTTGGCCAACAATATCCCAAAACCAACGCCAGCCACGGAGTCAGCGTCAAGAATACGGTCGACGATCTTACCGTCGGTACGCAACAATTTCTGGCGATGCTGATGGGCGCGGCCGTCTTTGTTCTCTTGCTGGCTTGTGCCAACGTGGCGAACCTGCAACTGGCCCGTGCTTCTGGACGGCAAAAGGAAATCGCGCTGCGGGCCGCGCTCGGGGCCAGCCGCTGGCAGGTGGGACGGCAGTTGCTGGTGGAGAGTGTTTTACTTGCATTGCTCGGAAGTCTTGGTGCGCTGCTGTTGTCGGCGTGGGGTATCAACCTTCTGCGCCGCAGTCTTCCTCCTTTTATTGTCGAGCACGTTGCGGGTCTAAAACACCTGCAGCTTGATTTACGAGCTTTCTGGTTCACACTGCTGCTGGCAGTGGTCACCGGCATCGTTGCGGGGCTGGCGCCTGCCTGGCATTTTTCACGTCCAAACGTGAATGACACCCTGAAAGAAGGCACTCGCGGCGGCAGTGCAAGCGAGAGTGGGCGGCGGCTTCGTACTTTACTGGTGATCTCGGAAATCGCTCTCTCTCTGGTCCTGCTCGTGGGCGCAGGGTTGATGGTGAAGGGTTTCCGAACTCTTACAACCAAAGACATGGGCTTTGATCGTGAGCACGTCCTTACCTTTCATGTGGTGTTGCCGGAAGCCAAGTACCGGGACCAGGACCGGATCCGCGGTTACTACGAACAGGTGCTGCGTAGCATTCAAGCTCTGCCCGGTGTCGAATCCGCGGCGTGCGTGACCAGCCTGCCTTCGGGATGGAACTGGAAGTGGACGGAATTTACGGCGGAGGGCAATCCTCATACCTCGCCCGGAGACAGGCCGACCGTCATTTCACAGATAGTCAGTCCGGGATTCTTTTCAGCACTCCGCATCCCGCTACGGCAAGGGCGATTGCTTTCAGATCAGGACGGCCCCAATGCTCCGCCGGTGATCGTCATCAGCGAGACGATGGCGCGTCAAAACTGGCCTGGCCAGAATCCGTTGGGCAAGCATATTCAGATGGGACGGCCCGATGCTGCGCAGCCGTTCCGCACGGTTGTGGGAGTCGTGGGCGAGGTACAGCCGATTCCCTTGGATCATGATCCCGCTCCCACCGCATACGTGCCATTTGTGCAGCAGCCTGAACTTGCTTCGGCAATCGTAGTGCGGACGGCAGGAGATCCTCTCAGCCTGGCCGGCGCTGTCAGCAAGCAATTGCGCGACGTTGATGCGGACCAGCCGCCGTATGACATGCGAAGCCTGCAGCAGGTGGTTTCGGATGGACTCAGCGGCATCGAGTCGTCTGCCAACATGATGCTGATCTTCGCTGCCTGTGCTCTCACTTTGGCAGCCGCCGGAATTTTCGCCGTGATGGCCTACTCCGTCAGTCAACGCACTCATGAAATTGGAGTACGCGTAGCTCTGGGAGCGCGGCGTTTCGACGTACTCAGACTGGTGGTCGGAGGTGCGCTGAAAATGGCTGCTATTGGACTCAGCATCGGCCTAGTGCTCGCATTGCTGCTGACTCGCGCGCTTTCCAGCGCCCTCTTCGGAGTGATTCAGATCGACACTGTGACGATTGCCTTGCTGACTCTGGCGCTGTCTTTAGTGGCAGTGTTGGCGGCGTACATCCCCGCGCGATGGGCTATGGATGTCGATCCCATGGTGGCGTTGCGCTACGAGTAACTGCGAGAACAAAAATGATCCGATTGAAGAATATCGAACGGAGCTATAAAACCGCGGCCGGGCAATCGTGGGTCTTGCGCCGCGTCAATCTGGAGATTCGCCAAGGCGAGTTCGTCACTTTCATGGGGCCATCCGGAGCGGGGAAGTCCTCCTTATTGAATGTGCTTGCCTGCCTCGATGATCAGTGGCTCGGAGAGTACTGGTTTCGCGAGCAGGCTGTGCATGAAATGAAGCGGAAGCAGCGGGGCGAACTGGCCAAGCGCAACATTGGGATTGTGTTTCAGAGTTATCACCTGCTGGACGATCTGACGGTGCGCGAGAACATCGATCTGCCACTCTCTTACAAAGATGTTCCCAGCGGGCAGCGGCAGAGCCTGGTGGCCGACACTCTGGACCGGTTTCAGATTGTGGCCAAGAAAGATTTGTTTCCCAGCCAACTTTCCGGAGGCCAGCAGCAGTTGGTAGGAGTAGCTCGCGCCGTCATTCACAAGCCCGCGCTTCTGCTGGCGGACGAGCCGACTGGGAACCTGCACTCGTCGCAGGCCAAGGAAATCATGGAACTGTTTCGCGAACTCAATCAGCAGGGGACGACGATTGTCCAGGTGACCCACTCGGAAGCGAACGCCGCCTATGGCACTCGCACCATTCAACTGCGTGATGGCTGGCTGGTGGGCGACACGGCGAATCCGGATTTGCAGCCGTATGAGGCGGTGAAGCAATGAAGGATTTGGACGGCCGCCGTAGTGTTCTGGCACGATGCCTGTCGTGGTTTCTGGTCGCGGTGACGGCGACGGCTTCCGCACAAACGAACGCGCCGGTTCGCTTTGACATGCCGGTATCGCATGATCCCTTGAGCGCGTATTCGGCAGACCATGTAGCTCCTCCCGATCTCGCGAATTCTCCGTTGCTTGGGCAATTGATCCGGGACGGCAAGTTGTATCTGTCGCTCAAAGACGCTATCCGGCTGGCGCTGGAGAACAATCTTGACCTGGCCATTGCACGCTACAACTTGCCTATCGCCAACATGGACATATTGCGCACGCGCGCCGGCGGAAGTTTTCGCGGCGTGAATGCCGGTGTGGTGCAGGGAACTCCCGGCGGCGGAGTGGGCGGTTTCGGCACTGGAGCTCCCGGAGCAGGCGCGGGCGGGACGACTGGCGGAGCGGGAGGAGCGGGAGCGGGCGCCTCAGGCCTGGTGCAATCTACGTTGGGTGTCGGCACAGCAGTTGCGTCGTACGATCCCTTGATCACAGGTTCGGTCGGTGCTGAGCACCAGACTACGCCTTTGGCTAATCAGCAGATCTACGGCGTGCCGTCTTTACAGTCGAATACCGGACAAGCGAACGTAAGTTACTCGCAGGCCTTTCCGACAGGCACCAGCTTCACCGTCGAGTTCAATAACGGCCGCCAGACCACGAACAGTCCGTTCTTCAATCTATCTCCTGTCCTGAATTCAATGTACCGCTTTTCTTTCCAGCAGCAGTTGCTGGCGGGATTCGGTTTTGGGCCCAATATGCGCTATCTGACGATTGCGAAGAACAACAAGAAGATCTCTGACATTGCGTTCAAAGATCAGGTGACCGCGACCATCACCCAGATCAAGAACATTTATTGGGACTTGGTAAACGCTTATGAGCAGGCACGGGTCAACGAGCAGTCGCTGGCCTTCGCCCAACAGTCCTTTGATAATGCGAAGAAACAACTTCAGCTGGAGAGCGTTCCCGCCATGGACGTAATGAGAGCGGAGGCTGAAGTTTCAAAACGCGATCAGGATCTAACCGTGGCGCGCACCAGCCTGCAACTTCAGGAGTTGCTCATCAAGAACGCGTTGACCAAGAGTCTTGATGATCCTGTGCTTGAGGCTGTGCCGGTGGTTCCGGTGGACCGCTTAGAATCGGTCGAAACTCAGAGTACCCAAGCGATACAGGACCTTATCACTGAAGCATTGCGCGATCGTCCGGAATTGAACGAATCCGATGTTGATCTGGTGAACCGGCAGATCAGCGGAAAAGCCGCGCGCAATGCGCTTCTGCCGTCACTGGCCCTGGTTGGCTTCTATGGCGGATCGGGATTGGCAGGGCCGCTCAATCCGATTTACAACCTTCCGACTCCGAATACTTCGAACGTTCCAACGGATTACTCTGGAGCCTTGCAGAATGCGTTCAACAATTCCTCTCCGGATTACTATATTGGACTTAGTCTCAATATCCCGCTGCGAAATCGTGTGGCCAAGGCCGACCAGTACCGCTCTGAGCTGGAATACCGGCAGGCCGAATTGCGCCGCGAACAATTGAAAAAGCAGATCCGGATTGAAGTACGGAACGCGCAGTACGCACTGGAACAGACTGGAGCCCGGGTTGCGGCCGCCCGCAAGGCCCGCGATCTGGCACAGCGCACGTTCGAGATCACGCAGAAGGAGCTGACGCTAGGGGCGGGATCGACTTTCCAAACCATGACGGCGCAGCGCGACCTCTCCATCGCCGAACTGGACATGGTTACCGCCATGACGACCTACGAAAAGGCTAAAGTTGAGCTGGATCGTGCAACCGGCAGCACTTTGGAACATAATGGAATCAGGGTGCAGGACGCGGAAAACGGCACCATCGCCACTCAGAGTCCTTAGCTATGCCAAGTCCAACCAAGACCGGGGAAGTCGCGGTTTCCGAAGGGTTGGAGCAAGTTCAAACACACCGTCCCCGCATTCTGGCGGCGGACGACCAGCAGCACATTCTCGAAGCCATCGAACTCCTGTTGAAGCCGCAGGGCTACGACGTTGATGTGGTCCGATCTCCTGAGTTGGTGCGCGAAGCCCTTTCCAGCAATTCCTACGACGCTGTATTGATCGACCTGAACTACACGCGGGACACCACATCCGGAAGGGAGGGGCTCGGGCTGCTTTCGGATATCGTGGCTATCGACAATACACTTCCAGTCGTCGTGATGACGGCGTGGGGCAATGTGGAACTAGCGGTTGAGGCGATGCGACGCGGCGCGCGGGATTTTATTCAAAAGCCTTGGGAGAACGAGCGACTGCTTGCCATTTTGCGAACTCAGGTTGAACTGCATCGAGCCCTGCAACGGGCGGAACGGCTGGCTGCGGAGAATCGCCTGCTGAGTGTGGAAGGGCGTCCCCAGTTCATTGCCACTGCGCCTTCGATGATTCCGGTGCTCGAAGCCATCACTCGCTTTGCCCCGTCGGATGCGAATGTGCTGATTACGGGCGAGCATGGGACGGGCAAAGAGGTGGTGGCGCGGACGATCCATGTGTTGTCGCTGCGGGCCTCGCGTCAGTTGGTGGCCGTCAATACGGGAGGTTTGGCCGAAGGCGTGTTCGAGAGCGAGCTATTCGGTCACGTGAAGGGTGCGTTCACGGACGCCCGAACGGACCGCATTGGCCGCTTTGAGCTGGCAGACGGCGGCACGATTTTTCTGGACGAGATTGGCAACGTGCCGATGCGCCAGCAATCCAAGCTGCTGCGTGTGCTGGAATCTGGGGAAATCGAACGCGTCGGGTCGTCGCGTTCCAAACGGATTGACGTGCGCCTTGTCTCTGCTACAAATTCGGATCTACACTCTGCGTGCCAGGCGGGTCATTTTCGCGAAGATCTCTTGTTTCGACTCAACACGGTTGAAATCCATTTGCCGGCGCTGCGAGAGCGCCGCGAAGACATTCCGGTGCTGGCGCTCCATTTTCTCTCACACTATGCTTCCCGCTACAGGCGCGTGATTCGCGGGCTTGATCCAGCGGCACTGCAAGCATTGATGCGATATGCCTGGCCCGGCAACGTGCGCGAGTTGGAGCACACCCTGGAACGAGCGGTATTGATGTGCCGCAGTGAACAAATCCAAGCTGCGGACCTGGGTTTGGGTTTGCAGCGGTCACAGGCGCAAAACCTGGAGGACCTGAGCCTGGAAGCGGTGGAGACGATTCTGATCCGGAAAGCGCTGCAACGTTTTCAGGGCAACGTGAGCCAGGCCGCGGAGGCGCTTGGTCTGAGCCGCGGAGCTCTATATCGTCGGATGGAAAAGTATGGGCTTTAGCCCGCGCGAAGCGGAAGCCTACAAACGCAAAAAGCGGCAGCGTGCTCCCTTTGAGCACCGAATTATCCGTTCCTCGTTGTGGCTGGCAATCCCTGGCCTGTTGACCAGCGGCATTCTGATCTGGCTGCAGGACTGGGCCATCGAGTCAAAACTGGCTCTGCTTGCGGCCGAGTTCATTGTCTGCGGATTGATCCTGGCCGCGCTTCACGATCAAATTATTCGTCCCTTACAAACGCTGGCCAATGTGGTTGGCGCTTTGCGCGAAGAAGACTATTCCTTCCGTGCACGGATGGCAGTTCCCGACGACGCGCTCGGCGAGCTCTCGCTTGAAGTCAACATGCTGGCCGACCTGCTGGCGGAACATCGGGTGGGAGCGATTGAGGCGACCGCGCTGCTGCAGAGGGTCGTCGAAGAAGTAGACATCCCGCTCTTCGCTTTCGATCCCAGCGAGACTCTGCGGCTGGTGAACTCAGCTGGCGAAAGGCTTCTTCGACAGGCTTCTCCACGACTGCTGGGCAAGGCGGCCTCGGAGCTGGGATTGAAAGCGTGCCTAACGGCCGAGAACGCCTCCGTGATTCCTTTGCACTTCAACAGTGACGCGCGTTGGTTTCTACGGCGAAGTTCTTTCCGGCAACGGGGAGTTCCTCACACGCTGGTGGTGCTCTCGGACGTGAGCCGGGCTTTGCGTGAAGAAGAGCGACTGGCCTGGCAGCGCCTGATCCGCGTGATGGGACATGAACTGAATAATTCATTGGCGCCCATCAAGTCGATTGCCGGGAGCTTGCATTCCCGGCTCGCTGGAACTTCACTGGATGCGAACGAGCGCGAAGATTTCGAGCGAGGCCTGAGTATCATCGAGGCACGTGCCGCTTCGCTCAACCGCTTTCTGCAGGCTTACCGGACACTCGCGCAGATGCCGCCGCCGGTGCTGAAGAAATCTATCTTGTCATCCCTGGTCATGCGCGTCGCTCGACTGGAAACACGTATCGAAGTCAAAGTGATCCCCGGGCCAGAGGTGGCCGTGATGGCCGATCCCGATCAAATTGAACAGATGCTGATCAATCTGGTGCGCAACGCGGCGGAGGCTGCGCTGGAAGGTGTTCCGTCTGCAAAAAGCCAAATCGAAGCCGCTTCCGCTTCAACCAATGGTTTTCAGCCAAGCGTAACGATGAGTTGGAGGCTGCTCGAGAACAATGTGGATCTGACGATCGAGGACAACGGTCCAGGGTTGCTAAATCCTAGCAACGCATTTGTTCCGTTCTATACCACCAAGCCTTCTGGAAGCGGTATCGGTCTGGTTCTATCCCGTCAAATAGCCGAGGCACACGGGGGATCGCTCGAACTCACGAGCCTGCCAAGCGAGCGGGGCTGCAGAGCGAGAGTTCTGTTGCCGAGACCTCTGGTGTAGCCGGGGTGTCGCTTCGTGCATCGGGTGTTTTCACCTTCAAAAAACAGGCAAGAGTTGGTACTTTAGCTGATCGCAACCACGAGGCCTACTCCATGTTTAGAAGAAATAACGCGCGCTATGCGGCTGCTCTCAGCCTGATTCTGACTGCTGGTTTACTTCATGCTGCCCAATCCTACGATGTGACCGTCGAACGCGCCGCGTCGGCCAAGATGCGCGATGGGGTCATGCTCCGCGCGGATATTTACCGTCCGAAAGCCGACGGCCAGTTTCCTGTGCTGCTGCAACGCACTCCATATAACAAGAGTGGTGGCGCAACTTTCGCCCTGAAGGCCGCGGCCAGCGGATACGTTGTGATCGTGCAGGACGTTCGGGGACGGTACACATCTGAAGGTGATTTTTATACCTTCAAGCATGAATCGGATGACGGCTACGACACGGTGGAATGGGCGGCGGCACTGCCTTATTCGAATGGCAAAGTGGGCATGTGGGGAGGGTCATACGTTGGCGCTACGCAGATGCTGACGGCGATCGCTCATCCGCCGCATCTTGCCGGTATCTGCCCGGTCGTGACTGCCAGCAACTATCACGAGAACTGGACCTACCAGGGTGGGGCGTTTGAGCAATGGTTCAACCAGTCGTGGAGTTCGGCGCTGGCGCAGGACACCTTTGATCGCAGCGTAGTCAAAAATACCAACGCCCTTGGCGGCGCCTGGAAACTGCCGCTGGCCAGCTATCCGCTGTTCAATTTTTCCGATCCTTCAGCGGCACCGGCCACGACTTCCTCGCTCGCCCCGTATTTCCTGGATTGGCTGGCCCATCCTACCTACGATGATTACTGGAAACAGGTATCGATTGAAGAGCACTTCGCCGATATCAACGTTCCGGTCCTTAGCGTGGCTGCCTGGTACGACATTTTTCAAGGCGGATCGCTGCGCAACTATGTTGGGATCAAAGCGCATGGCGGCAGCGATGCGGCACGCAAAGGCCAACATCTCTTTGTGACCATAGGAGGTCATGCAGGCGGCGGCAGAAAAATCGGTGAAGTCGACTTTGGGCCTGCCGCCGCTGAGTATGACGAAAACGAAGTTACCTTGAAGTGGTACGACTACCTGTTTAAGGGCGTGCAGAACGAATTCGCCGGGAAGCCGGTAAAGATGTTCGTCATGGGAGCCAACCAGTGGCGGGAAGAAGATGACTGGCCTCTGGCGCGCGCGCAAAGTACGAAATACTTTCTGCACTCAGCGAAGGGCGCGGCGTCGCTTCGCGGAGATGGAGGTCTTTCCACAGTAGCGCCGCGATCGGAGCCGGCCGATCATTACTTATATGATCCGGCGAACCCCGTGCCCACGGTGGGCGGTCCATTGTGTTGCGATGGAGTCCACTTGCCTCCAGGTCCGCGAGATCAACGCGCCGTGGAAGCTCGTGACGATGTTTTGATTTACACCACCCCTGTTTTCGCGCAGGACACAGAAGTCACCGGTCCCATCAGCCTTGAACTGTTTGCCAAGTCTTCGGCCGTAGACACCGATTTCACTGCCAAGCTGGTGGATGTCGGGCCGGACGGGTTCGCACAGAACCTGACGGAAGGAATCATCCGCGCCCGCTACCGTGATTCGCGGGAGAAGGCCAGCCTGATGAATCCGGGACAGGTTTACAAATTCAACATCGACTTGTGGTCCACCAGCAATGTGTTTTTGAAAGGACACATGCTGCGGCTGGAAATATCGAGCAGCAATTTCCCGCGCTTCGACCGAAATCTGAATACGGGGGAAGATCCAGGGTTCGCCAGGAACTTTGTTGCGGCGACCAACACGATCTATCACGATGCCGAACATCCGTCGGCTCTGATCTTGCCGGTGGTGTCGTCGCACTGATATCCGGGCAGGATTGAACTCGACCTTGCGAGTCACGATCTGCTGAGTGATGGGCGCTATGGTTTCGCCTGCTCTGCGATCCATTCCTTGACGTGGGAATCCAGAACGTCGAGCGGCAGGGGACCGCTGCCTACGATCTCGTCGTGAAAGGCGCGTAGATCAAATTTCGCACCCAGCTTCTCCTTCGCTTCCTGGCGCAGCTTCAGGATTTCCAACTGTCCTAGTTTGTAGGCCAGGGCCTGGCCTGGCCATGAGATGTAGCGGTCGATCTCGGTCTGAATGTTGGGCTCGTCCATGGCGGTGTAGCGATGGAAGTATTCAACCATCCGATCGCGCGACCAGTGTTTTTCGTGCACTCCCGTGTCGATGACCAGTCGAATATCGCGCCACATCTCGTTCTCCAGGCGCCCGTAGTTACTGTAAGGATCCTGATAGAAACCTACTTCCTTGCCCAAGCGTTCGGAGTACAGCGCCCAGCCTTCTACGAACGCGGTGTATTCGCCGTTGCGGCGGAAGTCAGGCAGGCCGGGCAGTTCCTGGCCAATGGAAATTTGCAGGTGATGTCCGGGAACGCCTTCGTGGTAGGCGATGGCTTCGATGTTCAGGGTCAGACGTTCGGTAGGACCGTATTCGTTTACGTTGATGCGTCCCGGGCGCGAGCCGTCCGCCGCTCCCCCGCTGTAATCGGCGGGCACGGCATTCTGGGCGCGGAAGGAATCCATGGGGATGACGTCGAGTTTATTTTTGGGGAGCCGATTGAACAACCGAGGGAGTTCCTTTTCCATCTGTCGGGTGTATTTGGTGTAAAGGTCAAGAACCTGCTCGCCGGATGTGGCGTAGAAGCTGCGGTCCTTCTTTATGTGCTCGTTCAAGCTCGCGAGGTCTTTGAATCCCAATTGATGAGCAACAGCCAGCATCTCGGCTTCGGTTTCGGCCAGCTGTTTCAGACCGATCTCATGAATCTGGTCGGGCGAGAGGTCAGTAGTGGTCATGCGGCGGATGGCAAAACGGTAACGGGCAGCGCCATCGGGCAGGGCCCAGACGCCGGGATCGTTGCGACCGTGTGGAGCATAGTCCGTGCGGACGAAGGCGGCGAATTTCGTGTACGAGGGGAGGATTTCCTGATCGATAGCGGTCATCACGGCCGAGCGGAGGCGCTGTTGCTCGGCGGCTGGGATTCCGGCCGGAAAGGTCTGCACTGGTTTGGCAAACGGGCTGGCTTCTCCGGTCTTGCCGGCGACGTCCTGGGCCTGAAGAGTGACTTTTTCGAGCAGGTAGCGGGGAGGCATGAGCCGGTCTTTCATCCCCTGGCGCATATTGCTGATGGTCTGATCGAAGGCGTGCGGGACCTGATGCAGGCGTGAAAGATAATTCTCGTAGTCTTTCACGGTGTTGAAAGGCATGAAGGTGCTCATCTCGATCAGAGAAAGATGGATGCCGTGCATCTGGGTGACCGGCATTTCCCAGTGCTTGAATTGAGCGCCCTCGATCGTCTCGCGCAGCTTGCGGATCATGAGTTGACGGCTGAGGGTGTCCTGCGGGGAGAGGCCGGCCGGATTCATGGCCTCGAAACGAGCGAGGAACTCGTGGTTCTGCTTCAGTTCCGACTGATGGAACTCTGGCGAGTCGTCGTCAAGACGGTCATTGAAGCGATTGTCGCCCAGCGATGTCGCCATTTCGGGGCTGGTGCGAAGCTCGTATTCCCACTCTTCCGCGAGCAGGGACTTGAGTGCCGTAGCGTTGTCCGCGGCTGCGGCCAAAGCCGGTGAAAAGCTGGTGACGAGGAGAAAGACAAGAATGCACGGGAGAAGCATTTTGGAAGATTGCATGGTCAGGTTGGTCCGTTGAGGTACGGCTGCAGATTGTATCTCATTGGGCGATAAGGAATTCACAAAGAAGATGTTGCGTATGACGGGAGCCAGGGCGCTCTCAGAGGCTGGCGAATTCAATTCGATTGCGTCCGTTGCGCTTGGCTGCGTAGAGCGCTGAGTCGGCCTGGCTTACGAGTAGATCGAAATCGGGGGCCCTTACCCCTTGCCAGCCCGAAACTCCGAAGCTTGCGGTCACGCCCAGCGTGAGTTTTCCGAACTCAAACTTGTGGGCATCGAGTTGTTCGCGGATGCGGCCGATTGCGATCTCCACATGTTGTTTCTCAGCGTGAGTCAAGACCAGGAGAAATTCTTCGCCTCCTACGCGGGCGCAAAAGTTTGATTTTCTGGTATTGATTCTAAGAAGTTCAGCGAACTTTTTGAGGACGATGTCCCCGGCGGCGTGTCCATGGGTGTCGTTCACGCTTTTAAAGTGGTCCAGATCGGCCATGACGACCCAGAAGGAGAAGCCGTGGCGGGCGGCACCATCCAGTTGCCGTGCCGCCCAGGCCTCAAGCGCACGGCGATTGGGCAGGCCGGTCAGGGAATCGGCCAGGGCCAAGGTTTCCAACTGACGGTTCTTGGCCTCAATCTGGCGATGAAGATCTACGAACCTGCGACCCACTCCGACGCGGGCCAGCAATTCCTCGGCGTCGAACGGTTTGGTCAGGTAGTCATCCGCTCCGGCGGCCAGGCCGCTGACGATCTTATCTTTGTCGGACATGCTGGTCAGCATGATGACGTAGGTGTAGACAGTTTGACCTTGCCCGCGTATGTGCTGGCAAAGTTCAATTCCGGTGAGGTCGGGCATGACCCAGTCCGTAACGACCAGGTCGGGCTGATGTTGGGCGAAGAGGTCCACGGCCTGGCGGCCATTCTTGGCGAAGACGACGGTGTAGTGCTGATCGGAAAGTGCGTATTCAACCAACTTGCGATAGATGGGCGAGTCGTCGGCTACCAGAACCTTGAACTCTTGAGGCGGAGAGGGGGCCACCGAGTTCGCGACGGCCTCGCGCACATGCGTTTTCAATTCGCTTCTGGAGTGGCGCGCAACTTTCATAAGAATAGGCCGAGCATTCTGCAGGTCCGGTTGATGGTCTTGCTGTGTTCAGGGGTCAGATCGACGAACTCGAATCCGTATTGATAGCTGGTGCGGTTGCGGACCACGGCCCGCACTCGAACCGGGGCGCTGGCAAAAGGCACCGTGAACTGAAGGTTGACGGAAGCCCCGACGTCCCACTCAGTGGCGAATAATCCTGCTATTCCGGCCTCGTTAATGTTCAGAGAACATCCGCGCGACGTCTCGCTGCCTTCCGTTCCAAGCATGGTCGCCGTCAGGTCAGTTTCGAATTCATATCGGGGATAGCGGCGGGAGCGGACCGGGCATTCCGGTTGCAAATCGCGATTCATCAAACCCTCGTTCGATTCCCGGTTTGCGTGGCTTTCGTATTGGTGTGCCATCGGCTTGTCGGCTCAGAAGCGATACATCATGGCGAAATTCAGAAAAGCGGTTGCCGAGCGATCACCTTTCTGTAGCGCGGTCAGGCCGGGATCGGTGGAGGTCACAGTGGTGTGAAAGGTGTAGATCCCCAACGTCGTGCGCCAGAATACGTGGCGGGCGAGAGTGGGGGAGGGCATATAAATGGTGAACATGGGCCCCTGCAGATCGTTGGTGCACTGTCCGTCGGGAACCGTGCAACCCTTCTGGTCAACGTGTTCCGCGCCCTTCATGATGTAGTCGACCTGAAAGCGCATGGAGAATTCGTCGACGCAATCTTCGGCTGCACATTGTTTGTGGAAGTAGTCTTTGCCGCCACCGATCGAAGGACGGAAGGCCTGCTTGGTGTAGTTGGTAGTGGAGAGTTCTTCCCATCCCGCACCGCCGCCTACGAACCAGCCCTGGTTGAAGCGATAGTAGACCGACGAAGACAGGTGGCGGCTGTGTCCCTTCTCATTGTCGATGGTGTTGTCGTTTGCCTTGCGCGAGTTGTCGTAGGAAGCGTTGGATTCCCAGATGAGATGCCGGGTGTCGATTCGCAGGCCTCCTCCAATGGTTCCCGACAACGGAGAATAGCCTCCGCCATTCACGCCGACTCCGCCATAGACGAATGGATGGGGCCAGGGAATTTTGGAGCCGGACGAATTGGGGAACAGATTTTGCGCCGCCGCGTGGTTCGAAATCAGGATGCCTAAACCAAGAATGAGAATTGCCGATAAAGTGCGCATAAGTGTCGCTCCCCCACAAACAGCAATTGCTTGTTTGCTCGCGTTGAGGGGCGTTTATCGGTAGGTCGATTTGGATTCTTTAATGATTGGGTGTGACTTGAGTTGCGGATCAGTGGTGCGAAATAGGTTCGAATCCCTATTCAAAAGCTCCATTTTCAAGCAAGGGCAAACGAAAGCAAGCGGGCTTTCGCCGCCGGAGAACCGTCGGAGCGATTTCTCGACTAATGTTTTCGGACCAGCCGGCCGATAAAGGTCGGTTAGTTCAAAGAAGCGGCGATCGCGGCCCCGCTGCAATTTCACTAAATCGGTTTAAGAAGGACTTATTGGTAGGACTCTCTCCGAGAGATCGTGGGGTTGCGCTCGATACCCGACGTTCCGAAAGGCTCGATTGAAATTTTCAAAACGTCGGAAATCCGACGCGCTTAATCGCCTTTCGTTTTCTTTTGGGAATTTTGCTAGGCTCACCTTCGAAACCCCCAGTTAGCTTCCTATGGACGACGACCAGACGCGCAAGTTGCTGGCTATTGACCACGAGCCCCGGACCCTCGAACTCATCAGAGAAGCTCTTCTCGACAGCGGTCTGGAAATCCTTACTGCCAATGGAATCACAGAGGGCCTGGAAATATTGGAGCAGGCACACCCGCGTATTGTGCTGCTTGACCTCATGATCCCCGAAGTTCGCGGACCAGAGATGCTGGCAACGATTCTGGGCATGGATCCAGGGACGGAAGTGATTCTGATGACCGCCGATTATTCTGCCGAAACGGCGGTTGAAGCGATTCAAAAGGGAGCATGTGATTACATCAGCAAACCCCTGAACCTGGAGAATCTCCGCCGTCGCATTTCACAACTGCTGGCGGAGGCTGAGGAGAGGCGCAGGACCTACCGCCTGGATCACGAACTGCTCAATGCCTGCCAATTTGAGGGGATCGTCGCGCGTAGTCCGATCATGTTGGATGTGTTTGCCAAGATCCGGAGAGTGGCAGCGCATTTTGGAACCGCCCTCGTCACCGGCCCAACCGGCACGGGAAAAGAGTTGGTAGCGCGGGCACTGCATCGTCTGAGCCCGGCCGCTGCGAATCCTTTTGTGGTGTGCAATTGCTCGGCAATCGTCGAGTCCCTGATGGAAAGCGAGCTGTTTGGATACGTAAAGGGCGCCTTCACCGGGGCTGCACAAGACAAGATGGGTGTGTTTGAGTATGCGAATCAGGGAACCGTATTTCTGGATGAAATCGGTGAGTTGCCCCTGACCGCGCAGGGCAAGCTGCTGCGGGTGTTGCAAAACCATGAGATCCAGCGGGTTGGTTCGCCGGCGCCCAGGACAGTCAACGTGCGGGTGATCGCGGCCACGAATCGAAACCTGCGAACGATGGTGAATGAGGGCACGTTCCGCGCGGATCTGTACTATCGCCTGGCCATGGTGGAGGTCAAACTGCCGGGCTTGGTGGAGAGACGGGAAGACCTGCCGTTGTTAGAAAGATATTTCCTGCAAAAGTATGCCGCTGAATACAAGAAGCCGCTGAGCGGCATGACTCGCCGAGCGCAAAGCCGGCTGGCGAATTACTCGTGGCCGGGAAACATCCGAGAGCTTGAGAATGTGATCGGCAACGCCTGCATGATGGTGGATGGACCTGTCATTGACGTAGGCGACCTGCCCGAGGAGATACGAGGTCCATCGAGAGATATGCCGTCGCAAGACGACATGTTGATCTCACTCGAAGAATTGCAGAAGCGGCACACGATGCGGGTATTGGAGCGGGTGGGTGGCAACAAGTCGCATGCGGCGGAAATCCTGGGAATCTCCCGGGCCACGATCTACCAGCTGATCGGACAAGCAAGAAGCGCCAGCAGCTGATTTGCTGGTCTCAGCGAGCACGGCTATACCGTAGCCGCTTTACTCCTTTCGCAGAGTTCATCCGCCGCCCGACGGAGTTCTGCGGACTGAGGAAATATCGCAATCCCTCGATTGAGAATCTCCTGCGCTTGCTGGCCTTGCTTCGCATGCACTCGAATGCTGGCGGCGCGCAAGTATGCCTTGGCCGTGCCTTCGATGCTGGCCAGTTTTTCGGCCTGGTCGGCTGCGTCTGAGAGAGCGTTGGCGGCCACGTAGGCTTTCATCAGGCGTTCGCGAATCTCGGCTACTTCCGGGGCTTTGTCGGCGGCTTGCTTGAGTCTTGTGATTCCTTCCCTGGTTCTGCCCAGCCGGACCTCCGTATATCCCAATTTGCTGCCCAACACGGGATCATTTCCGGTGAGCCGGACGGCCTCGCTGTAGGCCGCGCTGGCGTCCAGCAGACGGCCCAGATTGTGGAGCGCGTCTCCTCGAAGATGTTGGCGGAGAGCGCGGCTGCGTTTGTCGGTCCGCGCCGCGTCCAACGCGATGAGAGCTTGTTCATGCCGGCCACAATCGAGATACACCATGCCCTTGAAGAGGGAGGCCGTCGCTGCATTCGGTTCCAGGGCGAGGGCACGTTCGAAACAACGCAACGCCTCCTCCGGCTCGCGTGAGCATTCGTATTCCTGGAGGCCGAGTTGGATCCAGGACATTGCATCGTTGGGCAGGTCCTGAACCTTCAGCCGCAAGAGATCGCGATACGCAGCCGCCTTACGGTGTCTTGCCTCTTCCTGGGCCAACTGGCCGAAATGATGAATAAAGATAGGAGCCATGGGCAATTGCCGTCCCAGAGCCTGGATCCGCGGTTCTACAAGCTCATGCACGCGCCCGACAAAATAGATTTCGGGATCGCGGCGAAACAGGCGGCAGTTTTCGTGAACGAAATATGCCGGTGCCTGCCGGGCTCGGGGATGCTTGTTGCGATTCGGTTCGGCTACCCGGTCCCAGCCTCGGCCGGTAACGGTTGGGATGTAATTGCGGATCGCAACCAGGTATCCGCCCACGTTCCATGGCCGCAACAACTCCGGAAGTTGAGCTTTGGCTTTGCCGTCCAACTCCTCGTCGGCGTCCAGCACTAACACCCATTCGGTCTCCATCAGTTCGAGGGCAGCGTTGCGAGCGTTGGCGAAGTGGTTTTCCCAGGGTACGGAAATCACAGTTGCACCGAACTCGCGGGCGATGTCTACGGTCCCATCGGTTGAGCCCGTGTCCGCAATGACGATCTGACTGACTACGCCGGACACGCTCTGGAGGCAGTGACGGAGTGTCTCCGCCTCATTCTTCACGATCATGGAGAGGCCTACGGTCGGCATGCTTTCCTCATCGGACACTCATTCGCAGATTAATCCGATGAAGTCACGAGCACGTTCTTCGCCAACGAGGTGTAGATCGCGACTCTTGAAAAAGTTGCGGATGGTTCGTCGCAAAAATCAGCAGGGGAATCACTTCGCTCCAAAATCGTTGGTTGATTCCACAGGGTGAGGACTGGGATTCGGATTAGTAATAAATGAGGAGAGGAAATTGCTTATGACCGTCAGGATCAATGAACCGGAACAACGAGGCAATCCGTGCGTTCCAACAAGGCCGCGTAGCGGAGGCCTTATGTTTGCTGGAAGAACTGTTGGCGGAGAAGGAGACGGCTGAACTCTGGAACGATTGGGCCGCCGTGCAAATGGGCTCAGGCGACCTGGGCAAAGCCGAAACAGGATTTGCTCGCGCTTTGGAGTTGGACTCGGAAAATACCGATGCCACCGCGAACCTTGGCCTATTGCTCCTGGGAAAGGGTGATTCGGTCCGAGCACTGCCGCTGCTGACGCGGGTATTGCCGGCCCTGCCCGACGAACAGCGAAAACTTGTGGAAGCATTGTTGAGCGCCCATGCAGCGAACAAGACTTCCAGTGATGGCCGCAACAATCTCACAGCTCCAAAACTCCGAATATTGGTTGTCCACGAGGCTTTCCCTGATCCAAAAAGTGGCGGTATCGATCTGCGGGTTGTGCAAATGCTTCAGACTTTGCGTGAACTGGGTCATGAAGTCACCTTTGTCGCTCGGGAAGCTGGGAATGACAGGGAGAGCGAGACGCTACTTCTTCAGGCTGGGATTCGAGTCTGTGCCGACGATTCCGAACGCCTGCTTTACATGGGGATCGAGTCAAAGTCTGCCCGATGGTCTCTCCGGGAAGCTGTGGAGGAGACATCATTCGAGGTAGCCATTCTCGTCCAGAGTTTCAAACGCAGCCTTTCGGTCCCAGAGCAATACTTGGACGATCTCAGGAGTTATTCACCGGGAACGCGGATCGTCGTGTTTGCAGATGAGTTGCACATTGCATCTGCCGGTAACGACGGAGCGGATCTTCTTGCTTCCGAGCAAAAGGCGGACCTGGCGTTACGGCAATGGGAGACGTTTCAGCGCGCCGATGTCGTGGCCTTCCCCAACCAGAGTGATGCGGCAACCCTGCGTGAGAGATGCGATGGCATGCGATCTGAAGTTGTGGGGAACGACCTTCAGAGTACGACCCTGGCCGGGGTGCTGCAATCCATTCTCTCGATTACTCCCAAAGGTCGCGCGGAAGAGGGCTGTTCCGTGATGCAGGTGGAGGCGCTTTTTCAGGAGCGTCTGGCGGGAACAACTGGCGAATCCAGGCGGTTGAAGCAGTTGGAGTGCTATGTACGCTTCGCCGAACAATTGCTTGCGGAAGCCAAACCGGAAAAGGCCCACGAACAGCTGCGGCATATTTTCGGGCGAGCGCCAGAAGTTATGCGCGTGGGTTACTTCGCGTCGCAGGTATTTATTGTTCTGAAGCGTTGCTACCGCAAATTGGGCGATTTGGAGATGGCGGAGCGCTGCGCGACGGAATCGCGGCGTCGCGTCACGATGGGGACACCGCCTCGGGCGCAACGAAGCAAACGGCTGGGGGCCCCGATCTTCTCGGTGATTGTGCCTACTTACAACCGGCTTCCGATTCTCAAAAAATGTCTGAGCGCGATGGAAGGCCAGACGCTCGCCGCCAAAGATTTTGAAGTGATCGTGATTGACGACGGCTCCTCCGACGGAACCGAGCAATTGCTCACCCAGTATCGACCGCCATTTCGTTTCCAGTATTTGCGTCAGAAGAATTCTGGAACCGGGGCAGCTCGGCGTAATGGGGTCGCCCACGCCGCCGGCGAGTACCTGCTGCTGATGAATGACGACACCATCTGTGACCGCGATTTGCTTAAGCAGCACTTACAGGTCCAGCGGGCGTATCCGGGAGAGCGCTGGGCGGTGCTGGGGAACTTTGAGTATCCAGCCGCGGCAAGGCTGCGGGCGCTCACCCGATATTTCTGCGTGGAGCCTTTCATGTTTCCCCAGGTCAGCATGGAAGAAGGTTGTCCCTACGGCTACTCACACTTCATTA
This sequence comes from Terriglobia bacterium, assembly GCA_963741105.1. GTDB lineage: Bacteria > Acidobacteriota > Terriglobia > Terriglobales > Acidobacteriaceae > JAIQFF01. The sequence continues at coordinate 55,120 of CAVUGT010000027.1, forward strand.
CGTGCAACTTGAGCGTCCACCGGGAAGCGGTTGTTGAGGTGGGCTCTTTCGATTCGATCTACAAGCTGAGCGAGGACACCGAGATGGGCCTCCGCCTCTACGAGCGAGGATACCGGGTGCTCTACCATCCCGACGCTCACGCCTTCCACGACCATCTCCCATATCCGGCGCGCAACTTGATCCGGCGGGCCCGGGTTTATGGCGCGGACTATTTCTACATGTTCGGCAGGCATCCGCGGGTGATGAGGGAATGGGCCATGCCAATTACTCTTACAGCAATGGATGAAGAAAACGCGATTCGCATTCTGAGCTACGTGGAAGAACACCGCCAGGAAGTTGAGGAGGCGGTCGAGGCAGTCGAGCGCTGGGACTCGATTGACTTCGAACCGTTCCTGACTGATCGGCCGGAAACCGCAGCGATGGTGTTGAAACTCTTTCAGCAAGCGGTGCCGGCGATTCACTGGTTCTATCTTTTCGAGACCATGCTGCACACCATGATTCGCGAGTTGGGCTTGAGCCACCTGGCTGGACGGCCGCGGGCCATGCAGGCGGCGCAAGGTGCGGGGCATTGAAAGCACAAATGAGCAATGAAGAAATAAAGCGTCCGGACGTCGCCGAGGCGACGCTGCAAGGCCCTAACGGGACTATTCCGTTTCAGTTGTTCAAAACCGACGTGTGTTTCCAGGTGGCAAACGACATTTTTGCCGGAACTACCTATCCGAACGTTCCGTTCGTGTCTGGAGTGAAAACCATTCTCGATATCGGGGCCAACGTGGGCGCGGCTTCCGTCTATTTGGCGACAAGCTACCCAGACGCAAGGATCTATGCCTTCGAGCCCGGAAGTGACGCGTTGTCGCTGCTGAAAAAAAATGTAGCGCCCCTGCGCAACGTCACTGTGTTTCCGTTCGGCTTGTACTCCCATGACGCGACGCTGTCTTTATTTCATGGCAAGAACGACAGCGTTGAGTCGTCGGTGTGCGCCAGCACTCGTACGGAATATGAGAGTGAACAGATACGGTTGGTGGATGCGTCGCGGTTTGTGTACGAGCTGGGTATCGAAAAAGTAGATGTTCTGAAGATCGATACCGAAGGTTGTGAAGTGCCAATTCTGAAGTCTCTGATCAAGTGGTTGCCGGACGTGAAAGTGCTCTATGTGGAATATCACAGCGAGCGCGACCGCCGCCTGATTGATGATCTCCTGGCGGAGACCCATGTGTTGTGGCGGGGGCAGATCAAGTTCGCGTACCGCGGAGAATTCTGCTACTTGAAACGGGATTTGTTACCTGACGAAAGCGAAATTCACACTTGTGAAATTCTGCTGAACCTCGAGTAAAGAGAGAAAGAAATGTTCTCAATCATTGGAATTCTGGTGGTATTCGGCGCTGTGGTCGCCGGCTATCTGATGGAGCATGGAAACCTTAAGGTCCTGATCCAACCGGCTGAATTGGTCATCATCGGCGGGGCGGCTATCGGAACCGTGCTGGTGGCCAATCCGCTGCATATTCTGAAAAAGATCGTGGGCGGATGCGCGAGCGTGTTCGGGGGAAGCAAGTTCACCCAGAAACGATACGTCGAAACCCTGAAGATGATGTACCTGCTGCTGAACCAGGCGCGCAAGGATGGACTGGTCGCACTGGAAGCGCACATCGAGGATCCGGCAAAGAGCCCGATCTTGTCGAAATATCCGGCGTTCACGAAAGATCATCATGTGCGTGATTTTGTCTGTGACACTTTGCGCATGGCGGTCAGTGGCGGCGTCGAACCCTTCGATCTCGACCAGATGATGGAACTCGATATGGAGGTGCACCATCATGACGCCACGCAACCGGTGCAGGCACTGAGCACCATGGCGGATTCGCTGCCCGGCTTGGGGATTGTGGCAGCGGTTCTGGGCGTGGTGATCACCATGGGTGCGCTGGGCGGGCCTCCGGAAGAGATCGGGCACAAAGTCGCGGCCGCACTGGTCGGGACATTTCTCGGAATCCTGCTTTGCTACGGATTGGTGGGACCGCTAGCGGGCAACATGGGGAAACTGGCAGAGGATGAACACGCTTTCTACCACGTGCTGCGTGTGCTGATGGCGTCGTTCATGAAGGGCGCGCCTCCGATCATGGCGGTGGAGATGGCGCGGCGGGCGATTCCGGGTCATGTTCGTCCCAGCTTCAAGGAAGTCGAAAAGAATTGCCGAACCGGCGATGCGACCCCGGCCGCAGCCGCGGCGAAAGCCGGAGCATAGCGGACATGGCGACTCCGATCGAAGCAAAACGGCCCATCATTGTCATCAAGAAAAAGGGCGGACACGGCGGCCATCACGGCGGCGCGTGGAAAGTCGCTTACGCCGACTTTGTGACCGCGATGATGGCCCTGTTCATCGTGCTTTGGCTCATGAACAGCAGTAAACAGATACAGGTGGCGGTGGGAGGTTACTTCAAAGATCCGACTGGAACTTCCAAAAAGGTGGGCAGCAACATGGTGGGCTCGGGCGAGAACTTCACTCTCACCAAGGACAACATGCCCAAACTCAAGGAAGAACTGCAGATGGCCGTGCGGCAGATGGCTAATTTCGAAAAGCTCAAAAATCAGATCGCGATGACGGTGACGTCTGAAGGATTGCGTATTGAACTGCTGGAAACGTCTTCGGGCACGTTCTTCGAGAGTGGGCAGACCGGGTTAAACGGGGACGGTAAGGAGGTGCTGGTCGCCCTGGCGCAGGAGTTGGGGAAGCTTCCGAACCACGTCTCCATCGAGGGTCACACCGATGCGACGCCTTATGCGGGGAACCGCGATTACGGAAACTGGGAACTCTCCACCGACCGGGCGAATTCCGCGCGCCGGATCTTGCAGGCTTCCGGCCTACGCTCTGACCAGATTTCGCAGGTGAGGGGTTATGCCGACCAAAAGCTTCGCGTGCCCGGTAATCCGCTGGAGCCGTCGAACCGCCGCATCTCGCTGATCGTGCAGTACGTCGTGAAGGATGATGATGAGACGCCAGTGCCGGGTCCCGATGCGAAATCCGAGGCCAAACCGGAAGTGACGCCGGACGCCAAACCCGAAGCGAAAGCTGAAGGGAACCACGAAAGTCAACACTAGCGGAGATCGTCACTGCACGATCAAAAGAGCGAAGCGCCGACGGCACGAAATCACTGTGACATCGAACGTATGAAGGACTGAATCTGCTCCTGCTCGTCCCCAGACAAGTCTGAGAAGGTCACTCCGCAACGCTGATCCTGGATGTGTTCAATGGCGCCGTTGATGCGTAGAGGCCGGGTGCTGCCTGGCAGAAGCAGCCTGGCGACTACCTGCGTCCCGGCAGGGACAGGTTCGGGGAGTTCAGCAGCCAGCCCTTCCTCACTGAGGTCAGTGCACACTGCGTTGTATTGCTTTCCCGGTGGCCGGCACTTCCAGGAGAAAGCTGAAATTTGTGGAGACACGGGGGGCGCGAAAGCCGAAGGAGCGCACCGAGCCGAAGTTTGCGTCGTCTTTCATGGAAGAGATTAGAGCTCTGTCCGTCTGTAAGTGCCAGGTAAGTCCAAAAGTGTATTTGAATTAAACACCCTGTCCAAAAATCATACGCCGCTTCAGCCGACCCGAACCCAGAATTAGCACGAAATTAAGCCAAAACCTTTTGGCATGGCAATTGCATTAGTAGAAAGTGCTTCTCTTCCAGGAAGCAGTTGTCTTGGGGCGGTACAGCGAACATAACAGTTCTCGCGTACTGCAGGCATTTCGGGTTTTTTATCGGTACATCAGTTGAAATTATTCAGGAGCCTGGTTGCCCTCTGGCGTCTGGCCTCCTGAGAACTAATTTCTTCGGCTTTCAGGCCGAGGAACGGCAAGTGAGGAAAGGACCCTGTGAACAGCGGAGTAGAGAGTCAGAACCACCAGAAGCCGCATGTGCTGGTAGCCGAAGATGATGTGCCTCTGGGGAATTTTCTCCGGCGTCAACTGGAGTCGGAGTCTTACGACGTCAACCTGGTGCAGGATGGCGAAGCGGCAGCGGAAGTTGTCGCCAGTGAAAAGTATCACCTGCTTATTCTCGATTTGAATCTGCCGAAGATGGATGGAGTTGCGGTGCTGAACCAGGTGCGTCCCAAACAGCCGCAATTGCCAATCCTGGTCTTGACCGGCCGGACCGAGGTTGAAGATCGGGTTCTCTCCCTCGATAGCGGTGCTGACGATTGCCTGCTGAAGCCGTTCTCATTTTCTGAGCTCACGGCGAGAGTCCGGGCCCTGCTGCGCCGGAATCCATACCTGCCGGGCAGCACAATTCAGGTTGCGGATCTGACCCTCGACACGCGTGAGTTTCGTGTAGAGCGCGCAGGCAAGCGCATCAATTTGTCGGGCAAGGAGTTTGCGCTGCTGGAGTATCTGATGCGGAATGCCCGGCAGACCGTGACCCGGGCCATGATTATGGAGAACGTCTGGAATATGCCGTTCGACAACTCTACGAACCTGGTGGATGTGTACGTCAAATACGTACGCGACAAGGTGGACAACTCCGAGTTCTCGACTCCATTGATTCGTACGGTGCGAGGCGTGGGATACGTATTTTCGGATAACTAAAGGCCAGCCATGCGAAACGATCCTCAGATTTCTCCGGCGCATCAGACATTTCTGCGCAAACTCTGCGAAAACGTGCACGACTTGGCGCAGCCGCTGTCGATCATCCAGGCTTCGTTAGAGCTGTCGTTGTTGAGCCCGATTACCGCGGAACAGCATCAAGACGTCGCGGAGAGTGCTTTACGTGAAGTCCGGCGTGCGGTGGAATGTATGCAGTTTATAGGCTGCCTGACACGCTTTCAGCAGCCGGCGACGGATGTGCAGAAGGTGCCCTTGAGGGCCGCGTTGGAAACCGTCATCTCCGATCTGCAACGAACCCTGGACGCCGCGGAAGTAGAGGTATTGTTCTGCCACTCCGAACACGATCCGTTCATACAAATATCGCCGACTCGATTGCGACAGATGCTTTTTTATGTGCTACAGGCGGTGCAGGGATGTTCTCTTCCAGGAGATCTCGTCCATATCGAAATTCAGCAGCAGTGCCGGATATGCGGTGCTGTGGATCGAGCAATCCCGGGGCAAGAACGAACCAGCCGAATGCGCCAATCCATCTCCTTTGTCTGACACGATAGTGGAGCGAGCGTTGGCCCTCGCCGACACCATTGTGAGAAATGCCGGTGGACAGTTCCGTGTGACTGCCACCCCCTTACTGGTTGTTGCTGATTTCCCACTAAGCGGCGAGGCCGCGAGCGATAAGGCTGTGGGCATAAATCAGGTGTCTGATGTTGAGAGCCAGCGGTTGGCGGTAAGTTCACGTTGATTTCAAGTTGCAACTCGGGCGCGGGGGATATTCCGCTCGTCCGAAAGCTAATAGAGAGGATGTTTCCTTAACCTTATGAGCCTTGCATCCATGCCTGTGCTGGATCCGGTGTCCGGAGTTTTGATTGTCAGTCCTAATGGCCAGCTGCGCCGCGAGTTGATGTCGCGGGTAAAGTCCGAGCGCTGGCGCTTGACGGAAGCGGTCAGCGGCGCCGATGCGCTGGGGCAACTCGAGGCCAGGGATTTTCAACTGCTCCTGCTGGACTCCTCGTTGCCTGATCTCAACTCGAACGAGTTCCAGAAAATGGTGCGCAGCCAGTTTCCGCATCTGCAAATCATGCCGCTGGACCGACAGACGGGATTGCCGATGCCCTCTTCTACTCTGGCCGCGGCCGGCACGGAACTGTCGGCAATGCTGGGAAATGACGCCGTTGTCAAGGGGACGCCGGAGATTATCAGCCATGAACAGCTGAATCGGACCATCAGTCCGCTACCAGGAATGATTGGCAATGCTGCTCCCATGCAGCGTGTTTACCACATGGCTCAACTGGTAGCCAGGCGCGATACCACGGTGTTGATTCTGGGAGAAAGCGGCACAGGTAAGGACTTGGTGGCACAGGCCATTCACAATCTCAGTCCGCGGCGGTCGAATCCGTTTGTAGTGATCAATTGTGCGGCGATTCCTGAACCTCTGCTTGAAGCTGAATTGTTCGGATACACGAAGGGCGCGTTCACCGGAGCGGTACAATCCCGCATTGGACGAATCTACGCGGCGCAGGGCGGAACTCTTTTCCTCGACGAAATTGGGGAGCTGCCGCTGGGCCTGCAGTCGAAGTTGCTGCGGTTTCTAGAGCAAGGGGAAGTGCAGAGGTTGGGCAGCTCAGACAGCTTCAGGGTGGACGTACGCGTGGTGGCCGCGACGAATTCGAATCTGCGCAAACTGGTGCAGGAAAAGCAGTTTCGTGAGGACCTCTATTATCGGCTGGCGATCTTCCCGATCGAATTACCCCTGCTCAAGGAGCGCATGGAAGACCTGCCCGCCCTAGCAACCAGTTTTCTCAATCGCTTCAGCCCCCACCGGCAGATGCTGAGCTCGGAAGCCAGTTTTCAGTTGCTGCAACACACCTGGCCCGGCAATGTGCGCGAACTGCGTAACGTAATCGAACGTGCAACTATCCTTGCCCAGGACGAGCGGCAGGTACTGGCGAAGCATATTGTGATCTAGGTTTCTGCCTTCGCTGGAAGCTACAGGGCCGGTCCGCGGCGTTCTTCGCATTTCTCATACACGAAAGAAACCATCGTCCACGTGGCCGCCTGCAGCGGAGAAACAATTATCTGCATCTGCCGTCTTTCAATTATTCTGCGTTTTAACAAAAGCAGTTCTCGGATCTCAGTTCTTAGTTCTCAGAAGTTACCCTCCGCATTCTTCTTGCTGAATTAGAAAAGTTTGGAAGCTGCGTTGCAATGCTAGTAGGCATATGTTGCCTACTTCTCATCATGCTCCAATGATTCCGCCGCCCGGGCCGGCCAAAGGCGCGCTCACGGAGGCATTCAACGCGTTCATGGCGACGGCGGGCCGGATGGAAGCTTCGTACAGCCAGCTTCAGGGCGAGGTTGCGCGACTGCGACGTGAACTTGAAGAGCGGAATGCAGCTCTCACCTCCAGCCTGGCCGAAAACAAGAAAATGCGAGCTGCACTGCAGCGCATTCTGGACTCACTGCCGTGTGGCGTGATTGTTGTCGATGGAAACGACGGCGTCATTCTTACAAATCCCGAAGCCGGGCGTTTACTGGGTATTGCGACTGAGCCGGTGTCGTTGCTGGAGCAACTTCCTGCTCATCTCCAAGGCGTCTTAAAGGCGGCGATTGCGCGCGACGATGAGCACGAAGTCACGCTCGATACGGAAAATAATTCGTGTGCGCTTTCTATTCGAAGGACTACCTTGCATATCGAACCTCTGGATGCCGCGACTGTGGGGCCAGACCAATTCGTGCTGATCCTGCGCGATGTGACGTCGCGGAAAGAGGCAGAACGGCAGCGCGAGTCGTCTCGGAACATGCTGGCCCTCGGCGAGATGGCGGCTGTGCTGGCGCACGAAATCCGTAACCCACTGGGCAGCATGGAACTGTGGACCAGCGTGTTGGACAAGCAACCTGAGCTCGGAGAGGAAGGGAAGCTCTGTGTCGAGCATCTGCAGGCGGGAATCCGTTCACTGTCGGCGACGGTCAACAATGTTTTGCAGTTTCATGGCCATGGATCGGCCAATCTTGTGCCGTTGAAGTTGAAGACAGTTCTGCTGAATGGACTTGCGTTTGTTCGTCCACTGGCTGAGCAAGCAGGCATCAGACTTGCCATCCAAAGCGAACTCGAGAACTCGGAGATACTAGGTGACGCCAACGGCTTGCAGCAGGTCATTCTTAATCTTGCGGTCAATGCTTTCCGGCACACTTCCATGGGCGGTTCGCTGACCATTTCCGCCCGAGTGCAGGACAAGCTCGCGGTTGTCGACTTCGCGGATACAGGTGAGGGAATTGCCGAGCGGGACCTGCCGAAAATCTTTAACGCTGGTTTCAGTGGAAGCAATCGAAGACCGGGCCTCGGATTGACCATCTGCCGGCGAATCATGCAGCAACACAAGAGTGCAATCCGGGTTCAGAGCCGGGTCTGCAAAGGCACGACATTTTCGCTTGAGATTCCGGTCCTATGACTCACTCAGGATTAAATCAGTCGCGATCGGTGTTGGTGGTCGATGACGAACCGGGTATGCGCATGGCTCTGAAAGCCAACTTCGAGCGTGACGGCTGGCACGTGGAAATGGCGTCCGGCGTGTCGGAGGCCGTCCGCAAGTGCGGACATACACATTTCCCTCTCGTGGTGACCGATGTATGCATGCCTGATGGTGACGGTTTGGAACTGATGCGCAGAGTGCGAGCTACGGACATTTCTACCGCGGTGATCGTGTTGACGGCGTTTGGCACGGTGGCACAGGCAGTCCAGGCCATGCGAAACGGCGCGTGCGACTATCTCACCAAGCCTTTCTCATTCGAACAGTTGCAGTCGGCGGTGGAGCGGGTGATGCGGAACTCGGGAAGCGAACCGGCCCCCAAACACACGCGGATGGAAATCGTTGGGAACTCGCCCGCCTTAATGCGCGTGTTGGATCGGGCGCGGCTGGCGGCACAGACCGATGCCGACATTCTGGTTGAGGCGGAAAGCGGCACAGGGAAAGAGTTGCTGGCGCGATTCATCCACGAATCCAGCAATCGGCGGGACAAACCGTTTGTCGCGGTCAATTGTGCTGCGGTGCCGGAACACCTTCTGGAGAGCGAATTGTTCGGTCATGTGCGCGGAGCTTTTACTGGAGCGACCTTGCCGAAGCCGGGAAAGTTTGAGTTGGCTACCTGGTGGAACGCTATTACTCGATGAGATTGGCGAGATGCCCTTGGAGTTGCAGCCGAAACTGTTGCGGGTGCTGCAGGAGCGTGAAGTCGAGCGCTTGGGCGACACGCGAACTATCCCGGTGAACATCAGGATCATCGCCACGACCAATGTGTCCCTTGAAGAAATGGTGGAGCAAGGACGATTCCGCGCGGATTTGTATTACCGGCTCAACGTGATTCCGCTGACTCTTCCTCCCTTGCGGGAGCGCGCGGATGACATTCCAGTGCTGGCTGAGTACTTCGCGGCAAAGTTTGCAGAACAGGCGGGACGTCCGGTGCCGGAGTTGCATCCTCAGTTTCTGGTTGCGCTGCGAAAACACAGCTGGCCGGGAAATGCCCGGGAACTCTCGAATTTCATGCGGCGGGTTGTGGTCATGAACCGGGACATCAACATTGGGCCCGAACATCTCCCTACAGAATTCTCGAGGCCGCCGGCGGTCAAGATGCTGCCTGGTACGAGTCCAGTGCAGGCGGGTACTCCGATGCGTGAACTCGAACGCCAACTGTTGGAAACCACTTTGGAGCTTACCGGTGGTAACCGGACGCGTGCCGCCGAGATGCTGGGAATCAGCCTGCGCACCATTCGAAACAAGATCCGGGAATTCGGATTGCCGCCAAGGAGGTTTGCCTGATGGGCTCTACGCCACTGATTCAGTTTCTTGAACGCTTTTTGAACGTTACGTCGGACCGCCAGTCGCTGGTGGTCAACAATATGGCGAACATTGACACGCCTGGATACCGCACGCGGGACGTTAATTTTCGCGCCGAACTGGACCGGGCCGTGGGATCTCCGCAGGATGCAAGTACGGCTCCCGATAGCTCACAAAGTAAATGGATTGCTGCAGCGTCCAGACGGCAACGACGTGAGCATGGACCGCGAAGGCCTGCTGATGGCCGAAACCCAGATGCAGTTTCGTATGGGCGTCCAGTTTATTCGCAGTGAATTTCACCGGTTGGTAACCGCCATTAACGAAGGGAAAGAATCATGAGCATGTTTTCAGCACTAGAAATCAGCGGTTCGGCAATGGGAGCGGAACGCCAGCGGGCCGAAGTCGTTGCCACAAACATGGCCAATGCCGAAACCACACGGACGCCTTCGGGCGGGCCGTTTCGCCGCAAACAAGTGGTTTTCTCCGGCGGAAACAATTCGCCGTTTCAGCTTGCGCTGGCGGGCTTCCGTCGTCTGACTGGGAGGTCGTCGGCAGTGCATATTTCGAAGGTGGTGAACGATCCTGCGCCTCCGGTTATGCGTTACGAACCGGGACATCCCGACGCCGACAAGACTGGCTACGTGGCGTATCCGGCAATCAATCCCATCGAGGAAATGGTCGATCTCATGGGCGCGACGCGCGCGTATCAACTGAACGCGGCGGCAGTGAGCGCCACCAAACAGATGATCCAGGGAGCGATGGACATCCTTAAATAGGAAACGTGATGAATAACCTGATCTCAAATTTACCCGCATTTCCTAATCTCGATTCGCTGAAGTCAACATCGACTTCGGACACCAATGATGCCGACGGCAATTTCGGCTCGGTGCTAAAGAATGCCATCAACCAGGTGGAAGAACTTCACGGAAGCGCGGAGCAGCAGGTCACGGACTTATTGAAGGGCGATCGCAGCGACGTTCACAATGTGATGATCGCCGTCGAGAAGGCGGACATTGCGTTTCAACTGATGATGCAGGTGCGGAACAAGATTGTGAGCGCGTATCAGGAAGTATCGCGCATGCAGTTCTAGGCAGGAAGTTCAGTCCTCTAAATCATGGCCTCTTTTACTCAGCTTGCGAACCAGGGGAAGAACGCGATCGCGGCGTTCGATACCAAGCAGCTCATCGTGTTAATGGGCGGGGCGGCGCTCGTCGCTGGCGTGATCTTTTTCTTCGGACACCTGCTGATCACTCCCGACTACAAGCCGCTTATGACCGGAATGGAGCCCACCGACGCACAGTCCCTGGCCAGCCGGTTGGCGGCGAAGAGTATTCCATACCAGATCACTCCCGACGGAAAAACGGTCAGCGTGCCCGCCGACAAGCTGGATTCCAGCCGGTTGGAAGTTGCCAGCGAAGGAATGCCTCACAGCGGACGCCTTGGCTTCGAACTCTTCGACAAACTGAATTGGGGACAGACGGAATTTGACGAGAAGGTGAACTACCAGCGTGCGCTGGAAGGAGAACTGGAGCGTACCATCCAGACCCTGCGGGATGTGGAGAGCGTTCGTGTACACCTGGTGATGCCGACGGAATCGGTGTTCGTGGATCGTGAGCGGGAGGCGAAAGCATCCGTGATTCTTCGGGTGCGTTCCGGTCAGCTCTCTCAAGATACCGAGCGCTCGATCGCGAGCTTGGTTTCGGGTGCGGTGGATAAATTGAATCCACAGAATGTAACGATTACAGACGCGGATACAAACCAGCCGTTCGCGATGCACCGGGCGGGGTCGCCATCGGACGCCGAACTGGAAGACCAGCTTTCACGGCGATTGGTGAGCACGCTCGAACCGGTGGTTGGGGCGCAACGTATTCGCGCCAGTGTGAACGTCGATTACGACACCAGCAGCAGCGAAGAAAATCAGGAGACTTACGATCCCAAGAGTGCGGTTGCCGTCACTATGCAGACGTCCGAAGAGAAGACGTCGGGCGGCGCAACCGACAGCGGAGTTCCGGGAACGGCGAGCAATGTTCCCAGCGCAACTCCTCCAGCCAAGACCGAAGAAGACGAAACTGACGACACGGTGCAGTCTTCGAAAACCCAAAATGCCACCTACGCCGTGGACAAGGTGGTCCGGCACACGCTGCAACCGATGGGGCGAATCCGGCGTATCTCAGCGGCTTTGTTGGTGGATGACGTGGTTGAGACTCAAGAGGCAAATGGGAAGAGCACGGAAACGCGCCGAAAACGCACTCCAGAAGAATTAAAGCAGATTGAAACCCTGGCGGCGGCTGCCATCGGGTTCGACGAAAAGCGCGGCGACACCCTGGCTGTGCAGAACCTGTCGTTCCAACAGTTGCCCCAGCAAGTGCCCGCTCCGCCGACCAAAGTCGAGAAGATTCGCGTCACTCTGAATGACTGGTCGTCGATGATTCGATACGGAGTCATTTTCCTGTTGTTCATGCTGACCTATGTGCTGCTGCTGCGTCCGATCAAGAAGCAGGCTCTTTCTGCCTTCAGCCAGTTGCCCGACCGGTCGGCGGCTCAGTTGAAGGCGGAAATGGCTGCAGGCGAAGCTCCGGTTTCAGCTGAGATCATGGCATTGTCCGATGCGGAACGGCGCTCGCTGGGATTGCAGAAACAACTGGCCGACAAGGCAAAGAACGACCCGGCCGTGACTGGACGCTTGGTCCAATCCTGGCTGCGTGAGGGATCATAGTGAGCGGAGCGCGCGCTAAATCTGCCCTTACCGGGGCTCGCAAGGCTGCCATCCTGTTGACCGTGCTGGGAGAGGAAGCGGCCGCGCTGGTGTGTCGACAGCTTTCTTCGTCGGATGTGCAACAACTGGCCGCCGAGGTGGCAGGGCTCGATGCGATTCCGCCAGAGCTGGCGCAGCAGGTTCTCGAGGAATATCAGCAGCAGGCTAACGCCCACCGGATGGTGATCCAGGGCGGACCCGAATATGCAGCGCGGCTCTTGAAAAAAGCCTTTGGCGAGGAGAACGGAAAAGATCTGGCGCAGAAAGCCACTCAGTTGCAGAGCAGCGGGACGGGTAAGCTGGACTGGTTGCGAAATGCCGATCCGCAACAAGTGGCGGCGGTATTGGAAAAAGAACACCCGCAGACCATCGCTGTGGTTCTGTCGCATCTGGAGCCCCAGCATGCATCGCCAATTCTTTCGAAGTTCGCCAGCGAATTACAGATCGATGTGGTGAAGCGCATTGCCCAGTTACAGCACTTCTCGCCCGAGGCGGCGGAGAGAATCAGCAACGTTCTAAGTCAGAAACTCAAGCAGAGCGGGGTGGAGAAGAAGGAAGGACCGTCGCGAGTGGACAGCCTGCCGGGGCTGATGAACCAACTGCAACCGGAAACGGCACGGGCGATCCTGGAAGCGATTGAGAAGGAAAACGCGGACCTGGCGGGCAATATTCGCAATCTCATGTTTACCTTCGAGGATTTGGTGGGTGTCCCTGAGACTGCGTTGCGAGACCTGTTGGGAGCGGTGGACAAGAAGACGTTGGCATTGGCGCTCAAAGGCGCAAGCGACGGGGTGAAGACACATATTTTCAAGGCAATGTCGTCCCGTGCCGTCGAGATGTTGAAGGAAGACATGGATGTACTGGGACGGGTGCGGGGCAAGGATGTTGCCAAGGCGCAACAGGAAGCGATTGCTGCTGCACGTCAACTTGAGGCGGAAGGGAAAATTTCATTGCGAGCGGAGGCCGATGATGAGTTCGTCGCCTGAGTGGGCGGGTGTGCAGGCGTTTGAGTACCATGAGGCCGGCGGATTCGATGCGACGTCGGAAGAAAGGACGGCTGAGAGTCGATCGACCTCTCAGGCGCCTGGATACGAGACGTCGGAACCGCAAGACGTCAAACTGGCAGCTGCCCGGGCGGAGGGAATCCGTGAGGGCCTTCAGCAGGCGCAGCAGTCACTCGAACAGCAGTTGTCCGGGGAACGCGCCAAGGTGGCGGAGGCGGTACGAGATTTTGCGCAAACGACCAGTGACTATTATTCGCGGGCAGAAGTGGAGATGGTGCACTTGTCCCTGGCTATTGCAGCCAAAATTTTGCACCGCGAGGCACATGTGGATCGCATGCTGGTCGCGGCCCTGGTGAAGGTTGCCCTGGAGAAGCTTCAGCACGGGACTACTGCCAGCGTCCGGGTGCGTCCGGAAGAAGTAGCTGACTGGAACCGCTATTTCGAAGGCAATGCGAACGGAGAGATTCGGGTCGAAGTGAAACCGGATTCTTCCGTAGCAGCGCACAACTGCATTCTGGAAACGGAACTTGGAACGACCGAACTTGGACTGGATGTCCAGTTGAAGGAAATCGAGCAGGGGTTCTTCGACTTGCTGGCGCAAAGGCCGGACAACAAATGAGCGAAGGAATCCTCGGCGCGTACGCTCAGTGGCTGAATCATTCTTCTACCCTTCGATGGAAGGGGCGCGTCACTCACGTTGTCGGCAACCTGGTGGAATCGGCCGGGCCGTTCTGCTCGGTAGGCGAATCCTGCGAGATGGAAGATTCGAACGGGAACCGCTTTCCCGGTGAGGTAGTTGGTTTTCGCGGCTCCACCGTGCTCTCGATGCCGCTGGAGAAACCGCAAGGCATCCGCTTCGGCGATCACATCGTGAGCTGGGGCGCACGTCCTTCGTTGCGAGTGGGACCCGATCTGTTAGGACGCGTCATTGACGCGCAGGGCAATCCGCTGGATTCTCTTGGTGAATATCGTGCGACCCGAACTGTCCCTATTGACGGTAGCGTGCCTCTGCCTTTGACTCGCGTTCCTATCAGCGATCCACTGACTTGTGGCATTCGCGCCATCGACGGCTTTGTCGCATGCGGACGGGGCCAGCGTGTCGGAATATTTGGCGGTAGCGGTGTGGGCAAGACGACGCTGGTGGGCATGATGACTCGTGCCACGGCGGCTGATCTTACTGTGCTTGCACTCGTCGGAGAACGCGGACGGGAAGTTGGAGATTTTCTCAAAGCGCTGGGCGAAGAAGGACGGCGGCGGTCCGTAGTGGTGGTTTCGACTTCCGATCAGTCACCGTTGATGCGTATACGTGCGGCGTTGGCGGCGACCGCCGTTGCTGAGTATTTCTCTACTCGTGGCAAGCATGTTCTGCTGGTGCTTGATTCGCTTACTCGCTTCGCTATGGCGCAGCGCGAAATCGGACTAGCCGCAGGGGAACCTCCTACCGCAAAGGGTTATACACCGTCGGTGCTGGCTATGATGGCGCGGCTCATTGAAAGAGCTGGGCGGTTTTCTACTGGCAGCATCACTGGGTTCTACACGGTCCTGATGGAAGGCGACGATCAACAAGATCCGCTCGTCGATACGGCGCGGTCATTGCTCGATGGACACGTTGTGCTGAGCCGCAGCCTGGCGTTACACAACCACTATCCGGCAATTTCAGTGCTCGACAGTCTTAGCCGGTTGATGCCGGCGATTTGCAGCCCGCAGCAGATTGAAAAAGCGGGCGCAGCGCGCATGCTGATGTCCGCGTACTCCAGGGCGGAAGACCTGATCCGGATTGGTGCGTACAAACCCGGGACAGACGCCCTGCTCGATAAAGCGATCGCGGCCTTGCCTGCGATCAACGCTTTCTTGCAACAAAATCCCACTGAAATTCCTCTGCCGGCTGACACGGCCCGGCGAATGCTAGCTTTGCCAACCTAGTTATGGCCTTCCGCTTCAAGCTCGATGCGGTTCTGCGCTTTCGGGAAGGCGTGGAGCACACCGAAGAGGCAGCCTTGTACCGCATTGTGCGAGAGATTGCGGATGCCGAGGCAGAACTCCAACAAATAGAGATCAATCAGGATCGGCTTCGGGAGCAGAGGGAACAGGAGCTGACCTTGAAATTGCCCGCTGTCCATTTGCTGGAGATTGCTGAGCGCGAAATGGAACTCAAGAACGCAGCCGAAGTGCTGCGCCTCCGATTGCAGCAACTTGAAACTCAGCGCGCGAAGCAGCTTGCCATCTACCAAAGCGCTCATCAAGACCGCGAAATTCTCAGCGAATTGCGCGATCAGCAGCGGAAGGCTCACGAACTGGAGCAGAGGCGTCAGGAACAGAAGACGTTGGACGATTTGTTTCTGGCACGGAGCAAACCCGGCAACTAGGCACACCTTGCCCAGCAAAATTAGGCAAAGCTTGCCCATTACACACTTCCACGATTTCTTTCGCGCAAACTTTATCGGCACCTTCCTTCCAAGTCTTTAGTCCACAACAGATTTTCCAGTGCAAAAATCGTCCTAGAGACTCTGACGCTTTGGCCGCCTGCGTGCTTTATGGTCTGGTGATCGAGAGTCTCTTTCGTGCATACGACACCTATCTCCGGAGCAGCTATCGCGTTGAAAGCATCGCCCGCACCTTCGGCGAATTCGTCGCTAGCGGATTTTCTGCTGGCAGATGCGTCGGAGAATGCAGGCCTCGATTTCAGGACGATCGCCGCGACGTTGTTTGGCGTTGCAGGTTCGACTGCGGACAAGACGATTGAGCCAGCAAAGGATTCAACCGCCACCAAGAAGCCGTCAGCCAGTGTGCCTAGGGACGCGTCCGATGACCGCGAGGACAAGAAGCTGTCAGATCCGGCGTCGCTACTATCGATGCATCCCGAGTTGACTGCGCCGATCGTGATCCCCGAAGTGATGGTTCAGGTTTCTCCCAAGCAAGGTGATCTCGCAGAAGAAGAGAGAGCAAAAACGACCGCGGCAGCAGCTACAACTCCTTTGACAGGAACGGCTGGGCCAAACGCGAGACTGCAGATTGAGAGGGACGAGATTGCGAACAAAGTGGCGGGGAACGAGAGCTTAGATGCCATCACCGCGCAGGCCGAAAACGCATCGATAGCGACATCGCTGCCGGAACTTGATCAGCCGAATTCCAAACCTTCCGCCGCTGCGGCACTCGGCCTGCTGAACGAGATGCCGACAGGTGAACACGCTTTGCAGCCAGGCAGGAAGGCAACGGCTGAAATTGCGGCCCCATCTCCGACGTCTGGGAAGAAGTCGTCGGATCCGACGAAGTTTGCGAGCGATCGGACTGCGGCATTTGGTCTTGCCGAACCAGTGAAACATGATTCGCCTGCGGCGCCAAACATCAAGGCGTCAACGCCGCCCTCGGATACAACAGCCACAGCGGGGAAGAATGATCTGCCACGTCCTGCTGCGACGGATGCAGTACCAGTAGCACCGCCTGTCAATCCGATTTCGAACGCATCGGCGAAGGAAATTGCCGAAAGTCACATGGCGACGAAGGCTGCGTCACAAGCCAAGGCTCTTGACCCTGCTTTAGCCTCAGAATCCAGGAACGTAGTTGAACACTCTCCCGCGAGCGAGTTGGCGAAGGTCAAAGATCGTAGCAGCGCACGTGATAAGGATCGAGTCGGCAAAGACCGCGGCAAGGATACGCGCACAGGATCAACCGACAGCGGAAAGCTTGCTCCGACTCAGGCAGGACGGGCAGTCGCTGGAACGACGAACTTCGGAGGCAACAGCGGCAAAGACAGTGGCATGGGCTCGCCGAATAATTCTGCTGCACAGGCCAAACAGGGTTTGGTGAAGCAGTCGACTGGGAGTTCCTCCTCTCCTGCGGTTGCGGCCGAAACGGACGGACCGGATGAAGCATTGCCGATCACGACGTCCTCGCCGATAACGGCGAAATTTGTTCAGGGCATGAGCGGGTCGGAGTTTCGAGTGGGCATGCAGAGCCAGGAGTTCGGGAACATCGATATACGGACTTCGGTTGCGCGACACATGTTCAGCGCCCAGATTTCCGTGGAGCACAGCGGTGTTGCCAAGTCGCTGGCGACCGAATTGCCGGCCTTGTACAGCAAGCTGGCTGATCAGCATGTTGCGGTAGCCAACATCGTAATTCAGGGACAGAGCCTGGGGGCGTCATCGAGCTTCGCACAAGATGCGCAACAACAGCAGGGCTGGCGCCCGCAGCAAAGTCATGGCAGCGCAAGCTCAAACTCTGAGGCGATTCTTCCAGCGATGGTGGAAGCGCTCGATTCTCAAGGCAGATTGGACATTCGCATTTAGCAACGGATCGAAAGCAGTAAGAGTTCAGGAGAAAGAATATGACGATCAATCCTCTGGCAGCATTTTCGCGGGCAGATCAAACCTCGCAAAGCAGTTCTACAAACAACAGCAATTCGTCGTCGGACGCGCTGGCGAACAGTTCGAGCGATTTGTTTCTGCAACTTCTGGTTGCACAGCTGAAGACGCAGGATCCGACTTCACCGATGGACCCGACGCAGATGGTGGGACAAATGTTGTCCATGAACCAGCTCAATGAGCTGATTCAGATCCGCCAATTGATGCAGGGCACGTCCCCAACCACAACGCCGACACAACCGACCACGACCGCACCCACAGGAGCGTAAGACCATGCCAAATTTTTCGATTCCACTTTCCGGATTAACAGCGGCGTCGCAGGCGCTGGCAGTCATTTCCAACAATCTGGCCAACCTCAACACGGTAGGATTCAAGGAGAGTAGAGCTTCGTTTACCGACCTCTTCTATCAGGCCTTCGGAACCAACGGAGCCAATGACCCGATCCAGGTCGGTGAAGGTGTGGCGCTGGGATCGGTGACGCCCACATTCACTGGTGGCAATCTTGAAGGCACGGGCGTGCCGTCGGATGTGGCCATTACCGGGAACGGACTCTTTGTCACCCAGAAAAATGGCGTTCAGGAGTACACGCGCGCGGGCAACTTCACGATCGACGCGCAGGGACAACTGACCACACAGGATGGACAGCTGGTGATGGGATTTCCGGCAGTGAACGGCGTCATCAGCCCTTCGCAGACTCTGGCGCCGCTGGTGATCAGCCAGGGACAACTCATTCCGGGCGCTCCGACGACCTCGATCCAGACTCAGACCAATCTGAACGCGAGCTCAGCGGTGGGAGACAGCTTTTCAACGCCGGTCACCATCTTTGATTCTCTGGGCACGTCTCACGTGGTCACGTATCAATTCACCAAGACGGCATCCAATGCGTGGAGCTACCAACTGAGCCTGCCTGCCGCCGACACTGGCGGGACGGGAGCGCCGACGGTAATTTCGACCGGCAACCTCACCTTCAATCCGGACGGCACCCTGGCCACGCCAACCGCGCCCATAACCGGCATTGCAATTGCCGGACTGGCAGATGGCGCCGCTGACATCACCATGACCTGGAATTTGCAGGACACGGCAGGGAATTCGCTGCTCACTCAATCGTCAGCTCCGAGCGCCACGGCCAATACCTTCCAGAACGGCTATGGCAGCGGAACGCTTGCGGACTACAACATCACCACCGATGGCACCATTGAGGGAACGTTCACCAACAACCAGACACTGGCGCTGGGTCAGATCGTGCTGGCAAATTTTGCCAATCCACAGGGCCTGATGCGGATGGGGCAGAACAGCTTTCAGACGACGCTGTCATCCGGAGCACCGGCGATCGGAACTGCGGGAAGCGGCGGCCGCGGGACGGTTACGGGTGGCTCGCTGGAACAATCGAACGTGGACATTGCGACCGAGTTCTCGAACATGATCATCACTCAGCGTGGCTACCAGGCCAATGCGCGAGTGGTTACCACCTTCGACCAGCTCACGCAAGACACGATCAACATGAAGCAGTTGTAAGGCTGAAAAGTTAGCTGAAAATTAGAGCGCACCCTGCGCGGTTCCCCGCCGCGCGGGAAAGCTGTCTGCTCTACTCCAGCTCTAATGAAAAGCCATTTCTTTCCCAACGCTAGACTGCGGCGATGCCGCAGCTTAAGCCGTTGCGTTTCTATTGGTTGCGCCTAACCCAGAAAGTCACTCCTTAGCCTTCCTCTTTTTGTCCATCCGGCATGGCGATTGCACTTCCGTTCGTGGGCGGAGTTCCAACTCCGCATGGCTTCGCTTAACCAGGAACAGGAAGAACCGAAATGGCTACAGCAGCTCGAGTCGCGCCGGTGCAGCCGCAGGCCGAGGCGCCTGCGCACAAAAACGCGAATAGTCCAATCGATGCCTATCACTGGCTTTCCTGCAAGACGACGGCAGAAATTGTGGTGCCAAAGTTCACCGTCGGAGATCTGCTCAAACTTCGCAAAGGCGATGTGGTGCGAACCGCGACACCCGTGGCCAACGATATTCCCGTACGGATCAACCAGACTCTGCTGGGCTGGGGACGATTTGAAGCAGTGAATGACCGGCGCGCAGTGCGAATCACGGAGCTGGCATGAATGTAGTGTCTCAAGTCGAAGCACTGGGGCCGATTGACGAGTCGCGGTCAATACCGAACGCTGCGGATCGGGGTCAGATCTTGCTGGCAAGAATCTGGAGTTTCCTCCAGTGGATGCTGCAGCGAGTGACCGTAAAACAAGCGCGCAAGAATCTCAAAGTTTGCGAAAACGTCTCGCTAGGCGAGAAACGCTTCGTCGCAGTGATTCAAGTAGACGAGGAACGTTTTCTTATTGGCGGATCTTCAAGTTCGGTTTCGTTGCTGACTCGCTTGCACGAACAGAAGAGTTTGTCTGCGGATATTGAACGGGAGGCGGAGAAGATTTCATGACCGCCAAGCTCCGCATCGTCCGAGTGTTGCTGGTTCTTTTTGTCCTGGGTGCGGCTTGTTCCTCAGCTGCAGCCAAGGCGACGCAGACGGCGACCACCGCGGCCACACCGGCTTCTGCTCCCAATGAAATTCGTATCACGATGCCCGGTGCGCCGGGATCGGGCTCGCTTTCGTGGAGCATCGTTGCACTGCTTACATTTCTGACGCTGATTCCGTCACTGCTGCTGTGCATGACGCCATTCGCACGGCTGTTGATCGTCTTCCACTTTCTGCGACAGGCGCTCGGGCTGCAGTCCACGCCGAGCAACCAGACACTGATCGGACTGGCGTCTGATTCTCACCTTCTTCCTGATGCAGCCGGTAGGCGCTTCGATTTATAGCCAGGCCGTCGAACCGCTTGCAGGGCGGACAAATCACCGCCATGGACGCGTTGCAGAAGGGAACAGCTCCTATTCACGAGTTCATGATTCATTACGTCCACGAGAAGGACGTCGCGCTGTTTGTGGACTTGTCCAAGGAAGCGCGTCCGCACGATCCCAATGATCTTTCGATGCGGGTGCTAGTGCCCGCCTACATTCTCTCCGAACTGAAAGCGGGATTTCAGATTGGCGCGATTCTCTTTCTTCCTTTCATGGTGATTGACATGGTGGTGGCTTCGATCACCACTTCGGTGGGCATGTTGCAGTTGCCGCCGGTTGTGATTTCGACACCGCTCAAGCTGCTGCTGTTCGTGATGGTGAACGGGTGGGACTTGTTGATTGGTTCGTTGATGAGGAGTTTCAGCTGATGCCGACTTCGCAGATTGTGGACATTTGCCGTCATACGTTGCTCGAGGTTCTCCTGCTGGCGTCGCCGATTCTGGCGATTGCGGTGGTGGTGAGCCTGACGGTCAACATCGTTCAAGTGCTGACATCGCTGCAGGAAGCCACGATCTCGGCGGTACCGCGGTTGTTGGCGGTGGCGGCGGGCTCGTTCTTCTTTATGCCCTGGATGTGGCGGCAAATTGGCCTGTACACGGTGAAGTTGCTTTCAGATTTTCATCCGTACGTGAATTAAGCCATGGAAATTTCGCTCATTGAATTGATGACCGGTCCGCTGGTGGTCGGCGCACGAGTAACGGGACTGATGATATTCGCCCCGTTCTTCGGGAATGGCGCGATCCCTGTCAGGGTCAAGGCGATTCTGACCATTGGCATCACCGCTGTGCTGTATCCAGCGTACTCCGCGCAGGTTGGGGTGATCACGCTGATGCAGTGGCCGGGAGTAGTGGTCCGTGAATTGATGCTCGGGCTCGCCATTGGCTTGGCTGCGAATTTTGTTTTTGAAGCGGCACAGATGGCGGGACAGATTCTGGGTATTCAGATGGGATATTCGCTGGTCAACATTCTCGATCCTCAAACGCAGGTAGAAACGACGGTGGTCTCGATGTTCCACCAGACGGTCGCATTTCTGCTGTTTCTGGAACTGAACGTACACCATTGGATCCTGCGTGGAATTGCGAAGAGCTTCGCATACCTCTCCCCGGGCGCGGTGCATTTGAACCGCAGCCTGACCGCCGAGTTGCTGCATGGAATCGCCGGAGTGCTTGGGACTGGGCTACAGATCGCAGCGCCAGTGCTGGCGGCAACGCTGGTGGTGGACGTGATCTTGGGATTTCTGGGCAAGGCTTCACCGCAGATGCCGTTGATGCTCCTTGGCCCCGCGATGAAGAGCATGTTGGGAGTAGGACTGCTGATCACGGTCATTCGTTATTGGCCGGCTTTGTTCGAACGGTACTTTACGGAATCCATAGTTTTCAGTGAACGGCTTCTGCATCTGGCGGCGCGAACATGAGCGAGAACAAGTCAGAGAAACCTACACCACGGCGCCGGCAAAAGGCGCGCGAGCAAGGCCAGGTGGCGCGGTCGCGAGACCTCTCCAGCACATTGGCGCTATCGGGTGCGTTGGGTTTAGTTGCATGGCAGGGCCTTTCGGGAATCGAAGCGTGGCAGAACCTGTTGCGGCATACGTTCGAATTCACCAGCGGGGACGGGCTTTCACCGACCGCTCCTTTATTCATATGGACAGGATGGACTGTGGTCCGGTGCGCTGTGCCGGTGATGGCGACCGCGTGGATTCTATCGACATTCGGTAGCGTGGCGCAGGGCGGATTGGTGTTTGCGCCTGAAGTCCTGATTCCGAAGATCGAACGGCTCAGCCCAGGGCAGAAACTGGGGCAGATATTTTCTCTCACCGGGTTGAGCGGCCTTTTGAAATCACTACTGCCGTTTGCAGCGATTGGCTATATCGGCTTTGCCGCGATCCGCGAGAACATGGGCGCGATCGTGGTTGCTTCCAACATAGGCCTTTGGAGATTTGTTTCCTTCCTGCTCACGGTCATATTCGAAGTCGCCTGGAAGTCGGCACTGGTGCTGTTGGTGTGGTCGATGGTGGATTACTTCCTGACCTGGCGGAAGGCCGAAGGCGACTTGAAGATGTCGAAGGAAGAGATGCGGCAGGAGAGCAAGGACAACGACGGAAATCCGCAGATCAAGATGCGAATCCGGCGGTTACAGAAGCAGATGCGGCGGCAAATGATGTTGAAGGAAACAGAAAGGGCGACGGTGGTGGTCACCAACCCGACGCACTTTGCGGTGGCGCTGCTGTATTCGATGGACATGGGCGCCCCGATTGTAGTGGCCAAAGGCCGGAATTTGCTGGCGCAGAAGATGAAGCAGATCGCGCGCTGGAAAGAGATTCCGGTGCTGGAGAATCCGCCACTGGCGCAGGCTTTGTACAAGACGGTTGAAGTAGGCCAAACCATCCCGGCGAATCTGTACACCGCCGTAGCGGAAGTTCTGGCCTTCGTGTACCGGGCACAGGCGCAGGTGAAACGACAGGGAGAGGCGGCTAAGGCCTAATGGCAACGATCGCAAAACCGAAACTTGTGGGGAAGTCACCGATCGACTGGATCGTGCCGGCCGCGGCCGTCAGCATGGTGTTCGTCATGCTGGTGCCGATGCCGAGTTTCCTGCTCGACATCCTGCTGGCGTTCAGCATGACGGCATCGGTGCTGGTGCTGCTCACGGCGGTCCAGATTCTGCGTCCGGCGCAATTCTCCGTATTCCCTAGTTTGCTCTTGCTGATGACTCTGTTCCGTTTGTCGCTTAATCTGGCGAGCAGCCGGCGAATTCTGCTGCATGGTGCGGAAGGGTCTTCGGCAGCGGGACGAGTGATTGAAGCCTTCGGACAGTTCGTTGTCGGCGGTAATTACGTAGTCGGCTTCGTGTTGTTCCTGGCTCTGATTGCGATTCAGTACATCGTGGTAAGCCACGGCGCTGTGCGCACGGCGGAAGTTACGGCGCGCTTCACTCTGGATGCGATGCCCGGCAAGCAGATGGCGATCGACGCCGATCTGAACGCCGGACTGATTGACGAAGTACAGGCCAAGGCGCGGCGCGAACAGATTGCGCACGAAGCGGAATTCTACGGTGCCATGGACGGCGCGGCACGCTTCAATCAGCGCGATGCGCTGGCCACCATCCTCATCACCGCTATCAATATCATTGCCGGCTTTCTTATCGGCGTGTTGCAGCAGGGAGTCCCTTTTCAGGAAGCGCTGAAGACTTACACGGTCCTCACGGTTGGCGACGGACTGGTCACGATGATTCCGTCGCTGCTGGTTTCGGTGGCCGGCGGCATGGTGGTCACGCGGGCGTCATCGGATAACACTCTGTCGGAAGATTTGGGACGGCAGTTGTTCAATAGCAGCCGTCCGTTGTGGATTGCAGCCGCAGTGATGACCGGTCTCGCCCTGATTCCAGGACTGCCGAAGCTCTCGTTCATTCTGATGGCCGTGATCATGGTGGTATTGGCGCGGCGGGCTGGATCGCTGCCGGTCGAGAAGAAAGCGACTCCGAGTGCTGTAGTGGGCAAGGCCGAAGGCGCTGCGACCCCGACGCTTGATCCGCTAGATGCGGCATTGAAGCTCGATGAGTTGATGCTCGAAGTCGGTGTCGGTCTGGTGCCGCTGGTGGATGCGAGCAAAGGTGGCCAGCTCCTGACCAAGGTACGCGCCCTGCGCAAGCATCTGGCGACCCAGCTTGGATTCCTGGTTCCTTCGATCCATATCACCGACAACCTCTCGATCAAAGATCTGGAATATGTCGTGTACCTGCGCGGGGTGGAAATCACACGCTGGGAGATGCGGCGTGATTGTCTGCTGGCCATCAGTTCGCAGCCAACACCTCCAGCCCTGCCGGGTGTAGACACTCGCGATCCTGCCTTCGGCGCACCGGCAAAATGGATCACAAAAGATCAGCAGGCTCAGGCTCTCGCGGCCGGATACGCGGTGGTGGATCAGACTGCAGCGTTGGCCACCCATCTGGGCGAGATCATTCGCCAGAACGCGCACGAGTTGCTTACTCGTCAGGAAACCAAGCGGTTGATCGATCGGCTGAGCGAGTCTCATCCCAAGCTGGTGGAAGAACTCGTGCCCAAGCTCATGACGCTGGGCGAAGTACAGAAAGCACTGCAGCAACTGTTGCGCGAACAGGTATCAATTCGCGATCTGGGCACGATTCTGGAAACGCTGGTCGAAACCGCGGGCGTGAGCAAGAACCCCGTGATGCTGAACGAAGCAGTACGGCATGCACTGGGGCGGGCGCTGGTTCGCCCGCTGCTCGACGATCGAGGAGAGCTGAAGGTCGTCACGCTCGACCGCGGTATCGAAGAAGAGTGCAACCGGGCAATGAACGCGCAGTCGGTGAGCGCGGCCAGCATGGCCTTGCAGCCTTCAACCGCGCGCCGGGTTCTGGAAGGACTGCGGACGCTGTTTGGAGAACAGGTGTTGAGCGCTCCCCCAGTGTTGCTGTGCTCGTCGCCGGGACGCTTCTACTTACGCAGATTGCTGGAACCGTTCTTGCCGAAGATCGTCGTGCTGGCGCCGACGGAGATTCCGCCGCTCGTGCCAGTGCAGTCGGTGGGTTCGCTGCGGTGACAAATCGAACTGAGGACGCAATGACATTCACGCAAGCCGGTTATTCGGACGTTGTAGGAGAGAACGAAGCACGCAACGAGCTCATTCTGTCCGAGCTCTCGCAGGTGTACTACCTGGCGCGGCGGATCCACGAGCGTTTGCCGCAGCACGTTCCGCTTGAGGACCTGGTACACGCCGGCGTGCTGGGTCTCATCGAAGCGGTTCGCAAGTACAACCCTGCGAAAAACGCTTCGTTGAAATCGTTTGCGTCATTCCGAATCCGTGGCGCGATTCTCGATAGCTTGCGCGCTCTCGACTGGGGTTCACGGCCTCTGCGAAAAAAAGGCCGCAACGTAGCCGAGAGCATCACCAAGCTGGCCAACAAGCTGGGACGCCAGCCCACGGAAGACGAAATTGCCGGGGACCTCGATCTGGAGGTTTCGGAGCTTCACACTTTGCTGCGTAAGCTGGACGGTCTGCACATCGTGGGTCAGATGGTCGGATCGCGATTCGATGATTCCGAATCGCAGGATCTGATCGAAAGCGCTCCGGCCGATGAGAACCAGAGTCCATTCGAACTCTGTCTTCGTTCCGAGAGAAGCGATTACCTGGCTCAGGCGATCGAAACACTGTCGGAAAAAGAGCAGCTGGTAATTTCACTCTACTACCGCGAAGAACTCACTATGAGGGAAGTTGCGGAAGTAATGGACCTGGCCGAATCGCGGGTTTCACAGATTCACTCGGTGGCGATCACGAAACTGCGGGCAGCCATCCAGAAGATGCAATTAGAAGAGGACACTTTCCGGTAACCCTATGGAGATCCTACCCCAAGCCGCATCCACCAACGTGCCAGGCGCAGTGATAAGCGGTGCCAGTATTGCGCCGGAGCAGGTTCGGACCTGCGATTTTGCCACGGTTGGCGGCGTCGACGAGGCCCGGCTAGCCCCGCTGGTCAAAGGCAGCGAAGCTTTCGCGATTTCGTTGCCGCCAGCGCTTCAAAGCAAGCTGAGGTTCAGCTGTGAAATCGCGCCGCAAGGTTCGGAACAGATATCTTGCCGGACGTTTCTCGAGAAGGCGGGTACTTCCTATCTTGTCTTGCTGGAGCTGGGAGCGCATTCCGACATCGCACTATTACAGATTGATTCGGCGCTGCTGTTTCCGATTGTCGACAGGTTGCTCGGAGGCAGTGGCGAGCCAAGCGAACTTTCTCGGGAAGTCACCGATATTGAAGATCAGATAGCCAAGGATTTCGTGCGAGTCGTCGGCCATGAATTGCAACTCGCCTGGCGGGCCTTCAATGTTTCAGTTGCGGTTGGGGCAAGGCAGACTTCGTCTCATCTGCAGACCGTATTTTCAGTCACAGACAATGCCCTGGTATTCAACTTCGCAGTGACCATGCAGTCGGCTACCGGGGGAATGCAGTTGATGCTGCCGATGGCTAGTCTTGGCGCGTTTTTGGGCTCCAAGACGGTTTCAATCCGAGAGGCTGCCCGGAAGGGCACGATGAATTCTCGGTTCGTCGAGAAGTCGCTGGACTGGAGTTTCGCACTTGAACTCACACTCGTGGGAGGGAAGGTATCCGCGACTGATCTGTTGAACTTGAGTGTCGGCAAGATACTGCCGCTGGGAGTTTCGGTGCGAACCCCTGGAGTGCTCAAGATCGGCGGTCATGATGCATTCAAAGCAGTACCGGTCCGCAGCGGAAAACATCGTGGAGCGCAATTGCTGGATCGCGTACCGAAAAGTCAGGCAGAAACGGGGAACACACTATGAGTCGCAATCCGATTGATCAGTTTGTGGAAGCATTGCCGGCTGCTTTGGAGCCGATCCTTTCGAAGAAAACGCCGTCACCCTGGACGATCACGGTAGATGAGAAGCTGCAACTCTTTCCCGCCGGCGCACAATTGCTGACATTGCTATTGGTGGCGGAGCCATCGAAGGCGGAGGCGGCGATTCAGTTCAGCATGGAAGGCACTCTTCTATTGGCTGGCGCGCTGGGTGGAGCGGGTACAGTTCCCACGCAGTTCCAACCTGAGCATGCGCAAACTGTGCGCGCGGCACTGGCGGAGGCTTGCGGGAACGCAGCGGCTTTGCTGGAAGGAACTCAGGTAAAGTTGCAACTGACCAAGGCCGTGAGTTGGAGCCCGGCCAAACAAGTTTCACTGACGGCCAGCAACGGCACGTCGAACAGCGTCCAATTCCAGGTTCTTTTCACTGCGGACTGGCCTCAGTTGGGCGCGACAGCGCCTGCTCAACCATCGCAAGGACTGAAAGGCCTCGACGTTGGCATGCTCGAGAATGTTGAGATCGATGTCGTCCTCCAGTTCGGAGAACGACGGCTTCCGTTGCGCGAGATTGGTGAATTGAGATCGGGATCGGTGATCGAGTTAGACAAATACGTACAGGACCCGGCCGAACTGCTGCTGGGAGACCGGATCATCGCCCGGGGAGAAGTTGTCGTGGTGGATGGTAACTACGGCTTGCGAGTCACCGAAGTGGTCGACCCGAAGTAAAGTTCGCAACCGCTTTGGCCGATGTATGGTGTGGCCAAAGCAATGTACCCGAATCAAAATCCCGGACCTGCCATTGTGAGCGCGGAAGCGCTGCTCCGCCTGGAACTCCTGTTGGGTGAGCGAGTCGTCGATCTCAGCGCCGTCTCCGACATAGTCACCCATGACGGCGGTTTGAAAACCCACGTCCTGCAATTGGCCCACGATAGTGAACCCCTGGATGGAATCGAGACCAGTGTCCACGAGTACATCGTGGAAATTGGCATCGAGCGCCTACGAGAGTCGCTAAGGCAAACCCGGTTCCGGCTGAAAGCCAACTGAGATCATAAGAACTGGGATCATAGAATAGTGAGCGATTAGAAATCAGCCATTCTTCGACGGCACTCGGTTAGCAACACTCCTTAGACTCTCATCCAGTTCTCATCTACCCGCAACTCTCAACCACTTTTCAACGAGTTACCAGCCGGACAAACGGTTACCCGATGGCAGTCGTCGTGCTTCATCGCTATTGGGAACCTCTATGGACAGTGGATTCTATGCGGCGTGTGCGGCTCTGATGGCGCGGAGTCAGGCGCTGGATCTGGTCGCCAATAATCTCGCGAACACCAGCACTCCCGGATTTCGCGGGCAGCACAACATCTTTCGATCTTTCCTGGCGACCGCGTCCGGACATCAAGGGTCTCGCCTGAACCAGGCGGTCAATGATTTTGGTATCTCGGGCGGCAGCCAGATGGACCTGACCGAAGGCAATCTGGAGCACACCGGTAACGACCTCGATTTCGGAGTGCAAGGGCCGGGATTCTTTCAGGTCCAGACCGCGAATGGGCCGGTGTATACACGCAACGGAAATTTTCAAGTCTCGACACAGGGACAGTTGATGACGGCACAAGGCGATCCGGTCATGGGCGAGCAAGGTGTGATTCGCATCCTTGGAGGCCCCGTGACCGTAAGCGCTGACGGAACGATCTCGGTGAAGGGTGCCGTCGCCGGCAAGATCAAGCTGGTGGAATTTCCTCCGGGCACGGCCATGGAGAGCGTCGGCAAGACTTATTACAGCGCGCCGAAAAATACTGGGACGCCGGCGAAGCAGTCCAGCATGGTGCAGGGTTCGCTGGAGAGTTCAAACGTAAACCCTGTCGCCGGGGCGGTAGAACTTGTCGCCGTACAACGTTACGCGGAAATGATGCAGCGTGCGCTCTCGATGTTTCACACGGAATTCAATCGCATTGCAACCGAAGACCTACCGAAGGTCAACCCGTAAAGGAGTTCTATGTTTCGCGCCCTGTACACAGCCGCAAGCGGCATGAACGCGCAGCAACTGAATCTCGACAACGTGGCCAACAACCTGGCCAATACCAGCACCGCAGGGTTTCGCAGGCGGCGCGTGCAGTTCACCGATTTGCTGTATCAGAACATGGTGATGCCGGGATCGGCGTCCACGCAGCAGACTACTAACGCCGCCGGCCTGCAGGTTGGTTTGGGAACCAAGCCGGGCGCTTCTGAAGTGCTTCAGTTGCAAGGCGACTTCAGTCAGACGGGTAACCCGCTTGATCTTGCGATTCAAGGAACAGGATTTTTCCAGGTGCGGATGCCCGACGGAGAGCTGGCCTACACGCGGTCCGGGACTTTCCATCTGGATTCGCAAGGCAACATTGTGACCGCGGACGGTAATCCTCTGGAGCCAGCGATCACTCTTCCTCCTGATGCTCTCTCGGTCACGATTGGTGCGGACGGCACTGTGTCCGTCACGCAACCTGGTCAGACTCAGGCAACCCAGGTGGGGAATATTCAGCTGGCATTGTTTCCAAATCCCGGTGGATTGAACAGCGTAGGCAACAACCTGATGCTGGCAACTACCGCGTCGGGAGATCCCATCGTCGGCACGCCCGGCGGCACCGAAGGACTTGGTTCCCTGCAGCAAGGATTTGTGGAGCAGTCAAACGTCGACGTGGTGCAGGAATTTGTCGAGATGATTCTGTCTCAGCGGTCGTACGAATCGAACTCGCGAGTGGTGAAAGCCGCGGACGAGATGTTCCAGGACCTGAACAGCCTCACGCGTTAGAGACCGTCATGACTCTTAGACTGACAAAGCTATTCGCGGTTCTTAGTGCGCTGTTGCTGGCGGGGACGGTATCGTCACTGCGCGCCGATGACAACGGGCGAACGCTGATCAGCCGCGAACGCATCCTGGGGGCTCTTCACTCGTCAGGGATACCGATCGCAGCGGAACAGATGGAGCAACTGTCAGAGATGACGGCAGCAGAACCCAATCCTCTGCTCAAGGTACTCAGTGTCGACATGATGGATGGAGAGTCCGACAAGGTTCTCCTGCGATGTGAACACCCGAATACGTGTCTTCCGTTCTACGTTCTGGTGCATTGGGGGCATTCCGGAGAGAGGTCCGGATCCCGGCCTGGCCAGTCGGACGACAACTCGGTGCCGTCTGGGTCGAGGTCGCAAAACCTCTTGGTTCGCAGCGGAAAGATCGTCAAGCTGGTCTTGGACGGCAACTACATTCACATGACCTTGCCTGTACTGTGCCTGCAGAGTGGCGGGCGCGGCCAGCGCGTCAGAGTCATCAGCAAGGAAACGAAGAAGCGGTATGTGGCGCGGGTGACCGGGCCAGGTGTGGTGACAACCACGATGTCGGAGTAACGCAATTTTCATGAGAACGACTTTCACAACCCGGGGAGTGAGGCTGGCAACAGCTATGCTGGTGCTGTCCAGTTTTGTTTCGACCGCCAGCGTCATGTCCAAGATCAAGGTCACCAAAGATCCGCAGAAAACTCGCGCGGATTACGTGGCCCGCATGCAGCAGCAGACTTCGCCTCCGCCGACCGATGCGACTCTGGGAAGTCTTTGGGTTTCGGGTGGAGCATTGACCAATATTCAGTCGGACTACAAGGCCAGCCGGATCAATGACCTGGTGACCATCGTCGTGGTGCAACGCACAACGGCGCAGGCCACGGGCAATGTTGGCTCCCAACGCGATTTCAATACATCCTCGGGAATTTCGGGATTAGCGGGTTACATCAAGCCAACCAGTGCATTGTCGAACCTGCTGACCGCGCAATCGTCGACCAAGCTGAAGGGCACGGGTTCAACCGACGCCAGCACGACCATGAATACCAATCTTGCCGGACAGGTAATTGCGGTCCTGCCCAACGGCAATCTCGTGGTGGAAGCTGAGCGCATGGTCGCTATCAACAATCAGAAAGAAACCATGCTGGTGCGCGGCGTGTTGCGTCCAGGAGACATCAAGCCGGACAATAGCGCGCTTTCAACCGTGCTTTCGAATCTGGAAGTGGAATTGAAGGGTAAGGGAGTCGTATCCGACGCGACCCGACCGCCCAATCCTCTGGTAAGAGCGCTCTTATGGTTCATCGGTTTCTAAAATTCGGGTTGCTGATTTGCTTACTGGCCGCGTCACGCTTTTCTGGTGCCGTGACGGGAGCGCAGACTGTATTGGTGCGCGACATCACGACTATCGCGGGAGTGCGTGACAATCCGCTGGTGGGCTACAGCATCGTGGTAGGGCTGAATGGGACCGGCGATCGGCAGCAGACCCTGTTTACCACCCAAACCCTGGCCAACGTCATGCAGCGTATGGGAGTGCAGATTCCAGCCAGCGCGGTCATCGTAAAAAATGTTGCAGCGGTGTTCGTGACTGCTTCACTTCCTCCTTTTGCCCGACCAGGAATGCCGCTCGACGTCACGGTTTCATCCATTGGCGACGCCAAGAGTCTTGAAGGCGGAGTGTTGCTGCTGGCTCCGTTGCGCGGGCCAGATGGACAAGTTTATGCGGAAGCCCAGGGGCCACTCACACTGGGAGGATATTCGGCGGGCGGTTCGGCCAACAGCAAGCAGTTAAACCATCCGACCGTTGGTCGCATACCGAACGGGGGAACGGTCGAGCGGGACACGGCTGTGGACCTGACTCAACTCAGCACGGTTTCGTTCGTGCTCAGGGATGCGGACTTTACCTCGTCGCGTGAAATCACCAATGTAATTAATCATCAATTCGGCAAGACGATTGCGACCGCGATTGACAGCCGCCAGATCAACGTGAACATCAGTTCCTCGGGAACGGCGGTTCCAGACCTGATCTCGCAGATACAGAATCTGTCGATCAGCGTTCGTCCTCCGGCAAAAGTAGTGGTCAATGAACGCACCGGCACGATTGTGATGGGCGGGGATGTGAAACTTTCCGCAGTATCGGTGCTCCACGGCGGTCTGAGTGTCGAAGTGTCTACCAAGTTTGCCGTGTCACAACCCGAACCTCTTTCTAAAGGACAAACGGTGGTCGTGCCCGATCAGGATGTGCAGGCGAAAGAGAGCACGGCCAAGACCATCAAGCTGGAAGAGGGTGCCAGCGTCGAGGATCTGATCAACGGACTGCAAACCATGGGCGCCACGGCGCGCGACATCGTGGGTATTCTGCAAGCCATCAAAGCGGCAGGCGGCCTGCAAGCTCAGCTGGAGGTATTGTGAGTTCAATCGGAATCATTCCGCCAGCGGTCAGCCTGTCAGAAGTTCGGGGAACGCAGGCGGCGAACAACTTGAAGAACGCAGACCCGGGAAACGCCGCCAAGATCCAGAAATCGGCGCGCGAGTTTGAAGCGGTCCTGCTTTCGCATTGGCTGGAGCAAGCCGAGCAATCGTTCGCTTCGGTTCCGGGATCCGACCAGGACCCCGATGCCGATCCTGGCCGGGACCAGTTTCATGCCATCGCCATGCAGGCGGTGGGCAGCGCTTTGACCGGGGGGCATGGCGGGTTGGGGATTGCGAAAATGGTAGCCAAGCATTTGGAGGCTCAAGCAGCCCACAAGGATGCCGCCAAGGCGGCGACCGCTAACCCAATCATTAAAAATGACTTAGCGGCGACTCCCATTTCGATCAAACCCCTGGTTACCCCAAAGGTGACTAAGTGAAGATTGGACTAAAGTTTTTCTGGCAATTGCCGATAAAGCAGTTGCGCGGTATTGCAGGAGAGCAAACATGAGGATCGACCTAAACAACATATTAATGAACGGGGTAGAGCGCGACGGAGAAACCCGCAAAGCGCGTGGCAAGTCTCCCAACGCGCCGAACGTCGAGGACAAGACCAGCCTGTCGTCGGATACGTTGAGTGTCTCTTCGCTCACGACCCAGGCCATGGAATCGCCCAGTGTCCGTCAGGACAGAGTCGAGGCCCTGCGGCAGCAGGTGCAGAACGGCGAGTACAACCTGGATGCCAACAAGATTGCGCAAGCGATTCTGCAGCAGAACAAGCGCGCGGAGTAGGTTGGACCCAAGAATAAGGTGAGTTGTCTTGGCCATCGAGAGCAGCGAGGAACGCGAACTCAACCCGTCCGCCGGTGTGGCGGAGATCCGGGAGTTGTGTGTCGAGTTCCAGCGCGCCATTGCCGCCCTGGCTTCTAACGATGTAGCCGCCGTTGAAAGTTCCACTGCAGTGCAGGAAAGTCTCGTAGACAAATTGCAGGACTGGTTTCGGGTCCAAAAACAGGATCAGGAATCCGCCATAAAAGTTTCCGCTTCGGACGTCAGGGCGCTGATCAACCTGACCCGGGTATATTCGTCGTTGCTGCAATGCGCTTTGCGCACGACCCGCCTGCGCGCGTCATTGTGCCAAACCTACAAACAGAATTTTCCTTCAGCATCCGAGCCAGCAGCGGCGACCGGCTGGTCGTGCGAAGCCTGATCCTATGCCCGGACTCAACACATCGCTTTCCATCGCAGTCCAGGCCCTGCAGGCTGAGCAGGGAGCCCTGAGCGTTACCACCAACAATATTTCCAACGTAAATACGCCGGGATACAGCCGCCAGGTCGCGGTGCTGAACGAGGCGCCAACCTTCAACGAAAATGGCACAATCTTTGGCGGCGGAGTAACGCTGGAGCAATTTCAGAGTGTTCGCGATCAACTGCTGCAACTGCGAATCTACGAAGAGACGCAGCAACAGAGCAACTCCCAGACCCAGCTCAACGCCCTGAACCAGGTGGAAGGGATTTTTTCCGATCCAACAAAGGGCGTCGGTGGAGCTTTGTCGGCATTCTTCAACAGCATCAGCCAGCTATCTACCAATCCGACCGATAGCAATGCGCGCCAGGCGGTGTTGACCTCTGCCAATAATCTTGCCGGTTCGTTTCATCAGGCGGTATCAAGCTTGAACACGATTGGAACCGGGCTGGACCAATCGGTGCCGCAGACTGTGGACCAGATCAACCGGCTGACCACGCAGATTGCGAAGCTCAATGGCCAGGTCGCGCAGATGCAGGGCCTGGGACAAGACCCCGGTACCATACAAGACCAGCGAGACGAATTGATTCGCCAGCTCTCGGGATTGGTGAACGTCAACGTCACACAGAGTGAACACGGCCTGACACTGACCACCGGGAACGGTGTCCCTCTGGTTGTGGCCAATCAGAGCTACGCTCTGCAAGCGAACGCTAACAACACAGTGTTGGAGCACGTGTACAGCGCTCAGGGTCAGGACATCACAAGTCAGATCACAGGCGGCCAGCTCGGAGGAACGATCCAGATTCGCGATCAAGTGCTTCCGCAATTGTTCACGCAACTGAACAACCTGGCCAGCCAGTTCACGGCCACCTTTAACACCGCCCACCAGGCTGGGTTTGACGCTGCGGGGAATCCTGGTGGCAATTTCTTTACTCCGCTGGCATCGACCACCGATGCGGCCGCGAATTTTGGTGTGGCAATTACCGATCCCAGCCTGATCGCTGCCAGCTCCGATGGATCAGCCGGCAGCAGCGGCAATCTCACGCAGCTGCTTGCGCTACGCGATCAGCAACTACCCTCAGGCGCGAGTCCCCTTGATATGTATTCCAACCTGGTGCTTCAGGTCGGTAATCTTGGCGCCAACGCCCAGTCCGACGTGACGTCCAGCAATGCGAGCGTGCAACAGCTCACCGACCAGCGCTCCTCGGTTTCCGGCGTATCGCT
This sequence comes from Terriglobia bacterium, assembly GCA_963741105.1. Classification (GTDB taxonomy): domain Bacteria; phylum Acidobacteriota; class Terriglobia; order Terriglobales; family Acidobacteriaceae; genus JAIQFF01. The sequence continues at coordinate 89,509 of CAVUGT010000027.1, forward strand.
GGATGAAGAAACCACCAACATGATCCGCTACCAGCGGGCCTATGAGGCCGGCGCCCGGGTGGTCACGACCGTGGACTCGATGTTCACGACTTTGATGAATATGGGAGTAACAACCTAATGCGCGTCAATCCTGATATGTCCGGTGACGTTCTGTCTGCGATCTGGCAGACCCAGAGCCAGGAAAATACAGCCTTGCAGCAGATGTCCACGGGCAAGCGGGTGAATGTGCCGTCAGACGATCCGCTCGCTGCAGCTCAGATGGTCGGCAACCAGGACCAGTCGAATCGCACCGATCAGTATCTTCAGAACATCGACACACTGACGAGCCAGCTGCAGACCGCGGACGGCGCCTTAAGCTCGGTGGTGCAGGCGCTGACACAGGCCATCACTCTGGGCGTGCAGGGCACAACCGGAACGTTGTCGGCGGGAAATCGCCAGCAGATCGTGCAGAACCTCCAAGGCATCCAGAGTCAACTGGTGCAACTGGCCAACACGTCAGTAGGCGGGAGCTTCTTGTTTGGAGGCACCGCGAGTACCACGCCCCCCTACAAGCTGGATGCGACCAGTCCGTCAGGCGTTACTTATGGCGGCAATACCGGGACCAACACGGTGACGGTTGCTGATGGTCTGAATCTGCAGACCAACCTGCCAGGCAGCCAGCTATTTCAGAATTCCGCGGGAGATGTTTTTGGCGCGCTGCAACAACTGATTACTTCGCTGCAGAGCGGGACCGCCACCGATGCGGGCACTGCGACCAACCAGTTGCGTAGTGCTTTCGATTTCATTACGGGCCAGCGCATCTTCTATGGAAACGCGGTCAACCAGTTGAACTCCACCCAGACTTATTTACAACAGGAACAGGTAACCCTGAAATCGCAGGAGAATACGCTGATCGGTGCGGACCTCACCAAAGCCGCAACTGATTTGACTCGGGCAACGACGGCGCACGATGCTGCGTTGGCGGCGGCGGCGAAGATTCTGCCTACGAGCCTGCTGGACTACCTGAAATAAGTTGGTGGTTTCGTGCCGCTACACGCCAGATCCTTCGGGACTGAAGTCCCTCAGGATGACGCCCGTTCCGGGTGATGTTCTTGAGTCGCAATACTACTCACTGAAAACTGAGGATGTCGCGAGACAGCGGCATCGTACTTTTAAGCGGCTTCGCAGCTTTCGATGTCATCGGAAGCGCGATTCCTTTGATCGAGAAATCGTCGATCTCTTCGAGATTTGCCGAGGTGCGGCTCTGCAGCACCATGGTGTCGAAGACGAAAGGCAGTGACGTAGTATCGAGGGTAGAAGGCCGGTCGCTGATCTGAAAGTGTAGATGTGGACCTGTAGTGTTCCCGCTGTTTCCTAGCAGTCCGAGCTTGTCTCCAGCCCGCACGTGATCGCCTACATGCACCGTCACGCTGTTGGGAGCCAGATGGGCATACATGGCATACCGGCCGCCGCCGAGGTCGAGGATCACGTGGTTGCCTGCAATTTCGGGTACGGTCAGGTTGGTTGGCGCTACGCCCGGCGGTTGATCTGGCAGGTCTCGCATGGCCTCGACGACCGTGCCTGGCGCAACGGCGAGTATGTCGACGCCGTAGCAAAGCCAATCCTCGGACTTCTTTCCGTCGCCCCGAAAAGCTTTGCCGTGCTCGTCAATCTTGATCCAATCGATGGCAAATTGCTCGGAGGGATCGAGCGACCCGTTCATCGGATTGGTCACGAATCGATGAGGTCCGATTTCCAGGCAGCAGCCGTTCAAATCTACCCATCCATCTCCTTTGAAAGGAGGGGTGAGAACGATTGCCGTCTGTGAGCTGATCCTGATCGGCGGACTCGTCACCATTGATTCCGGTAAGTGCTTGTTTTCGGGCTGCAGGGCGTGTACGCGAAGGGCGAACGTACACGGCACGGCGTCGCCGCTGGGATATGTGACGTCGAAAAACATGACGCCCGACTCGCCGCCCTTGAGCGTCGAGGAGTAATTTGCCTTGTCCAGGGTCGAAGGCAGCGATAGAAGCTTGACCTGGCCGGTGACATCTTCGTCTTTGGCGGACACCACGCGGTTGGTGCCGGTGCGTTTGCTGTCCTGCGACGGATCCACAACATCGACGGAGTCAATCGCCGCCGGAAGTCCCCACACATTTGTGAACTGCATCGCGAACGCCACGTGTGTCAGCCCATCCGCTCCATCGACCGGATACACTCCTGAGCCGACGAGATGCCAAACCAGAGGCCCGATCGTGAGGGGATAGCGCTGGCCGTCGCCGCTGGTCGTAGGTTGAAAATAGTTGGGAGCGTTGTCGCAGCGGTTTTGAGCCAGCGCGAACGGATGACTACCCAACACGGCGAGGATTGCCGGCAGAAGGGGACGCAGGATTGATTTCATCGAGGCAGCACTCACGGTTTCAAAGGATGGCAAGGTCGTTTTTATATCATGAACGAGGACGGTAGGGTGTCGGCGGCGATTGATGGTGCTGTAGAAACTAGCGAAATTCGGCGAGCTTTGCTCGCCTGCCCGGCGAGGCGTCTGGGCCTACGCGAGGCGTTTATGCTTTCCAGCTTGCGGACTGGAGTTGCTCTGGAGCGGAAGTAGAGGCTGGCGTGGTGGCTGCCTCTGGCGTCGCCGCTTGGCGGTTGTTAAGCTCAACCCAGGCCTCGCGCACGCTGAACAACAACTGAATCAGTTCTCGCAGAATCGCCGGATCCTGTTCAACCTGGGCTTTCATCATCTGGGCGCGCAGCATGGAATAGAAGCGAGACATTCCCGCGGCCAAATCTCCACCTTCCTCCATGGGCAGCGATCCTTCGAGCTGTTGCAATGCCAGAAAGCCATGTTTGAGCTTCGTGGTGCGAGCCTCGATACTTCCGGCTTCCATGGCATCGATCGCGCCATGAAGATCGCGAGTCAGAATGTCGTAGAGCATGATGACCAGCTCGATCGGGTTGGCGTTGCGTACCGCTGCCTCCTGATACGCGACCTGGGTCCGATTGGGATTCATTTGCTTGCGTTAGCCTCGGTCCGAAATTTCCTGGATCAGCCTTTGTTCGAGTTAGAGTTCGACGAAAAGTTCAACTCGGAATTGATCTGTTGCTGCAGCAAGGGCAACTGGCGCAATGCTAGATCAACCTGCGTGTATTGCTGGGTCAGCAGCGTCTGCTCGGTCGCAATGTAGATCTCGTAGTTGTCGATCTGGTCCTGGAAACTTTTCTGCCCGTCGGTCATTCCCTTGAGTTCGATGGAGAATGCGCCTTGCGTTGGATCGGTCAGAGGATCCAGTTGAGTTTTCAGCGAAGCAGCGAAGCCAGTGCCGGTCACGGGATGGAAAAAGTTCTGCACGCCGTTGAAGTCGGAGTTCACGGCGGCGCTCAGTTTGGAATTGTCAATGGTGAGCGTGCCGTCGTTGTTCATCGTCACGCCAAGCTGGGCGAGGGTATTGATCGAGTTGCCAGTCCCGGTAAATGTGGCTGCGGCCAGGAGTTCGCTTTGTACCATGCGAGCCCCGGCATCTCCCGAAAGCGGCCCGGCGGAGTTGGTCGAGGTGTTGTAGGTGAACTGGCTGCTCAGGTCCTGGATAATGGTGTTGTAGGCAGTCACAAAATCGGTGACGGCCTGAGTCACCTTCGTGGTGTCGGGACTGACTGCGATCTGCACTTGCGTGTTCGGGGCCGCTCCTACAAGGTTTAAAGTCAGGCCGGCGACCGTATCGGAGATGGAGTTTGTCGCGCTGCTGATGGGAACGCCGTCCACGGTCAGCGAAGCGTCGGTGCCTGTCGCGCCTTTGGTGAATGTCAGGCCGCTACTCACGTTGTTAACGGTCAAATCGCTGGCCGCGCCGGAAGTGTTGCTCACGATCGCCAGGCGGGCGCCGTTGGAGTCATTCACAACGCTTGCGGTCACGCCCAGGTTGGCATTGGTGATTGCTGCGGCCAATCCGTCCATGGTGTTGTTGGTGCTGTCAATCGTGATGGTGGTAGCGGGTTGGCTGCCGACCTGAATCGTGAATGTGCCGGCTGCCAGTGGCGTCGTACTGTTGGCCACCGCGCCGGAGTAGTAAGAGGCACTGCTCGCCAGGTTGTTTACCACCACGGTGTGGCTGCCCACCGGCGTGGAGTTCGAGGCGGTAGCAGTTGCAATGGTCGGTTGCGATGAACTTACAGCGCGAGCACTCAGGTCTCCCGCGGGATCGTTGAGGCTATCGATCGCATTGGATAGGGCCGTGACTTCGGTATTCAGCTGGGTCAACGCGGAGGCTTGTCCCTGCAAGATTTGCTGCTGAGTCTGCCAGACTTGCTCAGGACCGCGCAGGTTCGCGATCAACTGGTTGACTGTGGCGGTGACGTCGATTCCTTGTCCCGTGCCCAGTCCAGACGAGCTTAACGCATTCAAAATCGAAGATGAAGAGGAAGCCGCCATGTCTGTAAGCCCTTCGTTACTTCTGCTTCTTGGATTTCTCGTTTGATTCGACAGCCTCAGACAGGCTCAACATCTGTTCCGAGGGAATCTGCTGGATGACTTTGCCGCTGGATTCATCCACGAATTTGTAAACCACGATGTTGCCCGGCTGCATTTCAACCAGCACGTTGGTCGGGTTGACCTTGGGCTGCACTTCCACATGGTCCTTGACCACGTGGGCCTTCGCGGTAGGCGCAGGTTGTTCTTTGGCGACCCGGGCAACCTGCTGGGCGACCGCGGGAGTAACCGGATTGGGGCCATCAATGCGCATGGAGAGTGACGGAGTACCTCGCTCCGGCGGGGCTTGTTGCGCCCCGCCGGAAGGTAGCGCGAGGTTATTGCAACAGCTTAAGAACCGACTGCTGCATCTGGTTGGATTGCTGCAGTGCGGCCATACCGGTCTGCTGCAGAATCGTCAGCCGGGACATATTGGCGACAGCCGACGGAATGTCAGCGGCGCGAATACCGTCTTCGGCGTTGGTCAGGTTCTGCACCTGGTTGGTGATAACGCTCGAAGCGCTCTGAAGACGGTTCGTTTCCGCTCCGAGGGCGCCGCGGTCGCCGGCGACATTGCCGATCGCAGTGGTCAGATGACCCAATGCGGTCTGGGCGTTGGCAGCGCTGGTCAGATCGTCGCCGCTGAGGTCCACCGGAGTTCCGCTGAAACCGATCGCCGCGCTCGAAAGCGCACCGGTCGTCACAGTGATGGAGCTGGATCCGCCGCTGGTGCCGTCGCTGAGGTAGATGGCGGTTGCAGTGGCAGTGAACACCTGTCCACCGTTGTAGTTGGTGCTGCTTCCGATGCGGTCGATTTCAGCCTTGATCGCGGTGAACTCAGCGTCAATCGTGGTGCGCTGCGGGTCGCTAACGGTGCCGGTTGCGGCTTCGGTGGCCAGAGTCACGGCGCGGTTCAGAAGAGCGGTGACCTGGGCCAACGCGCCGTCCGCCACCTGCAGCGAACCGACGCCATCGCTGGCGTTGCGCGCTGACTGAGTGAGGGCCGTGATGTTGGCATGCAAGCCGTCTGCAATGGCCAGACCGGCGGCATCATCCGCTCCCGAGTTCAAACGGGAACCGGACGACAGTTGTAAGAGGGTTTTCTGAAGCGACGCTTGTGTCATGGACAACTGGTTCTGCGCCGCAAGGGATGAAACGTTGTTCAAAATACTGAGTGACATTTCAAAGCTCCTTTGCTGGGTTTCCGCCTGGTACCCCTGCGGTCTTTCCGAGTCCAATCACCGCTTCGGTCGATCAGGTGGTGCTGCTTGTCGCGGGCCTGTATATCGGCAGTTCACCCGTGGCCCATCATTCGAGGCTCAGTGACCTTAGTAGCAGTGACGCTGGTAACAGTTACCCCTTCACGGTCTGTGTAGGGGCGGATGCCCTCTTCCGCCCTGGTCGAGCGCAGTTCGACAGCCTTCCTTAATCTAGCTACGAAACTGGGGAGGTTCGCTCCGCCGGGTGGACGAGGGCATCTGCCCCTACGCGGGTCGTAGCAGCCCATGGGCTTAATGGTCTGTCCCTGGAGTGCCGATAAAGGTAGGGCCGGAATCCATGTTTCTTGTGAAAGGCATCCCTGTGATTCAACTGACACGCCTGAACGGCAATCCGATCGCGTTGAATTCCGACCTGATCAAGTTCGTGGAGAACGCGCCGGATACCGTCATCACCCTTATTAATGGAGAGAAGATCATCGTTCGGGAACACTCCGAGGATGTGATCCACCGGATTATCGATTTCCGCCGGGCCGTGATGGCCGGAATACCAACTTGGGGGGCCGACCTGAACTCAGCTGTGGTGCGGCCGCAGGAACCGAATCCAAATCGCTCGACGGAGGCCTTCCGCCGTGGATAAGAGCACGATCGGTGGAATCATCCTGGCCCTAGCGGGAATTCTGGCAGGCCTGATTCTTGAAGGTGGAAAAATCGCACAAGTGCTGCAGCCCACTGCTGCAATGATTGTGTTGGGCGGGACCATCGGCGCCGTGATGATCCAGTTTCCGCTTCCGATCGTCCTGGGAGCGGTCAAGGGATTGGTGCACGTTTTCCTCAATCGCGGACAGAATCCCAACGAACTGATCAAGGAACTTGTCGGTTATGCGAATCGCGCCCGCAAAGATGGGATTGTCTCGCTCGATGGACAGCTGGCGACGATCAAGGATCCATTTCTCAAGAAGGCCTTGATGCTGGCGATCGACGGCACCGAGCCCCAGGAATTACGCAAGATGATGGAACTTGAACTGGACAATCAGGAAGAGTACGGCGAGCGGCTGTCACAGGTATTCGAAGCAGCCGGCGGATATGCTCCGACGGTCGGCATTATCGGTGCGGTGCTGGGACTGATCCAGGTCATGCAGCATCTGGAGGACATCACCGAAGTGGGCAAGGGCATCGCCGTCGCTTTCGTTGCCACCATCTACGGCGTTGGCATGGCCAACATTCTCTGTCTTCCGTGGGCAGGGAAGCTGAAAATCAAGTTTAAGGAAGAACAAGTGCTGCGCGAGATGAAGCTGGAAGGCGTGATCTCGATCCTTGAAGGCATGAATCCGCGCATGCTCGAGACCATGCTCCTGGGTTATCTGCAAGAGCACGATCAGAAGGCTTATCAGAAAACAGATCAAAAAGCGGCGGCCAGCGCGTGAGTCGCAAGAAGAAACATAAGGCCCATGCCAATCATGAACGCTGGCTGGTTTCCTACGCCGACTTCATTACGCTGCTCTTTGCGTTTTTTGTGGTCCTTTACGCTTCCTCACAGGCCGACAAGAAAAAGGCGGCGCAGGTCTCCGCCTCTATTAAGGGAGCGTTTCAGGAGTTGGGCGTGTTCACGGGATCGGCGGTTAAAGATGTCGGCATACCGGGCAGTCCCGGCGTAACCAGTCCCGAACTCACCGACGCACCCCTCCACCTGGTCAAGGTTGCGGGTACTGGAACGACTGATCACGGAGCGCCCGGCTTCGGCGTTGATGTGGACGAACTGCGACGCCAGCTCGAGAACGCATTGGGAGATGAAATCCGCCAGCACGAAGTGAAGATGCGTGTCACCCCTGAGGGGCTGGTGGTCAGTATGCGTGAAGTGGGGTTCTTCAATAGCGGCGAGGCTGAACTGCTGGAAAATGGACACACAGCTTTGACCCGAATTGCCACCATCCTGGGAGGACGCGGTTTTGAGATCAGAGTGGAAGGGCATACCGACAATGTGCCGGTCCACAACTCGCGGTTCAAATCGAATTGGGAACTTTCCACCGCACGCGCCGTAACAGTGGTCGCCTTGTTGGTGGAGCGGCATGGCTTCGATCCGTCATTGGTCTCGGCAGCTGGCTATTCGGAATATCGTCCCGTGTCCCAGAACTCGACTACGCAGGGGCGGGCAGACAATCGAAGAGTCGATCTGGTGGTCGTCGGGCGCTCGGCTGAAAAAGACAAGATGGCTCAAGCGGCTGCGCCGCCGATTGCCGCCTCGCCGATCGCTGCGCCAAAAATCGCTGCACCACCGGTCGCTGCGCCGCCGGTTAGTTCGGGGCGAAAGCCGTCTCCAGCTGTGTTGCAGCAAGTTTCCGCCCCACCAAACATCAATCGATGATGGCCTGATACGACAGCACTTCGACTTCTTTGTCGAGGTGCAGATCTCCGGTGGGATGAAGTTGGGCCATAAAGATCACGATCATCTGCTCTTTCGGGTCAACATAGAAAGCCGTGTAGAAGAAGCCTCCCCAGGAATATTCTCCCGGTGACCCGAGTTCCGGCAGCGGCTCTTTCACGCCCTCGATGCCGAAGCCAAGTCCGAAGTCCCGCTCGGAACTTATCTTTCCCACCTGATCATGGGTCATAAGTTCGACCGATTTGCGGCTGATGAGATTCGTGTTTCCCACCTTACCGCCATCCAGCATCACCTGGCAGAAGCGCGCATAGTCCGCCACGGTGGAGTTCAGTCCGGCGCCGCCCGCAAATAGCTTCTTGGGACCGTGGTAGGGATAATCCGCAGAGTAGCTGAACGTTCCTTCCGTGATTGGAGTATCGGGAAAGCGATTGAGACCCTTGTCCGCATAGTAGGTGTAGGCGGTCGCGAGCCGATCGAGTTTGTTTTCCGGCGGGAAGAAGTAAGTATCTTTCATCCCGAGCGGTTCGAAGATTCGGGTGCGGAAAAATTCGTCCAGAGGTTTGCCGGAGATGACTTCTACCAAACGCCCGAGAACATCCACTCCCAGGCTGTATTCCCATTGATCGCCGGGGCTAAAGAGGAGCGGAACTCCTGCCAGATGCTTCACGCTGTCGGCGATCGTGCCGTCATAGGGTAATATTCCGCTCGCCACATTGGCGGCCTGGTACATGGGCCCGAGAGTTTCGTTCCACTGGTAAGTGAGTCCCGAGGTGTGGCGCAGGAGATCTCGAATGGTAATTTCTCGCGTAGCCGGGATGGAGTAAGGCTCACCCGTCTTCGGTTTGACCAGGACTTTCGGGTTCTTGAACTCGGGCAAATACATTGAGATGGGATCATCGAGCAGGAACCGGCCTTCTTCATAGAGCATCATTACGGCCACGCTGGTGATGGGTTTTGTCATGGAGCAAATCCTGAAGATGGTGTCGGGACGCATGGCCTTACCGGCTTCGCGGTCCATCATGCCCTGAGGTTTGAACCACGCGACGCGGCCCTTGCGCATCACCAGAGTGACGGCGCCGGCAATGCGTTTGTCATCGATGTTGCGCTGTACGGTTGCTCCGATTCGCTCCAGCCGTTCCGAGGACAGACCGACGGATTCCGGTTTGGCGACGGGCAATTCTTGCGCCAGCGATGCGAAGGCGATGACCAGCACGCCGATCAGGCTTGCAACTCTTATCTTGCGCTTCATCACTTGGGGACCTCGCTGATAGAGGAGATTACAGCGCCAGCATTGTATGCCATGAGTCGTGCAGTTTATCTGTGGAATGTCACGAAACTGAAAGCTTTCAAGTGAATGATACAATCGCCATCGCCAGAATCTTATGGTCATAATGTTGGTTCTGGCGAGGGATAGCAGTCGTGTCAAACATGAAGCAGATCGCTGCCCGGGCTGGCGTTTCGCTGGGCACCGTTTCCCACGTTCTAAATGACTCAGCCAAGGTTCGGGAGCAACTGCGGAAGCGGGTGCTCGAGGCGGTGGCAGCGCTCGGTTACCAGCCCAGCCAGTTGGCACGCGGGCTTCGCCGGGTAAAGACCAACATGATCGGGATGATTATTCCCGACGTCACCAACCCCTTCTTCCCGGCGGTAGTGCGTGGCGCGGAAGATGTCGCATTTGCCCATGGCTACCGGCTCGTGCTCTGCAACACGGACAACGATCACTCTAAGGAATTAGTCCACCTGCGTGAACTGCAGACCTACCTTCCGGCTGGACTGATCGTCATCCCTTCAAATTTCAGCGATCTCACCACGCACGCCGAGTCGTACCAGAAAGCGGGCACAGCCGTGGTGTGTATCGACCGCTCGCCGCGCGACTGGAACGGAGACACGGTGACGGTCGCGAACGAGGACGGTTCCTATCGCGCGACAAAGTATCTGATTCAGTTGGGTCATCGTCGTCTGGCTACCATCGCCGGCCCATTGCACCTTACGAACGCGCAGCAGCGGCTGGCTGGATTCAATCGCGCGATTCTCGAAGCCAAGTTGAAGATCGCGCCAGAGTACTCGCTCGAGGCGAGCTTTGATCGACAGGGTGGATACGCCAAGGCAAGTATCCTTCTGCGTATGCTCCCGCGACCGACTGCGATCTTCGCGGCGAATGACATGATCGCCCTGGGTGTGTTGACGGCGATCCGGGAGTCTGGTCTGAGTTGTCCTGAGGACATTTCGGTCTTTGGCTTCGACAACCAGGAGTTCGCGGAGCTGACGAACCCGTCGTTATCTTCGGTCCACCAACCCGGATACCAGATGGGTGCGACCGCAGCGCGGCTGTTGCTCGACCGCGTGTCGGGCGATGTGCAAAGCCCCAGACACATCGTGCTGGAAACAGAACTGAAGATCCGCGAGTCCGTGGCTCCGCCGCGTGAACCTGAACCGAAGGGGACGCCCCGAAAAACAGCGAAGAGAGTGCGGGCTGGATCTCGCCGGTAGGTTGAGATTCCCCGTCGTCGGTCAGGCGGAGGGCTATGGCCTGAATGAGAGATATGACGTTGACAAGGCCCTCGTACTGGAATAATCTCCGAAAGTCGTAACTTGAAAGCTTTCAATCAGCGCTTCCCCCGCTTGGTTTTGAGCTGCGACGTTTAGCGCACCAAGCTTACGGCCCTCCCCCCCGCGTTAACGCGACACCGAGTGCTCTATCCAGTCCCCGGGGCAAAACCCGCTCCGGGGGCCAATGAATATCTTTCCCGTCCCCCCATTACTCAGTCAGTTCATCCGCCCCTACGCAGGTCGCAGCGGGAAGCTAACGTCCTCGCTCTTGTGAAATATTAATGATTAGTGGAAACGAGGTGAGGACATGAAGGTAGGGCTGATTGGACTGGGGAACATGGGATCTGGAATGGCGGCAAATCTGCTGAAGGCCGGCCATGACCTTACTGTCTACAATCGCACTCCCGGCAAGTTGAAGGCGTTGGTGGAACAGGGCGGGCACTCTGCTGTTCAGGTGGCAGATGCTTGCCAAGGCGACGCAGTCATTACCATGCTGGCGGACGACGCTGCCTTGGAGAGTGTCGTATTCGGAGACAACGGTGTGATCGCCGGTTTGGGCAAGAACGCGATTCACATCTCCGCCAGCACAATCAGCATCGCGTTGTCGGAAAAGCTCACTGCGGCCCACGCGCAGGCGGGGCAACGCTTTGTGGCAGCCCCAGTCTTCGGAAGGCCGGATGCGGCGGCCGCGGCCAGGTTGTTCGTCGTTGCGGGTGGCGCGCCGGACGCCCTCGACGCGTGCGTTCCACTTTTCGAGGCGATCGGACAAAGAACATTTCGGGTCAGCGACAAACCGCAAGAAGCGACTCTGGTCAAGCTTAGCGGCAACTTTCTGATTGCCTCCGTGATCGAAGCATTAAGCGAAGCCATGGCTCTTGTGGGCAAAGCGGGCATCGATCAACACCAATATCTTGAGCTGCTGACCTCCACCCTCTTCACGGCGCCAGTTTACAAAACATATGGTGGGCTGATCGCCGACAAGAAATTTGAGCCCGCAGGTTTCGCCACTCCACTGGCGCATAAGGACATTCGACTGGTGCTGGCTGCGTCGGAAGCGCTGCGCGCGCCGATGCCTCTGGCCAGCTTGGTGCAAAACCGGCTTTTAACCTTGATCGCTCGCGGCGGCGAATCGCTGGACTGGTCGGCCATTTCGCAGTTGGCCGCGGAGGACTCTGGTGTGGCTCCCGAACCTCCATTCAGGAGGTAACGGTCCCGAGTCCCTTCTGGATGGACTTTGAGAACTTTTCGATGGGATACTGGCCTATGAAGTCCCGAAGCTGCGCCAGATAGGCCTATGCTAACGCAGGCAGAAGAGGATTTGCGGCGGCGCTTGGCCAGACATTTCCCGATGCTTCAATCCTTGGGATCCGCTCTCCTGCGGACAGTATTTCTCCTCGCCTTCGTTTTTTCTTGTTTCTTCCTGTCGGCCCAAAATACGCCCGCGCCAAATACCGGCCTGCAAATCATCGTAGCCAGTTCAGCCGAGCAGGCACAGCAGATACTGGATCGTCTTAAAAATGGGGAGGATTTTGCTGCACTCGCAAAAGAGAAGTCCGTTGACGCAACTGCCGAGGACGGCGGCTACATGGGCCAAGTGGATCCAGCGACCCTACGTCGGGAATTACGGGAGGCCCTGAAAGGAATTGCGCCGGGAAAGACAACTGGCGTGATCAAAGTTCCGACGGGATTCGCCATCCTCAAGGTCTTATTGCCCAATGACTCGGGAGGAGACAGAGCAGCCAATCCTGCGCGGATTCAGCCCCTGACCGCTACCGGAACCGTGCGCTACGCACCGAATGTGGGAGGGAAGAACGAAGCCGACCTAGCCTTTCGAAGTTTGCCCAAGCCGGAAGGCTGGAGCCAGGACTTGATCGGCTTGTGTTCGATACGCAAGAAATCGGTTTCGACAATGATCGATCAGTTGGAAACTAATTTGCGTCCCTCAAACGCTGGAGGCCAGGATCGCACGAGTCCGCTCGACCAGATCGAGACGATCTATGGATTGGCTAATCTGTATTCCTACCAGGGCGCCATGGACAAAGCAGTCGCGCAATGGGAATACGCCTACCAGATTGCCACCAACCAGTTGCCGGGAGCCATGCCTGAGTTGGAAGAAGTCCTGGGAATTGCGTACCTGCACAAATCTGAAATGGAGAACGGGGTGTACCAGCATCCGGATGACCGGTGCATTTTCCCGCCGCGATCAAGCATTCGCTACTCAAAGACTGCCGACTCGATGAAGGCGGTCGAGTACCTGACGAAATATCTGGATCGAAAATCCGACGCACTGGATGTTCGATGGTTGCTAAACCTGGCTTATTTGACGCTCGGTGGATATCCAGATCAGGTGCCCTCAAAGTATCTGATTCCGCCGGCGGCTTTTGCCTCCCGCGAAAACGTAGGCCGGTTTGTAGATGTCGCTGCGGCCAGCGGGATTAGGACGTTCGGTGAATCCGGCGGCATTATCGTGGACGATTTCGACAATGACGGCCTGCTGGACGTGGTCTTGTCCGATTACGACCAGTGCGGTGCCATGCATCTCTTTCACAACAATGGCGATGGAACTTTTTCCGACCGGACCGCGGCCGCCGGTTTGTCTGGCCAGTTGGGCGGCTACAACATGATTCAGACCGACTACAACAACGATGGTTGTCTGGACATTCTGGTGCTGCGCGGAGCTTGGGAGTTTGCGCAGCGAAAGTCGCTGCTGAAAAACAACTGTGACGGCACGTTTACAGACGTGACAGCCGCGAGCGGCCTGGCTCAACCCGCGACCAGCACGCAGGCGGCAGTGTGGGCCGACATCGACAATGATGGCTTTCTCGACCTGATCATCGGAAACGAAAATGGCGCAATGCAGCTTTTCAGAAACAAGGGCGACGGAACTTTCGAGGATATCGCCACGGCCGCGGGCATCAACCGGGCTGGTTTTACCAAGTCAGTCGTGGCCACCGACTATGACAATGACGGATATCCTGACCTGTACGTTTCCAACGCGAATGGCAACAAGTATCTATTTCACAACAATCGTGACCGGACCTTTACCGATATGGCGTCAGAGGCCGGCGTGCAGAAGCCGTATCAGAGCTATACCGCCTGGTTCTTCGACTACGACAATGACGGTTGGCCCGATCTCTTCGTTACCAGTTACTACGTTTCCGTCGACGAAACCGTGCGGACGTATCTCGGCATGCCACCGAATGCCGAAAGCATGAAGCTGTTCAAAAACATGAAGGATGGCACCTTCCAGGACGTGACCAGTGAAGTTGGGCTGAACAAAGTGTTTATGTCGATGGGGGCGAATTTCGGTGACATCGATAACGATGGATATCTGGATATTTATCTCGGCACCGGAAATCCTTCTTATGCATCGGTTGTTCCCAACGTGCTTCTGCGGAATCACGACGGAAAGTTTTTCGTGGATGTGACCGCTTCTTCGGGCACTGGAGAACTGCACAAGACGCACGGAATCTCGTTCGCCGACGTGAGCAACTCCGGCAACGAGGATCTGCTGGTGCAAGTCGGTGGCGCCACGCCCGGGGACTCGCATGCCTTTCGTCTCTTCAGGAACCCTGGCAGTGGCAATGATTGGATCAACCTTCATCTGGTGGGCGTGAAGAGCAACCGGGCGGCGATTGGGGCACGGATCAAGATCACTGTCGAGAACGGCAAAAGCCAGCGTACGATTTATCGCACGGTGGGGAGTGGAGGCTCGTTTGGCGCGTCGCCTCTGGCGCAGCATATCGGCCTGGGGAAGTCGGCGCGAATTGTTGATGTGGAAATATGGTGGCCGACCAGCAATACGCGGCAGAATTTTTCGCAGGTGGACAAGAACCAGTTTCTGGAAATCAAGGAATTTGCGAAAGACTACACGAAATTGGAACGGCGTCCGTTTCGTCCCGGCGGCACGAATCAAGCTGCAGGGCTGGCACCTAAGTGGGGTTCCAACGGCCCTGCTGGGAACGTAAAATAGAATCGTGAAACGTTGTATCCCATTGATTATGCTTTTGTTGCTGTCCGCGGCCCAAAGCTGGGCGGTGGAGCAGCACGCCGTGAGCGGGATGGTGTTGAAAGTTGATCGTCCCGGTAAAACGATGGTTGTTTCCTGCGAGAGTATTCCCGGCTACATGGACGCGATGACCATGCCTTTTCTGGTCCGCGATGCCAAGGCGCTGGATACATTGCAAGCCGGTGCGACGGTTGAATTCACATGGATTGTCGACAAAGATTCTTCCTACGCGGACAACGTTCACGTTCGACCGTATGACAATCTCGAACTCGACCCTTCGCAAGCTCGCCGCCTGAAACTCCTGGAAAAGATGGTGGCTCCGACGGCTGCGGGCGCCGGAGCGGTGGCCATTGGTCAATCCGTACCGGATTTCACTTTGATGGATCAGAATCGCCAGCGGGTAACGCTTTCACAATTTTCCGGTAAAGTTGTGGCGGTCACCTTCATCTACTCACGTTGCCCGTTCCCTAATTATTGTTATCGCCTTTCCAACAACTTCGGGCAGTTGCAGAAGCGATTCAAAAAGCAAATGGGGAAAGACCTGGTGCTGCTGAGCATCGTCATCGACCCGGCAAACGATGGGCCCGAAGCTTTGACCAACTACGCTCACATCTGGAAAGCAGACTCGGAGGGTTGGCACTTCCTGACCGGCCCTTTGCCCGAGATTCAACAGGTAGCGCGAAAGTTCGATATGAACTTTTATCCTGACGAGGCGCTATTCGTTCACTCCTTTCACACCGCTGTGATTGATCGCCAGGCTAAACTTGCGGCCAACATTGAAGGCAACACTTTCACTTCCCAGCAATTGGGTGATCTGGTGGACACCCTGATCAAGCGACAGGATCAGGCCCAGAGATGACGGACAAGTCCATCTCATGAACTCTTCTTCCCGCCGCGCCTTCCTGCAAATTATCGGCATGGGCGCCGCCGCTGGAATCGCGGCTGGTCCCGCTGCTTCGGCAACGGAAAATGGGCGTTCGGGCGGGGAAGTTTCCACCATCCGACTCGACAATAACGAGAACGCCTACGGTCCGTCGGAGAAAGTCATGGAGGCGATTCGCCGGGCTGTTTCGGAATCGAACCGCTACCCTGATCGGTACCATGCCGACCTGGTGGCGCGAATCGCCAAACTGCACCGTGTCAGCGAAGAGCAGATAGTTCTTGGCGCGGGCTCGACGGAAATTCTGCGGGTTGCGAGTTGCGCATTTCTGGGGAAGGACAGGCCCCTGGTCCAGGCCCTGCCTACTTATCCGGCGATTGAATCCTATGCCCGCGCGGCTGGGGCCGAAGTGATCTCCGATCCGCTGAACAATCGCTTCCAGCATGACCTTGATGCCATGCTGGCTCACTCCGCAGGTGCGGGCCTGGTTTATGTTTGCAATCCGAACAACCCGAGCGCAACCGTGATTCCCAGGGGCGATCTGGAAAACTTCATTTCCCGACTGCCTGCGTCCTGTCACGTATTGATCGACGAGGCCTACCACGATTACGTCGTTAAATCTTCTGTGTTCGCGTCATTTCTCGACCGTGACTTGAACGACAACCGTGTGATTGTGAGTCGCACGTTCTCGCACGCGTATGGTCTGGCCGGGCTGCGAGTGGGATATGGAATTGCTTCTGCCGAGGCGGCGAAACGGATGCGCGCATTCGTCACGCAAGAGACTGTGAACACTATCGCAGCGCGCGCGGCGATCGCCGCACTCGACGATACGGCGGGCTTAAGAGAATCCGTGAAGCGGAACGCCGATTCGCGACAGGCGTTTCGTAATCTGGCAACGACCCGGTCGCTGAAGCCAGTAGATTCGCACACCAATTTCGTCATGATGAATACGTATAACCCGGCGAATATGCTGATTCATCACTTTCGCCAGAACAATATTCTGATCGCTCCAGTCTCCCTCACGCTCGATACTTACATCCGGGTCTCACTGGGCAGGCCGGAGGAAATGGCAGCTTTCTGGCGCGCCTGGGACTCGCTGCCCATCGATAAGTCGAGCATCCGGCACTAAGCAATTTCCTCTACCCTCGAACGTATCCTTTGTGAGCCAGTACTTTGCCGTGAGCTCGATGTCCTTCTTCCGAAACCGCGTGGACACCGGAAAGCCGTTACCCAGCGATTGTAGAAATTGAAAAGGGCACAGACGGTAATGGTGTAGAAGACGGCTTCGTCATCCCAACCCGAGGCCCGGAGCCGGTCAATATCGGCGGCCGTCATGGAAGGCAGGTCCAGCGTCACTTTGCGGGTGAAACGCAGCAGAGCCTTTTCCTTTTCTGGCAGCGCGGAGGTCTCCAGATCGCGCAGGACACTCTCGACCACGTCGGCACCCAGGAGTTCAGAAGAAACCGCGGCGTGGGATTTCATGCAGAACTCGCACTGATTCAGATACGACGTATAGGTGGCAATCAACTCGCGCAATCCCGAACTGATGGGCGCGCGCTCCCGCATAATACCCTGAGTAAAGCGCGCCATGTGCGTGGTTGTTTCAGGACGGAAGGCGAAGAGATGCCAGATTTGCCAGTATTCCTGGCCGCTGTCCTGCAGCTTCTGGATCATGTCTTTGTAGGGGCTGGGTTGGGGATTGTCCGCTACGTCGGTCAGGTAAATAGGCTCCAGTTTCGCGGATGGCATTCTCGAAGTCTCCTCTCGTCCGGCTTAAGGAAAAACACTCTACACGGACTGCTGACCGGCTTTCTCTAGTCTTTTTGTAATATTGCCGCTGGCTCCCAGCCGTCAGTAAGGTGTCTCGCATCCAGTGGCGCCAGTCTGGGGAAGGCAATTGCTTTTTTTGTCATGCAAGCCATGAGAAAGCTCAAATCAAAGAAACATCCTTTTTGTGTGTCCGTGGGTGTTTTCGGCCTGGTCCTGGTCTGCGGTATTCCACTCTACGCGCAGCAGTTGGCCACGCTGAGCGTCACGGTTGCGGACCCGTCCGGCAGCGTGATCTCGCAGGCACGAGTGACCGTCCGCAATGTAGAAACTGACGCAAAACGAAGTAATTTGTCGAGCGCGATGGGAGTCTCCGTGATTCCGGGCCTGCCAGCGGGCAGCTATAAGCTGACAGTGGAATCAAAACAATTCAGTCCGTATCAGTCGGGGCTTACGCTGGCGGTGGGGCAGAATGCCTCGGTGGCGGTGACCCTCGGCATCGAAGTGGCCCGAGAGAATGTGGACGTGCAGGAGACGACCCAAGGGCTGGATTCGCAAAAATCGGAAGTCAGCCAGGTCATCGATACGCAGAAGATTTCCGATCTGCCGATTTCAGGCCGGGACTTCATTGATTTCGTGCTGCTCACACCTACGGCAAACGTTGGCCGGAGCACTGCCGTCGGAGCCCAATCGCCGTTCCAGGAGAGCGTATTGCAATTAAGCTTTGGAGGGCTGCGCGAGAGCCACAGCGTTTTCTTTGGCCTCGACGGAACCGACTACACGACCAGCATTTCCGGAGTACAGCGGGTCAGTCCATCGCAGGATTGGGTGCGGGAATTCCGGGTGGTCAGCAGTCCATATACCGCGGACAACGGGCGCAATCTGGGCGCAGTGGTGAACACGATCACGAAATCCGGAAGCAATGACGTACACGGTTCGGTCTACGAATTCTTCCGCAATGACAAAATGGACTCGAACAATCTGCTCTCGGCGCCCGGGTTCAATACGTTGCGCTTCAACCAGTTTGGCGGATACGTGGGCGGACCCATCCGGCGGGAAAAGAACTTCTACTTTTTGGGATACGAAGGCCAGCGCCGCGCCGAGTCGCCGCTGTATTCCTCTTTCATTCTGCATTGCACCGATGGCCCCGGCTGTCTGGCTCCTGGTACTCCCAGCATCAATCAGGTGAAACAGTCGCTGGGTTTGCAGCCGGAAAACCTGGGGTCGGTGCTTCAGATTGGCGACTACGACAAGTTTTTCGGGAAGCTGACCAATATCTTGAGCGATAAGACCACTCTGAATATCGGATACCTCTTCAATGACGACCGCAAGCAGCACATCCCCAGCGCTGCGCCGGGCCAGGGCTTGCCCTCGACGTATCGCAATAATCCGGTGCGCGACCAGTCCGCCTACGGAAACCTGCTGCATGTGTTTGGCGGCCACTGGACGGCGGAGAGCGTACTCAGCTACGGGCGAAGGACTTTCCATCTTGATCCGGTAGGAAGCGGATTTGAACCTGCACTACTGGTGGCAGACCTGCTGAATGCTGGAGGAATCCAAGGCGGCGTCCCCTACTACAGCGAACAGCACTTCCATGCGGCAGAAAATCTCACGTATGTGCGGGGCAATCATTCGTTCAGGTTCGGCGGAGATTTCGAGCCAGTTTGGATCGCGGCGAAGACCACATTCTTCACTCCCGGCGCCGGCATTTTCAGTCCGCAGAGTTTTTTTGGGGCGGGCCCGCCGTTCAATGCTCCACCGTTTGGTCCGGGGACTCCGGTGGAATTTCTGTTTCTGCAGCCACGCTCGTTGTTTGGCCAGCAGATTCCGCCACGAACATTGCCTTTCGATAGCGGCCTGTATACCGGGCCCGCGGCCTCGGACTTCATCAACAGCACGAATTTGCAGTTCCTCCACAAGATGTCAGGCTTTTACGCGCAGGACCAGTGGAGACTTCAGCCGAACCTGACATTCACCCTGGGGCTGCGCTACGATCTGGATTTCTTTCCTTCGGCCAGCGATATCCGGTTGAACGGCAAGATGCATCCCAACAACTTCGGAAACGTGCAGCCGAGAGTGGGATTGGCTTACTCATTCCGCCAGGGCAAGGGCGTGGCGCGGGCGGGCTTTGGCCTGTTCACCGGTCCGTTCGATTACAGCGACATCATGGTGAGCTGGCAAGGAGCGTCCGCGTTCACCAACATGAATCAGCCGATCCTGCCTGAATTCGCCGATCCGGGCGACAAGTTGGTGGGCCTTGGACCTTCAGGAATTGTGGGCGTGGCCGGCCCGTTTCTTGCCAGCCAGGCCTTCCACACCTTTGCGCAGACGGGTGCCTATCCTGCTCCCAGCACGCTGCTGCAATTTCCACTGGGATACGTGAAGCGTAAGTTTCCCAATCCTTACGCCGAACAAGCCAGTCTGGAGGTTGAGAATGAAATCGGAAGAGGTTACTTCGTTTCGGTCGGATATCAGTTCGTGCACGGGCTCAAACTGCCGTTGTATGCCAGTATCAATGGTGTACCGAATGGAACGCTTCTGAGCGGGGTGCAGTCTTTTACTCCAGCCGATCCCAATTTCGGCTTCACGCTGGAGGCTACGCCGTCGGGCTATTCGATTTATCACGGAGGCACGTTGAGTGTGCGCAAACCCTTCGCGCATCACTACAGCCTGCTGGCGAACTACACCTATTCGAAGTCCATCGATATTTCGACCAACGTGCAGCTGACGGGGTCGCCGATGGACTACCTTCATCCCGAACTCGACCGGGGTTTGGGAGAGAACGACATTCGGCATCGTTTCGTGCTGACTATGATGGGAGAATCTCCCAACACCTGGACTCCGGCGCTGCGCAACTTCAAGATTTCGATGTTGAATACCCTGCAAAGCCCGCGTTACTACACGATCTATGCCGGGTTCGACGTGAATGGCGACCAGTTTCCATTCTCCGACCGGGTGGGAAATATCGGACGGGGCACCTACCGCGGGGATTCGTCTTACACCACCGACGTGCGCCTGCAAAGAGTTTTCAACCTGGGCGAACGAGTGAAGGCGGAAGGCAGCGCCGAGGTTTTTAATCTCTTCAACCGGCAGAACGTCAACGGCATCGATACGGTATACGGAGCCCCTGATTTTCTGGGAGCGGTACCGGGGAGATTTGGCGATGGTGTAACCAGCCCGGCCAATCCAACGTTTGGCACGCCGAATTTTGTAGCTCCGGCTCGACAGATGCAACTCGCTCTACGGTTCAACTTTTGAACGCAGCAGGCAATCTTTGAAGACTTCAGAGGAAAAAGGAGGACGTACTATGGCGCACGTTCAGGTTCCTGACGGGTTGCCGGGTATTCTCGGTCCGATGGCAATCAGTCCCGACAGCACTCACGCTCTTCGTGAATTGGTGGAAGTATTGTTACGAGGCCCGAACACCCTGACTTCAGGTGAGCGCGAAATGATCGCCGCTTACGTTTCCTCCCGCAACGATTGTTGTTTTTGTCAGCTTTCGCACAGCGCGGCGGCGGCAGAGCACATGGGTGGCAATTACGAGTTGCTCGACCGGGTCAAACAGGACTACGAACGCGCGGAAATATCAGACAAATTGAAAGCTTTGCTCGCGATCGCCGGCAAAGTGCAAAAGGGCGGCAAGCACGTGACCTCGGACGACGTGACGCGCGCCCGTCAGCAGGGCGCCACCGACAAAGAAATCCACGATACCGTGCTGATTGCCGCTGCGTTTTGCATGTTCAACCGTTACGTCGACGGACTGGGAACGTGGCAGCCGACCGATCCGGAGATGTATCGAGAGATGGGAAAGACGATGGCCCACGTCGGCTACGTGCGACCTAACTGGGATAAGCCTGTGGAAGCGGCCTAACGAACTCAGCGAGCAGTCAAGGAGATACTGCAATGGCGCACATTCAATTACCTGAAGGCATCCCTGGCATCCTGGGGCCCATGGCATTCAGCCCTGAAACCGCAAAGCCGCTCAACGCGCTGGCCGAAGTGCTGCTGCGAGGGCCGAACAGTCTCACTCCTGCTGAACGAGAATTGATCGCGACCTACGTTTCTTCCGAGAACGATTGTTATTTCTGTCAGAGCGCGCATGGTGCGGTGGCGGCACACCATCTGGGGGGAAATGAGACTCTGGTGCGGGAGATGAAGCTGGACTTCGAGTCCGCGGCGATCTCGGATAAATTGAAGGCGTTGCTGGCGATTGCGGGAAAAGTCCAGAAGGGCGGAAAACAAGTCAAAGGTGAAGACATTACCCGCGCCCGGCTGCATGGCGCGACCGACAAGGAAATTCACGACACAGTCCTGATTGCCGCGGCGTTCTGCATGTACAACCGCTACGTGGACGGATTGGCGACCTGGGCCCCGACCGATCCTAACCTTTACCGTGAGAACGGCCGGCGTCTGGCGGAGCAAGGTTACGTCCTCTCCACCGATAAATTGCCTGTGCCTGGTGCACGGTAACCGCTAACTGATCTCGGGTGCGCCGGTATCCACCCGGCGTCGGCGGCGCAAGATTTCGTAGACCGGCAATCCTGCCAGTACCACTACAACTCCCAGCAGAGCTCCCCGCGGACTGCGCGCAGCAACCAGAAACAACATAGTCGCGACCAACAGCAGAAATACCAGAGGTGTAAGCGGATAGCCTGGAGTCAGGACTACGGAGTCGCCAGCTTTCCGCCGGTTGCGAAGAATGAATATGCCGGAGACGGTCAGTCCCAGAAAGAAGACCACAATAAATATGGCGTACGAGATGATTTGTTCAAACGTGCCGAGCAGCACCAGCAGGGAAGCGATAGCGCCCTGGATTGCGATCGCGTTCGCGGGCGTGCCGAAGCGGGGATGAGTTTGCGCAACCGCCTTCAGAAAGAGGCCGTCTTTGGCCATGGCGTAGTAGACGCGAGGCGCAAAGATGATGAGTGCTGACAGACTGCCGATCAGGCAGATGATGACAATCGATGCAAAAATCACTCCCCCGATGTGTCCAAACAACACTTCTCCGGCTTGAGCGACGAAGGTCTGGTCCGAGGTCACCTTGTCCAGCGGAACCAGATACAAGAAGACTGCGCTGACTACGACATAAACGACGGTTACGACGAGTAGTCCCAGCAGCAAGGCGCGCGGGAGAGTGCGTCCGGGGTCGCGAACCTCTCCGGCGATCTTGCTGACGTCCCACCATCCTCCGAAAGAGAAGAACGCACCGACGACCCCGACAGCAAGGGCAGGCGCCAATGGCAAAGATCCGGGACGCTGCGCCACGAACGGTACCAAGTTCGACCATGATCCCAGGCGGAACGCGAACGCCCAAAACGTCAGAAAGCCCAGCAGGCCCAGCTTCAGCCAGGTGGTCCAGCGCAAGAACCCCGCGCTTATTCGCATGCTGAAGATGTTCATGACGCATAGTGCCCAGATGACTCCGACGCCGACCAGTTTGATGAGCAGTGAAGGCAAGGGGACAATGTATGCGAAATATCCTGCCAAGCCGGTGGCCAACGATGCAGTGATCGCAGGATCCATGACCAGCAGGCACATCCATCCAAAGAGGAATGCGATGCGGCGTCCGTAGCATTCCTTCAAGTAGATGTAGGCGCCACCGGCGCTGGGGAAGCGGCCGGCAAGTTCTCCGAAGCACAGCGCGCCGCTCAGGGTGGTGGCGCCGATCACCAGCCAGACCACAAGCAGCCACATGGGAGAGCCTAGGGCCTTGGCCATGCCGGCCGGCGTCAGAAAAATGCCAACCGCGATGATTCCGTTGATGACGGCTGAAGTGGTCGAGGCCAGGCCTAACTCGCGTCGCAGGCCTTGAGCGGATGCGGGACTGGTGGAAGTGGCAGTGGCCATCGGTCAGTGAGTGAATCTATCCCAACTTCAACGGGCGAGTGAACAGCAGGGTTGCGTCAAGTTAGCGGGGAGGATGCAGGAGCACAATAATACAAAACCGTTAGGCCGGGTTTTATTTCCTGAGTTTTCCTGCGCTGATTGCACGCGACTACTACTTTCACATTATTGACGCACCAAAGTGAATCCCTATAATCGCGGCACTTTGTCTCTGAACGGGTTCGTCGTCCCGCGCTCGCTCGCGGACGACGCTCGGTCCTCCAGTCTTGAAAACGTTTGCCCAAGGAGAAGGAAAATCCATGGTTCGTTTCAGAAGCTTGGTTTGTCTGCTGGCCATCGTCATCGCAGGTGTGAGCGTTGAGGCGCAACAGATCACAGGAAGCATTCGTGGAACGGTTGTGGATCCGAGCGGCGCCGTGGTATCGGGCGCCACCGTGTCCGCCAGACAGACTGAAACCGGCCTGGCGCGAACCGCGGTCACGGACCGCGCTGGCGCCTACGTTGTGCTGGAACTCCCGGTCGGCCACTACGAGGTCCAAGTCGAGGCCAAGGGCTTCCAGAAGTATATTCAGCAGGGAATTACTCTCGATGTAAACGAGACCGCAAACGTTCCCGTTCGTCTTGCGGTTGGCGCCGAGACCGAGCAAGTCCAGGTACACGCGGACGCTCAGCTGATTGAAAGTGGTGTGACCAGTCTGGGTAAAACAGTGTCAGAGCGTGAAGTGCTCGACCTGCCACTGAACGGCCGCAACTTTACCCAACTCGGATTGCTGCAGCCGGGAGTTGTGCCGCTCACTCCCGGATTAGCCGAAGCGGGTGGATCGTTGCGCGAAGGGCAATCCTACTCAGTCAACGGACAGCGGCCCGAGTCCAACAATTTTCTGATCGATGGCGCCAACAACTTCAATGGCGTGGATGGAGGCTTTGTTCTCAAGCCGCCTGTGGATGCCATCACCGAGTTCAGAATTCTCACCCATAACGCCGGCGCCGAGTTCGGACAGAGCCTCGGCTCGACCACCAATATCATCACCCGTTCCGGCACAAATCGATTTCACGGAGCGCTTTGGGAGTTTTTACGCAACGACGTTTTTGACGCTACGAACTACTTTGCCGCCAAGACCGAGCCTCTGAAACAAAACCAATTTGGCGGCACTTTCGGTGGACCGATTCGCAAGGACAAGACTTTCTTCTTCGCGTATTTCGAGGGCTTCCGGAATCGCCAGGGGCAAACGACTTCGTCAACCGTGCCGTCGGTTGCTGAGCGAAATGGTGACTTCTCGGCCCTTTGCCCGGAGGGGTTTACGGCGGGTTTTTGCAACAATCCAAATCACCAACTCTTCAACGTATTTCTCAGCCAGCCCTATCCCAACAATCAGTATCCTGTGGCTACGCAGACAAACCCGATTACGCAGAACCTGCTGCAATACATTCCATTTCCAAACAGCGGAACCAATGTGTTCACCACGACCCAGGTCGTGCGCCAGGACTCGAACCAGGGAGGCGTGAAAATCGATCATTATCTTACGCCCTCTGACATTCTGAACTTCCGCTACTCGATCATCGACGGAACGCAATTCAATCCGATCCCCACGTCGGGAGCGAGTGTGCCCGGATTTCCGGTGGGCCAGGACCAGAGAGCGCAAAACTTCGTGCTGCAGGAGACGCATACTTTTTCTCCCAGTATGATCGGGGTCTTCCGCTTCTCTTACCTGAGAAACAAATTTCTCTTTGGTCAACACATCAATCCCACCAGCCCGGCCGACCTCGGATTTCAATACGCACCCAGCCTGGATATTGCAGTAGGTCCGCCGTCGATCCAGATTGCTGGCTATACCACGATTGGCAATCCGATTACCGGGCCACGCGATACGTACGAGAATGCTTTCGACTACTCGGGATCATTGAGCTGGGTGCACGGCCGTCACGAACTCAAATTCGGCGGGGGATATCAGCACCTGCAGGTCAACGCGCTGCAGGGAATCGCCACCAACGGTTTCTTTGTGTTCGCGCCGTTTCCAGTCGTACCCGATGCTTTTGCAGGGTTCCTTTTTGGTCAGCCGGTTGTCTTCCTGCAAGGTTTGGGCGATTTCGAGCGCGGTATCCGGGGAAACTCGGTCAACGCTTATGTACAGGACACGTTCAAGGCCACATCGCGTCTGACCTTCAACCTTGGCTTGCGCTACGACTTGCCGTTCCCCTACACGGAAATCAAAAACCGTCAGACTCTCTGGGTTCCCGGCCGGCAGTCGTCGGTGATACCCAGCGCCCCTCCCGGATTGCTGTTTCCCGGAGACAAGGACGTGCCCGCAGGACTGATCCCCACGTTCAAGAAAGCATTTGCGCCGCGCGTTGGCCTCGCATGGGATCCAAGCGGAACCGCGAAGTGGCTGGTGACGGCGGCATACGGAATTTTCTATGAGCCGTACTACACTGGTCAGGGCGGGCCGCTGCAGTCGCCGATCAGCGCGCCACCTTATTTGCAGACCCCGCAGGTAAGCCTGCCGAATTTTGCCGATCCCTTCAACGGGAATCCTCCCATCAGCGGCGATTTCTCCAAGCCACTGACGAACTTGACTCTCGCGGCAAACCTGCCCCTGCCGTACTCACAAGACTGGGACTTGAATATTCAAAGGTCTTTGGGATCCGATCTTCTTTTCGAACTCGGATACGTAGGAACCAAGGGAACCAAACTGCCGCGCTTCATTGAAGCCAACCCGGCAATCTACATTCCGGGTGTGGACGGCAGCGGCGATCCGATATCCACCTCTAGCAACGCGGACCGGCGGCGAAAATATTCGGGATGCACTCTCGATCCGACAACGGTCTGCGACTACTCTTCAACCGGCCTGATCACAGGTATCGCAAATTCCTCGTATAACGCTCTGGAAGCCAGCTTGAAGAAGCGTTTCAGTCATGGAATTTCATTTCTAGCTTCTTATACCTGGGCCAAGTCCATCGACGATTCTTCGTCGTTCAACCTGACGGGCTCAGCGTCGAAACCGCTGGCCGGAGAGAATGACCTGGCTCAAAACCCCTTCGACGTCGCGGCCGAGCGGGGGCGTTCGCTGTTCGATGCGCGGCAGAGGTTCGTGTTGAGCTATCAGTGGGCCCTGCCCTGGTGGCAGCAGCCTAAGACGTGGTATCAACAGGTCCTCGGCAACTGGCAGGTCAACGGGATCGTGAGTGCGATGACGGGCACTCCATTTACTGTCTTCGACGGGAATGATTTTTCGGTGCAGGGTTCGGCGCCTGAAATCAGCGGATTTTTCTCCAACCGGCCAAACGTCGTGGCTGGACAGGATCCCAACGCCGGTCCGAAAACCACAAGCAACTGGCTCAACCCAAACGCCTTCCAGCGAATCACACAGGACCCCAATTCGCCGGTGCAACAGTTTGGCTCGGCAGGCCGCAATATTGCTCAGGGACCTGGTTACACGAATTGGGACTTCTCGTTGTTCAAGAACATCCGAGTCACGGAATCGAAGGAGCTTCAGTTCCGGGCGGAGTTCTTTAATATCCTGAACCATACCAATTTTCGGAATCCGGACAGCGACATGAACTCGCAAACGTTCAACCAGATTCTGGAGGCACAGCCCCCGAGGTTGATCCAGTTTGCACTGAAATTTACGTTCTAGGGTGAATGGGCTGGCCTGGTTGACCCGCCTGCCCCACAACCCGCCGGTCAGCGAGCGCAAACCGTTGCATAACGGTGTCCACGTCTTGTTCTAGTGGTTTCCTACTATTGGTGTGCCCAGACCGGAGATGATACTTTTCCCGCGATGTCGAACTGCCCGTGGAAGATGCGTCAGTCGGTAACCGCGACAATCCCGGGCTTTTTCTATTCTTCAATGTTGCCAGATGAATCAGTCTGAGCCCATGGAACAGGTACAGGCGAACACTGCACCAGTGGCGAGACCGGTTTCATCAGGCTCGTCCGATGTGACCGTCATCGGCGGTGGTTTGGCGGGGAAGGCTGCGTCGCTGCAACTGGCACGAGCCGGCCTCAAGGTTATTTGCATCGAGCCGGCGGAAAGCATGCGCCAGGCGGTCGGCGAGTCGCTGGATTGGTCGGCACCTGATTTGTTAAACGCTTTGGGATTGCCAATGGAAGATCTGGTGAAGACCAAGATGGCGACCTGGAAGCGGCATGTGACTTTGAAATCGAGTGACGGGTGCTCCGAACACTATGTTCCGACGCCGTGGCTCGGCGGCCCGCCCTTTCGCATCGAATTGCGCACTCTGCACGTGGACCGGATTCGCCTTGATCAGGAGCTTCAGGAAATGGTTACCCAGTCTGGGGTCACGATGGTGCGCGACAAGGTGGTCCGGGTGACACGAGATGGTAAGACGGTCTCTGCTGTCGAAACCGCGGGCGGCACGCAGTTCTCTTCGCCCTGGTTCATCGATGCGTCCGGTTTTGCCGCGTGCCTGCTGGCGCGGGAATTCAAGCTTCCGGCAGTTCACTTCGGACCGGCCAAGGTGGCGATGTGGACTTATTTTCCCATCACGGAGTCGATCGAAGGAACGACTTTGTACATGGAGCCGATGAGGAAAGAATATCTGGAGTGGATTTGGGAAATCCCCATCAGTCCCAACGTCGTCAGTGTCGGCTATGTGACCACCGGGGCGGCAACGAAAGCTAAACGCGAGCGGGGATCTTCGGTCGAGGACATTTTTCGCCAGCAGCTCATGAAGTTTCCGCGCTTCGAACAGATGCTGCAAGCTGCGCCTCTTGAGGCGCCCAACGTGACCTCTTTCCGGTGCCGTGCTTATACCGGAGTTGCGGGGACCAATTGGCTCATCGCCGGAGAAGCCGCGTCGATGGTGGATCCCATCACGGCCAATGGAGTGACAGCGGCGTTGAGGCATGCGAAGGAAGCGTCCGGACTGATCTTGAAGTACCACAAGCGAGGTGCACTGCCGCTGCGAGCCCGGGCTTGCTATAGCAGCCGTATTTTGCAGATGGCCAAGTTTTTTAACAGTGGCATCGAAAAGATCGTGTACGAAGCACCAGTGAGAGATCGCATCGGGATGGGACGCTCCGGGACGGTTTACACCAGCCCGGCGTGGAGCATGAATGTGGTGTATGCGCGGTTGCGGCCGAAGGGAATCTTCTCCACTTTTTTTCTCGGTTCATTTCTTGGATTGTTCCGGGCAAGCGCTTGGCTGTTTTACCAGTTCTGCAAACGGCAGATGCCTGCCGCTGAAATGCAAAGCTGATTGGTCTGGGGCGTGGTGGGGCTGTGAAAGGGGTATTGCATGTATCTACTTTCTAGCGGGTCGGGTTACCCGGTGTTGTTCATCCACGGCATTCCCACCAGCGGTCAGCTTTGGAATGGCGTGGTGCAAAAGATGCGGGGCAACTTCACTTGCCTGGCAGTCGACTTGCCCGGCCTGGGTAAGAGTCCCAAGGAAGGGTTTGGTCTGAGGCAGCTGGAAGCCGTGGCCGACAAGATCGAGCAAATCAGGGTAGAGAGCAACATCGAAAAGTGGCACGTGGTAGGGCACGATGCCGGATCCGCCATCGCAGTTCATTATGCTTTTCGTTTTCAAAAGCACGTTGACCGGCTGGCGTTGCTTTCGCCCGCAGTTTTTCCCGAGCTGAGGCCATTTCACCTTTTTCGGATTGTGAGGAGTCCTGTGATTGGCGAGCTCCTTGCTCCGGCCGTGAACGCTATTTTCTGGAACATCGCAATGCGGTACGCCGTGGAAGAGCATGGCGCGGAATTGAAGGACACGGTCGCAGACTTCCATGCCCCCTTTTCTGGCCCGATGGGTGCCTGGCGCCTGATGTCGATATTGCGGTGGGGAAATCCTGCCGAGGTTCTCGCCTCAATTCCTGCGATGCTGCCGCAACTCACGATTCCGACGCTCATCTTTCAGGGATCGCGCG
This sequence comes from Terriglobia bacterium, assembly GCA_963741105.1. Lineage (GTDB taxonomy): Bacteria > Acidobacteriota > Terriglobia > Terriglobales > Acidobacteriaceae > JAIQFF01. The sequence goes on from CAVUGT010000027.1 coordinate 118,496, forward strand.
ACAAAGCCGTACCTGAGCGGTTTGCGCAACGGGCCTCTGCCCTGATTCCCCAGTCCAAGGTGATCACTGTGGACTCGGGACACTTCATTCCTCTCAACAATCCCGACGTGGTGGCGACGGAACTCCTCCGCTTCTTCGGTATAGCAGGCAACGCCTAGGCTGAGTCCAGGCCACACACAATCCGATAAGATGTCACGACCGTAAACTTTGTCCCGAGGACTTGAGATTGGTTCCGGAAGCCAGGACTCTGCTGTTACAGATTGTCGTGGTGTGCAGCGTCGCCCGGGCGATGGGGTGGCTGTTTACCAAACTCCGCCAGCCGCGGGTTGTGGGAGAGATCTTCGCCGGCTTGTTGCTGGGACCATCCCTGTTCGGATGGCTGGCGCCCGCGGCATCATCTTTCCTATTTCCACCTCAAGGGTTGGGTCCGCTCTACTCTTTAAGCCAGGTCGGCCTGCTGCTTTTCATCTTCCAGGTGGGGCTTGAGTTGGATGTGCGCGAACTCCGGAAAATGGGGCGAGCAGTCGTGCTCACCAGTAACATCAGCATCCTGATACCGTTTCTCGCGGGCGCCGGCCTGGCACTGTTTCTCTATCCCCGGCTTTCTAACCCGGCGATCCCAGTATCGAATTTCGCCTTGTTCATGGGCACAGCCATGAGCATTACGGCGTTCCCGGTACTGGCGCGGATTCTCAGCGAGCGCAACCTGCTGCAAAGCAAAGTTGGCTCTATCGCGATCAGCTGTGCGGCCGTGGACGACGTGACGGCTTGGTGCCTGCTGGCCCTGCTCATCGTTAAGATACGTGCGGGCGCTGGAACTCCGCTGTGGGTCACATTCGGTGGCCTAGTTGTCTATGTTTTCGTCATGACCCTGGTGGTGCGCCCGTTTTTGGCACGAAGCCCGGCATTCCAGAGGACAACGATTTCCCCTGAGGCATTGGCTTGGGTTCTTTTGCTTGCCTTCTTGTCCGCCTGGGTCACGGATCGCATCGGGATTCACGCTCTATTCGGCGCGTTCTTTGCCGGCGCAATCATTCCAGCGAGCGAAGGGGTGGTTCGCAGTGTGGTCAGCAAACTGGAAACCGTCAGCACCGTTCTTCTCCTCCCGTTGTTTTTCGCTTTTACCGGATTGCGAACAAGCGTGCGTCTGCTGAGTGGCTCTCACCTTTGGTTCTATTGCGGGCTCATCATCGTAGTCGCTGTGGCCGGAAAGCTGCTGGGATGCCTGATTTCAGTGCGCAGTGCGGGAATCGGCTGGAGAGAAGCTTTCTCGGTTGGTGTACTGATGAATACCCGCGGACTGGTCGAGTTAGTGATCCTGAACGTGGGGCTTGAGCTGGGAGTAATTTCTCCTACGCTGTTTTCCATGATGGTGATTATGGCGCTGGTCACGACCTGTATGACCTCGCCCCTGCTGGATCTGTCACTTCGCGAAGCCCCGTAGCGCCCTCACGACAGCCGCCGGGACGGCGCCGCTACAAAACCCGAGCGGGCTAGTCGCCCGCGGCCACACGAGATAGGCTATCCTGTGCGGGCGGTAAATATGTACGCAGCCAGACAACTAGAGACCCTGGAATGGATCTGCCGATCGTTTCTAACTCGCGCCGCTGGACTGTCGTCGGCCTGCTCTTCACCGCGTCCTTAATAAATTACCTCGATCGCGCCGCCATATCATTTGCACTGCCGTTGATTTCCAAGGATTTTCATCTCACGCCGGAAACCAAAGGCCTGCTGTTGTCGTCTTTCTTCTGGTCGTACGCCCTGATGCAGGTTCCCATCGGCTGGTGCGCGGATCGCTTCAACTTGCGCTGGCTCTATGCCGGAGCTTTCGCGCTTTGGTCATTAGCTCAAGGGCTCACTGGCCTGGCCGGGAGCCTCGAAGTGCTGATCACATTTCGCATTCTTCTTGGTATTGGAGAGTCCATCTACCTTCCGGGCGGGGTGAAGATTATTACCCTGCTGTTTTCAGGAAAAGATCGCGGGCTGCCGTCAGGACTCTTTGACTTTGGCACGCGAACCGGGTTGATCCTCGAAGGTATTTTGGTTCCGTGGCTTCTGGTACGCCATGGCTGGCGTTACACCTTCCTTCTCTTAGGTTTTGCGGGACTGATCTGGATTGTCCCGTGGTTGCTGGTATTTCCGAACCGGCTGCGAGCCGTAAAACCGTCGCCGCTGTCCGAGGTGGTCAGGACATCGTCTGCGTTCCGGTGGAGCGCCCTGCTGAACCGCGATCTACTGGGCATCTGCCTGGGATTTTTTTGTTTTGACTATTACTGGTATCTGCTTGTCACGTGGCTGCCGGATTATCTGGTGACGGTGAGACACCTCAGCATCGTGCAGGCCGGCTTTTACGGTTCCCTGGTGTTCTTCACCTTTGGAGTCTGCGAGCCGATTGGCGGGTGGGTCGCTGACGCTTTGATCCGCCACGGCTGGGATGAAACGCGGACCCGCAAGGGAATTGTAACTGTGGCTTTCTTTATGGGTATTTTCCTTATTGCAGCCATGCGAGCGTCACAGACGGGGACTGCTATCTGGCTTTTGATCGCAGCGGCTCTGGTCGGCCTTGCCACCGGAAATCTGCTCGTAATTCTGCAGTGCTGCGCGCCATTCGAAAAAGTAGGAATATGGACCGGAGCCGAAAACTTTGCCGGCAATCTAGCCGGAATTGTGGCTCCGCTCGCAGTCGGATTCTTGATCAAGCGCAGTGGCTCGTACGTTCCCGGGTTCGAGGTGGGCGCGATTATTCTTCTGGTGGGACTGCTGGCTTACTGGTTCGTGGTAGGCGAGCTGAAACCCAAGACGTCGTAGAGGGCGTGGAGGGTTCTGAAGTTAGTGTAGGCGCGAGCGTCCCGCTCGCGCGGCAGCGCCGCGAACGCCGCCGCACGAGCGGGACGCTCGCGCCTACATTCTTACTAAGGTTTGCCTTCCAGAATTGCTTGCCAGTTGATGATCGCGTTCCATAGCGTGCGCTGATCGCCGCGGTTTTGATCGCGATGAACCGGATTGAAATTGAAGGTCACAATATGACCTCGACCAGCCGGCATATCGAGGATTGCCGGACGTCCAATCAGCCGGGTCTCACCCCAAGCCTGGCCACTGACTACGAAGGGCGCTCCGGTTTTGTCGCCCCATTCCATGACGATGTGGCTGCGGTCTTCGGGACCGTCGAGACAGGTGGTGCAGTAGGCCATACGCAGCCAGCGCCGAGGCACATCGTAGAGCGGGAAATTCTGGCGGAAGACATAAGTCTCTGCTGGGTATCCGTAGGCCAGCGGATGTTCAGGCTGGTCGAAGGTCACGCGCACGTGTGCACCGGGAGTTCGAGTGCCCGCTTGCTGCGCCGCTGCGGCGGCATCGGCACCACCACCCTGCGTGCTGCGCGGCACTCCACCGGAAGAACGCCTCACGCCGCGTACCATGCCGCCTTCGAGAGCCAGCATGGATCCGCTGCCCAGGGTGACGAGCAATCCGCCATCTTCAACAAAGTTCTGAATCTGTGCGAGGCCTTCCCATCCGATGCCGCCGGTGATGTCGTCCGATTCTGCGGGCGTACCGAAACTGGGGGTCTGGGGTGTCTTCTTGAACGGCATCGGTCCCCAGGCCTTGGGCAGACCTTGAATCTGTTCGGCCAGTTCCAGATCCACGTGGCCATAGAGCAGGACGTCCACGTGTTCGCGCAACGCTCCCGCTCGGATATCTTCATCGCGAAGATATGTGTATGGAATCTTGCGCTGATCGAGCGAGTAGCGCAGCCAGCCAATCGTGTCGGTATCCGCCCAGGGCACCCACACTCCGATGCGCGGCGCTTTTTCGATGTGCCGGGGCACGTCAGGCACGGCAGCGGCGCTGGTAAAGTCGAGTCCCAACTCAGTGGCCGTGGTTCGAACTCTATCAGTCAGGCCATTCTGTGCCGGCAAGATCCACGATCCGGCCGGGAAGTTGACGCCACCAGCGGTGAATGCGTGTTCGGCAACTTCGATGTTGAAGCTGGCCAGCCGGTAACGCGCCGCGAGCAATTCCTCCTGACCCGTATCTTTCAATAAGAAGACTGGGCCGGCGCCGGCCACTTCGCCGGTCGGATTTGGCTGCTCACTGAGCGCGATGAGGGCGGCTGAGCGCACTGCTGCATCCGCTGTTGGAATTGCCTGCAGGTGATAGTGCGCGGGCAACTCCCAGGAGACGTCATCGTAGGGCTCGCTTCCGTCCTTGGGATAATGCTGCGGCGTGAGCAGGTCAAGAGCGTAGTTGCGATAAGGCTGATCGAGGCGCACCACGTAGGTCCCGGCGGGATAGGTGCCGTCTTTCAGTTTCAGTTGCTGCTGCGCGCGCCCCACTTCGATGTGTTGACCGATGAGGCGGCCCACCATCTGCGCGACTCGCGTACGATCGCCTTGGCCGTCTGGGATCAGGAATGCATACGGAGGCTCGTTCAAACCTTTCTGCCAGGAGTCCCATCCTTTTTTGTAGAAATTCCGCAGCATAGCCTTCGCGCTGCCCGCGCTGTAGTCCAACACAGCGAGTGCTGCAGTCTCCTGATAGTTGAGGTTGTCGCGAGCCGACCAGGTCACTTCGCCCGCGGGAGGCGGCAGAGGACGATACCACTGCATGACAGCATCCTGCGGTGGGACCGTACGACGCAACGTTTCCGCTGTGCCATTGCCCCAGGTTTCGTAGCCGCGTCCAATGCTGTTGTGATTCATGGCGACCGAATCAAGGTAAAGGTGGGCGAAAGCTTCGCCGAAATCCCAGGTCGCAACGCCGGGCATGCCCATCGCCGTCATGGCCTGAACTTCATGAAAGCTCAGTTCAAGAAATTCGGTATAGGTGATGGGATCGATATTCGGGTTATAGGGGCCGGTGCCGTTCCACGTCATCAGGAACGGCGAGCCTTCGTGCAGATCGTGCACGACCGTTGGGTGCCAGTCATGAAACATGCGGTGTACAGCTTTGGTGGTCTCGTGAGTCTGCTGGTGCGTGTCGCGATTGATGTCGACGAAAGCGTACTTCGACCAGTAGGGCGGCGACTGGCGAGGCAAAGTGTCACGATCGGTCTTGCCCTTTAGGTATCGGTAGAACCACTCGACCATCTTGTCGCGGCCGTCGGGATTGGAGACCGGATTGATCAGAACTACAAGGTTCTGGCGGATGCGTTGGATCATCGGCTGTTCGGACACCGCGAGGCGGTAGGCCATCTCCAGCATGGCTTCGGTGGAACCCGTTTCGTCGGAGTGCAACGCAGCGTTGAAGTAGTAGATGGGACGGGCGTTCTGGATCAGGCGTTCCGCAGCAGGGGGATCGGTGCGACGCGGATCGGCCAGAGCAGCCGTCGCACTCTTCAGGCGATCGAGTTCGCGAATGCCGGCTTCATCTGCGATTGCAACCAGGATAATTTCGCGTCCTTCCTCGCTGTGGCCGATGGTGAAAACCCGGACTCGCGGGGAAGCGGCGGCAAGAGCGCGGCAATATGCGTAGGCTTTAGCTGAATCGACAAACTCGCTGGGTGCTCCGGCGATCCTTCCCAGAGAGTGCAGCGGCGATGGGACAGTCGCTGACTGGGGCAGATAGGACACCCATGGAGACAGAAAACGCTTGTCTCCCGTCGCCGCAGCGATGGCTTCGACTGAACCGGGCTCTGCAGTATCTGGAGCGATGGTTTGTGCCGGCGACATAACGGAAGACGCCTGCAACAGCGAAAGCATCAGAATGAACCACCGGACCATGCCTGCCTCCACTTTCGGGTGTTACGGTTTGAACTCAGGAGAAACCTTGCCGCCGTAGTAACTGACGACCAGGGCAGCCACTCGCGCAATCGAGTCGTGCAGTGAAGCAGTCTCGCCCTTGTGATGTCCAGTAAAGACAACGAGAACGATGGGCTGGCCCTTTACCCAGATCACCCCGGCGTCGTTGGCAATGAACGGTTGGCCGTCTCCGGTTTTGTGGGCGATGCGGACATTCCGCAGGTACTTGGGGAAGCGATCGTTGACTTGCTGCTTCTCCATGATGCCCAGGATCAGTTCGCTGGCCTCTTTTGTAACCAACTTCCCGGAAGCCATCATCTCAAGCAGGTGACCGATGTCCCGGGTAGTGCTGTGTCCGAAATAAATTCCGGCGTCGTAGATGGTATGACCGAAGGCTTGCGAGACCTGGGCGTCGCTGTATTTGTCGAAGGGGAAGTTGATGGTTTGATCGCCCGTGGCCTTGCGATAAGAGGGGTCGAGTGTACTTAGCCAGGTCCGGTCCCATTCGAGATCGGAAAACTGGATTGAAGTTTTTTCCAGGCCCAGACTGTGCATGTAGGCCGTCACATTGGCGCGTCCAACCTTGTCGCCTAGTGCGTCCGTAGCCTCGTTGTCGCTGATGATGATCATCAAGGTAAGCAAGTCTCGAAGCGTGGGAGTCAGGCCGGGGTCCATGGTGTAGAGCACGCCCGACGGAAGGCGCTCATTGCCCGCACTCAGCGGGATGCGGTCTGACAACGACAGTTTTCCGGATTGCACCTGGTGCATGAGTTCGGATGCGATGGCTAGCTTGATTACGCTGAAAGTTTCGTAAACGGTGTCGGAGTCGAGCGCGATCTCTTCGCCCGATGCCAGATTCTTCATGTAGATCGACATCTCCCCGGGAAATTCTTTGCGAATGCTTTCCAGATCGCTCTGCAAAGCGGTAAGCGACGTCTTTCCAACACTGATGCTGGAATTCAGTTGCTCAAGCAAATTGATATTGTTCGACAGCGCGCGCTGAAGAATGGCAGCCTGCTGACGAGCAGTCTCCCAATTTCCGGCTTCAACAGCTTCTGTCAGACCGGGGAGTTCGAGATGTGCATAGGTGAAACGCGCGCCGTACAGAATGTGCTTGAACCATGGCCGGCCGGGGATGCCGTCGGGATTGAGCCAGTTGCGCTCGACCTGCATCATTCCGTGGTTGACCGTGTCCTCGAGTTTTGGATCAAGCTTGCCGGAGGCCAACGCAGCTGCGACGGAACGGTTGAGATCGTTCCCTGCGGACTCGAATTTGTCGATCTCTTCCGCGATCGGCTTGAGATCGAGCCGACTCATCTCTTTGCCTTTAGACATCTCGGCAACGAATTGCCGAATATTATTTCCATAGATACCGAAGTCGAAGGGAAGTACGTTGGCGTTCGCCAGGCGAAGCGCGAGTACTCCCCACAATTGGGACGTCAATGTGTGATAGCGATAGCCTGGATCCCCGAAATGGTTCATCCAGTAGAAATCGTCGTACATCGAGTGATACACACCGTAGTCACCGTCGAAACCAAGTTCCATGACGGGCAGTCCCACGAAGTCGAGAAAGACGGTGTGGTCGGAGCCACTCCCGATGCGGGTGTTGGGCAGGTTGGCGTCGGTGACTGCGTCAGCTTCATTCGCCTTTTGCCTGCGGCGAGTTTGAGATTCTTTCCATGCGTCGTACAGAGACTTTCCGGACGGGTCTTTAAGAGAACGGCTGGTCTCGACCAGCATGGGAGCGAGAGAGGCGATGGCGTTGCCGTCGAAATTCGGTCCCGCGGTGGAAGAATCAACGTTGAGATAGGCGACAGCTTTCTTCCGCAACTCGTCGGCGAATTGCTCTCCCCACTCGGTGGAACCGGTGAGCCCGATTTCTTCGCCATCCCAACTGCACACCACCAGCGTGCGTCGCGGGCGGATGCCTTGCTTTGCAAGTTGACCCAGGGCGCGCGTCATCTCCATCATGGAAGCAGTTCCGCTGCTGGGATCGACACCTCCGTAGACCCAGGCGTCGCGGTGGTTGCCGAGAACAACCCATTCGTCGGGTAACTCAGAGCCGCGGATACGGCCTTCCACCACGTAATAAGGTTTGATGGAATTATCGACTGCGATCTTCAGATGCACGCGAGCTTGCTCGCCGCCGAGGTGATACTGGAAGGGAAGTCCTCCCTGCCAATCGTCGGGCGCGAGCGGGCCGCCCATGTTTTCTAACAATGGCTTGGCGTCGTGCCAGGACAGCGGCAGTGCCATGATCTTCGGCAGCGAGACGGCCTGATCGACTGGAATGCGTTTCGCTCCCGGAACGGAGGCCCATCCCGGAGTGAGCGGATCTCCCGGCACCATGAAATCGTATGTAATGGCGCCGTGCTGAATGTGGTCTTCCGGTCCCCAGGGTCCGTCAGGAAAGACCTTTCCTTTCTTATATCCATCTTCGGCGGGATCGCTGTAAATCAGTATGGCAGCCGCACCTTCCCGCTGAGCGGTGAGCGCTTTGAAGCCGCGATAACTATAGGGATTCGAGTAGCGAACCAGCACGATCTTGCCTTTGACGTCGATTCCGTTCTTGCGCAGCAATTCGTAGTCATCGGGATTGCCGCTGTGTGCGTAAACAATGGGCGCGGTGATCTCGCCGGAGGTTGACATGCCCATCCAGGCAGCACCGACGCTGGGATCTTTCGTGTCCGGATCCGCGTCATACGATTTTTCCTGCAGGGTCGCACGATAGATGACTGGCGCTACCATCTCCAGGAAAGAACTCTTGGGAGCGGTGCTGTAAACGTCATAGCGGCGCAGGACGACATCTTCCAATCCTTGCTTCCGCCATTCGTCTGCGATGTAGCGCGCAAGTTCGTTATTGCGTTCGGACCCGGCAAGGTGCGGGGCTGAAGTGAAGATACGGTGCTGACGTCGTTCTTCGTCAGGGGAAGGAATGGCCTTGAATTTTTGCTCGACAGAAGTTTCCTTCGCGGCCCCAGTGGGCGTGAATCCCAATATTGTGTCTTGAGAATGTGCGGTTGAGATCAGAAATAGGAGGGCCAGAACGGGGAGCCGAAGAAGGAGCCGGGTCGAATCCATGGAGAAGTGATCTCGTTTGGGATGGTAACTGGTCGAGCAGGCGGATTATATCAGCCACCGAGAGCGCTGTTCTGGTGTGCGGCGCGAGTTGTCGAGTTGTTAGTTCCCAGTTCTCAGTTGTCAGTTCTCAGCCGATTGCGGCGGCGATTCGCAGATGTGAATGAACACTACATTTGTGTCGAACCGACCAGACTGAAGAGCAGGATGGCGAGCACAATCACGGTGAAAACTACGTACATGCGGTCGTGCTCGGCGGCGAATCCCCAAATCGAAAAGATCACTCGCGCCACAGGAGTAGCGATCAGGAACAACAATCCCAGTTGAATGATGCTGCGTCCCTCCATTTGCAAGGCGTCGCGTACGACGCCCGGAACGCTGCGGAGATCGGAGGGTTCGCCCTGGAATACACGGTAGTCAGCGGGTGAATGTCCGTGGCGCACGAGATATAGAACGGCGCCGCAGAAAACGACGACTGCTGACAGGCCGACGCCGGTTCGCAGTAGGTTGCCCAGAATGTTCTCGATCTTTCGATCAGTCCAGACTCGCTCCATCACCTCATAGCCTCCCGGCAAGTCCCTTGTACAGCATTTCGATTCCCAGAAGAACGATGACTGCGCTGAATCCCAGGCGCAGCCATCTGGTTTCCGCTTTGACCAGAATGCGAGTACCGACGAGCGAGCCTGCCAGGACGCCTAACATCACCGGCATGGAGAGTCCGGGATCGATGTAGCCTCGGCTGAGGTATACGCCAGCGCTGGCGGCAGCGGTCACCCCGATCATGAAATTGCTGGTAGTGGTCGAAACCTTGAATGGGATTTTCATGGCCTGGTCCATGGCAAGAACCTTCATAGCGCCGGAACCAATACCCAGTAATCCCGACAGAGCTCCCGCGCCAAACATGATGCCGAATCCGGCAGGGACTCGCTGGACGTTGTAACTCCGCACGCCTTCCAGGTCGGGGAAGCTGCCGTTGAGACGCAGGCGCGTGGCCAGTGGATCCGGCGGAGTGTTACGCTCTGCCGGGGAGCGCGGTTTGCGGGAAAGGAAGGCCGAAACCAGAAGCACCAATCCAAAAATTGTCGCGATGGCGCTGGTCGAAACCCACACCGCAACGATTGCGCCCGCGAGTGCGCCCAGTGTGGTGGCAATCTCCAGAAACATACCAATCCGTATGTTGGAGAATCCCTCCTTTACATATGCGGCAGCGGCACCCGAAGATGTGGCGATTACGGAGACAAGGGATGCTCCGATCGCGTAACGGATGTCCACTTTGAAAAACAGAGTGAGGAGCGGCACCAGGACAACGCCGCCACCGAGTCCGGTCAACGATCCCACCAGGCCAGCGACCAGGGATCCTACAAAGACGAGGGCGGTGAATTCCAGAATATTCATCTGGATTGTAGGGAGAAAGAGAGCCTAGTGTCCGTAGCCGCCTCCGTCCAGAGTTACTTTGCCTCGGAACATGCGATAGACCACGACAAAGTAAACGATCGCGAGGACCATTCCAAGTGACCACCAAATCAAGCCGACTCGCATCGCATAGGGCCCCGAGAGTGCGTTCTGTACCGTGATGTCACGTCCCAGGAAGCCGCTTGAGGGCAGCAGCTTTGGGTACAACGAAATCGCTGCGCCCACCAGCATCGTGGAAAGGTAGGCGCAGGATGAGGCAAAAGCCTTGCGGTCGGCCTGTTGTCGGGAAAAATAGAGCATGCCTGCCAACGAACCAATGACGCAAAGTGGAATTGCGAAGGCAATGGGATACGCGTCGTAATTCGCGAGGGAGTCCGAGCGAACTGCGACGGTTGCGACGAGGCTAATGGCGGTGATGGCGAAAAGGACGAGCCAAAACCGGCGGACAAAGTCACGAGCGCGCTGCTGCAAGTCACCCTCGGTTTTCACAGCCAGATAGAGTGCGCCGTGAATGGCCAAAGCCACCAGCGCGACGACTCCGCCGATGACGGTGTACCAGTCGAGAATGCCGGGCTGAGGACCAACCTTCCAGTTCGTCCAGAGCGGGAGAAAGAAGTAGCCGTCTTCTTGGAGAGGCACGCCACGAATTACATTCGCCAGGGCCGCGCCAAAGAAAACTGCCAGAAGCAGGCTCGAAATGAAGAACAGGCCGTCGAAAAAAGACCGCCAGAGGCCGTCGTCGATGTGCATGCGGAGTTCGATGCTGGCGCCGCGCATGATGAGCAACCACAGCACAATCATCAGAGCCAGATAGAATCCGCTAAACGCGGCGGCATACAGGGCAGGGAAGGCGAAATAGAGAGTGCCGCCACCGGCGAGCAGCCAGACTTCGTTGCCGTCCCAGACCGGGCCAATGCTCCTGAGCATGATCTGCCGGTCGGATTCGCTACGCGCAAGGACAGGCGAGAGGATACCGACACCCAAGTCGAATCCGTCGAGCACGACGTAAGCGGCCAGCATAACGGCGACGATCCAGAACCAGATGAATCCCATTTTGTTCTTTACCTACACCGACATCAACGGCTTCGCCTCGACTGAGCCATGACTGGTCGACGGGCCTTCGCCCACTGTGCGGTACACCAGAATGACGAACAGAATCGAGAGCACAGAGTACATTCCCATGAAGCCCAGCAGGGTGAACAACGTGTTGCCCGCTGAAACATTTTTCGAATACCCATCCGAGGTCCGGATCAGTCCGTAGACTACCCACGGCTGCCGTCCAATTTCCGCCGTCATCCAGCCCGCCGTGTTGGCGATATAGGGCAGTGGAAAACTCAAGAGCAGTGGCCACAAGGCCCAACGGGTTTCGAAGAGCTTGCCGCGCCACAGCAGAAAAATTTCCAGCAGCATCAGGGCAACGAAGTAGGTGCCCAGTCCAGCCATGATGTGATAGCTGTAGAAAAGCAGTGGCAAGCGGTGAGGGCCACTGGTCGCGAGGAAACTGGTCGAGGCCCTTCACTTCTGCGCGCCGCGTCCCGTAGATCAGAAAGCTCAACATGTCATTGACGACGATGGGATTGTCGATCGTTTGGGTGTTTTCGTCCGGCTGTCCCATCAGAACAATCGGTGCACCAGCCTGCGAGCTGAACAAGCCTTCCATAGCCGCGATCGCGGCGGGCTGGTGCTTTGCCAGGTAGCGGCCATGCAAATCGCCAGTGGGAAAGATCTGAGTGACGCAGGAAATCAGACCTGCAATCACACCAACGCGGACAAAGATTTTCCCTTGTTCTGCAAACCGGTTGCCCAGGACGTAGAACGCTCCCACTGCGCACATCACAAACGATCCTGTGATCACGGCGCCTGACATATTGTGGGCGTATTGCAAGAGGGCCCACGGGTTCAGCAGCAGTCCCCAGAAACTCGTCACCTCGAACGATCCGTTGGGAAGCACCGAGTAAGCGACTGGGTGCTGCATCCATGCGTTGGTCACGATAATAAAGAAGCCGGATATCCACGAGCCCACGAAGACGAGGAATGCCGATCCCCAATGCGCCCAGGGCGAGAGTCGCTTCTCGCCGAACAGGAAGAGGCCTAGGAATGCCGATTCAAGGAAGAAAGAAAAAACGCCCTCCATGGCGAGCGGCTGGCCGATGACACCGCCGGTGATGCGAGAGAACTGTGCCCAGTTCGTGCCGAACTGAAATTCCATCGGGATGCCGGTCACGACGCCAATCAGGAAATTGATGGCGAATAACTTCGCCCAAAAGCGCGCGGCCTCGTTATAGCTTTCGTTGTGACGGAGGAGCGCAACCGTCTTGAGCACCACGATCAACAAAGCCAGTCCCATGGTGAGCTGAGGGAAGAGATAGTGATATGTGACGGTGAAGGCGAAGTGCAGACGGTGCAGGAGCAGTGCGTCCATAGGAGGCTCGCGCAGGACTAATTATCATACATGGACTCAGATCTAACCAGCTAAGGTTGCGGCTGGTGCAGGATTTTCGACCGCTCAATGACCCAGTGCGGAAACACGGGTGCTCCTTGGGGAGGCTTGCCCAGCGTGATAGCCCAGTGCTCGAGCCAGCCCGTGCCTTCTTCCCCGATATACGTGTCCGGAAGTCCGTAGGCTTGATCGCCCAGCGCGTCCCCGAGAGTCACGAAGTGATAGCCTCTCTTGCGCAAAACGTCGAGCAATTCGCCGATGTGGTCGGCTTCGAGTTGATTTGCGTGCAGCAGCAGAATCTGTTTTGGCTCGTAGCCAATGGTCTGCTTGGAGAGTTGCTCGGCATAGGCAAAGACCGCATCACTGTAGGAGAGGTAACTTTGCTTGAGTTGCTCCTGCATCGCTGTGTCCCCGCGCTTTTTGGCATCGTCGTAGACCCCGGCATACATCCAGTCCCATGCGTCGAGTGTGACCGGAGCGATGTGGTAGCCGCGGGCCACGAGAAACGCTTCCGCCTGACGCCGCGTTTGAAGGTCGCGGCCGGTATCAAGAAAGGGGTGGCGGAAATATCTGAGCTTCATGTTGTGTTCGGCCATCAGTTGGCGGGTGACGCTCTCGCCTTGCACGATATCGTCTTCCCAAGCAGCAAGTCCGACCTGATTGAGGGATGAGTGGCTGAAGGTGTGATTGCCGAGTTCAAAGCCGTAGTCGAGCCACATGCGGAGAGCCGCGATCCGTTCGTCGACCTCGCCCAGTTTGTACAGCTTCTTTTCATTGACGAACCCGACCACCGGAATTTTCTGGTCGCGGAGGGTGGTCAGCAACTTTGTCGTCATCTGGCTGATATCTGCAGCCGGCATCGAGTTGGCCGCGCCAGCCGGCAGATCATCAATCGTTATGGCGACCTCGCGATTTGCCGCTCTTGAACAGGCGGAGAGCGAGATTACAAACAGCGAAACGACGAATACCAGACGTACGAATGGCAATTTCATGAACAGACTCCCTCCCAGTCGCGGCAAACTCGGCGACTGATTATAGGGGGGAAGTTTGCTTTCCGAACACGAAAATGCACTTTTCGTGGCGGGATTGAATGGTAGAATTCGCCGCAGTAAATCGGTTTAATGAGGTGGAACCGCGAATGCACTGTTCAACCTGCCGTTCTTCATTGCGATGGTTGGGGGGAGGCCTCGCGCTTCTTTCTCTCGTCCTTCAGACTCCATGTTCCTTGGCGCAGGCGCAGCCTGAAGCTGTTGGGACGGTTCGAATCGACGCGACGCCGGGGCATGCCATCAACTCGTTTGATCCTGACAGTGCTCTGGGCAGCTCGGTCGATGTGTTGTCCCGCCGCGACATCGACATGGTTTACTCGCCGCACATAATTCAGGAGTCGCTCTCGGCGGGCTGGGGTCCGATCACATACCGCAATAACACCGAGTTGCGGATGGCGGCGTGGCACTGGACAGAGAACGGTACGTGGAGCGATGCAACGCACCGCAGCGGGTACTTCACCGGAAGCACGGAACTGAAAGAGCCGACGCGATACATACTGGCGTATGCACTGCCTCATCGAGGCTTCGCGACCAGCGGCGATCGTCCCGTGCAGGGTCCGAATCTTTCGTACTGGAAGAGCAATCCCTACCTGACCAGCAAATTTACGGGCGAAAGCGACGCGCTTCATCCGCAATGGGTGATTGTCGACTTGAAGGTCGCGAAATCAGTGGATGCTGCTCGGATCCAGTGGGCCAGTCCCTATGCCACGAAGTATCAGGTCGAATATTGGGACGGAACGGGAGATGCGCTCGATTTCGATGGCGGCCCCAAAGGGGAATGGAAGGTCTTTGCCTCGGGCATTGTGAACAATGCTCAAGGTGGAACCAGCACCCTGAAACTGGGCGATACGCCAATCCCAACACGATTCGTTCGCGTCCTGATGACGGGATCCTCGAACACTTGTGATGAACATGGAGCGGCCGATATTCGTAATTGTGTGGGATACGCGATTCAACAAGTATCAGTCGGCACGGTTGATGCCGGCGGCGCGTTCTCGGAGGTGACGAAAGACTCGGCGGAGAAGGGAACTACGTTTTGTGCTTCGTCGATCGATCCCTGGCATTCTTCGGAAGATGCATACGAGGGCGGCGGTTACCAACACAGCGGCTTCGATATTTTCTTCACCAGCGGGCTGACCAACAATCTGCCGGCAATGATTCCCGTCAGCATGCTTTACGGCTCGCCTGATGATGCGGCGGCGCAGATCGCCTACATCGAGAGGCGCGGCTATCGCATTGGATACGTCGAAATGGGCGAGGAGCCCGATGGCAAGCACGCCATGCCGGAGGACTACGCCGCGCTTTACCTGCAATGGGCTACCGCGATTCACAAAGTCGATCCCAAGCTCAAGCTGGGCGGACCGATCTTCGAAGGCGTGAACGAAGACATCAGGGTCTGGCCAGACGCGCAGGGGCGCAACTCATGGATGGGCCGGTTCATCGACTATCTCAAGGCTCACGGACGGCTGTCCGATCTTTCGTTTGTGTCTTTCGAGCACTATCCGTTTGAGCCTTGCAACATCACCTGGAAGACCCTCTACAGCGAGCCGCAATTGATGAAGCACATCCTGCAGGTCTGGCGGGACGACGGAGTTCCGAAAGACGTCCCGCTCATGGTGACGGAGAACCATCTTGCCGCCGAGCTGACCGGGCCGATGACCACAATATTTGCCGCGCTGTGGCTGGCTGATAACGTCGGGTCGTTCTTTGAGGGAGGAGGCGCCGCTTTCTACCATTCACCGATTCAGCCGCAGGGCATTCAGAGCAGTTGTCTGGGCTGGGCCTCGTGGTCGAACTTCGTTTCCAACGAGCACTACGACATCAAGGGATACACCTCTCCCTACTTTGCCGCGCACATGATCAATCTGGAATGGGTGCAGCATCGCGCCGGCGTGCATACCATGTTCAATTCGTCCGCCGACATCAAGGACAGTGAAGGTAATGCGCTGGTGACGACCTATGTGGTGCATCGTCCGGACGGAAACTGGTCATTGATGCTGGTGAATCGCGACGAGACCAATCCGCATACAGTGCGCGTGGCGTTTGATGATTCCAAGAACAAGAACGCGTCGTTTTCCGGGCAGGTCACATTCGTGACCTTCGGGAGCGAGCAGTATGTCTGGATCAACGATGGACTCAATAGCCACGCTGATCCGGACAACCCACCGATAGCGACGACGATGACGGCAGGATCGGGAACGACGTTTACCCTTCCCAAGGCCTCGATTACGGTGCTGCGCGGAAGAGTTGCGGGTCTCAAGGAGTAGTCCGAGGCTAACCCGATGGTGGCGCATGCGTCCCACTTGACAGCCGTCCATATTTCTGCAAATATCGAAATATGCCTATGGCTCAAACCCGAACAAACATCGACAAAGTGGTGAAGTATGCGGACATGTTCTCAGCCATGGGAACAGAGCCGAGACTGCGAATCATGCAGTTGCTGCTTTCCGCGCATCCCGACGGGCTGGTCGTGGGTGAAATTCAGGAAGATCTCGACATTCCCAACTCAACTCTCTCTCATCATCTCGACAAACTCAGAACCGAAGACCTGGTAAATGTGTCCCGGGAGAGCACATTCCTCCGTTACACCGCCAACACGGCGGCGCTGGAGGAGTTATTACAGTTCCTCTATGCCGAGTGCTGTACCCGCAACCAGGCAGTGAAGCCACAAAACATCGTTCAGATCTGTAAATGAGGAGTCCGTTCATGATCGGTGAAGACATCAAGACGGTAGTAAAGGAAAAATATGGCCAGGCTGCACTTCGAGTGAAGAGCGGAGGCAGTTCCTGCTGTGGGGCCACGGCGGCCAGCGACGCATGCTGCGATCCGATCACGTCGAATCTGTACGATTCGTCGCAGGCCGGGCAAATTCCGGAAGAAGCGCTTTTGGCCTCGCTCGGATGTGGTAACCCGACCGCGCTTGCCCGTTTGAATCCAGGAGAGGTCGTACTCGATCTCGGCTCCGGCGGCGGGATTGATGTGCTGCTTTCAGCCAGGCGCGTCGGCCCAACAGGTAAGGTCTATGGTCTCGACATGACTGACGAAATGCTCGCGCTCGCCAATGAGAACAAGCGTAAGGCTGGCGCGTCTAACGTGGAGTTCTTGAAAGGCGAGATCGAGAATATCCCTCTGCCCGACAACTCGGTTGACGTGATCATTTCCAATTGCGTGATTAATCTCTCGTCCGACAAGAACCGCGTCCTGCGGGAAGCGTTCCGCGTACTCAAGCCCGGCGGAAGATTTGCTGTGTCTGACGTGGTGACCCGCGGTGTGATCTCCGAGGAAATCCGGAAGAGCATTCTCTTGTGGGTGGGCTGCATCGCGGGAGCGCTGGACGAGAGTGAATATCGCGCCAAGCTTGCGTCCGCGGGCTTCGAGCAGATCGAGATTGAACCAACGCGTATCTACCGGGTTGAAGATGCCCGCGAGTTTCTGGCCACGGAGGGCGTGGATGTCGACGCGATCGCGCCTCGGGTGGGCGAGAAGTTCATGAGCGCTTTCGTGCGAGCCGTCAAACCGTCGGCCAGCGGGGAAAAATGCTGCGGACCGGCCTGCTGCAATTGAATGAAAGCGACTATGCAGAAACACTACAACGTTCTGTTTCTATGCACGGGAAACTCGGCCCGTTCGATCATGGCGGAAGCCATCCTGAACCGCAAGGGCAAGCCTAATTTCAGCGCCTACAGTGCGGGGAGTCATCCTTCGGGAACGGTTCGGCCGGAAGCGTTGCGTCAGCTCGAAGCCGCGCGCCTGCCCACCACTGGCTTGCGAAGCAAGGCATGGGACGAATTTTCCCGTCCCGGCGCGCCGGAACTTCATTTTGTTTTTACTGTCTGCGACAACGCGGCGAAGGAAGTGTGTCCGATCTGGCCGGGCCAGCCTATGACTGCGCACTGGGGCGTTCCCGATCCCGCGGCGGTCGTGGGCACGGCGGAGCAAATCGAGCGCGCATTTCGTGACGCATTCTTCACTCTCGACCGGCGAATCGGCTTGTTCATCTCTCTACCTCTGGCGAGCCTCGACCGGCTCGCGCTCAAGTGTGAAGTCGACAAGATCGGCCAGCAATGATTGACCGGAAATGAACTTCAATCTGCGATCCCGAACACTCGCGGAGTTTCTCGGCAGCGCTTTCCTGCTGGCGGCTGTGGTCGGATCGGGCATCATGGGCGAGCAACTCGCCGGTGGGAACGTGGCCATCGCTTTGCTCGCGAATACGCTCGCGACAGGAACGATGCTGACGGTGCTAATTCTTACCCTGGGTCCGATTTCTGGTGCTCACTTCAATCCCGCGGTCACACTGGCGATGGCTATGACTGGCGAACTTTCCTGGCGTGACTCGGCGGCCTATGTCGTGGCCCAGGTTGCCGGAGCATTCGCGGGAGTGGCGTCGGCGCACTTGATGTTCGCCATGCCGCTGTTCTTCGTCTCAACGCGTGCCAGGCACGGCGCTTCGCAGTTGTGGAGCGAAGCCGTCGCCACCTTCGGGCTGCTGTTTGTGATCTGGGGATGTTCGCGCTTTCGGCCTGCGGCGACCGCGTATGCGGTCGGAGCCTACATCACTTCTGCTTACTGGTTTACGGCTTCGACGTCTTTCGCGAATCCGGCGGTCACGATCGCCCGTTCCGTCAGCAATACGTTCGCGGGAATCCGTCCAATGGATGTGCTGCCTTTTATTGCTTCTCAACTGGTTGGCGGTTTTGCCGCAACGTTTGTGTTTCGATGGCTGGTCGGGGAAACCAGTCATCTGGAGACGGCGGAGTTTCAGGATGCCGACATGGGTTCGACTTCGTAAGCTCGACCAAGATTGAAATGCGAGTGTTCACACTTAGATCTCCCACCCTTCGCAAAAAGCGCGAAGGATGGGGCACCCTCTGTTGACATGATGGGGACACTTCAGTGTGTGAGATACGGTACGAAACCGTGGGCTTTTGTTCGGAGGCGATACACGGACTTGGTCGAGGTGATGTAAAGCGTACGGTAGTCCTTGTCTCCCCAGGTGAGGTTGGCCGGCTGCTCGGGCATTTCGATTGTGCCCAGATGGTGGCCTTGCGGGTCCCACACCCAGATGCCCTTCGGTCCGGTGACAAACAGGTTTCCATTGTGGTCAACTTTGATTCCGTCGGGAACGCCTTCGTGCGGCCCTCCCGGCTCCACGCCAAAGATTCGGCCGTTGCTTAGGGAACCATCGGACGCCACGTCGTAGACGCGGATATTTTTCTGTGCGTCATCATCGTCATCGACGTAGAAGTGCTTTCCGTCGGGAGAAAAAGCCAAACCGTTGGGTTGGATCAGGTCCTTGGTGAGGAGACGGAGCTCGCCTTTATCGTCGAGGCGATAAACTCCCTGAAATGAGATTTCCTGTTTCTCACCTTTCACCAGATCGAGGGTCGGATCGGTAAAGTAGATCGCGCCATCGGGGCCGATGACGACATCATTCGGGCTGTTGAGTTTCATTCCCTGGTAGTGGTCGGCGAGGACGGTGTACTTTCCGTCGGGAGTCACAGCGATGATGGCGCGCAGAACGCTGGCGCAGTCGATGAGGCGGTGTTGCCGGTCGTAGGTGTTGCCGTCGGGATCGCCCAGAGAGATCACGTCTTCTTTGCGGCCGTCGAGGAAAACGCGATAGATCTTGTTCTGACTTTCGTCGCTGACGTAGAGGAATCCGGACTCATCCCACACTGGGCCCTCGGTGAATCCGAAACCAGTGGCTACGGTGCCCAGCTTGGCTTTGCGGTCGAAGAGCTTCCAGAACTTGGGAGATTCGGCGACCAGCTTGAACTCCCGCTCTGGCTTTTCTGCGGCGGCCGCTAGAGAAATCCCGCCGAAGAACCCGGCAAGGCAGGCTATGAGGATGTTTCTGAGCAAATGATCGAACATCGAATTGACGGCAGATGAGCGCATTTTGAACGTGGACTCCCTTTTCATTCCTGCTGGGCCTCGGGTTTATTTTTATTCCCCGCAACGCTGACCAGATAGCTTACGAGATCATCCAGTTCTTTGGAACTGAGCCGGGATCCGTAGTCGTCGGGCATCAGAGATCGCGGTTGATATTCGATTTTCTGCAGTTCGGACTTGTTCAGCAGATGGAATGTGCCGTCCAGGGTCTGAAGTTGCAACGAAAAGTTGTCTTCATTCCGTGCCAGGCCGGTAAGGGCTTGCCCGCTCCCCGTGGTGACGATCAGGGTTCGCTTCCGAGGATCGAGATTCCGGTTGGGATCGGTGATCGCGCTTCGAATCTCGGCCGGTGATTGGGTGCCGCCAAAGCTCGAAAGGTCAGAACCCATGAATCCACCCTGGCCGTTCGCCATGTGACATTGCGCACATCCTGCCTTGCCAAAGAAAAGAGCCTTTCCAATGTCGGGATTGCCGGAAAGCGGTGCCGCAGCCACTTGCCCCTGCAGACTACGCAGATATTGAACCACGGACTGAGTGCTGGCGGCGCCGAGCGAACCGAAGCCGGGCATGCGGGTTCCGGGCACTCCCTCCCTTATGATCTGCAAGAGAGCCTTGTTCGACAAACGCTGCACTTCGCGCCGGTGCGAAATATCCGGGCCGCGCTCTCCTCCGCCTCCGTCGAGTCCGTGACAGGCAGCGCAGGTCGTGGCGAAAATCTGCCTGCCCTCGGTCGTATTTTTATCCCCTGAGGACTTGCCGGATTGCTGTGCGTGCGATTGCACAGGCAAGCCCGCCAGCGTCGCGTAGGCTAGCGTAATCCATAGCGAAAATCGCAAAAAGTCTTGGGCCATCTTGGCTATTTTCTCTTTACGGCGATCGCGGATATCTCGACCCTCGCGTTGTTCACAAGTGCCGCCACCTGCACGGTAGCGCGAGCCGGCTTAGGATCGGGCATCACAGCCTTGTAGGCTAGGTTCATCTCGGGGAAGTCATGAATATCGGCGAGATAAACTGTCACCGAAACAATGTCTTTGAGGTCAAAACCGGCCTCCCGCACGATCTTCTCGATGCGAGCCAGCGTGGCCTTGCTCTCAGCGCCGATTCCGCCGGGCGCGAGTTTACCATTTTCGTCGATGCCTTCCTGTCCCGCAACGTAGAGCGTGTCGCCAGCGATCACACCATCGCTGAAAGGTAGATTCGCCGTGCCCGGCAGCTTAATCACGCGCCGCTCTTCGGCGGAGCCCGTCTGCGCCCCGGCTTGGAGAAACAGGACAAGAACAAATAGTGCCAGAATCACTTGCTGCAGCGAAAAGCCAGACTTTTCCGTTTTCATATCGCGTCAGTCCCCTTTTTCCTGATGTTAGAATTCGCCTTTCAGATTTACCGACAAAAGTGCCATAGTCCGCGTTCATATATACAACCTGGAGGACGAGATGACCAAATCGCAATACGGGGGATTCTTCCGGAAGAGTTCGTGGTTGATTGTTGGGATTCTCGTTCTCGGTGCAATTTGGCAGCTCAGCGCCATGCTACAGGCGCAATCCTCCACGGGCTCTCCCTTGAACGAAAACGAAGTGCTGCTCGACGGCTACCGGCACGTTGAAGTGGCGTCCGTCTCCGATGCGCTGGAGCAACTGACAGGTCGCAAGATGTATTTGTCGCATAAGATGCAGCCGATTTTTCCCACGAAATTCGCCGGGTTCGCGCTCACCGTGAAGTTGAGCAAGGACGAGGGTAACAAGGATCCAGCGGCCCTCAGCGGTATGTTGGCGGCCATCGATCAAGGAACCCGGAATTCAGTGTGGGTCATGGTGGTCGAGGACGGGGCTGACATCGCTGGTATGGGTGGTCTGATGGGTACCGCGATGTCAGCTCGCGGATATTCCGGTGCTGTCATCGACGGCGGCGTGCGCGACGTTGGGCAATTGCGCAAAATTGGTTTCCCGGTGTACGCCACGGGCATTGTCCCATCCACGTCGGTGAGTCATTACCGTTTCGCCGGCGCCGAAATTCCTGTCACTTGCGATGGCGTCGAGGTAAATCCAGGTGACATTGTCTCTGCCGACGGCGATGGAGTTGTGATCGTACCGAGGGCCAAAGCAAAAGAGGTCCTTGCCCTGGCTCAAGAGATGGATTTCAAGGAACACTCGATGTATTCGATTATCGAGAAATACAAATCCATCCAGGAAGCGGTCAAACGCTTTGGCCGGCTGTAATTCGTGATTGCTTTCATGCGGTTTTCGTTGGATAATGCGCGATTATTAAATCGATTCAATCAAAAGCTTTACCATGCGGTGTGACCGCGTGAATCGGGTTTCCTATGGCGGCCGAATGCGGGTGACAGGGGGAAGGCGAATCAGCTTAAGAATTGTACTGGCGCTGGCTGCTTTTCTGGGTTGCATCATGGTGGCGGCGTCTGAAGATCGGCCTCAGGAATCCAGATCGGTAATTGTCGACGTGCCGCCCGCGGAACTCATCGCCTCTCCACCCGGCGCAAATTGGCCTTCCTACAACGGAGACTTTACCGGGCGCCGTTTCAGCAGCCTGTCCCAGATCAACCTCGCGAATGTGGGCCAGTTGCGCGCACAGTGGGTGTTCCATTCCAACAATTCGAACCGGATGGAGATGACGCCAGTAGTCGTGAACGGTGTCATGTTCGTGACTTCGGCGAATGACACGTACGCGCTGGACGCGCGTACTGGCCTTGCGATCTGGCATCATGCATTGCCAATCTCGGAGGGGCTGATTGACGATGCGTCGGGACATCTCAGCCGAGGCGTCGCGCTCTGGCACTCGCGCGTCTACCGGCTCACCGACAACGCTCATCTGCTGTGTCTCGATGCTCGTTCCGGGCATTTGTTATGGGACGTGGCGTACGCAAACTGGAACAAGAATTACGGCGCCACCGGCGCTCCCCTCGTCGTGAATGACAAAGTGATTGTTGGCACCTCGGGCGGAGATGACGGTGTTCGCGGCTTTGTGGCCGCCTACGATGCCACCACCGGGAAACTGGCATGGCGTTTCTGGACCATCCCGGCGCCTGGCGAGGCTGGCTCGGAGAGCTGGCCGGGAGATCTGTACCTGCACGGCGGCGGAACCACCTGGATGCCCGGCACATACGATCCTGAAACCAATACTCTCTACTGGACTACCAGCAATCCGAGTCCGGATTTCGACGGGGACGTTCGTCCCGGTGACGATTTGTACACCGCCTGTGTGCTGGCGCTGGATGCCAACACCGGAAAATTGAAGTGGCACTTTCAATTCACGCCGCACGATCTCTTTGACTTCGACGCCACCGAAACTCCTATTCTGATCGACACGGTTTATCAGGGTGAGCCCCGCAAACTTCTTGTACAAGCGAACCGCAACGGTTTCGTTTACGTCCTGGACCGCATCAACGGAAAGTTCCTTTCGGCAACGCCATTCGTGAAAAACCTGACCTGGGCCAAGGGCATAGACGCACAAGGCCGTCCCATACGGTCCGGGCTCGGGCCGACTCCTGAAGGGACGCGCATGTGTCCGGGATTTGCCGGCTCGACTAACTGGTTTGCTCCCTCGTATAACGAGTCCACCCGCTTGGTTTATTTTCTTGCACTGGAGGAATGCCAGATATTTTCCTCCAAGCCGCAAAAGTTCGAAGAGGGCAAGACTTTTTACTCGACCGGCGTAAAGCGGATTCCGGGGGAAGTTTCACGAAAGCTTCTTCTGGCCTACGATCTGGACAAGCAGGCGATCGCATGGAGCTATCCACAGGCGGGACACGCTCGCTCTTCGGCGGGTACCATGACCACTGTGAGCGGTCTGGTCTTCTTCGGCGATGATGCGCAGTCGTTCGAAGCCGTCGATGCTCGAACCGGGAAGGCGCTGTGGTACTTCAATACCGGACAGGACCTCAGCGCCTCTCCGATGAGTTATGCGATTCTGGACAAGCAATACGTCGCCATCGCAGCGGGAAGTGACGTTTTCAGTTTTGCATTGCCGTAAAACGTTGCTGTTGAATGAACAGATTGCAATAAAAAACTTTAAGGAGATCGCTCATGACTTCGACATTCTTCAATCGCAGAAAGCTGATGACTTCCCTGGCAGCGGTTGCGTCCGCGGTGGGCGCGGGAACCCTGTTGGCCACAAATGCTCAAGCCAAGAAGCGCGATGGCAGTGTCCACAAACTAAATCGCGACGGCAAGCCCGCCGACGGAAAGCAAATGATCACTCCCCTGATTACCCACAATGATGTGATCTACATAGCCGGCCAGGGTGCGAACTCGAATGGACCGGTGGGTAAGGACGATATCGACAGCCACGTCACAAAAGTGATGGAGAACGTGAAACAGCTGGTTGAAGTTGGCGGCGGTTCGATGGACAGTATTATGCAGCTTACCGTCTTCCTTACGACCCTCGACAACTTTGAAGCCATGAACAAGATATTCAAAACTTATTTCCCCAACGGCGGGCCGGCGCGAACCACGGTTGCAGTGGCCGGGCTTCCAGGTAACTCGCTGGTGGAAATTAATTGTATTGCCGCGATCGTGCGGAAATAGAGCGCGCTCGTATCGGCGAGTTCAGCAGACCTCAAAAGGGGAGGAAATCATGCGCCTGGGCACAGGATGGAATCGCAGGAGCTTTCTGGGAACGCTGGGGGTGATGGCCGGTTCCATGATGGCTTCGAAGAAGATGTTCGCCGCAAAGACTACGACCAAAGTGAGTGGGTTCGGCCAATCTGGAAATCCCTACGAAGAACTTGGGGTCTCTACTGTCATCAACTGCGAAGGGACCATGACCATGCTGGGCGGCTCCATTATTCGTCCGGAACTTGAAGCGGTCATGGCCCAGGCGGGCCGTCATTTTGTGCGAATTCCTGATCTGGAGGTCGCGGCGGGAAATCGGATTGCACAAATGCTCAAACTGCCCGACGGGTACACCGCGCTGGTTACAGCCGGTGCCGCGGCTGCTATCCAGTCGGGACTCGCCGGAATTCTTACTGGCGATAACGAAACTTTCATCAAGCAGATACCGGACCTGACCGGAATGAAGTCCGAAGTCATCATCCAGAAGTCGCATCGCAACCCGTTCGACCATCAACTTCGCACCACCGGCATTAAGCTCGTCGAAGTCGAGACCGTCGAAGAATTCCGCAGTGCGGTCAATCCGCGGACGGCCATGATGCATTTCACTAATCTCTTCAACAGCGCCGGGCACATCAAGATTGATGAGTGGGTGAAGCTGTCGAAGGAGTACAAGATCCCGTGCATGAATGACGCCGCGGCCGATACGCCGCCGGTCTCTCATCTCTGGGATTACGCCAATATGGGCTTCGATCTGATCACCTTCAGCGGTGGCAAGGCGATGCGCGGACCGCAGTGCGCGGGACTGTTGATTGGCCGCAAAGATCTGGTAGCGTACGCCTTGCTTAACAACAGTCCACACGAGGACACCTTGGGCCGCAGTTCGAAAGTCGGCAAGGAAGAAATTATTGGGATGGTGAAGGCGCTGGAACTCTATCTTGCTGAAGATCACGACGCCCTGGCGAAGGAATGGCAGGGTCGTTTGGAGTCCATCTCCCGGCAGGTCACGCGGGTGCCGGGCGTCAGCACTGCCTATTTTGTTCCTGAGATCGCGAATCATGTGCCGCATATGCAGATCACATGGGACGCTGCAAAGATCGCCCTGACTCCCACGCAGGTTTCTCAAATGCTGAAAGAGTCGAAGCCGCCGATCATTATGGGGCCGGGAGAAGAGAAGCCGGGCCTCTCCATGAATTCGTTCATGCTGCAAGCTGGGGAAGAGAAGATTGTTGCGGAGCAGTTGGCTCGGATCTTCCACGAGCACTCGGCATAATCCGGCATCGATCGCGTGAAAACAGGAAGGCCGACTATGCAGCAAACGATCAAAACATATCTTGGAGCGATACTCACAGTCGTTATGACGCTCGGCACACAAAACGTCCATGCTCAAAGCCCCCGATTTGATTTGCTCTTAAAGGGCGGACACGTCATCGATCCAGCCAACCACCTGGATGGGACTTTCGATGTCGGAGTTTCCGGCGGAAAGATTGCGGCCGTCGAAAAAGATATTCCCGGCGCGCAGGCAGGAAAAGTTGTCGATGTCTCGGGCCTGTACGTCACACCTGGTCTGGTGGACATACACACTCACATTGGCCACGGCGGAGCGCCGCTGAACTGGTTCGCACCTGACGCGCGCGCCCACACTGAGCCGCTCGGGATCCCTGCTGACATCGCGCTGCAATCGGGTGTGACCACGATGGTGGATGCAGGCAGCGCCGGCGCCGAAACGTTTCTTCAGGAGAAGGAAGAGGTCATCGACAAAGCCAAAGTCCGAGTGCTGGCATTTCTGAATATCGTGGGCAATGGCATGAATGGCGATCTGGAACAGACGGTCGACCAGATGGATGTCAAACAATGTGCGGCGACGATCCGAAAATATTCTGACGTCATCGTCGGGGTGAAGACGGCGCACTACTGGACGGATAAGCCGTGGGACGCAGCACATCCACCCTGGGCGGCGGTCGATCGCGCGGAAGAATGCGCGCAGGCAGTCGGACTGCCGGTGATGTTCGATTTCTGGCCCCGTCCGGAAAGAAGTTATGCCGAGCTGATCCTGAAGAAAATGCGTCCCGGGGACATTCACACCCACGTCTTCGCACAGCAATTCCCAATCGTTCTCGCGGATGGAAAAGTAAATCCCATCCTGGCCGAGGCGCGTGCCCGGGGAGTGATCTTCGACGTCGGACATGGCGCAGGTAGCTTCTGGTTCCGCAACGCCGTACCTGCGGTTAGACAGGGATTCATTCCGGATTCCATATCTACTGATCTACACATTGAAAATTACACTGTGCTTAGCATGACCCAGGTGATGTCCAAGTTCCTGGCCATGGGAATTCCGTTGAACGAGATCATCCGGCGCTCCACGGTGAACCCGGCGCTGGAGATTCGCCGGCCGGAGTTGGGGACTTTGTCCGTTGGCAAAGAAGCGGACATTGCCGTGCTGGAAGTGCTCAACGGAAAATTCAGCTACGTCGATTGCGGTGTCGCTCGCATGGATGGAAAGGTCAAATTGTCGGCGCGGATGACAGTGCGCGCGGGACGAATCCTTTATGACCCTTCAGGCTTGAGCATGGTGGAGTGGGAAAAGGCTCGCGCCCAGTACTTCGTCACCCCTGAATTGGGCACGTCTCCGGCCGCGCGGGCAGATGATTTTCCGCGGGATTAGTAGTAGCGTCGGCGCTACTTTTGCGGCGCGGGAGCTTTGAGCAGGAAGGAAAAGCCATCGGATCGGTAGATGGCCTTACCCGCGTCTTGCGGTTCAGCAGGCACCTTGCCGGCGCGAACGGTCTCAATAGCTGCAACCAGTCTCGGCAACACCGAAGGCTCGGCAAACGGAACATTGTGCTGTCCGAGAACCAGCTTGATTTGTGGAGCGAGAAGGGCAAGGCTCTTGACCGAGGCTACATACTCGTCGAGATTGGTTTCTGGACGATAAAGCCAGATCGGCGCGGGATAGTAAGTGTCGCCGGTGAAGAGCAGTCCGTGAGCGCGATCAAGTAATGAAATCGCGTCGGGCGTGTGGCCGGGAGTGGAGAGAACTTCGACGGTGCGGCCCCCGAGATCGATTTTGTCGTGGTCGTGCAAAAAGCGAGAGATCTTCCACGGCCGGGTCGCGTACGCTTTGGAATCAAAACCCTTCGGCAGTTCGCCGCAGATCATTCCGGGACCGAGTTCGTCCTGAGCATCCTGGCGTGAACCCTTCGCGTTAGCCCGAGTGAAATCGGTGTCCATTCCGAAGACTGTGTCGAACTGCCAGTTGCCGCCAACGTGATCGTTGTGGGTGTGGGAATTGAGGACGATTATAGGAAGGTGTGTCAGTTCGCCCGTGACTTTGCGGATATCGCTGATGCCCATGCCAGTGTCGAACAGCAGCGCCTTTTTTTCGCCCAGGATCAGATAAGAGATCGTTTCTTCCGCCTGATGCGGCTCGTAAATAGCGAAAACGCCGGGCACTACCGCATAAACTTCGAACCATGGATCGGTGACCGGGATACGTTTGAGCGTTTGATATTCAGGGCGGGGGAGCGGACGGCACCACTCCGGTTTGTCAGGGGCAGGTTGTGCGCCTGCGACGGCGCTGAGAAAAGTAAGGAGCACAGCGGCGAGTGTCGGTATCCACTTCACCGGCTTAGGCCAACTCCAGTTCAATTTTCTTGGCCGCGGGATCGAGCTGCGTGATGCGAAACTTGCGAACCTGTCCGTTACGGGCGGCTTCGGGTTTGGATTCGGCGGCGGCGCCACCCTTCCAGTGGGCCTTAAGCTTTGAACTCAGTGCCGATAGATCCGGCTTCGATGGCGACTGCGTCGCGGTCTCAACCGATCCTTCCTTACCCGCGGCTGCAATATGGCAGGTCGCGTAGATACCGTCTCCCAGTTCCACGCGGGCTTGTCCGCCAGCAACTTCGCCCATGCGGCCGGTGACCACATCGCCCGTCTTGTGTTCGGCGATGTATTCATCAAGGCTGGTGGGGACAAGTTGCTTCATGCCCAACCGGAGCAGGCGTTTTGCGGTGTCGACGGAGAGCACCTGGGCCTTGACCAGTTGACCGACCCTTAGCACATCTTGTGGAAATTCGATGCGCTTCTCAGCGCTGATATCGCTGATGTGAATCATGCCTTCGATGCCTTCGGCCAGTTGTACGAATGCGCCAAACTTGGTCATGCTCGTGATCGGCCCTTCAACTACTGTGCCGGCGGCGAAGCTCTGTGCCACGTTCGCCCACGGATCACCAAGTGCCTGCTTGAGGCCGAGAGAAATGCGGTGCTCATCCTGCTTTACTCCCAGGACCACGACTTCGACGCTTTCGCCGGGTTTCACGACGTCGCTGGCGATTCTTACTTTCTTTGCCCAGGACATCTCGGAAACATGGATCAGGCCTTCAATTCCTGGCTCGAGTTCGACGAAGGCCCCGAACTCCAGCACTCGCGTGACCGCGCCCCGAACTCGTTCACCCAGTTTGTATTTCTCCGCGACGGAATCCCATGGGTCTCGCTGCAGCTGTTTCATGCCCAGCGAGATGCGCTTCTTTTCCAGGTCGATCTTGAGCACGCGGGCCTCGATCTGTTGGCCCACCGAGAGTACGTCCGCCGGTTTGTTGATGCGATTCCAGGCAATTTCACCGACATGCAGCAAGCCGTCTACGCCGCCTAGATCGATGAAAGCTCCATAGTCGGTAAGGCTACGGACCGTACCACGCACGGTTTCGCCTTCACAAAACTCGGTGTATCGGCGATCCTTAGTAACCCGCTCCTCTTCTTCGGCGAGGGAGCGACGGTCGACCACGACATCTTCCTCGGTGGCGTCGAGCTTGATGATGCGGCAGCGAATTTCCTGTCCGACCAGTTTCTCCATGTCGGCGGCGTCGCGAACTCCACTGCGCGAGGCTGGCATGAAAGCCCGCACTCCAATATCCACGCTGAATCCACCCTTGATGACTCCTGTGACGGTGCCCACTACGATCGCCTTCTCGGTGAACGCCTGCTCAAGCGACGACCAGTCCGTGGGCTGCGCAATCTTCTGTCGGGAGAGTTCGTAGTAGCCCTCGGGATCACGGCCTTTGACGGAGACCGACATCTTGTCGCCGGTCTTCACGGCTTGACCGGAGCCCTGGAACACGGCCAGCGGCATGATGCCTTCGGTCTTGAATCCAATGTCAAAGAAAACGGATTCCGCGGAGACGGCGATCACCGTGCCTTCAAGTTGCTTTCCGCCGTCTTCTTTCTTGCGGCTATGGGTCTTCTCGTGCTGCGAAAGAATGTCCGCAAAAGATTCAGCGGATTCGGCGACGGGAAGTGGTTCTGGAGTGCTTGGATTCGACATGGAGAGGTTAAAGACTCGTGGTGGTATGGGTACAACTTAAGGATAGCATTCGCCCCGCCCACGCGCTGCTGTGTAACCAGAAAACGAGCTATAGTATGTGGCCATGTGGAAACTTGCACTTCTGTTAGTTTGTTTCGCGTCCGTCGCGCAAGCGGCGGAAAAGATGTCTGCAACGCAGTTAATCGAATTGGCGAAGTCCAATAGTCCGAATCTTCGAAGCGCGATTACCGACAGCTTCGATGCCAAAGACCTGAAGGAAGGGACTGCGTGGTCGGGTCACGGCTCCGATTTCTTTTTCGCCACCCAGGCGTCATCGCAGCCATCACTTTTGATCGACGACGTTCCCGGACCGCAGATGCAGTCCTTCGCGGGCTCCGATCTGTGGTATGCCGCGGCGCATATCGAACCTGTCGGCAGATTGCACGCGTTCCACTACATGATCAACGGCGCGCTTTTTGGCGGCAAGCTGGATTTGCCGGCGTTCGGCCCGTTGTCATATCTGCAGCCCGGCGTTCCGTCCGGCACAGTGTCCGAAAAGATCGTCCACACCAGCAAGATCTACGACGGCATGAAAAGCGAGTATTGGATCTATGTGCCGGCGCAATATGATCCGAAAGTGCCGGCGGCGCTGATGGTCTTTCAGGACGGGAGTGGCTATATCCATCGGGACGGAAACAATCCCACTCTCAACGTCATCGATAACCTGATCGCGCAAAAGAAGATTCCAGTCATGATCGCCGTGTTTATCAATCCCGGGGACATCGCGGACTCTCCGGGCACGCCGACCTACAATTTCGTGAAAGCGTACTCCGACAAATGGCACCGCACTCTCAAAGACTCGATGCGCAGCACGCTTGTACGACACCGTGAGCGACCGCTATGCGCGTTTCCTTCGCGATGAAGTTCTGGCGGATGTTCAATCCCACTACAACATTCGCAAGGACGCGTACAGCTGGGCGATCACTGGCTTGTCGTCGGGCGGTATTTGCTCATTTAATGCCGCATGGCAGATGCCCGACCGGTTCAGCCGTGTGATCTCGTGGATCGGCAGCTTCACCAGCATCCAGTGGAAGGAGGATCCTGCCCTTGCCGACGGGGGGCAGGATTATGCCGAGAAAATCTTGCGGGAGTCTAAACGAAATATTCGAGTATGGCTGCAGGACGGGTCCGCGGATCAGGAGAATGAACGCTACGGAAGCTGGCCCCTCGCAAATATTCGTATGGCCAATGCCCTCAAGCTGAAGGACTATGATTTTCACTTCAGTTTCGGCAAGGGGACGCATAACCCGGGCCAGGGTGCGGCGGAATTTCCAGAAGAGATGATCTGGTTGTGGCGCGATTACGACCCCGCAAAGACCGAACAGACATACGAGATGGAACCGTCTGAAAAGACAAAGCCGATTTTCCGGGTGTCAATTACAAATCGAGAAGCCGAGTAGTTGAGGAATAGGCGATTTAGTGCAGCCCGCCCGGGTTGCCTCCAAGCTGCGCAGCTTTCTCTTTTTCCGCAGCAGCCTCCGCGGGGTGACCGGTTGTGGCGTAGATATCAGCCATTCGGATGTGCGGTTCGGGTTCCCGTGGCCGCAGAGATGATGCTTCGTTCAGATATCGCAACGAATCAGTCGACTGCCCGGCAACTTTGCTCTTTTGCGCTAGTCCGAGGGTAGTGGCGTAGAGCAAATTCAAGGTGTCCGGTTCCTGCGGATTGAGCTCATGAGCGTGATGCAGAGCCTGGTAGGCCGCAAGATCCTCGCCCAGTTTTGCCAGGACGGCCCCGTAGAGAGCGTTCAGCTGGAACAGATCCGGCCAGCGCCTGAGCGAATTGGCCAGGGGGGCGCGCGCCTGCTCAAACTGGTTTAATTGGTAGTAGGTCAAGGCCAGGTTGAACTGCATCTGCGGCGATTGCGGAGAGAGTTCCGCGGCCCGGCGCAGCGGCTTGAGGGCTGCTTCCAAGTCTCCGTGCTGGCCGTAGATTGTGCCCAGTTCAGTCAGCTTATCCGCGTCGCTGGGATCATAAAGTTGCTCGCAGATGGCACGGGCTTCCTCGCGAAGTCCCTGATCGAGCTTCTGCCGGCATTCAAGCCTGAGGCGACTTTCGTTGGAATCGCTCTGGCGCAGTTGCTCCGAATGCGCCAGAGTCTTCGCGGCTTCCTGTTCGCGCCCTTGTTTGCGATAGACCAGCCCCAACTGGTAGGGAACGCGGGCATCGTTCGGCGTCAAGAGAGAAGCTTCCTTCAACCACTTCTCCGCCGCTGTCGTATTGCCCACCTTGAAATATGCGTAGCCGAGATAGTAGGCAGTATCGGGAAAAGGCGGCTTGGCTGCTGCTTTGGTTAAATTGCGAATCGCGCTGGCGTACTGGTGATCGTCCAGATCAAGTCGTCCGAGATAATAAAAGACATTAGGATGATCACCGACTTCCTTGCGCACGAGTTCAAGTTCGTGACGGGCATCGTCTGACTTATGCAGTTCGAAGAGAGCCACCGCCAGAGGAAACCGCGCGCGCAGACTCAGTTCGGGAGCGGCTTCCAACGCGGCTCGGAACTCGGCAACGGCGACGTCGTAACGGTCCAGCTTCAACGCGTCATAGCCCTTGCCCAGGTGCGCTTCCGGCGTGTCTGGCGATGTGGAGGGCGACTCCTGGGCTCTGGCGGTTCCGACCGAAAGCATTGCCAGAGCGATCAAAGAGAGCAGGATTCGCCGTGGGCAGCGTTGAGCACTCACGGAGACATTATATGTGGAGCCGGTAATGTGGGCGCGGGTGCCCCGCCCGTGCGTTAGTTTTTCGGGTGATTCAACAGTTTGATGCCCGTGCACCAAAACTGCCGAGCTTCGCTCGGCCGCACGAGCGAGGGCGCTCGCGCCTACATTACTTCTGCTGAGCTTCGGCGATCAGTGCACTTGCCACTCTTTTGATCGCGGCAACCTCGTCATGCGTGGCGGTGCTTACGTAGTCCTGTACTAGCTTTTCGCAGTTCTCTCGTACCTGATCGTAGGCGGTGGGGTCCTGGCCACGAACCGCAAGAAGTTCTTTGAGCCAGTGTTTGCCGTATCCGGCGTGCATGGTTTCGTCGGCCCAGTCGAAGTCCATGTCGTGCTCGCTGACCGCGTCACCATAAGCGTGGAAGAGTTGAGTGCGGGCCGGCTTGTGACGAATGTTTTTAGTCTCAAAGAAATAGAGCATGCCCAGGCGATAGATTGGATCTTCGCCGGAGGCGCTCTCATATATATAAGTGCCCAGCGGGATGTCTGCGGGATTCAAGCCCCACGCCATCAGGCGTTCGTAGCCCATGCGGCAGTGGCGCGATTCATCGTAGGTCCAGCGCGCGGCATTGTGGATCCACTCCCAGGGCAGAACATCGGCGAACGCGCTCAACATCAGCCCGCCGTTTTCAATGGCCCAGACTTCATTCAAATGGCTGATCGCCGAGCGAAGCTGAAGTTGCATCCCCTCACCGTAGGGATACGCCGGATCGACCACGTCCGGCCAGTAAAAGCGGCAAGGCCAGAAGCTGGAATCACGCGCGGGCTTGTCGGGAATGGCATAGATCTTTGATCCGGGCAAAGGTCCGGTGCTGGCCGCCGATGAAGACGGCTCGACTCCGACTCCGCCTACGTCGGAGAGCCGCTTGGCGACTGCCTGAGCCCACTTGTGCGCACTTTCGCGCAACCCGGAACTGTCGTCCAAAGCCGCCTTGCCCCATTTCTCGAAGGCAGCGATCTGTTCAGTCTTTTCAGCGACCGCGAGCGACAGAAAACGGTGAGTGGGTCCGTCGGCGATGGAATCAGAAACCTGTAGGTATTCCTGAAATGCATCGCGAAGCGCGGGCAGAAGAACTCTCCCGACGCTCAATAGAAACGCAGGAACTGACGGCGAGTTCTTTACCGCACCGAAAAGCTCGATCAGCGCGTGGTCCGTCCCCTCCTCTTCCAACAGGCGGCTGGGGAAGCGAAGCTCGAATACCCGAGTGCGTAGAGCATCAGCCGTTTCCGCGCTCTGCCAGATGAAACGAGCGAGTCCTGTCTTGATATCGAGGGGCGCAACCGCAGGAATCCACGCCGCTTGGCTGACCAGAAGGGAACGCTCACAGAAGAAAAAGCGCTTCAGGATGTGTGCAGTGTCGAAGCGCATCCAACGCGCCCTGGGCTGCGAGGTCGACAGGAATGGGGAACTTGACGACATGAACACGCCTATTTTCGCAGAGTTGTCGACCCAGTCACAGAGGTCCGCTGAAAATAATCCTAGAATGAATTGCTGAGCGCCACGGTAATCACTGCCACAATCAGGATCAGCAAGCCCTGGTTCAGAATTCGACGTGCAGCGGCCGGGGCACCTTGCCATTCACCTCGCCATAATCCCCAGAGGTTGCCCACAACGATAGACAGCGAGATGAATAGAGGCCAGCCTGCAATGGCGCCCCAACGTCCCAGTTTCGCGGCGCCGGCACCGTAAAGATAGAAACTGCCAATCCACATCAAGGCCATTGCCGCGCTGAGACCCAGATTCCGCGGCGTCTCCCGGTTAAGGTATTGGCCCAGCGTGTGCTTGCTGATCATCATGTACGTGCAATAAGCGAGGTTCGCGACGCACCCCAGAGTGAAGAGCAGGGCCCAGACTGTATTCCCGGAAGACGCCGGAGACACTCCCAGCGACGCGGCGCTGCGGATCACGTTGCTTCCGAATGTCATACCGACATTGGGTAAGCAGGAAAGTATGCCGGCAAAGACTGCGATGGCCAGCCCGATCCTGAAAGTACTTGAACCGGTGGCAGTGGACGTTGCTTCAGTTGGTGCTCGGCGTGAGCCAGCTTTGGAGCACATCGTAATGCCGAAGATGACCAGTGCGGTTCCGCCCAGTAGAACGAAGCCCTTGGCGGTGAAAAGCGTCTGCGGGAAGAAAACAAGAAGTGGAATCAGAGCGCCCAGGCTGGCGATCAGTCCCATGATGATGGGATAGCCCAATGCCATACCAAGCCTTTCCATCCCGAGGCCGAACAAGACAGCGCCTACGCCCCAGCCCAAACCGAAAAGGGCCAGGATGCCTAGGTCTCTCGTGGGAGACGCGCTATACACCGCGAAGATATTTGGAACAAAGAGAAGTGTGATGATCCAGTTGAAGATAAGCATGCCCAGGACTGAGAACGTAGCCCAGGTGTGCTCCCACGACCATTGCCGTACGAGTGTCATGGGAAGAACGAAAGACCCTTGTAGCAGGGCAGCGAGCAGCACCAGAAGAAAGCCAATCAGCAGGGGCATAGGGGGATCTCGACGCTCACAGACTCCGGTGTGACCCAAAGTGACAGGCCACTCTAAGTCCATCAATGAAGGACCGGCGTGGCATTGCTGGCGACGCAGACCCATTTGCCACTCTTGTAAATCCAGGTATCGACAAAACGCTCGCGCCGCACATAAGACTTTCCGTTCTCGACGCCCTTGGCGCGAAATACTCCGGTTGAGATTGCCGTGTTGCCAAACACGTGCACGCTCATCGATTCCGGTGCGACCTGCTGTTCCTGAGAATTGTTGCTGGTGGCCTTCACGCTTCCGAGAAACTCGGCTTTGCTCTGGACGGAACCGTCGTCGTTGATCAGAACGATCTCGTTGTCCAGAATGGAGTCTAGCGCCCGGATATCTCCGGCCTTGTAAGCCTGATTCCAGGCCTTCTCCAGCGCGATGACTTTCGATCGCACAGCTTCGGAATCGTCTTGTGCCCAGACTCGCGGGGTGGTGATGCAGAACACGATCATCAAGAAAGCGCCCAGTCTCATACTGTTGCCTCCTCATGCAGTGTCTGGCTATGCAGTATAGGACAACCCGTCGTCTTTTCTTGCGCGTGGGAGCCGACTTGGTACCGTCCCCCGCCGGTCAGCCGGGCATCAATCCCGGCCCGCAGGATCGGAGGCGAACCAACCCGGAGGGCTAAGCCCTTGCTGGCGGTAGAGGCCCAGAACTTCAACACGGCTGGGCAGGGAAGGAATGACGCCCTCTCTTGTGACTGCGAGCCCTCCGGTGACTACGGCAAACTGCACTGCCTGTTCAAGGTTCACACCGCAAGCGAGTGCCATGGCCAGTCCGGCGTTGAAGGCGTCCCCTGCGCCGGTAGTATCCACTGCTCGCATGCGAAGAGCGGGAACAGCCGTCGAAGACTTCCCGGTTACGATCAGCGCGCCGTTCTCTCCCAAGGTCATGACTACCTGTTTGACTCCGCCGCCAATCAAAATACGCGCAACCTCTTCAGGCTCGACATCTGCAGCCGGATCGATTCCCGCGAGCACCTTGGCCTCACTCCGATTGGGAGTAAGAATATCCACCAACTGCAGGATAGACGAAGGCAAAGTCCGGACCGGAGCCGGATTCAGAATTGTGACCGCTCCTTTCGCGCGTCCGTGAGCCAGTGCGGCCTCAGCGGCGGCGACAGGAATTTCGAGCTGGGTGAGCACAACCGCGGAGGAATCAAAAGCAGTCTTGCATTGGGCAACCTCGGTTGCGGTCAAGAGTTCATTCGCCCCAGGATCGATCGTGATGCAGTTATGCCCGCTTGCCGACTCGACGATGATGAAGCCCACTCCTGTGGGCGCGTCGGCGACTTGCTTCACATGAGTGATATCAATGCCTTCGTCGCGATAGAGGCCGAGCGCCATTTCGCCAAAGGGGTCGGTTCCAATCTTGGCCACGAAACTTACGCTGGCTCCGAGCCGTGCGCAGGCCACGGCCTGATTGGAGCCCTTTCCGCCATAGTCCACGCGATAGCCTGTGCCCAGCAGAGTTTCGCCGGTGCTTGGCATACGCTCCACTTTCATGGTCAGACCGGTGGCATAGCTGCCCACGACGGCGATACGAGGGCCGGTTCTTCGAGGAACAGGCAAGAGAAAATCTCCCGGACAGGAGTTTGGACAACGCGAGACCGGTAAGCGTAACACAGGAAATTGTTACGACGGCGCGATCTGGAGACAGCGTTTGACTCTATATTCCGCTCCTCCGTACACTGGACGCCCTCGAATCAGACCGCTACAGTGACCCGACAGTTCGGAAAGCTTGAAACTGAAAGGCTAAGGAGACTACGTTTGCTATCGGTAACGGGTCGACGTGCTGCGGGATTCGGCTTGGCCGGTCTGACCCTGCTTCTTTTCTCGTGCCTATGGGCATCGGCTCTGCTAGCAGAAGACAAGCCGCTTACAAATCCCAAGGCCGGAAACCCGGCGGCAATTAAAGAAGGATCGTCCCTTTTTCGTGGGAACTGTTCACCCTGTCACGGCATGAACGCGACTGGCGGCGGCCGCGGGCCCGACCTCACAGCCGGCCGCTGGGCCCACGGTTCCAGCGATGCCGAGATTTTCCACACCATCAGCCAGGGAGTGCCAGGCACCGAGATGCCGGCCAACAGTTTCGAGGATTCTGAAACCTGGGCGATTATCGCTTATCTTCGTTCCGTCGGTTCGCCCCAGCGCGCGACCAACTCCGGCGACCGGACGAAAGGCGAGAAGCTTTTTTTCGCGAGTGCCGGCTGCTCCCAGTGTCACATGGTGAAGGGCAAGGGTGGACGGTTGGGCCCTGACTTGTCCCGCGTGGGAGCTTCGCGCTCGGAATCCTACCTGGTCGATTCGATTCGCAATCCCGATAAGCAATTGAGCAACGGCATGCTCGATCCGAACCGGTTCTGGGGATCTCCGTTGCTCTATGAGAAGGTCACGGTGGTTACAGCCAACGGCCAAACCATCATTGGAGTGGCAAAAAATGAAGACACCTTTTCCATCCAATTGCTCGATACCAGCCAACAACTCCGACTCTTCTTGAGGAAAGACCTGAGGGCAGTGATTCAAGAGCGCAAGTCTCTGATGCCAGCCTATTCGGAAGAAATGATGAGCCCGAGCGATCTTCACGATCTGGTTGCCTACCTGGAGAGTTTGAATGGCGACTGACAGCGGTCTAAGGATGACTCGATGAGGAAGACTGCGCTGATACTGTCGCTTCTGCTGAGCGCGTTGACGTGCGTTTCTGGCCAGGTCACGTCCGACCGCCTGGTTGGTGCGGCCAGCGAGCCTCAGAATTGGCTCACTTATTCCGGGGCCTATAACGGCTGGCGCCACAGCGGTCTGGATCAAGTCAATACCTCGAATGCCTCACGCCTGGTGATGCAGTGGAGCTTTCAGGTCGCTGATGTCGGGCAGTTCGAGACTACGCCTCTGGTCGTGGATGGCGTGCTCTATGCCACCGGACAGAACGACCGCGCCTTTGCCGTGGACGCCCGAACTGGACGGGCGATCTGGCGCTACCAGCGGAAACTGCCCGACAAGGTGCACCCGTGCTGCGGCCTGGTGAATCGCGGGTTTGCCATTCTCGGGGACAAGCTTTTCATGGCTACTCTGGATGCGCATGTGATCGCGCTCGACACCAGAACCGGAAATCTGATCTGGGATGTAATCGCCGCCGACTATCGCCAGGCCTACACTTTCACTGTGGCCCCGCTCGTGGTGAAGGACAAGGTGATCGTCGGAGTGTCGGGCGGCGAGTATGGGATTCGCGGATTTATTGACGCCTATGATGCGGCCACGGGACGACGCCTGTGGCGATTTGATACTGTCCCGGGCCCCGGCCAGCCCGAACATGAAACTTGGAAGGGGGATTCCTGGAAGACAGGCGGAGCGCCGGCGTGGATCACCGGTTCTTACGATCCCGAGTTGAATCTCGTCTATTGGCCAACCGGAAACCCCTCGCCCAGCAACTACGGAGGCGAGCGCGGTGGAGACAATCTGTACAGCAACAGTATGCTCGCTCTCGATCCAGACACTGGAAAGTTGAAGTGGTACTTTCAGTTCACGCCGCATGATCTTTATGATTATGATGCGACTCAGGTGCCGGTTCTCATCGATTCGGACTGGGAAGGCAAGCCGCGCAAGCTACTGATCCAGGCGAACCGTAACGGATTCCTCTACGTACTCGACCGCACTGACGGGACGTTTCTCTCGGCCAAAGCGTTCGGCAAAGTCACTTGGGCAACGTCAATTGCCCCGGATGGCAAGCCCATTCCGAACACAGCATTGCCGTCAAAGGGAGACGGAAAGCTGGTTTGTCCGGGAGCGCTCGGCCTGACCAACTGGTATTCGCCGTCTTATGATCCGAACACCAGCTTGTTTTACGTGGCGACCTCAACCGAGTGCGATATCTTTACCAACGCTCCGCAGAGCTATAGGGCAGGGCATGATTTCCTGGGAAGTATTTATGTCCCAGACACGACTGAAAGAATCACGGGTGACTTCAGAGCTCTCGATCCGTTGACTGGAGCTGAGAAGTGGCGGTTCCCACTCTTCAGCAATCCCTATGGCGGGCTATTGTCCACCGCCGGAGGCGTTGTCTTCGCGGGAGATGCGGACGGCAACTTTATCGCACTCGATGCCCACACCGGGAAGGACCTCTGGCATATCCAGTTGGGCGCTGCGGTCTATGCCGCAGCGGTTGCTTATCGCCTCGACGGCAAGCAGTACGTGGTCATCCCGGCGGGCTCCGCTCTTTTCGCTTTTGCTGTTGCGGAGCCGTAGGCAGCGATCACCGGCAATCTTGACCGGTCCAGTCGAGGGTGTTAGCTTCGCTTTCACACGTGAATTTCCAAGGGGCACCAGCCTGAATCGCGCGGGGAAGCAGCATCCGGTCGGACGTGTGCAGGCAGACCGTGGTTCGACTGACAACGGTTTAATTAACTCCGGACGCCGCGATTTCCTGTTCAAGTGCGCCCAGGGAGCCTCTGCGGCGCTGTTTCCCGCGGGTTTGCGTGGTCTAGCTTTTCCTTTCCCTTACCTTCCTGAGGTTCACAACGCCCTGCCCATAGCTAGCGAATTTCATCTGCGTCCTCACTATCGGGCTAAGCTGCCGATTGAGGCCACGCTGCTCAAAACGCAGGCTGGCTCAGACGATTTCGTTACCGAGAAATGTCAAGACCAGATTGCTGCCATCCTGGCGGTGTGGAGTAGAGGATTTCTGGCGGTTCCGCAAAAAGTGCAGGTGGTAGAAAAGAGTCTCAGCCCTGAGTTTTCTGGGGTCTCATTCCGTCCCGTTGAATCGCGGCTAGTTCGTTCTGGGCCAGCCGTGGAAGTCCGTCAAAACAAGTTCTCGCAAGCGCCAGCTCTCGGGCGTGATGCCTTTCTCCAGGAACTACGCTCCGCAATAGCGTCATTTTCGACGATATTCACTGCCGAATTCCAAGTGACCAGTATTGATGACGGCGCACCCTCGTCAACCAGGGTACCCACCCGATTGCGGACGGGCGTGCGGTATGAACTGGTGGGCTCGGCTAAAGATTTCTATCGCGAACAGCGTGTAGGGCACTGGGATATGGAATGGGAGTCGTCACCTGCGGGAGAATTTCGTGTGCGCAGCTGGAGGCTATCCGATGAAACCCAGAGCCGGTCTGCATCTCCCGTCTTCGCCGACATCACCGCCCGGGCCTTCGCCGCGAATGCATCCTATCCATCTCAACTTCTTCACGGGGCAGACTATTGGCGAACGGTGCTCGATGTTGCGTGTGGAATCGATATTTATGGACACAATGGAGTATCGGTCGGTGACATCGATGACGACGGGTTTGACGATCTTTACGTCTGCCAGCCTGCCGGCCTTCCTAACCGGCTTTACCGCAACCGCGGTGACGGAACGTTCGAGGACATCACTGAAGCGTCTGGAGTGGGCGTCCTCGAAAATACGGCATGCGCCCTTTTTGCCGATTTCGACAACGATGGCCGGCAAGACTTGATCGTGGTTCGGACGAATGGTCCTCTGCTGTTCGTGAATCAGGGAAACGGCAAATTCCGCCAGCGGCTGGACGCATTTCAATTCGCCCAGCCGCCGCAGGGAACGTTCACCGGAGCGGCTGTGGCTGACTATGACCGCGATGGCTGGCTGGACATTTACTTCTGTCTCTATCTTTATTATCAGGGCACCGACCAGTACAAGTATCCCTCTCCTTATTATGACGCCGAAAATGGTCCGCCCAACTTCCTGATGCGTAACCAGCGGAACGGAACCTTCCGCGACGTCACTTCTGAGACCGCTTTGACCAAGAACAACACTCGGTACAGTTTTTGCTGTGGCTGGAACGATTACAACCGCGACGGTTGGCCCGATCTTTATGTGGTGAACGATTTTGGACGGAAGAACCTCTATCGCAACAATGGCGATGGAACCTTTACCGATGTTGCTGCCGAAGCGGGGGTTGAGGATGTCGGCGCGGGTATGAGCGTGTGCTGGCTCGACTATGACAACGACGGCACCGAAGACCTCTACGTCGCCGATATGTGGACCGCGGCGGGGTCACGCATCTCGACTCAAAAAGTATTTCAGAAGGATGCGCCCGAAGAAGTTCGCACGATGTATCGCAAACACGCCCGTGGAAATTCCCTGTTTCGCGCCCGCGGCGCCGATGCTTTTCAAAATACGGGTGCGGCCGCCGGAGTTGAAATGGGGCGCTGGGCATGGTCGAGCGACGCGTGGGACTTTGATCACGACGGCTTTCCCGATTTATATATCGCTAACGGAATGGTGTCCGGGCCCTCGCTCGATGACTTGAACAGTTTTTTCTGGCGACAGGTGGTCGCGAACTCTCCGGTAGAGGCCAAGCCCGCGCCAGCTTACGAACAAGGTTGGAATGCGATCAACGAGTTGATCCGGTCGGATGGCACATGGAGCGGATACGAGCGCAATGTCTTTTACGCGAACAACCGCGACGGCACGTTCTCTGACGTCTCCGGCGTGGTTGGGTTGGATTTTATAGAGGACGGAAGGGCCTTCGCCCTCGCTGACTTCGATCACGATGGGCGCCAGGAAGTTTTTCTTAAGAACCGTAACGGACCGCAGTTGCGGATCATGCAGAATGTGATGAAGGATATTCCTCCGTCGATGGCTTTCCGTCTGCTGGGAAGCAAGAGCAACCGTGACGCCATCGGCGCCGCCGTCACGGTGGAAACCGCGGCGGGGAGGCAGACTCGCACGCTTCAGGCCGGATCGGGCTTTCTTTCGCAACACAGCAAGGAAGTATTTTTCGGCCTGGGAGAAGCGAAAGGCCCAGTGCAGGCGTCGATCCGTTGGCCTAGCGGGTTGGTCCAGGAGCTGCGCGACCTTCCGCTGAACCACCGGGTGTGGGTGCAGGAGGGCTCGGAACCGTCGCGCATCGAGGCGTTCAAACCGCGAACGCCACAGACGGCAGTTCTGGCACCTCAAAAGGTCGAGGTGATGCCTGACGTTATGGAGACGTGGCTGCTCACGCCAGTCGGTGCGCCGGATTTTTCTCTTCCCGACATGAACGGGCAGACCCGAACCCTTGCCTCCTTTCGCGGCAAACCGCTGCTGCTCAATCTCTGGGTAGGGGGCTCGGCAACATGTCGCCAGCAGTTGCAGGCTTTCAATCGATCGTACAAGCGCTGGGCCGATCAGGGCCTCCAACTCCTGACCGTCAATGTCGATGATCTGGAGAGAGTTGACCTGGCTCGAGCGTTCGTTCGCGACAACCGTCTCTCGATTCCTGTGCTACAGGGCTCCGACGACATAGCCGGAATCTACAACATTCTTTACCGCTATCTTTATGACCGGCACCGCGATTTAAGCCTTCCGACCTCATTTCTGATTAGCGGTGGTGGAGACATCGTCAAGGTTTATCAGGGGCCGGTGGACCTTCAGCACATCGAACAGGACTTTCGGCAGATTCCGCAAACCCTGGCGGAGAGACTCGCGAAAGCACTGCCATTCCCCGGCGTGAGCGAAACCCTTGAGTTTCAGCGCAACTATCTCAACTACGGATCAATTTACTTTCAACGTGGATATCTGGATCAGGCCGAGGGGTCATTCCGTCTGGCTTTGCGCGACGATCCGTCGAGTGCGGAAGCCCTCTATGGGTTAGGTAGCGTTTATCTAAAACAAGAGAAGAGCAGTCTGGCTCGAGAACAATTCGAGCGCGCGACCCAAATGCAGGCCAGCTATCCGGACACGTTGGCCAACGCATGGAACAACCGCGGTCTGCTGGCCACGCGGGACGGGCATACAACCGAAGCGATCCCTTATTTTCAGGAAGCCCTCAAGCTCAGTCCCGACCATTTGATTGCCCTTGAGAATCTCGGGAACGCCTACCGGCAGCAGAAGAATTGGGATGAAGCGCGCAAGTTCTTGGAAAGAGCGGTGTCTGTTGGCCCCCAGGATGCAGAGGCCAACTATAGCCTGGGGATGGTCTACGCCCAACTGGATGACAACGACCGCGCCTACGATTATCTGCAGCGAGCGTTGAAGGTCCGCCCGGAGTATCCGGAAGCTCTAAGCAATCTGGGCGTGCTTTATTTGCGCACGGGACGGCGTGACCAGGCAGTGGCCAGCTTTGAACAGTGCATCCGCGTCGCGCCGGCCTTCGAGCAGTCGTATATAAACCTGGCTCGCGTCTACGCGATTGAGGGTTCGACCGACAAGGCGCGAGGCGTGCTGCAAGAACTGCTCAAGCAGCATCCGGACTATCCGCCAGCCACAGAAGCTCTCGACCAATTGCGGCGGTGATTCGCAGCGTCCGTCAATCCGGTTAAGGCTTAGGTGTGGGTGCTGTCAGCAGGTCCACGAACATCTTGTAGAACCGTTCGGTGTCGAGATCGACCTGTATTTCGGCGGGTTGGACATCAACCTTCGGC
This sequence comes from Terriglobia bacterium, assembly GCA_963741105.1. Lineage (GTDB taxonomy): Bacteria > Acidobacteriota > Terriglobia > Terriglobales > Acidobacteriaceae > JAIQFF01. Next base: position 161,646 of record CAVUGT010000027.1, read on the forward strand.
TTGTCCCGATCCGTCCAGGTAAGCATGTTGCCATAGCCTGCGCCGCGGCCTAGGTCTACATCGAGGAACCGAGTTTCTTTCTTCGTGATCAGCGTGGGATCGAGCCATGCCGCCGCCGCCAGTTCATCCCACAGATAGTTGTATTCGCCGTACAGTCGGGAATACTTGCCGATGTATTGCGCTGACGGCGTCTTTCCTGCTTTGATCCGGTTGATCAGCTCACTGGTCATTCTGGTCTTCACCGAAATGTCCACCGGAGTGCAGACGATTTTTTTCCACGGCGCGCGCAAAGCGATATGGGCCGCTTCCGGATCGAACCATATATTGAACTCGTGCCGGGGCGTATTAACGAATTCGGGATCGGTAGTTTGGGGATTGAAACTGGCGCCCATGAAGACTAGTTCCTTGGCCAGCGCCGCGAATTCCGGGTCGATGGAAATGGCAAGGGCGATGTTGGTCATGGGCCCGCCGGCGTAAATTGTCACGTCGTGCGGATACTTGCGGACCATGCGTACCAGAAAATGGGCGGCGTCTTCGTCGATCGCCTTGGTGGTGGGCTTGCCTTCCGGCATCTCTCCGAGTTGATCGGGCGGATGATAAAACCTCGGCGTCCACGCGCCCAGCCAGGTTATGGAACCATAGCGCTGCTGCCACAGTTCGGTATCGACCTTGGTGCGAACCAGCGGATATTCCGCCCCTGCCACCACGGGTATATCGGATCGACCGACGAGTTCGAGCATGCGCAGAGTGTGCGCTACTTCGGACTTGAGCCACGCGTCCCCGGTTACAACCGTGACGCCCAGAACTTCGGCCTGCGGAGACTGGATCAGCAACAGGATTGATTGCTGGTCGGTTCCACCAGGGCCGGCGGCGTCCTGATCGATGATGATCTTGCGCTTTTCCTGTCCCCAGCATGTCAAGCAGACCATCAGAAGTGTTGCAACCACCCAGATTCGGCCGAATTTCATTCCTTCACCTCGGAGTTTTTGCAGAGATCTCTTGACCATAACTAAAATCGCCGGACTTCGTCGGGCCGGGCAGGTGAGGACACCTGCCCCTACGCGGGCGCTGACAGGCGGCCTATCAGCAGGTTGAAGAACTTTGTGGAATCCACGTCCAATGCGACTTTGGCGTTGGGTACGAATTTATCTCGCAGAACCGGAGACGTTCGTGTGCTGGCCAGCGTTGGCGCTGATCCGCGAATCGACATGTTATTGGCCGCCTGCTTCTCCATCTCTGGTTTCCGCCGCAGATCGCCGGCACTCGGACTGTAGCCGAGCGTCTCGCCCGCGGTCAGCTCGCCGGTCGTCTCTACGTCGACGTAATATTCTTTGAGCTTCACAATGGACGGATCGAGGAACGTGGCGACGGCAAGTGAATCGTGCATGTTCGGACCGATCAGGAAGCCTTGCTCGCGATTGTGGTTGATCGCGTTGCGTCCGATTTTCCCTGCCGCCTGGCTGACCGGATTCTGCGACGCTTCAAGCGTGCGAACGTGTTCTTCGGTGAGCGACGTCTTCCGGGTGACATCCAGTCCGACCATGGTGATCGGAATGCCGGACTGAAAGACGATGCGCGCCGCTTCCGGATCAACGTAAATATTGAATTCGGCCGCAGGCGTGATGTTCCCGCCAGACAGTGATCCGCCCATCAGGACGATGCCTCGCACCATGCCGGCGAGTTCCGCATCGAGATTGAGCGCGGTCGCGATATTGGTAAGCGGGCCGATTGGGATCAGCGTGACTTCGCCGGGATATTTGCGTATGACGTCTCGAATAAATTCGGCGGCAGGTTGGGCAATGGGCTTGGTCTTGGGTTCGGGAAACACTGCGCCTCCCAGTCCATTCTCGCCGTGCGCGTACGCTGCCGTTACCAGGCGACGCACGAGGGGAACCTTGGCGCCTACGGCGACAGGGATGTCCGTCCGGCCAGCGATTTCCACCATGCGCAGGGCGTTGGGAAGAGTCAGATCGAGCGGAACGTTACCCGCGACCGGGGTGATGCCTTCAATCTTCAGTTCGGGCGAACGCATGGCGAGCAGCAACGCCAGGGCATCGTCCACTCCGGGATCGGTGTCGATAATCACGCGGAAGGGGCCACCGCCGGACTTCTGTCCCGGCTGTCCCTGATCGGCTGCCTTAGCCGAAGGAACGAAGCTTGCGGCCAGGCTGCCCGCGGCCATGGCAGCGGCGGAGGTGGTTACGAACTGACGGCGAGTTACGCGGAAAGGTGCCTTCGACTCCATAATGTCTACTCCTGGGAAGTTTGCTAGTGCGTTTGCCGTGCCGGCTGGGTCATCAGCTTGATATAGAGATCGTACAGCTTGACGGTGTCCACATCGAATTGAACGGTCGCTTTTCGCTCGTAGGGCGGCACTTCCGTAGTTGTGTCCCAGAACAAGGTTTCGCCGTAGCTGGGTCCGTGGTCAACATCGATGTCCACGTAGAGCTCTTTCTGCCCGGTCACGATCGATGGATCGATCATGGCTGCTGCGGAAAGCTCGTCCCACATGAAACTCTCCACGGAGTATTCAGTGAGGTAGCGAGCGACTGGAGTGTCAGACTTGGCGATGGCAGCCTTGACCGCCGGATTGACCGTGGTCTTGACCGAAATATCGATGGGCGTGATGGTGATCTTCTTCCACGGCGCGCGCATCGCGATGCGGACGGCCTCGGGATCGAACCACCAGTTGAATTCTCGCCGGCCGTCGATACTGTTGATGCCGCCGGTCGTGGCATACATGCCGCTGCCCATCAGAACCAGCTCTTTGGCCAGGGTCGCCACCTCGGGATCGAGGCGCAGCGCCAGCGCGATATTGGTCATCGGACCGCCCGCCCAGATCACGACTTCGCCGGGATACTTATGCACCATGCGAACGATAAAGTGCGCGGCAGTTTCGTCGAGGGGCTTGGTGTGCGGCTCTCCTTCGACCAGCGTCGGAACTACGTCGGGGTCGTGATATCCGGCGCGAAATGCCGGAGGAATATTTCCCGGCCGCTTGGAGAAGTCGCTCCAGCATCCCTTGTAGCGGAACTTACCGTAGAGAGCTTCCCAGCGCTCGGTCTCTTCTTTGGAATTGAGAAGAGGGAACTCGGCGCCCTGAACCACCGGGACGTCAGTACGCCCGGCTATTTCCAGCAACCGCAACGTACGTTGGGTTTCTTCCTTTACCCACTGGTCGCCGCTCACCGTGGTGATGCCCAGCACGTCAAACTTCTCCGACTGAAGAAAAATCAGGATCGACTGCATATCGGTCGTGGCGGGACCACGAGCGTCCTGATCGACGATGACTTTTATCTTTTGCGCTTGGAGTGTGGTGCAGAGAGAAAGAATTAGTAAGGCGGTCAACCGTATCACGAAGCTTCCTGGCTTCATCTGCAATGCCCCCTCGTTGGTTGGTCGTGCTTCGCAGGACTTGCTGGAAGACAGCACGGATTGTTCCAACGCGACCTAGCCTGAAAGAACAAGCATTGTAACGCCGCCAAGGGTGTGCGGCCAGAGCTTTGGTGCTCGACCGGCGAGAGTCAGGTGTGGCTCCTGCGGTCGATTGCGATTGACCATCGCAGCGGCTAGAATTGCTCATGCGCGATTGATCCGGCCGTGACCAGCCATTTTGTGCGCCCCTATGCACCGTCCCCGCGTGACCGTGAAGCGTTTTGGACTCCCTGCGACTCTCACGCTGACCTGCCTTCTGGCAGTGGCGGCATTGTTCGCTCCGATCATGACCTGGGGACAAGATCAGAGCTCCTCTAACACGGCCACTTTGAAGGGATCGGTGCAGGATTCGGCTGGCCACCCCGTTGCTGGCGCGCCTGTTTACCTGCAGATCAAGGATGGCGGCCAAGCCCGGTCCCTCAGGACGGACACAGCTGGGAAGTATGACTTTTCAGGGATTCGCGACGGCATTTACATGTTGCGAGTGGAGATGAACGGATTTACCCCTGCCACCTTCGGTCCTTGTGCGGTCGTTTCAGGGCAAACGAAGACGCTCGACCTGACCCTCGAATCTTCCAAAAAGATTCCATCACAATCGTCTTCTCCGTCTCAAGGAAAGACAAGTGGCGGATCGCCGGAATTTTTCGATGAACCCCAGTTCACTGTGGCCGGCGTCACCGACGGCACCAATCTCGGCGGACATGGTTCGAGTACCATCGTGCGTACCAAGGATGCCCTGGCCAAGGACATTGTGTCTCTGAGTGCCTCATCCAAGCAGGAATCGAGCAAACCGTTGGAAGCAACATTGCGTGCTGAAGTGGAGCGTCAACCGGACAGCTTCGACGCGAACCACCGTCTCGGCAAATCACTCGTGGATGATGGAAAGGCTTCGGAGGCGCTCGTCTATCTGGAGCGTGCTTCAAAACTCAAGCCCGGCCACTATCCAAACTCATACCTGCTGGCGATGGCCTACGCGGATGCCGGTCAATACGAGCGTGCACGCGCAAGCACGCAGGCCTTGCTCACAACTCAGAGTGGAGACAAGAAGGCCCAGGCTGACCTGCATCACCTGTTGGGCGACGTCGAGGAAAAAGCCGGAAATCCTCTCGACGCCGTGCGCGAGTATCAACGGGCGGCAGAATTGAATCCCATCGAGTCGAATTTCTTCGACTGGGGAGCTGAGCTTCTGCTTCACCGCGCAATTGAGCCTGCCATCGAAGTGTTCGGCAAGGGCAATCAACTCTTTCCGCAATCCGCGCGCCTGCTGGTCGGCCTCGGAGTGGCGTGGTACACGAATGGCTCGTACGATCAGGCGGCACAGCGTCTGTGCCAGGCTTCTGATTTGAATCCTAACGACTCTAAGGCCTATCTGTTTCTAGGCAAGATACAAGCCGTCGAAACCACGCAATCAGAATGCTCGTCCGAACGTCTCGCGCGCTTCGTAAAGCTGCAGCCTGGCAATGCCCTCGCGAATTATTACTACGGCGTCAATCTGTGGAAGCGGCGGAAGGGGCCGGATGATACGGCGTCTCTGGGACAAGCCGAGTCCCACCTGAAGCAGGCGGTAGAACTCGATCCCAAGCTTGGAGTTGGCTATCTTCAGCTGGGTATTCTCTATTCCGAGCGCCAGGATTTTCCCAGCGCCGTCTTTGCCTTTCAGGAAGCGACCAAAGCCACGCCCCAACTGGAAGAGGCGCATTACCGGTTGTCGCAGGTGTACAAACGAACCGGTGACAAGCTGAAAGCCGAAGGGGAATTGCAGCTCTACAATCAGATATCGAAGAAGAAAGACGAAGAAGTAGAGCGCGAGCGACGTGAGAGCCGCCAGTTTGTCTACACGCTGCGAAGTCCGGCTCCAAGCCCGCAGCGTCAGTAATACCCGGAAATACTCTCGAGGGTGCCCTCGGGAGTGAGTAAGGTCTTCCTTCAGTGAGCCGGTGTCGGTGCGGTCATCAGGCTGACGAACATGCGGTAGAACTTTTCCGCGTCCAGATCATCCTGGATTTCAACCGGCTGGGTGGCGATCTTCGGTTTGTCCTTCTCGGTCCATGTGATCGTGTTGCCGTAGCCGGCACCGCGGTCAAGGTCGACGCCCATGTAACGCGTCTCCCGCTTGGTGATCAGCGACGGATCGATCCACGCGGCGGCAGCGAGTTCATCCCACATGTACTCTCCACCCTGTCCGGTCTGATAGAACCGGGCGAGGTAACGGGCCAGTGGAGTGCCGCTGGCCTCGATCTGCTTGATCATTTCTGGCGTCAGGCGCGTTTTGATGGAAATATCCGTCGGGGTGCAGACGATTTTCTTCCAGGGCGCGCGCAGAACCACCTGCGCCGCCTCAGGATCGAACCAGAAATTGAACTCGTGACGAGGATTGTTCACGAACTCAGCATCGTCGGTCTGGGGAGCGATGCTTCCTCCCATGAAGACCAGTTGGTCGGCCAGTTCGGGGAACTTCGGATCGATGGAGATGGCCAGCGCGAGGTTGGTCATCGGACCACCCTCGTAGATCGTCACTGCATGGGGGAACTCGTGGACCTTGCGAATCAGGAAGTGCGCCGCGTCTTCGTTTGCGGGCTTGGTGGTGGGCAAACCCTCCGGCAGGGGTGGAACCACGAAGGGTTCGTGCCACCAGCGGTCATCCCAGGCGCCCGCAAACGCCACTTTGCCGAAGCGCTGTTGCCAGATTTGGCTATCTTCGCGCCGGCGGACGAGTGGGAAGGCAGCGCCCGGCACCACGGGAATGTCCGTCCGTCCCATGATTTCGAGCAGGCGCAGGGTGTGTGCTACTTCCTCGTCGCGCCACTGGTTTCCGCTGACGACGGTGATGCCCAGGACATCAACCTGCTGGGACTGAATCAGCACTGCAAGCGTCTGCATGTTGCTGCCGCCGGGCCCGGAACCGTCCTGATTGATGATGATCTTGCGCCGCTGTTGTGCCGAACCGAGGGAACTGGCCAGCAGCACGCACGTGACTACCAGGTAGAGTTTTCCGAGTCTCATTTTTGTCGAGGAGGCCGAGTCATTAGTTCAACGTAGAGCTTGTAGAACTTCTCTGCGTCGATATCGAATTGTACGTTGGAGAGACGCAGGTAAGGCGGCACCTGGGCCTTGGAATCCCAGAAGATGGTCTTGCCATAGCTGGCGCCGTGGTCCACGTCGATGTCCATGTAGAGCTGCTTTTGGCCGGTGATGATTGAGGGGTCGATCAGGGCTGCACCGGCGATCTCGTCCCACATGTAACCAGGCAAGGAGTACTTGTCGAGATATTGCGTGACCGGAGTGTTGGCTTTGGCGATGGTGGCCTTCATTTCCGTCGTGAAGCGAGTCTTAACCGATATATCGATCGGCGTGATCGTGACCTTCTTCCAGGGGGCCCGCAGGACGATGCGCGTGGCTTCGGGATCGAACCACCAGTTAAATTCGCGGCGGGCGTCGATGGCTCCGGGATCGATGGCGCCTTTGTCGGCGTACAAGCCTCCGCCCATCATGACGAACTCCTTCGCCAGAGTGGCCACCGAGGGGTCAAGCTTCAACGCCAGCGCAAAATTGGTTAGAGGACCGCCGGCCCATAGAACGACCTCGCCCGGATACTTGTGCACCATCTTTACAATGAATTCCGCCGCCGTGCCGGGCATCGCCTGAATGTGCGGCGCACCTTCCTTCATGGGCGGGACAATGTCAGGAGCATGGTAGGGCTCGTCGTAGATGGTGGAGCGGTTGGCTTTGAAGCGGTCAGTCCAGCATCCCTTGTATTCAAACTTGCCGTACACAGCCTCCCAGCGCTCGGTTTCTTCTTTTGAGTTCAGAAGAGGGAACTCAGCACCCTGGACTACCGGAACGTCGGTGCGTTCAGCGATTTCTTCCATGCGCAGGACGTGCTGCGTCTCTTCCTTGACCCATTGGTCGCCGCTGACCGTAGTGATGCCGAGCACCTCAAACTTGTCCGACTGCAGGAAGACCAGAAGGGCCTGCTGATCACTGGTGCCCGGCCCCCGGGCGTCCTGGTCGACGATGACTTTGATTTTCTGAGCTGAAGCAGCGCTCGAAGCCGCGAAAGCAAGCAGGGAGGCGAGAAACAGTCTGTTTTTACGCCAGGGCATCATTTCTCCTGGGGAAGTTCGATAGTTGGGTTGAGGAAAAGGGCGCGGCTGACTGCCGCGCCCTTCGATTCTTGCCTTCGTTGTTCCTTAAGCTTCTAGAAACGAAGCTTGAGGGCAAATTGAACCAGACGTGGATTGTTTACCGTCTGGGTAATGGCGCCGAATCCGAACGAGCTGATGTCTGCACCCGGCGTGAAGAACTGAGGATGGTTGAAAATGTTGAAGAACTCTGCCCGGAAATCAACCATCATGCCTTCTCGCCAGGGAAGAGGAAAGTGCTTGATGGCAGAGAAGTCCGTGTTCACGAATCCTGGTCCGTAGAGCGGAGTTCGTGAAGCGTTTCCGAGTTTCCCCGGACCTGCGGAGACGAAGCACGAAGTGTTAAACCACGCCGTGACTGTTTGATTGCCCGAGTTCGGATTGCAGACCTGATCGGGACGGTTGAAGGTCGTTCCGCCGCTGGAGATGCTGGAACCCGACCCGTTGTTACTGTCGTCGATAAAGACTGGAAAGCCAGAAGTGATTTTTTCAATCACGTCAAGTTCCCAATTTCCCAGAACCGCATTCACGCCGCCGTTCCAGGTGCTGCCGAATTGCTTGCCTTTACCGAAGGGCAACTCATAGATCACGCTGGCGGTGAAGTTGTGGTTCAACTGAAGCTGAGAAAGCGCCCAATCAGCCCTCCGCGTATTCGGCAGAGGATAGTAGGTTGCGCCCGAGCTGGACCCAAGCCCATCCGGGAACCCGCTGTCGAAGTTGCGGGCGTAGGTATACCCCACCAAGGCGTAGAGACCGTGGCGTACGCTCTTGGTCTCAGCCTTAAACTGCAGCGAATCGTAACGGGCGTCGCCCTTGTCCCCGATATTGGCGATCGTAGTGAAGGGGCCGAACGGAGCCACTGGAATCCCACATCCCAAATGGTAGTTGGGATCGAAATTGGGGCTGGTGGAATCGCAAGCTGTCGGTGACGAAACGTTCAGGTTCAAGCCGTCGATCAGAATGTGATGACTCCGAGAGCCGGCATATCCAGCAGTGACGACAAGGCCGCCCGGCAGTTGGTGCTCGACGTTGAGGTTGAACTGCTGGACTCGACCTTGTTTGAAGTCGAGATTCTGAGATTGAATCGTACCTTGGAAAGTCGCCGGGTCAGGTTCGGCGGTAAGAATCGGAGTGAAAGCCTGCGAGAGGCCGCAGCCCGGGGCCACTGTTCCAAATGGGCAGAAGCCGGAGAAGTTCGCAGTTTCGGCGAAGAACGGTGGATTCTCCCAGAGACCTTGTCCGCCTTGGTTCCAGGACGAATCGTGGAAGATGGCATAGCCTCCGCGAACGGCTGTGTTCTGGCTGCCGAACGGTTTCCAGGCAAAGCCAATGCGCGGCTCGAGTGCAGTCTTGTCCATCTCGATGCCGACTCGACTGTCGGAGCTCACTCCGGGAATCAGGTAGTTGCATCCCGGAGGTGTTCCACAGTTGCTGTTGAAATCAAAGTTAGCCTGGCGATTCTGCGCCTCGGTGATTGGAGTTACCAGCGCCCAAGCCAAACCCAGATTCACAGTCAGATTGCTGGTGACCCGCCAATCGTCCTGTACGTAAGGCCGGAACAACTTCCAGCGGCGACCGGTGGTGGCACCCTGGAAGGTCTGATCATGCAGCCCGCCACCAATCTGGCCCATGAGCAGGTCAGCAGTGGCATCCCCGGTGTAGCCGCCGAACATCAGGAGGAAGCCATCCTGGAAAGAGTTGGTCAGCACATTCATCTGTTGGGCGCGGAACTGTCCGCCGATGCGGATGTTGTGTTTACCACGATTCAAGTCGAGAGAATCGGAGATATGGAACACGTTGGTGCCACCCTGGAAAGGAGCAAACCCGCGGTCACCCAGCGACCAGTAACCGCCGAAAATGAGTGTAGTGGTCAGGCCGCAGCTGACGCAGTCTGATGTGGATTGCGACAATCCCGGCGGCGCGCCGGGACAGCTGCTGTCCAGATTCGCTCCCGCGATACCGATCTTCGCAGACTCGCAGGTCCGGTCTCCGAAGGAGAGAATGTGATTGAAAATTCGGTTGAACCCGCCGCTTACCTGGTTGACCGTGCGGTCAGAAAAGATGTGAGTTTCAGACAACGCAACATTGCGTCCGTGGTTGGTGATGTCTTGCGTGCTGGCAAAAGCGCTCGGAGCGGCAAAACCCGGTGAGCCGCCAGGCACGAAGTTTGTCGCCTGATCATAAGAGAAGCGGGCAAAAGCCGTGTCCTTACCGGAGAAACTGTGATCCAGGCGGACATCGAATTTACCTTCGTCCAGGGTCCTGACCGGCACACTGGTGAAGTTGACGGCAAGGGCCGGGATGTTGGCATTCGTGGCAGGGTAAAAGTCCATCATCGCCTTACCGGCGGGATTGAACAGAGCCTGGGGAATGATGTTGCAGTCGACTCCCGGAGCCTGGCTCCCGTTGGGGAGAATGGGACTCGCGTTTCCTGCGCCATCGCACTGGAACGCCGTATCCGCGCCGGTGGCATAGGGATTGCTTAAGAACCCGACGCGCGGATTACCGAGTGCGTCGTTCGAATAGTCGCCGTTCTTCATGGCAGCGGTTGGAATCAGGCCCAGGAACGGAGTTCCCTTGCGTTGCCGCTTGGCCTCGTAGTCGATGAAGAAGAAAGTCTTGTCCTTCTTGATTGCTCCGCCGACCGCACCGCCAAACTGATTGAGGTTGAATTTTTCCTTGCTCGAAGCGAAGTAACTGCTGGCGTCAAGGGAAGTGTTGCGGAAGAACTCAAACAGCGATCCGTGAATCTGGTTCGATCCTGATTTGGTGGTAACCAGGACGGTCGGACCCGCGCGGGTTCCGTATTCCGCGGAATAGTTGTAGGTGAGAACCTTGAACTCCTGGATGGCATCGATGGAAGGAAGAATCGCGATGCCGCCGGCGGTCAACTCGTTATTGTCATTGCCGTCGAACAGCCAGTCCGTGCTCTGGGCGCGCGAGCCGCCGACCGACAGAGAGAACGATCCCCGAGTGGAAACTTCGCTGCTGGGACCGCCGTTAAAGAAACTGTTCGGATTGGTTTCCTGGGTCGTGCCGGGAGTGAGTGTGGCCAGCTGCACGAAGTCGCGGCCGTTCAACGGAAGCTGCGCGACCTGCTGGGACGTAATGACCTGACCAAGAGTCGGGTTCGTAGTCTGTACCGCAACTTCCGTAGCGCTGACTTCAACGGTCGATGTGACCGAGGCCGGCGTGAGGGAGAAATCCAGCTCACGATGCTCATCCACCTGCAACCGGACGTTCTTCTGCTCGGCAGGTCCGAATCCCGGAGACTCGACGCGGATGGTGTAATCCCCAATCGGCATCAACGGCATGAGGTAGTGGCCGCTATCGTCCGTCCTGGACTCGCGGAAAAAGCCGGTTCCTTGAGAAGTGGCCTTCACACTTGCTCCGGAAACCACGGAACCCGTTTTGTCGGTGATCGTTCCGGAGAAACTGCCGCTGGCCTGGCCGTACAGAAGCGGACAGATGGGAAATACGAGACAACAGACAAGGACGAGTAGCGCTTTCTTGGTCAGCATTAAAATTCCCCCGTTGCGGTCCCTCGTTGAGTGGCGATTGGGACGCGGCTTTTCCCCGAAATCTAACTCCCCTGGTAACGCGACGATACCGGGACGCGAAGTCGACATTCAAGACTTTTCATGTCCTGCTTCTCAAAAACTTCGCGGTCGATGAATTCTGGTCGTCTTCGCGGACAACCGATCAGTTGGCGGTGCAGACTTTACACTAACTTCTAGTGCGCAGAACGATACTTCCATTCGACAGCAAGTGTCAACCACAAGCCTCGCCTCTGAACGTTCAAGATGAACGTTCAAAAGGACGTACCGGATGTTGTCATTGAGATGGGTGGTCGTCAAGCAGGTGGAGCGCCTGCTGAGTGGAGATTAATTTCGCTCCGAGCGCCTCTAGTTCCGCAATGGTGCGATTCCCATCCTCGGACTTAAGCGTTTCAATCGCATCACGCACCACATAAACCTTGTGGCCGCGTTCGAGCAAACCCTTGGCTGCAAAGCCGACGCAATATTCCGTGACTACTCCGAACACGACGAATTCCGTCTTCGGCCCCAGACGCTTTACCAGTTCGTCGGCATGACGGCTTTCGAAGATGTTGAGGGTTTGTTTCTCCAGCACGACCTGCTGGTACTGCGAAAAATTCTCCGGCAGACGCGCGGACGCTTCGTTCGGGAGCGTGAACACTCGATCGGTGAGGGCCTCGGGAACGAAGGAGGAGCCCGGAGTGCCTTTGACGCAATGCGGCGGAAAGATCGCGAATTCGGGATCGTCGGGAACGTGATAGCAGCCGTGAGAGACAAGGAACACGCGTCCCTCGCGAGCGGCATTGGTGAGCCGGCGAATGTTGGGCAACAACTTCTCTGCGCCGGGTACATAAAGCTTGCCCGCCGGCAACATGAAGTCGGCTTGGGTGTCGACTTCCCAGAAAACGAGATTGGGAGATACCATACGCGTTAAGAACAGTCGTCAGTCTTCGGCCAAACCAGCTTATAACATTGTTGGCGAAGAGCGGAATTCCGGTCAAACTTGGTCGTGGTGCAGTTTAAAAATCCCCCAAGGGATTGTCATTCCGAGCGCGGTCTTGTCGCGCGAGGAATCTGCTGTTTCGCTGCCGACAGAAAGCAGATTCCTCGCCGACAAACCTGGCGTCGGAATGACAACCGGCGGCGTTTCTGCAGACCTCTCTAGGTCCCAGGCTTTCGAGCAGACTGATTTCTATAACAAGAGGTGCACTTCCATGGCCCAGGATGAGCCCGTCAAGAGCAAGATCCAAACCCGCGTTGTAATTCGAAATATCGGCCTGCTGCTTAGCGGAGATCTTGAGCGGCCTATCCTCGACGCCGACACCGTGGTTGCAGTCGACGGAAGGATTACCGCGGTAGGAAAACAGAAGGACATCGATATCGAAGGCGCCACTTTGACTATCGATGCCAAGGGCACCACGCTGGCCCCCGGACTGATCGACAGCCACGTGCATCCTGTGGCTGGCGACTGGACGCCGCGCCAGAACCAGATCGGCTGGATCGATAGCTACCTGCATGGCGGCGTCACCAGCATGATTTCCGCCGGAGAAGTGCACACGCCCGGACGTCCAAAAGATGTGGTGGGATTAAAGGCCATGGCCATTTTTGCGCAACGGGCGTTCTCGACGTTTCGTCCGGGCGGCGTGAGGATCCACGCTGGCGCGCCGGTGATTGAACACGGCATGGTCGAGGAGGATTTCAAAGATCTGGCGGCCGCCGGCGTCACCATGCTGGGCGAAGTGGGACTCGGCAGCGTGAAAGACGGAGCCACGGCTAGGCAGATGGTGGCCTGGGCACGCAAGTTCGGAATACAGAGCACCATTCACACCGGCGGGCCTTCAATTCCAGGTTCAAGTCTGATCGACAGGGACATCGTGCTGGCTGCTGACGCTGACGTCATCGGGCACATCAACGGGGGCCACACCGCATTGCCCGACGATCAGATCGTCACTCTTTGCGAGAAGTCCTCGCGGGCGTTGGAGGTTGTCCATAATGGCAATGAGCGGGCAGCGTTACTCACCCTGCGGACCGCGAAAGAACTGAAACAGCTGGATCGCGTAATCCTGGGCACCGACTCGCCGGCAGGTTCGGGAGTTCAACCGCTCGGCATTCTGAGAATGATCGCGATGCTGTCTTCGCTGGGAGAGATCCCCGCTGAAGTCGCCGTTTGCTTCGCCACCGGAAACACAGCCAAAATCCGCAAGCTGGACTGCGGACTCGTCGCACCTGGCCGCGCTGCTACCTTCGTGATGCTCGACAGAGCCCAGCATTCGGCTGGAAAGGATGTACTCGACAGCATCCGGAAGGGCGATCTGCCCGGGATTGGAATGGTGATCGTGGACGGTGCTGTCAGCACCCAGCGTAGCCGCAACACCCCACCCGCAACTGTCGCGCCTGAGGTGGTGCGAAACTAATCAAATTCTAATAAACCGACCGTCGAATTACTTCAGTGTGAACGAGGTGTCGATGAGTAATTTGTTCCGCCATGATGTCTCATAAACTTGACTGGTCAAGGAAAGAACTAGGCAGGTGAGGTTCCAGCATTGGCGAATCTCGCGAGCTCCTTCTGGGCTGTCGCGGAACCTCTGGAGTTTGAGACGTCATGAAGAACGGCCGCCTCATCATTCGCCACGGAATTCTTTCCCTTTTGTTCCTCGTACTGTTCGTAGTCCTGAATCACCCCTCGGTTATTCTCATTGCTCAACTTGGATCTGTGACGTGGTATCCGGCTACGGGTCTAGTGCTGGCGCTCTTGCTGGGCACCAGTCCCTGGTATGTTTTGTTGGTTGCTGTCGTTGGCCTCCTTCCGGGCGTGCTGTTTTATCACCAGCCGTTCACCTCCTTCGGCCAGACCATCGGAAACATAGGCTTCGCGGCTTGTTACGGTGCCTCTGCCTACGTTCTGCGAGGGCCGTTGCGAATCGATATAGGATTACGTCGCCGCCAGGATGTGGTGCGTTACGTCTTTGTGACCATGACGGCGGCCATGGTAGCCACGGTGATCGGAGTCAGCTGCCTGGTCGCCGACAAGTCGGTCCCCTGGATCGATTTTTGGCCCACCGCCTGGGGATGGTTCTCCGGAGACGGAATTGGGCTTATCGGGGTTGGTCCCTTTCTTTTGATTCACGTGTTCCCGTGGGTCCGAAAGCAGCTGTCGCCGTCCGAACAATCTCGCCCCGAAAGCGATCTTCCGCGAAAAAGAAAGGTCGGCTTCGATGCAGTGTTCGTCGCCGAAGGGATCGCGCAGGCTGCTGCTATTCTGGCCGTCCTCTGGATCATGTTCGGCCCCCGTTTGAGTTCCCAGAGGTTATTTTTCTTAAGCTTTGTTCCGATCATCTGGATCGCAATGCGGCAGGGAATTCGCCGGGCAGTGAGTGGGTTGCTGGCCATCAATTTCGGCATGGTTGTGGCCATGCATTTCTTCCCGCCCGGGAACGACGTCTCATCGAAGGTCGGCCTTCTGATGCTGGTGCTTTCCGGGGTCGGCCTGATTGTGGGTTCGGCAGTCAGCGAGCGGCATCGGATCGCGATTGATTTGCAGGAACAAACCACCCATCTGAATTCACTGATCGAGAACAGTCCGTTTGGAATTGTCGTAATGGATCGACAAGGTCACATCGAACTGGTCAATACCGCATTTGAAAAGCTTTTTTTATGCAATCAAGCAGAGCTCGCTGGTCGCACTCTGGATACTGTTTTCATGCGTGACGATCTTCCCGCAGACTTCGAAACATCGGTTCGAAGAGTTCTGGGCGGAGAGAGCCTGCACATGACGGTGCGGCGGCGGTTGAGGAACGGGAGCTATCTCGATCTGGATGTGCACGCCATTCCGTTAGCGGTGGATGGCCGGGTGCGGGGTTCGTACACCATTTACGAAGACATTTCAGAACAAATCAAGGCGTCCGAGGCGGAACGCAAACACGCCGAGGTTCTGAACCAGTTGGTGGCGGAGTTACAACTTCGCACCCGGCAGATGAGTCTCTTGAGCGAGATGGGCGATTTGCTCGAGGTCTGTGCAACCACTCAGGAAGCCTGTGCAGTGGTCGCTAAGTCTGTTCAGAAGCTCCTGCCGGACGTCATTTCAGGGACTCTTTACCTGTTCAAGTCATCGCGAAATCTGGTGGAGGCTTCCATACAGTGGGGGAATGCGGGATTCTCCGAGGCGCTGTTCTCTCCTGATGCCTGCTGGGGACTTCGCCGCGGCCAGCCTCACTGGAACGAGTTGGCCGGGGGCATCGACTGCGCGCACCTGACCTCAACCCCAAGCAACAAATGCTTGTGCGTGCCCATGGCGGGCCACGGAGACATGATGGGGATTCTGCACCTCGAGTTTGCCGACGAAGCCCGTACCAAAGCAGAACCTGCCTCTGACAGTATGGAGGTTGTGGCGCAACGCCTTGCGGCAACGGTCGCCGGACAGATCGCATTGTCTCTGGCCAGTTTGCGGCTACGCGAGACCCTGCGGGACCAGTCCATTCGCGATCCGCTGACCGGGCTTTTCAATCGCCGTTTCATGGAAGAATCACTGGAAAGGGAGATGCAGCGAGGTGTCCGCAAGAACCATCCGGTATCGGTCCTGTTTATCGATCTCGACCACTTCAAGCGCTTCAACGATACCTTCGGTCACGACGCGGGAGACTTTGTTCTGCGGAGCGTTGCCGACCTTTTCAAGAGACTGTTCCGTGTGGACGACGTGATTTGCCGGTATGGAGGAGAAGAGTTTGGAATTATCCTTCCGGAGTCTTCGGCGGAGAATGCTGTCATACGAGCCAACGCTGTGCGCGAGGCGGCAAAGAAAATGGACATGCGCTACAAGAACCGCAGTTTGGGAATGGTCACCTTGTCGGTTGGCGTGGCCACCTTCCCCGAACATGGCGATAGTTCGGAAGAGTTGCTGAAAGCCGCAGACCAATGTCTGTACAAGTCGAAGGCCGGAGGACGAGACCAGGTAACCCTGGCCGCCCGTCGCAGCGGCGACCGCGATACGGTTAACAAAGCGGATTGAGTGCAGCGCCGGCACTACGAAAATTGCCTACTGCATACCCAACGAAGCCGCGATGGACTTCTTATACTGACGCGCCTTTGCCATCGCTGCCTCTTCATTTACGGTAAGCAGCTTGCGGTCGCGCATTACGACGCGTCCGCCGATTACCACTGTCTCCACATCGCTGCCTTTCAACGCATAGGCAAGTTGCGCGTAGATGTCATACATAGGAACGGCGTTCGGCTCGTCGAGGCTGATGAGCACGATGTCGGCCTTTTTCCCAGGTTCCAGCGAGCCAATTTCCTTTTCCATGTGTAGTGCGCGGGCGCCATCGATGGTGGCCATTTCAACTACCGCTTTCGCGTTCAGCGCCAGCGGATCCATCTTCGAAATTTTCGCCAGCTTGGCCGCGAGATCGATTTCTTCCATCAGATCCAGATCATTATTGCTTCCGGCTGGCCCGTCAGTGCCTAGTCCCACGGCCACTCCAGCAGCGCGCATCTCGGCAACCGGCGAGACGCCGCTGGCAATCATCATATTGCTGGAGGGGTTGTGCACACACCCCACTCCCCGTTGCGCCAGTGTTTTCTCGTCGGCTGCGTCCACGAAGATGCAATGAGCCGAAACCACGTCCGGACC
Source organism: Terriglobia bacterium (assembly GCA_963741105.1). GTDB lineage: Bacteria > Acidobacteriota > Terriglobia > Terriglobales > Acidobacteriaceae > JAIQFF01. Next base: position 178,382 of record CAVUGT010000027.1, read on the forward strand.
GAGGATTCCGATCTTGTCCAGATATTGCACCGGAGACATCCCGTTTGTGTTCTTGCTGTCCTCCCACTCTTTTTTCATTTCTGAAGTGTGAATAAGGATGGGTGAGTGGTACTTACGCGCCAGCGCGGCCGCATCCTGCAATGTTTTCTGTGAGCAGGTGTAGATCGAGTGGGGTGCGGCCGCGGCGTGAATCAGCGGATCGCCTTGCCACTTCTTCAGGAACTTCTCGGTGTAGGTGAGCATCTCGGCTTCGCTCTTGTTGTCGGGCGCGGGGAAATCGATGAAAGTTTCGCCCAGCACACCTCGCATGCCGGCAGCTTTGGTTTCTTCAGCCACTGCATCTTCGAAGTAATACATATCGGCGAAAGTAGTCACGCCGCCGCGAATCTGTTCCGCCGCCGCCAGTCGCGTACCCCAGCGGACGAATTCTTCATTCACGTTCTTTGCTTCTGCTGGGAAAATGTATTTGTAGAGCCAGTCGTTGAGAGTTACGTCGTCATGCAAGCCGCGAAAGAGAGTCATCGGAACGTGAGTGTGTCCGTTGATGAATCCGGGCAGGACCAGTCCGCCTTTGGCGTCGATAGTCTGCCGGGCGGCGTACCTGGTTTCAAGTTCGCTACGAGGGCCGACGGCGATGATCGTGTCACCCTTCACGACAACTGCGCCGTCCTCGATGATGGCGCGGGAGGCGTCCATGGTGACAACCGTGCCGCCAGTGATGAGCAGGTCGACTTTTTCTTTATGGGCTTGCGCCGTGAGCAAGGCGCACAACAGGAAGGGAGTAGTGAGCGTGAAAATGAAAATAAAAGAGCGGCGGAAAGTCATTTGTAACCCCGGAGGCGATTGCCAAAAGTATTGTACGCGGACAGCGTAGAATGGCCCCGTAATCAGGCCCCTGTACTGTGTTCTGTAAACAGGAGGAAACATGAAAACAAGAACTATTTTGCTGACTCTGGCGCTGTGCCTTGCCGGAATCTCAGTGGCTTTCGCGGATGACGCGAATATGGGCACATGGAGACTCAACGAAGCCAAATCCACGTTCCCCGCTGGAGCCACGAAGAACTCCATGGTTGTCTATGAGGCCGCGGGTAGCGACGTCAAAGTCACCGTCGATGGCACCGACAAGGACGGTAAGGCCGTGCACAGCGAGTGGACGGGCAAGTTCGACGGGAAGGACTATCCAGTGACGGGCGATCCGAACACGAATGCGAGGTCTTATAAGAAGAGCGGCGCCAGCACCCTGAAGTTAACCGGCAAGAAGGACGGCAAAGTTGTTACCGCTGGTCAAATTGTTGTATCAGCCGATGGCAAAACTCGCACTGTCTCGACGACCGTCACTGACTCCGCTGGCAAGAAACTCAAAAGCACCGCGGTATACGACAAGCAGTAAGGTGTAATTTGCCGGAGACAAATTCGTGAAGATGCCCTTCCGCTCGGTTCCGAACGGAAGGGTTTTCTTGGGCTAGCGCAAGCCGTCTTCGCCCTTGATCTCGGCCTTGGTCAATCCTCCGACGCGCGGTAGAGGCCGTCCGCTATCGGTGATTGCGACAGCGACCATGATCTCGTTCGCCCGCGGAGCGTCATTGATTCTCACTTCCATGCCGTCAAAGTGACTGCGGACGAAGGCAGCGTCTTTGTGGCCCAGGGGAATGTCGAGAACCACGCCTAACCCGCCGCGTTTCTTGGACGACGGTATAAGCGCAGCACCTTTGCCGAGGACTTTCCGCACCGGCGCGCCCAGCTTCGGGTGGAGAATCGCGGCAGCGTGTTCGATTTCGCCGTTCTCTCCGACGGCTGCAGCTTTGCCGTAGCTCTCAACTGTGGTTGCAGGAATGCCAAGCGCTGCTACTGCGCGCAACGTGAGCAACTCACCAAGTTCCTCGCCGATCAACATCAGTTCGGACAGGTCCTCAACGTACTTTCCCGCGTAAGGATTTTCAATCACGGCAACGGCGGCGGCGCGTCGAGTCGGTGGATTGACGTCATGCCCCATTTCACTGCGTGTTTCTTCTACGAAAGTAGCGATCTTGCGGATATTGGCTCTTTTCAACTCTGCCATCAGCGCAACCCGTCCTCTCCTTTGATCTCTGAGGCTTTGAGGCCGCCGACGCGGGCGTGAACGCGCGGGCCTGTGGTCATCACCAGCGCGAGGAGAATTTCATCAGCGCGTGGCGAATCCGCCAGGCCGACTTCCATGGCGTCAAAATGACTTCTAACGTATGAAGCGTTGATGTGGGTGATAGGCACATCGAGCCGGGCGCCGGGGCCGCCAACTTTCTTGGTAGACGCCACGATCGCTTTCGCGTCGCCGAGAATTTCTCGCATGGCGTAGCCACCAGGCACATGCCACAAAGCGCCGTGCTCGAGTTCGCCAGCCGAGCCGATGATGGCGCCCTTGCCGTATCCTTCAACCACTTTGGGATCACCTCCCAATGCGGCGACCAGCGAGCGTGCCATTTCCAGGCCCAGAGGTTTGAGGTCATCCATGAAACCAGAGATCTCTTTGACGTACTGTCCGGCAAAGGGATTGCGGATCACAGCAATCGCTGCGGCACGGCGCAGCGGTGTTGATGCGACCGGCCCGCCTTCGTGAAAGATTTCTTCCACCGCAGTGAATTTCTTGCGAACCTGAACCTCAGGCATGAACGAGACTCCTGCTCTCCAAAGAAGCATCGAAAGAAGATTCCGCACTGACGACGCGAGTTTCTCCACGCAGATGCAACGCCGCCGAGCGGATCAATCCGTCGGCAAGGAGCGGGTGTGCGACCGCAACCCCGCTGTCGAGAGCGGTTTCAGTTTCGCACGCGGAAAGTTCACCGACGCCCTGCGTCACTAGCCGTTTTCCCAGATCGTTATCAGGCGCGAGACTATTGGCGGCCACGCGCTGTATTTTCGGATGTCCAGGCAAGTCCACAGCGTTGGCGATGACCGTCGCCGCGGCGTCCGCCATGGCTGCCTGGTCTGCGAGAACTGTGACCGCATCGGCAATCCCGAGCGAGAAACTGCGACCGCGCCATCCACTGGTTGCGATGCCGCGCACCGGCTGGGTCGAATCCAGCGTCACTGTTCCGAAAAGTGATGGACGATCTGGCTGCTCTACCATGCCCACGACGAAATGCTCACCCGGAGCAAGGTGCAGCGCGATATCTCCGCCGTTGTTTACGTAGGCCCGCGAGAGGTTTGCCGCTGCCGTCATGACTCCCAGGATTTCTTCTGCGACTGCACCGGCAACGGCAGCCATAGGCGTAATGAAGACCCTCTCACAATAAGGTGTAACTGCTGCCACCATACGCTTCGCGATCACACCCGATGGCAGCGAACCGTCTGCGCGCGTAGCTTCTCGCAGACACGCGAGTTCGGCGCAAAGCTCGTCTAGCACATTGGGAAAGCGTTCCGCGGCCGCCCGATAAGCCGCGTTGACCTCGTCGGCCTCGCCGAAGGCTTCGACGATCAGGTCGATGGGGCCGTCTTGAAGATGGAGCCGCCGGCCATCCATCAACCGTATCTGGGCGCGTGGCTTCATTCTGATTTCCCGCGAGAGAGCGGCCATGGGTTGCCCGGATTGGCAGACACCCGGCGTTGTCCTTTGCTATCCATGATCGAATCGAGTGGGCGAACGTGGTCCATGTAACCGCCCAGCGCGGCGTAGTCCTTGATGTTCAGGGTGAACTCTATCGGCGCAACCAGCGCTGGGGTAGGGACGTAACCGAAGGCGTGTTCAGGCATCCTGCTGACGTCCACCATGAACGTGATACCACCGCCGGGCCAGACGTAGACCGGTGCGCCGCCACAGGTGACACGGGTCAAAGCGTCTCGCACCGAGTGAGTCAGGCGGACGGGATTTTCCGTCACACCTGCCCGCAGCGAACCACCGGCGCCACCCATAAAGAGGACACTGCAGAGCGCAGGTTCACAATTCTCCTTGATGCGGGCGACCGACTCGCTGAGTAGCGTGGGCAATTCTTTTTCCACTGGCCGCAGGCCTTCATCCAGTTCGAAGTAAGCGTAGTGCTCACCCGTTGTGCTTACCATCAGCAAGCGAAGATTCGGCCAGGCAACCTTGGGATTGAAATTCTGCAAAATCGAAAGCGGATCGTCGATGTTCGTGCCGCCCCAGGCCGTGCCCGGCTCCGCCACGCGGAAGTAGCGGCCCGGAGTGGAGCGGTGTCCCTTCATCTTGATTCCGGTTTCCCGCACGCCCAGCAATTTTCCCGCCTGATGTTCGGACAAGACGCCGGTGATATGGTCATCGACCACGACGACTTCGTCGACCTTGCCGAGCCACTGCTTGGCAAACATGCCGATGGTGGCCGATCCGCATCCGACGCGCATGCGCTCTTCTTTTACGCCGCCAACCACCGGCGGCTTGCCGGCCTCGACGATTACGGTGGCGCCATCGTCGATGGTGAGTTCCACCGGTTTGCGGTCGCACAGGTTGAGCAGCGTCTCGCAGGTGACAGTGCCTTCCTTGCGGCTGCCCCCGGTCAAGTGGCGAACGCCGCCGAGCGAGAGCATCTGCGAACCATATTCGCTGGTGGTGACGTGTCCGACGGGTTCGCCCTGAGCTCGCACCAGATTCGTTTCCGGACCCAGATGCCGGTCGGTGTCGATCTTCACCTTCACCCCGCAGTAGCTGAAGATCCCCTCGGTGACCACCGTGACCATGTCCACTCCCTGCACGGTCGATGAAATGATGAACGGCGCCGGTTTGTAATCGGGATAAGTGGTGCCCGCACCGATCGCCGTGACAAAGTTCTCCGGACCGGCCACGATGCTGCCATCCCATTCGCGGTCGCGATCGAGGAAAGGAACCACTGAATCACCGCGCGATACAACGCGATCCAGGACGACATGGGGATCGATCCGGATCAGCTTTCCATTGTCGTTCGCATAGCGGTCGCAGGCGCCCGTCCTTCCCGGATTGATGTAGCAGAGCACGGGGCATGCGTCGCAGCGGATCGCGTTCGGTTTGTCGGAGCTTTCCATGATCTAAGGGACAGATCGTTCTAAGACAGTTCGCGTCGGCTGAATAGACTATCCTTATCTATCATCAAGCTGCACAGATTGTTTAATGTAATACTTGAGGGCTGCTTTCGGAGCTTCTTTTAAGTTCTTGATCTTCACGTGCTTGGATACTTTGCCCACACCTTGCAGCAGCTTGTATTTGTCTTCAAATTTCGCGCCTTGTGAAAATGCGAATGTGATGTCTTTTTTCGTCGGGCTCACCACTGCGAGCCCGCGCGTCTGTTTCCACATCAGTATGCCGTAACTGATTTGTTCCTTCGCCTTCGGCGCGCACTCTTTCATCAGTGCCCGCAACATGGCGACGATCGGCAGATGTTCGGGCAAGACTCTGTATTTCAAGAACTCGTCCATCGTCGTTATTTTCATAGGTTTCTTGTACTCTGCGCCAGAATCGCGGCGCGAATTCGGTCAGGCGTAGCCGGCAGGCGGTGAACGCGCACGCCGGTGGCATCATGAATCGCATTGAGTATCGCAGGCGCGGTCGGGATCACCGCCTGCTCCCCGATTCCCTTAGCGCCGAAAGGGCCGATGGGCGACGGATCCTCGATGAGAATCGAATCGACTGGTGGCATGTCGCCTGCGGAGGGAATCAAATAGTCGTGAAGATTCTCACCTTTGCCGGGAAAAAATTCTTCCATCAACGCCATGCCTAGTCCCTGGGCAGCGCCGCCTTCAATCTGTCCCTCGATGAGTGTCGGATTGATGGCCCTGCCCACGTCATGGGCTGCGGTTATCTTTAACACGCGTACAGTCCCCAGTTCGGTATCAACCGAGACTTCCGCCAGGTGCGCCCCAAATCCGAAGACAGCGTACGGCTTGCCTTGACCGTTTTCATCCAGCGGACTGGTGGGCGGATCGAAAGTGGCCTCACCAGTGAAAACGTAACCGTGCTCATCCAGAGGCAGGTCGCGCAAAGGGACCGTGCGTTCCTTTCCATCTTCTTTAATCGTGACCGCGTCGTTCCCGAAATCGATCACGGCGCATTCGCACGCTCCGGTCGTGCCGAGAATTGCGCGGCGCAGTTCCTTGGCCGCCATGTATACAGCTTTGCCGGTGACAAAAGTCTGGCGGGAGGCAGAAGTCTTGCCGCTGTCAGGTGTGATCGACGTGTCTCCGGACACGAGATCGAAGCGATCGATGGGCGCTCCCAGGGCGTCCGCGCAGATTTGAGTAACAATAGTGTTGGACCCTTGTCCGATATCCACTGCGCCCTGGTGAAGTGCAATACGGCCGTCTGCTTTCAGTCCCACGCGCATCGTGGATGGATTCGGCAGGGAAGTGTTGCCGCAGCCGTACCACATGCCGGCGACGCCTACGCCACGTCGAATCGGTCCACTGGTCTGTGCGTTGAAAGCCTGTGCCTCAGTGCGAGAAGCGATCCAACGTGGACGTAACGCTTCGAAGCAGGCGCGAATTCCTACTCCCTCTCCGAGAACCTGCCCGGTGACCGTTGGTGTGTCGTTGTCCAGCGCGTTCATGATGCGGAATTCCAGGCGGTCGATTCTCAGCCGGTCCGCAAGATCGTCGTAAAGCTGCTCCTGCGCAATTGCAGTTTGCGGAACGCCGAATCCGCGGAAAGCTCCGGCGGGCAACAAATTCGTGTGCACGGCCCGGGTAAGGGCGCGATAGTGTGGCACGTAGTAAGGTCCGGAAGCGTGGACTGGCACGCGTGCTGCCACCGTCGGTCCCCAGGAAGAGTAGGCGCCTGTATTGAAATCGGCGGCGAAGTCCATTCCGGTCAACTTACCGTTGCGGGTCGCACCCGCGCGCAACCGAATCTGTGAAGGATGACGCTTGGTAGTCGAGAGGATTGATTCATTTCGCGAATAGACCATGCGCACCGGCTGTCGAAGGTGCCAGGCGGCCAGCGCAATGAAAGGCTGAACAGAAAGATCAAGCTTGGCGCCGAAGCCGCCACCGACCGCAGTGGGGATAATGCGCACAGCCTCGGGTGCAATGCCGAGGATCCGGGCAATGTCGGCGCGGTCCATGTACGGGGCCTGGGTGCAGGCCTGAATCTCGATCTGGTCGCCGACTCGCCGCGCAAAACCGGCCTCTGGTTCGATGTACGCGTGCTCGATGAAACCGGTTTCGTATTCGCCTTCGACCACAACGTCCGATTCGGCCAGAGCCTTTTCGACATCGCCCCGGACGACACGGCCCCGGACCAGGACATTGTTTTCACGGGTGGCGTGGATGCGTTCGGCGTCAGGAGCGAGAGCGTCCGCGATCGTGGTCAGCGCAGGCAGTTCTTCCCATGTCACAGGAAAGGTCGAGAGATCGAGCCCTTCGATAATTTCGGCATCGCCTACTACGGCTGCCACAGCTTCCCCCCGAAACCGGGCTTCAGTTTCGGCAAATACCGGCTGGTCCGCGAAACGTGGAATGACCCCGTAAACATTCTCACCGGGAATATCCTTCGCGGTCAGAACGCCGAGGATTCCTGGATGGGCGGCCACGAAAGCGTCAAGATCGCCGAAACGGAACCGCGCACGCTGATACAGACTTCGAATTGCCCGCACGGCGAGTGCGCCTGAAGGAATTTCGTCGGCGCCAAAGATCTCAGTGCCATCCACCTTGCCCTGGCCGTCGAGCCGCACCAGCCGCGAGCCCACCGCATGCCCGGCCTTGGGCGACGGTTCATTCGCGGTGCTGCAGAAGGCATCCTGTATGGCGGTGATGATCTTGCGATAGCCCGTGCAGCGGCAAAGCACGCCTCCGATTGCATCCATAACGGCGCTTTCGCTGGGCGCGCGGTCCTGCTCGAGCAGGGCGGTAGCCGATATCAGCATGCCCGGCGTGCAGGCGCCGCATTGCGCGGCTCCGTGGCGCAAGAAAGATTTCTGCAACAGGTCGTGAATGGGAGGGCGGGCGGCCAGTCCTTCCACGGTAGTGACCTTGCATCCCTCGATTTGCCCGACAGGAACCAGACAGGAACAAACAGGTTCGCCGTCAAGCAGGACGGTGCACGCACCGCAATCTCCGGCGTCGCATCCTACCTTGGTACCCATTAGCCCGAGTCGTTCACGGAGCACCTTCGAAAGGCGGTCCACAGGCGAGACCGCGGCGCTCACGCTTTTTCCATTGACAGAAAATGCAATGCAAGTCCGGGAGTCGGGACGTGGAGAAGTGGTTGTCACCATTCAGCGACTCTCCACGCAAGCATCGATGGCACGTTTGATCAGTGTCAGCGCCGCGTCGTTCCGATAGGTTGCGGTGGCCCGCACGTCATCGATGGGCGAGAGCGGCGCCAGATGCTCGGGCAAGACCATGGCGCGTAATCCGCTGTTTGCGGGTGCACCCACGAGGGCCCGTTCGAGAGCAGTGAGCCTTCGTGCGGCAGCCGAGCATGATCCAACCGCTACACGAGCCTCGAGCCACTCTGCCGTTGTCATCGGTTTTCACCACCGCCGCTACCATGGCGATGGAAATCACGAGGTAGCGCCGGGCGCCGAGTTTGAGAAATGCCGATGCGGCGTCCTCAATCGTGCGTGGAACAATTATGTTCGCCAGAATTTCATCGGGACGTCGAAGGGTCTTGCGGTTTCCGACGATGAAGTCAGCCAGTGAAATGCGACGCATGCCCGACGCAGAGACAAGTTCTACTTCCGCGTCGAGAGCCAGCAGAGGAGGAACTCCGTCCGCGGCGGGTGAGGCATTGCAGAGATTGCCGGCGACGGTGCCGCGATTCTGTATCTGGATTCCGCCGATCTCGCGGGCTGCGCTCTTGAGCGCATCGAAGCAGCGCGGCAGAGGCGTTGCGATGACCTCACTCCACGTAGTCAGGCCGCCGATGCGGATGTAACCGGTTTCGACTGTAATGCCTTTGATTCCGGCGAGGCCAGAGATGTCCACTACTCGATCAGGGGCCGGACGGTCGCCCAGCGCCGGGAAGAAATCGGTTCCGCCGGATAGAATTTGACCGCCGCTCTCGGCCAGCACACGCACCGCTTCGTCGAGCGATCTAGGCCTGGAATACAAGTTGTTCTGCTCCCCACCGTTATCCGCATTTCTATACGATCAGTCTGCCTTTGTACAGAGACCCAAACGGGTAGCGCCGACGTCCCGCAGGCTGTCTCGAGGGCGTCTGCCCGCGGCGGTGGGCGGGACACAATACCCGCCGAGAGCGCGGGATCACGAAAAACCGCATTACTCCACGGGCACAAACTTGACGCAGGCGGGAGAACCAACGTGGACCGGCTGTCCCGTGACCGCCAGTCGGCCCGTAGCGCCGTCGATGCGAAAGATGACGATCTCGTCAGACTCCTGATTGGCGACAAATAACCATGATCCCGTCGGGTCGAGAGCAAAGTTGCGAGGACGCTTCCCCTTCGTCGGTACGACCTCAACCAGTTTCAGTACGCCTGTTACGGACTCAATGGAAAATACGGCAACGCTGTCGTCGCCCCGATTTGAGGCGTAAAGAAATTTGCCCGAAGGATGGACTTCAATCTCCGCCGCATAGTTCGTGCCGCCAAACTCTTTTGGAAGCGTGGAAATCATTCCCACCTGCCGCAACTCACCACGTTTCGGATCATAGGTGTAAGTCAAAACGGAAGACGTTAGTTCGGTAATCACGTATAAGAACTTCCCGTTACGACTAAACACCATGTGTCGCGGCCCGGAACCCGGAGGCGAATGAGCGATGACGGGTTCTCCCAGTTTTCCGGTGCCCGCGTCGAAAGGGTAAGCAATCACCTGATCGATACCAGGGTCGGCCACGAGAGCAAAACGATTGTCCGGCGACAACACACCTTCGTGCACATGCGGCCCCTGCTGCCATTGCTTGTTCACGCTCGAGCCATTGTGCTGCACGAACCCGACTTGATCTCCGAGACGGCCGTCCTTCAACACGGAAAGGACAGCGATACTTCCCCGGGAGTAGTTCGATACGAAAGCGAATTTGCCGGTGTGATCGAGCGCGATGTGCGCAGGTCCCTGATCGGCCGAAGACACCTGGTTGAGAAGCGAGAGCTTGCCGGTCGCAGAATCGATCGTGAACGCACTCACGGCCCCGGTCGGTTTGCCCCGATAACTGTCGAGTTCGTTCACCGCATAAACAAAACTTCCGCGCGAGTCGGTAGCTAGAAAGGAAGGACTGGCAGATTCGGCGGCCAGACCGAGGGGAATCAGTTGTCCGGTGCTGGAATCGAAACGGTAGACGTAGATGCCCTTCGACTCTTGGTCGGTGTACGTGCCGACGTAGACCAGATACTCACTCTTTGCAGCTCGTGCGGAGGTGATCTCAGGGCTCAACCCTGTAACGAATATCACGAGTGCCGTACCGAATGTGAGCAGTCTTCGTCGCGCCATACGGTTCGTTCCTGCTAAGCCTATTGGGCGTCCACCACGCAGCGGAAGCCGATGGTGCCGGCGCGATCGCGTCCCGGAGACATCAACAGATACTTCTGGTGCTCGTCGAGGCGGTAGGTCTGCGGAAAGTACCAGATCGAACCTGTGGGTTGATACGCAGCGCCGCCTCTGAGGATTGCCGCACGCGTATGCGGGTCGCGATATTCGTCCGTCCACTGCGAGACGTTGCCCTCCAGATCGAGCAATCCAAGAGGACTCGCCCCTTGCGGGATCGCGTCTACATTCGCCAAAGGACGCATGGTGTGGCCGCGATCTGCGGCCGGGACAGCCTGTGAATTCCAATCGTTTCCCCAGGGATAAAGACGTCCGTCGCTGGATTGTGCGGCGAATTGCCACTCCCATTCGTGAGGTAGACGCTTACCCGCCCACTTGGCATAAGCGCGAGCATCCTCGATGGAAACCCAGGTCACCGGCTTTTTCTCCCAACCTTCGGGGTAGCTGCCGTTTTTCCAGTCACGGAGAAAGTTATGATCATCCTTCGGGTGGTAGCTGGTGGCATCGATAAATTTCTTGAACTCCGCATTCGTCACCGGTGTGCGGTCCACATAGAAGCTCGCAACATGCATGCGATGACGGTGAGAGCGACGCGGGATATCTTCCCACGGATATTGGACGTCAACGCCCGGATCGTTTCCACCCTCAATCTCAATGCCTTGGACTTGAAAGTCGTAGTCGCCTTCGGGAATACGAACCATGCCCGGCGGCGGAGTTGATGCGGGCTTGGTCGCTGGAATCTCGACCATGGTTTGCGGAACGGCTTTCCATTCACGTGAATAGCTTGAGAGTAGACGCTTCGAGCGCTCCGACATAAACGTCAAAAGGTCTTTGACCGAACCAGTTGCCGGATATTGATCGGTCGCGAGAACCGCGCCAAAGCCCAGGCCGTCAATCGTAAAGCTGAGATTTGCTTCATTGCCCTGAACGACAGGCGTGAGCTCCGTGCCGTGCCACAAGTCGTAGTAGTGAACTCCAGCTTTGTGAGTCGTGCGGAGTTGCTCGCCTGTGCTGTCGTACTCGTTGCGATTGACGATAGTCCAAAGCGTGTTCGTTGCGGCCGGGAACTTGCTGGCAAAGACTCCCGTCTGCAAAGTCTGGGAATGTGGCTCCCAACCTGGGCTTCGCAGGTTTTCCGCGAAAGCACGCTCGATGCGGGTGAAGCGCAGAATGGCTTCTGCATCATGCGGAATCGTGCCATACCAGAAGCCCCAGAGGTTATCAAGTGTGGCGTAACCCTGTCCGTTGAAGAAGGCGTGCTGCAGACTGTCTGTCTTGTCCCGCGTGAAGCGGTCTGTGACGTTCACCATGTGCCGCGGCTCGAACCATTTGGTTTTGCTCACCATCGGTACAAACGGATATTCCTTGCCTTCCCAAGTCACCCAATCGTTCCATCCGATGTTCGACCAGGCCAGAGTTTCATCACGAATATCGAATTGTGGTTCGAGCGCCAGAGGATGGCCGGTGGCGTCGGAAGCCTGCCGGAATGGCGCAGGAATGCTCTCCAGAGTATCGAAATTGATCCCATCGGCGCCGATGTCTTTGAGCAGTTGCGAAATCGCGACCCAGGGGCCCGCCCCTTCTTCGCGGGTTCCGCTGTCCCAGGCAATGATCGGGAAGAATACTTTCACCCCACGACGGTGAAATTTTTCGACCATTTGACGCAATGCGGGAACTCCACCGGGCAAATCACGCAGCAGGTCGAACTGGTTGCGGTCGTCCACTCCGAGGTTGGGATAAACATGCCAGATCAGCACGGCATCGATCGGGCCGATGCGGCTCTCGGTCTCGGTAAGAAAACGGTCCACTGTGTATTCGCCGGTGTCAGGATCGTAAAAACTTCGGTCCCAGACGAGCAACTGAACCTGGGAAAAGACCTGCTGGGTCCATGCCAGTTCGGGCCGATCGTACTGCGAGCCGTCGTAACGTAATCTGGTTGCACGGTCGGCGCGCCACGCTTTCAGGCCTGCCCGCCATGACTCGGCTTCGGCGGGATCTTGCGGTCCGGGGAAGAAAATTTCCTCCGCCAACGGAGGCTCGGCCAGGTTCATCACTCCTGTCGGTGAAATCAGGCCATGGCGAGCCTTCCATTCGTCAGAAAAAGCCAGAAACGAAACGAAAATCATGCACACGACCGCCGCCGGTCGTGAGTAACGAGATAAAGAGGAATGAATCACGCGGCCCCCAGAGTGGCGATGATTTGCGAATAGTAAACGATCGATCAGTACATGATCGTCTTGGTTAGATGATGCGGCCACCACGTAGTGTGGTAGTGGGTCCACAGGCGAGCGTCGATCTGCGGAATGATGATCTGCTGGTCTTTGAGACGAATATTGTTGACCTCTTCGCACAACAGCGCGGTGGCGTAAATGCAGTGGGCCCGTATTTCAACTTCCTGCCGGCTGTCGCGCGGGATCATCTGGTAGCTGTTGATGGCATGTTCGAGCTCGGGTGAATAACTCATGATGCCCAGCAGTCGCAGCCCGACGGGAACGATGTAGTCGGCGAACGCAGTCATCTTGTCGATGTCTTCGAGAGGGAACTGATTGTTCTTTCTCAGTGAGGAATAAACAAACCAGGTTCCCAGCTGTGGCAGCTTGTACAGCTTGATGGTAGTGCCGTCGTACGGGCTGACATCGTTGAAGCGGGGGAACTCTTTCACCATGCGGTCGATGATTCCGGCCCCGTTGTCGTACAGACGAGGCGGGCACGACTTTATGAAGTTGTGGAAGCGGCCGTCGTACTTGTCTGCCAGCACTTTTCCCACCTGATGCCAGACTTCCATCTTTTCGTCCAGCATCGGCAGCTCGATGTTGGCGGCGAAAATACGCTCCAGTTCGGGACGCGTTACCTGGGCGAGAAACTTGCCGTCGAGAATCGGAATTCCATTGTCCATCGCCCGCTTCATGCAGGCGAACAGCCCATCGGAATCAGACCAGTGCCGTCCCGCGTAATCGACCTGGAACTTCACGTGAGTGGAGAAGTCGGTGAACGCCGTATCCACGGAATCGGCGGTCAGGATGAAGTCGATGACGTCGTCGGGGCCGCCCTGTCCCACGCCGAAGGGCATTTGGTAATCCGGCATGGGCAGGTCTTCATAGGCCATCCAATGGGCGACTTCAACGATCTTGTCCACGTGAGTACGGACGTCCCGCGAGTGCTCAATGACGGGATGCAGGCTATCCAGCACTGGACTGCCCTGGAGCTTGGGCCAGCGCGGTGTGGAAGGATTCGATGCTGCGCTCGTTGTCGCCGACAATGTTCCGGACAAAGTGGTCATCGCTCCGACAGTAGCAATCGCTCCCAGAAATTCGCGTCGATCCGGATTTCGCAAAGGCGTCCTTTGAATCTTATCCGTTGGCATGCGCCACCAGCAGAATCGCCAGCGCATAGAAAACGAACATGAAGACCAAATAGATTTTTGCCTGGGTGCCGGAACCGTTAAATTCCTTCCACGCCAGCACTCCCCACAGCGCGGCGACCATGGGAGCCGATTGGCCGATGGCGTAAGAAATCGCCACTCCGGTAAAACTGGCCGCGACCAGGTTGAAAACCATCCCGAGTCCCCAAATGCCTCCACCGAGGAGACCGAGAACGTGACCGGCAGGCGGACCGCTGAAGTATCCGCTAAAGCTGACAGGTTCGCCGACCAGAGGCTTCTTCATGAAGTAAACGTTCCATATCGAGCAGGAGAGCAACGCGCCCAGAGTCAGAAATACTGCCGTGCTGTACGGCCCCAGCGGATTTCCGTGAGTCATCGCGCGCGTCACGAATGGGGCCCACGACCCCATCAAAACTCCGGAGACGATGCAGGTGACGATACTTTTCTTTGAGACCGAGCGGCCGGCGTTGACCAGACTGCCATACGCCTTACCGTCCAGAATGACCGCGACCACTGCGCACGCGACACCGCCGGCGAGCAGGGCGAGGTTGCCCCTGGGCTGCAGGGCATAGCTCGAAACGACTCCGACCACCAGCGCGATTCCGATTGATACCGGAAAAGCCACCGCCAGCCCAGCCATGTCGATTCCAGCCACCAGCAGCAGGTTTGCGAGATTGAAAATGGCGCCGGCGATCAGCATGTAAACGATATTCGAGCTATCGGCAGAGTGAACGTTGTTCAGAAAGCTTGCGGGATCGCCTGCCGACGTGCTCCCCATGGTGAACGCGAGGATGAGAGAAATCAGGAATATTCCGAGAGCGTAGTCCCAATAGAAAAGCTCGAAGCGATAATTCTTTACGCCCTTGAAGGTATTGGCCCATGAGCCCCAGCAGACGGCGCTCGTGATCATCATCAGTAACGCAATTTCCAGACTGTGTGGCGTGTACATGGATTCTCCTTGATACGGTCGCGCTACTTGCCCTTAATTCTGGAAACGTAGAGTTGCAGGAAACGGTCAGCGTCGACATCGACCGCAACCTTGGCGTTGGGTACGACCTTGTCGACACCTTCAATCACATAGCGATCGCCGTGCAACACGTTTCGCTCGACCATTCCGAGGCGATTGCCAACGGTTTCTCCCCGCGTAAACTCGCCGCGTGTCTCGACGTCTATATGCATTTCCCGAGTCTTGACCAGGGTCGCGTCAAGCGCCGCTCCGACTGCGAGGGGATCATACATCGGCGAACCGGGCGAGCCGAACTGCGCCGAAAGATCAACCAGGTATTTGGCAACCTGGTAAACGAAGTCATTCATCGGACCGTGCGTCTCGGCCAATTGGTCGAGCTGCTTCTTGGAAAAAAGAGTCTTGTCGCCAACCTCCAGTCCGACCATCGTGACAGTCCAGCCTGCCTGGAAAACTATCTGCGCAGCCTCGGGATCGTTGTAGATATTGGCTTCCGCCGCAGCGTTCACATTTCCGCCCGTAATCGACCCTCCCATGATGACTACGTCCTTGACCAGGGGAACAATCGACGGATCTTTGAGGACGGCGAGCGCGATGTTGGTCAGCGGTCCAACCGGAACCAGAGTGATCTCGTGCGGCGCGGCGTGCACCATCTGGATGATCAGGTCGGGTCCAAAATGGGAATCCACTTTGCACTTGCTGGGGGGGAGTTCGACATTGGCCAGCCCATTCTTGCCATGCCAGAACTCAGCTGTGATGAGTCTCTGGAAGAGCGGATGCTGCGCTCCCGCCGCGATTGGAATGTCGCACCGATTCGCCAGCGAAACCATGCGCAACGCATTTTCCAGTCCTTGACTGGCGGTTACATTCCCCGGAACGACGGTGATGGCGCGGACGTCCAGTTCCGGTGAATTCAGCGCTAGCATCAGGGCCAGCGCGTCGTCGGTTCCGGGATCGGTATCGAAGATGATTTTCTTGCCTGTAGCTGAGGCAGGAACCGCGCTTGCGAGACAGATTAAAAGTAGGGCAAAAACCGCAAATGGCCGATATTTGAAATGTTTCAAAATTTGCTTTCTCCACACCTGAAGCAGCATGGCAGCCTAGCTTTCGCAGCGAAATGATGTCAAGGGCAAATGTGGATGGAAACCATCACGGCCCCATGTGGCCATGGAAACTTCCGCACGACCGGGACGCTCGCGCCCACATGGGGCGGTGCCGTACAATTGCAATCGCGGGCATGTCAGTCGAGAACAAAACACGTTTCGGAGTCGACCCGTTAGCAAGCGGCTCAAACGGACCCATCGCGACGCTCGCCGGGCGTCCCTTGGTATCGAACCGCGGCATTCCTCTGAATCTCGATTGGGTACAGCAGGTTCGCGTCAACACCAGCGCGGTCGAACGCCGGGCACAAAGTCACACCGCGCGCCGCACCGTAAAGAAAGATTGGCAGGCGGCGTGGTTGTTGCGTGCCGTTTCCTGCATGGACCTCACAACCCTTTCTGGCGATGACACCGAAGAGCGCGTACGGCGCCTGTGTGCGAAAGCCCGTCATCCGATTCAGGATGATCTGGTCAAACGGCTCGGCATCGAAGAACTGAACATTAAAGTCGCCGCCGTCTGCGTGTATCACACCTTTGTGGAGACCGCGGTAAGGGCTCTCGAAGGCAGCGGCGTGCGCGTGGCAGCAGTCTCGACCGGCTTTCCCGCGGGGCTGTCGCCGCTTGCCGAGCGCGTTGCCGAGATTCGCCGCTCCGTTGAAGCGGGAGCGAACGACATTGATGTGGTCATCACCCGCGCTCATGTTTTTGGCGGCAAGTGGCAGGCACTCTACGACGAGATTGCGGCATTCAAACAGGCGAGCGGCCCGGCCCATATGAAAGTCATTCTTGGCACCGGCGATCTGCTCACTCTGCGCAACGTCGCCCGAGCAAGTTTTGTGGCCATGATGGCGGGCGCTGATTTCATCAAAACATCAACCGGGAAAGAGCCAACGAATGCCACTTTGCCCGTCGGCTTCGTGATGACTCGATGCATTCGCGAATATGCTCTCGAAACCGGTATGGCGGTCGGTTTCAAGCCGGCCGGAGGAATTCGTACAGCGAAACAATCCGTCGAGTGGCTGGCATTGATGAAAGAGGAACTGGGCCCGTCCTGGATGAATGCGGAAATGTTTCGCTTCGGAGCCAGCGGCCTGCTCAACGACATTGAACGCCAGCTGGAACACTACGCGACCGGACGTTATTCGGCAGACTATCGCCACCCTCTTGCGTAATGCCGTGTGTGGGACGGGCACTCCTGTCCGCCGCTTTTGACTTAGGATTTGTGTCCTAAACATCGCAGCCTATGAGCATCGCCGAAAAATTCGTCGCCATGGAATACGGTCCCGCGCCGGAAGATCCAAAAGAAGTGCTGGCCTGGCTGGATCATCACGGCCGCCGCTTCGGACATTTCATTGATGGTGCATGGCGGCAACCGGCGGAAGCTGGATACTTCGAAACCGCAGATCCCTCCACCAGCGAAAAGTTAGCGACCGTCGCTCAGGGTTCCGCAGCCGACATCGACGCTGCGGTTCGCGCCGCGAGCGCGGCTTTGCCAAAGTGGCAAGCGCTCACTCCGCATGCCCGCGCCCGCTATCTCTATGCGCTGGCGCGGACCAGTACAGAAGCACTCCCGCCGTCTCGCGGTGCTCGAGACCATGGACAATGGCAAGCCGATCCGCGAGAGCCGCGACATCGATATTCCACTGGTCATCCGGCACTTCTATCATCACGCCGGGTGGGCACAGTTACTGCACCAGGAATTTCCGGGATACGAAGCATGCGGCGTTGTCGGGCAAATCATTCCCTGGAATTTTCCACTGCTCATGCTGGCGTGGAAGATTGCGCCGGCACTGGCCACGGGAAACACAGTCGTGCTCAAGCCCGCGGAATTTACGCCGCTCACCGCGCTGGCGTTCGCCGAAATTTGCGAGGAGGTCGGACTTGCCAGCCGGCGTGGTGAACATTGTCACCGGCGACGGATCGACTGGCGAAGCGCTGGTGAAGCATCCCGACGTCGACAAGATTGCCTTCACCGGCTCAACCGAAGTGGGACGCGCCATTCGCAGTGCAACCGCATCCAGTCACAAGCGCCTGTCGCTCGAACTGGGAGGCAAGTCGCCTTTCATCGTCTTCGAAGACGCCGATCTTGATAGCGCGGTCGAAGGTCTGGTTGACGGCATCTGGTTCAATCAGGGACAAGTTTGCTGCGCCGGCTCGCGCCTGCTGATGCAGGAGAGCATCGCCGAAGCCGCTCATCGCGAAAGTTCGCGATCGCATGAGCACGCTGCGTGCCGGACCGTCACTCGACAAGTCCATCGACATCGGCGCCATCGTCGACCGCGTGCAGTTGGACCGCATCAAGCGAATGGTCGACCAGGGAGTCGCTGAAGGCGCAACTTGCTGGCAGCCGCAAATCGAGTTGCCATCGCGCGGGCTCTACTATCCGCCTACGCTTCTCAGCAATGTGCATCCCACTTCGATCGTGGCTCAGCAGGAAATTTTCGGCCCCGTGCTGGCAGCGATGACGTTCCGCACGCCGAGCGAAGCGGTTGAGTTGGCGAACAACACCGTCTATGGTCTCGCAGCATGCGTCTGGAGCGAGAGCATCAACGTCGCGCTGCACGTCGCCGCGCAGCTCAAGGCAGGAGTGGTCTGGGTCAACTGCACGAACTTGTTCGACGCCTCTTGCGGATTTGGCGGTTACCGTGAAAGCGGCTACGGACGCGAAGGCGGCCGGGAAGGCTTGCTGGAATATCTGGAGCCGGCCTGGTTCAAGAATGCTCCGGCGCTGCCCGCATCGAAGCCGCCAGCCGAACAGAAATCATCCGACGATTCCGATGCGACCCCCGCAATTGACCGCACCGTGAAGCTCTACATCGGAGGCAAACAGGCGCGTCCTGACTCCGGCTACAGCATGGAAGTGCATGCCTCTGATGGCCGACTGCTGGGCGAAGCCCCGCTGGGCAATCGCAAAGACATTCGCAATGCAGTCGAAGCAGCACACAAGGCGTCGGGATGGGCAAAGACCACAGCGCACAACCGTGCTCAGGTGCTCTACTACATCGCGGAAAATCTTTCGCAACGCGGCGACGAGATCGCGCGTCGGCTGGCCGCTGCGGTTGGGGAAACGCAGGCTGCAGCCGAAGTAAGCCTCGGCATCGAGCGTATCTTTTCCTACGCCGCATGGGCAGACAAGTTTGATGGCGCCGTTCACAATCCTCCCTTCCGCAACGTCGCGCTCGCCATGAATGAGCCGGTCGGCACCGTGGGAATTATTTGTCCGAATCAGGCTCCTCTGCTCGGGTTCTTGTCGCTGGTCATGCCAGTGCTTGCCACCGGAAATGTTGCGGTAGTAGTTCCATCCGAGACATATCCTTTAATCACTGGCGATCTGTACCAGCTCTTCGATACCAGCGACCTGCCTGGTGGAGCGGTCAACATCGTCACGGGCTACACCTCGCAACTGCTTGAAGACCCTGGCCGAGCACGACGACGTGGATGCCATCTGGTGCTTCGCCGATGAAGCCAGCGCCGTCGCCGCCAAGACTTACTCGATTGGAAATCTGAAGCAGGTGTTCACCAATGAAGGCCGGTCCATCGACTGGTTTGATGTGAAGCAAGGCGAAGGCCGCTGGTTCCTTCAGCACGCGACCCAAGTGAAGAATATTTGGGTGCCGTATGGCGAGTGATTGCTCACAGCTATCCGTTGACACAATCCGAGCCCCTGAATAGACTCGCCATTCCTCAGTTTTCGCGTTTCGAAGACCGGAATTAAATCTATCTGCAAGGTCCCCTGAATAATGGCCAAAATTCCTCGAATTGCGGTTGTGGGCAGCGCGAATATTGACCTGACCACATTCACCGACCGTTTTCCCAAGCCCGGCGAAACCATCTTCGGTCAGAAATTCGACCTCGGATTCGGGGGCAAGGGAGCCAATCAGGCGACCGCATCGCGGTTGTGCGGGGCCAACGTGTTCATGGTGGCGCGAGTAGGCAGCGACCTGTTTGGTCCAGCCACGATTGAAAATTTCAAAAAGCTTGGCATCGACGCGACGCACGTGAAGCAGGTGCCCGGCGTCTCCAGCGGAGTGGCGCCGATTTTTGTCGAGCCCAACGGGCAAAACCGCATTTTCGTGGTGAAAGGTGCGAACGACGAACTGAAGCCGGCCGATGTAGACGCCGCTGCCGACTTGCTGAAGGCCGTCGATTGCATCGTTCTTCAGTTCGAGATTCCGGTCGAGACCGTCTACTACACCATCGCGTTTGCGCGAAAACACGGTATTCGCTGCATTCTGAATCCCGCCCCGGCGCAGCCTATCGATTTCAACTCCCTGGCCGGGCTGGATTATTTCGTCCCTAACGAAAGTGAAGCCGAGACCGTTACCGGAATGCCGGTGAAGAATGTCGAAGACGCGAAGAAGTGTGCGGAGAAACTGCTGGGCTACGGCATCGGCCGCGTCATTATTACGCTCGGCGCCAACGGATCATTGCTTGCGAGCAAAGAAGGTATGGAGCACCTGCCCGCGTTTCCGGTGAAGAGTATCGACAGCACCGGTGCAGGCGACGCTTTCATCGGAAGCTTCGCCGTGTTCCTCGGAGAAGGCCTTGCCGAGCGCGAGGCAGTCCGTCGCGCGAATCTGTATGCGGGACTCTCCACCACCGGTGTCGGGACACAGAAATCTTTCTACGATCGCGCACGATTCGATGCCGAGTGGGCGGCGCGTAACAAGTCTTAGCCCACGCGCAGCCAGATTCATGAATCTTGCGACCTGCGAATTTCCTTTGCGCAAAGACTTCGCAAGACTCGAAGCGCTCACCGACGGAGTGACTTCTTATGAAGAGAGTTTCTGTTCGCATCGTGGTCGCATGCCTGTTGCTCTCTATCCTCGCCTCCGCCCAGAAGAAGATCAAAGTCATTGCCGATCAGGACAGCGCCGGCCCTCAAGGCACAAACTTCCTCTCTCTCCTGATGTTGCTCCGCGCTCCGCAGATCGATTTGCTGGGCATCACCACGGTCAGTGGAGATCAGTGGATGGAACCTGCGACCGTCTTTGCACTTTGGGGTGAGGAACAGGCGGGACGATCGGATGTCCCCGTCATCAAGGGCGCCGAAATGCCGTTGATCAATACGCCTCGCGAGCAGGAGTTGCGCGAAGCCCTTTACGGTTCGTATGTGGGTTGGCATGGGTCGTTTAATCCCGACGCTCCCAAGCCGAAACAAACCTGGGCCCCTCCCGGCGGCTATTCGAAACTGAAACCTCGCCCCGGGCGCGCCGCCGACTTCATTGCCGACACCATTCGCGCCAATCCGGGTGAGGTCATCCTGTATTGTGCAGGGCCGTTGACCAACATCGCGCTCGCGATTCGCATGGATCCGGAAGTTGTTGCTCTGACCAAGGCGATCTACATCATGGGCGGAAGCAGTTCCGGAGGGCCGGAGCTCAACTGGTGGTGGGACCCTGAGGCTGCGTCCATCGTCCTCCACGCCCCCTGGAAAGAAATTGTGGTGACGCCCTTCGAAGCCGGCGGTCAGGTATGGTCAAGCGAAGCGCTGATGCGCCGGGCCGCACAAGCGGGTGGACCGCTGGCCGATCATCTTAAGAAGATGTATCTCGACTACCAGCCGCCGAAGGGAACCTCGCTCTGGTCGATGATGTGGGACGAGCTGACGGTAGCATCCATTCTTGATCCCAGCGTCATCAAGAAATCCGAAACCATGTACTTGGATGTCGACATAAGCCACGGGCCAGACTATGGACACACCGTGATCTGGAAGAAGCCGGACGATGTTCCGCAGTTTTTTCTGCCGTATAGCGGACCCGACGGACCCGATCGCGAGAAGTGGCTTTCTCATCTGACTCCGCCTCCGCAACTTCATCCTGCGAGTGTGCAGATGGAAGTAGACGTAAAGAAATTTGAAGACATTTTTGTCCAGACAATGAGTCACTAACACGCGCACGGAGTGAAAGATTTGTGTGCGCCGCCCCTCCCGAATGACGCGTCTTGAGATGTCCCCGCGAATTCATCCTGTCAATTCAAAAGACAACTAAGTACAATAGGGAACTTTCTTAGGAGCGCTTCCATGTCGAAACGACTACCTGTCATCGTTGCGAGAATCTTCCTGCCCGCTGGCTCCGTACAAAAACTGGCTTTGTCCCTGACGGTTTTCTCACTGCTGACCTGCATGTTTTCAGCTCGTGCCCTGGCATTCGACGGGAATGCGCCCGCCCATCTGCAGTGCGAAGGCATGCAGGAGCCGCTGGGAATCGACATTACACATCCGCGGCTTTCGTGGCAGTTGCAGGATTCGAGGCGCGGCGCCCGGCAGGCAGCGTATGAAATTCGCGTGGCCAGTTCTCCGAGGCGCTGGCGCAGGATCATGCCGACGTATGGGACAGCGGCCGCGTCGACTCCGATCAGTCGGTGAATGTTTCGTACTCGGGACCAGCCGTGGAATCCCGCCGCCGCTACTACTGGCAAGTTCGCGTGTGGGATCCACAGGGACAGGCTTCGCCCTACAGCCAGCCCAGTTGGTGGGAGATGGGACTTCTGTCTGCCCAGGATTGGAAAGCCAAGTGGATCACCCGCGACATGCCACTCCAGCGCGGCGACTATGAATCCGCCCCGAAATGGATTTGGGCCGCTGGTGACAATGCGCTCACCAATGCCACACCGGGCAAACACGCTTTCCGACTCAGCTTCAAGCTGAACCAAAGACCAAAAAATGCGACGCTTTTCATTACCGCCAAAGACAACCTGGCGGCCTGGGTGAACGGCAAGCAAGTCGTGGTTGAGTCGCCGATGGGCAAATTCGGTCGCGCGCAAGATCCCTGGGGTTATTTCCGGGTGATTCCGGTTGGCAAGCTGCTGACCTCGGGAGCCAATGCGCTCGCAGCCGAAGCCATTGTGCAGAAGGACCATGAGCGCCCTCCGCAGGCTGGTTTCATCGCTCTTCTCCGCGTCGAGATGGCTGACGGCAAAGTCCAACGCTTTATTTCAGGACCGGATTGGAAGACCGGCCCCGAGCAGTCTGGTAACGCCTGGGTCGCGACAAAGTTTGACGATGCATCGTGGCCTGCAGCAGAAGTGGTCGCAGAGGTCGGCAAGGATCCGCTGGGAACACCCTGGCCGGCGCAGCCCGTCGATTTGTTACGGAAAAAGTTCAGCGTTTCCAGGCAGGTGAAGAGCGCCCGAATCTATTCGACCGCGCTGGGAACGTATCAGCTCTACCTGAACGGCCAGCGCGTAGGAAACGACATTCTCGCTCCCGGCTGGACCGACTACCGCAAGCGCGTTGTGTATCAGGTATACGACGTCACCGCGCAAGTAAAACAGGGCGGCAATGCCATCGGCGCGATTCTCGGCGGAGGCTGGTACGCCGACGGGTTGAGCTGGTTGCAAAACCGGTACAACTTTGGACCGCCGCCAGTACGACTCCTTGTGCAGCTCGAGGTTGAATACAGCGACGGTTCGCGCGATAGCGTCGTCAGTGACGAATCGTGGAAAGCCAAGCCGTCTCCTATCACTGAATCTGAAATCTACAATGGCGAGAGTTATGACGCGCGTCTGGAGCAGACCGGATGGGACCAGGCTTCGTTCTCCGACGCGAAGTGGGGCGCGGCGGCGGTAGCGCCGGAGTCTCCGGCTCCGCTGGTCGCCCAGAATTTTCAGCCCATTAGGGTCAACGAGATACTAAAACCCAAGGCGGTTACCAATCCGACGCCGGGAGTCTACATCTTCGATCTCGGACAGAACATGGTCGGCTGGGCGCGGCTTCACGTTTCCGGTAAGGCAGGAAGCAAAGTTAAAATCCGCTTCGGTGAGGTACTCAAACCGAATGGAGAACTCTATACCGAGAACCTGCGCACGGCCGAGGCCACTGATACCTATACCCTGCGCGGAAAGGGAAGCGAAACGTTTGAGCCTCACTTCACTTTCCACGGCTTCCGCTATGTCGAACTGACCGGCTATCCCGGAACTCCGTCGAGCGACGCCATTGAAGGCGTTGTCTTCTACACGGACGCGCCTTTCACCATCAAGTTCAGTACCGCAAACCAGACGGTGAATCAGCTGTGGAGCAACATTCTCTGGGGACAGCGCGGGAATTTCCTGAGCGTTCCCACGGATTGTCCGCAACGCGACGAACGGTTGGGCTGGATGGGCGACGCCGAAGTGTTCTGGCGAACCGCTTCATTCAATGCCAATCTCGCCGCCTTCTCCCATAAGTTCACCACCGACATTCGTGACGCGCAAAGTTCCACTGGCGCTTTCACCGATGTGTCTCCGCGTGTCGGCCCCACCACCGACAGCGTTGCCGGATGGGCCGATGCCGGCGTCATCATTCCGTGGGCTGCGTATCTGCAATTTCGCGACCCGCGCATTCTGGAAGACAACTGGGCCGCGATGGAAAAATGGATGGAGCACGTTGGCGGCGCCAATCCCAACTACTTGTGGTTGAAAGAACGCGGCAACGACTACGGCGACTGGCTGGCCATCGGCAGCACTACGTCCAAAGACCTGATTGCCACAGCATATTGGGCCTACGACGCCTCGCTGATGATGCGCATAGCGCAAGTGCTGAACCGTCCCGAGGATGAGCAGAAGTATCGGGAAGTGTTTGAGAAAGTCCGTTCGGCATTCAACGAGGAGTATGTGAAGCCCGATGGCACGGTTGGAACCGGCAG
The DNA here is from genome assembly GCA_963741105.1 of Terriglobia bacterium. Classification (GTDB taxonomy): domain Bacteria; phylum Acidobacteriota; class Terriglobia; order Terriglobales; family Acidobacteriaceae; genus JAIQFF01. The sequence continues at coordinate 202,844 of CAVUGT010000027.1, forward strand.
CCAGACCAGCTATGTGCTGGCCTTGCACATGAACTTGTTGTCGCAGAAAAACCGGGCAATCGCGGCCGAGAAACTGGTCGAAGATATCAAGGCGCACGACTGGCACCTGACTACTGGTTTCCTGGGCACGCCCTACCTGATGATCGAGCTCAGCAACAGCGGCCACAGCGACGTCGCTTACCGACTGCTGCTGCAGAATACTTATCCTTCCTGGGGATACATGATCGAACACGGCGCCACCACTATGTGGGAGCGCTGGAATGGCGATCAGATGATGGGCGATCCGTCGATGAATTCATACAATCACTACGCCTACGGCGCTGTGGCGGAATGGTTGTACCGCTACGCCGCGGGCATCGATGAATCGGCTGAAGATCCGGGATTCCATCGCATCGTTCTGCATCCGCAATTTGACGCCAGCCTGGGGGAAGCCAAGGCGACGTACGACTCGTCTTACGGGCCCATCACCTCGAACTGGAAAGCTGACGGCAAGACGATCAAATGGGATGTCGTGATTCCGCCCAATACCACGAGCCTGATTTATTTACCGGGAGGAGAGGCCGCCAAAATTATGGAAGGTGGCAAAGATATTCGGCAGAGCGCGGGAGTCTCATTGGTTCTCAAAGACAGCCACAACGCGATCTATCAAGCCGGCGCTGGATCGTATACATTCACAGTGGAAGAATAAGCATCAGGATTTCACCTCAAGAGGGCGGACATGGACAGACGAAATTTGTTGCAGTCACTCCCCGCGCTGGCGCTGATCCCGGCCGCGGTATGGGCAGCCGCGAATCCGGAGACGGCCGAGGCTGCGGCATCAAAGACTACGGTTTACGAACTCCGCGTTTACCACGCCAACGAAGGCAAGCTTGACGACCTGCTGAAGCGCTTTCGAGAGCATACGACCGGACTGTTCAAGAAGCACGGAATGAAGAACGTGGCTTACTGGACTCCGCTCGACGATCCGGCGAAGGGCAACACGCTGATCTACATCCTCGCCCACCCCAGCCGGGAGGCTGCGGCCGCGAACTGGAAAGCGTTTCAGGCCGATCCAGATTGGGTCAAGGTGCGCGACGCGTCCGAAGTAAACGGAAAGCTGGTCGACCACGTGGATTCCACCTACATGGTTCTGACCGACTTTTCCAAGGCCATCTAAGCGACCGTTTCCGACCAGGTTCGGCGAATCCGCGCCTCATGAATCCAATAGGTAAATAAATTCATTTTGCTTGACAACGCCGTTGGCGGCTCGTTAAAGTGACGCCGCAAACGGACTGAGCCATTATTTTGCCGGAGAGGTGCGTCTGGATATTCTCGCTCGCAACTTCTGGGTGCTCTTTATCCCTCAAAGACCAGAGTGGTTCGCATTTTTTAGCTTTCCTACCAACGCCACATACCGGAAGGACATGTTGATATGAACCGACACCGAACCTCGATGTTCCGCGTGATCGCGACCGGAATCGTACTGATTTCCATGACAGGATTGACCATCGGCCAGGGTTCCGGCGATCCCCTGGAGCAGGGTTTCCGCCAACCGCCTGACGCAGCCAGGCCCATGGTCTGGTGGCACTGGATGAACGGCAACATCAGTAAGGAAGGCATCAAGCTGGATCTTGAGTGGATGCATCGCGTCCGCCTAAGAGGATTTCAGAACTTTGATGCCGCCTTGGCCACGCCCCAGGTCGTGGACCATCGTCTCGCATACATGACGCCGGAGTGGAAGGACGCTTTCAAATACGCGACCACCCTCGCCGATCAACTGGGTATGGAAGAGGCAATCGCCGGTTCACCGGGTTGGAGCGAGACCGGAGGTCCGTGGGTGCCCGCGTCTCAGGGAATGAAGAAGTATGTGTGGAGTGAGACTGTCGTCGAAGGCGGCAAGCCCTTCAAAGGAACGCTGGCTCATCCGCCGTCGAACACCGGAGCCTTCCAGAACATAGGCGTGCGTGACTCTCTTGCTGCGCCGGCAGGCGCCCCGGCGCCTCCGCAGTTCTATGCCGACGCCGCAGTGATCGCATACCGCAAGCCGGCGGACGATGTATCCGTGGAATCGTTACACGCGAAAGTGACGGCGAGTGCAGGAAGTTCTGACGCAGCCATGCTCGACGACGGCGATCTGGAAAAGACGACGAAGCTTCCGATCCCGAGAGCCGGCGAGAGCAACTGGATCCAATACGAATTTGCGCAGCCCCAGACCATCCGGTCCTTCAGCATCGTTACCAAAGGCGTGGACTTTATCACTGCCATGGTGGCTGGCATTTCGGATCCGGAAAAGTCGCTGGAAGCCAGCGACGACGGGCAGACCTTCCGCCAGGTCGTGAAAGTGCCCGATGGCGGCGCGCCCTCGCACACGCTTTCGTTCGCACCGGTGACCGCGAAGTTTTTCCGCGTCACTTTTAAGCGTACGCCCCCACCTCCAGTTCCGGCATGGGCCAGTGCGATCGACCCCGAATCACTGGGAATAAAGCTCGGCGCACCCCCGACCGACTACGAGATTGCCGAGTTGGCTCTGCATCCGGGAGCGCGAGTTAATCGCTTCGAAGAGAAGGCAGCCTTCACCCCGGTGCCCGACGTCTACGGATTCGCGACGCCTTCAGTCCCTGCGAATGAGGCAGTTTCAAAATCTGACGTCGTCGACCTGACCTCGAAAATGCGTTCCGATGGCACTCTCGACTGGACGCCTCCGGCCGGTAATTGGGTCGTGCTGCGTTTTGGTTATTCACTGCTGGGAATTACGAACCATCCGGCGACCGCGGAAGCCACCGGTCTTGAAGTCGACAAGCTCAACCACGGCTACGTAAAAAAATACATGGACCAATATCTCGACAGCTACAAGGAGACGGTTGGCGCGGATAACATGGGCAAGCGCGGCATCCGCTACGTCGTCACCGACAGCTGGGAGGCCGGTTCACAGAACTGGACCGACGACATGCTGGCCCAGTTCAAGAAGCGGCGTGGATACGATCCTAAGCCCTGGATGCCGGTTCTCGCCGGGCAGGTGGTTGAAAGCGCAGAAGCCAGCGATCAGTTCCTGTGGGATTTCCGCAAGACCATCGGCGACCTTATCGCGGACGAGCACTACGGACAAGTGCAGGCATCGCTGAAAGAACGCGGCATTGGCCACTATTCGGAATCGCACGAGAGCGGACGCGCGTTTGTCGCTGACGGAATGGAAGTCAAGAAGTTGGCCGACATCCCGATGAGCGCGATGTGGACGCAGGTACCAGGCGTAAATAAAGAACAGTTCGGCTACAACGCAGATGATCGCGAGTCAGCATCCGTGGCACACATCTACGGCCAGAATCTTGTAGCCGCGGAGTCGATGACCGCGGGAGCAGCGCCGTGGGCTTGGGCACCGGAGACTCTGAAGCCGACTGCCGATCAGGAACTGCTAAATGGAATCAACCGCTTCGTGATTCACGAATCGGCGCACCAGCCCCTGATCGACAAAGCTCCGGGACTGACTCTTGGGCCTTTCGGGCAATGGTTCAACCGCAACGAAACCTGGGCGGAACAGGCCGGGGCGTGGACGGACTATCTGGCGCGCAGTTCGTACATGCTGCAGCAAGGCCACTTTGCCGCCGATGTAATTTACTTCTACGGCGAGGATTCGAACGTCACCGCTATCTTCAACGACAAAGCTCCTGACATGCCGGCGGGTTATGGTTTCGACTACATCAACGCCGACGGCCTGATCCACGAATTGAACGTGACCGACGGCCGAATCACGACGAAAAGCGGCATGAACTATCGCATCCTGGCGCTCGATCCGTACAGCAAGCACATGTCGCTGCCGGTGTTGCGCGCCATCCACAAACTGGTGGAACAAGGTGCTGTGGTGGCGGGGCAGAAGCCCACGGACACACCCAGCCTGGCTGACGATGCCGCCGAATTCAAGAAGCTCAACGATCAACTTTTCGGTGAGGGAACTGGAGTTCATTCAGTCGGCAAAGGCAAGGTCTATGCCGGACAGAATGCCGAAGGCGGGCTTAAGGCCTTGAGCATAGCCCCGGACTTTGATCACACCAAACCACAGAGCGATACGCGCATTCTGTTCGTGCATCGCAGAGTGGGCGACACTGACATCTACTTCGTCGACAATCGCAATGAACGTGACGAGACCGTGGATGCCAGCTTCCGCGTGACCGGCAAAGTGCCCGAACTCTGGTACGCGGATACCGGCAAAACGCAGCCAGCTTCATACAACATCGCCGACGGCCGGACCACGGTTCCCCTGCATCTTGAGCCCTGGGGCACAGTGTTCGTCGTCTTCCGCAAGCCCACGAAAACTACATCTGTCTCCGTTCCCAAGGCGACGGCGACCCAACTGGCCACCGTCGATGGCCCTTGGAGCGTCAGCTTCCAGACAGGTCGCGGTGCGCCCGCGTCGGTCACGCTGGACTCGCTCGCATCGTGGAGTGATAGCACCGACAACGGTGTGAAGTATTTTTCCGGCACCGGCACCTACACCAAGACGGTTCAAGCCTCAGCGGACTGGTTCAAGTCAGGCGCGAAGCTATGGATCGATCTGGGTTCGGTGAAAAACCTGGCAGAGGTCACGGTGAATGGCAAGTCCCTGGGCGTGGTGTGGCATGCGCCATACCGGATGGACGTCACCAGTGCTCTAAAGCCAGGCGCGAACGAAGTGACCATCAAAGTAACCAACGCCTGGGTCAATCGTCTAATAGGTGATCAGCAACCGGACGCAACCACGAAATACACTTTCGCCGATGTAAAGCCATATAAGGCGAATTCACCGCTGCTCCCGTCCGGGCTGCTGGGTCCTGTGAAACTGGAACGAGAGTCTGTGCAGTAAAGAATTGTCATCCTGAGCGGAGCGAGAGGTTTCGTTTCTCGAAACTAATCCGACGCTCGGGATGACAACCAACTGTTGGATGCAGATGGTTGTGCCGTATTTCTCCAATCTGCTATCTTTGAGTACTTCCCAAAACTTTCTGGAGGATTGATGATCCGCAAATTTCTCTTTTGCACCACTGCAGTTCTTCTTGTCTCATCCGCGTTCGCCCAGGTTGAAACCTGGAACATTGATCCGGCACACTCATCGGCGCAATTCGCCGTGCGTCACATGGGTATTTCCACGGTTCGCGGTGAGTTTAGAAAAGTCAGCGGCACCGCAAGCTACGACCCTGCGAATCCTGGCAAGACCACGATTGAAGCGACCATCGATGCCACCACGGTCGACACACGCGTGGATATGCGCGACAAAGACCTGCGTAGTCCTAATTTTCTGGACGTCGAGAAATACCCGACCATTACCTTCAAATCGAAGCGCACGGAATCAGCTGGCGCGGGCAAACTGAAGATCACGGGTGATTTGACCCTTCACGGTGTGACCAAGGAAGTTGTTCTTGATGTTGATGGTCCGACTGCCCCGGTGAAAGACCCGAGAGGGAATTCTCACATGGGCGCATCTGCCAGCACGAAAATCAATCGCAGAGAATTCGGCGTGAACGGGGCGCCCACGATGGCTGGTGATGAACTAACCATTACCATCGACACGGAACTGGTGAAGAGCTCGCCCGCCCCGCAGTAGCTTGAGGACTTCTCGGGAATGATGGAGGCCGGCCGCCCGGCCTCTATGTGCTTACGCGTAGGTGGTGACGGATACAGCGTTGCGTTCCTTACGCTCGGCCGTAATTTTCTCCAGGTAACCGCTGTCCTTGAAGGCTTGCATGGGGTCTTCGGGCAGACCGTGGCTGCGCCGCCATTCGCGGATCGCCGGACGCACATCAAACCAGAACGCGCCACGCAGAGTTTCTTCGGCTTCCACCAGTGAACAACTCTGCTGCAGCGGCGCCAGACGCGCATGATCGACGATAGCTGCCTTGGCATAAAGCTCCTGCGCCGTGCACACCGTCTGGATCATGGCTTCCATCTTGCCCTTCAAGTTGTGACTTTGGTCCACCATGTAAGCGACGTCTGCGAATTTCCCGGTTTCCCACGCGTAATTGTGGATCTCATGGAAGATGCGGAAGATCTGATATGGATCGATCGACCCAAGCGTCAGATCGTCGTCAGCGTATCGGCGATCGTTGAAATGGAAGCCGCCGATCATTCCATGATGCAGAAGCCATGCCACAATCTGCTCGATGTTCTGGGCCTGATAATGATGGCCGGTGTCCACGAGCACGTAGGCTTGCGGGCCCGCGTTGCGCGCCAGCAGAAAAGCCATGCCCCAGTCGGCGATGTCGGTGTGATAAAACGCCGGTTCGAACGGCTTGTACTCGACCAGCAGTCGTTGCTTGGGGTTGAGTCCGCGCGTGAGCTGTCTTGAGTGCTTCCTCAAACCATCCGATTCGGTGCCGAATGTTCTGCGTGCCGGGATAGTTTGAGCCGTCCGCGAACCAGGGTGAAATGTCGCGACAGTCGAGAGCATCGGCGATGGCTACACAATCCAGAATATGATCGGTGGCGCGTTTACGAATCGCCGGGTCCGGATTGCCGACAGAACCATACTTGTATTCCTGATCCTGGAAACACATTGGGATTGATTGAGCCAGGCTGCACTCCGTATTTTTCCGCGAGACGTTTTACCTGCGCCACGTCCTTCAGTCCGTTCGGCATGTCCCACTGCACATGCAGCGCCACGGTTGGGCACGAACCAGTCAAAGCATGCACCTGCCCGGCATCACTGAACTTGTCTTCGACGGTGACTGCAGCCGCCAGCTGGATAAATTTTCCAAAACGGGTTCCAGTGTTGGCAAAACCCCATGAGGGCAGCTCGATATTAAAATTGTCGAGCGCACGATGTATCGCTACTTCAGGTTTGTCCGTCATGCCAGTGCCTTTCCAGTCGGCCGTTGAACTTCTTTTACTGTGTTGGGTGCAAGTGTATTTCCAGACGCTTCGATCTCAAGAGTAGCGACGGGCTGCGCCGATAAAACGCTGGCCCACTTTGCCACGGCGTCCGCGGTGACTCCGACTCCATGAGTGTAATTCCCATCCAGTTGGGCCAGTTGGATAGCAAGGTTGCCCACGGTCGCGCTCTCGGTTGACCCGGTCAATACCTGAAGCCCGGTTGCCTTCTCCGTCAGCCGGTTCAGTACGGCGTTCTTGCTGCCTCCACCTACGATGTAAAGCCGCTTCAAGGTTTTGCCCGTGATGCTCGTGGCATTTTCCAGAACGGCGGCGTAGCGGGCTGCCAGGCTGTGCAGGATCAGGCTTGTCATTTTGGCCGCCATACCTGGACCTTCGGGGATCGGTGGCTGGCCCATTCGCTGAAGTTGAGCATTGATGCGTCCCGGCATATCTCCCGGCAACAGCAGGTCGGGATCGTCCACGTCGATCACGCATTCGGGAGGGTCGAAACTTGCGCAGGCCTCAACCAGTTGCTCAACCGTCCAGACCTGACCCTGCGATTTCCAATGCTCGATGCACTGGCGCAGCAGCCACATGCCATTCACATTTTTCAGGAAATAGATCTTGCCGCCCACTCCGCCTTCATTGCTGAAGTTGGCGCGGCGAGCGGCATGACTTACACACGCCGAATCGAGCACGCAACCTACGAGTGACCACGTCCCGGAACTGATAAAAGCCCACTCGTTTCCCTCGGCTGGAATTCCGGCGATGGCCGATGCCGTGTCATGACACGCGGGAGCGATCAACCGGGTTTCACGAAACGCCGGCAGGGAAGCAAGCTCGCCCCGCAGCCCACCGATGTCGGTTCCCGGTTTCACCATCGGAGGCGCGGCATTCACGTCCAGCTCTGCCGCCGTGAATATTTCGGAACACCAGGACTCGTCCTGCACGCTGAGCAGTTGAGTGTGCGTGGCGTTGGTGTACTCAGAGACACGCTTTCCGCCCAACTGGTACATCAGGAACTCCGGCACGTTGATCCAGGGGATACTCTGCTCTTTGGGACTGTCAGCCCGAAGTTGATACAGCGTGTTTATAGAAAGAATCTGAGCGCCAGTAAGTTCGTAAAGACGGTCAGGAGAAATGCGGGAGTGTACCTGTTGTAGCCCGGTCACCGCGCGTTCGTCGCGATAGCAGAAGGGATTGGCCACCGGCTTTCCATCGGATCCCAGGCGGACGTAGTCGACCGCCCAACCGTCAACTCCGATAGCAGCGATTCCTTCCGGCGTGAGCTTCGCGCAGGCTCGAAGGCCTTCTTCCACACCCCGCACGATGGCAGCGATATCCCAGCGCAGGCCACTGCCGTCATCTTTGGCCGCGTTGGGGAAGCGGTGTACCAGACGGATTTCCGGTTGACCATCTTTCCAGTGCAATAGCGAGACACGACAGCTTTCGGCTCCCAGGTCTACGGCCACAAGCGCCGGACGCTGCTTTCGGACCCGATCGCCGGAAACCTCACTCATCGCAGGAAAGCCTCGGTCAGTCCACCATCCACGGGAATAATGTGGCCGGTTGTACACGGCGATTTTGGTCCCGCCAGAAACAGTATTGCCTCCGCGCAATCCTTGGGATCGATCGGTCGATGCGTCAGCGTGCGCTTGGCGTAAAACTCCGCCAGCAGAGTTCGCAGCTGCTCGTCGGTGGCAGAGTCTTCGTAGGCGATCTCGTATTTCTTGAGCGACGCGATGACGCGGTCGCGCGGAAACATGGTCGATCCCTTGATTACAGTAGCCGGGCTGATGCCGTTCACGCGAATCTTCGGAGAAAGTGAAATTGCCAGTTCGCGAACCAGGTGGCTCAGTGCTGCCTTGCTGACGTCGTACGCTTCGCTGCCACGCTTGGGCACGACAGCATTGGCGGAACTGGTCAGGACGATCGAAGCATTGAGATTCTGGTCTTTTAAAATCCGAGCAGCTTCGTCGGCCAAAAGATAGTTTGCTGTGACGTTCACGTCGAGCGTCACTCCCCACTGCTCGTCGCTGATTTGCCCATCTTTCGACGAAGGGAAGAGCGCAGCGGTGTTGATCAACAGGTCCAGTCCGCCGTAAACCGCAACCAGATCACGCAAGCTCTGTCGGATTACATCGCGGCGACGAATGTCCACCGACACGGCCAGTCCCCCTTCCTTTCCCGCAACCGCCTTGGCTTCTTCTGCCACTTTCTTGGCTGCCTCGTGATCGCGGTCCGCGACTACGACGTGCGCCCCGCGTTCAGCCGCCAGCAAGGCAACTTCGCGGCCAATCCCACTCCCGCCGCCGACAATCAGTACCACCTGTCGGCTCAATTCTTTTTCCGGAGGCTGGCGGCGAATCTTGGCTTCTTCCAGGGCCCAGTATTCAATACGGAATGCTTCCGACGGAGGAAGAGCTACATAGTTCGCGTGAACACTGAACGCACTCGTGGGTGCCGCTGCGCCAGCCTGAGGCAACTCTGCGGGAGTTCTGCCCGTGTCCATGGAAGTCGCGCCTTCCATGACGTGGATTGCGTTTGTGTAGAACTCGCCGGTAAGCCGAGCTTCCGTCTTGTTCTTGCCGAAACTGAACATTCCGATGCCCGGTATCAAAACTACGGTGGGATTGGCATCGCGCATCGCCGGTGAATCCGGCAGCGCGAATGCCTTGTAGTATTCCGCGTATTCCTTGCGGTAATTCTTTAGGGCCGAATCAATCTGCTCGCGCAGTCCCTGCACGCTGGCAGTCGGCTGCCACGGAACAAACAACGGCCTGACTTTGGTGCGAATAAAGTGATCGGGACAGCTGGTGCCCAGATGCGCCAACCGCTCCGCCTCGGCCGAATTCACGAAGCGGAGAACTTCCGGCAGATCGCTAAAGTTGCCGATCAGGCGACGGGCACCCGAAACTCGTCCACGGAGGAAGGGAAAAATATCAAGCGCAAGATCGCGGCGATTTTCGAGAGACTGGTATCGCGCGCCACCGAATAAGTTCGCGCCTTTCTTCTCGACGTGCTCGACCACGAATTGTCCGAGCTGATCGATGATCGAAATCGTGTTCTCGTAGCACTCCTGCTGCGTATTTCCCCAGGTGAAAAGTCCGTGACCGCCTAATACAACTCCGTCGCAGTTCGGACTTTCCTGCACCGCGCGCCGCAGCATCATGGCCAGTTCAAATCCCGGCCGTTGCCAGGGCACCCAGATCAGATGGTGATCAAACAACCGATTGAACTCTTCCATCTTCTCCCGGCCGTTAGCCGAGGCAGCTAGCGCGATACCCCAATCAGGATGCAAGTGGTCGATGTGCTGAAAGGGCAGAAAGCCGTGCAGAGGCGTGTCGATCGATGCCGCCACGCTGCTCTTGCCGAAGGCGCACAGCGGATACATGTCCACCATCTCGTCTTCGAATTCGGCGCCTCGATATTTGTGCTCCAATCCATGGAGTTTTTCGGAATAAAGCGCCGCAAGTCCGCTGAGCTTGATACTGCCCAGGTCACCACCGCTGCCCTTGATCCACAAAACTTCTTCTTGCTTCCCGCTCAGCGGATCAAGCTGCTGGATCTTCGAACTGGTGTTGCCGCCGCCAAAGTTGGTAATGCGCAGATCGGAGCCCAAAAGATTGGACCTGTAGCGCAACAATTCGGGTTGGTCGAGTCCGCGGGCGATTTTGTCGTCCCAACGATCCTCCAGATAACGCAAACTTGTTTTGAGCTGCATGGGATGCTCTCAGCGGAAAAAGGATGTCGTGGCGCGGAGTTTTTCGTTAAACAAGAAAGAGCCCGCGCCGAAAGCCGGAGTTATCATACTCCACTGATGCAATAGGGCAACAATTTCTATAAGAGAACAAAATGGGTAGGTGCCCGCCCTTCGCTCAGGCCGTCTTGCCGCCCTGGTTCGCCCACGAACCCGTTACCATCTTGTGCTCCACATAGTTATAAGGCGCAACCCGGTGGCCACTCAAAAGCGACAGCCCAAGATGAATGAGGCGGGGACCATAACTTTGCGCCTCGTGCGAAACCGAGCCGATCAGCGGGCTGTCCGGGCGGGAAATTTCTTCCAGAGCTTCTGGAATGCAATCCTGTCCCACGATAGCGACATACTTCTCGCGCTTCAGCTCGCGTACAGCTTGCACCGCCCCCAGCGCGCTGGTGTCGGTTGCTGCGGCGATCAGAATTCCTCGATCTTTGGGGTGGCGCTTCAGGAAATCGAGCACCAACTGGCAGCTCTTATCTCGTAATCCGCGCGCGTCCATGCGGACCAGAAACTCAGCCGGAATTCCCGGCAGTCGCGAGCGAATGGCTTCAAACGCTCCGGTCACGCGGCTCTGCACCAGCGGGCCAGCCTCGTCGAGGTCAAGTCCGAGGGCCCAACGCACTTTGCCGTCCCACATCTTCTTGGCATATTGAGCCAGGCATTCGCCGCCTTCAAAGCCCACGCGGTAATTATTCACTCCGAAGAAAGTCGCGTGAGGATGCGGTATATCCACCGCAATCAGCGGGATACCCGCGGCATCGATCTTGTCTGCGAGTACCGGCGCGACATGCTGATCGATTTGAAATTCAATCACCAGGTCCACCCGGTTGCGGACGAACTCGTCCGCATTGTGCAGGGCAGTGGCGCCGTCGTAACGATTGTCGAGCACAATCAGGTCGACGCCGGCGGCGGAAGAAGCAGCCTTCAGACTGTCCGTGACGGCTTCGGAGAATGGCATCTCAGCTGACTGGCTTCCAAAACCGAATCGTGCCTTCTTGGGTCGCGCCACCAGGCGATAGAGACCGTCCTGCGACTGCGCAAGGTAGCCGCGATGCACGAAGGTTTTAAGAATGCGATAAACGGTTGTCTTGGAAATATTGGTCCGCTGGTAGATGGCTTCCAGGGCCAGCGGGCCCTGTTCATTCTGCAGCAACTCAAGAATGTCGAGTGCTTTCGAGAGGACTGGAATCAGGTAGAGCCGCTTGGGAGCTGAACGTGTCAATGCGCTTGCGCCTCAATGACTGCAACGAATCCTAATGACTATAACGTGGGCCGCCGTGTTTTCGCCTAGGGTGCGGCTTTCCGGGTAAGAGAAGTCACACTCTTGCTGATTCCACTAACACTGCTCAACAGCTCTGCTGTATTTCCGTTTGTAAGTATTTGAATTCCAATAGGGAAATAAGTTCACTATTTTCTTGACAACGATTATTCACCGTCGCTAAAGTGCGCCCAGTTCGTGACGGGGAAAAGTGCGCAACAGTCTTTCCCTGTCGGTCAATGTCGACCGCTCAAGTGTCCAGAGGCACAGGAGGAATGTGACCATGAAAGTCCACAGTCTGGTGGTATGTCTGTTTGTCATCGTGTCGGCGGGCCTGCTGTACGGCCAGGGCGGCGCCAACGGCACCATCCTCGGAACCGTCACAGACAATTCTGGCGCGGTTCTTGCAAATGCGGGGATCGACGTAACCAATGTTGCGACTAATGTGACAGCCCATACCCAGAGCAGCTCAACCGGTGATTTTACGCTGCCTTATCTCCAGCCTGGAACCTATAGGGTAACGGTGGAAGTGCCGGGATTTCAGAAGTCGGTGACGGACAATGTCGGACTGGTAGTGGGGCAACAGACGCGGGTTAACGTCACCATGAAGACTGGAACGGTGACGGAAACGGTGGAAGTGAACGCCGGCGCTGTCTCACTTGATACCGATAGTTCGGCGATTTCCCAGATCGTCACGCAGAAGCAAGTCGATCAGCTGCCGCTCAATGGCCGGAACTTTTTGAACCTCCTGTTTATCACCGCTGGTGCGGTCCAGGCCGTAGGCGAGCAAGGCCAGATGCGGCAAGGCCAAGGTAATGCCATCAGCCTCAATGGCGGGCGGCCGGAATCGAACAACTATACGTTGGACGGATTGATCAATACCGACACGGCGTTGAACACGCCGGCGGTTATTTTGTCCCAGGACGCGATTCAGGAGTTCAAAGTCCTGAGTGAAAACTATTCCGCGGAGTACGGCTATAGCGCCAACCAGGTAAACATCGTAAGTAAGAGCGGCACTAACCAGCTGCACGGCACTGGCTTCGAGTTCTTCAGAAACGACGCCCTTGACGCGCAAACGCCGACTCCGTTCCAAAGCGCCGTCAAAAAGCCGGTGCTGCGTCAAAACCAATTCGGCTTCGTCCTCGGGGGCCCGGTATACATTCCGAAGGTTTACGATGGCCGCAACAAAACCTTCTGGCTGGCAAATTATGAAGGCTGGAGAATTGGCAACGGTGCCATCATTCAGGGAATTGTCCCAACCTCAGCTGAACTGGGCGGAGATTTCTCTGCCACTGGACTGCCGGCGTTTGACTTGACCCCTGGGTCGCCCTGCCAGGTGGCGCTCACTAACCCGACCACCGCTCAACCGTGTCTGCCCGGAGACCCCGGGACCGGCGCGGGTTTCCCAGGCGGTATCATTCCGACAAGCAGTTTCTCGCGTCTCGCTACTGTAGCCGTCGGTGGGGGCGTATTTCCGTCGCCAACTCCTGTCTGCGTGGCGAATCCGAATGCCTGCGGCGGAGGGATCAACAACTACCAGTTACAAACTTCTCTTCCCAATACCACCAATCAACAGACTTACAGGGTAGACCAGGAGTTTGGCCGCGCGGGAAGAGTCTTTTTCCGCTACACAAAAGCAAAGTACGAAAACGAGAACCCGCAGAACCTCTCTCCCACCTTCAGCTTTAACCAGTTCACCGAGGACTCCACCAGTTGGTCGATCTCGCACACACTCCAATTGGGCACTCGCAACATAAACAATTTCCGTGTGGGATACCTGCATGCCAAGGCCATTCAGGGCGCGCCGCCGGCCTCGACCAGCCAAATCTCCGCTCTGGGTGTGTCTGGGGTATTCACTACCTTGCCGTCCAGTTATGCGGCAGGCTTCCCGACGATTGGTTTTCAAGGCGCTCTTCTCGGCACTTTCGGAAGTCCCGGCAATAACCCCTCGACCAGTGATATCCCGACTTGGGAATTTGCCGATTCGTTTACCATGATCCGCGGCAAGCATACCATCGGGGTCGGTTTTGACTACCGCCGGTTTGTGGAAGCGCGAAATCTTTCCGGGAATTTTCTGGGCGGCTACGGCTATACCAATAACAACATATTGAACAATAGCACTGGCTGTACGACTCCGTCGGGGTTGTGCGGGACTGGCAATGAAGTTGCCGATTTTCTTCTGGGATACTACAACGGCGCCAACACGTTTCAACCGGGCCCATTCAGCGATCCCAAGATTGCCGGCAATCTGAACAAATACGTATTCGTGTACGTTGCGCCGTACGTGCAGGATGACTGGAAGGTCACCAACCGACTTACGTTGAATCTGGGTCTGCGTTGGGACTATCGCTCCGTGCCTTATGAACAGAGCAACAAGTTCTTCTGGATCGACGACCAGAACCTGCCTGGAGGATCGCGGTTTACGGGCGGCGGGCTGTGCTTCGCAGATCCTGCTCTGGCGACGGACGGGGTGGCGCCTGCGGGCAACGGCTTCTACAACTACTGCGGCCGGAAAAATCCAGCTGACGGATCCAAAACCCCTTTTGCTCCTCGCATTGGCTTCGCCTATCGGCCGTTCGGGGGTAGCAGCACCGTGGTTCGCGGAGGATACGGCATTTTTTGGGATTCCTCCCTCAGCCGCGAGATCGACGATTCCGGCGACCTCTACCCGTTTGTGACTCGTACCCAGCTCAGTCCGAACTCGCAGCCGGCGGCGGTTGCGCCTAAACTAACGGATCAGCTGTTTCCGGCACAGACGGCGATCGTGCCGATCACCTCTCCCAACAGCCAATTCGTGGCCGTCATTATGTCCGACCATCCACGCAACCCTTACGTCCAGCAGTACACGCTGTCCGTCCAGCACGAGCTGTTCAAGAACACGACAGTCGAAGCCAGCTATGTGGGCAATCGAGGCCTGCATCTGCTGGATCGCGTTAGTCTCAATACGCCCTCGCAACTCGAGGGCGCTCAACTCGCTACCTGCCAGGCGGCATTCGCTGGGCTTCCGGCAACGAATGCAACCTATCTGGCAAACCAGTGCCCCTTCTTTGCCCGGCAACCGCTCCCGAACTTCTCCATCCCCGGACCTCTCAACAGTTCCTGGACTGGCTATTCCAACTACAACGCGGGCAACATCAAGGTTGAGCATCGTGGCTCCGAACTGGCTCTCTTGAGTGCTTACACCTATGCAAAAGCCCTGGATGACAAATCTGCGCCGGCCGGCGTCGGGGCCGCCGGAGCTGGATTCGCAGGCCATATGAACGACCGCAATCCTTCGCTCGACTACGGGCCGTCGGACTTCAGCGTGAAGCATCGGTTCGTTAACAGCGCCGTTTACAGCTTGCCTGTAGGCCGGGGAAAGCGGTTCCTTGGTGGTATGAACAGAGCTGGAGACTTGGCAATTGGAGGGTGGCAATTGAGCGTGATCGCAACCTTCCAGACGGGTTTCCCATTTTCAATTAACGCCCCTGATCCGGGCGCCTACCTGAGCTTCGGAATGCGGGCAAACCAAACGGGAGATCCGCACATAAGCCACAAGAGCATCAACGAGTGGTTTAATACCGGGGCTTTTTCCCAGCCTGCTTTCGGGGTTTACGGCAACGTCGGACGTAACTCGCTGACGCAGCCGGGAATCAATAACTGGGACATCGGCTTAGGCAAGATGTTCCAATTTACGGAAAGAGTAGGTTTCCAGTTCCGTCTGGAGACGTTCAACAGCTTCAACCATACGCAATACGGCGTCGATCCGACGGCAGCAGCTGCCGGTGGTCCTGGCCAAAGCTCGGTGAGCAACACTCTCGGCAACGCAAACTTCGGCCAAGTCACACAGGCCCGTCCCGGAAGAATCGTTCAGTTGGGAGGCAAGATCGTCTTCTAGGAATGGCTGCATTGCAAACTGAAAACCACACCGCCAGGCTGAAGTACCGGCCTGGCGGCGCTTTTGGAGTACATTCTGAGAGTGAAGCCCCCACATAGACGGCTCATAACGGTGTGCCTGGTGGTTGTAAGTTTCTACGCGCCCGTTGCCATCTGTCAGGAGGCAGACGTCCAGCAATACTCCGAGGCCGGACAGAAAGCCCTGGCGAGAGGTGACTACTCCGCAGCCGAACGCGCTTACGAGAAACTAAGGGATTTGGAGCCCCAAACCGCGGAAGTCCATGCGAACCTGGGACTGATCTATTTCGAGCAAGGAAAATCTGCCGAGGCGATCCCGGAATTCCAGCGCGCCCTTAAGCTGAAACCGAGTTTGGCCAAAACAGAAATCCTCCTCGCCATGTCCCTTTCTGAAGTCAATCGTTACCGGGAGGCACTACCCGGTCTTGAAAAGGGGTTCCGTGGCTCTGTCGATCCGGAAATGAAGCGCCTGTGTGGCTTGCACCTGGAACGCGCCTACACCGGACTCAATCGCGACAGCGACGCGGTCAAGGTGGGACTGGACCTAAGCCGTCTTTACCCGAATGATCCGGAGGTCCTCTACCACAACGGAAGGATCTTCGGAAATCTTGCATTTCTGACCATGCAAAAGTTGGCGCAAGTGGCGCCCGATTCGGTTTGGCGGCATCAGGCCGCTGCCGAGGCCTATGAGAGCCATGGTTCCTATGATTCCGCGATCAGCGAATATCGCCAAGTGCTTGCGGCAGATCCCGGCCGTCCTGGGGTTCACTACCGGCTCGGCCGCACCCTGCTGGAACAATCCCGGCAAACCACCTCGCTGCAGGCCGCAGCAGAGGCATTGAAGGAGTTTGAGCAGGAGTTGCAACTCAATCCTGGCAATGGCAACGCCGCGTACGAACTGGGCGAGATCCATCGCGACGTGGGAGAGTTCGATCAAGCGGAGAAATTCTTCGAGCTCGCGCTCCAACATCACCCCGATTTCGAGGAGGCCCACGTGGGCCTTGCTGCAGTCCTCATGTCGCTGCAGAAACCCGATCTGGCCCTGCCTCATCTGCAGAAGGCCACGGAACTAAACGCGAGAGATGAAGTTGCCTGGTACCGGCTGTCGCAAGTAGAAGGAATGCGGGGCCACGAAGCCGAGCAAAAGAAAGCGTTCGCGGAATTCCAGCGCTTGCGGGACCAGAAATCGAGTCAACAGGAAGCCGGAAAGCAGATTTTCTCGCCCGACGAAGTAACGCGCCAGCAGCTAGACCCGAACGCACCGAAGTAGAAATAGCAGCCGCGCCGCGAACCACGTACGGGCAGGTGTCCCACCTGCCCAGCCGGGCAAAGCCCGGCAACGGTTTACCCGAAATCTAAACCGAGGCGAGCGTTGCTCGCCCACCCGGACGAGAGCGTCCGGGTCTACGCGGACCGTGGAGGCACAATGCCCGAGCCTTCTTTTACAGTGACCAACTGGTTCGCGGCCACCGCAGGCAGGGTCTGCCAATCCCCATTCGGCCAGCGGATCTTCACCTCGGCGTTCTTCGCACTTCCCAACCCAAAATGCAGGCGAGGGTCATTGCAGGACAAAAAACTCGACTGACTCTGCACTTCCTGCGTTTGCGTTGAATCCTGTGTCGTCACAACCACTCGCGCCCCAATCCCGCTGCGGTTGGATTTCGTGCCAATCAGTTTCACCTTCAGCCACGAATTGTTGCCGGTTACGTCATTGCGAAGCAGCGACGGAGGCTCGTTCAGATTGACGATCAGAATGTCGAGATCGCCGTCGTTATCGAAATCGCCGAATGCGCAGCCGCGGCTGTTGTGCGATTCCAGGATTGCGGCTCCGGCATCGTTCGCGAGCTCCTCGAACTTCCCCTTGTCCAGATTGCGAAACAACATCCTCGGATCCTTCGCAGGGAACTCAGGATGCTGTTTCTCCACTTCCGGGAAGGTGTGACCTGCCACCATGAACAAATCAGGCAGGCCATTATTGTCGAAATCCGCCATCCCGGCGCCCCAGCATACGAAACGGTTCTCCACCGCCAGGCCGGTCCGCTTGCTGGCTTCCTCAAAATTCGCTTTGCCCATATTGCGGTAGAGGTCAGGAGTGTCGCCCTCGAAATTGGTTTTGAAGATGTCGAGTCGGCCGTCGAGGTCATAGTCACCGACTGCCGCTCCCATCCCAGCTTGTTCCTGCCCATCTTCTCCATAGGCCACGCCGCGAATGGCGCCTTCTTCGCGAAACGTTCCGTCATGGTTGTTCATGAACAGTAGGCTCGGCGTGGAGTCGCAAGCGACGTAGATATCGGGCCAGCCGTCATCGTCGAAGTCTCCGGCGATGGCAGTGAGGCCGTAGCTGTTGCGGGAGGAGGCAATTCCGGACGCCACGCTCACGTCGGAAAATGTCCCGTCTCCTTTATTGCGGTACAGGCTGTGGTGTCCGTAAGGAAACCCGCGCGGGCCGCAGGTTACAGGGGTCCCCAACCACCGGCAGTTTGCGTTCTGACCGGGCTTGGGGGCCGTTTTCAAATCGAACTCAAGATAGTTGGAGACAAACAGATCGAGATGTCCGTCGCGGTTATAGTCGAGGAAGGTGCATCCCGTGCCCCAGCGAGAGGCAGAGTCGGCCAGACCGGCCGCACGCGTTACATCTGTGAAAGTTCCGTCCCCGTTGTTGCGGTAGAGGACGTTCTGTCCCCAGTAGGTGATGAATAGGTCTTCAAATCCATCATTGTTATAGTCGCCCACGCACACGCCGCAGGCCCAGCCGGTCCTGAGCAATCCCGCGCGTTCGGTTACGTCGGTAAAAGTTCCATCGCGGTTATTCTTGAACAGCCGGTTGCTGGCGCCAGCGGGAGCATCCGCAAAGCGCGTTCCGGAGAGCAGAAAGATGTCGAGCCAGCCGTCGTTGTCGAAGTCGAGGAAGGCGCAGCCACAACCGAGGGTTTCGACGATGTATTCCTTGCGATCACTCTCTCCGTAAACAGTGATTGCCCGCAGGCTCGCCTTGGCAGCAACATCGGTGAATGTGGAATTGAAGGGAAGGCCTGACGGTTTGCTCCGGGGAAGCGCGGAGGCCTTGTGAGGCACGACGCCTTGACCAAAACAGGCCGTCGCGGTGGTCCCTAACAGTCCGGTCAGAAATAGCCGTCGAGAAGTCGCCATGAAGGGCTGCCCCTACTCCATACACCCGTTACTCCATGTAGAAGACTTCCTTCATCATAGCGAACCGCTCTCCCGGTTGAATGCCGGGAACAGGCTCGAAGTACCTGGCCATTTCTGCCTGCCAGCGCAGGTTCACCGGGTCGGTAGCGAGGGCATCCCAGGCCGCGTCGAAGTCTCGGACCCGCATGACCAGGATCAGGTCCTGCTCTCGGCGAAAGATCGAATAATCAGAAATGCCGACCTCTTTGAGCTTGGCCAGCAACTCAGGCCACACGTGAGCATGGTCTTTTTCATAGCCTTCGATAGCATCAGCCTTGATACGTAAGCGAAAAGCTACGCGTGGCATACCCGAGTCTCCTAAAGTTTAGCTTAAGTACAGCCTTTGTAGCGCCGCAGCCCAGGCGGCTGTCGTTTGGGCGAGACGCCGGCGCTACGGTTTGGTCAGGGAAGCGTCACCACTGCCACGTCCAGCCCGTTCAGCGTGATCTTCTCACTGGTTAACTTCACCGACGCTGCTGGATCGAAGTTCGTAGTCTGGTCGATGTAGTCTTCCTGGGCGCCAGTGGCGCCCGGGACAGTAATTTCGAATGTACGATCACGCTTGTTGATCAGCAGAATACGCCGCTTGCCGTCCGGCTTCACCACCGCCAAGTAATAAAGGTACGAATCCACGGACCGGTTGAAAGGTTCCGTTTCCACAATCTTGTCACCCGGCCCAAAGTTCTCACGGAGGAGCTTCAGCAACTGGGTTCGCGAGTTGGGCTTACCGGTGTTCCAGTCGACCATCGAAACCGACGGAAACTGCGTCGGATATCCCACCAGTTGCGACTCGCCCGCCACATCAACGCCCATGCGAGTGAGCTCGGCAAAAATGTAGGCATACATCGCGCAGGTCAAATTCCAGTACGAGTTGGGAATGGGCTGAGTCACATGCCCGGGTTGGTCTTGCATAACGTCGTCGGCGGAGATGGCCCCGATCTCGTCAATCGTGGACTTCGTCTCCGGCGAAAGCCTCTTCCGGATAGTTTCTACGTAACGGACTGTGTTCAGGAAACCGTCGGCATAGGCGAAGAAAGTGTAGGGCTGCATCGCCGGATCCTGATCGCCCGTCGGTACTGCATAAAAATGATAGGAAATGTAGTCCAGCGGAATGCCGCGTTTGTGATTCTTGGGATTGAGAAAGTATTCGAATTGTTCGGGGTGCGTGGACGGCTGGGCCAACGCCAGGCCCACGAACTTGGTTTGCGGAGCGACTTTGCGGATCGATTCAACCACCGCGTCATAAATCTTTGTGTAGGTCTGCGGGGTCATCTTGTGCTCGAACTCGATTTCGTTCAGCACTTCCCAGTAGGGAATCGAGTAGTGATATCCGGACTCATGCCGCTTGCCGAGTTCATCGGTAAATCCACCCTGCGTGTACCAGGAGAAGAGTCGGCCGTAGTAATCGCCAATTTCCTTCATGCTGGGATCGCGAGGTTCGGTGCCCTGCGTGTAGTCCCACACCGGCTGGTCGGGATCGGCAGGATAAGGAACGGGCTTGTCCGTCTTGAACATCCAGGCCGGAATTGTGCTGAAATTAAGAATGACGGAATGGCCCTTGGTGGCTTCGAGAAAATCGATGGTCATGGGATCGATCAACGAAAAATCCCACGAAGTCTTGCCGTTCGCCGGGGGCTCGAGTTCCGCCACCGCCAGCTTCGGATAAGGTAGCCAGGGAACGTAGCGAACGTAATCACCCTGAATATCTTTCAGGCTCTGAAAGGCATTGTCGTGAATCGGAGACCCGCGACGCAGTGGAGGATTCACTACTACCTGAAGCGTGGCAGTGGTCTTAGAAACGCTGGTTACTTTGTCCCAGTGGGCCGCAACTTTCGCGGATTGGTCAGAGGCCGCGGGTTCCTGGGCCAGGGAAGTGGACACTGCAAGCGCACACAAAATCGTAGCCAGCAACAGGGATGGCCGATATCGATTCACGTAAATCCTCCGTCTGAGAAGTACGCAGCATTGTGCGGGGATACTCGATCAAATTCAATAGGAAAATAAACTTACTATTGACAACAACCGACGCAGAATACTACAGTTCAGCGGTTTGAAGCGAGTAGGATTTGTGCCGGAACCGTTTTATCAATGGATAAGCCCCGAGCATACACCGAGCCGAAGATTGGGCTCTTCGGAATCGGTCTGGACGCATATTGGCCACAGTTCCCCGGCCTGGAAGATCGTCTAAAAGGATACAGCCAGCAGGTCGTTGAGCAGCTCGAACAGGCCGGCGCGCAGGTAGTCAATCTGGGATTGATCGACACGCCGGAGAAGGCCCTGGCGGCTGGTCACGACTTCCGCGCCGCCGACGTTGACCTCATCTTTCTCCACGTTACGACCTACGCACTCTCATCCACCGTTCTCCCGGTGGTCAGGCGGGCCAAAGTCCCGGTCATCATCCTGAATCTCTCTCCTGCTGCGGCCATCGACTATGACTGGTTCAATGGCCTGGGTGACCGCACAAAAATGACGGGAGAATGGCTGGCCTATTGTCAGGCTTGTCCAGTGCCGGAGATCGCCAACGTTTTCAATCGCTGCAAGATCCCTTTCTTTCAGGTCAGCGGCACGCTGGAAAACGATCCTGTTGTCGCCAATGAAATCGCGGAATGGGTTGGTGCCGCCCGCGTCACTCACACCATGGAACACAATCGCCTCGGTGTGATGGGACATTATTACGGAGGCATGCTCGACATCTATTCCGACCTTACCCAGCAGTGCGCCAACTTCGGCGGACACATCGAAGTCATTGAGGTCGATGAGCTGGCAGCGTTACGTCGGCAAGTGTCCGATCCAGAGATAAAGAAACGACTAGACGACTTCCGCGAGGCCTTCGACGTCCAGCCTGATTGTTCGCAGGAGGAACTGCAGCGCGCCGCCCGCACATCTGTGGCACTCGATCAGCTGGTCGAGCTCCACAAACTGGGCTCCCTCGCTTACTACTACCAGGGGACCGGAAACGCAGAAAATGAAGACGCCATCAGCTCGATTATCCTCGGGACGAGCCTACTTACAGCCCGCGGTATTCCCGTAGCGGGCGAGTATGAAATCAAGAACGCGCAAGCCATGAAGATCATGGATTCCTTCGGCGCAGGCGGGTCTTTCACGGAATATTACGCTGCGGATTTTAATGACGGCATCCTGCTCATGGGACACGACGGCCCCGGACACATCGCTATTGCCGAGGGCAAAACCAAGGTTCGTCCGCTCAAGGTCTATCACGGTAAAGTGGGACGCGGACTGTCGGTCGAAATGTCAGTCAAGCATGGTCCTGTAACGCTACTGTCGGTCATTCAGACTGTGGATGGAAAGTTGAAGCTGCTGACGGCCCAAGGCGAATCCGTCCCCGGACCGATTCTCGAGATCGGAAACACAAACAGCCGCTATCGTTTCCCCATCGGCGCAAGAAATTTCATGAATGAATGGAACGTGCACGGCCCAGCGCATCACTGCGCAGTGGGCGTAGGACACGTTGCCAGCAAGTTGAAGAAGCTCGGCGCGTTGACTGGTATCGAATGCATTCAAGTGTGCTGATCGAAGTTTTGGAAAAGTGGAAGACCAGATTCCGAGGATGACATGAATCCGAACCCTTTATTAGGCGTGTTGTATCACTGGATTGGCGGTCTGGCCTCCGGCAGCTTCTACGTGCCGTACCGTGGCGTGAAGCGCTGGGCCTGGGAAACGTTCTGGCTGGCCGGCGGGTTCTTCAGCTGGATCATCGCTCCCTGGTTTTTTGCTGCGCTCATGACCAAGGATCTGGTGCCCGTCCTGCGTGAGACTTCGGGCACGGTATTTTTCTGGACATTCTTCTTCGGTCTCCTGTGGGGTATCGGCGGCCTGACTTTTGGATTGACCATGCGTTATCTCGGTCTGTCGCTCGGGATGGCCGTCGTGTTGGGGCTCTGCGCTGCCTTCGGAACCCTGATCCCGCCCATCTTTCGCGGTGAATTCATGAGCCAGGTGGTCGGCACATCGTCAGGCAGAATTATTCTGCTGGGTATTTTCGTTTGCCTGTTAGGGATCGCGGCAGCAGGCATGGCGGGTATTTATAAAGAGAAAGCCATGTCGCCCGAACAGCAGAAGGAAACCATCAAGGAATTTGATTTGAAGAAAGGCGTTGGCGTAGCGGTTCTCTCCGGCGTGATGAGCGCGTGTTTTGCCTATGGACTGGCGGCTGGAGATCCCATAAAGGCGCTGACCATCAAGCATGGAACGCCGGATCTGTGGCAGGGATTGCCAGTGCTCGTGGTCGTGTTGCTGGGCGGCTTTACCACCAACTTTATCTGGTGCGTCATTCTGAATGTTCGAAACAAGACTGGCTACCAATACTTCACTTCAGTTTCGCGTGAGCCTTTTCAGCACGATGAAACCATCATCGAAACCGCGGTCGACGCTCCCAGCCGGGAAGTGGTTGAGCACATGCCATCTGCCGCAAAGCTGCGAGGGCAATCATCTGTAGCCCTTGCAGATGCTCCCGCTTCGAGAACGACGAATCAAAAACCAGTTCCCATGCTGGCCAACTATCTTTTCTGCGCGCTGGCCGGAACAACCTGGTATTTCCAGTTCTTCTTTTATTCGATGGGCGAGACCCAGATGGGTAAGTACAAATTCTCCAGTTGGACGCTGCACATGGCCAGCATCATCATCTTCAGCACCTTGTGGGGAATCGGATTGAAAGAATGGAAGGGAGCGGGTGCGAAGGCCGGAAGGATGCTGGCTCTGGCCCTTCTCCTGCTGGTGGGCTCGACCGTGATTGTCGGCTACGGGAATTATGTGGGACTATCGCACTAGGCATCGGATGACAAGACGAATCACTTCCATCGTTCTTCTTTCTATTTTTTGCGCAGCCTTCGCTTTTGGGCAGACGCACCGCGACCCCACCACCGAGACCCAAACCATTCTGCTCTGGGAAAACGGCGCACCCGGAGCGCTGGGGCAAGGCGAGGACGACCGGCCTACACTCACTGTGTACCGCACCTGGCGACCGAACGTCTTGGGTACGTCAGTGATTGTCGCGCCTGGCGGCGGTTACGGAGGTCTCGCCGACAACCACGAAGGCCGGCAGGTGGCGAACTGGTTCAACACCATGGGCGTCACCGCCTTCGTCCTGAGATACCGCCTGGGACCGCGATATCACCATCCCATTGAACTGGGTGACGCACAGCGAGCGATTCGCTTGGTGCGAAGTCGCGCCGCGGAGTTTGGGGTCTCTACCGATCGCATCGGAATCATGGGCTTCTCGGCGGGAGGGCATCTGGCTTCGACGGCTGAGACTCACTTCGACAGCGGAAATCCGTCAGCAGCAGACCCGATCGATCGCGCCAGCAGCCGGCCCGATTTTGCGATTCTCGGGTATCCCGTTATTTCTTTCGTCGCTCCCTACACTCACACCGGATCAGCCAAAAATCTCCTGGGCGACAATCCGGATCCAAAGTTGCTTCAGGAACTCTCCAACGAACTTCATGTAACTCCCCAAACTCCGCCTACTTTCCTGTTCACCACCAGCGAAGACACGGTTGTGCCGCCGGAAAACAGCGTGAGCTTTTATCTGGCCCTGCACAAGGCAGATGTACCGGCTGAAATGCATGTGTTCGAGAAGGGACCGCATGGAGTGGGTCTCGATCTGGGTGACCCTGCTTTGAGCGAGTGGCCGGTCGTATTGGCAAACTGGCTGCGTGGCAGAGGGCTACTGACCAAGCTGAGCGATGGGCCGACCAAGTAAGCCTGCTTGTCGCTATCAAGCGCGGGCGAAATCGATATATCCGTGCTGCACATCAGTGCGAACAAGCTTTACCCGCAACCTGTCCCCCACATCCAATCCTTGAGGCTGAAGCAATAATCCTTCGATGTGCGGTTGCAGCACTCGGAGAAAAGTTCCACGTGGCGTCACTCCCGTAATGATCGCGTCAAACATGTCTCCGATCCGGTGACTCATCGCGAGTGCCGAGATCCTCTTCGACATCTCCCGCTCCACCTTACGGGCCGCATCTTCTTTAACCGTGCAGTTATTGGCGATGCCTGCCAATTCATCATCGGAGTAGGGAGCCGATTGACCAGAGAGCAAAGCCTTGATCAGTCGTTGCGTGACGATGTCAGCGAAGCGGCGGTTGGGAGCCGTGGAGTGCGTGTAGTCCTGCACCGCTAGACCAAAATGGCCCTGCTCGGGGTCCCCGGGACGTTCCAATACGTACTCGCCCGGTCCGATCAGTTTGATGACACCCAGCGACAGATCGGCGAAATGATCTGGATCAGCCGCCTTGCGCCGGAGTAAAAAATCGTTCAAAGCTTTGGAGTCAGGCTGGGTCGGCAGCTTTTCGTTGTGCGTAGCTGCGAGCTGGACGATGCGTTCCCAGCGCGCGGGCGTCTTTACGATACGCCGCAAAGACGACACCTTCTCCAGCATGCGGGCCACAACTCCGTTGGCCGCGATCATGAAGTCTTCAATCAGTTCAGTGGCACGGTTCTTCTGCTGGTTCTCCACGTCCACCACCTGCTGATTCAGAATCACGGGGCGCACTTCAGTGGTATCGATGTTCAGTGCGCCGTTGCGGTAGCGTTGACTCTTCAACGCCTGTGCCGCCTCATTCTGCAGCTTGAGTTGTGCCTGCAGGTCTGTCGAGCCTGCAACCTTGGTGGGAGCAGGGCCCCTATCTTCGAGCCACGCGCCGACCGCGTCGTAAGCCAGTTGCGCCTGGTTGCGAACGATTGCGCGATACACGTCGCTCGAACTGACACCGCCATCGGGCGTAACCACGAACTCGATCACCACGCCCAGCTTGTCGCCGTTTTCGAGCAGGGACGAGGCGCCGGTGCTCAGAGCCTCGGGCAACATGGGGAAATTACCGATTCCGGTGTACACAGTTGTCGTTTCCTTCGCCGCATGTCCATCGATCGGAGACTGCTGCGGGACGAACGCATCCACGTCGGCGATTCCCACCAGCACTTTAATCTCGCCGGTGGTCAATCGCTCGGCGGCTTCGATCTGGTCAAGATCGCGCGAAGTATCGTTGTCGATGGATGACCAGAGCAGCTGGCGCAAGTCGCGTACATCCCCGCCCGGAGCCACTTTGGGCGGATTCGCTTTCAGGTCCGCCAGTTGCTGCGGGACGGCCGGCGGGAAGTCCGGTTCGAATCCATGTTCCAGCATGATCTGCCTCGCGGCTGCCTGCAGATCGACCTGAGAAGGGCGACTATCGTTCATGATTCTCCAATGATCGATGGACCAGCCTCAAAAGCCTAACACGCCACGGATTGACGCGGATCACACGGATAAGGCCATCCATAAAACTAAGAGAATCAAGGTTTAATCCGTGAAATCCGTGGCCGCTTTTCTCTCGCGGTTATGCTAACGTCTCTGAGCCTGGACAAAGACATAGTCAAACCTCGGCAGTTGCTGGGCGTATTCGACGCCACCATGATCGTCATGGGCGGCATTGTCGGCTCCGGCATTTTCATCAATCCCTACGTTGTTGCTCTTCGCGTACATACTCCATTCCTGATTCTCGGCGTATGGCTTCTCGGCGGAGTTCTTGCCCTGCTCGGCGCTTTCATCTGGGCTGAGCTGGCGTCGCGGTTGCCGGGCGCGGGCGGGCAATATCTTTATTTACGTGAGGCGTATCACCCATCTGTAGCGTTCATCTATGGATGGGTCCTTCTCCTGGTCACCCAGACCGGCGGAATGGCGGCAGTAGCGGTCACGTTCGGCCGGTATTATCGCGAGATCACCGGGCTGTCGGCCGGGGACGGGCCGATCGCAGCCGTCACTCTTCTGGGTTTGACCGCGATCAATTGCATCGGCGTGCGTGCCGGAAGCAACGTGCAGAGCGTCCTCATGTTGCTTAAGGCGGCCGCCATTGCCGCCTTGGTCGTGGTCGGAATCGTTTGGGGCGGAGGGGTGGTGCATCCCTTGCCGTTACTCGATCAGCCCGTTTCATTGAACTTGGGAAGAGCGATTGGCGCCGCCATGATTCCAGTTGCCTTCGCCTACGGGGGATGGCAGACCGCAAGTTTCGTCGCCGGCGAAATGCGCGATCCCCGCCGCGATCTTTCCCGCGGACTGGTCATCGGTGTGATCGGCGTCGTGCTCCTCTATCTTTCAGTCAATTTTGTTTGCCTCCGCGTACTCAGCCCGGAGGGCCTGGCCGCAACCCGCATTCCTGCATCGGCTGTCATGCGTGTTGCTCTAGGCGAGCGCGGAGCGGAGTGGATTGCCTTCGGAATCGCCATCTCGACTCTGGGTTTTCTGAGTCAGGGAATTCTCACAGCGCCGCGGGTCTACTACGCCATGGCGCGGGACGGCCTCTTCTTCAAGAGCGTCGGCTGGCTCTCTCCCCGTACTGGAGTTCCGGTAGTTGCCATCGTGCTGCAAGGCGTGACCGCGACGGTGATCGCGCTCTCCGGACGGTACGAGCAAATATTGAACTACGTGATCTCCGTGGATTTCATCTCTTTTGGGCTGACGGCGGCATCGCTGTTTGTGTTCCGTAGGAGGACTGATTCATCGCAGCAACTCTATCTGACGCCAGGTCATCCCTACACGACGGGCCTTTTTGTTGTTGCATGTGCCGCCATCGTGACCACGACGGTCTCAACTTTTCCGGCAAACTCAGTCATCGGTCTGATTATTCTGCTGGCTGGCATCCCGGTATATTTGTACTGGAGTAGCGCGAAGCAGAAAAGCGCGCCGCCGCCGAACCTATGAGACATCGACATTCCGATTACATGCTGTGGGCGAAAACCCAGGGACGCGCGAAATTCAATCTCGCGACCAGCGGTGTGGCATCGTTCCCCTTGCGCGAACTTCCCGTAACCATCGACCAGTTGGAGATCAACGGCGACAGCACTTATGGATATGCGCCCCTGCAGCATGCCATCGCGAAGAAATGCGGCGTCGATCCCGATTGCGTGGTGGCCGCCGCCGGAACTTCGATGGCGAATCATCTGGCGATGGCGGCGCTGATCGATCCCGGCGATGAGGTCCTCATCGAGCAGCCCACTTACGAGTTGCTCACATCCACACTGTTGTATCTGGGCGCGACGGTAAAACATTTTGCCTGCACCGAGGGGAGCGGATACGCGCTCGATCCTCATGAAGTCCGGCGTGTGATTACGCGGAAGACCAAGCTGATCGTCATCACCAACCTGCACAATCCCAGCAGTGTGCTGGCTCCCGATTCCGTACTGCGTGAAATTGGCGGCCTGGCGCGTAGCGTAGGCGCGCGCGTGCTGGTCGACGAAGTCTATCTTGACGCCGTGTACACCGGCACGCCGAAGCCGTCTTTCCACTTAGGCCCTGAGTTCGTGGTCACCAGTAGTCTGACCAAGGTGTATGGCTTAAGCGGCCTGCGTTGCGGATGGATTTTGGCAGAGCCCGATCTGGCGCGCGCTATGTGGCGGCTGAACGACCTGTTTGCGTCTATCCCGGCTCACCCGGCTGAACTGTTGAGTGTGGTGGCCCTGGAGAATCTTGACCAGATCCGCGAGCGAGCCCGCAAGGTCGTCGAAACCGATCGTGCAGTGCTACAGCAGTTTCTGGACAGTCAGGAACGAGTTTCCACGCCTCGAACCAGCTTCGGTACAACCGCCATCTTGCGCCTGACCAAAGGAGATGTAGAAGATTTCCTCTCCCGCCTGCGCACCGAGTACGAAACCTCAGCTGTCCCAGGACGCTTCTTTGGTCTGCCCAACCATTTCCGCATTGGGATGGGAGTGGATAGCGAGATGTTCCGCGAAGGACTGCACAGAATCGATCAGGCTCTGGCAACGATCTAGAAAGTCTCTCAGCACGCCCACGGCGCGCAATTTTGTCTCAAAGTTTGCCACTCTTCCTTCGTCAGGCCCAGTCTGTCGAGATTCTTGATCTCCTGAGGGAGAGTCAGGACATTGAAGTCGGATCCGAAGAGGAACCGTTTGATGCCAATGCGCCTGATCTGTGGTGTGAGTGCGGCAGCATCTTCGCGACTTTCACCGGGCGCAGGCACGAAAGACAAATCAAAAAGTGCATGCCGGGTAGCTGGATCGTCCCGAACGATGTGGTCGGCGAAAGTCCGCAGCACGCCAACGTGGTTTCCATCGTGCAAAGGCAAGCCTCCGCCGGCGTGCGCGATCTGGACCCAGGATTCTCCAGCGCTGGGAAGCACATCCCGGATAAAGAGCTCGGCGTCGGACGCGTCGAACCTGCCTCCTCCGATATGAATAACGATCGGAATATGCTCGGCCGCGGCTTCGCTGACGACTTGAGCAACCCGCCGGCGTTCGGTTGCGCTACTGATGTGCACGGCGGACGCAGTGAAGTGCAACTTGAGTCCAATCAGTTCGTGACTGCCCTGCCAGTGGCGTATCTCGTCGATGGCGGAATCCTGCAATGGGTTCACCGACAGAAATCCCACCAGTCGTTTCGGATATTTTGCGACTTCAGCCGCCGTAAATTCGTTCTCGCGTCGCGTGCGCTCCGCAATTTCGCGCGGTGCGAGATGAAGCGGCGGCAGCCCATACAGATAAGCACAGGAAAGGATCACGCCCTTCGAAACATGAGCCTCGTCAAGAGCGTGGACCGCATCAGACGCAAAAACCGCCGGCGGATGGTTCGAAGGCAAGCAATCACCAACCATCTGACAGAGGTCGGCCGAGGCCAGATGAATGTGATGGTCGGCCCGCCAGGACATCGCGTCCGAAGACTCTTTCTCCTCAAGACCGGGGACACGAACGATAGGGCCGTTCAAAAGCAGGAAGCATAGGATAGCGATCGAAACAGTGCGCTGACTCCCGACGCGATCCATTTTCTTCATCGCCAGGAATTATGGCACGAGAGCAGAGCAGGGTAGGTTTCCTGGAGTGGTGCCCGGGGACGGAATCGAACCGTCACGCCCCTTTCAGGGCCCGGGATTTTAAGTCCCGTGCGTCTGCCAGTTTCGCCACCCGGGCAATTGGTTAAACACTGCGTAAATATTGGGTATCTACGCTATCTTTTGTTTTCGTATCGCTACGACTTTATTCCTGGTGCTAGTTTTGGTGTCAGTCGCGTTTTCAAGCAGTAGGACCGCATTTCTAAGGTCCGACTCGCTGCAAATGTCGTAACGGTCGAAAACGCTGCGGGTTTTGTGTCCACTGATTGTCATAGCCACTCGCTCTGTCACACCAGCTCTTACCAAATTCCTGACGCCACTACGTCGAAGATCATGGAACAGTACATCAGGACAGCCAGCTTTGACGCAGAGAGCATCCCAAGCGCCACGGAAGTCTAGTACAGGTTCACTGCCACGGGTAAAGACATAGTCGCCTTCATCTTTTTTACCCGCGACACAGGCAGAAAGCAGTTCGTAAACCTCTTTGGTCATTATAACCAGACGTGGCTCTTTGCTCTTGGTAGACCCGGCGGCGAGGCGGATGCTTCGCTGGGTGAGATTGATCTGTCCGACCTTCATGCCCAGAAGCTCTCCGCGACGAAAGGCGAACGTGTAGGCCGTCGCCAGAATCGCCTTCAGCCACAGCTCACCCGAAGGGAGCTACAACAGAAGAGAAGCAGGAAGCCGCACGGCGTAGGAGTGACGCGTTGAGGCGAGTGCGGCGCAGCCGGAAGAAATTGCTACAGGCACTCGTCAGGTCAGAGAAGCGGACATCTGATGATGCTTTGAGAGCGATTCGACGAGAGCCGCTCTAGTTCTTACCAAAAAAATTCTTGCGCACGCGCCTGGACGCCTCAGCGTCTGAAATCTGCAAATAAATCCCCGTGCTCTGCAGGGATTTGTGCCCTAGGAATTTTTGCACGGCCACAAGGTCTTTCCCAGAAGCCTCTAGTGCGAAGTGAGCCGTGCTGTGTTTCAAAACATGCGGATGCCGTATCGGAAGCCTAGCCGTACCAATTGAAGTGTGTTCGCTGTCTCCAGGCCGAGGCAATCTTAAGTCCAGGCTCTGCAAGAAAGACACGATTTCTGTTACGTTGTTGAAATTAGAGCGCTCCACCTTCCGTCGCGAGAGACTTCGTGCAAGACCTGGCTTCCAGGCGGGCAAGGCTACCTTCCTGAACCTTCAAAGCGTGTTCTTCCATCGCAAAACAAAACGTCCCAGACTCATTTGAGTCGTGGGACGTTCGTCGAACAAGCCCTCCCCCGAAAGATTGTTCAAGAGCATCCTACCGTTAGAGGGGAGGGATGAGAATAGCCCGAACGGGCTACGGGCACACTTTAGTTTCCGCGACTTTTGCTATTTCTTTGGTAACCAATTTCTTGATTACTTCAGTAAAGCGCTTTGTTGGCAATGCGATGAAAGCAACGGAAGGCTGAGCATTTACCGGAACAACGAACAGTCCTCAGGATTTTGCGGGTTCGGGCTGCTCGTCTTCCGCAGCTTCATCCAACACCACAACCCGGCTCAAATTTCGCGGATTGTCCGGATCGAGGCCTTTCTTGAGTCCGGTGTAGAGACCGGTCAGTTGGCCGGCAAAAATGTATGAGGTCAGGCGCGCCAGTTCAGGCACGTCGAACTCCAGTTCGATCAAAAGATCCGATGCAGCACGAGCCCGCTCGTCGGCGCGATTCGCAACTGTCAACGTTGTTCCGCCCAGACCTTTGATCTCCTGCAACACCTCGCACTCGGCATCGTAGCCCTGCTCCGACAGCAGAAAAATGATCAGAGTCTCGGGCGCGACAATCGATTTGGGTCCGTGACGAAATTCAAGAGTGTGAAAACTCTGCCCGTAAGAGACCGACATCTCGGTGACCTTGAGCGCAGTCTCACAAGCCAGCCCGTAGAACGGTCCTTGGCCCAGGCAGACATAATCAGCAAATAGTTGCGCGCCAACGAATTCGCGAACCGGCAGATGCAGGCGGTCCAGCGCCAGTTGCGCCAACTCGGGTATCTTGCCGAACGATTTCAAAAGGGTGGTGTCGTCTGCCTCGCAGGCTGCCAGATATTGCAGCCCCAGCAACATGGATGTGAACGACCGCGTCATCACTGTGCTTTGCTCGTCGCAGGGAAGTAGGGGCAGAGTTGCCGTGGCGGTCTTTTCCAGCGGTTGATTCGGCGTGCCAGTTACGGCCAGGACGCGGATGTTTTTCTCGCGCTCAAGTAGTTGCGCAGCTCGTACCGCCTCGGATGTCTGGCCCGACCGGGAGATGACCACGGCTGCGACGTTGTCTGCGCCAGCCAGCACGATTTCAGGGAAGAGTAATAATTCGGAAGCCGCAATCGCGCGTGCCCGCATTCCGGTGATCCGGCTCCACGACGAAGCTGCTGCAAGTGCGATGTAGTAGCTCGAGCCACATCCGATGAACAGCCATTCGCTGGCGGAATGAAAGGGCTTTCGGATCTGCGCCAGCGATCCTTCGCGTTCCAGGCCTTCCACACAACGCCCCCAAAACTCTGGTTGGGAAAGGATTTCAGTCAGGGAATGGACCCCGTTAAAACTTGACGGAGTAGACGGCTGAGCCTTGCGATGGTCAGACAAGCGTCACCTCAATCCCCATCTTTTTGAGCGCCTTCAGATCGGACTTGGGGATGCCGTGGTCCGTGATCACTTCCTGCAAAGCCGTCGGTGGCACAATCAAGGACAAGCTGCGCCGTCCGAATTTGCTCGAATCGCACACCGCCACGGTCCGCTTCGCGACCTCAACCATGACCCGGTTTGCCTTTGCTTCCAGAAGATTTGGAGTACTTAGTCCGTATTGCACGTCGAAGCCGTCCACGCCCAGAAAGAGAATGTCGGCATTCAGCCCGCGCAGAGTCTCCTCGGCAATCGGACCCACCAGAGAGAACGAGTTCTTGCGCAGCGTTCCTCCGGTCAGGATCACCTCTACGGGTGCTCCCGTGAGGTCGGCAGCAATATTCAACGCATTCGTGATAATCGTAATGTTATGAAAGTTCCGCAACATGCGCGCAATGGCCGTGGTGGTAGTGCCTGAGTCGAGGATCACAACCTGGCCTTCCTTCACCTGGGCCGCGGCGGACGCAGCAATGTGAAGTTTCTCCTTGCGATGCAGCTTTTCTTTTTCCCTTAGCGTGGGATCTTCCAGCGCCCCTTCGCGGGCCGGTAGTGCGCCTCCGTGGGTGCGATGCACCAGTCCGTGGGCGTGCAGGATTTCGAGATCTTTCCGGATCGTGACCTGGGATGTATCGAATTTCCGGGCCATGTCCGTGACCAGCACACGGCCGTCCCGCTCCAGAATTTCGATGATGGCACGCCGGCGTTCTTCGTTGAGCACGTTTCGTCCCAAAACAGGGCTTATGATTCCGCTTTCTTTTTATATCGTTTGCTTTCGTTTGTCCAGTTTTAAAGCGAATGGCGGGGCCGGCAAGGGGAAATACGAAGCGACGGGATAAGGTGACGCAGACGGCTGCCGGCTAACAATCTACGTCTCAGGCGAACAATGTAATTGTGCGCTCAGCGTATTTACTCATTAATTTCCGTCGATGAACCAACCTAAGAAGAGTTGAATATCTTAACACCGCCAAAACAACGGAGGAGTCGCATCTTCCGACCCGCAAGGATCAGTATTTTCGGCTCTTGGGGATGGACTTCGACCTCAGAAATTCAGTACTTCCTTCTTCAGCAGGCGAAGTTTGGTGAGGGCAATATCAATTTCCGTACGTTGTTGGGGATCGTAGGGGTCGTCAAGAGATTCTCGACCGTTGAGCAGGGCCGCTTCAGCGATCTCTACCTTTTTGAAAAGAAGTTTATGATCAGTTTCCCGCAAGGCCGATTCGTACTCGACCTGCCACTGCGGCAAACGCCTTACCGGGAACGAGCTGGGAGTTTCAGGGGCTGCCATAATCTCTCTCTGCCGAAGCTCGCGCAGATGATGAACTTAACCTGTAATGGTAAGAACGGAAACGTAAGGCGTCTGCCCGGTGGCGCACACGGATTTGTACGCTATCGACCGAGCGTAAGATTGAGGAACTGCGAGGAACAGCTTTCTTCGAACGGACCTCGGGCTGGAAGTCATCCTGAGAACTGGGTCCCGACAGACCTCTACCTACGGCTCACCTTGGTGGCCGTTGATTTGGCGGGTACGAACCACTAGAATGTCGAGGTTTCGCAGCGCCGGTGGAGTGATCGGCCGGACATCATCCAGTTCGAGGGAATATGAGACTTCGGAGAAGATTCGCGCCCATCAAGAGCCTTGCACTCGTCGCACTTATCGCTACCACCATCATCGCCGGTAACAGTCCGGCAGCGGGTCAGGACGCTCCGAACGGCGCCACCGTCTTCAAGTCGAAATGCGTCACTTGTCACGGAGCGGATGGCTCCGGCACGGCAGTGGGCAAGAGTTTGAAGGTGGCCGACCTCCGGTCTGATGAAGTCCAGAAAAAACCTGACGCTGAACTGATCCAATCGGTCTCCGATGGAAAAGGCAACATGCCAGGTTTCAAAGGAAATCTTACCGACGACGAAATCCACGCTGCCATAACTTTCGTTCGTACCCTGGCCGCCAAAAAGAAATAGTGCAATTTTCCAACCTTGCTTGTAGCGGGCCGGCCGGACTGTGCTGGCCTCCCGTCTTTTCTCGCCTCGAAATAGACGCCCCATCGAAGGCCGATTGAGTTCCGCTATACTTTGACTCGAAAGCGACTCAGGAGCTTCTATGAAACGAAAGCTTGTCGTCGCCTCACTGTTGCTTCTTGCACCCTTTCTGGCGGTCGCACAGGATTCCTCGAAGATCATTGCCATGGAGAACCTGTGGAATCGCGCTGAATTGAATAATGACGCCCCTGCCGTCAGGCTGCTGCTGGCCGAGGATTTCGTGATGACGGTGGCCGAGGGCACCCTGTACAACAAAGCCCAGATGGTCGCCTCGGTGGCCGACAAGTCTTATCGTCCCGACGTGCTTCAGTCCAGCGACATGGTGGTTCACTACTACGGAAACACGGCGGTGGTGACTGGCGCCTATTACGAAAAGGGAAGCGACAAAGGCAAGCCGTGGGAACGCCGTGGCCGGTTCACCGATACGTGGATGAACCTTGAAGGAAGATGGCAATGCATTGCCAGCCATTTCAGCGTCAAGGCGAAATGAACTTTGCCCGTCCGAATCACGAACGAGAACGCCGGCTGAATGGCGCAATCGCGTAGTTGAGTTGCACCAGAACGATGAACGCAATGCTCCAGTAAGTACTAAAGATACAAAGCAGGGCACCGGCAGCATAAAGCGCTTGGCCCACCACGATGCGCCGTTTGATCGCGACCGGAATTTCCAGCGGCAGGTCGTCCTTGACCAACCCCGTTCCCATCGCGCAAACCCAACTGAAATAAAGCGTGCTCCCCAACAGCAGGATGTTCACCCAATACGCGACCAGCGCGGTGCGATACTCCCCGGAAATTCGGCCAGAAGTGTGGTCGAAAACGGCGTGATCGAAACCATGAACAGAAAAAGAGGATGTGAATCCACGAAAGACTGCGGTCAGAGCGGGTAAGGTGATTGAGTTGGGTATGCTGCCCGATCCAGAAAATTCCCAGTGTCATAAAGCTCATCATGTACATGAGCAGCCGGGGCGAAAGCGCGACTAGGCCGTGCCACAGGTCGTGCTCGCTATGCACTGCCTCCATCACCGGAACCCGAAGGTCGAGTACCAGCAAGGTCATCGCAACCGCAAACACGCCATCGCTCAGGGCCGCCAACCGTTCCACACTCTGGCCCGCAACTTGATTGTAGGAAACCGGCATTCTATGTTGCCCACATCCTGGTCGCCCACGCCGTCAGTGCGCCGAAAAGCAATCCGGTCCCCAGAACCCCTGCATAAGAATGCAATCCGAAGGCGTCGGGAAGGCTTATAGAACAATCCTACAATTAGCGCCAGGATCGGATGCACGGGAAGAGTAACCGTCGCAGCCAAGACTCCGATCGCGAAGCGGCTGGAGAAAGCTTGCAAAAGCATCGACCTGGTGGTGTTAGGATGTTTCCCGAAAACCGTCATCAGAACGTCGACGAGGCCGAAGGCGACGCCGCACAATAATCCAATCCAAAGCCGATTCATGGCAAGGTTTGTACACCAGGGAAGAAGAAGCCGCAAGTTTCCCAGACCGTGGACTTATGTGGTCTGTGTAGTCTATGTCGTCTCGTGTGGTCGCGGGCGACTCGCCCGCGGCTTTCTGCCTTCGCTTAAAATAAAGCCGAATGGCCAAGACCGCTCAATACTGGATCGACAGACCGATCTCACCCCTCATCCCGAGGGCGGATACTATTGCGAGACCTACCGTTCGAAACTTTCTATCGCAGAAAGAGGCACTCCCGCCGGAGTTCTCCGGTGCACGCCTGGTTTCGACCGCAATCTATTTTCTGCTGGAGGGAGACAACTTCTCCGCCTTCCATCGTCTGCGGTCTGATGAGTTATGGCATTTTCATACCGGCAGCACAATCACGGTGCACGTCATCGATCCGGACGGCAGCTATTCCGAGATCTGTTTGGGCGGCGATCCGGAGACCGGCGAAGTCTTCCACAGGCGGTGGTCAAGGCAAATTGCTGGTTCGCATCCCAAGTCCGGGGCCCCAGCTCGTTCGCTCTTGCCGGATGCACGGTGTCGCCCGGCTTCGATTTCGCGGACTTTGAACTGGGGAAGCGTTCGGAACTGGTCAAGCTCTATCCGCAACATCGCAAGGCTGATCGAGCAATTGACGCGAAGCTGAGCTTCAGTCTTAGGATTTATTCCGGCCAGATTCCGGCAGCCGTGCGGGAAAGGATCTGCTGCCGTGTGTCTTCGCTCAGAGGGAGAGCCATAAAATCGTCCAGGTTTTTCTTGATATCCGGGACGCCCGGGCCCGGCCAGTCAGTGCCGAAGAGGGTCTTCGCGGCGATTTCGTCCAGACGCGGAAAGTATTTCAACAACGTTTTCGGCGGTATGCCGCTGATGTCCAGATAGACGTTGGGATGCCGGCGCAGCAGAAAGAATGCTGTGTCCATCCAGAGTGGCCGGCCGCCATCGTGCCATCAGTATCTTTAACCGCGGAAAATCAACTGCGACGTCATCGATGTAGATTGGGTCCCCATATTTGTTGCGGGCACCGTGGAAAATGGATGTGCCGGTGTGGAACATCACGGGAACGCCGTTGGCCTCGGCTGCCCGATAAATAATCTCCAGTTCCTTCACTCCATTCAGATAGTCGTTCGGAAACAATAACTGATGAGGGGGGTGGATCTTAATCATGCGGATATTCAGCCGGAGAATCTGCTCGACATCCGCCATGATGTTCGGCGACTGCCGGGGATGCAGACCTCCACATGAGATGAGCCGCCTCGAATCTGCCCCTGGTATAGTCCGCCACCCACTGATTGACTCCGGAGCCGAATCCAATTACTTCCGGTGCAACGTAGTTGATCAAGACCGCCCGATCGATGCCAGCCGCGTCCAGATACTTCAGGAAGGATGTCGGCGACTCGCAGAAGTCAGCAATCTGATCAAAGTTGGGCTGCTTCTCTTTCAGCAGCGCCAGCGCCTCGGGCTTGAACATCTCCAGAGGCTGGATGTGAATATGGCAGTCGGTGACCATGAGCTGTCAGGCGAGGTAGAACCTTATCCAACGACGGACATCGATTGCAACTCTAAAACTTCGATGGCGTGTATCGGCTTCTTGGGTGGAAGTCATTTTGCGGCGCATTCCAAGGGATGCCGCTCCCGTAGCATGTGGCGCGGCTGCACGATTCCGAAGCCTAGTAGTGCTTCACGCCAGATCCTTGGCGATGCTCAGGGTGACGCCAGACGCGGACACCTCACTGCTCGAAGCTGCGCCAGTGGCGTCCGTCACGTTCCATCAAGTCTACAAGCATCTTGGGCCCCCATGTGCCGGATGCGTAGTTAGGAAAATTGCGCGGCGGCAGAGCCTTCCCAGAGATCCAGCATCGGACTCACAACGCTCCAGCCTGCTTCC
This sequence comes from Terriglobia bacterium, assembly GCA_963741105.1. Taxonomy (GTDB): domain Bacteria; phylum Acidobacteriota; class Terriglobia; order Terriglobales; family Acidobacteriaceae; genus JAIQFF01. The sequence continues at coordinate 240,612 of CAVUGT010000027.1, forward strand.
ACCATATCGGCCCGTTGGAACAGCGTGGCGTCGCCCACCATGCAATCGTGCAGGAGGCGTTCGTAGCCCGTGCTGGGCTGCTTCCCAAAGTAATCGGAATATTCAAAATCCATATGGACGGTTCCCAACCGCATGATCGGTACAGGCGTCTTGGCGGCAAAACGCAGCGCGATGCCTTCCTCTGGCTGGATATGCAAGACCAGTTGATTGGGCATGAGCTTGTCCACTTCCGTATCGCGGAAGAGCACAAAGGGCGCTCGCCGGAACTGGATCACGATGTAAGTGCTGCGCGATGCCAGGCGCTTTCCCGTGCGCAGATAGAATGGAACGCCCGCCCAGCGCCAGTTGTCCACTTGCAGCTTTACCGCGACGAAAGTCTCGGTACGTGAATCCGGCGGTACGCCAGGTTCCGATCGATAGGCCGGAACATGCTGGCCCGCAATTTCTCCCTCGCCATATTGGCCGCGCACCGTCCGCGTCAGCACGTCTTCGGAGCTGAGAGGTTGTATTGCGTGCAATATCTCGGCCTGTTCGTCGCGCACCGCGTCCGCCTGAAACGAAATGGGCGGCTCCATCGCGGTCAGGCTGATGAGCTGCATGATGTGGTTGGGTACCATGTCACGCAGGGCTCCCGCAGTATCGTAGTACCCACCGCGCTGCTTATTCGACGCCGACGGTTTCACCGACGGAAATCTGCACGTGATCGATATAGCGCCGGTTCCAGATCGGTTCAAAGATTCCATTGGCAAAGCGGAAGGCCAGATCTCTGGACTGTTTCCTTGCCCAGATAATGATCGATACGGTAAATCTGCTTTTCGTCCACTTCCTTCAGCAGTTGCTGGTTCAGGGCCCGCGCCGAATCCAGATCGTGACCAAACGGCTTTTCGACAATCACGCGACGCCACTGATGATTTTCCTCTTTCATCAAGCCAGCCGCGGACAGTTTCTGCACAATGGGGCCGAAAAAATCAGGCGCAGTAGCGAGGTAGTAGAAATAATTTCCGTGAGTGGAGTAATCGGTATCCACTGTTTGCAGCATTTGCTTCAACTGGTCATAAGTGCTCTGGTCTGCAAATTCGCCCGTGATATAGAACACATGCCGCTGAAACCACTCCTGCAGATCGGCATCGACCGGGCCGTCCAAAAATCCCTTTAGGTCCTGCGCCAGCTTGGTGCGAAATTCGTCAGTGGACATTGGGTTCCGCGCTATGCCAATCACTGCAAATTCGCGGGACAAGCATTTATATTTCGCCAGATTGTAGAGCGATGGAATCAACTTACGGCGAGTGAGATCGCCGGCCGCGCCAAAAATCACCATCACGCACGGATCGCCACACCGTCCGACCCGTTCTGCTTCAACCACCGTTGCCGCCTGCGACATGTTTTGCACTCCCTCGTCCGGCGAGTGTAACAAGTCTGCGCGACGTTTTGGTTTCCTGTGTCGATACCAGCGATGGCGAAGCCACTGGCCGCAGTCGTGTTGGCCGTGGAGGCGCGCAAGCCTGCGACCTGCCGCTGACAATTAAGTGGCGGCGACTGCCGCCGCGTTGATCCGCACCTTCACTTTCAACGGTTCTCCAGCTTTACAAAACCGTCGAGCCAGTTTCGCGCGTCAGCGTCTCCGCGTTCGGCTCGAACACTTACATCCCCGGCGACTTCTCGCATCATGCGGTAGTAAGTGTTCTGTGCCTCCCACAGCCGTAC
>CAVUGT010000028.1:0-47056 GCA_963741105.1 Terriglobia bacterium
ACAGACGGTGTAGGCACATTGCTCTCGCCGACCGTTGGCATCCTCAGCCGTAAGGGAACCGCCGAGGGAACGTGCGACGGTCAAAAGCTCACGTCGGTGCCGGTGTATGGCACGTCGGTTTATGTAAAAGATGGCGACTTGTGGAAACTGGCGTTCAGCCTGAATCGCCTTGATTAGATAACGCAAGAGGGAGCGGAGCGACCGTACCCGTCAGCTTCGGGGAGTCCGGCATAGTCGCTGGGGAATGAAGCGAGTGTGGCCCAGCAAACTCTCAGAGCTGTTGTAACATCGCCATTCCACGACTATCGCCACGTCTCAATCTGAGCCTGTTGGACCGAGGACCACAGAAAAGTTCGAAAATCGTCCTCTAGGGCCGATGAACGTAGCTAGAAGACGGAATAGAAGTAGTAGATCTTTCCAGCCGCAACGGTCACATAATCCAACTGATGGCAAATCTGGTTGCTGAAAAAGTGTCTCGATCTCATTCTCGTCGATCTTGACGTCCTGAACTCCGGCGTTCGGTCTTCCGCCGAGGAATAGCGTCGTCAATGCCTTCTCGATTGCCTTCCGAGCCGGGTCTTGCCTAAGCTGTGTTTGTATTGTTTCTCGAACTGTTTTTTCAACTTTGTCTTCTGATCCTGGATAAACGCATCGCCCACGCTCAGCGCAAGGTCGCCATTCAGCTCCACCGTCGGATCCTTCAGATGCACTTCGCCACTCACAGCGTCCAAGTCGGGTAGTAAGTGGATCGTCGCGACCATGTTTTTCATTGTCACATCGGGGCACAGACCGTCTTGCCAGCCTAATGGAATCGGAACGCCGAAAGGGACGGACGTGTAGCCGTTACCTTCACCGCGCAACGCTGGGTCCGGCGCATGCAGAGTAACATCCAAAAGGACTTCGCCAGGCGCGAGCCGCACTCGGAGATCACTACTGAAATCTGAATGAATGTTGTTGACCAAGAAACGCAGGCGATCAAAAAACACAAAAGCTGGCTGACGCGGAATATATCCCCAAGACGCTCCCGCCGCCACTGTCTAGGCCAGCGAGCTGGTCAAGACTCATTTCGTCGATGGGCAAATCAATGGGCATCGACTCCAAACCCATCCCGCCAACGAACCGCCCGAATTTGATGTAAGACATTACCGTAGCGCGATGCTCCCTTGACAACAACTACTAACGGTGTGCCCTCCGAGGTTTGGCTGAGTTGGATGCGACCACCGTCGAGAGGCTAGCAGGCTCGAACACGATAACCTGTGCCGCAGGACAAGGAGTAGGACCCCTTTTCCTTCTGCTTTCCACCAATAGAAGGTGGTCACTGGCACAAGACGGAGAACGACGCTTGGAGCAGGGAGGCGGCTGTCGGCAAAGTCACCCACGGTGTCATTGATCGATAGGAACAGACGACCGGTCGTCGCACTGGAACCCTGATAGTTGCCACCGACAGAGAACAAAACGGCAAAACGGTTCCGATCCGCCCAATCAACGCTGCGAGAGGTGCGCTCGGTTCAAGAGTTCCCGGAAAATGCACCGAAGGCCCAAAGCCGCTTGGTCCGACCCACTGCGGATTACTCCCACCGTTGCTCCAGCTCCCGGACGCAACGATGACCAGGCGTTGCCTGCCGTGACATCGACTCCCGTATCGACCCATGCGGTTGTGCGGGAATGGGAACGACGGTAGGCGAACCTGTCGCTGTTGCGCAGAGGATAAAGAGCGGCTGCGGTGGCGACAACGAATTTGTTGATCACTTTCATGCGCATCTCTCCTAATCATAGCCTCGAGTTTTCGCGTAGCCGGTGATCGTACCCTGAGATTCGGGAGCCTACAAGCCGGCCAAATATAGGAGACGGCAACCTGGCTTAGCTGTTCACAACTGCTCACTTTTCAGAATATGGTAGGGCTATAAAAATGAGTGGCACGAGGTCTCGCCATGAGCAGCCCGAGCCTCGCAAATCGATACCGAGCAGGGCCACTCGCCGAAGGAGAAAGAGGAAATGAGAAAACTACCTGTATGCCTGAGTTTCTTGATGTTTTGCGCGTGCTCTCCCACTGGCATCGACTGCCAATGCAGATGACTGCCAGACTTTCTTGAACAGGCTTATCGAACGAGCGGATCCTACCGATCCATCGATTTACGTGACCATGGTTACTCTGAACAATAGGAACGTCGGGAGCTTCGCGGAGACCAGGCTCTATTACCTCCCGCCCTCGAAAGGAGGGCGCAGGGGTTCTTCCAGCATTCCAGGCCGATTTGTCACCCTGGGGGCCAACCAAAATGGCATCGACAATCCAAAGTTCGACTACGGACTGGAGGCGCAAGTCTTCAGTGATCGCAAAAGAAAGCAAGATTCGATACCCCAACCAAATACGCCTTACCGACCTCGTCTTCAAGGGTTTGACGCCCTACAGGCGGACGACCTGGCGTTCGAGATCACCGTTGCTCCTCCAGTGCAAGTGACAATCACACTTCGCACTTGGGGGAACGTCAAGGATACGTTCACTCCGACATGTGAGTCGGGAGGCTTCATGCTGGGTTCGGTTCGCGATGCGAAGTACGTCTTGCGTTTGAAACCTTGGCCAGCGAACTCGCCTGAGGAGCCCTAAGCGGGTAACAGACTTACCCAATGACCGCGAACCCCGTACTGAAGGACAGCAGAGAGAACAGCGGAAAGCGCCACGCGGCCCCGCCCACCCGCGGCAGCGAGCCAAACTCGTGGATTTTCAGGCTGTTATCCCTGAGCCAAACTGGAATCGTTGGAGGGCGCAGATAGAAAAGTTCGAAAATCGTCCTCTAGGGCCGACCAATCTTCCTCAAACACCTTAAGCGCACTTCTGGACCTCGGTCTGCGGTGTGGATCCCTGGTGCAATACGTGGTTCGCCGCTTATTTCGGCATCGGGATCGAAACGGCCTTGCCGGCGCCGCGCTCGGCGATCCAGATCGTGTCGCCCGCAGGCTCCACCGCAGTCGGCGTGTTGAGCCCTTCCTTGATCACGGTGACGCTGGCCTTGTCGCCATTGACGGTCAGGATAGAAATCTTGCCGCTGCCGTTCTCAGCGACGATCAGCTTGCCATTCGCGGCGCGCATGCCATCCGGCCCCTTGATCGGCTGGTCCATCCATATGTCGACGGGTTGTCCCGCCTTGCCTGCGGCATCGACTGGGATGCGGTAGAGATTGTTAGAAAACACGTTGTTCACGTAGAGCGTGCCGTCGAGAAACGTGATGCCGTCGATCCCATAAAGAGCGCGATGCTCCAGGAAGAGCTCGGCAACCGAAGCGCCAGCCGGCAGCCTGTAGATTTTGCTGTTGATGGTGTCGGTGATGTAGAGCGCCTTGTCCGGTCCGATGGCGAAATCGTTGCAGACATTATTGTCGCCCGGCAGGTTCCAGCGGATCTTCGGTGCGCCGGTGGTGAGGTCAAAACTCCTCAGCGCGGTGTGACGCTGTGCCGGCGTCGTCCCAGGGACCGGAGTCAATTGGCATGTCCACAGCGTGTTCGTGGAGGCATCCGCCAGCATGCCCAAGAAAAAGGTGCCAGCCCCTTCGGCGCTGGCGTCAATGAACTTCTCGGCGGTGGTCGAGCCGGCGCGGACCTTGTAGACAAACGGCGTGCTGGCGCTGCCGACTATCAGTACCCCGCCCGGTGCCATGGTCAAACTTTCCGGCTGTGATTTCGCGTCGCCGATCAACATTTCGGCAGCGGACGCGGCCTGCGCAAGACACGCCACCACAGCAACGCAAACCGCAAGCTGTCGCACTCTTGAAATACGCATTGTCAATCTCCTCAAAGTGGGTCTTCCGTGCAGCCAGTCAGTGTAGCTGAATGCGGTCAATTTCGTTACTCTGGCGGGAGCCACCCGTCCTTCCATAAGAATTGTCGGCCGACCGGAAGCCACGCTCTTTTTTGGCGTAGCATCGTCACTACACGTCTGACCCCGTCGATTCCGTGATCCTCGTCACATCGGGTCGGGCAGATCGCAATTACTATCTCATCTCACATGAAAGCCGCCGTATACACCAAGGAAAAATCGGGAAAGGTCCTCGAAATAAAGGACCTCGAATCGCCGGTTCCAAAGAAAAACGAAGTCGTCATACGGGTGCGCGCCGCTTCCGTCAATCCGCTGGACTGGCGCATGAAGAGTCGGCGGCCCGGCGTCGATGTCGCTGGCCAGGTAGTAGCGGTCGGAGGATCGGTGACGCGGTTCAAGCCGGGAGATGCTGTGCTCGGCGCTTGCAAAGGCGCCTTTGCCGAGTACGCATGCGCTTCCGAAGGCAGCTTAGTCGCGAAACCCGAGAGCGTAAGCTTCGACCAGGCGGCTGCCGTGCCGGTTGCAGGGCTTACTGCTTTGCAGGGACTTCGTGACAAAGGGCGCCTTCAGCCGGGACAGAAGGTTCTGATCAACGGCGCGGCAGGAGGGATTGGCACCTTTGCCGTGCAGATTGCGAAATCATTTGGGGCTAACGTGACCGGAGTTTGCAGCACGAAGAATGTTGAATTCGTACGCTCACTCGGCGCCGACCGCGTCATTGACTATACGCGCGATGATTTCACCCAGGACAGCCAAGGTTACGATCTGCTTCTCGACAACGTGGGAAACCGAACCCTGTCGGCGATGAGGCGCGTCATGAGTGCGAATGCCAAGTGTGTCATGGCCGGGGCACCCAAGGAACTCTGGGCGGTGTTGATCCGGTTGCTGAAGGCGTTCGCGTGGTCATTGTTCTTGAGGCAGAAATTCATATTCTTCATTGCGAAAATGAAGAGAGACGACCTGACCATTCTCTGCGAACTTATGCAGACGGGAAAAGTAAGCGCTGTGATCGACAGGCGCTACCCTCTAACTGAAAGCGCCGCCGCCATTGCTTACGTAGAACAAGGGCACGCCCCGGCGAAAGTCGTCATCACGTTCCCATAGACGGTGTACGCGTGTTGACGAGGTTTGCGTCTCTTCCAGAAAGGCAGTGCGGGCCGACCGCGTCTGACATCCTGGTTGAACTTTCTCTGCGGCGAGTGCAAAATCTATCGCACTCGTGAAGTCGGGGCCCCCACGTCTGAGTTTGTCTTTGTAAGGAGGGCGCATGACGAAACAGGGAAGTCTGGAACTCCTGCAGCACCCCATATCAAAAGAACTGATGCAGTCGAAAATCCCAGCCAGGCTGGCCTATATCTGGACCGATGGAACACCCCGGGTAGTTCCCATCTGGTTTCATTGGGACGGCAAGGAATTCGTGCTGGCCACCCCTCCGAAAGCGCCGAAGCTCAAGGCACTGGCAAAGAATACGAAAGTCGCGCTCACCATCGATGACAACAACTTCCCCCACAAAGTATTAATGGTCCGCGGAACGGCGCACTTGGAAACCGTGAAGGGCATTGTGCCGGAGTACGCCGCGGCTGCGGAGCGCTACTTCGGGCGCGAGCAGGGACAAGCCTGGGTCAATCAACTTCGCGGAACCACTCCCTCCATGGTTCGCATCGCGGTTACTCCGGAGTGGGTGGGCATGCTCGATTTCCAAACTCGATTTCCCAGCGCTCTTTCGGCATAGACCCTCGAATTGGAAGACAATCAGGGTGCGAGGGTGCCCCATTTCTCACGTCTTTGGCGAGAGGTGGGATGTCTCCGCCACCAGTCCGCTGTTCCAGCGATGAAGGAATCTCTGTCGCTAGGCACGCAGGAAGAATTCTACGTGGGACAGCCTATGGAGTCGCGGCCTACGGTTTGTGCTAGACGGAATCACGCCACAGTGAACTGTTCGAATCCGTGAAACGTAAATTTCACAGTGAAAAAGAATCCATCGACGTAAATCCGCAATCTGGTCAGAATAGTCTTTAGTTATTTGAAATGGATGTCTGTTATAGGGATACTGGGATTGTCGTGATTTCGTCGAAAAAAGTTTTGTGCAGCTCTGCCTTGTTTTCGTTCGTCCGAACTTTTGCTGCTCGATATCAGAGCCTTCTGTTGCTGAACCTGATTATTCTAGGTGGCTTCCTTTCTGCAAGGGCTCAGACCGTTCCAGCGGGGACCAGCGCTCCGTCTAACCAGTCGACAGCAGGGACAGTCAAAGGAACAGTAGTGGATCGGACCGGTGCCGTCGTCGGAGGCGCCCGTATCCGGCTAACCCATCAAGATCAGTCTCCCTTTCAGGAAGCCCTGTCCGACAATGATGGGCAATTCTCGTTTACCAATGTCGTCCCCGGGCCCTTCCAGGTAACTGTCACGGCGGCGGGGTTCGCGCCGCAATCGTCTTCAGGGTCTCTGCATCCCGGAGAGATTTACACCGTCGCACCCATCGCATTGACGGTGGCGACGGCTCTCACCGAAGTGCAGGTCGGATTGTCACAAGTAGAAGTGGCACAACAGCAGGTCGAGGAAGAAGAGAAACAGCGAGTGCTCGGCTTCATTCCAAATTTCTATGTCACCTATGATCCCCATCCCGCTCCTCTTACCTCGAAGCAGAAATTTAGGCTGGCCTGGAAGACCACGGTCGATCCGGTTAGCTTCGTGTTGATCGGAGCCATCGCGGGAATTCAGCAGTCACAGGATCAGTTCAGCGGGTACGGTCAGGGCGCAGCGGGTTATGGCAAGCGCTACGGCGCCTCCTACGCCAATTTTGTTTCCGGGACATTCATAGGAAGCGCCATTCTGCCCTCCCTTCTGAAGCAAGACCCGCGCTATTTCTACAAAGGCACAGGCAGCAAGCGATCGCGAATTCTGTACGCGATTGCCACTTCCGTCATCTGCAAAGGCGACAATGGACGCTGGCAACCAAATTACTCGAGCATCGGCGGAAACCTGGCTGCAGGCGCGATTTCGAATCTCTATTATCCAGAGAAAGACCGCGATGGAGTGGGACTGACCTTCGAAGGCGGCGCCATCGGGATCGGCGCGACAGCAGGCGCCAATCTCATCGAAGAATTTCTCATCCGCAAGCTCACCCCAAACGTCCCCAAACCCTGAACCGTTCTGCGCATGTGTAGGGCGGGCGCCCTCGCCCGCCGCCTTTGAATTGGACTTTGATTCTCGGGATGACGATCAACATCAAATTCAAAGGCGACGGGCGAGGCGCCCGCCCTACACGTTCAGTTTGCGCTGCACGCGCGGGCGCGTTCGAGCAGCAAAGCACGCTCGCGGACGTTGCGCGTGAGTCCCGCCGCGCGCTCAAACTCCACGCGAGCTTCGTCCAGCCGGCCAAGCTTCTTCAACAGGTCGGCGCGCACGCTCGGCAGCAGATGATATTTTTCCAGCGCCGGTTCGGAGATCAGTCGATCGGCGAGTTTCGAGTCCAGCTGAAGGACCGAACGCCATCCCCACCGCCACGGCACGATTCAACTCGACGACCGGGGACGGAGCTGCTTCAGCAAGCTCGCTGTAGAGCTCCACGATGTGGGCCCAATGCGTTTCTTCTGGAGTCCGCGCCCGCGCATGGCAGGCGGCGATTTCGGCCTGCAGCACGTAGGACCCGCGTAGGCTCCGTGCTTTTCCGGCGCGCAGCTTTTCAGATCGATCAAGCGCCGCCAGTCCGCGGCGAATCAGCAGTTGGTCCCAGTGGGCCCGGTTCTGATCAAACAGAAGTATCGGCTCTCCCGACGGGCCGACCCGTGCCCGTGAACGCGATGCCTGGATTTCCATTAGCGCCACCAGGCCATGCACCTCGGGTTCCTGAGGCGCCAGTTCGGCCAGAATGCGTCCCAGCCGCAGCGCATCCTCGCAGAGCGCGGGCCGCAACCAGTTATCTCCCGCCGTTGCCGCGTAGCCTTCATTGAATACCAGATAGATGACCGCGAGCACTGACGACAGCCGCGCCGCGAGTTCAGCTCCGCGGGGAACTTCAAAAGGAACCTGCGCCTCGGAAAGCGTGCGCTTGGCGCGAACGATGCGTTGCGCGACCGTGGCCTCCGGGACAAGATAGGCTCGCGCAATTTCGTCAGTCGTCAGACCGCCGAGCAGACGCAGTGTGAGCGCAACCTGCGATTCCGTCGAGAGTACGGGATGACAGGAAATAAATACCAGACGCAGCAGGTCATCGCCGACGTTGTCATCCAGAGAGGCTTCAAGGTCGTCCATCTGGGCTTCACCTGCCCGCACCTCACGGATACCGACCTTCTGAGCGATGCCTGTGCGAGCGAGTTCTTCGTGTTTGCGGTCGAGCCGCTGGTTGCGGCGGAAGTGGTCGATGGCGCGATGTTTGGCGGCCGCCATGAGCCAAGCACCCGGGTTATCGGGAACGCCTGACTTCGGCCACTGTTCAAGCGCAGCCACCAGAGCATCCTGAGCGAGGTCTTCGGCGACGCCGACATCCCGGACGATTCGGGTCAGCCCGGCGATGAGCCGGGGCGATTCGATCCGCCAGACCGCGTCGATGGCACGATGTGTGTCGGCTGCAGTCACAACTACCGATCACATCATTTTTAGTCAGCCAGCGCAAGCCGAAGAATGCGCTTCAAGATCAACGAGAAGTGACGGGTGCCCCACCCTCTCTCGCGTTCTTCGCGAAAAGGGTGGGCGATCTAACTGTGACTGCACCGTCGGGCCGGGAGAATATTCAGAGCCTCCGAAAATCCTAAGTCCCACCCTTCCATAAGCGAGAGGGGGCACTCTCAGCCCTTGGGAGCGAAGTCTTCCGGTCCAAACATCTGGCGGACTTCAGTCTCGCCCTCCCATCCCGGCCAGTGCTTGCGATGAAGTTCCATGAACTCGACCGCCGATTGAATCGCCTCTTCTTTCGATTTGAATTCGAACTGCGCATAACCGCCAACCACTTCCTTGGCTTCAGTGAAGGGCCCGTCGATCACACGCACCTGCCCTCCGGAAACCCGGACACGTACGCTCTGCGCCGTGGGTGCGAGCCCACCGCTGTCCAGCATGTTGCCCTTTTTGGCAGCGTCTTCAGCGATTTTTGTAATGGCATCCATCAGGGCCTTGGGCGGATTGCCCTGATTCTCGGGGTGCTTGACCAACATCATGAATCGCATGGTTCGATCTCCCTATAAAATTTGATTTAAGAACCGGGTTTCCGGCCACTTCGACCGGATCAACATGGCTCTATCTAGACGTCGAACGAGAGACATGGAAATCGACATCCCGTCTCTCGAATTCTGGAAATACTTGTCCGGGGCGGGTCTCCACCAGGTGATATCCTCCCACCCGTTTCGCAAAGAACGCGAAAGGAGGATGGGGCACCCCATGATGCTCTAACTCCTACTTGTTCGTTGATACCTGGGCGCGCAGGCGCTCCTCCCGCTCTTTCAGTTCGGGAGTCATTTCGGCGCCGAAGTCGTCTGCCTCAAATACCTGGCGAATCTCAATCTCTGTTCCCCCGTCGAAAGGACTGCGCTTGAGCCACTCGACGGCCTCGTCCATCGACCTCACCTGCCACAGCCAGAAGCCGGCGATCAGCTCTTTACTCTCGGCGAAAGGTCCGTCCGTGATGGTGTGTTTCCCGCCAGAAAACTTGACACGCTTGCCCTTTGACGTAGGGTGAAGGCCCTCGCCCGCCAGCATGACTCCGGCTTTCACCAGTTCTTCGTTGTATTTTCCCATCGCCGTCAGAATCTCGCGGCTCGGCATCACTCCGGCTTCGCTGTTCTTGTCGGCTTTCACGATCACCATGAATCGCATTGTCAGTCTCCTTAGGATAATTTCTGATTCGGAGTCGGTATCTTGATTAAATTCCGTCTCTCTACTTAGACGTCGAGTGGCGCACCGCGAGATCGACAAGGCTGACGGATTTTATGAAAAATATTTGGGGCTCGTAAGGTCTACAACCGGCTGGAATTAACCACGGAGGACACTGAGGAAATCGGAAAATCCAGGATTCCCTCTGTGTCTCTGTGTCCTCTGTGGTGAAAGCCTTTGATTCACTAGGGAACCGTGACCGAGACGTAATTCGAAGGCCTGCTTTCATGCCCCGCCGCATCTGTGGATTCCACGAAATAGCCGTAGGTCTTCCCCGGACTCACTGCACTGTCGAGGTAGGTGGGCTCGGTTACGGAGGCTATGGGAACATAAGTTCCGTCGGGCTGAGTGCGGTACACCTTGTAGCCGGTGACAGCCGGGCCGGCTCCGGGCGCAGGTGGGTTCCACTTCAGCAGAATGCTGTGGGGTTTGTCGTCGGCCGCGACTCGGAAGAGCACTGCGCCCACGATCCCAATAAGAAGAATCGCCAGTATCGCCAGCGGCAGACGCAATGCTCTTTTCAATGGAAATTGTCTTACTGCTGATTCACCAGCGACCCGGCCTCGGTGATGCTGCCTTTGACCAGTTCGGTCTGAATCTTCAGCTTCTGGTGGGCCCGCAGATCGACCACGGTTTCAAACGGCAAGTATCCAGGCAGCGCTACTCGAATGTTGTGACGTCCCGGTGTGAGCAGCATGGCCTTTCCCGCGCCGTCGAACTCATTGACGTTTCCCGCGAATTGATTGTCGACGAAGACAGCGGCACGGCTGGGCGTGGCCGAGATTTTCAGCTCTCCGGTGGCCTCGCGTGTATTGGGTTTAGCTTCTTTGAGCAGCGCCACGTTCACTACAGTGGTCTGTCCCGGCTCCAGGACGATCTGCTCCACGTAATCCTTGTACCAGGCCTGACGCACCACGACCTCGTGCTTCCCAGGCAATAGCGTGATTTTCTTGTCGCCGTTCAATTCTTTGACGAATCCAACGTACTGTCCGTCCACCCACACCCCGGCGGTTTTATCCGACTTGGTGTGCGCTACGAATTTCAGTTCGGATTGAACCCGGTCCTCGGCCCGAGCCAGACCGACTGCAACGACCACTGCCAGAATGACAGTCAAAACTCTATGACGAAACATTTCCACCTCCAAATACAAACTAAGAACCAGTCTAAAGGATGATTCTATTCGCCGGTGGGCACCAGTAGCCAGAGGGATTCCCCAGGGAAAGGTGAATGGCGGGTGCCCCACCCTCTTTTTGCGTTTTTTGCGAAAAAGGGTGGGCGGTCCGAGTGGTAGGCTCAAAAAATCAAAAGCCCCACCCTCTTCGCAAAACGCGAAGGAGGATGGGGCACCCCACGATCCGTCTTTAGAATTCGCTATATCCCGCCGCCGGGAGCACTTATTTCAATGCCCCGCGGCAGCACCAGTCCGGCCTGGCGATTCAAATACCGCCGCAAGCACCGCACGCACGGCACATATCCTTCGCGGATAGCCTCGGCCGCGGTCACCATGCGCGCGCTGTTACCCGCTCCATCGTGTTCGTGGAGATACTTGCAACCCGGGGCGTGGAAAGTCTTGCCATCGGCCGCAACCTCCACCATCATTTCCGGAGGAACGCCCGTGCCAGGCTCCGCGTGTTCGGATCGCAAGGGAGGGGACGCAGGCGAGTTAAATCGAGCCAGAGCAAAGCTGCCGGAAACCAGCGCCAGCGCGGCCACTGCGATCAGCCACCCATAAGCGGTTCCTCGAGGAGGCGGCATAGACTCAGCAAGTTTTTTTTGCCAACCCTCGCTGAAACCGGGGGGCAATTCAACCAGACGATCGTCAGCATATAAGTGGACGACGTTTTTCGTCCCGTCCAGCACCGCGGTGCAATGCTTGCATTCGCGAAAATGGGCCTCCATCGCCGCCCGAAGCTGCGGATTGACTTCACCGTCGAGATAGTTCGAGATCTCCCGCCACACCTGCTCGCAACTGACTACCATGGCTTGCTCCCTTTCCCGAACGGCGTACGGCTGAACCAGCCGTCCGCCAGCGCGGGCGCCAGAACGTCCCGCAGCATCAGCCGCGCTCTCAACAAACGCGTTTTGACGCTGGCGATCGAAATGTTCAAAGCCTCCGCGGTTTCTTCGATGCTCATCTGGTCCACGTCGCGCAGCAGGAACACTTCGCGGTATTTCTGCGCCAGGCTGGCCAGGGCCTGGGTCAGCAAAGCTCGGATCTCGCTCCGCTCCAGCGCTTCGGAAGGAATTTCCCGCCAATCGGCGAAGTCTCGCGGTGCGTAGTCTCCTTCTTCATCTTTCGATTCGTCGATGGCTTCAAAAAGATTGGCATGTTGCTTCCTCAGCCGCATGCGCGCTTCGTTCACCGTGATCTGGATCAGCCATGTGCTGAAGCGCGACTCGCCGCGAAACTGCCGCAGATTCGCAAAGGCCTTCAGGATGGCTTCCTGAGCCACATCCTGCGCATCGGCGTCGTTGCGCAACAAGGCGAGAGCGGTGACATAAACCCGACGCTCGTAGGGTTTGACCAGTTCGGCAAAGAGGGAAGAGTTCCCGTTGCAAATTCGCCGAATGAGGGCCTGCTCGGCTTCAGGGCTCGTGTCTGCTGGTCTCTCGGCAATCGTCATTGCATGCAGCATCAGGTTTCAAAGATGTTGGCGTATCAGCGCTTAGCGCTCGACATATTCAGGATTCTTCTTCCATCCCGTGAGCATGGACGCAAAATTACTCCATCCGTGCAGTACAACCATGACCAAGTGTCCGAGCAGGAAGAAAAGAATCGCCCACATCACCGCAAAATGCCAGATGCGGGCCCAATGAAAACCGCCCATCATCCAGGCCAGCCAGGAGAATTGTATTGGCTTCCAAACTGCAAGTCCGGTCACCACCGACAGAACTCCCAGACCGAGTACTGACGTGTACGCCAGCTTCTGAAGCGGGTTATAAGTCTCGCGGGCAACTGGTTTCGGTCCAAAGAAAAAGTAGTAGTGCGCCATCGGCCACACGCCGCGAAAGTCGCGCGGCATGAACAGCACCTGGCGATAGTTTCCGCTGAACACTTGATAGCCCAGGTAGAAAAGACCAGTCGCGATGTAAATCCACATGAAGGTCAGATGCCACTGCAGACCTCCGCCCAGCCATCCACCGAGAGCGAAAGCCTTCGGCCAGTGCAGCAAATCCTTCTGCGGAATTTTCGCGCCGAAACTGGGGAAGGCCCGAAAAATCTGGAAGCCGCTGGCCACCATCACCAGCAGCGAAACTGAATTCAGCCAGTGCGAGAACCGCACCGCCCACGGATGCTCATAGACGGCCTGTTCTACCTCTCCGGTCTTCGGCGATTCAATTTCGACGATGGCTTCAGTCATATGTGGTCTTGCCAGAGTCACAAACCATAGAACGACGAGTAGCCCTGATCCTCCCAGTAACCCACTCGCTCCAGAACATTCGTGACTTTCAAGGTCGGTTAAATATTTTGCCTGCTTGTAGCCAACTTTCGTCGGGATGCTCAGGCGCACCGGAGCTCCATGCTCCCGCGTAAGCGGCTGGTCGTACATTTCATAACAAAGCAAGGTCTGCGGATGCAGCGCGGTCGCCATGTCCAGCGACTCGTAATAATCGTCGGCACATTCGACGCTGACGAATCGGGCGGTGGTGATCGGCGCCGATCAGCTTCAGGAACTCCGATAGCCGGTGTGCCTCCGAAGCGCCCGATGACGTCCCATCCCTCGACGCAGACGTGGCGCGTGTTTTGTCGCATTTTCGGCAAAGCCTGAATCTGCGCCAAGGTGTAGTCTCCCGGCTTTTGCACTGCCCCAGCCACCGTGAGCGTCCACTTTTCCAGATCAACGCCGGGATCCTGCCACGTCGTATCCGTTGATGGGAAATTTTTCAAACGGAGTCAACTCAGTGTCAGAAAAAGTAGTCGCCAGATGCCCGGAGCGAAACAGTCGTGCGGAAGCCCAATCACTGAAGCCAAGCCCAGCCTTAAGCAGCGGCTCTTGAAGCTTCGGAATGGCGAATGCCCCGAGAGCAAGCACAGGAGCCAGCTTCAACAATTCGCGGCGGGAGACCTTCTTGAACTTGCGGGAATTAATTCGTGCGTCCATGGTTCTTTTGTAGCGCCGGCTCCCGCCGGCTGTCCGGGGGGCGTCCGAGCCCTCCGGCGCCCGGGCCCAACGGCGACAGTGTACCGGGCATGGGATTCCCGGCGCAGGGAAAAGTTACGCCGAGGAAGTCAAATCAGCCCTTTAATATTTCCGACACAAACCGGGCAAATTCCTTCACATCCTGCTCCGTCGTATCAAACGAGCACATCCAGCGCACCACCGATTGCTGCTCATTCCACACATAAAAGAAGTAGCGTTTCTGCAGCTTGGCAATCGCAGACCGCGGAATCTTTGCGAACACCCCGTTGGCTTCCACCTTGTAGACGATCTTTATCGCTGGAATTCTACCGAGTTCCTTCTGCAGCATTCGCGCCATGCGATTGGCATGCTGCGCGCTCTTCAGCCACAGATCGCCTGTGAACAGGGCATCGAATTGCGCCGAGATAAAACGCATTTTGGACGCCAGCTGCATGCCTTGCTTGCGCAAGTACAGGAAGTCGTGACCCAGCTTCTTGTCGAAGAAAACCACGGCTTCGGCTCCGAGTGCGCCGTTTTTTGTTCCTCCGAAAGAGAGCACGTCGACCCCAAGGTCGCGAGTGGCTTGCCGCAGAGTCTGTCCCAGGCTGGCGGCGGCGTTGGCAATGCGGGCGCCGTCCATGTGCAGGAACATGCCACGTTCGTGAGCAAACTTTGCCAAAGCCTTGATTTCGGCAGGCTGGTAGACGGTGCCAACTTCAGTAGCCTGCGTGATCGAGATCACGCGAGGCTGCACATGGTGCGGATCGTCAATGCCATGGTAGGCATGACCGACCGCTTCAACGGTCAGCTTGCCGTTAGCGACGGGAACGGGAATGAGTTTGCAGCCGGTAAACTTCTCCGGCGCGCCGCACTCGTCGGTGTAAATGTGCGCGGCCTCGCCGCAGATCACAGCATGGTAAGTGTTGGTCAGCGCTTTTAATCCCAGGCAATTGGCGGCAGTCCCGTTGAATACAAAGAAAACCTCAGTATCCGACCCAAAATGCTGCTTGAATTTCTGCAATACGGATTGCGTGTAGGGATCGTCGCCATATCCCACCGCATGGCCGCGATTGGCTTCGGCGATGGCTTTCAGGATCTCGGGATGAACTCCAGCATTGTTGTCACTGGCAAAACTGCGGGCAGGTTTCATGATCCGCAATAATGTAGCAGAGGACGGAGATCGGACCTCGGACTTCAGACCTCGGAGCTCGAATTCTAGACCTTAGGAAGTGGCCGACGTCCGAGGTCCGACGCCCACTCTCGCATATGGCACTCTCGTGGTATTACCCCGCGGGTACCTCAGTGATCTTGGCGATGTAGATTAGTGCAGTTACATTCGAAACATGACGATCGTCCTCATGATGGTGGTTCTGGCGTTCGGCCTGCTCTACGTCGCGGTCGTGGCGGAAGAGCGGCAGATGCAGGAAGCCACCAAGCCGCGCAAGCGCTAAACGTTAACCTAAGCGGCGGAACGTCCGGCTTCCCAAATCCGGCTGTGGTCCCCGGTTTCCCGTCACATTCCTCAATCGACTATCTTTCCTACATCTTTCGAGTCTAAAATTCCCTGGTTCGCATCTAGTCTCCTACCTGACGTCCAGTCGTAGGGGAATGCCTGCACTTCGTGGGAGCTCTTTAAAAATGGACTTGCCAATAGTTAGCAAGCACTCGACCCGTCTTTCACGCCGAGGAACGGGTTTGGCTGCCGTTTTGACGCTGGCTGCTCTCGGCACGGCATGTAGCGGAGGTTCGGCGCGTGGGGCTCCGCCTCAGGGGCCGTCCGGAATCCCTGTGAAGGTCGAAACGGCCCAGCTGGTTTCCGTGAACGACACCACGGAATACGTTGCCACCCTGAAGTCTCGCGATACAGCCGTAATCATGCCGCAGGTCGAAGGTGTAATTACCCAGATCTTTGTGCATTCGGGCAGCCGCGTGGCCGCGGGAACGCCCCTGATCCAGATCGATCCGGCCAAGCAGCAGGCGACCCTCAAGACGCAGGAAGACACCCTGGCCGCCAAGCAAGCCGAACTGGTTTGGGACCAGCAGGAGTACGACCGGAACAGCGGCCTTTACGATGCCAAAGTGGTCAGCAAACAGGCCCTGGATCAGTCCAAGACAGCGCTGGAGCAGGCCAAAGCCCAACTGCAAGCATTGCAGGCGCAGGTGCGGCAGGAATCCGTCCAGTTGCACTACTATCGCGTGACCGCCCCCAGCGCCGGAATTGTCGGTGACATTCCGGTGCGCGTCGGCGACCGGGTCACGACCACCACACCCCTCACCACAGTCGACAAGCCCGGAAGCCTCGAGGCTTACGTCTACGTGCCCATCGAGCGCTCCGGACAGCTCAAGCCCAACCTGCCGGTACAGATCGTCGACCAGTCCGGCGCAGTGATTGCTGAGAGTCGAATCAACTTCATCTCGCCCCAGGTGGATTCGACGACTCAGACCGTCCTGGCCAAGGCGCCGATTGCGAACACCAACGACAAATTGCGGAACGCGCAGTTCATCCACGCCCGCATCGTGTGGGGATCGCAGAACCGCACTGTAGTTCCGGTGCTCGCGGTTTCGCGCCTGGGCGGACAGTACTTCGCATTCGTAGCCGAGCAGCAGGATGGCAAGACGGTCGCGCACCAGAAGCCTTTGCGAGTGGGAGACATGACGGGCAACAACTACGTCGTGCTGGAAGGAATCAAGCCCGGAGACAAGATCATCGTTTCGGGCACCCAATTCCTTATCGACGGCGCTCCCGTGATACTTCCGCAGGGTTGAGGGCAGGCGCCGGACGTCAGACCTTCGGCGTCGGACTTCAGACATTGGGCTTCATACTTTGGACCACGTCGTCCGAAATCACACAAGTTTTCAGCAGAATTGTAGGGAAGGGACTATCTAGTCCCGGCAACAGCGGTTTAATATCCGGCCTGAAGTCGCAGTCTGAGGTCCGCGGTCTAAAGTCCGACGCCTGACGCCCGAGGTCCGCCCTTAATGTTCGTTGATTTCTTTATAAAACGCCCGGTTTTTGCCACAGTTTGCGCACTGCTCATCATTCTCGCGGGCGCGGCCGTAATTCCTACCCTGCCCATCGCGCAATTTCCCACCCTGGCGCCGCCGCAGATTTCCGTGACCAGCGTTTACGTTGGAGCCAGCGCCCAAACCGTGGAAAGCGCCGTGACCGTCCCGCTCGAACAGCAGATCAATGGCGCCGAAGGGATGAAGTACATCACCTCGACCAGCAGCAGCAACGGGGTGAGCACGATCACCGCGACGTTTGACCTCAACCGGGATCCCGATCTGGCCGCGGTTGACATTCAGAATCGCGTGAACACTGCCCAGGGTCGGCTACCCAACGCCGTCAAGGCCACCGGCATCACCATCGTGAAAGCTTCCAGCAATTTTGTGTTGGGCGCGGCCATCTTCTCGCCCGAGGGACGCTACACGCCGCTGTTCATGAGCAACTATCTCGACGTCTACGTAAAGGACTCGCTCAAACGCGTGCCCGGAGTCGCGGACGTCATCGTTTTCGGCGAGCGCAAATATTCCATGCGGCTCTGGCTGGACCCGGTGCGCATGGCCAGCCGCGGATTGACCGCGTCAGACGCGGTGAGCGCGCTGCAGGAGCAGAACGTCGACGTCGCCGCCGGCCAGGTAGGACAGCCTCCCATCAAAGCCGGACAGGAATTTCAGATCAGCGTGCGTGCCATCGGGCGCCTCACCGAAGCGTCACAGTTCGAAAACATCATTCTGAAGACGAACTCCGACGGAACCCTGGTTCGCCTGAAGGATGTCGGCCGGGCCGAACTCGGGGCCGAAGATTACAGTTCGGACCTGATGTTCAACGGACGCGAGGCCGTCGGCATCGGCGTGACGCAGCTTTCGAGCGCGAATGCTCTTGAAGTGGACCGCTTAGTGATTGCTGAACTGGACCGGTTGTCCACCCATTTTCCGCCGGGCATGAAGTATCAGAACGCCTTTGACACCACGGAAGCCGTGGGCGAATCGATCCGGGACGTGCTCACCACGCTCATCGAGGCCGTTGTTCTGGTCATCCTCGTCATCTTTATCTTCCTGCAGGATTGGCGGAGCACCATCATTCCGGCAGTGACGATTCCAGTTTCGCTGATCGGGACTTTCGCCTTCGTGAAGGTGTTGGGGTTCTCGGTCAATACTCTGACCCTTTTCGGCATCACCCTGGCGACAGGACTTGTGGTGGACGACGCTATCGTCGTCATCGAAAACATCGAACGCCACGTGCAGGAAGGCGAGCGCGACACGCACAAAGCCGCGTCGGTCGCCATGTCCGAAGTAGCGGGAGCGGTCATCGCCACCTCATTGGTACTGGTTGCCGTGTTTGTGCCAGTGGCATTTTTCCCCGGCACCACTGGCATTCTGTTCCGACAGTTTGCTCTGACCATCGCGTTCTCGATTTCAATTTCCGCCTTCAACGCCCTCACTCTTACCCCGGCGTTATCCGCGATCCTGCTGGGCCGCGAACACAGGGAAAAGAACTGGTTCTTCAAGCGCGTGGACGGAGCCATCAACGCCGTCACCGAGGGATACCGGCGGACCTTGCGCCTGATTCTGCGCTTCAAGTTCATCGCAGCGCTGGTGTTCCTCGGCACACTGGGCCTTACAGTTTTAGTTTTCCAGCGCGTGCCCAAGGGCTTCGTACCCAATGAAGACCAGGGTTATTTCATCATTGCGGTGCAGGCGCCATCAGGCGCGTCGCTCGAATACACCAAGCGCATCGGCCAGCAGGTCCAGGCAATTCTTCAGGATGTTCCGGAAGTGGAAGGGATTTTCGCCATCGCCGGTTTCAGCTTTACCGGCAGCGCGTCGAATCAGGCACTGATCTTCGTCCCACTGAAACCGTATTCCCAGCGCAAGGGAGACGCCCACGCCGCCGACGCCATCGTGAACCGGATCCGCGGCCGCCTGTTCGGCATTTCCGGTGCGCTGGTTCTTCCTTTTCTGCCGCCTGCTGTGCAGGGCTTAGGCCAGTTCGGCGGCTTTGCCTACGAATTGCAGGACCAGGGCAGCCACAGTCTGGAAGAACTGGCGAACACTACGCACGACCTGATACGGCAAGGCAGCGCGCGCAAAGATCTGACCGGCCTCTACAGCACCTACACCGCCAACGACCCACAATTTGTAGTGACCATCGATCGCGAAAAAGCCAAGAGCCTGCACGTCCCGTTGGGACAGATCACGGACGCGCTCAGCATCTACATGGGCTCCGCCTATGTCAACGACTTCGACTTTAATAACCGTTCCTACCGGGTTTATATTCAGGCCGACCAGCAGTTCCGCGCCCGGTCGAAAGACATCACGCAGCTCTATGTTCGATCCGACAGCGGGGGCATGATTCCGCTGGAGAATCTGGTCTCCGTCAACCAGACCACCGCTCCCCAGGTGATCAGTCACTACAACCTGTTCCGTTCGGCTGAAATCGACGGCTCCGCCGCCCCGGGCTTCAGCTCAGGCCAGGCTTTGGACGCCATGGCTGAGTTGAGCCAGAAAGTTCTGCCGCAAGGATTCGCCTTCCAATGGACTGGCTTGTCGCTGGAAGAATTGAGTTCCGGTAGCACAACGCTGATCCTGTTCGGACTCGGCACCCTGGTGGTTTACCTGACGCTTTCGGCTCAATACGAGAGTTTCGTTCTGCCGTTGATCGTGCTGCTGGCGGTGCCCGTGGCCCTTTTGGGAGCATTGGCGGCGCAGTCGTTGCGCGGTCTGGAGAACGACGTCTACTGCCAGATCGGACTGGTGATGCTGGTCGGATTGTCCAGCAAGAACGCCATTCTGATCGTCGAATTTGCCGAGCAGTTGCGTCACAGCGGAATGCCGCTGTTTGAAGCCGCCGTCGAAGCAGCGAGAATCCGGCTGCGTCCGATCCTGATGACCTCTCTGGCCTTCATCCTCGGCGTGGTGCCGCTGGTGGTTGCGTCCGGCGCCGGCGAACACGGCCGGCACTCGGTGGGTACCACGGTATTCGGTGGAATGCTCCTTTCCACCGTTCTCGAATCTGTTCTTCATCCCGGTGCTCTACCTGATCATCGAAGGCTGGCGTGAACGCGGAGAAAAGGCGGCGCCTGCCGCTAAGCCCGCGGCGGAGTGATTGGAAATGTTAGGCTTTGCGGATGAGCCGTGAAGTCCTGATTCTGCGCGAACCAGAAATTCGCGCCCTGCTCGATCCAGAGGCCTGCATCGCCGCCATGGAACAGGCTTTCGCGGCCTACTCAACCGGGCAGGCGCAGCTGCCCGCGGTCATCCATCTCGACATTCCGGACAGCGACGTCTCCCACATTCGGGGCGAGATTCACGTCAAAGCCGGATACCTGAACGGCGGACCGTACTACGCGGTCAAGATCGTCTCGGGATTTCTGAACAACCCAAAGTTAGGTCTGCCCGCGAACGACGGCATGGTCGTAGTGTTCGACGCCAACACCGGCGCCCCTGCTGCATTTCTTCTCGACAACGGATTCATTACTGACTTCCGCACCGGCGCAGCAGGCGCCATTGCCGCTAAATATCTCGCGCGCAAGAAAATTGCCGCAGTCGCAGTAATCGGCACCGGCGGTCAGGCACGGTACCAGGTCGAAATGCTGGCTCTGCAAAGAAACTTCAGCGAGGTGCGAATCTGGGGACGTGATCCCCACAAAGCAAAAACATGTGCCGATGAACTGGCAAAGAATCGTCTGATTCCTGCGTGCAATTTTGCCGTCAGCGATTCCGTGCAGGCGGCGATAGAAGGCGCAGACATGGTCATCACAGTCACCGCCAGCCACGAACCACTGGTTCGAGCGGCGTGGCTGAAGCCTGGAGCAACCATCATCGCGGTCGGTTCCGATGCACCCGACAAACAGGAGCTGGATGTCGATGTGCTGGCACGCGCCGACAAGATCGTCGCCGACAGCATCGCGCAATGCATTCGCCTGGGCGAGATCCATCACGCAGTCGAACGCGGAGTCATCACCAGAGAAAAAATCTATGCAGAGTTAGGCGAGATCACGGCGGGTATCAAACCGGGCAGAACCTCAGAAGACGAAATTATCGTCTGCGACCTTACCGGCGTAGGCGTGCAGGATGTAGCCGCCGCGTCGCTCGTCCTGGAACGCGCCAAAGCCCAAGGCATCGGCGAAAGAATTTCGTAGCGCCGGCGTCCCGCCGGCTGTCCTGAGGGCGTCCCGCCCTCAGAGTTCAAAGCAAACCTAAGCCGCCCCACGCCGAGCAGTCTCGCCCCGCACAGACTTTACCTTGCCGCTCTTCTTCATCAATTCCTGCAAAGTCAGATCGACCCGAGCCAACCCGCTCAGCGTGTAATCCACGTCGTATCCGTAACCCACGCGAATGTAGCGTCCCACTCCGAAATGGTCCCCAGGCGTAATCAGCACCGAGCGCTCCTTGCGCAGCCGGTCAAAAAGCGCGGCGGAAGAAATCGGCAACTTGTATTTAAAGAAAGTGATCGCCCCTGCCACCGGCGGAATGTAGCTGAAAATATCGTCGTGCGAATGGATCCAGGATTCCAGCAGCGGCAAGTTGCGGCGGATGATCGTCCGCGTTCGCTCCAGGACTTGCTCACGGCGCCCCGGCTCCATCACGATCCGCGCCAGCCGGTCGGACAAGATCGTCGGCGTCAGTGTCGTGTAGTCGTGATACGAACAAAGCTTTGCGATCGTTTTCGGCGGGGCAACAATCCATCCCAGTCGAAGCCCGGGCAGACCGAAGGCTTTTGAGAGTCCTGATGTAATCAGCACTTTATCGTAGCTTCCCCAGAATGTTGGCGTGAGCGGCCCGGCCACTTCTGCGCCGCGATAAATTTCATCCACCAGCAGCCAGGCCCGTGCTTTGCGCGCGACTCGAACAATTTCGTCCATCTCCTGCTGGTTCAACACTCCGCCCGTGGGGTTGTTAGGGTTCGTCACCACAATGAGCCGCGTCTTCTTGGTCACCGCCCGATGGAGACTTTCGACATCTAACGCCCAACGCGCTCTGCTGCCGTCGCGCGATTCCTTCAGGTAAAAGCCTTTCGTTTTGGCCGCCCAGGCGCGAGACAGTCCCCAGGTCTGAAGATAGTTCGGCAGCATCACCGCAGCGTGATCGCCTTTTTCCAGCAGTCCCCACACAGCGGTGAAGTTGGCCTCCGAACCGCCGTTGGTGACCAGCACATGGTCTCGAGTCGCGCCGTACCAGGCTGCGATGTTGTCGCGGAGTTCGTCCGAACCGTCCGATTCGGGATACTTCAGTCCAATAGAAAGAAAATCAGCCGAGTCTTTCGAACCCTGCAAGATTTCCTCTACTCGCAACGGAAGAACGCCGCTCTCCGACAGATTGAATTCGACTTCATGTTCATACAGGCACTGGGTTCGCTCCATCTGAAACAGGTCGATGCGCATGGTCCCTCCGGTTGGCAAAGCAATCTACGGCGCTAAATCTAGCAGAGAAAGAAGGAAACAATAAAGGATAGGTTTTCTTTGCGAACTTTGCGGATTTCCTTCGCGTCCTCGCGGTAAAAGGCTTTCCACCGCAAAGGTCGCGAAGAGACTGACGGCGGACTACTTGTGTGCTGACTCCTGCACCGCACCCAGAACCTGCCTCTGTCCCGGCTGCTGGATGAAGGCAATGATCCGAAGATTGGCCGGGTCCGTACGGGAGTCGAGCTTCAGATGAACGTCCTGCGAGAAGGTCTTGCCGGCCTCGATGCTGCCGATTCTGGTCAGACTCTGTACCACTCCAACATGACTCAGACGGTGCCCGCCATTCTCGCCGCGCAACACCTGCGATTCCGCATGATTCAGAGCCACGACGAGATAAACGTCGGCCTTGCGTACTTTCGCACTCTCGGGCAAAGCATCGGCGTCGACGTGTGCCTCGAGGGTCTTCGAGGTATCCAGCGAGAGCCCCGAAATTCTGATGGCGATCTTCTGCACCGGAAGAGACTTCTGGATTGCCTGACTGACGAGATGCGAGTCGCCGCCCACAAATTCGACGGCACCGTCGACGACCATCTGTGGCGTGTAAACGCTGGCCAATCCAAAACGGCCGGCGTAGGCGGATTGACGGTCGCTGAAAAACCGTGACGAGAAAGGATCGGTCCAGCCGATGTGGTTCCAATAGTCGACATGCTCGCTGAGCACGATCAACTCGGCTCCGCTCACCGGTTGCGTGCGGTCAAGTTGCTGCAACAGCGCGTCCGCCGGCGGACAACTGGAGCAACCCTCAGACGTAAACAGCTCAACCAGCACCGGGGAAACAGCGTCACTGCGTGACGCGTCGGATCCAGACACGAATAACGAACCAATAAAAATAGAGGCCAAGAGCAAAGCTGATGGTTTCATCATTCGACATCCGATCCAGCGCTGGGTGAAGTATCGCACGCTGGAGAAATGGATGTCCGAGTGCGGCAAAAAGTTACAGCCGCCCCGGGTCGTCGGGCGGGCCGCGTCCCGTGGGCTATAATCACAAAAATCTCCTCACCATGCGTGCCATCCTCTCTCTGGGCTTGTTGCTTTCCATATTCGCGTCCGCCCAGAAGGTCGTCCCGAAGACTTCGAGCCCTTCAATTCCCGTCCCGCAATTCAAGGATGTGACCAAGGAAGCCGGACTGACCGTTTCCCACATTTCCACTCCGGAAAAGAAATACATCGTCGAGTCCATGAGCGGTGGTGCCGGCCTGATCGATTGCGACAACGACGGCAAACTCGACATCATCACCGTGAACGGTTCCACGATCGATCGCTACCGTCAGGGCGGCGATCCCATGATCACTCTCTACCATCAGGACGCAAATCTAAAGTTCACCGACATCACCCGCACCGCAGGCCTAACTCGCAAGGGCTGGGGCATGGGCGTTGCCGTTGCCGATTTCGATAACGACGGCCTTCCGGACATCTACGTCACCGGCTTCGGCGGAAATGCCCTTTACCGCAATCTTGGGAACTGCAAATTTGAAGACGTCACCGACAAAGCCGGTGTAGCTGCCGGCGGCTTCAGCACCGGCGCTGCCTGGGCCGACTACGACCGCGACGGCTTCGTCGATCTCTACGTTTCGCGCTATGTGCACTTCGACATGGACCACCTGCCCACCTTCGGCAGTGACGAGAAGAACTGCCGCTTCAAGGGAATCCTCGTCCAGTGCGGCCCCTGGGGCATGATCGGCGAATCGGACCTGCTCTTCCATAATCGCGGTGACGGCACCTTCGAGGAAGTTTCGAAGAAGGCCGGCATGGAAGATGTAAACCGCTACTACGGGCTGGGCGTGATCTGGGGCGACTACGACAACGACGGCTGGCCTGATCTGTATGTTGCCAACGACGCCGGTCCGAATTATCTGTACCACAACAAACACGACGGAACTTTCGAAGAAGTCGGAATGCTTTCCGGCGTCGCGCTTGGCGGAGATGGCCAGGCGCAAGGTTCGATGGGAGTGGACTGGGGCGACTATCGGCACGAAGGCCGGTTGTCGATGTTCGTGACAAATTTTCACGAGCAGCCCGACACTTTGTACCGCAATCAGGGCAACGATGGTTTTTCGGATGTAAGCTGGCCGGCAAAAATTGCGCAACCCACGTTTCTCAAGGTGGGCTGGGGAACAGCTTTCTTCGATATGGACAACGACGGTTGGCTGGATATTTTCATCGCCAACGGCCACGTGTATCCGCAGGTGGATTCAATCCCCGGCGGCCTGGCATATCGCGAGCCCATT
Organism: Terriglobia bacterium; assembly: GCA_963741105.1. Taxonomy (GTDB): domain Bacteria; phylum Acidobacteriota; class Terriglobia; order Terriglobales; family Acidobacteriaceae; genus JAIQFF01. The sequence goes on from CAVUGT010000028.1 coordinate 24,491, forward strand.
CAATTATTCCGGAACCATCGCGACGGCACGTTTGACGATGTTTCCGCGACGCTGGCCGGGATTCCTCCTGAAAGCCGGCGGGGAGCGGCTTTCGGCGACATTAACAACGACGGCAATGTCGACGTAGTTATGGTCAACGTAGGAGCATTGCCCACGATCTTGCTGAACCAGGGCGGAAACAGCAATCATCGTGTTCTGTTCAAACTCTCAGGCACGAAGAGCAACCGCTCCGCCATCGGTGCGCGGGTAACGGTGAAAGCAGGGAAGTTGGTGCAGTTCAGCGAGGTTCGCGCCGGAGGCAGCTACATTTCACAAAACGATCCTCGCTTGCACTTCGGCCTGGGGACTGAATCCCGAATGAATGAGGTGGAGATCAAGTGGCCAAGTGGAAAAATCGAGACGCTGCACGATCTTCCGGCAGATTTCATTTATGCGATCGTCGAAGGTCAGGGGATTTCCAACAAGACTCCGCTGCCGCCGCCGTAAACTTCATTCCTGCTCCAGCATCTCTCCTAGGGTTGGCTTGTGCTTGCCGGTTTTCTTGTCCCGGCGATCCGGGACTACGCTCCCGGCGCGAGGTGTGCCGATCTGGGCCCGAGCCATGGCCTTCACCTGCTCGACCTTGCTGAACTTCTTCGGCTTGCGCTTCTTCTTCGCCATCGGACACATCTTGCCATAGCTTGTGACCGCCAAAGCTGTAATAATTACGACGAAAGACTGACAACTGACCATGGAAGAACGCGAATTTTTCGACGAACGGCCTGAGAAGAAGATGTCTACGCTGAACTGTCCCCACTGCCATCAACCCGCGGAATACGAAGTCACCTGGATCGTGCGTACCAAGAAAAGGCAACTAGCCGGACGCGCCGATGAACGCGATCGCGCCCGCTTCGCCAAGGCCCGCTCTTACATGCTGCGCAAGGACGACCTCATGGCCTGCAAGAACGTGCGCTGCCGCAAACGCTTCGAGATTTCAGGCGTGCAGTCCGTGGTGTTCACCGATTAGATCGCGTTCCCTCGCTCCCAGCGCTCATTTATACTAACCAGTTTGCCCGGCCCATACGCCGGGAGACGGGAGTCACGCCTTGAAGATTCTGGTTTGCATGAAGCAGGTGCCGCAGAAGGATGCGCCCCTCAAGCTGAACGAATCGGGCACCTGGATCCGCGAAGACGTGTCGTACGAAGTCAACGAACCGGACGCCTTCGCACTGGAAGAGGCCCTGCGCCAGAAAGAGAAGCACAGCGGAGAAGTCGTAGTCATCACCTCCGGCCCCGCGCGCGCCCAGCAGGTGTTGCGCGAAGCCTTAGCCAAGGGCGCTGATCGCGCCATCCATCTGGAAGACAATGCCTTCGTTGGACTCGACGCGTCCAACACCGCCCGCGCCTTCGCGGCCGCGATCAAAGAAGAAAAATTCGACCTCATCTTTACAGGCCTGCAGTCTGACGATTACGGCTACGCCCAAACTGGTGTCGTGCTGGCGGAACTCCTCGGATGGCCCCACGCCACCATCATCATGCAAATCGAAAAGACAGACGCCGGAATCCGAGTCAAGCGCGAGCTCGAAGCGGGCTATTTCCAATTCGTGGATATGCCTCTGCCCGCGGTGCTCACAATTCAGTCCGGCATCAACAAACTGCGTTACGCAACGCTGATCGGAATCAAGCAGGCAAAGAACAAGCCGCTTCGCAAAGTGACGTTGGCCGAAGTGCAATCCGCGATCGGCGCCAATATGCAAAAGATTGAGCGCTTGTACGTCCCCCAGAAAACCAAGAACACAGAATTCCTTGAAGGCCCGCCCGCCGAAGTGGCAAAGAAACTGGTAGAGAAACTAAGAAACGAAGTACGCGTCCTGTAACTGAGAACCAAGAACTGAGATCCGAGAACTGGTTTTTTTTAGATTTTCGTTTCCCAAACTGAAAATTGAAGAAAAAGATTCGAGACGTCAATCATGGCCGATTCAATCCTGGTAATCGTCGAACAACGTGAAGGAAAGCTGAACCGCGTCTCGTGGGAGACCCTGACCGCTGGGCAGGCTCTGGCCGCCGAAACCGGCTGGACGCTCGAAGCCGCAGTCGCCGGCAGCGGAGTGACAAACTTCGCCAATGAAATCGCGGGCAAGAAGGTCGCGAAAGTCTACGCCATCGAGTCTTCGAAGCTCGAGCCCTACACGCCCGACGCCTTCGCCGCCGCACTGAAGCAATTCATCTCGTCGAAGCAGCCCAAGCTGGTGCTGATGCCCCACACCTATCAGGTGCGTGATTTCGTACCGAAGCTAGCCACGGCAATGGACCGCACCGCTATCAGCGATTGCATCGGATACAAAAAAGACGGCGACAAACTGCTCTTCACTCGCCAGATGTTTCAGGGCAAACTGGCGGCCGACGTCAGCTTTACCTGCGCCGCACCCTGGTTCGTTACTTTCCAGAATGGAGCGTTTCGCGGGGACAAAGTTGAAGCCGGCGCAGCCGCTGCCCCGATCGAAACTGTGAACATCGAAATCGCGGACGGCGTCATCCGCAACAAACCGCAGGAAGTCTTCAAGGAAGCCAAGCAGGCGGTGGACCTGACGCAGGCCGAAATCATCGTCTCCGTGGGACGCGGAATCAAAGAGCAGAAGAACATCGACCTGGCCAAGCAGTTGGCCGAAGCACTCGGCGGTGAACTGGCGGCGTCGCGCCCCATCTGCGACTCAGGCTGGCTACCCATGGACCGTCAGATCGGATCATCGGGACAAACCGTAGCGCCCAAGCTCTATCTCGCTCTGGGCATTAGCGGCGCCATTCAGCATATCGTCGGCATGAAGGGAGCGCGCACTATCATTGCAATAAACAAAGATTCGGAAGCCCCCATATTCGAGATCGCAGATGTCGCGGTAGTGGGGAACCTGTTTGATATCGTGCCGCCGTTGATTGAAGAAGTGAAAAAGGCCAAAGCGGGAGCGTAAAATTCAGCCACGGATCGCGACGGATTTGCACTAATCAGATCTTTAGATTTTGTTTTTATCCGTGGAAATCCGTGGAAATCCGCGTAAATCCGTGGTCCGATTTTCCTTATGTTAGTTTTCCGCAAGCCACTCCCCAACGTCGAACGCCCCCAGATGCCCGCCGATGTCGTCATCGTCGGTGGCGGCCCCTCTGGTATGGCGTGTGCCCTGCGGTTGTCGCAGCTTATCGATCAGCACAACACGCAGCATCCTGACTCGCAGCTCAGCAAAGAAAATATTTACGTCCTCGAGAAGGCTCGCGAGATCGGACAGCACTGTCTCTCCGGAGCGCTGCTCGATCCGCGCTCCATGCGTGAACTTCTCCCCGGATTCGAAAAAGAAGCACCGCTCGATGCCGAAGTCACGAAAGAGGCGGTTTACTTTCTGACCCAGAAAGGCAAGTTCAAGTTTCCCATCACGCCGCCGCCGCTGCGCGATCACGGCAACTACGTCATCTCTCTCAACCGGTTCGTGAAGTGGCTGGGGGGCAAGGTTGAAGACACTGGCATCACGGTTTTTACCGGGTTCGCCGGATCCGAACTCATTCTCGACGGCGACCGCGTTACCGGCGTTCGCACCGACGACAAAGGCGTGGACAAGCAAAACCAGCAGAAATCAAATTTTGAGCCCGGATATGACCTGCAAGCCAAGGTTGTCATTCTCGCCGAGGGCACGCGCGGATCGCTCACAAAGCAGCTCATCGCGCGCTTCGCGCTTGATCGGGACCGCAACCCGCAAACCTACGGACAGGGCATCAAAGAACTTTGGGAAGTTCCTGCCGGACGCATTGCTCCCGGCGAAGTCATCTACACCATGGGATGGCCACTGACCACGAAAGAATATGGCGGTGCCTGGATTTACGGCGGCAAAGATAACGTGGTTTCCCTCGGTTTCGTCGTGGGCCTCGACTATCCCGACCCGCGCCTCGATCCTCAGCGCGTCTTGCAGGAATTCAAGAAGCACCCGCTGGTTTCCCGCTTGCTCGAAGGCGGCAAGATGATCCGCTATGGCGCGAAATCCCTGCCTTACGGCGGCTGGTGGTCGATTCCGCCCGTGGCCGGCAACGGATGGATGATCCTGGGCGACTCCGCTGGCTTCCTGAATTCGCAGCGCCTGAAAGGAATTCATCTCGCCATCAAGAGCGGCATGCTGGCAGCCGAGACCGCGTTTGAAGCGCTGAAGAAAGATGATTTCTCCGCCGCCACGTTAGGTGATTATCAGCGGCGAGTGGAGTCCAGCTGGATCAAGGATGAGCTTTGGAAGGTACGCAATTTTCATCAAGGATTTGAGCACGGTTTCTGGCGCGGCATGATCAACGCCGGCTTGCAGCAAGTCACCGGCGGACGCGGTCTGCACAATCACTCTCCGTCCACCGCGGGATACCAGCATCTGAAAAAGCTCACGCAACTTCCCGTAGACGGCGGCAGTGAAGCTCATCTGATCGGTCCGGCCAAAGGCGACGGCAAGCTGACCTTTGACAAGCTGACCGATCTCTATCACTCCGGCACCAAGCATGAAGAGGACCAGCCCGCGCACCTGGTCATTCACGATACTGACGTCTGCAACACGCGCTGCATAAAAGAATTCGGCAGCCCCTGCCAGAATTTTTGCCCCGCCAACGTCTACGAGATGGTTGATGATGCCACACAACCGAACGGGAAGAGGATCAGCTTGAATCCATCGAATTGCGTGCACTGCAAGACCTGCGACATCGCCGACCCGTACCAGATCATCACCTGGGTCCCGCCCGAAGGTGGCGGCGGCCCTAACTACGATGGCATGTAGATGAGCACGTGGGGACAGCCGCCCTTCGCTGTCCTGTCGAGCGCAGCTCCACAGAGATTTTCTCGGTTAGAAAATCGCCGCCTATGCTGCCCAATTCTGCAGCTTCAATCCGTTGACCCGCCGAAATTCCTTTTCATTGTTGGTCACCAGGATCAACCCTGACCCAAGGGCATGGGCTGCTATCCACAGATCATTGTTTCCGATCATTTCACCCTTCCTGGCCAGGTCCGCACGGATGTTGCCGTAAGCTTCAGCCGCGGCTTCTGGCAAAGGAAGCGCCGGCAACCAATGAACGAGTTCACGTAATCTTTCCATCGCCATCTCCCGTTGCGAACTCTTCGCGGCCCCGTAGATCAGTTCTCCGTAGGTGATGACCGAAAGCGCGGCTTCGCCGGGACGGAGTCGACGAAACCGGCGCAACACAGATTCCGGCTTTTCCTGCCGGATATAAATACAGATGTTCGTGTCCAACAGAAAGCGCGGGTCCATCTAGAGTCCCTTGCGTTTCTGCGGCCGGTCTTTTCCTCGTTCAATCTCAAGATCGTCCGGCAATCCGGCCAGCAGGTCGAATGCCTGTGCCATAGTCCCATCTTTTTCCCGCAGGACAATTTCCTTGCCCCGGCGGAAAATTTCTACCTCTTTGCTCTTCAGGCGGAATTGCTTGGGCAGCCTCACTGCCTGGCTATTTCCCGAACGAAAGACCTTTGCTGTTCCCATAATGACTCCGTGAGAATGTATATACGCCAAGTATACACATTGTCGAAAGCGGCTAAAAGCGCTACTTTGGCTAACGCTATCTCACTAAAGGTCGTGGCCTCCCGTTGGGACGGGCCCGGCCCGTTCTCGAGGAAATCATGCGCCTGATATCTCATAACTTGATCGGTTTGGCATCCATCGCAGTCCTCACCCTCTGCGCCTCCGCCCAGCAACCGGCCATCCCCACAACCGGTTTCGCCGGACTCGACCAATATCGGGCCTCGCGCATTGCCGTATTCACCGACGACTACGGCCAACTCGCCCGCTATCGCGACGCCAACGCTGCGCTCGAGCCGCCGGCGCCGGGCGAGAACCGCGTCGTCTTTTTCGGCGACTCCATTACCGATAGCTGGAAGCTCGCCGAATATTTCCCGAACAAGCCTTACCTCAACCGCGGCATCGGCGGACAGACCACGCCGCAGATGCTGGTGCGCTTTCGCCAGGATGTCATCAACCTGCATCCCAAGGTGGTTGTGATTCTGGCCGGCACCAACGACATTGCAGGAAACACCGGGCCCATGCGTCTGGAAGACATCGAGGCCGACTACGCTTCACTGGCGGAACTGGCGCGGGCGAGTCACATTGCGGTCGTGTATTCGTCAGTCCTGCCTGTGCACAACTACACCCCAAGGTCGCAGGACTTTTTCGCGCAGCGATCGCCGGCGAAAATCCTGGCTCTGAACCAGTGGCTGAAAGACTACTGCGCCGCCAGCCATCTGGTGTACCTCGACTACTTTACTGCTCTGGTGGATGACAAGGGCCTCCTGAAGCGAGAACTGGCCGAAGATGGCCTGCATCCCAACCCTGCCGGCTTCAAAATCATGGCCCCGCTGGCGGAAGATGCCATCGGCAAAGCGCTCGCGAGCAACCCGTAATTTGACTCGTCTGGTGTTTCCACGCATCTATAATGGAAGTTGAGTTTCCGACCGCTCAGCCTAAGGGCATACCCGGCTGCGGCGGCGAGGGATGGTCTTTCTTTTCGCAAGCCAACCCCAAGGGTTGCAGGTGGAAACGCCTGCGCCTCCCGGCTTCGCAAGAAGCCATTGGAAAGGAAACAGCTGCCGGGATTTCTCCGCCAGTCTGTCACCCTTCCTGCAAAATCTCGGAGCTGCTAAGCTAGAAGCCACGAATCATGCCTCTCACCGACAAATTCGGCCGCGCCATCACTGACCTCCGGATCTCGGTCACCGACCGCTGCAACTACAAGTGTGTTTACTGCCGCACCGGCAACGAGGGCGCGTTGTACGGCGATCTGCCCTTCGCCGACTACCTGCGCATGGCGCGAGTGCTGGTCGGCCTCGGAATCGAAAAGGTCCGCATCACTGGCGGCGAGCCGCTGCTGCGCAAAGGCGTGATCAACTTCGTTCGCGATTTGTCCCAACTACGCACCGTCGATGGCGACGAACTCGACATTGCGCTCACCACCAATGGCCATCTCCTGGCGGACATGGCAAAGCCTCTCAAGGACGCTGGCCTGTGCCGCGTCACCGTGAGCATGGACGCCGTCGATCCCGATCGCTTTGCCCGCATCACCCGCGTCCCCGACGGATACGACAATGTGCTGGCCGGTATCCGTGCATCCCGCCGCGCCGGGTTGTGGCCGGTGAAGGTGAATTGCGTGCTGATGCGCGGCTTCAACGAAGATCAGATCATCCCCTTCGGCATGTTCGCGCGCGAAGAAGGTGTGGTCGTCCGCTTCATCGAATTCATGCCGCTCGAAGAAGACCGCGTGTGGTCGCCGAATACGGTGGTCACGCTCGATGAAATCGTGCAGCGCATGGGCGAGTACCGCCCGCTGGTAGAAATTCCCCACGCCCGCAGCGAGACTGCCCGCCGCTACCGTTTCGACGATGGCATCGGAGAAATCGGCATCATCGCGCCCGTATCGCATCCTTTCTGCGGACACTGCAGCCGCATCCGCATCACCTCCGACGGCAAAATCCGCACCTGCCTGTTTTCCGTTTGGGATCACGATCTGCACGCGCAGATGCGCGGCGGTGCTTCGGACGAAGAACTCGGCGAATTCATCCGCGGCGTAATCCAGAAAAAAGAAGCGCGCCACCACATCGGCGAACCCGATTTCGTGCCCGCATCCCGGACCATGGTCCACATCGGCGGCTAGTGGAAAATGGCTGTGTGGGACCGGGTCTCCGACCCGGTCGGGCCGAGCGAAGCTCGGCTTGCTTGGTGAGTCTTTTGGAGAGGGCACGACTTCAGTCGTGCTGTCCAAGTTCCAAGCCGCTTCGCGCTTTAGCGGCTGAGGTTGTTTATTCCTCGATTTTCTTCTCAGTCCACAATCGCCTGCTGATTTCTCTCCCGAAGAAAGTCATTCCTTCCAGTTCGACGAATTGTCCCCACCATCAAAACAATGTTCTTGATAATCAATTCATCAAGAACGCTAAAGATCGTAAGGAGCAACAAAAAAATGAAAATGACCTACCTAGCAATCGCATTCGCAATGATGTTGTCCGTGACAACCAACGTGTTTGCCGCCGCGAAGAAAGACATCGTGGACACCGCAGTCGCCGCCGGCGACTTCAAGACCCTGGCCGCTGCCCTCCAGGCTGCCGGACTGGTGGACACACTGAAAGGGCCCGGTCCGTTCACGGTGTTTGCACCCACAGACGAAGCCTTCGCCAAACTGCCCGCGGGCACCGTCGAAGAACTGCTCAAGCCTGAGAACAAGGAAAAGCTGGTCGCGATTCTGACTTATCACGTCGTCCCCGGCAAAGTCATGGCCAAGGATGTGATGAAGATGACCTCGGCGAAAACAGTCAACGGCAAGAGCGTGACCATCATGGACCAGAACGGAGCTGTCATGGTGGACAACGCGAAAGTCACCAAGACCGATATAGCCGCTTCCAACGGAGTCATCCACGTCATCGATTCCGTCATCATTCCGCAATAAGTTTGGGCCGATGCCTCCCCAACGGCCGGGAAGATTTTTTCCCGGCCGTATTTTTTTCGATGGGCGGGCGGGACACCGGCGAGACGCCGGCGCTACTCAAAACACCACCACTGCCGACCTGTAACCCGGTAACATCAAAGCATGAGGCGCGTCCCCGCATTCCCCTTGACTGCAATCCTGATCGTCGTTCTCTGCAATCTTGCGAGCGGGGAGCAGCAGTCCACGTCGGCATCCACATATCTTGGTTTCGACCGCAATGACTATCCCGGAGACGAGAGCCTGAAGCCACTGCGCCAGACATTTGCCTACGCAGGTTTCTGGCTGAACTCGCCTCCCGGCGAGAAGGTCAACACCTGGGCCGGGAAACGACAGGCATTGCAGTCAGCAGGGTTCGGATTCCTCGTGCTCTTCAACGGACGCCTTTTCGCCCAACTAAAAACAGTGGCGAATGCCGCGAGACTAGGAAAATCCGATGCTGAAGCCGCCATTTCATCCGCGCGGCGCGAGGGCTTTCCCGCGGGGACGATCATATTCATCGATCAGGAAGAAGGCGGCCGCATGCTTCCGGAACAGAAGGCCTACCTCTATGCCTGGGTCGATGGGATTAGCGCAGCGGGTTTCCGTGGTGGCATTTATTGCTCCGGCATTGCGGCCAAAGAAGGCAAAGGAGTGTCTGTCGTGACCGCGGACGATATACGGCAGAATTCTGCAGGAAGAAAGATCGCATACTGGGTCGCGAACGACGCCTGTCCACCTTCGCCCGGTTGCGCCTTTCCGAAACGTCCGCCCAGTCCGGCCGGGAGCGGAATCGACTTCGCAGAAATTTGGCAGTTTGCTCAGTCACCGAAGCGGAGGGATGTCGCATCTGGGTGTCCCGCCACCTACGACCGCGACGGAAGTTGCTATCCGCCGGGCATCGATCCAGCCAGGCGCTTGCACGTGGATGTGAACGCATCAAACAGCGCGGATCCATCGCAGGGACGAACCCACTAAAAACGTGTGGGGCGGACACTCTTGTCCGCCGTTTTTGACTTTGCCTTATGACTCACGACTTCCCAATTCTCCCAAAACTTCCAATCCGTATGAATTAGAATAACGACATACCTCTATGTCCAACCGCAGTTTTACATTCGATGAAGCTCAAAGCCTTCTACCTGTTCTAGAGTCACTTTTGCGCACCGCCATTGACGGCAAGAAGTTGATCGAAGCCGTCGACGCTGAATTCCAGGAACTCGCCCACCAGGTTTTTCTCAGCGGTGGATTGCTGGTGAACATCGTGCAGGTAGCCCGCCGCAAAGCTGAGCGTGAAAAGACCATCCACCGCGTAAAAGACGCTCTCGCCGAGATCGACGCCACCGGCGTGCAGGTGAAAGACCTCGATATCGGATTGCTTGACTTCCCCTGTGAGGTAGAAGGACGCACCGTCCTGCTCTGCTGGAAGCTCGGAGAAACCGGAATCACGCACTGGCATGGCACCGACGAAGGCTTCGCCGGCCGCAAACCAATCGACGAGAAGATCGCCAAGGCGAAACGAACGAATTAGTCGTCAGTCGCCGGTCTTCAGTCGTCAGCAAATCTCAACCGCGATAGTTAAGGGTGAAGGTCTGCTGAAGACCGACGACTGAAGACTGATGACTGCCTTCAAGGTTTCCCCCCCTCATTCCACTGCGGTGTAAACGAAGAATTAACCAGCCATCTGATTGGGAGTAGCAACGACCCGATGGCTGCGTCCATGTGTTTGAAATCGATGTGGGCTACATCGTCGCTGGGCTGGTGATAGTCGTTGTGCAATCCGTAGCTCGAAATTGTCTGCGCGACCACCCCTTTTTTTGCCAGGACGTAATTGTCGGAGCGTGCGAAGAAGTTTTCTGAGGGATGAGGATCCGCGACCAGCTTGGCTCCGCGAGCTGCCAGTCTGGGACCGAGATTCGACCGCTCCCATCCCGTCAGCCAGACTGTGTCTGACCTCACAGCGGAATCGGCGCGTCCCAGCATCTCGAACTCGAGGTTGACGGCAATTTGCTTCAGCGGCACTGGGGGATGCTCGCGGAAAAATGCCGAGCCTTGTCCTCCGGTTTCCTCACTGCCAAACAATGCGAAGATCACCGTGCGTCTCGGTCTCGGACCTCTTCCGAGGACGCGCGCCAATTCCAACACAGCGGTCGTCCCTGAGGCATCGTCGTCCGCCCCGTTGTAGATGTCGTCACCTTTGACCGGCTGACTGATGCCCAGGTGGTCCAGATGAGCCGACAGCAACACCGCCGAATCGCGCAGTTTGGGATCGCTGCCGCGCAGGATGCCGACGGCGTTCCATGTGTATTTCTTTTCGATAGTAGAAGGGCCATCAAAAGTCAGAGTCGTGTTTTCCGGAAGCGCTTCCAGAATTTTTGTCGCCTCCGGACTCGTCTCCAGCAGATTGAAATCGGGACCCAGTCCCGAGGCGTCCATTCCTTCGATCTTTACCGCTGGCACAGGCAGGTTCCTTGCCGCGTTCCGCGAAATGGGCGGCGCGTTCATCGTTCGCGGCGATGATGGCTGCAACCGCTCCCTCGCCGGCGAGCGACGAGGCCATGGCCCGCTGCTTCCGCCGATCGTTCCCCAGGATCAGGACGATCGCTCCCGCTGCCTGCGGGTCCTTTTCATCGGCATTGATCACGCGCAGCCGTCCCGAGAATTGGGCTTGCGACAAATAAGCCACGGCGAATTCCTTGCCATAGCTGAATGTAACTTTCTCTCCGCTGGAGCCAGGCTTAGCGAACGTCAGTTGGGGAGGCTCCGTGAATTTTGGTTGCAACAACGTCGCACGCTGAAGATAACCACCGTCATCTCCGGCGGGAGCGATTCCATACGCTCGCAGTTGCGACGCCACGTAGGTGGCTGCCACCAGTTCGTCGGTGGTGCCACTGCCGCGGCCGCGCAAAGCGTCTGACGCCAGAAATTCCATGTGGGCCCGGACGCAGGCAACACAGAGCCGCGGAGCCGGCGAGGTCAAACCCGCGGCTGTCGGATTTGCCGGCGCAGTGGAAACCGCAGCCTGAGCCGCAACGTCACCCGGCAAACTTAATTGCAGGCAAAAAGAAAGGAGGGCGAGGCAGGAAATAAAAGAACGTTTCATTATGGTTATCGACTTTAAAATGTTGGGACTTACACACGCAGGTTAGCAGACTCGCATTTCGAGCCCTGGCTTCGCGGGTAACTCAGCCTGCTACCTACCTTAGTGCACACAGAAGTACACCCCTCGGCTGCGGTCAAAACCTTCTCTGCTACAATTCTTTTATATCTTTATCGCCACTCGCAATGCGGACAGTGCCCTAAAAGTACGTCTGCCGGGACTTTCTTAAACATGCCTCGTTTTGGTCGGAAACTCCGGATTTTGGCTACGCTGGGAGCGCTTTCTATGCTTGCCGTGGCGGCTGGCTGCAAGGGCTTCTTTGTAAATCCCACGCTGACTTCTCTGGCCGTAGCACCAACGTCCGCCTCGATTGTTGAGTCTCAGACCCAGCAGTTGACCGCGACCGGAACTTACGACGATGGCAGCACCAAAGATTTGACCGGCACCACCAGCTGGACGACTTCCGACTCCACGGTTGCCACCGTCAGCAAGGGTGGACTCGTGACCGCAGCAGCCAGCATCACCACCCCGCCTGGCTCCGCGACCATGACCGCCACGTCGGGCACGCTGTCTGCTACCTCTGCGATTACGGTAAACACCGGGCCGCTTACGGCCATCGTCATTAGCACGACCACCCCCAACCCAGCCGCGGGAACGACCGTAGTTTTCACCGCGATGGGAACATATAGCGGCAGCTCTACCCAGCAGGACATTACCAGCCTCGTGACCTGGAGCAGCAGCAATACCGCCGTGATCTCCACTATCTCCGGCGGAAGCGGCGCGGTACTCTCGACTGCTACATCCGGCTCCACCACGGGTGTCTCGGCCAGTCTTGATGGCATCACCAGCAATGCTTTGACCATCACGGTGCAATGACGGATATTCGCTGCATTGGGATCTGCACTGGTGGTGGCGACGCCCCCGGCCTCAATGCCGTCATTCGCGCGGCGGTGAAATGCGCTTTCCTGAAATACAACTGGAAAGTCATCGGCATTCCGGACGGTTTTGATGGACTGATCTGGCCGGAGAAATCCTACGAACTCACTCTAAAGCACGTGAGCGGTATCCTGCCGCGCGGCGGAACTATTCTGGGCACGACCAATCGCGGCAATCCCTTCAAATACTGCACCGTCGAGAACGGGCAGGAAGTCACTCGCGATATTTCCGATGAAGTCATTGCCAACGCCCGCAAACTGGGTATTGACGCGGTCATCAGCATTGGAGGCGAAGGCTCACAGACGATCGCGCTCGAACTGTTCCATCGCGGCATGAAGATCGTCGGCGTGCCCAAGACAATCGACAACGATCTTTCGGCAACGGAAGTCACATTCGGATTCGACACAGCGGTCACCACCGCCACCGACGCGGTAGACAAAATCCACACTACCGCCGAATCGCACCACCGCATCATGGTTGTGGAAGTCATGGGCCGCGATGCGGGCTGGATTGCGATTGAAGCCGGCATTGCTGGCGGGGCCCACGTCATTCTGATTCCGGAGATCCCCTTCACCGTCGAAAATGTCTGTGCCTTTGTGAAGAAGCGCGAGAGTTATGGCAAGAGGTTCACCATCGTAGTTGTAGCGGAAGGCGTGAACATGCCTTTGGCATTTAAAGAGAAACGGCGAGCCGGATCGGTGGGAAATCTGATTGGAAATGCCATCGCAACCATGGCCAACAAAGAGGTGAGAGTCAGCGTCCTGGGACACATCCAGCGCGGCGGCACTCCCACTGCCTTCGACCGCATCCTGGCCACCCGCTTCGGTGTAGCGGCCGTAGACCTGATTGCACAGGGCGGGTTTGGCAAGATGGTGTGTTTGCGCAATACGCGCATCGAAGCCGTCGACATTGCCGAAGCCATCGGAAAGTTAAAAACTGTCGATCCAAAGGGTCAGCTGGTAGAGACCGCCAAATCAATCGGGATTTCCTTCGGCGATTGAGTACGCGGGGTTGATTTAGAGTTGGTCGTGTTGCCGGAACCACCGTGTGTGCTGGTTGTTCCTGTTCACATTGGGTACCATCGTTTCATACTCTCTTTAATCTCTGATCTGATCGCGCAGGATTTTATCTTCGTGAAATACCGCCATTCATTCTTCGAAGCTTGTCTCTTGCTGCTATTGCTGCCGGGCGTAGCTTTGCTCGACGGCTGCAATCGCGGCAAGAACAGTGGCAGCAACGAAGTGGGCTACGTATCGGCACCCCAGGCCTTCTTGCGAGATCAGGTTGCGGCGGTTTACAACAAAGCCGGAACTGTGAAAAACGGTGAAGCGGTCCAGATACTGGCGCGCGACCGGCGCTTCGCTCGGGTCCGCACCTCAACTGGAGCCGAGGGATGGCTGGAACAGCGCTATCTGGTCACCAAGGAAACCTACGACGCCTTCCAGAAGCTGGCCACGCAGATGGCCAAAGAGCCAGTCCAGGCCACTGCCGTGGCGCACAACCAGTCCAATATCCATCTTGAGCCGCAACGCGACGCCGAGCACCTGTACCAGGTAGACCAGGGAGCCAAGCTGTCGCTGATGAAGCGCGCCAGCACCGAGAAACCGCTATCCGGCGGACAGAGCAAGCCCGCGAGTACCGCCAAAGAAGGCCAGGCGCCCGCGGCGCCGCCCATGGAAGACTGGTGGCTGATTCGCGACGAGGCCGGCCACGTCGGCTGGGTGCTGGGCCGCATGCTCGATGTCGATGTGCCTCTCGAGATCGCGCAATATGCCGAAGGTCAGCGCCTGGTCGCTTCATTCGTTCTGGACCGCGTCACCGACGGCGACAAACAGGTTCCGCAGTATCTGGTGCTGTTCACCGAGAACAAAGATGGTATGCCGTTCGATTACAACCAGGTCCGGGTCTTCACCTGGAACGTCCGCAAGCATCGCTACGAAACCGCCTATCGCGAACACAATCTCAACGGAGTTCTTCCCCTCACGGTTTCGCACGAGACCTTCGACAAGGAAGGCGATCTCCCGGTGTTCACGGTGCGAGTGAAAGACGACGCAGGAAACGTGACCGAGCGCAAATACAAACTAAACACGCCGATCGTGCGGCGCGTTCTGGCTCCTGGAGAACAGCCCGCGGTCAGCAGTCATCATCCGTCGGGAACACCAAGAAGAAAGAAGAAGAATCGAAATAACTGAGAACCGGGAACCAAGAACCGGGAACTAATGAGGATCAACTCAAGAACGCGGAAACAGCAACGAGAACTACTCGATCACCACAATCCTGGGCAGAGCCGGAGCAACTGTGCCTTCATCCAAAGCGCGCTGCCAGTCGGCAATCGAGCGTAGCAATCCAGCTGAATCAATGCCCCCGAATCCCTCGGGATAAAGAGATATGTTCCGGAATGCTCGCCTCAGAACCGAGCGCGCCCCCGCCAGGTTTCCGTTTCCGAAATGATGAAGCGCGACAGCCACCTGGATCAATCCCTGCAAAAACTTCTTTTCCGCAAGGGGCGCGGCGCGCCAGACGTCTTCGAGCGACTCGTGTGCTTCAAAGAACTCGGCACGATTAAAGAGGTCGATTCCTGCCCGGCATTGCTCAATTTCCACGCCACATTGTGGCACACGCCAGACTCGTCCTCGGGGTGAATAATACGTAATTCCATAGCTGATAACTTCGGTAACCTCCGTTTTTTAGTATCAAAAGGGGAACCTACTTTGTAAATAGATGAAAACACTGCTTGTTATAGCGAACTGTTTTGGAATGCGAGTTGCTTTGTTGTTAGACAGTAAAGTCATGCAAACCGTTCGTAAAGATGTCTTGTACTTCCAACACCAGTTCCCGAAAACACCCCAGGAACGTCAAGTTTTAAGGAGAGATCGCATGTATTCAGGAGTCCCCAAATTAAGATTTTTCGCGTTTGTGCTCGCGCTGTTCGGCTTGATTGCGCTGAGCACCGGATTGGCCTATGGCCAGACCACGAGCGGCAACATTGTAGGCACCGTAATTGATTCCTCTGGCGCGGCCGTGGTCAACGCCGACGTGAACGCAACTAATGTTGCGACCAATGTCTCGGCTGCCACTAGAACCGGTGCCAGCGGTGAATATCGCTTCGACAACCTTCTGGCAGGCACCTATAGAATCTCCGTGAAATCGAGCGGCTTCAGGACTACGACGGTCACTGTGGCCATCCTGCTCAACCAGACCGGCACTGCGAACGTGACTTTGTCGCCCGGCGCCTCCACCGAAACGGTGGAAGTTTCTGGGGAGGCGCCGATCATCGATACCTCCACGGCTCAGCTTCAGACGACTTATCAAGACGTGCAGTTGCTGGATCTGCCGGCCACTGGCCTGGGAGTTTCAACCAACGGCCAGAATCTGGGAGTGCTGAACCTCGCACTATTGGACTCGGGCGTGGGCAGCACCGGCGGTTTGGGTGCTGGTACCGGCCCGTCCGTTGGCGGCCAGCGTCCCCGCAACAACAATTTCACTGTCGAAGGTATCGACAACAACAACAAAGGCATCACCGGTCCACTCATCTATATTCCGCAGGACGCGGTTGCCAACTTCTCGGTTTTGCAGAACCAGTTCAATTCCGAATTCGGCCACTCTTCTGGCGGACAGTTCAATCTCACCGTGCAGAGCGGTACCAATAGCTTCCACGGCAAAGCTTACGAATATTTCCAGAACCGCAATCTCAACGCCGTAGACCAGTCGCTGGCGAACCAGGGGATCTTCACCAACCCGCGCTTCGACAGCAATCGGTTCGGGGGACAATTTGGCGGCCCGATCTTCAAGAACAAGCTGTTCTTTTTCGCCAACTACGAGTACAACCCGGTAGGTCAGGCAGCGTCACCTGGCTCTCCGCTGCTTGCGCCGACCTCGAGTGGTTATGATCAACTACTGGCGATTCCGGGCGCTTCAACCGCCAACGTTAACGCGCTGAAGAACTACATCGTCGCGCCGGGGAAGAGCAGCACCATCCTCGTCGGAGGCACAGCCGTAGATGTCGGCGTGTTTCCGCTGGCAGCGCCGAACTTCATCAACTACAAAGCTCTGACTACATCGATGGATTGGAACATCAGCGACCGCGACCAGGTTCGCGGCCGGTACCTGTACAACAAGAATTCGCAGATCGATGCCGGCCTGATCGGTGTGACCCTGCCGGTTTTCTACACCACGATCGCGCAGCCGTATCATCTCGTGGCCCTGAGCGAATACCACACTTTTTCTCCCTCGGTAACGAACGAATTTCGGGTGGGCTTTAACCGGTTTGCCCAGGACTTCACCGTTCCCAATCTTTCGTTCCTGCCCACTCTCGATGCGTTCCCGAACCTCACTTTTGATGATCTGGGCGGAACCAACATCGGTCCCGATCCCAACGCTCCCCAGTTCAATATTCAGAATACCTACCAGGCAGTGGACAACCTGACCTGGACCAAAGGGGGCCACACTCTGAAGTTTGGGGCGGAATATCGGAAGGCAATTTCACCGCAGAAATTCATTCAGCGGTCGCGCGGCGACTACGAGTACGCAAATTTCAGCACCTACGTCTTTGATCAAATCCCGGATGGCGCAGTGAACGAGCGCAGCTTCGGCACGGTTGGCTATTCCGGAGATCAATACGGCCTCTACTGGTACATAAATGACAGCTGGAAATTCCGTCCGAACCTCACAATTAATCTGGGCGTCCGTTACGAATACACCAGCACTCCGTATGGATGGACCCAGCAGAGCCTGAACAGTCTCTCGTCCGTCCCCGGCCTGATCACGTTCGCGTCGCCGAAAGCTCCTACCAAGGACTTCATGCCTCGCGTCGGATTTGCCTACACTCCCGGAACCAGCGGCAACACCTCAATTCGCGGTGGTTTCGGCATGGGCTACGACGTTCTGTACGACAACATCGGTGTGCTCTCTCGCCCGCCGCAGATCGGCAACACGGTCGATTGCCCGACGACCTGCGCGGCGACTGGGTTCCTGGCGAATGGCGGCATTCCTCTCCAGAACACGAGTGGAATCACCGTTCTCGACCAGGCTACGGCGCGGGCGAATACGTCCTCGTTCCTGCCTGAGAACGTGAAGTACCCCCTGTCCCTTTCGTGGAATTTGGGCGTGCAGCACGTGTTCAAGTCCAACTACACGGCTGAAGTGCGCTACGTCGGTACGCGCGGCGAGGATCTTTCGGTCCAGACCCGACCCAACGTGATTGCGGTCGCGACCGCCAATCGTCATTTGCCGACCTATATGCAGGCGCCGTCACAGGCTACTCTGGATGCCTCAGCCCTCACCTTGGGTGATTTAGAGACGGACTACAACAACGCTGCCTTTATTGATCCGGCTTATCTCAATGCCACGTGCTCCGGCTCAAACGTCCCCGGAAGCTGCGGCTTCGGCAGCGAAATCACCGGTTACGTTCCTTGGGGTTCTTCTACCTACCACGGACTGCAAACCCAATTGAACCGCCGGTTCGCCAACGGTTTGCAATTGCAGGCGGCGTGGACGTACAGCCACCTCATTGATAATTCCACTGCGGACTTCTTCTCGACCGTCATTGCTCCACGGCGTGCGCAAGACTTCCGCAACCAGGCGGCAGAACGGGGCAACTCGGTTCTTGACCACCGTCATCGGATTACGATTTCGGCTGTGTACGACATGCCCTTCTTCAAGCATAGCGACAGCTGGATGGCACGCAACCTTCTGGGCAACTACGAAATCGCTCCGGTGTACACCTGGGAAACAGGGCAGCTGGGCACCGCGCAGAGCGGTCTTGATACCAACATGAACACGGACGGTGCTGGCGATCGCCCCATCTTCAATGCCAGCGGAGTCAAAGGCACGGGCAGCGACGTGATTCAGCTGTGCAACAGCAGCCTTCCGTCGGGCAACCTTTGCAACGGTGACCCGGACCCCAACTTTGACCCGAGTCCCTTCGTGGTTGGCTACCAGGCTGTGAACCCGAGCGCACAATACATCGTCGCCGGTCGAGGGGCCTTGTCGACTGGAAGCCGTGGCACGATTACGACACCACCGATCAACAACTTCGACGTCACCTTGGTGAAGCACATTGCCATTACCGAACGTGTCCGTATTGATGTGATGGCCGGGTTCTTGAACGCCCTTAACCATCCGCAATACATCACCGGTAGCGTAAACCAGGCTAACGAGTTCAGCGTTACAGGTCAGGGACAAAGGAATTACTTCATTCCGAGCGCCTCTAACTTCCATGACGCCAGACAGAGCTTCCCCAGCAATGCACGTACAGCCCAGCTGGGGTTGAAACTAACCTTCTAAGACCACTGCCGTTCAATTCGAAGGGGAGCCGTCAAGGCTCCCCTTTTTTCTTGCTGAACTCATATAGCGGCTAAGATCCGAGTCGGGACACAGGCAGTTTCAACTGCAAAGTAATATGAAATTTGGTAGTGCTCGATTTAGAACTCCGTAGAATGACCAAAGTACCAGTGCATCCGCAGGTTCCTGCAACTCAGCAAGTGACTTAGAATAAACAACTTCACATAGACATTTGGACTGGCCAATCAAATGCCATCACGATTTGTACACAGCCTGTTATAAGGTACCGTTCTTGGGCGTTTTCCAGTCATTTGAGAGAGTTTTGGCGGCCTGACAAGGCACGCGTCCCAAGACCTCAGGGCAGAGAGCAAGACGGAAAAGCAGTGCGGAGGAGACAAAATGCAGAGGTTGAGACTTCTTTTTGGAAGCTTGTCGCTGGTGCTGGTAGCCAGCTTCGCTTTGGCGCAGACCGGTTCGATCCAGGGTACGGTCACTGACTCTGTGGGTGCAGTCGTCCAAGGTGCGGAAGTCACTGTGAAGAATCTCGGATCCAACGCCGTGCGCACGGTCACCAGTGGCGGCACCGGCGGCTACAGCGTTCCATCGCTTGCTCCAGGCGGATACGATGTCACGGTAAAGATGGCGAGTTTCAAGACCTTCCATGTAACGGATGTCCAGTTGACCGTCGCGCAGGTCCTCGGACTGAATGTGCAATTGGAGCCCGGCGCCGTGACCGAAGAAGTCCAGGTGCGTGCCGACCAGATTCCCGATGTCGATCTCGAAACCTCGCAGGTCAGCAATCTGGTGGACGAGCGCTCCATTAAAGACCTGCCCTTGATCACCCGTAATCCCTACGAACTGGTTCTGTTGTCTCCCGGGACCGCGGTGACCAACAGCGGGTTGGGTGGCGTTTCGGTGAACGGTTCCCGCGAGCGCAATAACAACTTCCTGCTGGATGGCGTGGATAACAACGACACTTCGGTTCCAGGCGGACTGGGCGGCGTGCTCGGCGCGACTCCGGATTCCACCCAGGAATTTCGCGTCATCACCAACAGCTTCGGCGCCGAATACGGACGCAACACGGGCGCCATTGTGGATGTCGTGACCAAGAGCGGCACCAATTCGTTTCATGGCAGACGCCTATGAATTTGGCCGCTGGAACGCCTTCGGCGGGGCTCGGGACTGGTTCAACCGGACCGAAGACGGGAAGCAGAATCCGTACACCCGCAACCAGTTTGGCTATTCCATTGGCGGCCCGATCATCAAGGACAAGACTTTCTTTTTCTTCAACCACGAATTGGACCGGTTTCGCACCACTCTGACCAATGCCTCTACGGTTCCGACGGCAGCCTTCAAAACCGGAGTTTTCACCTACCAGGGTGATCCCGTGGACCTTACCCAAACTGGTGCGAACAACGGGACAGGGGCTACTTTTGGTTCAAATGCTCCGCCCGATCCGACCATGCAGCAAATATTTTCGTTATATCCCAACCCGACCGTGAACAACGGCGACGGACTGACCGGCACGCTGTTCTTCCCCAGCACTTCGGCGCAGAACAGCTACTCGACAGTGGCCAAGATTGACCAACACATCACCGACCGTCACACCGTCAGTCTGCGCTACGGGTACGATGATTTTTTCGATCCCAATCCGGGTCATGCTGACCTTCTGCCGGGGAATATCGGTGGCTACAACGAGAAGGCGATCAGCCAGGCACTCGCTGCCAACCTGACTTCCACCCTGACCACCAATCTGATCAACTCTTTTAGTTTTGGCTGGAATAAAATCTATGCAAAATTCGGCTGCACTGGATTGAGTGACTTGGACGGAGCTATTCCGTCGGTCGATCGTTTCGGTAACGGCTGGGACATCTATCCCGGCTCGTTCACCGACTTTGGCTGCACCTCGCTGGTTTCCGACGGGCAGGACCGGAAAACCGGGACCACCAGTTACACCGAGAGCATGAGTTGGTCCCATGGCAACCACACCTTCAAGTTTGGTGGGGATTTCCGCGACATTGGCGAGCGTGGGCCAAACAGCTTCTACTCCCGCAGACAAGTGGCGGTCAACAGCCTGGCGCCATTTTTTGGGATTTCCGTTGTCCAGGGTGTTCCCAGTGACGACCTGACCCTTGAAAACGCAGCCGAAGCCTACTACGGCCTCGTGCAGAATGATTTCCAGGCCCAGTATTTCAACAAGTCCGCCGCTCGCACGGCGACCGATGACAAGCATTTTCGCCAGCATGAGTACGACTGGTTCGGGCAGGACTCCTGGAAAGTCCGGCGGAATCTGACTCTGACGCTGGGACTGCGCTACCAGCTTGACGGCGTACCCTACGAAGAGAACGCGAACTTCTCCAATTATTTTGGCGATCCCACTGCGGCCCCGGTCACGATGACCGTGGTTGGTCCCGGGACAGGAAAGCAGCTTTATGCTTCTGATCGTTCCAACCTGGAGCCCCGTGTAGGTTTCTCCTGGGATCCCAAGGGCGACGGCAAGATGGCTGTCCGAGGCGCGTTCGGTATCTTCCATGACCGCGTCTTCGGCAACCTGTTTGGCAACGCTCGCGGCAATCCACCCTTTGAACAGGACTACAACAATTATCCGCTGGACACGATCAATAGCTTTTACGGTAGCGGAGCGTTCCCTCTGCCGTCGCCGGCTGATAACACTCCCTCTCCGATCATTGCCGATGGCTCGCTGTTGGCGCCCGTACTCTTTGACCCTCATTTCCGCAACGCTGCCAGCAATAACTGGAATCTTGGCATCCAGCGGGAACTGCCGGGAAACAACGTTATTGATCTTGCCTACGTAGGATCGCAAGGCCACCATATTTACCGGGAACTGGATTCGAACCCTCCTGTTCCGGCACTGGTGAAGCAGTTGGTGACCTTTTGCAGCGATCCGACCAACACCTTCGGATGCACTCCGGCTGACGTGAGTTTCGGCAAGCTGTACTACGGTGGCGACTTCGGTTACCTGCCCTTCAATGCCGTGGCCCACAACGCCCTGTACCAGCCTTTCTATCAGGCTTCGGTGGGTAACTCGCTTTACAGCTCGCTGCAGCTCAAGGTCACGCATCGTCTGAGCCATGGAGTTCAGGTGCAAGGTGCTTATACCTGGGCGCATGCAATCGACAACTCGAACGATCCTTTATCTCCGGCTCAGGGCAACCGCGGTTTTCCCCGCAATTCGCGAGAACTGAATGAGGAACGCGGCAACTCCGACAACGATATCCGGCACGTTGCGGTTGTTAGCTATCTCTGGGAACTGCCTTTCGGCAAGGGCAAAGGCTTCCTGAGCAGCGGATTTGTCGGGAAAGTGTTCGAAGGCTGGCAGCTCTCCGGCATCACGACTGTGCAGACCGGGCATCCCTTCGACGTGTTCAGCTCGACTGACATGGAACGTACAGGTTTGAGCGGTCGCGCGGACATCGTCGGAGACCCTTATGCGCCGGGCGCTAACAACGACTCGACCGCGGCTGGCAACAAAGTCTGGTTTACCAACCCGGCTGCTTTCTCCGGCCGGCAAGATGCGAACGGGGGACCTCTTTACAGCGGCCCAGGGACTTCTGGGCGCAACAATTCCTACGGTCCGGGTTTTGTGAATCTGGACGCAGTGTGGGCCAAGACAACGAAGATCACGGAACGGTTTAACGCTGAGCTGCGGGTGGAGTGCTACAACATCTTGAATCATCCGCACTTCAACAACCCGACGAATGGGATTACCTCGCCGACTTTCGGCCTGATTTCCTCCACCGTGACCCGGCCCGATGCCACGACCTCGGCTCGCCAGATGCAAG
>CAVUGT010000029.1:0-105739 GCA_963741105.1 Terriglobia bacterium
TGCGTATCCTTTTCCCAACCTGCTGACTTTCCATGATGCGCCGACGGTGATCGAACAGAAACTCTTCGTGATGTATCTGGAGCACCGCATGAGGACGTTTCAGGGCACGTTCCACGCCAGTCCCGACTATGCGCTGTGGTACGGCTGGAGCGAGATGCAGCGCGACCTGACGGAGATTAACGATCTGGCGCAGCAGATGAGAAAAGGCCGGCGAGTGGCTCAGGTGCAGAAGAGATCGCCACAGTAAGTTTGGCTGCGTGGTGAGGGGCGGGCCCCACTTCTCGCAAAGGACGCGAGAAATGGGGCACCCCTCATCTCATCCTTTCCCTCACCCCCTTCAATCTCCTCACCCCCTTCAATCTCCTGCCTTGTGCTGAAGTTCCACAGCTTTCTCGATTCCAGATGCCGAGGAGTAGACTCTAGCGGTTCTGATTGCTCAGACCATTTTCCAAAATAAGGAGACTAGATGAAATACGTGATCAGCTGGAACGAACGGCCGCAGGGTTCGCCTGCAGAGTACGAGAATGCCCAGAAGCGAATCCTTGAGGTGTTTGGGCAGTGGAAGGCGCCAGCTAATTTCAAGATTGAGTTCTTCGTAATACGGGTGGGCGATTGGGGCGGGCATTTGCTGGTGGACTGCGACGATCCGCTGGCGGTTCACAAGTTTTGCTCCATGCTTCCGGCATTTCAGATGGAGGCACGGCCTGTGATTGCTGTCCAGGACGCAGTCCGGGTCGAACTCGAAGTAATGGCTTGGAGGGATGGATTGAAGAGCGCGTGACAGCGAAAGGCGGGTGGCCCATTCTAGTCGCGCTCTTTTTTTGCGACTAGAGTGGGTGCGCGATGCCAACAACAGCAGGTCTCTTCACTTCGCTCGCTGCGCTTCGTTTCGGTCGAGATGACAGATCGGGACCCTCCCAGCATTGTCATCCCGAGCGAAGTCGAGGGACCTTGTGTTTCCTGCACCGTCACAGCCACGAATACGAATCGAAGGCCGGGTGCCCCATCCTAATTCCGCGTCTTTTGCGAAATAAGGCAGGGATTTTGACTTTAAACTATCCCTTTTCCAAATACTTTCCTACCACCTCGGCGCAAGCTTCTACGAACTTCTGTTCGGGCTCGGGGAACGTGTTGACGAAATAGCTCTCGATATCGAGTTCAGCCGCCAGCTTTTTCTTCGCGAAGATTGGGACCACGATTTCACATTTCACCATCGACGATCCCGAGAGATAGCGCGGATCTTTGGAGACATCCTGCACGACTACGACCTGCCCGCTGGTGGCGGCGGCACCACAGAGTCCCGTGTCGAGAGGAATGCGGGCATTGGGGGTAAAGCTGCCGACGAAAGGTCCAACCAGGAGAATGCCAGGGTCGGATGGGTCCACGAGATAAAAGCCTACCCAGTTATAGCGCGTCATTTTTTCGTGCAGACGCTGCGAGATGCGCTCCATGAGCGATTTTGCCATGGGAGCGATTCGCGCAAACTGCTGAAAGTCACGGAGAAGATCTTCGTGCAGACGATTCATGTCGTCCCTCGTGTCCGGTAGTTTACGTGGATGGGGGTGATCCGTCGAAATGAAAAGGTGGGTGGCTTGGCCTTCCGACTGTTGGAAGTTCAAAACCCTTTAAGGTCAAAAAGTTCGCGATGAGCGCTATACTTCGGGCCTATGAACAGAATGCTTGCAGCACTTTCACTGGCTGTGTTCGCCACCTTCTCAATGGCCCAGACTTCTGGATCTGCGCAGACAGCTGTACTCGCCTCGATCAATCAGTTTGTAGACGGCTTCAACAAGGGCGATACAAAGCTGGCGGTGGCGGCTTGTGCGGACGAAACATCCATCATTGACGAATTTCCGCCGCACGAATGGCATGGGGCCGGAGCCTGCGCTAAGTGGTTAAGCGATTTTGACGCCGATGCTCAAAAGAACGGTATTACCGATGGAGTGGTGAAACTGGGCAAGGCGTCGCACGTGGATGTCAACGACGACTATGCCTATGTCGTCGTTCCGGCGAACTATACGTTCAAGCAGAAGGGAAAGCCGATGAGCGAAATCGGTTCGATCATTACGCTCTCCCTGCACAAGAGCGCGGCGGGTTGGCTGATCACGGGATGGGCCTGGGCGAAGCATTAAGCGGCAGGAGGGTGACCCATTCTAATTTCGCGCTTTTTGCGAAATTAGAGTGGGGATGTTGACCTTCTCATGCCGTCAGGATTTCCCGTCGAGACGCCTGTCACTTAGTCAAAGACTGGTGGTCGAAGCTGATGACCCGGGTGATCTTCCATACGCCGTCCTTGTTTTGCCAGAGATGAATGAATTTGGCCTCGCCAACGGAGCCGGGTTCCTCGTGTCCCGGGTGATGGAAGCGGTGGATGCCGATCTCGACCGCGCCGTAGTTGGCGATGGGGTAGACCTCGAGCGTCCCGGGAACCAGTTCTCGGGTGACTTTGCCGCAGATATTGTTCTTGATGCCCTCGACGAGAGCTGGGCGGCCGCGGGTCAAGCCGGTTTTGTCGTGATAGAACTCCAGGTCGTCGGCCAGGAACGATCCGAATTTCTCCAGATCGCAGTGGTTGTAGGCGTCGAAAAGCTGGGTATCCAGGGACTGGATGGTTTTGAAGAGCGGGTCGGGGGCAGTGGTCTGAGCATGGGCCGGAGCGATCGCTGTAGCCAGCAGGGCTGCAACGACGAAGGCTTGAACAAGATAAGCGGACCTTTTCATTTCGGGGATCCCTTTTACGCGAGGTATGCCACCTGGTATTACGTGCGAACGAGAGAATTTGTTCCATGGTGGTGCGGCGAGCTAAGAGAAACTGAGCGGGCCCCACTTCTCGCCAAAAGCGCGAGAAATGGGGCACCCTCGGGTTTTCATTCGGTATTCCTCGATCCGGTGACACCTCCAATCAGGGTCACACTTTCGGTACTCGACTGTGCCCCGTCCGCACGGTAAGCTGAGTCGTTTGCGATGGAGGGCCTAAGAATGCACGATGCAGTCGCCAAGCTTTGGCCCGAGATCCAGTGGATCGAAGACACGAAGCTGCGCAGCCAGGTGACTGAAACCTGGGTGAAGGCGCTGGAGCGCAGTCCGTTGCAGCCCGACGATCTGAATCGTATTCCTTTCACACTGCTCGTCCCGAATTGTCCCATTACATTCATGGAGCACAAGCGCTGCGTGGTGCACATTGCGCGCGAGAGTGCGAAAGCCATGCAGGAATTTATGGGACGTGCGTTGCCCGTCCACATGGATACTGTGATTGCAGGCGCGATTCTCGCCGATGTCGGCAAGCTTCTGGAATACGAACTTGGACCGGATGGCAAGAGCCAGCAGAGCGAGCGTGGGGAGGCGTTGCGGCATCCATTTACTGGAGTTGCGCTGGCACTGGAGTGCGGCGTGCCCGATGCCGTGTGCCACATCATCGCGGCCCACGCGGCGGAAGGCGACCTGGTGAAGCGCACGACCGAGGCCTACATTGTGCATCACGCGGACTTCATGGCATTTCTGCCGTTCAAGAATCCTAAAAACGTCGTCGTTGGTTCGAACCAGGTGAAATAGGAGACGTCGAGTTGGCTACGAAAGAAGTCGCAACGAAAGAAACCATCACCGCCGGAATGTCGCGCTGGGCGGCCGGATTGTCGTATCGGCAGCTGTCGCAGGAGGCGGTGTACCAGGCCAAACGCTTCTTGCTGGATTCGATCGGCTGCGCGCTGGGCGGATATCAGCAGCACGATGTGAAGATTGCGCTCGAAGTGCTCGACGAAATTGCTGGAAGAGGCCCGGCGACCGTGATCGGTACCGGAAAGCGGATGGATCCTGTCTCAGCATCGCTAGCCAACGGGTTGATGATCCGATGTATGGATTACAACGATATTTACTGGAAGCAGGACCCATCGCATCCGTCGGACATTTTTCCGGCGGCACTGGCTGGTTGTGAGCGCGCGAAGAGTGATGGCAAAGAGTTGATTGTCGGGCTCGTCCTCGGGCACGAGTTCGAAATGCGCTTCTGCGAAGCGGCGTTTCCCGGGATTCGTGAACGGGGATGGCATCACGCCACGCTGACTGCGTTTGTCTCGCCGATTGTTGCAGGGCGCGTCATGCATCTCGGGTGGGAGCAGATCCAGCACGCGATTGGAATTTCAGCCAGCCGTCACGCCACTTTGGGCGCTGTCACCGCCGGCAAGCTCACCATGATGAAAAATACTGTCGATCCTATGGCCACGCAGAGTGGAGTTTTGGCTGCGCTCATGGCCGAAAAAGGTTACACCGGGCCCGAGCATGTGATCGACGGCAAGGAAGGCCTGACGCATTGTTTCGGTCCGTCATGGAAATTGAATCTGCTGACTGACGGGCTGGGCGAGTCCTGGCGGATCACTCAGTGCGGTATGAAAGCGTTTCCCACTGAGGCGCTTACCCACACCCCGATTTCGGCTGTGCTCGATATCGTCAAATCGCATGATCTGAAGCCGGAGCAAGTCGAGAAAGTACAGATACGGTCGCTGGCGCGGGCTGCCGATATTCTTTCTGATCCCAGCAAATATGATCCGCGCTCGAAAGAAACAGCGGACCACTCTTTGCCCTATGTGATTGCGGCGGCCATCGCCGAGCGGCAGGTTACGCCGGTGCAGTTCGAGATGAAGAAGATCATGGACCACACGATTCGGGAGCAGTTGAAGAAAGTTGAAGTAGTGGCCGATCCCGAGATCGAGAAAGTTTTCCCTGCGCTACAACGTGTGATCGTGAATCTGACGACGACCGATGGGCGGACGTTTACCAAACAACTGGACTATCCCAAGGGCGATCCGCGGAACCCGCTGTCGGATGCGGAAGTCGAAGAAAAGTTCGCGGCGTTGGCGGAAGGTGTACTGTCGGAACGGGCGCAGAAGAAGCTGAAGGATGCGATCTGGAATCTGGAGAACGTTGGGTCGGTGAGCAAGTTGATGGCGCTGATGAAGACGGATGTGAAAAAGAAGGTGGCGCGGCGGAAGAGGGAGAAATGAACATCCCGCTGCCGACTGCGTGATGGTGATGGAGGTCCTTCGACTTCGTATCTGCTTCGCGGAGCGAAGCAGATACTCCGCTCAGGATGACAAGTAGCAAAGACCAGGGGTGCTTAATGGGCCAGACTATCGTTGAGAAAATCGCGCAGGCGCATCTTGCGGAGGGGCCGAAACGGCCGTTGCGTACTGGTGACTTTGTCGCCATCCACCCGCACCGGGTGATGACGCATGACAATACTTCGGCGGTGATGAAGAAGTTTCAGACCATCGGCGCGAAGAAGATTCAAAATCCCAAACAGCTGGTGTTTGCTCTCGACCACGACATCCAGAACAGAGACGAGTCGAACCTGCACAAGTACCAGGCCATTGAGGGTTTCGCGAAATATCACGGAGTGGATTTCTATCCCGCGGGATCGGGCATCGGCCATCAGATTATGGTGGAGCGCGGATACGTTGTGCCCGGCTCTTTCGTAGTCGCCTCGGACTCGCACTCGAATATGTATGGCGCGCTGGGGGCGGTAGGCACGCCGATCGTGCGCACCGATGCAGCCGCAGCGTGGGCGACCGGGGATTTCTGGTGGCAGATTCCGCGATCGATTCAAGTCGTGCTGGAAGGCTCGCTGCCGGCTGGCGCAACCGGCAAAGACGTCATCATCACGCTGTGCGGACTTTACAACCACGATGAAGTATTGAACGCAGCCGTCGAATTCAGTGGACCTGGCGTTGCCAGTCTTTCGATGGACGCGCGTTTTTCGATTTCCAATATGTCCACAGAGTGGGGGCCGCTGGTCGGTTGGTTCCCGGTAGATGGGATCACCATCAAGTATCTGAAGATGGTGAAGGAACGTCTCGCGGCTCAGGGCATTGAACGCTTTACGGATCGCAATCTTGCGCACTGGGCGGAAGAGCCTCCGCAGCCCGACCCGGACGCCGCCTATGCTGCCCGGATCGTGCTCGATCTGTCTCAGGTTACGCCGCATGTTTCCGGACCGGACACGGTGCAGATCATGTCGTCGCTGGCGGAAATCGAGACGCAGAAGATTGCCATACAGAAAGCGTATCTGCTCTCCTGCGTGAATTCACGGATTGAAGACCTGGCTGCGGCTGCGACTGTGCTGCAAGGCAAGAAAGTTGCGCAAGGAGTGAAGTTGTATCTGGGTGCGGCCAGCAAGTGGGTGCAGGAAGAGGCGGAGCGGCGTGGGATCTGGCAGACTTTGCTAGATGCGGGTGCGAATCCTTTGCCTGCGGGCTGCGGACCATGCATCGGGCTTGGCGTTGGATTGCTGGAGCCGGGTGAAGTGGGAATCTCTGCCACCAACCGGAATTTCAAAGGACGCATGGGATCGCGCGATGCGAAATGCTATCTCGCCAGCCCGGAGGTTGTGGCTGCGTCGGCCGTTGCCGGGTACATTCGCGGTCATTCCAAGGTGGCGAATAACCGCACAGCAGCGCGGGTCTATGAGGAGTTTCCTGCGGGAGCCGCTGCCGAGAAAGTCGACATTCTCCCCGGCTTCCCTGAGCGGGTGCGGGGGCGGCTGGTGTTTCTTGCCACAGGACAACGTGAACACCGATGCGATCTACGGGAAGGACTACACTTACCGCGACGACGTCACTCCGGAGACGATGGCAAAAGTGGTGATGGAAAATTACGATCCGCAATTTGCGGCGAAAACAAAGGCGGGTGACGTGGTGGTAAGCGGCTTCAACTTTGGCACCGGGTCGAGCCGCGAGCAGGCGGTCACTTGTCTGAAAGCGAAGGGGATTCCGCTGGTGATCGCGGCGAGTTTCTCGCAGACGTATTTGCGTAACGCTTACAACAATGGATTTCTGTGCGTGGAAGTTCCGGAACTGGTGAAGCGGTTGCGCGAGCAGTTCTCCAAAGAGATCGGCGCGAAAGAGAAGACGATTATTCCCGGGGACGAGATTGATATTGATTTCACTTCGGGCTTGATTGCCTGGCGTGGAGAGAAATTCGCGTTTCCGGCACTTGGTAGCGTGCCGCAGTCGCTGGTGATCGCGCGGGGTGTGGAGAATCTAGTGGCGAAGCGGTTGGGGTTGGCTTAAGTCAATCAACCACTGAGCACACGGAGGAGCTTTTCGCGGAGGGCGAGACGCCCTCCGGACAGCCGGCGGGACGCCGGCGCTACCTTTGCCTGGCCCAATTCTTCGGGAGAATAACTACTCATGGCGAAACACACCGTAGTCACGATGCCGGGTGACGGGATCGGAAATCAGGTTCTGCCTGAGGCTTTGCGCGTCCTGAAGGCAGTTGGCTTTGATGCTGAATATATTCACGCTGACATTGGATGGGAGATCTGGTGCAACGAAGGGAATGCGCTGCCGGATCGGACGATCGAACTACTCAAGAAGCACAAGCTCGGATTGTTTGGAGCGATCACTTCGAAACCGAACAAGGAAGCGCAGTCGGAGCTGAAGCCGGAGTTGCGAGGGAAGGGGTTGGTTTACTACAGCCCGATCGTGACCATGCGGCAGATGTTCAATCTGGATATCTGCATGCGGCCCTGCATCGGATTCATCGGCAATCCGCTGAACTATATTCGCAAGCGCACCGATGGCGGATTCGATGAGCCCAAGGTTGATACCACCGTTTTTCGCCAGGGAACCGAGGGCATGTATGCGGGCGTGGAGTGGACGAATCCTCCGGAGAACGTGCGTGCCGCGCTGAATACGCATCCCCGGTTCAAGGCATTCAACAGCGTTCCTGGTCCCGATCTCGCGGTGAGCGTGCGCATCATCACGCGGGCGGCGGCGCGGCGTATCGTCACGGCGGCGTTTGAGTATGCGAAGAGGCGCGGATTCAAGGGCGTCACAATTTGCGAGAAGCCGAACGTTGTCCGGGAAACTTCGGGGATGATGGAAGAGACGGCGAAGGAAGTGGCGAAGGGTTATCCCGGAATCGCATTGTGGTCGACCAATATCGATGCGCAGTTGATGTGGCTGAACAAGAATCCGGAAGAGTACAACGTGATCGTTGCGTCGAATTTATTTGGCGATATCTTGTCTGATGCATTTGCCGGGCTGGTGGGCGGATTGGGCTTTGCTGCTTCCGGAAACATTGGGGACGAAGTCGCTGTGTTTGAGCCGACGCACGGATCAGCGCCGAAGTATGCGGAATTGAATCCTCCGATCGTGAATCCCATCGCGATGATTCTTTCGGCCGCGATGATGCTGGATCATATCGGCGAAGGCGCGAAGGCGGATCGTATTCGAACGGCGATTGCTCAGGTTGTGCAGGAAGGCAAAGTGCGGACTTACGACATGATGCGGATTCCCGGCGGTGCGAAATCGATTGCGCAGGGCGCGGCGAGTACGGGGCAGATGGGGGACGCGGTGCTGGCGAAGCTCCGGTAAGGATGTTCGCCTCGCGTTTATTGTTCGAGTCGCCAGCGACTCGAACCGCGGGGGCTCACCTGGGTCCTTCACGCGCCAAAAAGCGGCGCGCTCAGGATGACATGTCTCGGAATGGCAGTAGAAGCCTATGACGGGTTCGGCGCAGGAAAAGTCGGCGGGGTTGGGCGAGGCCGGGCATTGCGGCAAGGATGTGCGTTCTGATCTGCATGTCGCCATTGAGACGCGTGACAGTGGCGGCCTTGAGGTCACGATGCAGTCGCGGGTCGCGCCTTACTATGGCGACGCGATTCTGGCACAGGCTCGGCAGGTGTCTGGAGGTGCTTGGCATCAAGCATGCGCGGGTTGAAATTCATGACGAGGGCGCGCTGCCGTTTGTGATTTCGGCTCGGATCGAGACCGCCGTGCGGCGTGCCGGGCTCGGTCTGGGCCGCAAGGCTTCTCCTGAACAAATCAAGCTTGCTGAACCATCGCCGCGCGATCGGTTGCGCCGGTCGCGTCTTTATCTTCCCGGTTCCGAGCCCAAGTATTTCATCAATGCCGGCCTGCATGGTCCGGACGCCATCATCCTTGATCTTGAGGATTCCGTTCATCACGCGGAAAAGGATGCGGCGCGCATTCTTGTCCGGAACACATTGCGTGCAGTTGATTTCGGTAGGTGCGAGCGCATGGTGCGCATCAATCAGTTTCCTCTGGGACTCGAGGACCTGGCGGAAATTGTTCCCGAATCGCCGGACCTGGTGCTGATCCCCAAGGTGGAAGTACCCGAGCAGGTTGCGGAGGCGGATCACATGATCGGAGAACTGAAAGGACGTTACGGCATCACGCGTCCGATTTGGCTAATGCCGATACTGGAGTCAGCGCTGGGAATTGAGAATGCCGCCGCTATCGCGCAGGCCAGCAAGAGTGTGGTGGCTCTGACGATCGGGCTGGAGGATTATACGGCCGATCTCGGCGTGGTCAAGACGGCGGAAGGCAACGAGTCGCTGTATGCGCGGTCGCGTCTGGTCAATGCGGCGAGAGCCTCGGGAGTGCAGGCCATCGATTCCGTGTTTGGCGATGTCGGCGACATGGACGGATTGCGGCGCTGGGCGAGAGAACTCGCGGGCTTTGGGATTCGAAGGGATGGGCTGCATTCATCCCGGACAGATTCCGGTGATTCACGAGGCATTTGCGCCATCGGCGGCGGAGGTTGAGAAAGGCGCTAGAAGATTGTTGGCAGCCTTTGAAGAAGCTCAGCAGCGCGGGTTGGGTGTAGTCAGTTTGGGATCGAAGATGATCGATCCGCCGGTGGTGCAGCGGGCGCAGAAAGTGGTGGAATTGGCGAAGGCGATGGGGAAGCTTAGTGATTGAGTTGGCAAAGAGCATGAACCACCAAGGACACGAAGGTACACGAAGGAATTCTTTGGTGATCCTTGGTGCCCTTCGTAGTTATCGATTTGTGGTTTCAAGGCAGTTGAATGACTGAGACAGTCGAATTCGTGCACAATGCGGCGGGACGCATGGTGCCGACCATGGTCAATGGCAAGCCCCAGATTCCTTACCTGGGCGTGGCCAAGTATCAGCCTCGCGGGCGCAAGGCTGCGCCGCCGGTGCGTTCGAGCAAAGATTATCCCGGACGAACGGCGACAAACGGTTGCCTGATCTGGAGACTGCGTTGCGCAAGTGTGGACTGCGCGACGGCATGGTGATTTCGAACCATCATCACTTGCGGGATGGCGATCGCGTCGCCCTCATGATGCTGGAAGCCGCAGCAAAGATCGGCGTCAAAGACCTGATCTGGTTTCCCAGCGCGTCGTTTCCTTCGCAGAAAGCTGCTATCGACTTGATGGAGTCGGGAGTGATCCATCACATAGAAGGTTCGATGAACGGGCCTTTCGGAGACTACTGCACCCAGGGCAAGATGCGCGGGGTGGGAGTGTTGCGTTCGCATGGCGGGCGCTGGCAGGCGATCCAGGACGGCGAAGTGCACATTGATATTGCGGTGATCGCCGCGCCCACCGCCGATGCTTTCGGCAATGCCGACGGGTCGCATGGCAAGTCGGCATGCGGGTCGCTCGGCTTCGCACTGGCTGATTCTACGTACGCCGACAGCGTCATCGTGGTCACCGACAATCTGGTCCCGTTTCCCTGTATTCCCTGGCAGATTCAGGGCAACAATGTCGACTACGTTGTCGAAGTTGGATTCCATTGGCGATCCGGCGAAGATTGTTTCGGGGACGACGCAGATCACGCGCTCGCCTGACCGCTTGCGAGTGGCGGAGTACGTAGCCCGTTTCCTGAGGGACGCGGGAATCATGCAGCAATGGATTTTCCTTTCAGGCCGGGGCCGGTGGTATTGCCCTGGCGTTCGTCGACTACTTGCGCCGCATGATGAAGGAAGATGGCGTGAAGGCGCGGTTCGTGCGCGGCGGATCGACGCGTTACCTGGTGGAGATGCTGCAGGAAGGATTGACCGACTACATCCTCGATGGCCAGACGTTTGATCTGGATGGCGGTGAAGTCGATTGGCAGCGATCCGCGGCACGTGCCGACGTCGCCGTTTACTTCGTACAACTATCACGGCAAGGGTTCGTTCGCCTCGATGGTGGATGCGGTAGTGCTGGGCGCGACTGAAGTGGACGTGAATTTCAACGGCAACGTTGTCACGCATTCCGACGGCAGACTGCAGCACGGCATCGGCGGCTGGCAGAATTGCCTGGAAGCTGGGTGCACGATTCTTGCCGTGCCGTCGTTTCGCGATCGCATTCCTGTGATCGTCGATGAGGTAACCACGCTGACCGGGCCGGGCGAGTTGATCGACGTGGTCGTGACGGAGCGCGGGATTGCGATCAATCCGCGGCGTCAGGATTTGCTCGATGCGGTGAAGGGATCAAGCTGCCGATCCGTCCGATTGAGGAGATCAAGGCAGAAGTGGAACGCATCTGCGGCGGCAAGCCGGCGCGTCCGAAGCTGGGCGATAGTCCCGTGGCGATAGTTAAGTGGGTGGATGGGACGGTGCTGGATACTGTTTGGCAGGTTGGGTAAGAGCAAATTCTCGCCACGGATTTGCGCGGATTTTCACGGATTTTAAATCAAATGATTTATCCGCTCTAATCCGTGTGAATCCGGGGCGAAGATTTTTCCGCTATTCGTTTTTCATCGCATCGATCAACTGAAAGAGCTGGGTGCGGTCGACGACCTCGACGAAGGGCTTGCCCTGCGTCTTGTTGCTGACCACATAAATGGTCGGGGTGTGATTGATGCCGACGCGCTGTCCGGTATTTTTGTCCTGATTGATCGCTGCGGCCAGTTTGCCTTGGGGATCGAGGGCGAAAGGCAGGTCCACCTTGTGGTCGGCGGCGAATTTTTCTGCGAAGCCGCGCAGCGTGGGCGGCGTGATCTCCGGTTGATGTTGAAAAATGTAGTCGCGAAACGCGTTGCCCAACTCTTTCGATTGGGTGTCGAAATAGCGTGCCATGATGGCCGCGTCATAAGACCAGTTGTGCATGGGCAACGGGAAGTCGTGGCGGACCACCGGAATCTTGTACGTGCGGCCGGCTTCTTCGACCAGGGGAGCGGCGCGGCGGCAGTCCGGACATTGCAGATCCTCAAAAACGACCAACGCGACTTGCGCGCCTTTAGGCGGCCGCAGGGCTGGGTCGACATTCTGGGCCGAGGCCAGAGACGCTACCATCAGAAATGCCAGGGCGAACACGGTGTAGTGGGTAGTCATATTTATTTGGATGCAGTTTTCAGCGATTTCTTACCTGATTCTATGGTAACCGACACCATGGGGCGGCACACGCTAAAAGCTTGAACCACCAAGGGCACGAAGGTTCACGAAGGAAGTCCTTCTATATCTTTACAGCAATACCAGTTGCCGGCGCTCCAGGGCCAGTAGTTTCTCTTTGATCGGCAAGCCACCACCGTAGCCGGTCAACTTGCCATTGCTGCCGATTACGCGGTGACACGGAACAACGATGGAGATGGGATTGGAGCCGTTGGCCAGTCCGACGGCGCGTGACGCGTTGGGATTGCCGACGCGGCGGGCCAGTTCGCCATAGGAAATGGTATCCCCGTAAGGAATTTCATATAAACGATTCCAGACTGAGAGTTGAAACGGCGTACCCTCGGGCGCGAGCGTAAGGTCAAAGCGTTCGAGTTCTCCGGCAAAATAGGCGCGAAGTTGACGGACGGCTTCGCGAAGTGGTTGCTGCATCTTCATGCCATTGAGGATCTGGTTGTATCAGTTTCCGTCCATTTGCGAATTCAAGACGCCTCAGGCCGGCGTCATCTGCGACCAGCAACAATGGTCCTACTGGACTTTCGATCTGAGTGTAGCAGGTGATGTTTGCAGCCAGGGTCGAAGTCATCCTTGTATTTCTCTTTTCTTGAAGTCTCGCTAAATTACCGCAGCCTGCTCACGTCGCTTCGATTGGATTTCAATAAATACGTGAACAAGTGACACCGCTGCCGGGGTTACGCCGGGGATGCGGGAAGCATGTCCGAGCGTGCGCGGGCGGACTCGAATCAGTATTTCCTGGATCTCGCGGGAGAGCCCGCTAATGGAACCGTAGTCGAACCACTGGGGGATGGTGTGCTGTTCGGCTTTCTTGAGGCGGTCGATGGCGCGCTGCTGTTGCAGAAGGTAGCCTGCGTATTTGATTTCGGTTTCGACTGATTTGAGTTCGTTGCGGAGTGCGGAAGAAAGAGCGGCCACGGATTCGCGCGGATTTTCACGGATTTGTTCTTCTTTGAAGAAATCCGGTGTGAGTTGGCGGAGCAGTGGGGCCAGACGCTCGATCGTAATTTCCGGGCGCTTGAGCAGTTGCGAGAGGCTTTGTCCGATTGCGGAGGCGTGGTCTTCAGTCACTTGTGCCGAGCTTTGCTCGGCCTGACCGGGTCGGAGACCCGGTCCCACATGATCCGTGCGACGACGGCGATTTGCTCGAGCATCGGTGTAGTCAGCCTCGTATTTTGCAGCAGCAGCTTGATGGAGTCGTGGCGTTGCCGCTTCGTCAGGAAGTCGTCCCATGCCGCGTCGGAAATCAGACCTACCCGGCGTCCGTGCGCAGTGAGGCGGCGGTCGGCGTTGTCGATGCGCAGATGCAGTCGGAATTCGGCGCGCGAGGTGAACATGCGGTAGGGCTCGTTGGTGCCTTTGCTGATCAGGTCATCGATCAGGATCGCGGTGTAAGCCTCGGTGCGATCGAGGATCAGCGGAGCTTCATTCTTCACCTGCAAAGCTGCGTTGATGCCAGCCATCAGGCCCTGGCAGGCGGCTTCTTCGTATCCGCTGGTGCCATTGATTTGTCCGCCGAGAAACAGGCCGGCAATCTTTTTGGTTTCGAGCGTGCGCTCCAGTTCCGTGGGATCGATGGCGTCGTATTCAATAGCGTATCCCGGACGCAGCATGTCCGCGTTCTCGAGTCCGGGGACCGATTTCAAGATCTCCATCTGGACTTCGACCGGCAGTGACGTGCTCATGCCGTTTACGTAGATTTCGTGTGTATTCAGGCCTTCGGGCTCGAGAAAGAGCTGGTGTGTGGTCTTGTCGGGGAACTTGACGATCTTGTCTTCAATCGATGGACAGTAGCGCGGCCCGACAGAATGGATTTGTCCGCTGTACATGGGAGAGCGGTGAACATTTTCGCGGATGATGCGTTGGGTCTCGGGCGTAGTCCATGCGATGTAGCAGGGGACTTGCGAATCATGATGCGCCACCCGGCGAGTGCGAAAGCTGAAGGGCGTGGGGTCGGCGTCGCCGGGCTGGATCTGGAACTTTGACCAGTCGATGGTGCGGCCATCCAGGCGTGGAGGTGTTCCGGTCTTGAGCCGGCACCCGCGGAGGCCAAGTTTTTTGAGAGCTTCACCCAGAAGTACCGCGGCTGGTTCTCCGGAGCGTCCCGCTGGATATTGCTGCTCGCCGCAGTGGATGAGGCCGTTGAGGAACGTGCCTGTAGTGATGATGACGGCTGCAGCGCCGACCGTGCGTCCGTCGCGGAGGCGGATGCCGATGATTTTGCGCCGGGCCGGGAGCGATTCACGAAAATCTTGGGATTGAGAAGACCAGTTTTCAGTTATTAGTTCTCTGTTCTCAGTTTCGTCTTGCAGGATCAAATCTGCGACTTCGGCCTGCTTGATTTTCAGGTTGGGTTGCGACTCCAGCACCTCGCGCATTTTCAGGCGGTAGGCTTGCTTGTCGCATTGAGCGCGTGGAGACCACACGGCCGGACCTCTGGAGGTGTTAAGCAGGCGGAACTGGATGCCGACGGCGTCGGTGATCTCGCCCATGATGCCGCCCAGGGCGTCTACTTCGCGGACCAGGTGTCCTTTGGCGATTCCGCCGATGGCTGGGTTGCAGGACATCTGGGCAATGAGATCGACGTTCAGGGTATAGAGCGCGGTCCTTAATCCCATGCGGGCTGTCGCCATGGCGGCTTCACAGCCGGCGTGTCCGGCGCCGACGACGACTAGATCGAATTGTTCGGTGAATGACGGCAAGGCTTCATTCTAACAAGGACTGCGTGGGTCAGAATTGCGGGCCGCCGATATCGGTGAAGGTCGCTTCCTGCCAGTGCGGAGAAGGAAAATACCAGTTGCTGGCGCCGGCTTCGTGATTGTTTCCGCCCGCCCCATAAGGGGTCGTCGGAGAACGCCAGTAATCCATGCCCATTTGCAACAATGCCCCGGCAGAAATCCTGACCCGTGCCTGGACGGTGCACCCTTCAAGCCTTCCGGACGGCAGAGCGGCGCGTGGAGATGGACTCCAGAAATGCCACACGCGATCGGGGCGCTGTCCGACGGGAAGGACGACAGCATGACTCCGCAGGTCGTCAATAAGGGGAAGGGGAGCGTGCTCGTCAGTGGCAAACCACGGCTGGCGCTGGTACAGCCCTCCGCTCAACACTCCGGCGTCGTCATTCAGGACGACGTCTTTACCATCGACGCGGCAGGTCAGGCGAGTCCACGCGACCTCCACATCGGCGGACGCGTGACCAGGTACTCGCGTGTCGGCGATTGCAATTCCCCATAGCCTTGCGGAACTGAAGTTGGCGGGGGACGGAGAAGGATTCACGTATCCGGATTTGTAGCTCACTTCATCGGGTATGCGTGGATCGTTGACGACGACGAATGAGTGCACGCTTCTGATCCGCCCTTGAGGTGTGATCACGATGATGCTGGAGGCCGGGACTTTGTGGGGAACGATTACGATCAGATTTTCCGGCGAGACCGAGCGGAAGACTGCCGGGGTGTTACCGAAGAGAACTGACGACACCGCGATCAGGTTTTTGCCACTGATTGTTATCCGCGTGCCTTCCGGACCGCGCGGTGGAACGATGGCGAGGATTTCGGGCGCTGTGGATTGGGCCGCGGCCGAAATTTTTGCCAGCAGAATCAGGGCGAGGCCGGTTTGCCTGGCGCGGCTAGCCCGTCGGTTGTGCGCGATGTCTGGCAATTTCTGTCAGCTCTCCGGCCAAAATATATGATTCGAGGGTTGCAGTTCTGTGATGGTTGTCACATCTGCATGGTTCATCTCTACGGGGGAGGACACTCCTGCTCCCTTCCGCTCGGGGGCGGTTGCCAGTCAGGACCAGCGCTCGTATATTGGAATGCATTCCAACCGCGAGGCCATGATCACTACCATGACGACCCAAACTATGACGGCGCAGGAATTCTTTCAGCAACTGGACGCACGGATCGCGAAGTTTGATCTGCTGTGCCATCCTTTTTACAAAGCTTGGTCCGCCGGCGAGCTGTCGGGCGGCGATCTCCGCGAATATGCGCGCGACTACTATCATCACGTTGACGCGTTTCCTACCTATCTGGCGGAACTGAGCATGCGTCTTGAAGAGAGCGAACTGCGTCGGGCTGTGCTTGCGAATCTGGCGGATGAAAAAGGTTGGGACGACGCGGATGGAAAGTATCCGGAGCACGCCGAGCTGTGGCTAGACTTCGCGGAAGGCATGGGTGCAAATCGTGACCTGCGCGGGCATCAGCCGGTTGCTGAGATTAAGGATTTGATGTCCTTCTTCCACGGGGTTGCGAGCAAGGGTGCTCCAGAAGAGGCACTTGCCGCTTTTTACGCCTACGAATCTCAGGTGCCGCGCGTAGCGACGGAGAAAGCTCGGGGGCTTCGCGAGATGTACGGGGCGGACAGCAAGACCTGCGGCTATTTCACATTGCACAGCACCGCGGATGTCGTCCACTCGCAGATATGGAAGCAGCAACTAGCCCGGCAACTTGAGCAGCATCCGCAAATGGCGGAGCGTGCCCTGACCGCAGCCGGAAATGCTGCGAAGGCATTGTGGAATGCATTGGACGGGATTGAGTCGCGGCGAATGACGAAGGCCGCTTAGTCGCCGGAATCACGATTGCCTTGTTTTGCAGGAGCCATTGATTGATGACATCAGTGGCTCTTTAATTTTGGAGCGGGCTTTCGGGTTAGCGTTGAAAACTTCCGGATAGGAAAGGCAGTTGCCAGTTTTTAGTTCTCAGTTCTCAGTTGCGTCTGGGGTATCTCATGGACCTAGAATCGCAGAAGGCGAATGCATTGCGGGCCATGCACCGGGGCAAGATTCTTGTCCTTCCCAATGCCTGGGATGCGGCCAGCGCGCGGGTGATTCAGCAGGCTGGCTTTGGGGCCATTGCTACCACCAGTGCTGGAATCGCGTTCACCATGGGATATCCCGATGGGCAGCGCATTTCTCGCGCCGAGATGCTGGCGGTTGTCGGCCGCATTGCGGCGGCTGTCGATGTCCCGGTCACTGCTGACGTGGAGGCGGGATATGGCAATCGGCCGGAAGACGCCGCCCGTACCGCACTAGACGTGCTTGCCGCCGGCGCAGTCGGGATGAATCTGGAGGATGCGACGGGTGATCTGAAGAATCCGCTCTTTGACCTGAGCCTGCAAGTCGAACGGGTGAAGGCAGTGCGGGAGTTGCCAATCGTTCTCAATGCTCGTACCGATGTCTATCTGCTCGAAGTTGGGACACCAGAGAAGCGGTATGACGAGGCGTTGCGCCGGTTGGCGGCGTTTCGGGATGCGGGTGCGGATTGTGTGTTTGTTCCCGGCCTGCGGGATGCGGCAACTATTGGGCGGTTAGTTAAAGACCTGCGATGTCCGGTAAATATTCTTGCCGGACCGGGTTCGCCGATGGTGCCGGAGTTGCAGAAGCTTGGCGTGGCCAGAGTTAGCCTGGGTTCGAGTGCGATGCGAGCAACGCTTGGTTTGCTGCGGCGCGTGGCAGAGGAGCTTAAGGGCCCTGGAACTTACGCGGCCCTTGAGGGCGGAATCTCGTTTGCGGACGTGAACCGCATGATGGGATGATCCGGATTCAATTGACGACCAAAATCGCGGCGCCAATCCAGCGCTGCTTTGACCTGTCACGAAGCATTGATCTACATATGGCCTCGACGCACTTTACCGGGGGAGCGCGCAATTGCTGGTGTCAGGTCAGGATTGATCGGGTCGGGCGAAGATGTGACCTGGAGCGGCCGGCATTTTGGTTTCCGGATCACACACACCAGCCGGATCACAGCATTCGAACCTCCTATTCATTTTCAGGATTGCATGGTGCGTGGTATGTTCCGGCGCTTTTGCCACGATCACTACTTCGAAGTCTACGAAAACATCACTTTAATGAAGGATGTGATGGAATTCGAGGCCCCGCTAGGCCCGTTGGGCAAACTGGTGGAGAAACTCGTGCTCGCCCGACACATGCGACGGTTGCTGGAACGCAGAAATCGATGCATTCAGCAGACCGCGGAAGGCGAAAATTGGGAAGCCTATCTTAGCGGCTAAGGGATTGGCTGTGCTCGTTTCCTGTCCAACCAACACCCGGATGTACTATGTTCCCGTGCGCACTCTGCCGCAGAGCGTCCTCGTCTATGTTCGTCGCGAGGGGCTACTCCGTGCTGGCGACCGCGTGGGTCTGGCGGTCTCTGGCGGAGCCGATTCAGTAGCTCTGTTACGCATCATGCTCGAGTTGCGGGAGGAACTTGGCATTGTCCTCTCGGTAGTTCACTTCAATCACAAATTGCGGGGAGTCGAGGCTGAAGCTGACGCTGAGTTCGTTACCCGACTGGCTCAGAGGCATGAGTTGCCATTGCATGCTGGCAGCGGAGACGTTGCGTCGCATGCGCACAGCCAACATCTCAGTACCGAGGCTGCGGCTCGCGACCTGCGCTACCAATACTTCAGGGAGTTGTTTGCGGCGAATACTCTGAACCGGATCGCTACCGGTCACACTTTGGACGATCAGGCTGAGACCGTTTTGTTGAGGATTGTTCGTGGGGCCGGTACTCGTGGACTGGCTGGGATTTATCCTCAATTGAGTTATTCTCCCCCCGAACCTATTCAAACCCAGTTACTAGTTCCCGGTTCTCAGTTCTCAGTGATTCGTCCGCTGCTGGCGACGCGACGAAGCGTGATTGAGGCCTACCTGAGAGAGCTTGGACAGGATTGGCGAGAGGATTCCAGCAATCGCGATTTACGTCATGCTCGCAACCGGGTGCGTCATGGAATTTTGCCTCGGCTGGAGCGCACACTCAATCCGGGGGTGCGGGAAACCCTGGCTGAGACGGCGGACGTGGCGCGAGCCGAGGAGGAGTATTGGCAGATGGAAGTTGCGCGCGTGCTGCCGGGAGTGTGGCAAGCGGAGCAACGCTCTCTTGGGGCTGATGGATTCCGTGAAATGCCCATGGCTTTGCGGCGGCGAGTGGTGCGCGCGGCGGCCGAGTCGCTAGGTTTGCGGCTGGAGTTCCGTCATGTGGAAGAAATTCTCGAGCTTGATCCGCGCGGGCCCAGGTCGGCTGTGTTGCCGGGGGGATGGCGTCTCGCGGTGGCCAACGGAGTCCTGCAATTTGATCGCCCGGTTCCAGTGGCAGATTGCGACTACGAATACAAATTGGCAGTACCCGGAACGATTCGAGTCGCGGAAATTGGGGCATGTTTTGAGGCTGTACTGGTTCCGGGGAGCGCGGCGACGGGGTATAATCCCGACCACATGCTCGATCCGGCATTGCTGCAGAAAGACTTAAGCGTGCGCAACTGGCGCGCCGGGGACCGGTATTGGCCCGCGCACAGCAAAGCTCCGAAGAAGATCAAGGAGTTGTTGCAAGAGCGAAAATTGACGGGTGCGGAGCGCAAGCTCTGGCCCGTCGTGGCGAGTGGACAGGAAATTGTGTGGGTTCGAGGCTTTCCCGCTCCGGCGCGACTGCATCCGCGGGATGCTGCTCGAGAGGCCCTGGTGATTCGAGAAATGGCTGGTCCGGAGGACCTCAAGCAATGAATCTGATCGCAAAACCCGCTCCGCGGACGGTGATTCCCGCCGAACAGATCCAAAAACGGGTACGGGAGATGGGCCGGCAGATTTCGGACGACTACCGCGGGCAGTCCATCCACCTGCTCGCTTTGCTGGAGAATGGTTTCATTTTCATGGCGGACCTGGTGCGGGCGCTGGATGTTCCTGTGATCTGCCAGTTCATCAAACCCAAATACCACCTGCGCGAAGAGGATGGGACCGGCGGGGTATTGGAGATTTTCTTTAGTCACGAGCCTGACATTCGCGGCCAGAACCTGCTGGTCGTGGAAGGCCTGGTTCACTCCGGAGTCACAACCGAGTTCCTGATGAGCGATCTCAAGGCTCGGGGCGCGGCCTCGGTAAAGCTGGCTACGTTGCTCGACCGGCAGTCGGCCCGCCGGGTTCAGTTGCAACCCGACTATTTCGGCTTTCTGGTGGACGAGGCTTTTTTGGTGGGTTACGGGTTGGGTTCGCCCGAACAAACCAACCGCAATTTGCCCTATGTTGGGGCTGCAAGCTAAGGCACTGCCGTGACTTAAGTCATTGGCAGAACGCCGACCTTTTTTCCCCTGAAACGGTTAGAATGTGAGATTACAACTTGTCCAATCCAAAACCCAGGGCTGGGCATCTAATTCAGGTGCGGCAGCCATCGGTTCATGCTTTGGCGTGCGGCGTGAGTTTCTCAGGAGTCTTCGGTGAATTCTACAGTTAAAACGGTGGTTTTCTGGTTGGTGATTGTGCTTTCGGCTTTCCTGCTGTGGCAGGTAATGAAAGCCGGGAGCGCGGGCCAAAAGGACAAGGATGTAACCTTTTCACAATTCCTGACCGACGTGGATCAGGGAGCCGTGAAAGAGGTAACGATCACGGGCCAGGAAGTACGCGGAAAGTATAAGAATGATGGCTCCGCGTTCCACACTACTGCCCCGGCAAACTATCCTGACATGATCAAGACGCTGCGTGATAAGGACGTCGCCATGACGGTCCGGGATATCACGACCGGCAGCTGGCCTCTTCAGTTATTAGGAACTTGGGCCCCGCTGATTCTGCTGGCGGCGCTGTGGTTCTTCATGATTCGGCAGATGCAGACTGGCGGCAACAAGGCATTGTCATTCGGCAAGAGCCGCGCCCGGTTGCTCTCGATGCAGCAGAAGAAAGTCACGTTCAAGGACGTGGCGGGCGTCGATGAAGCCAAGGAAGAGCTGAAGGAGATTATCGAATTCCTGCGCGAGGCGCAGAAGTTCCAGAAGCTGGGCGGACGCATTCCCAAGGGCGTGCTGCTGGTTGGACCTCCGGGAACGGGTAAGACTCTGCTGGCCCGCGCGATTGCCGGCGAAGCGAACGTTCCGTTCTTCTCCATCTCCGGTTCGGACTTCGTCGAGATGTTTGTCGGCGTGGGCGCCAGCCGGGTTCGCGACCTGTTCGAACAGGGCAAGAAGAATGCTCCCTGCATCATCTTTATCGACGAGATTGACGCGGTTGGACGCCATCGCGGCGCTGGCCTCGGCGGCGGTCACGACGAGCGCGAGCAGACGCTGAACCAGTTGCTGGTCGAGATGGACGGTTTCGAGTCCAACGAAGGCGTCATTCTGATGGCTGCGACCAACCGGCCCGACGTTCTTGATCCGGCGCTGCTGCGGCCTGGACGTTTTGATCGTCGCGT
Source organism: Terriglobia bacterium (assembly GCA_963741105.1). GTDB lineage: Bacteria > Acidobacteriota > Terriglobia > Terriglobales > Acidobacteriaceae > JAIQFF01. The sequence goes on from CAVUGT010000029.1 coordinate 21,312, forward strand.
GGTGGTGAGCCGTCCTGATGTGCGTGGCCGTGAAGAAATTCTTCGCGTACACACCCGCAAGATTCCTTTGGCGGACGATGTGGATCTTTTCGTGCTGGCGCCGAGGTACTCCGGGCTTCTCCGGAGCTGACCTGGCCAACATGGTCAACGAAGCGGCACTGGCGGCGGCGCGGCAGAATCGCAAAGCTGTGCTGATGTACGACTTCGAACTGGCCAAGGACAAAGTCCTGATGGGCGTGGAACGCAAGTCCATGCTGCTGTCCGACGCCGAGAAGAAGAACACGGCCTATCACGAAGCCGGGCATGCACTGGTAGCGGCGCTGCTTCCTCACTCGGATCCGTTGCACAAGGTGACCATCATTCCTCGCGGAATGGCGCTCGGCGTCACCATGCAATTGCCGATCGACGACCGGCACAACTACTACAAGAACTATCTTGAAACGTCAGATTGCCATCCTGATGGGTGGCCGTCTGGCGGAAGAGATGTTCCTGGATTCGATGACCACCGGCGCCGGCAACGACATTGAACGTGCTACCGAACTGGCGCGCAAGATGGTTTGCGAGTGGGGCATGAGCGATCTGGGACCGCTGACCTTCGGCAAGAAGGAAGAGCAGATCTTCCTGGGACGCGAAATCGCTCAGCATCGCGACTACAGCGAAGCCACGGCGGTCAAGATCGACGCGGAAGTGCAGAAGCTGGTCAAGCGCGGCTATGACACTTCCAAGGACTTGCTGGAAGCCAATCGTGATGTTCTGGTCCGGATTGCGCTGGCGCTGATTGAGCGCGAAGTGCTCGATGCAGCCCAGATCAAGATGATCATCGAAGGCCAGGAATTGCCCAAGATCGTGCCTCCGGTGAAGCCCGACGACGGCGTGCAGCAGGTGATCAAGCCTGACCTGCAGCCCGGACGGGCCAAGGGCGGAGAGCGGCCGGCGCCAGCTTAGGGCGGGCGGCGGACCTCGGACTTCGGACCTCGGACCTAAGCAAGGGCGGCCAAAAGCCGCCCTTTATTTTTCTGCGGAATGTCGGCATGGCTGATTATTGCAGCTCGGGATGGCACGAAGTCCATCAGGCCGCGCTGGGATTGTGTAGGTGGTGTAATCGCTGTTCTCGCCAACCATCCTGCCGTACTAGTTCTTCATTGATGAAGGGGCCGTAGACGTCAGAGGTGTCGAGAAAATTGATGCCGAGTTCCAGTGCGCGGTCGATGGTGGCGAGGGATTCGGCGTCGTCGCGTCCGCTGTAGAACTCTGACATGCCCATGCAGCCCAGGCCCATGGCGGAAACTGTGAGGCCGTTCGTTCCTAGCTTGCGGGATTTCATGCGAGGAGTGCTCCCGGGAATTAGAAATGCTGTTCAATGGGATAGATGCGGATGCCGCGTCGGCGATTCCTGGAGTTTGATTGTCTTCAGTATTCTTTTCTTGGGAAGGGCACGAGTTCACTCGTGCCACATTGAAGCTGGTCGTAGGCTTCAACCGCTGCGGTTTTGCTTTTTCTAATTAAGGCCGGAAGGAGCGAACCTCAGGCGCTAAAGCGCCGCATTTGTGCCGCAGTGCGGCACGACTAAAGTCGTGCCCTTCCCAAAACGTGGCCCCTCGAAAAATTCGTACTCCCCGCAACTTCGCCCCCACAACTTCGCCAATTCAGATTGCGACCGTAATCAAGGGCTTGGTTCCCTCCCGCACTTCGCCGATTTCTACAGCGGGAACGCCTGCGGCTCTGAGATCGCCGATCAGATTCCTGGAGTGTTCAGCGGCGACTGCAATCAACAGACCTCCTGCGGTTTGCGGATCGAAGAGGATTGTCTTCAGCTCTTCAGGAATTCCTTCTTCGTAACCTACGACGCATTCGGCAAAGTCACGATTGTTGTTCAGGCCGCCAGGGATGTGGCCGGCGCGAATGCATTCGAGGGCGCCGTCCAGTACGGGGATTTGGTTGACGCGAAATAGCAGTGAAGCGTTCGATGCCAGGGCCATTTCTCGGGCGTGGCCGATCAGGCCGAAGCCGGTGACATCGGTTAGGGAGTGGACGGGTAAATTTGCCGAGCTGCGCTCGGCTGTACGGCCGAGGGCGGCCGTACCCACGTGGGCAGGGGCGGTCTCCGTCGGCTTGGCGCAGAAGTTGGTAATGACTTCGGCGGCAGTCTTGTTCAGCGTTGTCATCGAACGGGTAGCGGCGTCGATCCAGGACTGCTTGGCTGCGCCTTTTTTGATCGCGGTAGAAATCACGCCTGTACCTAACGACTTGGTAAAGAGCAATCGGTCGCCGGGCTGGGCGCCGCCATTTGTGAAGATGCGTGCGGGGTCGATGAGGCCGGTGACGGAATATCCGAACTTGGTTTCTTCGTCGCGGATGCTGTGGCCGCCGATGATGGTGCAATTCGCTTCCATCATCTTCGAGAGGCCGCCGGCGAGGATTTGTTCCAGAACTTCGAGGTCACCTTTGGCCGGGAAACAGACGTGGGCCAGCGCGGTGATGGGGCGGCCACCCATGGAGTAGACGTCGCTCAAGGCGTTCGTGGCGGCGATCTGGCCGAAGGTGTAGGGATCGTCGATCATTGGCGTGAAGAAGTCGACGGTCTGCACCAGCGCGAGATCGGAAGTGATCTTGTAGACTCCGGCGTCGTCGGCGTGATCGAAGCCAACGAGTACGTTGGGGTCGTGCTGGCGCGGCAGCTTGCTCAGCACTTTGTCGAGGATTGCGGGGCTTAGCTTGGAGGCGCAGCCGCCCGCTTTGACTGTTTCGGTAAGCCTGATTTTGACTTCGGGCATGGGAACATTCTAAAAGATCGGGAAATTGAGTAATTGGGTAATTTTGCAATTGATTAATTCAATCGAAGAATGCTCCCTCAATTCCCCAATTACTCAATCGTCCTCACTTCACGGACACTTCTGTAACTTTCAACTCGGGATACTCGTGGTTCCAGTCGGCAGTGACGTGCTCGAAGGTGAGGCGGAACGGTTTGGCCTGGGTCGGGGCCAGCGGGGCGACGCTCAGGTCTAACGCTTCCGGGTAGGGGCCGCTAATCTGGAGAATGCGAACTGCGACATCTTCTGACTGGACGACCTGGCCGAGGGAGTCCTTGAAAGTTACCTGTACGACGGCATGGCTAACGGTTTTGTCTCCGGCGTTGGTGACCGTGCCATCAAGGTAGGTGACAGACGAGCCTACGAAGTTTTCTGCTGCGCTCATCTTCATGTCGGAGAATTTGATGTTGGCGGCGTAAGGGTCGGGAGCGTTGGCAATCTTTGTATCGGTACGCAAGAGGAAGGCAGCGATGCCGACCACGACGATCACCAGCGCCAAGCCTGCGAGGATCGGCCCCAGATTGGAGCTGCGTTCTTCGATGGCTGGAGTGGGCTGGAGCAGGCTTCCCATGAGGAGATTGTACGGGATTTCAGATTGCAGATTTTAGATTGTAGATTGAAGATCTCAAGACCACCACTGCTGGAGGCTCGAAAATCTAAAATCTACAATCATCAATCTACAATCGTTTTACTCGCCCCCGACGATGAGGCCGTCGATGCGGATGGTTGGGCTCGCCATGGAGCCGCGGAATTCGAGGTCGCTGGCAATTTCGGAAATGTTGAAGAACATTTCTTTCAGATTTCCTGCCACTGTGATTTCTTCGACTGGATACGCGAGCTCGCCGCCCGAGATCCAGAGGCCGGATGCGCCGCGGGAGTAGTCGCCAGTGACGAGGTTAGCGCCGTGGCCTAGAAATTCCGTGACGTAGAGACCTTCGGGAATGTCGGCAATCAGTTCTTTCGCAGTTTTCTTTCCCGCCTCAAGAAAATAATTTCCGGGACCGATGCCCGGGGTGCCAGCGAGTCCGCGCGAGGCGTTGCCGGTGGTTTGAAGGCCGAGTTTCTTCGCAGTGTAGGTGTTCAACAAGTACGACTTGAGAACACCTTTTTCGATCACGACCGTGCGCCGGGTCGGGATGCCTTCGCCGTCGAAGGGTGCCGTGCCAAAGCCGCCGACCATGGTGCCGTCGTCGATGACGGTGACGTGTTCGCCTGCGATCTTTTCGCCCAGCTTGCCTGCGAGGAACGATGCGCCGCGATAGACGGAGTCGCCGTTGATGCCTTCAAAAATGTGTCCGAGGATGGAAGTGGCGACGAGGGGATCGAGCACGACCGGAACTTTCGCGGTTTTTACTTTGCGTCCGCCCAGACGTCTTAGCGTGCGTTGCGCCGCGATCCTACCTACTTCTTCGGGAGCATCCAGCCGTCCAAGATTGCGGGCGACCGAAAACCAGAAGTCGCGCTGCATGGCGCCAGTTTCCGTTTGCGCTATGGGCATGGCTACGACCTGACAGTAAGACCGGCGGTATTCGCCTACGAATCCGTGAGAGTTGGCCAGGACTTTGTGGCCGGTGGCGGCGTCGAACGATCCGCCTTCAGAGTTCTTGATGCGCGGGTCGTAGTCGAGAGCGGCTTTCTCGGCGCGGCGAGCGTAGTTGATGCGTTCTTCGCCAGGCAGTGAATAGACGTCAGCGGAGTAGAGATCAAGTCGCCCGGGATGGATCCCAGTTGAGAGGCGTCGGGAATGCCGCTGAATGGATCTTCCGAAGTAATTTTCGCCAACTCAAGCGCCGACTTCAACATGCGATCGAGTGCTTCGCGGGAGAGGTCGCTGGAATATGTGCTGGCGGAACGCTTGCCGTGGAACACCCGCACGCCGATGGAACGCGAGCCGGCTTCTTTCAGAGTTTCGACCTGGCCGAGGCGGACTAGGGTGGAAAATTCGTCGCCCTCGCGGGCTACGCATTCGGCGGCGGTTGCGCCCCCGGACATCGCTCGGCGAACGACGTCTTGTGCTACTTCGCGGAGATCGGTTTCCAGTTTCGGGTTTCTGGTTTCTAGAGTCTCGGGCATAGAAAATTCGTTGGGCTACGGAATCGTTTGCGACCTAAACCTCTGATTAAAACCAGTTTTTAGTTCCTGGTTCTCGGTTCTCAGTTACTGCATGAAGCCGCCGGGGTCTTTTTTGGCTGTGCCACCGACCGTCAGGCGATCGACTTTGAGTGTCGGAATGCCTACGCCTACGGGGACGGCTTGTCCGTCTTTGCCGCAGGTGCCTACGCCTTCGTCGAGTTTCAGGTCGTTGCCGACCATGGACACGCGAGTGAGAACGTCGGGGCCGTTGCCAATTAGGGTCGCGCCTTTGATGGGGGCGGTGACGTGGCCGTCTTCGATGAGATAGGCCTCGGAGGCGGAGAACACAAACTTTCCGCTGGTGATGTCTACCTGGCCGCCGCCGAAATTGACTGCGTACACGCCATTTTTCACGGAGCGGATGATGTCTTCGGGGTCATCTTGTCCGGCGAGCATGTAGGTGTTGGTCATGCGCGGCATGGGGATGTGTTCGTAGCTTTCGCGACGTCCGTTGCCGGTGTCGGCCATTCCCATCAGGCGGGATGAGAGCTTGTCGCTCAGATATCCCTTCAAGATTCCTTTTTCGATGAGGACGGTGTTTTGCGTGGGTTGGCCTTCGTCGTCGACGTTGAGCGAGCCGCGGCGCCAGGGCATGGTGCCGTTGTCGACGACCGTGCATTTTTCGCTGGCTACGCGCTTGCCGATGAGTCCGGCGAACGCCGAAGTCTGTTTGCGGTTGAAGTCAGCTTCGAGTCCGTGGCCGACGGCTTCGTGCAACAACACGCCGGGCCAGCCAGGGCCGAGGACTACTTCCATTTCTCCGGCGGGAGCTTCACGCGCGTCGAGTTGAAGGATGGATTGGCGGGCTGCTTCTTTGGCGAAGTATTCGGGAGTTTTTTCTCCGAAGAAGAAGTCGAGGGCAACGCGTCCGCCGCCGCCGGAGCTTCCGCGGGCGGAGGTTGCTTCGGTCTTGGCGATGCAGGAGACGTTCATCCGAGCAAGGGGTTGGGAGTCTTCGGCGAAGGTGCCGTCGGAGCCGACCACTAATATGTTGCGCAACTCGTCGGAATAGCTGGCACGAACTTCCTTGATGCGCGAATCGTAAGCGCGGGCCGATGCGTCGGCGCGCATGACGAGTTCGACTTTGGCGGTGATTTCAGCATCCACGGACGGCAGCGTTACTGGATAAAGGCTGCGGGCTGGTTTTTCCTGGAAACCTACGACTGGGGTCTTCGAAGGGCCGCTGGCGATCAGAGCTGCGGTACGGGCGGCGTGAAGGATGCGCTCAGACGAAAGATCGTCAGTGTAGGCGTATCCGGTGCGCTCACCGACTACCACGCGGACGCCGCATCCGGCGGAAATTCCCTGCGAGGCGGACTTCACCATGGATTCGTCGACCATGAGCGAGGTGGACGAAAGGTATTCAAAATAAAGATCGGCGTACTCTCCGCCGGCTGAAAGGGCGGCTGCCAGGTAGCGCTCCAGATCGTGTTCCGTGAGGCCGTAGTGCTGAAAAAAGAACCTGTTTTTGTCCACGGTTATTAGATGTCCTTGGGCTGGGAAAGACTCCCAGAGTCTCCTGATTATCCCACATGGACTTCGGTGATGGTCATACGTCACAGACACGGGGGTCACGAAGATGTAAGCATCCGGTCATGACCCCAGAGGCCCTGGCTCGTACGGTTGAAGACTTTCTTGCGGGAGCACGAGATGCGGTCGTGCTCGATGACGGCGTGCCGGTATTTGACCTGGCGCAGTCCAAATATTCGATTTCCGGTGAGCACAACAAGTGCCTGCTGCATCTTTGGTCGGCGGAGCGGAATCTGGTCCGTCGAGTTCTGGATGTCGAAGTCAAGCACGAGGTGTTGCGGCTGGCGGTGCAGCGGCTCGGACAAACGAATGCTGGAAAGCTGGAAATCTGCCGGCAACGCGATCGCCGAACTCCCACCGCGAAGCGCGCGGCGAGGGTGACTTACCAGCGTGGCTTGCAGCGAACGCTGGAGCGCCACTTTCCTACCTATGTTGCCTCGCGACTGATTACTTCACCTGATCTGGAGCGGTCGTTTGGTCCCATTTATGCTCGTGGGCTCTTGCGCCGAGGACAGTCTGGATTTGCGGTGCTCGGCGTGAACCCGCATGAGACACAGGCCTCGATTGACGCTGCTCTGACCTTTGGCATTTTGTGGCTGGATGCGTGCCGCGCGGCGCAGGCGGGGAAGGTGATGGTCGAGGGCTTGAAATTGTTTTTGCCGGCGGGTGCTTCTGCGTTGACGCGTGAACGCATGGCGCATCTGCATCCCGATGCCGCGAAGTGGCATTTGTACGAATTTGAAAACCGGGACGAGCATCTGAAGGAAATCGAAATTCTGGACGCCGGCAATATACGGACGCGGCTGGTGCACTGGACTGACGAAGCAGAGGTTTCCCAGCGTTTTGCCGGAGCCATCGACCGGGTGCGGGAGTTGATGCCGGAGGCGGAGATGGCGGCGATTTCTCCAGCGGAACTTACCTTCCGCTGTCACGGACTGCAATTTGCCAAAGCACGTTTGGCGCATGAGCCCGGCACTTTGCACAGCGCGCCTGAAATTGTATTTGGCATCGGCGCCGATGAACGCGTGCTGGGAGAGCAGAACGCGGCTGTTTTCCGGCAACTGGTGCATAGCGTGGGCGAGGTTCGCCATTCCGGGGGCCCGCGAGATCATGCGCTGTGGCGTCTGCATCCTGAACGCTGGCTGGAATCGCTGGTGGTGCAGGATGTATCCGAAGTGGATGAGCGGCTCGACCCGGACTGTCTGTACTCGCAAGTTCCGGCATTTTCTGCTTCAGACCGGGCCATGATCGATGTGCTGACCAGCACGCGCGATGGCCGGCTGGCGGTGGTGGAGTTGAAAGCCGACGAGGATATCCACCTGCCGCTGCAGGGACTCGACTACTGGTCGCGGGTGACCTGGCACCACGCGCGGGGTGAGTTTCAGCGTTTTGGATACTTTCCCGGACGCGAACTGTCGGTCGAACGTCCTTTGTTGTTTCTGGTAGCGCCGGCGATGCACGTGCATCCCGCTACCGACACTCTACTGCGTTACATTTCCTCTGAGATCGATTGGGTGGTGGTCGGAATCGACGAGCGCTGGCGGGACGGAATCAGGGCTGTGTTTCGGAAACGGCCGCGCGATGTCGATATGAAAATCAACATTGGGGACTGCGCCTGATACAGCCCGGAGAAGGAGTTACTTCTCCGGCCACGCACCCAACAAGCGCCGGACATCGACCAGTTGAGCGATGTGATAAGCGTTGTGGTCGGCAAGCAGCAGAGCTTCGCGGAGGATGGTCTGGCTATCTCCCCAGGGTATACGGGCGTACAGATCAGTCTTGGGATCGGCCACGAGGTCCTGCATCGACTTCAGGTCTTTGCGAAACTTCTTGATGCTGGTGTTCCAGGCAGCAAGACTGGACGGAGCTTCGCGGCTTGGCCAGTATCCCTTGGGCCAGTCGGGGGAGACATGCTTCCGGTTGCGGCTGAATTCCAGAATGTCCCACTGGGCGATGCGCATGTGCTCGAGGAGCATCCATGCAGAGTGGGGAAGGCCGGGCGGTTTCTGTCCGCGTAATTTAGCGGGGATGCCGGTGATTACTTCCTCCAGCCGGGCGTGAGCGCTGCCGCCCTTCAGCAACTCGATCAGGTGGTGGCGCAGGGAACTGTCCTGGTCTGTCATATATTCCCCTTCTGTGAACCCTGACGATGATGTCGGGTTGGCTGCTTTCCAAGTACGGTTTTAGCAGAAAATTGACAAATCCTGCATGGACAGCACTCACCGTCCCGCGCTAACCTAACGGGCTGAGGAGTCTTTATGCGTCTATGGATGGTTCTGCTGGTTACGTTTGTTCTCGGAGTTGGGCTGTACTCTGCATTTGCGGCGATGCCGGCGGTAGGCAGCGCTGCCCCTGATTTCAGTCTCCCATCACAAGATGGTACCCAGGTCAGTTTGAGCGATTTTCGCGGGAAGTGGGTGGTGCTCTACTTTTATCCCAAGGATGGAACGCCGGGATGCACCATCGAAGCCCACAACTTTCAGCATGACCAGCCGCAGTACTCGCAGCGCAATGCGGTGGTGGTCGGCGTCAGCGTGGACACTACTGACTCGCACAAGGAGTTCTGCTCGAAGGAAGGTCTGAACTTCAAACTGCTGGCCGATACCGAACACAAGGTGGTGAAGCAGTACGACTCCACGATGAAGTACAACGGCGTGGAAATCGCGGCCCGCAATACGTTCATCATCGATCCGCAGGGCAAGATCCTTAAGGCTTACACTGGCGTGGATCCCAATAAACACAGCCAGGAAGTGCTGACGGCTCTCGACGAGTTACAGAAGGGGACTTCGGCTTCGAAATAGCGGTGCCGTTTCAGAGAGCTCTTCCTTCAATTGGCGGGGCTGCTTCGCCCAAAACGAGGCAGTCCTTGCTTCCCCGCGCAGCATCTAAATGTCTGAGCCCTTAATTCTGAGCAGGACGATTTGACTGAAGGCATGAACGTTCGCCCCGATCAGGTTCCACACCGGGATTTTTATCGTATCCTCATCAATTCGGTGGTTCCACGTCCTATCGCCTGGGTTTCCACACTCAACGACGGAAACCTGAACCTGGCGCCGTTTTCCTTCTTTAACGCGGTATCTGCGAAGCCGCCGCTCCTGGCCTTCGCGCCATCGCTGCGCCTAGTGGATGGCCACTCGACGCCCAAAGACACGATGCACAACATCCGTGAGACCGGCGAGTTCGTGGTGAATGTCGTGACCTTTGCAGTGGCTGAGGCGATGAACCTAACCAGCGGGGAGTACGACCGCTCAGTGGACGAATTCGCGCTTGCGAAGTTGCACACACGGCCGTCACAAATTGTGCGTCCGCCCCAGGTGGCCGAGTCGCCGGTCAGCTTCGAATGCAAGCTCAACCGGATCATCGATTTTGGAACCGAGCCACCCAGTGGAAGTTTGGTGATCGGCGAGATCGTTTGCGTCCATCTAGAGGAAAGCGTTGTGAGGGACGGCACGATTGATCCGAGCGCGCTTGATCTGGTCGGCCGCATGGGCGGGATGCAGTACTCTCGCACCAGGGAACGCTTTGAACTTCAGCGACCCGAGCCGAATCCGAAGAAATAACTTCGAGGACAAACGGCGTTTTTCCTGTTGCTACTTGATGGAGTCGCGCAACTGGATCAATGCCTTGTCCGCCGCGGTGAGGCGGATCACGCCGAAGCGGGGATAGTCCAGGTCGATTACCGTGAAGATGGTGATCGCAATCACTACTGCATAGAGAACTCCGTGGAACCAGCTGCGCCTTCTTCGTTTCGCCATGTCATAGCCCGCGAGCAGGCCGCTCAACAGCGCCACCGAAATCGACAGACCAAAAATCAGCGGCGGCAAATGCGTGTGCAGCGCAATGGTGCGCGAGGTGGTGACGTCGACCATGTCGTTCAATGCGGGCAGCAGCAGGCGCGCCACGTTCTGGGTGGGATCATCGCGGCTGGCTGCGACCGCGCGTGACCAGATCTCCTGTTGAAATTTTGTCGCGTGCTCGAGTTCCGCATCGGCGGCGTTCAGATCGGGTAGTTTTTCATACATGCCGAGGCGGGAGTCCAGATATTGCCGAAACAGGTGGCGCATCTCCGGTTGCTGGCTTACCGACAGCAGATCGAGCCTGAGATACGCGGTCCCGATGGCGTTGGATTCCTGAATGATCAGCTGGCGCCGCTGGTCCAGGTGCGAGATGCCGTTGGAAAACGTGAATGCCAGCAGTAAACCCAGCAGAGCGAAAATCGCTGCCTGGATGGTGGAGGTTCCTTCATGCGCGCTTTCAATTTGTTTCGAAGCATAGCCACCGATGCGATAGCCCAGTTCGAGACAGGCCACCATCGCAAAGAATAGAACGACCGAAATTGCCACCGCGAATTGCGCCGGATTCATCGACTGCAGGCCTTCTCGAAGTTCACATATTTCACGCCCGACAGTCTATCCGAAGTGGCGAAATCCGTCTGGCAGACCGAGGGACCTGGCTTTCGGCCTACAGTGAAGCGATGGCCTGGGTACGTAATGATCCCGATGGTGGTGCCGAGGCTTGTTCACTAGCATGACGAATGAGCGTCTCATCGAAAACGTTTTTATTCATTACTGCCAGATTTTGCGCCTTACAGGCGAGGAGATTCAAAATGCAAATCAAGAAATTATCTGTAATGGTGTTAGCGGTTGGAGTTCTCTTCAGCACTCTGGCGCGCGCAGCAGAGGAGGAGCCTTCGGAACAGGTGAAGCGCCTGAATGCCTCGGCGACCGTGCTGGATGAAATCATGAAGACCCCAGACAAAGGCATTCCCGAAGAGATTCTCGGTTCCGCCGAGTGCGTGGACGTGATTCCTTCCATGGTCAAGATCGGCTTCATTTTTGGCGGCCGTCACGGACGTGGTCTGGCTACCTGCCGCACCAAGTCCGGCGCATGGAGCGCTCCCGCTCCGTTCACTGTCACCGGCGGAAGCTGGGGACTGCAGATTGGCGGCGAGGCCGTGGATGTCGTCATGCTGGCCATGAATGATCAGGGTATGGCCAAGATGCTGACCAGCAAATTCAAGGTTGGGGCCGATGCTTCTGCCGCGGCGGGACCGGTTGGCCGTCACGCCGAGGCTGACACCGACTGGAAGATGAAGTCGGAAATTCTGACCTATTCGCGGGCCCGCGGAATTTTTGCTGGCATCACGGTGAATGGCGCGTCCATCACGCAGGACAAGGACGGCACACGAATCCTTTACGGCAAGATGGTACCTTCATCCGACATTCTTCAGGGCAAAGTGGCTCCTCCTGAGGGATCGCACCAGTTCATGGCAGCGGTGAGAAAGTATTCCGGACAGGCGGAAGTGGCGGACGATTCTGAGCGCAAGCAGGAACGGGCGGCGTCTGCGTCTGATGAACCGCACGCCAAGATGCTGACGTCTTCCGAGGCTCAGAGTGCGATCGTCGAAAAAATGAAGAGCGAACCTGGACTCAACAGCACGAAAGTGGACGTGGCTTTGACGGCAGGTACGGTGAAGCTTTCGGGATCAGTCCCCAGCGAAGAGGACCGCGACAAGGTGGTGCGGATTGCGAAGTCCTACGCTGGAAACCGCGAAGTGCAGGACCAGTTGGCAGTACAGGCCCAATAGTAAGTTGAACTGGCGCTAACCCCGCCCCGTCCTTCGGAAACGAAGGCGGGGCTTTTTCTGGTCTACCGAGCTTTAACCACGAAGGACACGAAGGTGCACGAAGGAAGGCCCGTTAGACTTCGCGTCAGGGTGGAGCGCAGCTAATCCAGGTCGATCTTCTCGAATCCCAAACCTTGCAGCAGACTGGTGATTGTCGAAGTTGCATTTTGTTGGGCTGTGCGGAGAATGCCATCCGCCAGGGCCGACGCTGACAACTGACGTTCCGCCTCCTGGCGGACCTGCGTTTCCAGGTCGGGATCGGTGGGGACCAGCAGACCGGTTTGCCGGGAATAGACCCTCGTCCTGGCGCTGTCGAGCCGGGTGCTGAATACCTGCGCTGCGGGAAGATGAATGTGGACTTGTTTGCCGTCTACCTGGACGTCGCCCGGCTTCAGGCTGGAGAAATCGATGCCGGCGACGACCTCGCCGTGGACCAGCATGAGCAGGCGATCTCCCGCGAGAAAGTCAGGGAAGATAGGATTCTCCTTGGCGCCGCTGACCACTTTGTCCATGGTGTAAACGACGGTTTCGAGTCGCTGCAGCCGCTGGATGCGATCGACGACAGTGGGCTGGCTCACGTCAATGCTGAGGGTTCTGCCGGTCATTTTGGACCACACCTGGCTGAGCAAGGCGGGGCCGGAGCTGCGAGAGAGAAGGAGGAATCCGGTGAGGCCGAGGAGGAGCGCTCCCAAGACCAGGCCTGCGCCAAGGGCAGCCAAGATCGATGCCGTGGAGCGGCCGGGCTTGAGCGGGTCAGACATGATGCAAGGTTAACACTGCAAGAGGATGGCTAGTAGGAACGAAAGTCTTTTCCAGTCAATGCTTTAAAGTGGTACGAGGCGCGTCAAAGCGGATGTCCTCATCCTGAGCGCGGAGCACAGCTAGCTAGTTTCGTGGACCCGCAAAACCCTGTCGAGCTATGCTCGACTGGACAGATGAGGACATCTGTTCCTACGTGGTCGTTGTAATCCCTCCACTGCGTTCATTATGAATTTTTTACCTTGGTGGTGGTCCGCGCAAGATGCGGGATGCAACGAAATGGTTGCAATTTTACCTAGCACCAAGGTAATATGCACATTGGACGCAGCAGTAAGCGTTTAACTCGTCGCTTTACGCCCTTTCTTCCAAACGGTTAAAAAATGTGCCCGATAGTATGCGTGGGGTGATCCCATCTCGCCTCGCACCAGGTTCGGAGAGACCTTATGGCGTGGTACGCGTATTGCATCAGTGAGCAACAGACCCTAACCAATGGAACACGTTCTCGTCGTCCTTCCTTGCTGGAAGGGGTTCAAGGCGTGAACGGAGCCGCTGTTCTGGCCTATCCCAGCGGTGAATTCAACATCATGGTCAGCGAGTACGAGCGCGATAACGTGCAGTTTGGGGAGAAAAACGTCCTCGAGCATGCCCGGGTCGTGAGCGTATGTTTCCGCAGCGGGACTGTGTTGCCGTTCCGTTTCGGAACGATTTTCGATTCGGACGAAGCGCTGCGGCAGGCTGTCCGTTCGAACCGCCGCACCTTTGGCCTGAGCGTGGCCAAGCTGCGCGGCAAGGCCGAGATGCACCTGAAGCTGCGAGTCAGAGATGGCTCGCTCCGCGAGGCCATGGCCGACATCGTACTTCCGGATACAGTTGGCGGCGACTACCTGGTCAAGCTGAGGGAAAAGGCCTCGCAAGACCGGGAGCGCCGGACCAAAGCGCGGGCCCTTTCGGTGCAAGTCCACAAGTTGTTCAATCCGTTGGAAGAAGAGATTAGCTGTAAGCGAGTAGATTCCGACGGAATGCTGATCGATATCGCCCACCTGATTGATTCCAAATCCATCGAAAAATATCAAAACCGCTATAGCAGCGCTGCCAAGCAGTTGAAGAACTGCGAACTGGCGATCAGCGGCCCCTGGCCGCCGTATCACTTCCTGCCCGGCAAGCTGCGCATGGTCGCGGGCAACTCCTAAGAGCGGACTTCGGGCGTCGGACTTCGGACCTTGGCTTTTTAGCCTGGGTTTGGTGGCTGGCGCCCTTTGTGCGTCCAAAGAGCGGAGCCCGGACCTCGGGACTTCGGGCCTCAGCTTTCGGCTGAGATCGGTTGCTGGCGCCTGTCTTCGTCCTGCGCGGGTGCAGCGAATGTGCAGGATTCTGCAGCTTAACTTGGCTGAACTAGCCTGTGGGTTTCTTGGACTTTTCTTCGCGACCATTCCTAAGTTGTGGTTTTACAGTAGTTTGCCCATGGGTCGGCACGAGGCGGCCTAGGGCCGCGGCTTTGGTTGGGCAAATGCACTTAGAGAGATAACCAAAAGAGGCCGCAAATGACCTTCACTCTCTGTTTTTCGCGATATCTCTCTTGTTGCCGTTCCGGCCGATGGACCGGCTCTCTGCATCGCCATTCCTGAGTCAAACCCTTCCACTTCGCCTCTTTTACTAGTGGCCCCAGCAATGGGGCCATTTTTTGTTGGTTTGTTTTGACGCCCGAGGTCTGAGGTCCGACGTCTACCCTCCGACGCCAGGAAGTTATTACTCCGGAACTCAGGGTTGGTTACACTTGTCTACTTTTCTTATGAAGACTCTTCTTCGCGGCCTGGCTCTTGGCCTGGTGTTGCCGCTCTGTTCTCCGTCGATGGTGCGCGGCACGGAACGCTCGGCTGCTGGTTCTCCCGGAAAAGGCGACGTTTTGCTTGCCACGATGCAGAGGGAGCTGCAGCGCGCCCAATCGAAACTGGGACAACTGGATCCAGCACCCTACTTCACCAGCTACTCGGTGTATGACGAGGACGGCGCTGTCGTTGTGGGCGGGCTGGGCAGCCTGCTGAACTCGACCGAGTTTCACCGGCGCACTGGCGAGGTCACCATGCGGGTGGGGAGTGCGGCGCTTGATAACACACACCAGGAGAGCCGTCCGTCGGGAATGAATTCCGGACTCATTCCGCTCCAGGACGATCCCGACGCGACTGCGCGGGTTTTGTGGCAGCTTACCTTCGAGGAATACCGGCGGGCGGCACAGACTTATCTGAATGTGAAGACGGCGGCTGCTGTTCGTACCCAGGAGGATGATACTTCGGCGGACTTCGCGGAGGCGAAGCCCGAGATGCACCTCGACTATGCGATGCCTGCCTTCCACCTCGATCGCAAGGAGTGGGAAGACAAAGTCCGGCACTATTCCAGTTACTTCCAGAAGTATCCCGAGATTTATTCCTCGGCGGTGATGGTGATTGGCCAGAAGTCCCAGGTGCGGTTTGTGTCCACCGCCGGCGCTCAGGTAGCGACGCCGGGGACAATCATCCGGCTAATGATTGAGGCCGAAACCCGGGCTGACGATGGCATGGAATTGCTGCGAGTGGAAACTTTTCAGGCTGCAACACCCGAGGGTCTGCCCAGCGAAGCGGAGATTGCAGCGAAGATTGCCAAGATGGCTTCGGATCTGAAGGCTTTGCGAAGTGCGCCGACCGCCGAGCCGTTCGATGGTCCGGCATTGCTTTCCGGAAGAGCAGCGGCGGTTTTCTTTCATGAAGTGCTGGGGCATCGTCTGGAGGGGCATCGCCAGCGCGGGGATCAGGAAGGGCAGACTTTTACCAAGAAGATCAATGAGCAGGTGCTGCCGCAATTTCTCAGCGTGACCGACGATCCCACCCAGCGCAGCCTGAACGGAACGGACCTGGGCGGCTGGTACCAGTATGACGACGAAGGTATTCGGGCGCAGCGCGTAGAAGTGATCAAGGACGGCATTCTCAGGAATTTTCTGATGTCGCGCATGCCCATCAAGGGCTTTGCGCAATCGAACGGTCACGGGCGCGCGCAGGCGGGGCTGATGGCGACTGGCCGGCAAGGCAATTTGATCGTCAGTTCGTCGCACACAACTAAAGATTCCGAGATGCGGCAGAAGCTGATCGACGAAATCAAGAAATCGGGCAAACCATATGGCCTGTACTTCGAAGACATCGAAGGCGGATTCACCCTCACCACCCGGTCGCTGCCGCAGGCGTTTCAGATTCTTCCGGTGCTGGTGTGGAGGATTTATCCCGACGGCCGTCCTGACGAACTGGTGCGTGGTGTAGACATTGTCGGAACGCCACTGGCGGCGCTCAACCGGATTGAGATCACTGGAGACAAGACGGAAGTGTTCAACGGCATCTGCGGAGCGGAGTCGGGCAGCGTGCCGGTTTCAGCGGCGGCGCCTGCGATGTTGTTCTCTGAGATGGAAGTGCAGAAGCGAGCGCACTCGCGGGTGCGTCCGCCGATTCTGCCGCCGCCGTCGTGGGCGAAAACCGGGCCTCAGACCTCGGGCCTCGGATTCGGGACGTCTGGCACAAACGCCGGAGGTTCCCGATGATCCGATCTGGTTATCGGCTGGCGGTTGCGATTGGATTGCTGCTTGCGAGTTCCGGGATGCTTCTGGGAGAAAACTCGGCTTCGGCCAACGATCCTGTACTGCGCGCCATGTTGGCGGAGTTGCAGCGATCGAAGAGCCAGCTCAAGCTGGCGGATGTGCCGGCTCCTTACTACATCGACTACAGGCTGAATGATGTTGATCAGTACGCGGCCGAAGCGGCGTTCGGCGCCTTGCGGTCGTCGTTGCGAACGCGAATCCGAATGCTGCGGATTGTGGTGCGAGTGGGCGACTACAAGCAGGACAGTTACTACGGCACCGGGGAAGGTGTGGTGGATGTCGGCCCGCTCGACGATGACGAAATCGGATTGCGGCACCAGCTTTGGCTGGGAACTGATCGGGCGTACAAGGCGGCATCGGAGGCCTTCACCGCCAAGCAAGCGGAGCTCAAGAAATATTCTGTCGATCAGCAGGTGGATGATTTTGCACACGCTTCTCCGGTGCAACTCGTGGCGCCGCTGGCCAAACTGAATTTTTCTCCCACCCCATGGCTGAACGTGCTCGAAGAAGCTTCGGGACTCTACAAGAGCGATCCACAGGTGCAGTCGTTGAACGCGTCACTGCGCTTCACCGTTTCCAATCGATATTTTGTGAGCTCCGAAGGTACGGTGGTTCGCACTGCCGACAGTTTTTACCTGCTGTATGTCGGGGGTTATACCCAGGCGTCTGACGGCATGCGTCTTGATCGCTCACATGGCTACCAGGTGCGACAGATGAAAGATCTGCCGGCGAAAGCGGAAGTGCTGTCGCGCACCCGCGAGTTGCTGACAAGTTTGAAACAGTTGCGCGATGCGCCGGTCAGCGAAGAAGAGTACCGTGGCCCAGTGTTGCTCTCCGCGGACGCAGCTGCCGGCGTGATGTCTGAGCTGGTGGGGCCGAATCTCCTGGGAAACCGTCCGCAACTGGGACAGAACGCTCGCACCACCGGAGACTGGGCCAACAACTACAAGAGCCGGGTGTTGCCAGATTTTCTTTCGGTGGTGGACGATCCCGCGCTGACCACTTTCGGCGGGCACACCCTGATGGGTAACTACGATGTGGACGACGAAGGCGTCAAGGCCAGCCGGGTTTCGCTGGTCGAGAAGGGACAGCTGGTGAGTTACTTGTTGAGCCGTGAACCCATTCGTGATTTCCCCACTTCCAATGGTCACGGCCGAGCTTCGGTTACGGGGCCTCCGACGTCGAGCCTGGGAAATCTGATCGTGCAGTCTTCCGAAGCACTCAGCAAGGATGAACTTAAGCAGAAATTGATCGACACCTGCAAGCAGCGCAATTTGCCCTACGGATATTTCGTAGAGACGCTGGGGCCGCGCCTCACTCCGCGACTGCTATACCGCATCTCGACCAAAGATGGCCACGAGGAACTGGTGCGGGGCGCTGTGTTTGGCGATTTGGATACTCGGTCGCTGCGTAATGACATCATCGCCGCGGGTAAGGACTTCGATTCGGAAGACCGGCTTGATCCCATTCCACAAAGCGTTTTGAGTCCAGCGCTACTCTTCGATGAACTGGAAGTGAAGCGCGGCGATACGGCCAAGCAGAAGCTGCCGGAATATCCTCCGCCTGCCGGAACCGAGTAAGCTTGATGTGGGTGTGAGCGTCCACGCTCGTGCTGCGAGTTCCGGGCTAGCTTTGATCAGAACCAGAACCGGTTCGAGAAATACCAGTTCCTAGTTCTCGGTTCTCAGTTCTCAGTTATGGGGCTGCATATATCGTGAGGTGCTGCTTGATCCTGCGAAGTTTGGGCTGTCTGTTAATGGTTTCCGCGCTCTTCAGCGGATTCGCGGTGGCGCAGAAGCCGAAGCCTCGCGCCGATTCTGATTACGACCGCGCGGTGGCAACAGCACCCACTCTGCCCGCGCAACTTCTGGAACAACTGGCGGCGATCCGCGACGCTGCGTTGAGCGACGACTACGCCTACCGGCAGGTGGCGCACCTTACGGAAAATATTGGACCGCGGCCGGTGGGATCTCCGCAGGCGCAGGCTGCGATCGAGTATGTGGCGGAAGAAATGCGCAAGCTTGGTCTTGAGGTGCGACTGGAGCCGGTGCAGGCGCGGCACTGGATACGCGGCGCTGAGTCCGCCGAACTGGTTGAGTATCCGGGACAGGCTCCCGGAAGCAAGCAGAAGATCGTACTGACCGCGCTGGGCGGAAATCATCCTACACCGGCGGAAGGAATCACCGCGGACGTCGTCGTGGCGAACAGCTTCGCCGATCTTGATCGCCTGGGTAAACAGAATGTGGCGGGGAAGATTGTCCTGTTCAACGTGTTCTATGACAAGCGCAAGGCGGCTATGGGATATGCGGGAGAAGCCTACGACGAAGCGGTGATCTACCGCGGTTTCGGGGCAAGAAAAGCGGCAGCGCTGGGGGCAGTTGCCGCGCTAGTTCGGTCAGTTGGCGGGGCTGACTATCGTTTACCGCATACTGGAGGCAGTCGGGAGTCCGACATTCCGGCGGGAGCAGTGACTGCCGAAGATGCGGACCTGATCGCTCATCTGGCCTCGCAGGGAAACGTTCGCATGCGCGTGATTTTGACCTCGCAGACCGCGGAAGAAGTCAGTACCTTCAACGTAGTGGGGGACCTGAAAGGTTCTGAACATCCGGAACAGATCGTGATCGTTTCCGGCCATCTGGATTCCTGGGACTTGGGAACCGGCGCGATCGATGACGCAGCCGGAGTGGCGGTCGCCATGGAAACGGCGCAGCTGATGCAGCAGCTGCATTTGCGTCCCAAGCGGACTTTGCGGGTGATTGCCTGGATCGACGAAGAAAACCTGGGACGCGGCCATGCGGAGTATGCCAAGGTGCACGCGGCGGAGATCAGCAATCATGTGGCGGCGATGGAAAGCGATCTGGGAGCTTCGCATCCACTAGGATTTCGCGCCAAGATCAGCCCCGAGGCAGTTGCGAAGTTGCAGCCTGTACTGGATGTGCTGCAGCCTTCTGGAGCAAATTTGATATTGCTGAGCAGCGATAGTCCGGAGGCTGATATCGATCCGTTGGCCAAGCAGGGAGTGCCGGCTTTTGGCCTGTTGCAGGATGGCCGCACATACTTCAACTACCACCACACCGCCGCCGACACGCTGGATAAGATCGTTCCGCAGGAATTGCGGGAGAACGCGACTGCCATGGCGGTCATGGGATATGCGCTGGCATCGATGCCTGAGCCTTTGCCCAGGTAAATCACCACGAAGCATGTGGGGACGGGTCTGAGACCTGTCCTGGTGGACCGAAGTTCCGCTTTAGTTTCTCTACAAGAACACCTGTCGGGCTTCGCTCGACTTGGACGGGTCGCAGGCCCGTCCCCACACGGCTTGTGGTGGCTTTCGGCGCCCATGCATCTCTTTTCCAGCCAGACCATCTAATAACATTGAGTACAAAGCTATGGGGAATACATTCAAAACCGCGTTTCTGCTTACTGCTTTGACGTTATTGCTGATGGCCGTGGGCCGGGCTCTCGGTGGACCGAACGGCATGCTACTCGCACTGGGCATTGCCGTGGTGACGAATTTTGTCGCCTACTTTTTTTCAGACAAGATTGCGCTGAGGACTTACCGCGCTCAGGCGGTCACGCGAGAACAGTTGCCGCGTGTCTACAACGTGGTGGAACGGTTGACGCAGAAAATCGGTTTGCCCATGCCGAAGATTTACGTGATCCCGACCGACTCGCCGAATGCGTTTGCGACCGGACGCAATCCAGCGCACGCTTCGGTGGCCGTCACCGAAGGCATTCTGAACCTCCTGAACGACGAGGAACTCGAAGGCGTGCTGGCGCACGAACTAGGACACGTCAACAACCGTGACATCCTCATCAGTTCTGTCGCGGCTACGATCGCCGGCGCGATCACCTGGTTGCGCTACGGCGCCTACTTCGGCGGAATGGGCGATCGCGATGATCGTCGCGGTGGCGGGGCGATGGGTGGTTTGCTCATGCTGATCCTGGCCCCGATTGCGGCCATGCTCATCCAGATGGCAGTTTCGCGCTCGCGCGAATACGCGGCTGACGAAACTGGCGCGCATTTCACCGGCAATCCGTATGCTTTGGCCAGTGCTTTGTCCAAACTCGATGCTTACTCGCGTCGCGTTCCTATGATGGGCACGCCGTCAACGGCACACCTGTTTATCGTTCAACCGTTGCTGGGAATGAGTTTTGGCAACCTGTTCTCTACACATCCGCCGATCGCGAAGCGGATCGAGCGGCTGACGGGACGGCCGGCAGAGTTTGTTAGATAAGCTGTCAGTTGTCGCTCTCAGCTATCAGTAAAGACCCCGCAACTATTGGATTTGCTGATGGCTGAGAGCTGATAGCTGACGACTGGCTTGTGACGTTCGTAACTCTTCTCACCTCGCTCAACCGCTGCGGTCGCATAGTAGAATTTCTTGATGTCGCCTGATACCGCTATTGCCGTGTCCCATCGCGCGACGCAGTTGGAAGATGCTCTGCGCAAGGTGATTCGCGGCAAGGATGACGTGGTCCGCCTGGCGCTGGTTTCGGTGCTGGCTCGTGGACACTTGCTGATCGAAGGCGTACCCGGAGTGGGCAAAACCACATTGGGGCAGGCGTTGGCGCGGGCCATCGATTGCGGCTTTCAGCGGGTCCAGTTCACCAGCGACATGCTGCCCGCCGACGTTCTCGGCATCTCGATCTACTCCGCTATCGAGCAAAAGTTTGAGTTCAAGCGGGGACCGATTTTCACCAACGTCCTGCTGGCCGACGAGATCAACCGCACCACTCCCAAAAACTCAGTCCGCGTTACTCGAGGCCATGAACGAAGGCCAGGTCACGGTGGATTCACATTCCTATTCTCTGCCGCAGCCTTTTCTGGTGATTGCTACTCAAAATCCGGTCGAGCACCTGGGAACTTATCCTTTGCCCGAGTCGCAGCTGGATCGGTTTCTGATGCGGGTACGCATGGGATATCCCGATGCCGATTCTGAGCGCGAGATTCTGCGGTCGGAGGGCGGCACTGCGCAGCTGGAACTGCTGGAACCGGTGCTGACCGGGGCCGACGTTCTCGAAATGCAGCAGGCGGTTACTCAGGTGAGAGTGGATGAATCGCTGGTCAGCTACGTACTGGCGATTGTCCGCGCTACGCGGGACTCGGAGCAGTTCTCTCTGGGCGTTTCTCCTCGTGGGTCGCAGATGCTGTATCGTGCCGGGCAGGCCATGGCATTTCTCGACGGCCGCAATTTTTGCGTACCGGAAGATTTCAAGCCGCTGGTGGTGGCAGTGTTTGCTCACCGGGTTGCGGTCAACGGCCGCTATTCTTCTACTCAGAAGAAGTCCGAACAGGCCGAGCAACTGATGCGCGAACTTGTGGAGACGGTGCGGGTGCCTGTTTAGTTCTCGACTAGCCTTAGAACAAAATCAAAAGCTGACTGTGAATAAGATCAGTTTCTAGTTCTCAGTTCTCGGTTCTCAGTTTTGGGCGCTGGCTTTCATTCCTTTCGACGGTCATAATAGTTAGCCGTCATGTCTTTTCTTCGTTTTCTTGTGCTGCTCTCACTCATCGTATGGCTGGGCGGTTTGATATTTTTCCCCGTGGTTGCGCAAACCGCTTTCTCGGTGCTGCCGACGAGACAGCTGGCAGGGTCGATGGTGGGACGATCTTTGGGGATTTTGCACTGGATGGGCATTGTGTCGGGTGTCGTCTTTCTGGCCGGTTCGATGCTGTTGAGCCGGTTGAGCACCGGCGAAGCTCATGCGTTCGCGGCAAGGAATCTGCTGCTCTGCGTGATGCTGGCGCTGACACTCATTTCGCAATTCGGCATCATTCCGCGCATGGACGCGATCCGCGCTTCGATTGGCGAGATCGATGCGGCTCCTGCTGACCTTCCCGCTCGCCTGCAATTCGATGCCTTGCATCATTGGTCGACGCGAATCGAAAGTGGAGTGATTCTGCTGGGTCTGGTTGTGGCTTATCTGACCGCGCGGTCTTTGTCATGACGTCATCGACCTGATTCGACTGTTATCATCTTCTGATCCTTATGAAAACTGGCATCATTGGCCTGCCTCAGGTAGGCAAAACCTCGTTGTTTCGCATTCTCACGAAGGCCCATCTCTCCGGACAGGCGTTTGCCAATCCGCGCGAGGCGCACATCGGAGTGGCGAAGGTACCGGACGAACGTCTCGACCGCCTGGCGGCGCTCTACAGCCCGAAGAAGCTTACGCATGCGTCCGTTGAATATGTTGACGTCGGCGCCATTGGTCAGGAAGCTTTGAAAGAGAGCGCCTATGTCGGGCACCTGCGAAACGTGGACGCGCTGGCTCATGTGGTTCGCGCCTTTGATGATCCGTCGATCCCGCACGTCGGGCCGGTCGATCCGCTGCGTGATATCAAGAACGTGGATTTCGATCTGATGGTCAGCGATCTGGGGCAGATAGAAAAACGGCTGGAGCGGCTGGAAAAAGATTTGAAGAAGATGCGCACTCCGGAGCTCGAAAAAGAATTTGATCTACTGAAGCGGGCCAACGCTCATCTGGGAACCGAGCGGCCGCTGCGCGAAATGGAGATGACGCCGGAGGACAAGAAGCGTCTCCGCGGGTTCATGTTTCTTAGCGAGAAGCCAATTCTGTACGTGCTCAACGTCGGAGAGAGTACGGAACTCGGCAACGATCTCGAAAATGCGATTACGAAGTACAACCTGAGCGAAGTGGCTTCGCGTCCCAATGCCGGGGCCTCCGCTATTTGCGGGAAAGTGGAAGCGGAGCTGGCTGAGATGAGTGATGCGGATGCGGCCGAGTTTCTGGGAAGCTATGGCTTGAGAGAAAGCGGTCTGGTTCGATTGATTCGCACCACGTACACCCTGCTGGGACTGATCTCGTTCTTTACCGCCGGTGAAGACGAATGCCGTGCCTGGACAATTCCTGTCCGCACTCGCGCTGTTGAAGCTGCCGGTGCTATTCACTCCGATCTGGAGAAACATTTCATCCGCGCTGAGACTATTCGCTGGGACCAGTTGCTGGAAGCTGGCTCCGAAGCCAATGCCCGCGCCAAGGGTACGCTGCGTCTCGAAGGCAAAGACTACATCGTGCAGGATGGCGACGTGATGCATATCCGGCATAGCGGGTAATTCCGTTTTGGAACTGGACCTTAAAACCGCGAGCTGATAACAAAGCAGTTCTGGTTCTCGGTTCTCAGTGTTCATTCGTCACATCTTTTTGAAATAGAGATGGGCATGATTGTCCCCAGGAGGATTACTTTATGGGGCAGTCATACCGGGATTTGATCGCATGGCAAAAGGCGATGGACTTTGTCATGGACGTTTACCGCACCAGCAAGGCTTTTCCGCGAGACGAAATCTATGGGCTGGCCAGCCAGTTGCGTCGGGCGGCAGTTGGGATACCAACGAATATTGCGGAGGGGCAGGCTCGCTACTCAGCCGATGAGTTCCATTATTTTCTGGGACGCGCGCGAGGGTCGCTAGTCGAGGTCGAGACGCAACTGATGATTGCCCAGAACCTGACTTATTTCTCTCCTGAACACGGAAAGCAGTTGTTCGATAAGGCAAATGAACTGGGGAGAATACTGAACGCTTTGAGTGGCGCCATTAAACAGGCGGCGTAGCCGAAGCGGGAAGTGCGGAAGGGGAACTGTTATCATCGCCCGCGTACATGCATCCTATTCTCCTCAGTCTTCTACTCGGGCTTACCGCGGCGGCGGCCAATGTTTTTGGGGGCGCCATCATCGTCCAGAAACACTGGGACCGTTCCTACCTGAAATATTTCGTGGCGCTGGGCGCCGGATTCATGCTGGCGACCGCGATCGTAGAGATTTTTCCCGCCAGCCTGGCGCTTCGCGGCAAGAGCGCTCCGATACTGGTACTGGCAGGTTATCTTCTGGTTCATTTGTTCGAACACACGGTCACACCCCACTTCCACTTCGGTGAGGAAACTCACAAGGATGCTTTCGTGCATGGCCACCGCGGGTATTCGGTGCTCATGGGACTGATCATCCATACTTTTTTTGACGGCATTGCGATCGCGTCGGGCTTCATTGTTTCCAACTGGCTGGGTTGGGTGATCTTTGTGGCGATCTTCCTGCACAAGATTCCGGAAGGGTTCACGATTGCGTCAGTGATGCTGGCCAGTGGACAAAGCCGGGGCATCGCCTGGGGCGCATCGGTACTCTTGGGGGCGTCCACACTGGCGGGGGTGCTCACCATGGCGGTGTTTCGCCATGAAGTCAGTTACGGGCTGCCGCTCTCCGCGGGAGTGACGATTTACGTTGCGGCCTCAGACCTGATGCCGGAGGTCAACCGCGAGCCGGGCGGAAAAATGGCGCTCGTGGTTTTTCTGGGAGTGGGATTGCTGTTCCTGCTTGATACTCTGGCCCACGTTCACTAACCCTGAAAATCAAATTCAAAGGCGGCGGGCGAGTGCGCCCGCCCTACACTTACCTCTAGTCCACCGTGTGTTTTGCGGTGTAGCCTTCCCGCGCGGCGACCGTGTACTTCACGTCTTTGCCTTTCTGGTCCTTCACTTTCAGCGGACCTCCATCGGGGGCGATCACTTCTACCTTTAACTTGCGGTAAGTGCCGTCCAGTTTCGGGTTCGTCGGGTGGTAGGCGAGGTTGTACTGGTTGCGAATGTCGCCGACGACGTCGTGAAAGATCTCCGGCAGTTCGGCCTGGAAACGCGGGAAGTAGGCACGTCCACCGGTCAGGCTGGCGAAGGTCCTCATTTCGTTGTCACCCTGGAGGTAATCCATTTCGCCCACTGGGATACCCATGCCGTGGGTATAGCCGCAGCTATGAGTCTCGCAGTAGTTCCGAACGGCAAAGCCCACGCTGATCGGGAAGATAGTGACGTCGTGCGTGGTCTTGATTTTTTTGGTGATCTGGTCGAGGTTGAGCTTGCTGAAGGTATCAACGCCCGTAGTCACTAGGATGATGTACTTACGTCCCTCGATTTGGTCGACCCGGTCCAGCGTGTCATACAGGGCGTCAAACAGATTGGTTTCGGCGAATCCCGGCATGCGCAACTGGTTCAATGCACCGTAGACAGCCTGTTTGTCCTGGGTGAAGTCGGCAAGGATGTGCGGCTTCATGTCGTAGGAAAGGACCGCCACCCAGTCATTTTTCTTGAGTGAATTGGCGAAGGCGTAACTGGCGTTCAGGGCCTCCACCATAAAGTAGTAGTTGGTGGAGGCAAATTCGACCAACAGAACCGCGGTGATTGGCGCTTCTGACACATTGAAGTTGGTCAGATTTTGCTGAACACCGTCTTCCATTACCCGGAAGTTGTCTTTTTTCAGCCCCGGAATAAACTGTCCGTCCTTGGTTGTGACCAGCACGTCCACATTCACGATGGGGACGTCGACCTTGATGGAATAGTCCGGCATGCCTTCGATTTTTTTCGGCTTGGCAGGGGGTGGCGGAGGAGGTGGCTCCTCCTTTTTCTTCGGGATGGCATAGGGCCCGACGTCGTTCTGAGGGCCGCCCGCTTCCGGGGGCGCCTCCTGTTTTTGCCCACTGGCGGCGGGTTCCGACTGGTCCTGGGCGAGGAGAGTTGGGGCTCCCGGGAGCCCGAAAGCCAATATCATCAATGGGATAGTGAGAAGGTTTCGGGCCGAAAACTTCAAATTCCTGATCCAGTCAACGCAAAACCGTTCAACGAAGAACATGGAGAGCCTCGGAAAATCGTTATGCTAGTATAGACGCAGGGCTTCGCGATTGGGATGTTTTGCACGGCCTCGGCTTTTGTTTTAACTCCTCTCCCGCCCCGGCAGACCGCATACAAGGCGCGAAGTGTAGCTCGTTTGGTCAGCGGGGCATTAGTGCTCCAGGTCAAATTCATGAGACGTATTTTTTTCTGCGGTTTCACGGCTATCTTTCTTCTATCCGCCCTTCTCTCGTTAACCCTGCTTCCATCAATCGTTCAAGCCCAGACCAGCAAGCCGGTTGAGACCATTCCCGTCAGCGAGATCCATGCCGGGATGCATGGCGTTGCCTACACCGTTTTTCAGGGCACGAAGCCAGAGTCCATGGGAGTGGAAGTTCTCGGGATTCTCAAGAATGCGAATGGGCCAAAGGGCGACATCATTCTGGTCCGCCTGTCGGGAGAGAAGGCGGAATATACCGGAGTGGTCGCCGGCATGAGTGGTAGTCCCGTCTACCTGAACGGGAAACTGGCGGGGGCGTTGGCCTTCCGCATCGGCGAATTCTCCAAGGAACCGATTGCCGGAGTGACGCCGATTGCCGAGATGCTTGAGATCAACGCCTTGGACCGCAGCCCGGGAAACAATGCTGGGAATGCGAAGAAAGGCGTAAACGCGCCCACGACGACATCCGGTCCGGGAGTTGAGAGTGTTCCCACCCAGAACTACGCCAACTACCTGAAGCCGATTGAAGCTCCGCTGGTGTTCACAGGATTTTCGCAGGAGGCGATGCAGCGTTTCGCTCCTCAGTTCGCGCAGGCTGGAATCGTTCCGGTGATGGGTGTGGGCTCGGTCAGCGAAAGCAAACAGCCCGAACCTTTGGAGCCGGGATCGGCCATCAGTGCGATTCTGGTGCGCGGCGATATGGACATCGCGGCAACGTGCACCGTCACCTATATGGACGCGCAGCACCTGCTGGCGTGCGGACATCCTCTGTTGCAGTTCGGCATGGTGGATTTGCCCATGACGAAAGCGGAAGTGCTGGCGACTCTTCCATCGCCGCTGAACGCTTTCAAAATCGTAAACGCCACCGAGGCAGTTGGCGCATTCGTGCAGGACCGACACACCGGCATCATGGGCGAGTTCGGCAAGCAGCCCGAGATGATTCCGGTCACGTTGCAGATCCACGGTGGGGCGACGGACAAGCAATTTCATTACGAAGTGTTGAACAACGCGAACCTGAGTCCGCTGGCCATGATGGCCACGGTGTTCAATGCGCTGCATGGAGTGAACGAGTACGGCGAGGACACGACCTATCGCATGAACGGCCGGATCAGCGTGAACGGATATCCCGACGTCACGGTGCAGAATATGTTTGCGCCGTCCGATGGTGGACAGCCGGCAGCAGTGATGGCGGCGCTCTCGCTGGGCGAACGATTCAGCCGCATCTACGACAATCCTTACAATGTACCTGGCGTTCGTGGTGTGCAGCTTGATTTCGATCTGGTGCGCGAACGGCGCTGGGCCCGTCTGGAGGGCGCACGCACTGATCTAATCGAGGCAAGGCCGGGTGACAATATCACCATCGAGACCGTGCTGCGTCCGTACCGTGGCGAAGTGATTCTGCACCAGATTCCGATCCACATTCCGACCTCGACCTCGAAGGGACCTCTGCGCATTCTGGTCAGCGATGGCGAGACGCTCGACCGGGTCCGGCGAGGTGGGCCGCAACTGGGGCGCAAGATGGATCTGGCATCGACCATTGCGCTGCTCAACAAGCAGCATGTCAACAATCGGGTTTACGTATCGCTGCTCGAGGCTGATCCGGAAGCCATGGTCGCGGACAAGGTCATGCCCACTCTGCCATTCTCGATCATGAACGTGATGGACAGCATGCGCGGCACGCAGGAGATGATCGTGCAGGGCGAGTCGTCGGTGAGCGAAGAGGCGACTGCACCGCTGGACTATGTGGTTGCGGGCGCGCAGGTGCTGACCATCACGATCAAGTAAATATGGGTGCGAGCGTCCCGCTCGTGCTCTCCTAGCAGTGAATTTTGCTTTGTCATCCTGAGGAAGTGAAACGCTTCGCTTCGCGAAGGACCTGTGCATTTCAGGCGATAGCGGTGCTCAAATCCTGCCAGATCTGCTTTTCGTTTCCAGCTTAATTTTGACCAGAAACAATGCGACCACGGCGAGGAGTGCATAGGTCCTTCACTTGCTTTCGTCCCGCTTCGCGGAACGAAAGGCTGCGCTCAGGATGACAAGGGTTAGGGTTCTGGTGATAGTCTGAATCTTCCGCTCAAGTTCTTCGATGAGGTAACAAATTGGTGATCCGCCCGGGTAAGCGATTTTTTCTCGTTCTTATTTCTGTACTAGCCGCTACGCATTTTGCTTCCGGTGAAGGTACTCGCACGTGGGAGCAGTCCAAGTTTGAAGACCTGAGCAAGGGCACGGCGACGGGTGTGGCGATTCGCAGCATGGGCGGGCTGGAACTCGCTCCCGCGTTTAAGGCCATATCAACTACGCCGTCCACTTATATATGGTCGATCGCGGCCGATTCTGCCGGAAACCTCTATGTCGCTACGGGCGCACCCGCCCGGGTGTATCGCATCACCCCGCAGGGGCAATCGTCGACCATCTTTGAGCCGCAGGAGTTGCAGGTGCAGGCATTGGCCGTGGACAAAAACGGCGTTGTCTATGCCGCGACTAATCCCGACGGCAAGATTTACCGCATTGAGCGCGCGGCGGCGAAGGCAAAGGCTGAGCCGGAAAAAGGCAAGTCGGCGGGCGAATTCTCCTCGTCGGTATATTTCGATCCTGGCACGAAATACATCTGGGACCTGGCTTTCGACGCCTCCGGTGACCTGTTTGTCGCCACTGGCGATCATGGAGAAATCTACAGAGTAAGTCCCAAGGGCGAACACTCCGTTTTCTTCAAGAGCGATGAAGCTCACATCCGTGTGTTGGCGATGGATGCAAAAGGCAACCTGATTGCCGGGTCTGATGGCAGTGGTCTTGTTTATCAGATCAAGCCCAACGGCGAAGGGTTTGTTCTGTACAGCGCGCCCAAAAAAGAAATCACTGCCCTGGCGATCGACAAGGCGGGAAATATCTATGCCGCAGGAGTAGGAGAAAAGCGCCCCGGAGCGGCTCCGGCAATTTTCACTCCGCCGATTGTGACGCCAGCTCCAACTCCTACTACTGGGGCGGCGCAGCCGGGTGCCGTGGTTTTGAACGTGAGTCCGGTGACATCGGGATTAGTGAGCGGCATTCCGCTGCCCGGTGCTGGCGCCAGTGGCGGTTCGGAAATTTACCGGATCGCGCCTGACGGTTCTCCCAGCCGCATCTGGGCTTCGCGGGAAGACCTGGTGTACGCGCTTGCCTTCGACCCTGCCGGCCGGTTGCTCGCGGGAACGGGGAACCGCGGCCATGTGTTCGCCGTCACCGGCGAAGATCGTTTCGCCGATCTGCTAAAGGCTAGCGCAACGCAGGTCACGGCTTTCGCCGAAGCTCCGGGAGGCGGACTTTACGTTTCAACCAGCAATCTCGGCAAAGTGTTCCAGTTGGGGGGCGCCGCGGAATCCGAAGGCACATACGAGAGCGATGTTTTCGACGCCAAGGTGTTCTCGCGATGGGGACGAGCCGAATTGCGCGGCACAGGCCAGGTCGAACTTTTTGCCCGCAGTGGCAATGTGGACAATCCCGACCGCAACTGGAGTCCGTGGAAGCCGGTCGATTCGCAGAAAGACCCGGTTCTGAATGTTCCGCCGGCACGCTTCGTCCAATGGAAAGCCGTTCTGCATGCCGGTTCTACGCCTCCCAGCGTGGACAGTGTGCTGCTCAACTACCTGCCCAAAAACGTCGCGCCTGACTTCGACGATGTCACGGTGCAGGTGGGTGTGCGCTACCAGCCGCTGCCTAAGCCATCGATCGTTCCTGACACCAGCGGGACGGCGGGCTCGCAACCGCGTTTCGATGTGCCGCCGCCCACGACGCGCGACTCCAATTCCATCGGTGTGAAGTGGACGATCCACGACGACAACGACGATCAAATGGTCTATTCGGTTTACTACCGCGGCGATGGCGAGACTCGTTGGTTGTTGCTGAAGGAAAATCTCACTGACAAATTTTATTCGTTCGACGCGTCGCTGCTTCCCGATGGCGGATACACCGTCGAAATCGTCGCCTCTGATGCGCCGTCGCATTCTCCGGGACAGGCGCTCACTTCGACCCGGGACAGCGCCCGCTTCGAAGTGGACACCACGCCGCCGCGTATCGATGACCTCAAAGCCGCCGTGGAAGGTTCGCAGATACACGTTACGTTTCATGCCAGCGACGGATTTTCAAACATCAAGCGCGCGGAATATTCCGTCGATGCCGCCGATTGGCAATATGTGGAGCCCGTGGGTCAGTTGGCGGATTCGAAGTCTGCGAATTACGACTTCCAGGTGGTTTTGGGAAGTGATGCGAAGAAGATTGCGTCCGAGCACGTGGTTGTGGTCCGAGTGTATGACCGCTTCGACAATATGAGTTCGGCGAAGACGGTGATTCGGAGCAAGTAGGGTTACCACATGGCCTGTGGTGGTTCAGTCTGTCAATTGGTCTGCGTTTCTTAGTTCGGGGAAGGCCCAGGCCCAGATGGCGATTACCACCAGCGTTCCTACTCCTCCCAGGACGACCGCTGGGACCGTGCCGAACCAATGGGCTGTCAATCCGGATTCAAATTCTCCCAATTCATTCGAGACTCCGATGAAGATCATGTCGACGGCGTTTACCCGTCCACGCATTTCATCGGGCGTCGCCAGCTGAACCAGGATGGAGCGGATGATCACGCTGACCATGTCAGAGGCGCCGAGCAGGAATAGCGCGACCAGCGAGATTGCCAAGCTGCGCGAGAGTCCGAAGATGATTGTGCATATGCCGAATCCGGCGACGCAGAACAGCATGGTGAGTCCGGCGCGGCGGCGTAATGGGCGGTGCGCTACCAGGATCGCCATCGCGATCGCTCCGACGCCGGGAGCGCTGCGCAGCAGGCCCAGTCCCCAGGGGCCGGTCTTCAAAATTTCGCTGGCATAGACAGGAAGCAGAGCGACCGCTCCTCCAAGCAGGACGGCGAACATGTCGAGTGAGATTGAGCCCAGCACCAGCTTGTTTCTCCATATGTAATGGAAGCCGGCGAGGACCGTGTTCCAACTGATCGGTTCGCGAGCGCGGACCTGAGTCTGCAAGGTGAGTTTCAGGGTCGAGAACACGGCTGCGACAGCGGTTGCCAACGCCGTCGCATAGACCACGGTCGGACCTTTGGCGAAGGCGTACAGGAATCCGCCGATCGACGGGCCCAGGATAACGGCCGCCTGGAAGATGCTCGCGTTCCACGCCACCGCATTGGGGAAGTGCTCCTCCGGAACCAGTTGAGGCAGGAGTGCCCGGCTCACTGGCGCATTGAAGGCGCGCACCACTCCGATCAGGACAACCACCGCATAAATCAAGCGGACGGAATGGCTGCCTTGCCAGGCGAGGGTCAGCAGCAGTCCCGACGACACGGCGAAGCCGCAGTAGCAGAGAGTGACCACTTTGCGGCGGTCGAAGCGGTCGGCGACGTGTCCTGAGACGAGAAACAGGAGCATGCCGGGAAGAAATTGGGCGAGGCCAATGAGTCCGAGATCGAGTGGTTTCCGGGTGATCTCGTAAACTTGCCATCCCACGGCGACGGATTGCATTTCCAGCGCCGCGACAATGAAGAAGCGTGCTGCCTGGTAGATGGTGAAGTCGGGATAGGTGAAGGCGACGCGGCCGGCGGGAATTCGCGATACACGAACCTTGGATTCAGGACGGCGGGCCTCGGCAAGCCTGGTCTCAGCCAGGCTGGATTCTTTCAGTTCCGGTTCGGGGGGATCCGCCATCCTCTTCTACTGTGCCACAAAATCGGGTTGGGTGGAGCGGTTCGCGCAGCGCCATGGTGCCGCTTCACCCTATAATCCGCAGCAGTGCTGATATTTCTGCGCACCATCGCATGGCTGGCCTGCGTGGTCTATGCGACCATCCCGTCATTTTGGTTGGTGATCCATCCTCGCGCGGAGTACTGGCGCGCACGGAAAGGTT
The DNA here is from genome assembly GCA_963741105.1 of Terriglobia bacterium. Classification (GTDB taxonomy): domain Bacteria; phylum Acidobacteriota; class Terriglobia; order Terriglobales; family Acidobacteriaceae; genus JAIQFF01. The sequence continues at coordinate 53,492 of CAVUGT010000029.1, forward strand.
CTCCATACCGGGTTCTGGTGCCGCTCTGGATCGGAATGTGGATCGGGGTGGGCGTGGTTACTGCGCCCTGGCAGGAACTGTTGCTTTACCGGACCGCGTGGAGCTGGTTGCCGGCGATGGTTCTTTTTGCCGCTGGGGCGTGGGTTTACAAACGAGCTGGATCTGGCTTCAGCGCCGCTCAGTTGGGAGGCCTGCCCGAACTCATTCCCGGACATGGCGAACAGCGCCTCGCGACCACGGGCATACGCGCACGGGTTCGGCATCCGGTTTATCTCGGGCATTTGTGCGAGATGGCGGCCTGGAGTTTGGGGAGCGGATTGGTGGTCTGTTACGGGCTGACTGTATTCGCTGTGGTCACCGGCGCCTTGATGATCCGATTGGAGGATGGGGAACTGGAGCAGCGGTTCGGCGAAGAATACAGAAAATATCGGGAGAGCGTGCCGGCAGTTCTGCCGCGAATGCTGGCTCGATGAAATTTGCAAAAGTCCCAGTCGCTATAATCGGATTGGCTGAAAGCTGATAGCTTCCTTCCATGCGCTTTGAACTCTTCATCGCGACTCGCTACCTGCGCGCCAAACGGCGGCAGGCTGTCATTGGTGTGATCACCGGGATTTCGATTGCCGGGGTTGCGGCGGGAGTGGCTTCGCTGGTGGTTGCGCTTGCCATCAACAATGGGTTTCGTCAGGACTTGCAGAATCGTTTGCTGGGGTCGACTTCGCATATCAATCTTTTGCGGGTTGAGAGTGATGGGATAAAGGACTGGCGTCCGCTGATGGATCGGCTTTCGAAAGAGCCGCATGTGGTGGGTACGGCGCCTGCGATTTACGAGCAGGTATTGATCTCGCATGGCCCGCGGGCGCGGGGGGCGGTGTTAAAGGGGATGATTCCGGCTTATGAGCGCAAGGTCAGCGATCTGCTGGATACGGTGAAGTTTGGGTCGATGGATGCTTTGGATAAGGATGCGGGGGGCGAGAGTCTTACGGGTGACAAAGACAAAAACCTGTCGCCGGGTGTTCGACCCGGCTTGGGCGGGTCGGAGACCCGCCCCCACACGGACACGGGTCTCCAGACGATTTGAATTCTGTGCAGGAGCGGGTGGCGGCGATGCCCCCGATTGTTCTCGGTAAGGACATTGCTGAAGATCTTGCCGTCTCGCTGAATTCGGTGGTGCTGGTGACTAGTCCGCAGGGCGAACTGACTCCGTTTGGGTTGGTGCCGAAGTACAGTCGCTTCCGCGTTGTGGGGATTTTCAGTTCTGGATTTTTCGATTACGACAGCTCGTGGGCGTTTACTCGCCTCACCGACACGCAGAATCTTGAAGGCCTGGGCGATCAAATCACGGTACTCGAGTTCAAAGTGGATGACATTTACCAGGCTGGGCAGATTTCGGAGCAGTTGGAAAAGGCTGCGGGTAAGGGTTTCATGGCCACCAACTGGATGGAACAGAACAAGGCTCTGTTTCGCGCTTTGCGGTTGGAGCGGCTGGTGACATTCATCACCATTGGGCTGATTGTGTTTGTCGCCGCGCTGAATATTCTGATCTCTCTGACCATGATGGTGATGGAGAAGACTCGCGACATTGCGGTGCTGATGTCGATGGGTACGCGCAAGTCGCAGGTGCGGCGTCTGTTCATCGCGCAAGGATTGTTGATTGGCGTTATCGGGACGGCGATTGGGCTGGTGCTTGGGTATGCGCTTTCCTGGGCGGGTGGTCACTATCACCTGTTGTCGCTCGCTCCCGAGGTTTACTCCATCGACTATGTGCCGTTCGCGCCGCGTGTGATCGATGGCGCGCTGGTTGCGCTGGTGGCGATAGGGATTTCGCTGGTCGCGACGTTGTATCCATCGTGGTCGGCTGCGCGAATTCTTCCCGCCGAAGCTCTCCGCTACGAGTGACCCTGGGCCATCGTTGTGACCATCGTCATGTCGTATTTATTCAAAATTGAGCTTAAGGTTCGCTTCATAGACGCTTTCCAAAATGGAGAGCAGGAGGCGTTCGCGTCTCGGTTCATGTTTTAATGAGGGTGCACCCCGAAACAATTGTTTCCAGCGAGACACAACGTTGGAACTCGGGGTTTAGCTAAGCTGAAAGCTAGGTTAGAAGCAGCCGCGCTTGAGCCGAGGAGCCACCTTTTTGCATCTAATCGAACAGGAATCGATCCTTCGGGTCGAAGGTCTGAAGAAGGTTTTTCGCTCCGGCGAGTCGGACCTGGTGCTCTTTGAAAATTTGTCATTCCAGGTGGCCAGAGGAGAGATGCTGGCGATCGTGGGTGAATCTGGTTCGGGTAAGAGTACCTTGTTGCACATCCTCGGCGCTCTTGATCGTGCTTCTGCGGGTGACGTATACTGCGCCCACTTACGATTGAGTTCGCTTTCAGAAGATGACGCGGCCGGGTTCCGAAATCATGAACTCGGTTTCGTCTGGCAGTTCCACTACCTGCTGCCGGAATTCACGGCACTGGAAAACGTGGCCATGCCGCTTCTGCTGAGGGGTCTTCCGAAGCAGAAAGCGGAGGGAGAAGCTTCGCGATGGCTGCACGAGGTAGGACTGGAGCAGCGTTCGCATCACCGGGCGGGAGAACTTTCCGGCGGTGAACAGCAGCGTGTGGCTCTGGCCCGGGCGCTTATCACTCAGCCCAAGTTGCTGCTGGCGGATGAGCCTACCGGAGACCTCGACAGCCGCACGGCGGACTCGGTTTTTGATTTGATCTGCACGGCTCCATCGCGACTACCAGCTGACTTCTCTTATTGCCACCCACAACTTTGCCTTTGCGCGGCGTTGTCATCGCGTTTTGCGGTTGCAGCGCGGAAAAATGGAAGAAGTTGCGCCAGAGACGCTTTCCGGCTAGGGATGACACGAAGTGACAGAGTTCCGAAAACGGAAAAGGCGGGAGGAATAAAAAAACAGTTGCCAGTTCACGGTTCCCGGTTCTCAGTTGATTGTGACGGGACGTTCGGGTGCCTTTGGTAACGAAGCGGAGTTTCCATTAGCGCTTACGGGCCATAGACGGCGTGGCAGATTGATTGCAATAATGATGAGGGCGGTAGGTTTCCCAGGGTTCGGGCCGCAAGCAGAAACCTCGGTCCTCAGTAGAGCCTAAGGGGGTAGGGCTTTATGTTTGAACGTTATACGGAAAAAGCGAGGCGCGTTATCTTTTTTGCGCGCTACGAGGCCAGCCAGTTCGGTTCTCCTTATATTGAGACTGAACATCTGTTGCTGGGACTTCTGCGCGAAGACAAAGCCCTGACCAACCGATTCCTGCGGTCGCACGCCTCGGTTGAATCGATTCGAAAGCAGATCGAAGGGCACACCACCATCCGGGAGAAAGTCTCGACCTCGGTGGATCTTCCATTAAGCAACGAGTGCAAGCGGGTGCTGGCTTATGCCGCGGAAGAGGCGGAACGGCTTTCGCACAAACACATTGGAACCGAACATCTGCTTTTGGGTCTGCTGCAGAGAAGAAAAGTGCTTTGCCGCCGAGATTCTGCACGAGCGTGGTCTGAGGCTTTCGACCATCCGCGAAGAACTGGCGCGCAGCAGCCAGGAAAAGTCGGCTCCGCAGCGTCAGCGTGAGTCTTCGCTGCTCAGCGAGTTTTCCCGCGACCTGACCCAGGCCGCCATGGACAACCAGCTCGATCCTCTGGTCGGGCGGGATGGCGAACTGGAACGCGTGATTCAGATTCTGTGCCGCCGCACCAAGAACAATCCAGTGCTGATCGGCGAGCCGGGCGTAGGCAAGACCGCCATCGTCGAAGGACTGGCGCAGCGCATCGCGGACGGAGAAGTTCCATCATTCCTGGCCGACAAGCGCATCCTCGGCACTCGATCTTTCGCTGATCGTCGCCGGCACCAAATATCGCGGCCAGTTTGAAGAGCGTCTGAAGACCATCATGAAGGAACTGATGGAGTCGCAGAACTCCATCATCTTTATCGATGAGTTGCATACTCTGGTGGGCGCGGGATCGGCGGAAGGTTCGCTCGATGCCGCCAACATCCTGAAGCCGGCGTTGTCGCGCGGCGAGATCCAGTGCATTGGCGCAACGACACCGGGCGAGTATCGCAAGTCGATTGAAAAAGATCGTTCGCTGGAGCGCCGCTTCCAGGCGGTGAAAGTTCCGCCGCCGGACGAAGTCAACGCTACCAAGATTTTGTTCGGGATCAAAGACCGGTACGAGAAGTTTCATGCCGTCACTTACACCGACGAGTCCATCAACTTCGCCGTATCGCATTCGAACCGCTACATTCCGGACCGTTTTCTTCCGGACAAGGCCATCGATCTGATCGACGAAGCCGGAGCGCGCGTAAAGCTGCGCCAGACTTCGTTGCCAGAGGAGATTACCGAAGTCCAGAAGCGCATCAAGTTCATCGTCCACCGTATGGAGAACGCCATCGCGAACCATGAGTTCGAGAAGGCGCGCTTCTACTCGGACGAGGAACGCAAGGAGCGCGAGAACCTGCGCGCCCTTCGCGAAAAATACCACCTCGATGAATCCTCCACCGGCGTTGTCGGTCGGGAGGACATCGAGGACGTGGTATCGCGCTGGACCGGCGTTCCCATCACCTCGATCAAAGAAGAAGAGTCACAGAAGCTGCTGCGCATCGAAGAAGAACTGCACAAGCGGATCATCTCGCAGGACAAAGCCATCGTGGCTTTGGCCCGCGCCATCCGCCGCAGCCGCGCTGGCTTGAAGAGCCCGAACCGGCCCATTGGTTCGTTCCTGTTCCTTGGACCTACGGGCGTCGGCAAAACCGAAGTTGCCCGCACCCTGGCTCAGTTCATGTTCGGCAGCGAGAAGTCGCTGGTCCGCTTCGATATGTCCGAGTTCATGGAAAAGCACTCGGTCTCGAAGCTGATCGGCTCGCCTCCGGGATACGTGGGCTACGAAGAAGGCGGCCAGCTCACCGAACGTGTGAAGCGCGCACCTTATTCCGTCGTCCTGCTGGACGAAGTCGAGAAGGCGCATCCGGATGTCTTCAACATCCTGTTGCAGGTATTTGAAGACGGCCAGCTGACGGACGGCTTGGGCAATACCGTCGACTTCAAGAACACGATTATCATCATGACCTCGAACATTGGCGCCCGGCACTTGCAGAAGCGCGAAGGCCTAGGCTTCCAGTCGAGCAATGAGGACATGATTTCGGGCAAGGTGGAAGATCTGGTGAAGGGCGAAGTGAAACGCACCTTCAATCCGGAATTCCTCAACCGTCTGGACGAGATCATTCTGTTCATGGCGCTCAGCGAGCAAGACCTGATCCAGATTCTGGAGCTGATGGTGAACTTGCTGAATCAGAATCTCTCGCAGAAATCGATCACGGTGACCGTGACCGACGAAGCCAAGAAGTGGATCCTGAGCCAGACCGTGGGAGATCGCAGTTACGGTGCGCGTCCGCTGCGTCGGGCTTTGCAGAAATACATTGAGGATCCGCTCTCGGAGGCCCTGATCCAGGGCACGATTACGACGCGCCCGGCGTTTATCGAAGTCTTTCTGGATGGGCAGAAGCTGTACTACCGTCCGGTGGATTCGGAGAAGGCCGAGGGCGTGTTGTTGTACGAAAATTAGGAGAGACAGCTTTCAGCTATCAGCCGTCAGCTCACGCTGGCGGCTTTGTTTTCTTAGCGATCTTTTCTTAGAGATATTTGCGGTCAAAGGCTTTACCGCAAATTACGCCAAGGAAATCGCGCAACGGGCGGAAAGAAGAGCAGATCAATATGGAAGTCGTTGTTTATTCCGCCACATGGTGTCCCGATTGCCGCATCGCCAAGCGGTTTCTGGAAAGCCATAACATCCCTTTTAAAGACGTGAATATCGAAACCACGCCTGGCGCCGCGGAAGAGGTCATGGCGCGTACCGGCAAGCGTGCCATCCCGCAGTTTGTCATTGACGGGGAATGGGTGCAGCCCTACCGCCCTGGTGAGGGGTTTTCTATACGAGGAAATGTCCCAACGTCTGGGTATTCACGAGCCTTAGGTCCACCCGGACATCACCTTCCGTACCCTAGGAGGCTCCGCCTCCAGGCCCCAGAATAGTAGGTCAGAGGTCTGCCCGGCGGACACGCATTTCCCTCCCCTGATTTGCCGCGGCGGCCCGTTCGTCTTCATGGTCGATAACCAGCATTCATCGGGAGAAGAGCCGGTCTGCACCACCTGGGCACGGATGGTGGAAGTGGTGCTGGGCCTATTCCTGCTTGTCGGGACAGGGGTCCTAGTGCACTACTATGCGCCGGCCGCCGCCCTTCCAGTGGCTCAGGCGCCGAGCCGTCCAGTACTCATAAACGACCACCAGGACGAACTTCGCCAGCTGACCCGAGACGTGGACGAACTGAAGCAGGAGCAGGCCATGCCAGCGCTAGTCCTGAATCGGTATAGAAATTCTATCTGTTACATCTACGGGGTTTATCACGTTTCCATGCCGGGGCAGCGGCCGTCGGTTCGTGCCCGGATTTCCGGAACCGGATTTGTGGTTGCCGAGGGATTGCTGGCTACGAACCGCCATGTGGCTGAGCCCTGGTACGGAGACGCTGAAGCGGATGCGCTGATCTTGAAAGGCGCCAAGCCTCAACTGGAAAAGCTAATAGCATTTTTCCCCGGATTCCCGCTGCCGGTGGACATCACACCTCTGGTCTTGTCGGCACATGGCGATCTGGCGGTGCTTCAGGTCGAGAATTCGCAGGCTATCAGCCGGTTGCGACCGCTTCCCCTGGCCGAGAAAGTCTCGAATCCTGGAGAGCTGGTAGCGGTGGTTGGTTATCCCATGGGCGTGCTGGGAATGGTGGCAAAGTCGCCGCCAGCGGTTTACGAGCGTCTGGCATATCGCCGGGACGACATTGGGGCCGCCAACGAACTGGCAGCGCTATCGTTGATTCGTCCGTCAGCGACTTGTGGACACCTGGGAGACGTAGTCGGCGACAAGCTGATCTATGACGCACCTACCGCCCACGGCGGAAGCGGCGGTCCGGTATTCAATTCGCAGGGCGAGGTGATTGGGATCAACGAAGCCTACATCGACGGCTTCTCTGGCGGCACGTTAGGGGTTTCGGTGCAGGCCCTGCGACCGTTGATCGCGGCCGCGCAGAAGAGGGTCAGTGCAGTTCCTTTGCAATCCAAGTAGAGGCCAGGTTCCGGCCGATCGGAAGAAGCGCTCACTGGAACCGCTGCACCCAGCCCGGCTCGCGTACGTGTTCTTCGTGCAGTCGATGTAGCCGGGCGGCCATGATCCCCGGCCTTCCCAGATAACCGACCACGAGCTGCGAGTTTTTACGATCAACGACCGGCAATCGTCCGACGTTGTTGCGCAGCATCTTGGCGGCGGCCTCATGCAAGGTCTCGTCGGGATAAGTCACGACCACTTTGCTGCTTCCGGCTTCGAGCAGGCTCATGGATCCAGAAGAATCCTCGTCGAGCGCCCGCAGGATGTCGCCACGGGTGATGATTCCGACCAGATTGTTTTCCGCGTCGAGCAGCAACATCCCTTGATGACGGCTCACTTCCGGTTCGTGACGCGCGATGCGTTCGGCTAGTTCGCTGACTGGCATGTCGGCGGGAAGGGTGGGCGCATCGCGATCCATGGTTTCGGAGACCACCATCTGCTGCAGCACGTCGGCTTCGTAGTCCTGATGGATGCGCAGTCCGCGGCGGATCAGCTTCTCCGTCATGATGGACGCTTTGGGCATGAGGAGTATGGCAACTCCGTCGGCGATCACGGTGACCAGCATTAAGGGCAAGACGGAGTTGTAGTCACGAGTGATTTCGAAGGCGAAGACGATGAAGGAGAACGCGGCTCGGGAAGCTGCCCCAAACACCGCGCCCATGGCTACCAGGGCAAATGCTCCGGCTGAGAGGTTGGCGGCGGGGAAAACCTCATTCATTCCCATCGCGAATACTCCGCCCAGCGCGGCGCTGGACATGAACATGGGAGCGAGCAGACCGCCTGAGGTTCCCGATCCGAGAGAAATCACCAAGGCGACGGCCTTGGCCAGCATCACCACAACCAGCAGCTTCCAGGCGAGGTCGGCGTTCAGAATGTCGCTGATGGTGTCGTAGCCTACGCCCAGAACTCGAGGGACGAAGTACCCGATGATGCCGAGACCCAGGGCTCCGATCGCCGGCCACCAGAGCTCGTCGATGGGCAGTTTCTCGAACTGGTCTTCTGTCCAGTAGAGCAACTTGCTGAATCCGACTGCGGCCAGTCCGCAGATCACTCCGAGCAACAGGTAGAAGGGCAATGCGGTGGGGATGCGAAAATCCATGGCGTTGACCGTGAACATCGGGCCCGCACCTAGCAACTGCATGTGGACCGTCGTCGCGAGCGTGCTGGCCACCACCAGCGGAATAAACGATCGCGCCTTGAATTCAAAGAGCAGCAGCTCAATGGCGAGAATCACTCCGGCGATCGGTGTATTGAAAGTTGCCGACATACCGGCGGCGGCCCCACAAGCCAGCAATACTTTGCGTTCCGAGGCGGTGGTATGAAAGAGCTGCCCCACCAGCGATCCCATCGCGCCGCCGGTTTGAATAATCGGACCCTCGGCTCCGAAGGGGCCACCGGTGCCGATGGCGATGGCCGCTGAGATCGGCTTCAGGATTGCCACTCGCGGCTGAATGCGGCTGCGATTGAACAATACGGCTTCCATGGCTTCGGGGATGCCGTGTCCTTTGATCTTCGACGAGCCGTACTTGGCCATGATGCCAACGATGACTCCGCCGATCACGGGAATCGGGATGACCCACAACCCCAGATGATTGTGGCGCGCGCTGGCGAAGTCGGCAGCGAAGCGTCCGTAGAAAGAAATGTTGGTGAGCAGGCCGATGAGTTTGTACAGCAGAAAGGCTATGCCGCCTGCGATCAATCCAATGCCGGCTGCGAGGAATGAGACCAGCACCATGCGGAATTGAGCGGGCTCGGTGAGAGTCGTGTCCCCGGACTGCGTGCCTGTGGCGGCGATTGGAGGATGGGTGCCGTCGTTGCTTCCGGCACCCTGGTCAGTTTGTTTGTGGTTCGGCTTCAGCATGACTAACCTGCTTGTTCGACTGGCCGGGAGGGAGATTTGGATGCGGACCCGCCGCCGCCCTTCGTGGGCCGCATCACCCGTTCCAGGGCGGCGACCAACGCCGGACCCTGTGTACGCAACTCGGCTTGGTGGCCCATAGACAATTCGCTCAGCATCTTCTCTGCTTTCGGAGTAAGGGTGAGGAAGACTTGCCGGCGGTCTTCGCCGGTTCGGCTTCGTCGCACCAGTCCGGCGCGGGAGAGCCGGTTCACGAGTTCGACAGTGCTGTGGTGCTGGGTTTGCATTCGTTCCGCCAACGTCTTAACGGTTGGATTCAGTCCTGCCGGTAGTCCCTTAAGCGCCAGCATTAACTGATGCTGTTGCGGTTCGATGTCCATCCGGCGGGCCGCCTGTTCGCTGAAGTAAATGAATTTACGAATCTGGTATCGCAGTTCGGCCAATGCCTGGTAGTCGGAGATCGCCAATGTCTTCGTCATTCAGTATATATCGTAACACGATATATTATGACGAACCTAGATTCAGCCCAAACGGATGGGCGGCTTTTTGCCTGTCCGCACGAGATCCTTCACGGCCTGAAGGCCGATTCAGGATGACGCTGTTCTAAGAGGGGACCGTCCGGCAGAGGGCTTTAGGCTTTAACGACTTTGCCGCTGCGCAGGCAGGAGGTGCAGACGCGGATACGCTTGGTCGCAGCGCCTACTTTGGCGTGAACTGGACGCAGGTTCACATTCCATCGCCGCTTGGTGACGTTGTGGGCGTGGCTGATATTGTTTCCAAATTGCGGCCCCTTGCCGCAGATTTCACATATTTGTGCCATTGACTACTCCCGGTAAGTGCAGAACTTGATGTGTAAAAGAAGATTTTACCGGATTTTGTCCCATTTCGACAACCCGGCGGCTCTGATGATCCATTGCCTGCGTCACCGCCGGACGCTATAAAGGCTGCACGGAGGCGACTTGCCATGAGACTTCTCCTTGCTTTCCTTCTGCTTGCAGTGTCTACGGGATACTCCCAGCTTCCTGAAACCAGCAGCATCGACATCACCGGAGATGCGGCCATCAATGTTGCGCCGGACCGGGTTCGAATCAATTTCGGGGTGGAAACGCGAAATAAGGTGCTTGATACGGCCATCGCCCAGAACGACGCGATCGTACGCCGGGTGATCGGGGCGGCTCGCGACCTCCATGTCGACGACGGCGACATCCAGACGGAGAACATTCACGTCGAATTGCATTACGACGATCACGACGGGACGGTTGTCGACTACTACGAAGTCACCAAGAGTGTGCAGGTTTTCCTGCGCGATGTCTCCAAATTCGAAGCGCTCCTGACCTCTGTCCTGCATGCCGGCGCCAACCGCATCTATGACGTCGAGTTCAGCACCTCGGAATTGCGCAAATATCGCGACCAGGCCCGGGCGTTGGCCGTGAAGGCTGCCATCGAAAAGGCCAACGATCTGGCCGGCGCCGCCGGACTTAAAGTCGCCGGGAAGCCACTGGGAGTCTCCACGTACAGCTACGGAGGCGGCTCATGGTACAGCGCCTGCTGCGGGAATCGATATGGCTCACAGTTGTCGCAGAATGTCGTCCAGAACATAGGCGGCGGGGGAATTGGCTCCGAGGGGACAGTGGCGCTGGGAAAGATTGCTGTCACCGCCAGCGTGACCATGAGGTTCAGAGTTGAATAGGGGATTGGAACAAGAGCTGCGAAACGCGCGAAGTTGGGCTGTGCGATACTGAAATTATGCCTTCGCCGCCCGATCCCAAGTCGGTAAAAGTGAACCTGACGACAGGAACTGGCGTGGACATTGAGTGGAAAGACGGCCACCGATCCCACTACGCATTCCCTTTTCTGCGCGACGCCTGCCCATGCGCTCTCTGTGACGACGAACGCGGCAAGTCAGACCGCAAGCCTGGCGAGCCGGCCAAACTGGCGCTTGGCGCGCTGCCCATGTTCAAAGAGGCGGCCAGGCCGTTGTCGGCCGAGCCGGTGGGGAAGTATGCCATCAAGTTTCACTGGAATGACGGCCACGAACTGGGCATTTATTCCTGGCAGTTTCTGCGGGATGTTTGTCCGTGCGAAGAGTGCAAAGCCGCGCGGAGTGTTGCCACTACGGGATAGGGGTTGTCCCCCCGCGCAGAGCTTCGCCAGCATCCTGGAAATCCGCGAATCACCGATCCCCTGTAAAATTCAATTAGCGAATCTTTAATCAGTCAGCTGTGGAGCCGTTCGACCGTTGTCTTTTCTTGACAAACTCAACCCGCAACAACGGGCTGCCGTTGAAACCACGGACGGGCCGGTGCTCATCCTCGCGGGCGCGGGCAGCGGGAAGACACGGGTTATCACCTATCGCATCGCTTATCTGATTGAAACTCTGGGGGTAATGCCTGAGGCCATCCTGGCGATGACCTTTACCAACAAGGCCGCCGCAGGAGATGGTCGAGCGCGTGGACAAGCTGGTGGGTGGCCTTTCCATTGCCAAGCCGACGATTTCAACCTTTCATTCTTTTTGTGTGCGAGTGTTGCGTCGGGACATCGAGCAACTGCGGATTCCTTCGGCTGTCCCTGGGCAGCCGCCGATTGGGTTGTCGAAGAGCTTTGTCATCTATGACGAGTCCGACCAGCAGCAACTAGTGAAGTCGGTGATGCGGCGTCTGGGCATCGACGATAAGCAGACTACGCCGCGCTCGGTGCTTTCCCATATTTCGTGGGCCAAGAACCATATGCTCGATCCGCAGGAGGTTTACTTGCAGTCGGGCGATCCTAAGACGGAGAAGGTGGCCCACATTTACGCGGAGTATCGCAAGGAGCTGAACAAGGCCAACGCGCTTGATTTCGACGACCTGCTGCTCGAGACCGTGCGGCTACTGAAAGCGGTCCCGACGGTCCGCGATTACTACAATCGGCGTTATCAGTACGTGATGATCGACGAATATCAGGATACGAACCGTCCGCAGTACGAACTGATGCGGTTGCTGGCTGGCAGCCATCACAATATCTGCGCTGTGGGCGATGAAGATCAGTCCATCTACTCCTGGCGCGGGGCGGACATTCGCAACATTCTGGAATTCGAAAAGGATTTTCCCGAGGCCAAGATCATTCGTCTGGAGCAGAACTACCGCTCCACGCAGAACATTCTGCAGGCGGCTTCGGCAGTGGTGGCGAACAACATCAAGCGCAAAGGCAAGAACCTTTGGACGTCGCGGCAGGGCGGCACCAAGATCGGCTACTACGAGGCACCGGACGGCGAGAATGAAGCTCTCTTCGCTGCCGACTACATCTCGAAATATCTGCGCGAAGCCGTCGATCAAGGGGAGAATGCACGCGCTGCCGTGCTCTACCGGACCAATTCGCAGTCGCGGCTTTATGAAGAAGCCATGCGGCGCTACGGATTGAAGTATCACGTGGTGGGAGGATTCTCGTTTTACGAGCGCGCCGAGATCAAGGACATGATTTCGTATCTCAAAGTCATTCATAACCCGGATGACACGATCTCTTTGCTGCGAGTGATCAATACTCCCGTCCGTGGAATCGGGAAAACCAGCATTGAAACGCTGGAGCGGGTTGCGCTCGAGACTGGGCTTTCTTTGTGGGGCGCGATTTCGGAAGTGATCAAAAGGCAGCTGTTGCCGCCGCGGGCTGTGGCGGCGCTCAAAACGTTTGTGAACATCATTGAGGATGGGCGCGCGATTCTCACGGGGACGATTGCGAAGCGGTTGGAAGAGACCGCTGTGACTGAGACTGTGCAGGAGGATAGTGCTCTCGCTGATGTCGAGGATGACACTGATTTCAGTCCGGACAATTTCTCGTTTGATTTTGGCGGGGATTTGGGGGCGGACGATGACATTAGCTTCGACGGCCCGTCGCTGGTAGCGCCTTTGGTGGAACCCGCGAATGGTTTGCCTGAGGATGATGTGGAGGCGGGACGCCTCCACGACAGCCGGCGGGACGCCGGCGCTACGAACGGCGTCGCTGCGAACGGTGATACTACGAATGGCGATGCCGTTAGTGACGGTTCGAGTTCAGTTTTCGATGCTCCTGTGGCTGGTACGGCTGAGATCCTGAAATTTCTGATTGATCGTACTGGGTACATCAAGCAACTGGAAGCGGAGGACACGCCGGAGGCCTTCTCCCGGGTCGAGAACCTGCGCGAACTGGTGAATGCTGCCATGGATTCGCGTGACCGCGGCGAGACTCTCGATCAGTTTCTTGACCATGCTGCTTTGGTGAGCGATGCGGATGCTTACGACGAGCGGGCGCAGATCACGCTCATGACTCTGCATGCTGCCAAGGGCCTTGAGTTTCCCTTGATCTTTCTGGGAGGCTTGGAAGAAGGTCTGTTTCCGCATTCGCGGACGTTTCTGCAGCCGGATGATGTCGAAGAGGAGCGCCGGCTTTGCTACGTCGGTATGACCCGGGCCATGGATACGCTCGTTGTGACCCGGGCGGTCTATCGCCGCCGTTATGGAACCGATCTGCCCGAGGCCAGCATTCCTTCGCGTTTCCTTGAGGAGATTCCCATCGAGTTGGTCGAGGATTTGGGAACGTCGAGAAAGGGTCGGGTGGCTGCCCGGGACTCGTATCCGTCTGGCTATTCGCGGGCGGGTCGCCCGCGACCACACGACCATTCACACGAGCCTGAGTCGACCCACTATGCTTACGAGGATGAAGACCAGAGCGCCGCATGGAGTGGGCAGCAGAAGCAGCGGGCTCAGGCGGCGTCCTACGCCAGCAAGTCCTACAACTCGATTGAGAACATTGCCGACTTCTTTGCCTCTCGGGGGAAGAAATTCACTGTCCCCAAGCTGCCAGTTGAGGCGCCGAAGGGTCGAAAGGGATTTCGTCCCGGGCAGAAGGTTCGACATCCGAAATATGGCGAAGGCACGGTCTACCAGCGCGAAGGAGAAGGTGAAGATGCCAAGATTACGGTACAATTCCCTCGCTTCGGTTTGAAGAAGCTGGTGGAGAAGTATGCACAGCTGGAAGGCGCGTAGAGCGCTTCTAGCTCCTGGCTGCTAGCTTCTAGCCAGATCCAGATTTTGACGTTTGTGGCTAGAAGCCAGCAGCTAGCGGCTAGAAGCGATTTTCTTAAGGAGAAACAAACAGTACTCATGGCAAACACAAGCAAACTGACTAAAGAAGAACGCAAGAAGACCAAGCGCGCGTCGCGCAAGAAACGCAAGACGGACAACCCGCTGAAGCCGCGCGAATACGCTCGCGGTTCAGCCAAGCGCAAAGTGAAGAAGCTGGCACGCGGTACAGCGAAGCGCTAGAAGGGCATCCGGCTCAGCACCTGGCAGTTGGCCGCGGATTGGCCACCTGCCGGGTGCAAATGCCCGACGCTTCCCAGGAGACAGATAACCCTTGGCACAGCCACCATCGGCCCGAACCTCCGAACGAACTTCTGAACACCAGCTGCTCTGCTGCAAGTCCATCGACAAACTGATTGCGGAAGCCGACGAGCCGGGGCATCGTCTTAAGAAGACGCTTGGTCCGTGGTCGCTGACCGCGCTGGGCATCGGCGCCATCATTGGTTCGGGGATATTTGTTCTCACCGGAACTGCGGCAGCGGGAGAGCACTTCGAGGCCCCATCCATCCTGCATGCGCAGGTTCTGGACCTTATCGGAAATTTCCTGCGTACCGGCAGCACGGCTGGAGCGCTGATGCACGGGCGTCCGCCGGCAGGGCCTTCGATCGCGATCTCATTTCTGCTGGTGGCTGTGGCCTGCAGCTTTGCCGGCCTGTGCTATGCCGAACTGGCGTCGATGATCCCGATTGCGGGCAGCGCCTACACCTATTCCTACGCAACATTGGGCGAGATTTTTGCCTGGATCATCGGCTGGGATCTGATTCTTGAGTATGTGGTCAGCAACGTCGCCGTGGCCGTGGGTTTCAGCGGATACGCCAAGGCACAACTGGCGGCTTTCGGCGTCAACCTTCCCAGCGAGTGGGCGAGTCCAGTCTGGGCCTCAGGACATTGGACGGGAGCTTACTTCAATGTGCCCGGCTTCCTGATTGTTTTTATCCTGACGCTGCTGCTGGTGCGAGGAGTGAAGGAGTCAGCCGGGGCGAATAACGTGATGGTGCTGGTGAAGATTGGCGCGATCCTCACCTTTCTCGTGGTGGGCGGCATGCTGGTGAACAAGGCGAACTGGACGCCCTTCGCGCCTTCGGGATTCGCGGGAATCGTGACCGGCGGCGCGATTGTCTTCTTTACTTACATTGGCTTCGATTCGGTTTCTACGGCGGCAGAGGAGTGTAAGACTCCACAGCGTGATCTGCCGTTCGGCATCATTGCGTCGCTGATTATCTGCACGATTCTCTACGTCGGCGTCGCCATCGTGCTGCTGGGCATGATGAAGTACACGACTTTTGTTTCCGGCGAGGCCGCCGAAGCGCCTGTGGCTTACGCGCTCAAATATCTGGGCGCGCACCCGTTCTTCCGCTCGGTGATCGTGGTAGGCGCGCTGACCGGAATGATTTCGTCGCTGCTGGTCTTTCAATATGGGCAGGCTCGCATCTGGTACGCCATGTCCCGCGACGGCCTGCTGCCCAAGCTTTTTTCCATGGTGCACCCCAAGTACAAGACTCCCTACTGGTCTACGTGGATTGCCTGCTTCGCCGTGGGAATTCCGGCGGGGTTGGTGGACATTGGCGACGCCGCTGACCTTGTCCAATATCGGCACACTGTTTGCGTTCGTTCTGGTTTCGCTGGGCGTGATCTTTCTGCGACGCCGCCAGCCGGATCGTCCCCGCGCGTTTCGCGTGCCGTTTGTGCCGTGGTTCCCGCTGATCTCGGTTCTGCTTTGCGGCGGGCTGATGACTGGGCTGACTGTCATCACCTGGCTGCGGTTCTTCATCTGGCTGGCGCTTGGCCTCGCCATTTACATTTTTTACAGCCGTCATCACAGCGAGTTCGCCAAAGCCAAAAACTAAAGGAAGATTTCAGGTTGGAGAATGAAAGGCAAGAGGCCTTCGTGTTGTAAAATCTTCAATCCCAAATCCTCAATCTGAAATCGATTCTCCTAAATCTCTCTTCTTCAATCTACAATTAGGTATGGCATCGCAGCCGAGCTCGTTCATTGTTACGCTTCCCAAGGCCGAGCTGCATCTCCATCTTGAGGGTGCGATCGATCCTACGACGCTTCTTGAGTTGCGCCAGAGGCACGGTAAGCCCAGCACGCTGTGGGACATTGAACAGCTGTACAGCTACAAGGATTTCAACGGTTTTCTGATGGCATTCAAGGCTGTCACGGAAGATCTGCAAACGGCGGACGATTACGAACTGATCACTTACCGGCTGATGGAAAGACTGAAGGCGCAGAACGTGCTGCATGCCGAAGTGTATGTGTCGGCCGGAGTGTGTCTCTGGCGGAAGCAGAACTTCGACGCTTTCTTCGAAGGACTGGATCGCGGCCGTCAAAAGGGAGAGCGCGACTTCGGCGTCTCATTGTTATGGATCTTTGACGCGGTGCGGCAGTTCGGCGCGGTCGCGGCTCGAGAGGTTTTTGAAGTGGCCGTTCGCTACCGGGACCGGAGCGTCGTGGCTGTCGGCCTTGGCGGCGACGAACAAAAAGGGCCGCCCGAGCTATTTCGTGACGCCTACGCCTACGCCGCAGAAAACGGACTGCATCTGAGTGCCCATGCGGGTGAAAATGCCGGGCCGGAGTCTATATGGGGAGCGCTTAATCTGCGCGCAGAGCGCATTGGACATGGACTGACTGCGGCGCAGGATCCTGAACTGGTGGAAGAACTGGCCACACGCCAGGTTCCGGTCGAGATCTGCCTGACCAGCAATTTGAAGACGGGCTCATGTGCGTCATTGAGCGATCATCCGGTGCGTCAGTATTTCGATCAGGGACTGATGATCACGCTTAACACTGACGATCCCGCGATGTTTCGTACGTCCCTGGCGCGGGAATATCAACTGGCCCAGCAGTCTTTCGGTTTCACCGAAGAGCATTTGCGGGAGCTGGCGCGCAATTCCTTCGAAGCGTCGTTCCTTCCCACGGAAAAGAAAGTCACCTTCCTGAATTTGTTTGACGCAGCGGCAGCCCACACTTAGGCTGCATTTACCCGAATTCCCAGGCGAGTTTCTCGACGCTAGACACAAAGCTCATGAACCACAGAGGACACGAAGGAACACGAAGGATTCTCGTCTCGCTGATCGTGTGTTTGTGCCTGAGCGCGCTTCTTTTTGGAGCCCAGAAGCCTCCAACCCAGGTGCTGATTTTCACCAACGTCAATGTCGTGAATGTGCGCAACGGCAGCATCTCTCAGGGGCTGACTGTGGTGATCAAGAAGGGGCACATCACCGGCGTGGCGAAATTGGGCTTTGTTGCTTCCGACCACAACATTCAGATCATCAATGCCAATGGGAAATACATGATCCCTGGACTGTGGGACATGCACGTGCACAGCGCATTTGTGTCTCCGTCATGGGATGAAAAAGTGATTTACCCGCTTTACATCGCGAACGGCGTGACCGGCGTGCGCGACATGGGCGGCGATCCCGATGTGCTGGAGAGTCGCCGCGACCGGATCGAAAGTGGCTCACTGGTGGGTCCGCGGCTGATTCTTGCCGGCCCGTTTCTGGCGGGAGCGAAGAGCGATAAGCAGACCATTGCTGTGAACACTCCGGAAGAAGCGCGCCAGGCGGTGGGCGCGGTGAAGAAGCGTGGCCTGGATTTCGTCAAGATACTTTCGGTTCCGCGCGATTCTTATTTCGCGATTGCAGATGAATCGAAGAAAGAGAAAATTCCGTTCGTCGGGCATGTGCCTTACTCTGTTAGCGTCCGCGAAGCCTCCGCGGCGGGGCAAAAAAGCATCGAGCACCTGAGCGGGATTCTGCTGGCGTGTTCTTCTCGCGAAGACGAACTTCGAGCGGAGGGCGTCACTGCATTGGCGAAACGTGACTACGCCGCCTACGGGAAGCTCGGGCCCCAAGTCATGGCTACCTACGATCAAGCCAAGGCTGGAGCGTTATTTCTTCAACTGGCACAGAACAATACATGGCAAGTGCCGACGCTGGTGTGGACCGAGGCCAACAGCCGCATCGACGATCCGGAGCTTCAATCTGATCCTCATCTGAAATATGTGCCGTCTTCGATTCGCAGCCAGTGGGATCCAGCGAAGCTCCGCGGAAATAGTTCAGACGAAGAGTTGGCAGCGTTGAAAGCCGAAGCTGCCCGCGATCTGGAGTTGGTGAAGCCGATGCAAAGCGCTGGCGTCCTGTTCATGGCGGGCAGTGACGGACCCGATCCATATGTGATTCCCGGATTCAGTTTGCATCATGAACTGGAGTGGCTGGTGAAGAGTGGATTCACCGCGCCGCAGGCATTGCAGGCCGCAACCTTCATGCCAGCGCAGTTTCTGGGCAAAATGGATAAATATGGAGTCGTGGAGCCGGGGCGTGTTGCCGATCTGGTGTTGCTGGATGAGAACCCCCTCGAGGACATCCACAACACACGTAAGATTTTTGGCGTGGTCGCGAACGGTAAGTACTATTCGCATCAGGATCTGGATACGATGCTGCAACAGGTCGAGAAGCTGGCCGCGCAGCAATGAGAGCACACTTGGCAAGAAAGCTAACGTCAGGCGCTAAAGCGCGCGCGGGTCCGGCGGTTTACCGGCACGAGTGAACTCGTGCCCTTCCCATTTTGTCTCGAGCCAGTAGTCTCTTGATAGGGTGAGTCGTATGACACAGCATATTGGCATTGTCGCGTGCAGCGCGGAGGGAGCCGCTCTCTGCTACCGCACCATCGCGCTCGAAGGCGCACGGTTACTGGGAAAGCACGACCATCCGGAAGTGTCGATGCACACGCATCCCCTGGCTCGATACATGGACCGCATCTACGCCAACGATTGGCCCGGGGTTGCCGATCTGATGCTGTCATCGGCCGAAAAGCTGGCTAAGGCCGGTGCTGACTTCCTTATCTGTCCAGACAACACCATTCACCAGGCTTTCGATCTGGTCGAGCATCGCTCTCCTCGTCCGTGGCTGCATATCGCTCGAGAGGTTGCCAACGAGGCTGGCAGAAATCATTTCAAACGGCTGGGCGTGCTGGGCACTCGCTACCTGATGGAGGGCCCCGTCTATCCGGAAAAGTTGAAAGCCGCTGGCCTCGAACATCGCATTCCGGAGCCGCAAGCGCGGGAAAGAATTAACCAGATCATCATGGATGAGTTGGTGAACGCGCAATTTGCACCGCGGTCCCTGGCGTATTTTCAGGAAGTGATTCGGACTCTTGGCGACCAGGGTTGCGATGCAGTTGTGCTGGGCTGCACGGAGATCCCGCTTTTGGTAGCGCCCGAGGCGTCGTCGCTGCCTACGCTGGATTCGACGCGCTTGTTGGCCAAGGCTGCTGTCATGAAAGCGGTTGGCAGCGTTTCAAGCACCTAGCCGAGCTTTGCTCGGCCCGGACGGGTGGAGACCCGTCCCCACACAATCCGGGTAGTTTTGAGAACATGCGCTAGGAATCTTTCTTGCAGCTAAAATTTCGACAACTCGCTGGTGTCTTCGCTGTGTGCCGATTGCCTTCGAATGCTTCCATCCCGGCATTGCCCGATGCTGCGTCCTTCCTATCTATAACCCGGACGGCCGACGAACTCTCTATCGTTTGCGCCGCCGAGCACGCTCCTGAAAATGCGAAATCTGAATCGCCATGGGCATGCTTCAAGTTAGAAGGCCCGTTCCCGTTCTCGCTGACCGGAGTGCTGGCTTCTTTCCTCGATCCTTTGGCCGAGGCAGGAATACCTATTTTTGCTGTCTCTACTTTTGATACGGATTACGTGTTGGTGAAGGAAGAATCAGTTTTAGCCACATTGAAAGCGCTTCGGGATGCTGGGCACGATCTTCTTTCCTGACGGGTTTTGTCGGATGGACTCTCAGGCTTGTGCAGGCTTAGGAGCTTGCAGGTTACAAAACACCAGTTCTAAGTTTCTAGTTCCCGGTTCTCAGCGCACAAATACCGCGACTTTCGCTTCCCGCTTTCTCCGTTCACGGCGGAAATCAGCCCAAACACTGTGCAATCAGTGCACTTCGGACTCCCCTATGCTCTAATAAAGTAGTAACTATGCCTTCGACTGGGACCAGATTACGGCGCGGTTTGAAAGCCTTTCACCGCAATTTGCGGGGAGCTCGAATGATCGCGGGGGCGCTCGCCTCGACCGATCATCCTCTTTTGGCGCATATCATTCCGGTCCGGCGCTGCAATCTGGCTTGCGAATACTGCAACGAATACGACGATTTTTCCAAGCCTGTTCCGACTGAAACCATGTTCCAGCGGGTGGACAAACTGGCAGCGCTGGGGACAGCGGTCATCACCATCAGTGGTGGCGAGCCTCTGCTTCATCCTGAACTGGACGAAATCATCGCACGCATTCGTAAACGTGGCATGATCGCCGGGCTGATCACGAACGGATATCTGCTGGTGGCGGATCGCATTCAGCGCTTGAACCGGGCCGGTCTCGAATGGCTGCAGATTTCGATCGACAACGTTACGCCGGACGAAGTTTCGAAGAAAAGCTTAAAAGTATTGGACAAGAAGCTCGAACTGCTGGCGGAGCATGCCGACTTCCACGTGAATATCAATTCGGTGGTGGGTGGTGGTGTTAAGAATCCGCAGGACGCGCTCACCATCGGCAAGCGAGCGATGGGCCTGGGATTCACTTCGACTATCGGCATCATTCACGATGGCTCAGGGCAGCTGCAGCCGCTGAATGAGGAAGAGCGCGGCGTCTACAACGAAATGCAGGCGATGGGGAAGAGCAGCTTCACTCGCATTAACGGATTTCAAGACAACATTGCCCAGGGGCGCCCTAATCAATGGCGCTGCCGCGCGGGCGCGCGCTATCTGTACATCTGTGAAGATGGCCTGGTGCACTACTGCTCCCAGCAGCGTGGCTATCCCGGTGTGCCTCTCGAGACCTACACCACCGAGGACATCCGACGCGAGTATCTCTCGGAAAAATCCTGTGCTCCCAACTGCACAGTCTCCTGTGTCCACCAGGTGTCGGTGTTCGATTCCTGGCGCGCGCCGCAATTTCCGGTGCCGGCCGCGGCCACGTCTGGAAGCAGCGACCTGATCCAAATCAGGTGAAGTCGGTCCACCCGTCGCGCGAATTATTACTTCTTCCTGCACACTTCTGCCTGAGGTTGTCTTGTTGAATTCAATAAGACATAGCGGCATCCATTATTTGGAACGCGGCGCAAGAGCACGGATCGTGGCGGTCCGTAATGCCTTGTCCCGTGCGGGTTCCAACAGCGACGTTCATGTTGAGTTGTTGTGACTGCTGACAACGCAATGTCTACCAACGACTCTTGTTTAGTAGGGCCGTTTCGCTGTTTGTCACCAGTTCATTGGGGAGAATCTTCTCTGCAACGCGGTCGGTTGGGTAAACAAAGGACTGATCAGACAAGACATTTCTGGATTGTGTTCAGGAGCGGAGTATAGATTCTGGAATTTCTGCTGAATCCATCCCGTCACTTGGAGACGCAATTGCACTCTCTCAAGCATTCAGTTGAGTAGCTCAACAACTGTTGCGAGGGTGTCTAATGAAGGCAGTCAAGTTCTCTCTTGTGCTTGTGCTCATGTTTTTTCCGATCCAACTCCTGGCCCAGAACACAGGATCGATGAGCGGCGTAGTGACCGATCCCAGCGGCGCGGTTGTGGATGACGCCCGGGTGACGGTCGTGAATCAGGGAACGAATTCGGCGCGTACTGTAACCACGAATTCGTCCGGCTTTTATTCCGTTCCAAACCTGGTTCCCGGCGTGTACACAGTGTCCGTCGAGAAGTCCGGATTCAGCCCGTTCAAATTTTCGACTACTACGCTGACCGTGGCGCAGGCGCTGGTTCTTAACGCGACGCTGACAGTGGGAGCACAAGAGCAGACCATCGAAGTCAACGGACAGCAGGTGGCACCGATCGAGACTGAATCGAACCAGCTCAGCACTCTGGTCGACAGCAAGACGATCGTGGATCTTCCGCTATTGACGCGCAATCCATACGAACTGGTGCTGCTATCGCCAGGTGCGATTCAGACCAACGACACCTCTGCGGGATTTTCCGTGAACGGTTCCAGAAGCCGCAATAACAACTTCATGCTGGACGGCGTCGATAATAACGACACTGGCGTCCCCGGTAATCCCAGCGGGATTGTGGCCATCAATCCTGATTCGACGCAGGAATTCCGCGTCATCAGCAATGACTTCAACGCCGAATACGGACGCAACACCGGCGCGATCATCGATATCGTCACCCGCAGTGGGACCAACCATTTCCACGGTGACGCCTACTGGTTCGGGCGTTACAACGCGCTAGGTGCGCGTAACTTTTTCAACCGTGATCCCGATCCGCAGGACCCATATGTTCGCAATCAGTTTGGATACTCGGTCGGCGGCCCGGTCTGGAAAGACCGTACGTTCTTCTTCATCAACAACGAGTATTCGAGATACCGCACCACTCTCACCGCAAGTTCGGTTGTGCCTACGGCAGCGTTTGATTCGGGTTTGTTCACTACTCCGGATGGGCAGCAGGTCGACTTGCGGACACCTTCTTCGCCGGGAAACATGACCGGGCTTGGTCTCGATCCCACGATTGCGAAGGTGCTTGCGTTATTGCCTGCTCCGAATGCCGGAGATGTGATTCCCGGGATCACTGGCAATCTGAACTTCGCTAGTCCGGACTCGTTGAACGCATATACCTGGACGGCAAAAATCGATCACAAGATTTCGCAGAGAGAGCAGTTGGCGCTGCGCTACGCGTACAACCACGCGGTCGATTCGAATCCATTTCACTCCGAAACCGCGCCGGGCCTGGATGCCATCGCTTCTCCCAGCTACACTCATGGCGTTTATGCCGGCCTGACCTCGACTCTGACGAACTACCTGATCAACGACCTCAAATTTGGGTGGAACAAGTTATTCGCCGGATTTGACAGCAACTGCGCAAAGCTTCTCGATCCGATTTCGGGAGTTGATTCGTTCGGCTATGGCCGCGACTTCAACGCTCCGGACGGTGCTCTAGGAGTCGCGCCTTTGTCTGCGATCGGTTGCAACGGGCTCTTTGACTCAGCCTCTCAGTCCGGAGATCGAGGCACTACCAGTTATTCCGACACCATCACCTGGGTGAAAGGGAACCACACCATCAAGTTCGGCGGTGATTTCCGGTACGTTCATTCCGCCGGAGACAATAACTTCAGTTCGCGCGACACTCTGGGCTTCAACCGGTTTGCTTTCGGCCTGGGCGCGGCCACGAACATCGATCCCAGCCAGCTTGACGCCGGCACATTCCAGACCATCCAGGATCTCTCGTGGATGCTGGTGGGCGGCGCTGCGAGCCAGTTCCAGGCTCAGTTCTTCGACAAGTCTGGGACTCGCGTTCCTACCGATAACAAGACGTTCATCCAGCACGAATACGACGGATTCATTCAGGACAGCTGGAAGGTACGAAGCAATCTGACTTTGAACCTCGGTATCCGCTACCAGTTCGACGGCGTGCCTTTTGAAAAGGGAGGGAATTTCTCTAACCTGTTCGCGAATGCTGATTCAGCCGGACCATTCGACCTCACGCTGGTTGGGCCGGGGACAGGCCGGCAGATGTATAACGACGACTACAAGGACATTGAGCCGCGCGTCGGCTTTGCCTGGGACCCGTTTAAAGACGGCAAGACCTCGGTTCGCGGAGGTTATGGAATTTTCCACGACCGGATTTTCGACAACCTTTTCGGCAACGCCCGATCCAATCCGCCGTTCCAGGGGGCGGTGTCGAACATCTTCAACAATCCGGTCACACCGGCCGCGATTCCTTTCGGAGTCTCACTGCCGCCGGGCACGCATTTTGTGGATGGTGACTTCGCGCTGCTCACGCTACTTGATCCCAACATCAAGATGTCAGCGAGCCAGAACTGGAACTTCGGTGTCCAGCGCAAGCTGGCGGGTGATCTGGTATTCGAAGCAGATTATGTGGGAGCGCACGCGACCCATGTCATCCGTTCGCTGGACGCCGTGCCTCCCGATCCGGTCCTGGTACAACAGGCGATCGCAGACTGTGTGGCTGTGGGCGTAGCCAACGGAGGTTGTGCGCCTGGCGATCCGACGGGAATTATCAGCAACGGCGTGCTCTACACTGGAATTCCGGGAATAGCGCCGCCGTCGGTGCGCAACACAGCCATACAATCGCAAGGATTCTTCCCGCCCACCAACATCACCCGGACCAACGCGGATTCCAACTATCACGCGCTGCAGGCCAAGGTGAACAAGCAGTTCTCCCGCGGACTGCAATTGGGCGCGGCTTACACGTGGTCACATGCGATTGATGACTCCAACGATCCGTTGATTCCGGAAGCTGGAGCGGGAAGTTTTCCAGTCGATTCGCGCAACCCGAATGTGACGTCGAAAGGGAACTCCGACAACGACATTCGGCAGCGGCTGGTAACGAGCTTCTCTTACGAATTGCCGTTCGGGAGAGGCAGAGCCTATCTCAGTGGCGGAATCGTGGGAAAAACGCTGGAAGGTATTCAACTGTCCGGTATCGTAAGCACGCAGACCGGTCATCCTTACAGCATCGTGACGCCGCTGGACAACGGCCGCAACGGGGTTGGCGCATTTTCGTTCCCCGACGTGATTGGCGATCCGTTCGCCAGTTCCGGCCCCCGCATCGATGCCAACGGCAACGTGCGGACCGGCGCATCGAACAATGCGGCCTTCAGCAGCACGTTCCTGGGACATATAGGCGATGCGGGCCGCAACCAGTTCTATGGTCCGCACTACACCAACGCAGACTTGTCCTTGGTGAAGAACGTAGCACTGACCGAACGATTCAAACTGCAGCTGCGTTCGGAGTTCTTCAACGTGTTCAATCATCCGCAATTCGCCCAACCTCACCGCGGAGTGGGAACGTCAACGATCGGGCTTTCCACCGCAACGTTGATTCGCTCAGATGGAACCACTTCATCGCGCCAGATTCAATTGGCTATGAAGCTGATCTTCTAGCGGATTGTTAACGTCGAAATTGGCAAAGGGGGCAGACCATCGCCCCCCTTTTTTCGTGGGCGCGGATGCCCGCGCCAGTGTTCAACCTCGATTTAGGCCACCTAAGCTGGAAATCCTTGCTTTGGCCGCTCGCACCCTCTATATATGATGGCGAAACGGCGGCCATATGAACAAACGAGAGTTTCTGAAGAAATCCGGCATCCTGATCACTGGCACTGCCTTGTCGCGATATGTGTCGGGAGAGCAGCAACCTGCGGCGCGCACCAACTGGGCCGGCAACTACAAGTACAGTACCGACCACCTGCTTCAGCCCAAGACCGTCGAGGAAGTCCAGAAGGCAGTGAAGAGTTGCAGTAAGCTGAAAGCACTGGGAGCGCGGCATTCCTTCAACGGAATCGCGGACAGTACTGCAAATCAAATCTCGCTGAAGCAACTCGACGAGATGACGCTGGACAAGGCGGCGCGCACAGTTACCGTCGGCGCTGGGGTCACGTATGGCCAACTGGCGCCGTATATCGATGCCCAGGGTTTTGCGGTTCATAACCTGGCCTCTCTGCCCCACGTCTCTGTCGCAGGCGCATGCGCAACTGCCACCCATGGTTCCGGCAGCAAGAATGGCAATCTGTCGACGGCGGTTTCCGCGGTGGAATTCGTCACGGCGGATGGCGAGATCGTGACTTTATCGCGGCAGAAAGATGGCGATAAGTTTCCGGCAGCAGCGGTCGCGCTGGGTGGACTTGGGGTGGTCACCAAGGTCACGCTCGATGTGCTGCCGACGTTTCAGGTCAGGCAAGTGGTCTACGAGAATCTCTCGCTGGCGCAACTGGAGAATCATCTCGACGATATTTTTCTGAGCGGCTATAGCGTCAGCCTCTTCACCGACTGGCAGAATCACAAAGCTACGCAGGTTTGGATAAAACGGAGCGTCGAACCTGGGAGTTCATTTGAATTCGCGCCCGAGTTTTATGGCGCGAAACTCGCCACCCAGAAGCTTCATCCCCTGGCGGGACACTCCGCGGAGAATTGCACTGAACAACTGGGAATCCCGGGCCCCTGGTATGAGCGGCTGCCGCATTTCCGTATGAACTTTACTCCCAGCAGCGGAGCTGAATTGCAGACGGAGTATTTTGTTCCCACGCAATCGAGCCTATGAAGCGATTCTCGCGGTTGAAAAGCTGCGCGACCAGGTTGGTCCCCACTTATTTATTTCGGAATTGCGGACGATCGATGCCGACGAACTTTGGATGAGCACTGCTTACAAGCGGCCATCCTTGGCGATCCACTTCACGTGGAAGCCGGAATGGCCTGCGGTCAAAGCGTTACTGCCGATGATCGAGGAACAATTAGCACCCTTCGAGGCCCGGCCGCACTGGGCCAAGCTGTTTACGATGGCTCCATCGCGGTTGCAATCGTTGTATACCAAGCTGCCTGAGTACAAGGAGTTGGTCAAACACTACGATCCAAGCGGAAAGTTTCGCAACGGGTTCCTGGATACGAATCTCTTCGGTGCATGAGGGTATTGATGGTGTGCGGGTGTGAGGGTGCTCCATTTCTCGCGTTTTTTGCGAGAAGTGGGGCGTGTCCAGATGAACATCTTCATGGGTTGGTGGTTACAGACTCCGGTGTGAGTTCGTCCTAGTATTTTCTGCCGTGCCCAAAAGTCTCACGCAATTGTTAGTCGCCGTATTTGCTGCGTAGATATTTGCCTACGTCGTTCTGTAACTGGCCGTAGTCGTCGTGGATGGTGGCGCGGAGGGCGGTCTCGGTGGAACTTCCTTCGGCGAGGCGCTGCAAGATGCGCTGGAGGTCGCTTAGGCTTTGTGTGTCGATGATGAATTGGACTGCTGCCAGAGACTCGTCATAGGCCAAGATTGCTTCCATGCCTGAGAAGCGCATAAAGCTGCCTTCCAGTTGATTGAATGGGATTTCCTGCTGAGCCTTGAAGAGTGCGGCCAAGCGGCGTCCACGGGACGACAGTGATTTCGGCTCCATGGCTTGCGCGATGCCTTCATTCAGCCATTGCGGACAGCGTCCGCCGGAAAGCTGATTGATGAATGAGTGCGCCAGTTCGTGCTTCAGCACGCGTGACAGGTCGGGCGTGACTGAACTCATTCCGTTGACCGGGATGCGCAGCTTGCCGTCGTTGACAGCGCCTGCCCATGAAGGCGATTGCGTGACGTCAAAAAAAGCCTGGTCGGTGTAGAGGATGACAGCAATGCTGCCGCGCGGGGCTACGCCAAGATCGCGGACGAGGTCTCCGTAGTGCGACTCCAGGGTCGAGACCAGATCGCGGCGCAATGACTCGGGCGTCTGCCGGCCTTCGTATTTCAGGGTGAAGTGGCTGCTTTCGTTTTGCGTGAAGTCGGATTCCGCGCTCGCATCACGCTCGGCTTTTTCCAGATATTTTTGCACTTGTGCGTCAGGACGAATCTGCAGCGACCGTTTCCAGCTGCGGATCGCATCTTTATTTCGATCACTGGCGTATTGCGCGTAGCCGAGGATGGCCAGCGTGTCCGCTGAATCCGGAGCGATTCGTACCGCGCGTTCGGCGTAGGGCAGAGCTTCGACCGCATTTCCGGTGCGCAGCAGCAGGGCGACGTAGTAATTTAAAATCGTCGGATTCTGGGCCTCAAAGCGCATTGCAGTCTCGAAATACGTTCGCGCTTTGCTGTAATTCGTTTGCTCCATCTCGTGCTTGCCGGCGATGAAGTACGCGGCAGCGGTGACTGGAGCATTGCCCTGTTGTTCGATCGCGGACAGCGCGTCGGCGTCCACTTTGCCTTCGCGGATAATCTTGTCGATGACCTCCGGTTCGCCCTTCAGATTGTCGGAGGGAGTAATCGACGGGGCGTCTTCAGAACTCTTGCCGCCTGCGGTGGAAGCGCGCTCGGGACGAACTCCTCCCGCTTCGACTCGGTCGACGACCGATTTCGGAATTGCGTAAGAGTCTTCACCGACTTCATACTCGAGGTGGGAGCCGTTTTCGTGGACCTGGTCAGCGTAGATGGTGCGGCCGTTTTTCAGATGGATGACTTCCGCGGAAGCGCCGGCGGCGCCCAGCAACAGACCCGATAAGAATAGAAAGATGACAGGCGCACGCACTATGGCGCATTCTAGCAACAGGGGTTAGGCCAGCCTACGTGACAAAGGTAATGAGAATTATTCCTGCCGACCTGCTGGCGATCTGTCTGCTGTTGCTGACGCTGTTGGCGGCGGTGCCCGGCAAGGCACAAGTCCCGGCGCCTGCACCGCCCGCTGTCGCGGTCTCGCCATCAACTCCGCCTGAGCATTCTGCCGAAGCTTTGTATTTGCGATTGCGCGATGTGGGCCTGGACAAATCGCGGGTCTACCATATTCGCGAAGTCACGCTGGAGCGCGCGGCTTTCCATATTACGTTTGACGATGGCACCATCGCCTTCACCGAGGATGTCGCCGGCCACGTCACTGGGGCATTCTTCGAGGGTGAAGGCGAAGTGCTGCTGATTCCCAACAACCAGGCCGAGCGTGCTTCCATGATGCTTTTCACCGGTGCTGCCATACTGGAAGAGAAATTCGTTACCGCATATTTTCGCTTCAACGACGATACTTTTGCAGAACTGCAGCCGTCTCTACGAGCCGCCGACAATACGAAAGAGTTTGTTTCCCAGTGGGACTCGACGGCCCACAACCTGTCGCAGATCGATGCCTTGCGCCTGCTGCTCAGTTTCGCCAGTTCGCTGCCGGAGTCGAATCAAGGCGAAGCTTCGAGTCCCGGATCCAAGCCTCAAACGGATGATCGCATGCTGCATGCCCGTCTCCAGGGACGCAGTCTCGGAACCTTCGATCTCTATTACGACTCTTTAGCCGCGGAACAAATCTGGGCCGGTCAGTTCAAGACGGTTGAAGGCGAGGGTTATTACGACGTATGGAGCGCATTCACGCTGGGCCAGCCGGGCGGGCGGTCGGGGGACGCTGCCGGTGTGATGGGGGAGGAAGCCAAGCCAGAAGCGTTCAGCGTTGCCCAATACAAGATACGGGCGCACGTGGCGCCACCGACGAGGCTCGATGCCGACGCGTCCCTGGGGTTGGAAGTTCGGCAGGGCGGGCAGAGAGCCGTGCTCTTCGAACTGTCGCGATTTCTGCAGATCAGCAAGGTAGAAGCTGATGGACATGCGGTGGAGTTCATCCACAATCAGGCGCTCGAAGGCACTCAGCTGGCGCGGCGGGGCAACGATCTGGTCGCGGTTGTTTTTCCGCACGTCCTGCGTGCCGGACAAAGAATTGATTTGCACTTTGTCTATGGCGGAGGGGTGATCTCGGAAGCAGGAGCTGGGTTGCTCTATGTTGGAGAACGTGGCACGTGGTATCCCAATCGCGGCCTGGAGATGGCCAAGTTCGATCTCGAGTTCCGCTATCCCGCGGAGTGGACTTTACTGGCGACCGGAAAGCGAGTTGAAGGGGCGCCTCCGGACCTGCCGCCGGGTGAGCAATTCAGCCATTGGGTTTCGGACCGTCCCATGCCTACCGCTGGATTCAACCTGGGCAAATACACGCGCGCGGCGGCCCAGGCCGGCAACGTCTCGGTGGAAGCGTACGCCACGACCGTCGTCGAACGATCATTCCCGAAAGGCACGGAGGAAGTGACGGTACCTCAGACTATTTCTCCGCTACGGGGAAGCCGGCCAACTGCTCCGGTTATTGTGAACGCCCCTTCGCCTTCGCCGGCGCGCAATGCGCAAGCGGTGGCAAATTTGTCGGCGCGCGCGGTTGATTTCTTCGCGCACCGCTTTGGTCCGTTTCCCTACGCCAGTTTGGCTTTGACGCAAATGCCAGGAAATGTGAGTCAGGGCTGGCCGTCGCTTATTTTTCTTTCCAGCTTTTCCTTTCTTAGTCCCGAGGAAAAGACGGATTTGCATATGCACCCCTCGTCCAGAATATTGAGTGACAGTGTGGTTGCCCACGAGACGGCGCATCAATGGTGGGGAAATTTACTTTCCTGGAAGAGCTATCGCGATCAATGGCTGTTTGAAGCTCTGTCAAATTACAGCGCATTGCTGTTGCTGGAGTCGGAGTCGCCCGCGAAGTTCCGCGCGGTGCTTGAAAAATACCGCGACGATCTGCTGACCAAGAATAAGGAAGGTTCTGTGCTTGCGGATGCCGGTCCGGTCACTTTTGGTACGCGGCTGAACTGTTCTCATTTTCCCGTTGGATATGAGGCCATCAGCTACGGCCGCGGAACCTGGCTCTTCCACATGCTGCGCTCCATGCTGCGCGATGGCGAGCGGGAGAGAATGCATTCCGCGAACCTGTCAGACGCACAGGCAGATGCGCCCTTCGTTCGCGCCCTGGGGAAGATTCGGGAACGCTATCAGGAACGGGCCATCAGCACACGCGAGTTTCTGCAGGTGTTCGAAGAGGAGTTGCCGCCGTCTCTCCGCTACGAAGGGCGCAAATCGCTGGACTGGTTTTATGAAGGATGGGTAAATGGCACCGCGGTTCCTCATCTGGAGTTGCAGTCGGTGAAATACGCGCAGAAGCCTGGCGGTTCGGTGGTCACGGGAACGGTTATCCAAAAGGACGCGCCCAAGGAATTGGTCACTGTCGTTCCGGTTTATGCGGAACTTGCGGGAAAGAACGTACTGTTAGGCCAGGTCTTCGCCGATGGCCCCGAAACGAGTTTCCGGCTGGCAGCGCCGCCGGGCACACGAAAAGTCGTACTCGATCCCTACCAGACCGTGCTCACTCGATGATGTAAGCGCGAGCGCCCCGCTCGTGCAAGGCAGCGCCCCAAACTTTCCCGAAAAAGAAAAGCCACTCCCGAAACGACCCGCTGCCTCGCAAGATACTTCAAGTCCAACTGTCTAGAAACCATTCCGTCTCGCTTAACTCCATGCTCATCAATGGAAACTCGCGGGCATGATCGTGGCAGCACAAATGCAAGAGGCGATGAAAAGGAGAAACTTGCATCTGCCCTGTTCAGCTCGCGAGACCTGTGCGGAACCTGATTCTGTTGCATCAGCCCGTGAATTCGGTCAAAGGGCCGCCACCATCCTGTTGGTGGAAGACGAAACCTTCGTGCGCGACGTGGCTTGGAAATCCTGAGTTCGGGAGGGTTCACTCGCGTGCTGCAGGCGCGAAACGCAGCCGAGGCTGCCGAAACCTTTCGGGCTCAACCTGAGGCCGTGCAACGATTCTCGCCGACGTGGTCTTGCCTGACCGCAATGGCTGCGACATGGCGCTTGAACTCGCACCCGGCACAGGCACCCGGGTAATTTTCATCTCCGGGTATCCCGTAAATCGCATTACCAGAAACGGCTTGCAGCAACCCGGCTGGTTCTATTTGCCCAAGACCATTCTCGCGGTGTCCGGCACTTCGCAGAAGGTCAGTGGAAGCCTCCGAGCAACTTTGGCGCTGCCGCACGAACGGGACGCTCGCGCGTACATTTCGCCCCCGCTAGGCTGCATTCCCCTTCCGGACTTGCTTCTCAGACAGAATTGCCTCCGCGATTTGCTCGGGTGAGACCTGGTAGGTCCCATCCGCGATGGCATTCTGCAGGGCAGCAATTCTCTGGTTCCGGTTGTCCGGAGATGACCCGAGTTGAGCCACTAATGCCTCAGCTTCTACCGGATCCATCAAAAACTGGGCGGCCAGAAGATATTCTTTCGAAGGTTGAGTCTGGTCGTTCTCCAACCCTGCTCCGTTCTGAGTCCCAAGGGCTGGCGGAGAATCTGTGTTGGCAGGTGCATCGCTTTGGGACGCCCCCGTTTCCTTTGCGTTCCGTTCAATTCTCATGCGCTCTCTAGCTCCCCCTTTCTGTCCCTGATCAGCGTATGCATGCAACCCAGGCCGCAAGCCTGGTCACAAAGTCTGCTTCGTTGTCTTCGGCCTGATCACAGTCCTCCCGTTGCGCCACGCGCAATCGCAGGGCCGGCGTGCCCGTTACCCGATTCGGCCAGACGAGTGCGCAACCGGATTACTACCATGGAGTGAATCTGCGAGACCCGGGACTCTCCCACTCCGAGGATGACTCCCACTTCTTTCATGGTCAGCTCTTCGTAGTAATAAAGTGCCAGCACTTGTTGTTCCTTTTCCGGCAACTCCGCGATCGCTCGCGTTAGTAAATCTTTCATCTCGGAACGCAGACATAAGAACAGTGGCGTCTCTTCCGAATCGTCCGGCAGGTATTCGCACAAGTCTTCTTCGCGCCCGTCGCGCGGAGACTCGACTCGCAGGCTACCGATCTCCAGACCGGAAATCTCTCCCAGCAGCAGCTGCAATCCGCGCAAATCAATGCCCAGCTCTTCTGCGAGCTCAGTCTCGCTGGGATTGCGTCCCAGCGACGAACGCAACTGGTTGTGCGCCTCTTCCAGGCGCCGCGCCTTGCGCCGCAGATCACGCGGACTCCAGTCCAGTTCGCGAAGACTGTCGAGGATCGCTCCCCGGATGCGGAATTTGGCATACGACCCGAATTGCACCTGCTTGCTGCCATCGAACTTTTGGAGTGCATCGATCAACCCCACTACGCCTGCGTGCACCAGGTCCTCCAGCAGTACATGACGGGGCAGGCGATCGTGAATCCGGCGTGCGATGTAGCGGACTTGCGGCAACTGCTCTACCAGCAGGCGCTCCCGCTCGGCCTCGTCATGCCCGCTTGCGCCGGCCTGTTTACTGACCTCGGTCATGAATGCTCCGCCCGAATTCGCGCACTAGGCGGTCTTGCCAAAACTGGAGGCTGGAAAAAGTCGGACATAAGCCGATTCCATGCCGGAGAGATAAGAAGGGGATTAGTAGAAGATTAGAGGCGTTTATTGCAGCGAGATATTTCCCAAGTTCAGGAAGTGTGTTGAATTGGGAACGACTGGCGGCGACACCCGTCATCCATATCTAAGCATTTCTGCGCTGATATATCCTCTAAGCTGTGTCTGCCGCCGAGGAATACGAGCAGCGTCTGCAAGCGCGCGAGGCTCGAGTTGTCCATTACGAAAAAGTACACATTCAGCTTGGCAACCTTCGCCTCGTACTGGTCGTTATTGCAGCCGCTATCGCCTGGGCTTCTTTCCACAAGCACGTGGTTTCGCCAGAATGGCTGCTGGCTCCCTCGGCCCTGTTCATTGCGGTCACTGCCTATCATTCGCGAATTCTGCGGGCCCGCGATCTGGCACAGCGCGCGGTATCGTTCTACCGCAACGGACTGGCCCGGATTGCCGACCGCTGGCCGGGCACTGGACAAAGAGGTGAGCGCTTCGACGACCCACATCATGTTTACGCTTCTGATTTGGACCTCTTCGGCCGTGGCAGCCTGTTCGAGTTGCTCTCCACGGCACGGACACGCATGGGCGAGGACACACTTGCGCAATGGTTGTTGTCGCCTTCACCTTTGGAACAGATTCGAGAGCGGCATGCGGCAGTGGCGGAGCTGCGTTCTCAACTCGATCTCGCGGAAGAGCTGGCTGTACTCGGTGAAGATGCGCGCGTCGGAGTGCATCCGGAAGCTCTGACGCGTTGGGCAGAAGCGCCGAATCGCATGGCTCCGGAGTGGTTGCGCTGGGCGGCTCCTGTGCTGGCGGCGTCTGCCGTTGCCAGCGTTGTGGCCTGGGGCATTTGGGGAATGGCGACGCCGCTGGTCCTGGTTGTGGTCGTCGAAGCTATTCTGACTTACCGGTTACGCTCGGCACTGGATGCAGTTCTGCATAGCGCCGAACATGCCTTTCATGATCTGGAACTTCTCTCTGGCTTGCTTGCCCGGCTCGAGCGCCAGAATTTTCTGGCGCCACGATTACAAGAGCTGCGACGCGAGCTTTCGTCTCATCACATGGCAGGTTCGCAGGCGTTAGGACGATTGCAAACTATCGTCGATCTGATTCTTTCCCGCGACAATTTCATTGTGCGCGTGCTCGATGCTCCTTTGATGTATTCGGTGCAGGTGGCATTCGTGGCCGAACGCTGGCGCCGTGCTCACGGCGGCGCGGTGCGTATTTGGCTGCGCGCAATCGGTGAAATCGAGGCACTTCTTTCTCTCGCGACATACAGTTATGAACATCCCGCCGATCCCTTTCCGGAGTTCATCGAAGGCGATGCCGGCTTCGATGGCGAGAGCATCGGACATCCTCTGGTTCCGGCTGCAACCTGCGTCCGTAACAGCGTCCGCGTAGGGGGCGAGACCCGAGTGCTGCTGGTGAGCGGCTCAAACATGTCGGGGAAGAGTACGCTGCTCCGCGCCATGGGAATCAACGTGGTGCTGGCCATGGCCGGCGCGCCGGTGCGGGCACAGTCCTTGAGGCTTACAACGCTGCAACTGGGCGCCAGCATCCGCATCAACGATTCTTTGCAGGAAGGCAGTTCGCGGTTTTATGCCGAGATTACCCGTCTGCGCCAGATATTCGACCTCGCAGGCAGCCAGCCTTCGTTGCTGTTTCTGCTGGACGAACTGCTGCAAGGGACAAACTCGAAAGATCGCCGCATCGGCGCTGAAGGTCTGGTACGGGCTTTACTGGGACGCGGCGCCGTCGGCCTGATCAGCACCCACGATCTGGCTTTGACGGAAATCAGCGGCCTGCCTTCAGGGCAATTGCACAACATCCATTTTCAGGATGAGTTTGAGGATGGAAAAATGAAGTTTGACTACCAGTTGCGCGAAGGCGTAGTCACGAAGAGCAACGGCCTGGCCCTGATGCGGTCAATAGGCCTGGATGTGTAATCACCTGGTCGCTGGCAGGGACACTCTGACAAACATGCTCCCCGATCCCCGCTCGACGCTGAAAACCCCGCCGGCTGCCTCAAAGATGGCTCGCGAAAGCCCCAGTTCGAGGCGCTGCAGAAGCTCTCGATCGGGTTGAGGCTCTGACTCTCCAATGTTGTCCGCGATTGCGGAAAGCTTTAGGGCCAGCACCGTTTGCGGTCCGCTCGCTTCGAGCTCGATCCTCAGCACCGAACCGTGTGCGCCCATGCCGATGAGGGACCCCAGGAGGTGAAACAGTCCCTGACGCAGCCGGTGAGGATCGAACCAAACCGGACAGGCAGGCTGCGGCAGATAGGTAATCTCAACTCCTGCCGATTCCGCCACGGGCAAGAGATCGTCGACGGCGTCACCGGTTGCGTGGGAAAGGTCCAAAACATCGGCCTTCTCTCCGGGATGGCCTGCGTCTAAAAGCTCCCGGATGGCGGTCGCCAGCCCAGAGGCCTTCTCAGCCTGAAGCAGCGCCTGGCTCACGATCTGTGTGTACTCTTCTGTCGTCGGGGACTGGAGCAGCGCCAGCTCCAGTGAGCAACAAAGGTTAGTGAGGGGTTGGCTGAGTTCGTGAAAGAGATCAGACGTCAACTGGCGAATCTCGCCTTCGGCAGCCGCGGCTGGACCCGCCAATGCGGGCGGCTTCATGGCTCCGCGGCCGGTCTCGCGCCGCCATCGGTATTTGAGCGAGCGCTTAGTTCGTAGCCCACTCCCCGGACGGTGTGGATCAGGTGCTTGCCGTAGCCATCATCCACTTTGCGGCGCAGGTAGTTAACGTAGACGTCTACCACGTTGGTGGAAGTATCGAAAGAAAGATTCCAGACATGCTCGATGATCATGGCGCGGGTAATACGGCGGCCGGCATTGCGCATGAGGTATTCCAGCAGGCAGAACTCTTTCGAAGTCAGGTCGATGCGGCGCCCAGCCCTCTCGACCCGCCGTTCCACGCGGTCCAGCTTCAAGTCGTCCACGGCGAGCACCGATTCGACCGGAAGGTGGCTGCGCCGCATCAAGGCGCGGATGCGAGCCGACAGTTCAGTAAAAGAAAATGGTTTTCCCAGATAATCGTCCGCTCCCAGGTCGAGGCATTGGACGCGGTCTTCCACCCGGTTGCGCCCGGTCAGCACGAGAATCGGCATGCTGGGCTTACGGGTGCGCAGAAAGCGCAGGATGGCGACTCCGTCCAGCCGTGGCAGGTTGAGGTCGAGGACGACCAGATCGAAGTCCAACTCGGCGGCCATGGCCCGTGCCTGTTCTCCGTCGGCGGAAACATCCACGGCGTAGTGTTCGGATTCCAGGCCCTTTTTTACGAACGTTGCCAGCGCAGCATCGTCTTCCGCGACTAGAATTCGCATAAAAGCAATCTAATTTGAGCTGTTTCGATTCTTAGTCAATACCGGCGCGGATACAAGAGAGTCGGAAGCAATCGAAGGTCTCTCTTTCCGCGAAAGGAACAGGGTGCAGAAAAGGGAAACAGGACCAAGTGTGCAACCTCACACACAACCCGCTTGTTCCGGCTGGAATCTGTACCGTCACTGACGTGCGCTTCCCGCTTTAGAGATAATGCAGGGAATAGGCAAAACAGGCATTAACAAAAGGATCGGGTCAAGAGTGAATTTCTGGAGTCCAAAAACGCTCAAGTCCCTGGTGCTGCCAGGCGCCATATTCCTGATTGCTGCCTGCGTGGTCTTCCAGGGCGCCTTTGGTTCTATCCCATCGGCTGCTGTTCACTTTTACTTCTATTCGGTATTTGCCGGCGGCTTCCTGCTGGCCTGGCGCTTTCACTCCAGCCGCGTTCTGTTTGCGCTATGCACACTGTTCTTGTCCCAGCGTGCGCTGGAATTCTTTTCTTCAGGACGGATCACCACAGCCGGACCCGGCAGGATCGCTCTCGAGGCGGTGGCTTTTCTGCTTCCGCTGAACTTTATCGCCTTCTCGGTGTTTCGCGAACGAGGATTGATTCTTCCTGCCATCGTTCCCCGAATGGCGCTCTTGTTCTTCGAGTCGGTGTTTGTCGCAATCATCTGTCGTCCGGGGGCAACAGTTGGCCCCGCTCTTCTCCACTCACGCTTCCTCGGGAAGTTTACCTGGACGCCGCTGCCTTCGCTGGCCCTGCTTGCTTTCGTGGCTGCGCTCGGAGTTCTGCTGTCTCGCCTTCTGATGTACCGCAAACCTACGGAGGGCGGTCTTTTATGGGCGCTGCTGGCGACGTTTCTGGCTTTTCAGGTAGGAGCAGCGGGCCCGGCTGCCACGGCTTACGTAGCGACGGCGGGACTCATCCTGATCAGTTCCATCATCGAAAATTCTTATTTTCTTGCCTACCATGACGAACTCACCACGCTTCCGGCGCGCCGCGCTTTCAATGACGCGCTGTTGCGTCTGGAAGAACCTTACGCAGTCGCCGTGGTGGACATCGATCACTTCAAGAGCTTCAACGACACTTACGGGCACGAGACCGGCGATCAGGTATTGAGGATGGTGGCCGGCAAGCTCGCCGCCGTTACGGGCGGCGGTCGCGCCTATCGTGTAGGCGGAGAAGAATTTTCCATTCTGTTTCCGGGAAGGACAGGCAAAGAGATCATGCCTCACCTGGAGTTGCTACGTTCTGTAATCGAAGTGGCGACGTTCCGGATCCGTGCCGGCGAAGACCGGCGTAGTGCCGCCCGCCGCGCCGAGAAGGACGCACGCGATGAGGCTGCGCGCAAACAGGATGCCTTATCCCAGGGCTTTGGCGGGCGCGACCGTCGCAGCGCCGAACGCCGGACCGACGCTCGACGGGCCGCCGCATCGCGAAGGAAGGCCGAGGCGGCAGGTACCAGCGCGCCAGGCGGACGTCACGATCTCTCGGTTACCGTCAGCATCGGTGCAGCGGAACCGACGGCGCGCCTCCGTACGATCGAACAAGTCATTCAAGCTGCCGACAAGGCCTTGTACCGGGCCAAGCAGTCCGGGCGGAATCGTGTGGAACTCTCCTCTCCGCCTCGCACTCTTAAGATGAAGCCCAGGCGCAATATTGCCTGAGGTGAAGTCCGAATGAAGCGCTTCTAGCTCCTAGCTTCTAGCAGAACATAGACGGCTCGCGGCTTGACTAGGAGCCAGTAGCCAGAAGCTGCGACAGCTATTTCGGATACCATTCCAGCAATCGAACCTCGATGCCGGTACCTTCCAGTCCTTTTTGAAATACGGTGAGATCCGATCCGCGATAGTGATACGGGATCACCACCTTGGGATGGAAAGCTTTCACCGCGTCCGCGGCCTCGTCTGGCGGCATGGTATAGGGCAGATTCATGCACACAAAAGCCACATCGATATTTTTCAGCGCGCGCATTTCCGGAACACCTTCGGTATCACCCGAAAAATAGAAGCGCTTGCCGCCGTATGTGAGCACGTAGCCGTTGCCGCGTCCCTTGTCGTGGAAAAGTTTTCCGGGAGCAGGGCCGCGCTTCAGGTTGTAGGCCGGAATGGCTTCGATGGTCCAGTCCTGCCAGGTTTTGCTTTCTCCATTGGCAATGGGTTTGGCGGTCGTCACAGTTTGCACTACAGCAGCAGGGGCAAGGATCTCAGTGGTGGCCTTGCTGATCGCTTTGATTGAGTCGGGATCCATGTGGTCGCCGTGAATGTCGGTGATCAGAATCAAGTCACCTTGCGGTCGCTCCGCGAAGCTCACAGGTTTCGCGGGATCGAGATAGATCGTCTTTCCTCCCGCTTCGATCAACGTGCTGGCGTGGGTAAGAGGCGTGATCTTGACCGGGCCGGCGGATGTGGAAAAGGTTTGCGTCTGGGCCGACGCATTTACGAGTGGCGAGAAAACCAGAAGAGAGCAGATGAGACTTGGCAGCAGTTTCATGATTTGATGATAAACCCAGTGATGTCCTGTGTGGGGCGGACGCTCTTGTCCGCCGATTTTGACCTTGATTTGGGTGTCAATTCGCGCGCTTTCGAGCCACTGCACGATCATCGATTCGATCCGCTGTCCGGGCCCCACTTCTCGCAAAAGGCGCGAGAAATGGGGCACCCTTACCTCTTCGATTTCATGGGTTCCGGATACTCCTTGCGATTCCCTAAGGCCGCGCTATTCCTACCGATCCCTCGACCGTGATTTTCGTTCCGTACTTCTGGGACATCTCCTGCATCCGGCGCAATATTCTCTGGCTTGCTTCCGGGCCGGCCAGGCGAGGGGTACCGCTTTCTGTCAGTTTCATTCCATATCCCAGGTCGACCGGATAGAGCCGTATCTCCACCACCTTGCCGTGATCGAACTTGCTCTCCGCGATCATGGCGTCAAAGGGTGGCTGCCCAGCAAACCCCTGGGCGTTGGTCGCATTGTTGAAGTCTGCATGCGTGGCGCGCTCCGGATGGACGAACGCATCCGTCAATATTTTTTGATTTTGCTGATAATCGTTGGCCGGCATCGGCTCCTGTATGTCGGCCCAGAAAAAATCTCCTATGCCGTAAAAGATCGGCTTGCCTTTGTAGATTTCAATCGGGCCCAAGTGATGAATGCCGGTCGTGACAAAAGTGTCAGCGCCGGTGTCGATGGCCTGATGCGCCAGGTCCTGTAGAAATTCTGCTGGCGTGTCGGCGAAATCGTTTTTCGCTTCCGCCTCCGTGCTTCCTGCCGGGTCGTGAGAGTGGATGCTGGTGATGAGGAAGTCAGAGTGTTGCTTGCCTTGCCTCACTCCCCGTAGAATTCCGGACAAATCGGTCGCGTCCATCGCGTAGCGAAAGCCGAAGGTCTTTCCGAGAACGAATTTATTACTCAGCAAGGAGAGTTCGTCCAGAGGCTTGCTGTTTTTGCCGTTCTCTGCGGGATAGAGCGCATTGCGCAAACGCACCACCTCAGCCATCTGCTCTGGCGATACGATGACGGACTTCTTCAAAGTCAGAGCATTGATTCCGGGCCGCGCTGGAGCTGCAGCCATCGCTGGCAACGCCTCTGTCCCCGGACGGAATGTGGACGCCATCGACACCAAACCGACGCGTCCTTTAGGGCCTTCGAAATATCCCGCTGCTTGCGCCAGTCCCAGGTTTTCGCCTGCACCGGCATACGCGATGCCGGCCCCCTCCAGCCAGTGGCTGGTCTCGCGCATGCCTTCCACGCCCCAGTCGAGCGCATGATTGTTGGCCCGCGAAACCAGGTCAAATCCCATTTGCGCCAGATCTTTCGCAACTTCAGGCGTGGCTACGAGAGTGACGTCCTCTGGCCCCGGATATGGATATCCAGCGAAATGGCGTATATCAAGAATCGAAGTTTCCATGTTGCCGTAGGTGACGTCGGCCCGCTTTAAAATCTCGACTACTTTGCGGAAGCCCTCGTCATTCGCGGCGTATTGCAGCAACGGCCGCGAGATGATGCAGTCACCCACCGTGACGAGGGTGAAGCCGTCCGGAACATTGGTCTCCAGTTCACGGGCAAGCGGCCGCTTCGGGTCGAACTTGGAGGCGTCCTTTATGCCAGGGTCGGCAGGGCTAATATTCGCGGGATTCTGGCAAATCGCGGCGGCAATGAGAAGAAAGGGGACAACCAGGCGAGCGATCCTTGTGGAAACCGCCACTGCAGTCGACAACGGAAGCATGGGTTCACCTCGCGAGCGAATGACAGATGAAGGAACATCTTACAGATCGACATGGTATCGATCCAAAACAGTCCTTGAGTTCGGCTGCCGTTAAAAGAAATACTGCCTCCCTGATTGCGGGGGACCATGTTTGTTGCTATAAGTCCCCATCTCAAAAATCAGAATTGGAGATGACCCATGCGGCATGGGGTTCCCGCATGGGCATCATTATTTCTTCAGGAGTGTGGTAATGAAGCCTTTCGCGTTGTACGTGTTTTTTCTTTTGTTCTTCTCGAGTTTCGTATCGGCGCAAAAAGTCATCTACCAGAAAATCGATGAGTCGGTAGCTGTAGATAATGGCGGCAACGGGGGCGTCGGATGGGGATCGTGTGTAACTTGTGCCGGCGGAGTCGCGAACGGCACTGCGAGTATCGCCAGTTCACCCTTTGTCACGAAACCTTCTGTGGACGGGGCCAGCCGTGATTTTTATATCAACGGCAGCGCCTATACCAATGCACTTTGGTGGTACAAGGTCGGCATCAACGACAGCGCGTCGAACTTCAAGATGGACTTTTGGCTTAACGTTACCAGTGATAGTCAACATGCGCAGGCGCTCGAGTTCGATGTTTTCCAACTCAATAAACAAATCACGCAATTCGCTACCGGCACCGAATTCATGTTCGGAACCCAGTGCAACTATGCGGCCGGCGCCTGGGATGTCTGGGATGCCTCACATCACACATGGTTACACACCAAAGTTGCCTGTAAGCAGTTCACGCCAAACAACTGGTACCACATTTCGCTGAACTTCCATCGCAGTATCCCAGACAATTACGAGCACTATGATTCAGTCGTGATCATGCAATTCGACAGCCGCGGGAGATTGGTCAGCAACAAGACATACAACTGGAATATTGCTTTCCCCTCGGCTGCGCTGCCGGCAGGGTGGGGCGAAGACATGGGTTTACAGTTCCAGATGGATATCGCCAACGCGGGAGCCAGCATGACGGAATACGTCGACGGTGTAACGCTCACCGCCTGGTGATCGCGGGTAGCGTGGTGGGAATTCTCTTGGGTCGCTCTTGCCGGATTGCCGCGGCGTAGGCGGCGTCAAACTAAGCCACAGGGTTGTGGCCTCGCCGTGTCCCTGTCTTCGAAACCGATATACTAGTAGCCGCCCACGGGTGAACAAAAAATGGAGTCAGAGGGCGGACACATTGAAGATGTCTGGACAGTCGATCATCGGATTCCGCTCCACAGGCAGCAGCGGCCCATCTTTTCGCGCGGTCAATCCGCGTACGGGCGAAGCTCTGCCGGGAGATTTCTTTGCTGCAGGCTCTGAAGAGGTAAATCTGGCTGCGAGTCTGGCGCATGAAGCGTTCGGCATTTACAGCCAGCTCTCTGGACGTGAAAAGGGCAAGTTCCTGCGAACGATTGCGGCGAAAATTGAAGGTGCCGTGGATGCTATCGTCGAGCGCGCCGAGCAGGAAACCGCTCTGCCAAAGGCACGCTTGCAAGGTGAGACTGCTCGCACCTGCGGCCAGCTTCGACTCTTCGCGCAGGTAGTAGAAGAGGGTTCCTGGGTCTCGGCCCGCATCGATCGCGCCGACCCCAACCGCAAGCCGGCTCCCAAGCCCGATCTTCGTTCCATGCTGCACGCGCTGGGGCCGGTGGTGGTCTTCGGAGCCAGTAACTTTCCTCTCGCATTCTCGGTTGCTGGAGGAGACACCGCTTCAGCGCTCGCGGCGGGAAATCCGGTGATCGTGAAGGGACACCCCGCACATCCTGGAACCAGCGATCTCGTAGGCCAGTTAGTACGAGACAGCGTTCGGGAGTGTGGTTTGCCGGAAGGAGTTTTTTCGCTTCTCCTCGACTCCGGCACCGAGGTTGGCGTGGCGCTGGTCAAGCATCCACTGGTGAAGTCGGTAGGTTTCACGGGATCGCACAACGCGGGAAGAACGCTGATGGATCTGGCTGCGGCCCGGCGAGAACCGATCCCAGTATTTGCCGAGATGAGCAGTACGAATCCGGTTTTCATCCTGCCCGGCGCGCTGCGTGAAAACACCGACAGCATTTCCACCGGAATGTTCGGATCTCTTACGCTGGGATCGGGCCAGTTCTGCACCAAACCGGGACTCGTGTTCCTGCCCGAAAGTGCCGACGCCACCACCTTCGTCGACAAACTGCGAAAGCTGGTCGTCGAGTCCGGCCAGTTCCATATGCTCACGCCTGGCATACGATCGACCTATCAATCCGCAACGGCGCGCCGTCAGACGGAGAAGGGAGTCAAGCTTCTGGCCGAAAGACAGCCCTCGGCTGCATCAACTAATGATGAGAAGTTCAGCGTAAGCGCGGTGCTCTTCGAGGCCGATGGCGAGTCATTCCTGCGAAACCCGGATTTGGCCGCAGAAGTTTTCGGCCCCGCGACTCTCGTAGTCCGCCACTCGACTCGCGATCAGGTTCTGGAATTCGCGCGCAATCTGGGAGGCCATCTGACCGCAACCATTCATGGCACCGAAGCCGATCTGCGCGAGTTCAGCGATTTGATCGCGATTCTGAAAAGCAAAGTCGGCCGGTTGGTCTTCAACGGCTTTCCGACCGGAGTCGAAGTCTCTCACGCCATGGTGCACGGCGGCCCTTATCCTTCGACCTCCGATGGACGATCCACATCGGTTGGCAGCGAGGCGATCTTCCGCTTCTGCCGGCCGGTTTGTTATCAAGGATTTCCGGAATCAGTTCTGCCCGCCGAACTGCGAAACAGCAACCCCTTGGGCATCTGGCGCATGATCGACGGAGAAATGACCAAAGAAGCGCTAACAAGCTAAAGCTTAGACCACGGAGAGGTGAATAGGGAGAGAAATGCATGCGCACCAGCTTGAAGCAAATGAAAAGAGAATCCGCGATCCTCGCACTAGTCTGCGGGCTGGCGTCTTTTACCGCATGTACACAAAACGCAGCGCATCAGGCGGACGATTGGTTCGCCAAATACGGTCAGGAGTTCAAAGGTAAGATTGGCAGATCTTACGCCGAATCACAGGAGTGGTACCCGGAAGCAAGAAAACCAAAACCGGGCTCTCCAAATGTGTTCATCATTTTGTTGGATGACGTGGGGTTTTCGCAGCTGGGCGCCTATGGGGGGGTTGATTAAGACCCCCAACATTGATGCGTTAGCAGCCGATGGTTTGCGCTACAACAATTTTCACACGACGGCTTTGTGTTCGCCCTCTCGGGCCTCGCTGATGGCGTCCAGAAATCCGCATCGCATCGGATTGGGCTCCCATGCGCTGTCCGCGATGGGCTTTTCCGGTTACGAAACGGGACGCCGCCAGAGAGTGCGAAATCGATTGCTAAGGACTTCCAACATGCCGGCTATGAAACCATCGCGCTCGGCAAATGGGACCACACGCCTTTGCCCGAAGCTTCCGGGAGCGGCCCGTTTCTGCATTGGGCCAGCGGCGAAGGCTTCGATCATTTCTATGGCTTCATGGCGGCTGATGCGGACGATTACCGCACTTTGCTTTGGAACGATCACAGGCCCACGGAAAACTGGGTGGGTAAACCAGGCTACCACTTGACTTCCGATCTTGCCGACCGGGCTATAGACAGTTTCACATCTCACGTCTCCATTTATCCCGGCCAGCCTTTCTTCCTGTTCTGGGCGCCCAGTGCCATGCATTCGCCGCACCAGGTCGAACAGAAGTACATCGACATGTATAAAGGCAAGTTCGACATGGGCTGGGACAAGGCGCGGGAAATGATTTTCGCGAAGCAAATGGAGATGAAGCTTCTCCCCGCCGGTACCAAACTTTCCAACGGCATTCCGGAGATTCCGCGCTGGGACAGTTTGAGCGCAGAGCAGAAAAAGCTCTATACGCGGCAGATGGAAGTTTTCGCCGGCATGCTGACGCAGACTGATGAGCAGATCGGCCGCATGATTGCCGCCTTGAAGCGCACGGGACAATATGACAACACGCTCATCATGCTCACCTCCGACAATGGCACCAGCGGCGAAGGCGGTTTGAACGGAACGTTTAATGAGTCACGTGTGATCAACGCGCAGCAAACAACGCTCGAAGAAAACATGAAGCATTACGATGAGTGGGGTGGTCCCAATACCTACCCGCACTACCACGCGGGCTGGGCGATGGCCGGGAACACGCCGTTCAAATATTGCAAGCAGATCGTGCACAATGGCGGCGTTGCCGATCCCCTGATCATCACGTGGCCTAAGGGCATCAAGGCTAAGGGAGAGATCAGAAATCAGTACAGCTTCATCAGCGACATCATGGCCACGGCGCTGGATGCTACGGGCACTCCATTCATGGACGAGATCGATGGTGTCCGGCAGCTTCCCATTGACGGGAAGAGTCTCGTCTACTCCTTCGATAATGCCGCCGCGCCATCGGCGCGCACCGAACAATATTATGAACAATTCGGCAATCGCGCCATGTACAAGGATGGCTGGAAGGCGGTGACCATTCATGGCAACCGCATGCCTTGGGTAATCGGTGGTACCTTTCCCTTCGATAAGGACGTGTGGGAGCTGTACAACCTGAATGAAGACTTCTCGGAAACCAATAACCTCGCGGCCACTAACCCCGAAAAACTCG
Organism: Terriglobia bacterium; assembly: GCA_963741105.1. Lineage (GTDB taxonomy): Bacteria > Acidobacteriota > Terriglobia > Terriglobales > Acidobacteriaceae > JAIQFF01. The sequence continues at coordinate 98,372 of CAVUGT010000029.1, forward strand.
AAGAGCTCAAGAAGGTTTGGGACGACCAAGCCTGGAAGAACAATGTGTATCCGCTTTACGATGACATCGCCACGAGGGTAGCCAAGCAGTTCAGCCGCGCCTTTGGCGATCGCAATAATTTCACCTACTACTGGCCGGGTGCGCAGCGGATTCCTGAAGCCGTTTCCGCGCCGATCAAGAACAAATCGCATAGCATCGAAACCACACTGGACCTGAAAGGCAACGAAGAGGGGGTAATCGTGGCGTGCGGTGGCGTCAACGGCGGTTATACGTTGTTCGTCGCCGACCATAAACTGCATTACGAGTACAACGACCTCAACGTGAACCGATACGCGATAGTCTCGCCCGCGTTACCCACTGGTAAGGTTGACCTGAAATTCAACTTCATCAAAACCGGAATGTTGAAGGGCACCGGAGAGCTTTATGTAAACGGCAAGAAAGTGGCAGAAGGCACGCTGGACCACACAGTGCCGGGAAGCTTCTCGCTCAGCGAGACTTTTGATATCGGTGTGGACAACGGAACGCCGGTATCGAAGAACTACAAACAGAAAGATCACTTCCCATTCACCGGTCAGATCGACAAGGTGACCATTACCCTAGTGCCAGACACGGACAAGGTCAAAGAGGCAGCGGATGCGATAGATGTAGATTAACCTCTCCAGTGCCAGCCTGAAGCCCGTCATCCCCAAAGGCGGCGGGCGTGGTCGCAATCGCACCTTTCGTGTCACGTGCAATATGAGTCCGATAGACCCGAGGAATCCATCGCGGCCGGCGATGGGTGTCAGTTCCTCCAACAAAGCAGATTTCGCGGTCCTTGAGATAGGCCGGGCCGAGCGCAGTGACCCAAGTTGAGCCAAACAGCGGCAGAGGTCTCACACCAGAGAACGGATTCAAGACCAAGAGCGACCGGACGAAGAGATTCTGGGAAACCCTGACGTGTCGTCCCTGGTCGATCTCGGAAGCAGCTTCACCGTAGTGAGACAAATGGGACTGGTGCCGATCGATAAGCCAACTCTCGTCACCTTGGCACTGGCAGCCGCATTGCCCATGGTTCGGGTCATTCTTTATGCCACACCGGCCGATGAACTGGTCCGGTGCAGTGCTGAAGATGCTCGGTTGACCCTTGATGGATTCGTAGAAGTCGGGAACCTGATGCATAGGAAATTCAAAATCTCGCGTCATATGCAATCGGGATTGAAAGAACGAAATTCTTAAGAACGAGGTATGGGGTGCAAAGAAGCGTCTGCTGTTCGCGAGCATGACGAAGTCGGCTCAATATCTGGCAATAGCGACAGTCAACCCACTAGCAAAGTTTTCCGCTGTCCCTCGTACCTTAGTAGTATCTGGAGTCGCGAAGTTCTGTTGTGATAGGAAGTATGGCCTCCTCTTTCCGCATCCTGCTTGTGGAGGATTTTAAGCCCTTTCGACGATTTCTCTGTTCCGCCCTGCAGGATGTGCCGGGACTGCAAATTGTTGGCGAAGTATCAGACGGTCTGGAAGCCACCCAGCAAGCGGAGCGATTGCAGCCGGACCTAATTTTGCTCGACATCGGCCTTCCTACACTGGATGGAATCGAAGCTGCTCGACGAATCCTCAAAAGTCTTCCCGAATGCAAACTGCTCTTTGTGAGCCAAGAATCCTCTGCTGATGTGGTGCAAGAGGCCTTTAACTCGGGAGCACGGGGCTACGTGATTAAGGAACACGCTGGAACCGACCTGTTACCTGCTGTGGAGGCAGTTCGTCAGGGCAGGCAGTTCATCAGTCATGGGATCTCTTAGTAGACGCAACTCGGTTTCTGCAAGCGTAAACCCAAAGAGCCGCAATCAAAGCGACCAAAAGCCTCGGGAATTCCCAGGACATAAAGCCCTCCAATAGGATGCTTGAGACTACCCTGCCGAGTGACGCTTCTTTGTGACGCCCATCCCCTTGCCCGGTGAGTTGGGCCACCCTGAACCTGCGGATTGTTGGGTGCAAACAGTCGGACAAGCTTTTCAAGTTTCCTAATTGCGGCCCGGATTTTCCAAGCGGGATGGGATGTTACGGACAAACGTGCTTCGATGCGGTGTGGCTGATCGGAGTCAACGACACCCGTCTCACACTGTTAGTTCTGACAGTCGGCATCTCGGGCGTTGGGCGTAGCATGGGCGAGCAGCGTTCCGATATAGCCGTGCGCCGTTGGTTGGAATTTGTTGCGTGACCGAAGGTCCGTATGAGTTCTATCCACAGTCGCCTATCGCGGGGCACAGGAAATCTGTCTTCCCGGTCCCCACTGCGATCCTCGTAGTCCTGGTAGCTGCCCTGTCTTACGTTTCCACGAAGCTGGGATCAGCGAATGTCGGTCCCTCCGCACAATGTCTCGCCTCTATGGCCGACCAACGCCGTCGTGCTTGTAGTGTTGCTGGCAGTGCCGCGCCGACTCTGGCCAGTACTCCTACCACAGCCTATTCGGTCGTCAGGGCTCCTTCGACGTTCTCGGAGCGCCCATCGCAGTTAGTTTCTGGCTTACGCTTGGCAACGCGGTCGAAGTTATCATTGCGGCTTTCGGCGTCCGCTATTTCTTCAAGAGTGTGCCTCGGCTCAACAGCACGAAGTCTCTGGCCCAGTATTCACTGATTGCTGCGCTGCTCGCGCCATTCGCTGGAGCGTTCATCGGTGCCCTTGCTACGACACCGGAGAACTATTGGCTGCATTGGAGGATGTGGTTCCTTTCGGATGGCTTGGCGCTCTTCACTTTGCCGCCTGCCGTGTGGGGTTTGGTCCACTTGGTATCTGGCTTAGGCCGCAAGTCCCGCCTCTACTACCTGGAACTAGTGACGCTAACCGCTGTATTGATTCTGTTCGGATACGCCACTTTAGTCGCTTCCTGGGAGGAGCACTCCCCAGGCACTACTTTATCCCTTAGTGCCTTTGCTGTTGTGGTTCGCTTTTCGCTTCGGGTCTGGGGGGACTAGCATTTCAGTGTTTGTAGTCAGCGTTCTATCGATTTGGGGCGCAGTCCACGGCCGCGGTCCCTTCACTGCATCAGGGCCAATCGACAGCGTGCTGTCGCTTCAGCTGTTCCTGCTATTCACCGCAGCACCTTTCATGTTTCTGGCAGCCCTTGTTGAAGAGCGCAAACATGTGGAGGAGACAGTTAGAGAAAGCGAAGAGCGACTGCGATTGGCGCAGCAGGCCGCTGGGATCGGCACATTTGAATGGAACATTCAGAGCGGCGTAAACCGGTGGACGCCGGAGTTGGAAGTTCTTTACGGACTGCCGCGGGGCAGCTTTCCGGGGACGCAAGAAGCATTCGCCAGAATGGTTCACCCGGACGATTTCCCACGAGTTGACCAATGGGTTGCGGAATCGATCCTCAGTGGCTCCGCAAAGGGCGAATGGCGCGTGATCTGGCCCGATGGGACGGTGCACTGGCTCGCCGGGAGATGGCAGGTATTCAAGAACGAACAAGGGGAAGCTGCGCGTGTCATCGGCATCAATCTCGACATTACCGAGCGGAAGCAAGCGGAGGAGAAGCTAAAGGCGAGCGAGGAGTACAGCAGGCAATTGGTGAAAAGTTCCAGTGTCGCAATGATTGTCAGTCGTGGGTTGGAGCAAAAGGTTGAGTTGATGAACGACAGGTTCACAGCGCTGTTTGGTTACACAATGGACGATGTTCCTGATGTGGCTCACTGGTGGCCTCTTGCATATCCGGATGATGCGTACAGACAAGCAGTCACAACTGAATGGCAAGCACGGGTGGAAAAGGCCATCAGGAATGGGACTGACATTGAACCCATGGAGGTAACAGTCAGGTGCAAGGATGGTTCAACCCGCCATATTGAGGCGCAGCTTTCTCGGATGGGAGATACCAATCTCGTCACATTAATTAACCTCACCGAGCGTAAGCGGGCAGAGGAAGCTCTGCGCGAAAGTAAGGAACGATTACGTCTGGCAGTTCAGGCCGGAAAGATGTATGCGTATGAGTGGGACATTTCCACTGACAAGGTTGTGCGGTCAGCGGAGTGCATTGACATTCTTGGGAAGGATGAGCCGACGCTAACTACTCGCAGGGAATTGATGGCTCGGGTCCACCCGGACGACCGCGAGCAACTGGCGGCCAGCTTCTTGAAACTGACTCCTCAGAGTCCTAACTGTCAAATTACCTACCGCGTTTATGTCTTGACGGCAGGGCACTTTGGGTAGAAGAGAGCGGCCGAGCTTTCTTTGACCAGGACGGTAGAATGCTGCGGATGATCGGCGTGATCGCTGATATCACAGCACGCAAAGAGGAGGAGGAGACCCGATTCAGGCACGTTGCTATCGTAGAATCCTCTGATGATGCGATCATCTCCAAGACCCTCGAGGGAATCATTACAAGCTGGAACGCGGGCGCGCAGCACATCTTCGGATACACCGAAGCAGAAGCGCTCGGACAGTCGATTACCATCCTGATCCCCTCCGAACTGCGGGATGACGAGAATAGAATTCTGCAACGTTTGAGAGCTGGTGAGCGCATTGAACACTATGAAACTATCCGTGTCGCGAAAGGAGGGAAGAAGGTCAATGTCTCATTGACCATATCCCCCCTAAGAGCTTCTTGGGGTGGGATAGTAGGCGTTTCCAAGATCGCGCGGGATATCACCGAACGGAAGCGAGCCGAAGATTTGCTGCGAGAGAGTGAAGGGCGGTTCCGGCTGGTCGCCAATACGGCACCCGTGCTGATCTGGATGAGCGGTACCGACAAGCTGTGCAACTACTTCAATCAACCGTGGCTGGAGTTTACTGGCCGGCCTGTTGAGGCGGAGCTTGGAAACGGCTGGGCTGAGGGCGTTCACCCTGAAGACTTAGTGGCGTGCATGGATGTCTATACCCAAGCGTTCGATCGGCGGGAATCCTTCCAAATGGAGTACCGGCTCCGGCGACATGATGGAGAATTTCGCTGGCTTTTGGATATAGGCGTACCGAGATTCAACGCCGACCAATCTTTTGCCGGGTATATAGGCTCGTGTATCGACGTCACTGATCGCAAGCTCGCGGAGGAGTCGCTGGCCAGCATGGGCCGAAAGTTAATTGAGGCCCACGAAGAGGAGCGTACCAGGATCGCGCGGGAGCTCCACGACGACATCACTCAGCGACTCGCGCTGTTGGCGATCGAGTTGGATCGATGGAACCAACATCTTCCCGAGGCAGCGGTTGATCTCCATCATCACATCCATGATGCCCGCCAGCGGCTCTCGGAGCTCGCGAAGGACACTCAGACCCTGTCCCACCGCCTGCATTCCTCGAAGCTCGAATACCTGGGTATTGTGGGGGCGGCTAACAGCTTCTGCAAAGAGTTGTCGGAGCAGCAGCAGGTACAGGTGGACTTCAGCCATTCGGATATACCGCGCACCGTTCCGAAGGAAGTCTCGCTGAGTTTGTTCCGAGTCTTACAGGAAGCGCTGCAGAATGCGGTGAAGCACAGCGGTGTTCGTCACTTTAAGGTGGAACTGCGCGGTACGCCTGAGGAGATTCGTCTGACAGTGACCGATTCGGGAATAGGGTTTGACTGGCGAGACGCCATAAGTGGTCGAGGGTTGGGCCTCATCAGCATGCGTGAGAGACTGCAATTGGTGAAGGGAGGCCTCTCCATCAAATCGGGACCCGGTCGTGGCACCACGATCTCGGCACACGTGTCGCTCGGTTCTAGTAGCGGTTCCATGCGTACGGCAGGGTGAGGAGCGAATTGAAATCGGAGGACCAGCTGCGGGAGAGGCCCGCTGGCGTAACATCGCCACTACACTCATTGACCCGTAGTTGGTGTAAACGCCCGCTTGCACCAGGCATCCATCTTCTCTGCTGACTGAAAGCGTTAGCTTTCTGCGCGACCGTCGCTTTGTCGAGTCGCTTTCACTAGAGTCCCTCATTGCATTCACAACCCGAACGCACCCCCGTTGGGTATTCCTGTACCTGGGTTCAATGAGAAAGAAGAGAGCGTAAATGCTTACGATTGAAGCGGTAACGCCATTCTCGAATCGCGTGGTAAACTGGACCTCCGCACGCCGGAGAGGTGGCAGAGTGGCCGAATGCGGCGGTTTGCTAAACCGTTGTACTGGCTAATACCGGTACCGAGGGTTCGAATCCCTCCCTCTCCGCCATATTTTTTAGTTTCAATCACTTACCTTCCACATCGGCCTCGCTCGGTCTTGTAGGTCGTGCGTAGTTTGCGCCCATCGGTGTCCCGACAGTGTCCTGGGTGCCCAGCGGACGAGCTTGCCCGGCTCGAAGTGTCAGTCAGCATCGCGCTGTTCCCCCAAATTTGGATCAGTTTCGGAACTCCAAGATCACGCAGAGAATGATGGAGGCCCCTGTCCGAAGCGGAGTCACGGATGTAGGGCAGCGCAACTGCGGAGGTGCGCTCTCATATTCTGTTGGCATGCTACATTTACCCGAATGCGCTCCGAGATTGAGCGGGCTGTCCTCCTGTTGCGGCGTGGCGATGCCGACGCACTAGAACAAGCCCTGGCCTTGCTCCAAAACACCATATTCTCTTTCAGCATGAAAGTCTGCGGTCAACGCCAAGACGCAGAAGACACTACGCAAGATGTGCTTGTACGGTCTGTTCCGTATCTGCCCAAGTTCGACAGTCCACGGGCGCTCGCAGTGTGGCTCTACAAGGTTGCGAAGAATCGTTGCTTAATGAGCCGGCGCAAAAGCAAGTTCGCTCCAAAGGAAAATATTTCTCTGGAAGAACTGATGCCTGATCGGCAGGAACTAGAGCGATTGAGTGGTGACCCCAGGGTAAATCCTGAAGCGTTCGTCATCCGAAGCGAGGAGGCGGGCCGGCTACGAGAGGCAGTTCACCGACTGCCGCCGAAATATCGCATTGTTCTAGTCTTGCGTGATATGGAGGGCCTGACAGACGAAGAAGTAGCGGAGATCACAGGACTCCATTCAGGAACTGTTCGGGTTCGTCTGCATCGTGCGAGGCTGTTTGTGCGGAAAGAATTGATGAAGATGGGGAAGTCGCGCCCCCGCGGGAAGATCGAGGCTGTCAGGTCGCGAGTTGCGGCCACAGAGCCTTCCAGACCTCCCCGGTGCAAGGCAATGTTCGCTGAGCTTTCGAACTACCTAGATGAACAGATCGATGACTCCTTGTGCGAGGAACTGGAGAAACACCTCGACGGTTGTGATTCCTGCAAGACCTTTCTTGCCAGTTTGCAATCCACGATTGAGAATTGCCGCCGTTTGCCTACCGCATCCCTGAATCGTATCAAGGCAGCGAAATTGCGAAGGGACGTGATTTCCCGCTACGAGCGGGCGATGGCAAAGAGAGCTTGAGCTTGAGGTGTTCACTTATTTGCCGGAGAGTGTCCCTGAGCTAGCAGCATCGCCTTGATCTCGCGGTTG
>CAVUGT010000030.1:0-32250 GCA_963741105.1 Terriglobia bacterium
GCTTTGGCCCTGGCGGCAAAATTTCCTCAGTCCGTCGAGGAGGGTGTGGCCGCAATAGGGGGTCAGCCGGTCATCTACGCATCGGCGGAGTCGCATCATTCGCTCGACAAGTCTGCCGGACTGCTGGGAATAGGTCGCAAGGCGCTGCGCCGGATCGCCGTGAACGATGCCGCCCAACTCGATCCCGGGATGCTGGAGCAGGCCATCGTTCAAGATCTTGCGGCAGGGAGACGGAAACCCTTTTGCGTGGTCGCCACGGCTGGGACGACGAATTCGGGAACGGTAGATGATTTGATGGCGATATCAAACATATGCAGGCGACATGAGCTGTGGTTACACGTGGATGGTGCTTACGGAGCAGTGGCCATATTCTCCACGACCAGCATCGCAATCTGGTGGGGGGAATCGAGCGGGCAGATTCGCTTACCGCGGATCCGCACAAGTGGATGGCCATGCCTTTTGCCGCCGGACTGATCCTGACCAGCCATCCGGAAATTCTGGAACGCGCATTCTCCGTGGCCGCGCCGTACATGCCGAAAGCCGTGGGGGCGCAGTTACCGGACAACTCGCGTATCAGCACGCAATGGACGCGACGCATGAACTCGCTAAAAGTCTGGCTGACTCTGCGGGTGCACGGCCGTCAAGGTTATGAAGAACTGATTCATCGCCAGCTTGACCTCTCGAACAGCTTTGCTCACTGGGTAACGACTTCCGAAGACTTCGAATTGGCTGTACCGCCGATGTTGCCGATCATCACTTTTCGGCTCAAGGCATCGGGCGGCAACCCGCAGGAACTCTCGGCTGATCATGACCGCATCGTGGAAGAAGTCACACGTGACGGCAGCCGCTGGATCTCGGAGACGAAGGTGCGCGGTCGAAGCGTGCTAAGAATGATGGTGATCAGTTATCTAACGGAGGAGAGACACCTGGAATGCTTAGAAACTGCATTAACAAATGCGGCTAAAGAGCTCAAATCTCGCGCGAAAAGCAGAGGCGGATTGCCTTCATCCAAGTCCTGAGGTATCCGACAATGCACTAGGAATGGTGCAGTCGACGGCCTAGACTCTTGCCAGTTCGGGCCAATTACAGGCAGCGCTATCGTAGCGTCCCCTCTGCCTCCGGATGCTGGGTCGATAGCGCTTTGCTTTTCCAGCGATTTCCCTACTTGTGGCAGCTTGCATTCGTTCCGCCCATTTCCATGCAGTGGAAACAATTTCATCTAACGATCGCTTTGCTTTCCAATTCAGAAGCTTCTCGGCGCGGCTCGGATCGGCTACGAGTTCGGCAGGATCTCCCGGTCGAGGAGGCGCCATGCGACTCGGGACCTCGCGTCCCGTGACGCGCTTGATGGAGGAAAGAATCTCCTTCACTGAATAACCACGACCGGTTCCCAGATTGACGGCCTGCGAAGTTCCTCCCGACAAGTATTCGAGGGCAAGCACGTGCGCCTCGGCCAGGTCGCTGACGTGAATGTAATCTCGTACGCAGGTGCCGTCGGGGGTGGGGTATTTGTCTCCGAAAATGTCGAGTGCTGGACGCTGTCCGCGAATGGCTTCGAAGGCCGACGGGATCAGGTGAGTTTCGGGGCTATGCATTTCGCCGATGGTTCCGGATTCGTCCGCGCCGGCGGCGTTGAAGTAACGAAGATTCATGTATCCCAGGCCGTAGGCCGGGCCGTACGCCTCGAGAGCCTGCTCGAAAATCAATTTTGTGACGCCATACGGGTTTACCGGGACACGCGGAAAAGTCTCGTTCATCGGGACTTTGGCCGGGATGCCGTAGACGGCGCAACTGGAGGAGAAAATGAATTTGCGGACTTTGGAGTCGAGGACCGCGTTCAGTAGTGAAATCCCGTCGAGCACGTTGTTTTGAAAATATTTTCTGGGATTTACCACCGATTCGCCTACGAAAGCGTGGGCGGCAAAGTGCATGACGGCATCCACTCTGCGCAGGATCGGGGCCAGTTTGGCTGTGTCGGCGATGTCACCGACGATCAGTTCGAAGCTCTCGGCAAGTTCGGCGTGCCCCATCCCCAGATTGTCGTAGATGATGGGTTCGTAACCGCGGCGCTTCAGCGCGAGCGCGGCGTGACTACCGATGTATCCGGCTCCTCCAACCACTAGAACGGCCAATTTGTGCTCCTTGAAATCCTGAATTCTTGACGCGTTCAGGCAGGGTGCGACGCAAAATCAAAACCGCCGGCCGCACAAGAGCCAGCCGACGGTTTGATTGTAGAACATCTCAACTACTCGTTTTTCAGAACGAGTAAATCAGGTCGAACTGCATGCGCTTCAGGTACGGCTCCTGCTGGCCGGCCGTGGTTCCGGTGGCCAGGATGGCGTGCTGCAGATTGCTGTTCAGAGTGCGTCCGTACCAGAAGGTGTAGCTGGCGACGGTGTTGGCCCGTAGTTTCCACAGAGCGTACCAGCGGTTCTGCAGAATGTTGGTGGGAGCGCGCTGATCGCTTTCGGCGAAGGACGCGATGGCTGCGTCCTGCTCTTCACGCAGCCAGGCGTAGCCGACCTGGATGTCATTCTTGTTTTTGGTTTGACCGATGCTGACGTCAGCCAGGTAGGTGTGCGACTGCTTGCCCAGGCTGGTCAGGACACCGCCGGTCGGATTGAGCGGGTGGTCCTTCGCGTCCAGGTTATTTTCATACTCGAGCAGCGCGTTGATGGGCAGGCGATCCCAGCCGGTCTTGATCTGGTTGTTCAGGATGAAGTCGGCGTAGAGGAATTGAGAATAGAAATGGGGCTTGCCGCTGGGATCGTTATAGGTGGCATTGGTCATCCCGTTGGCGGAGAAGGCGCACGGCGGAACTGTGGGAAGGCCGGAACCCTTGCCGCAACCTGGGCCTTCTCCCGGAACCTGTAAGCCACCGGTTGTGGTGGTTGCCTGCACCGCGAATGCGCTGGCTTGCAGGATGGAGTCCGGGTTGTTCCACTTGATGGCCATGAAAGTCGGGGTCGTGGTGAGACGGCCGAGCTGCAACTTCGCCGATACCTGTCCGCCCAGCGAGTACGAGTCGGTGCCCGCTGAAGCTTCGTTAAACAGCAACTGCATGAAATTGACGGTGAAGTTCTTCACCACCGGCGTACTCAAGTCCCAGGAAAACTTTTCGTTGAAACCTTCGGGATTGATGTCCGGATCGCCGGTGACCTGGGTACGGTTCCAGGCGTAGGCGAACTTGCCGCCGGTGAGGGACAGCCATTTGTGGGCAATCGGGTTGTAGGTGATGTAGCCCTTGTCCAGACCGATGGTTTTGCGATCGAAGAAGTTGGTGAACGTTTCGTTTGTGGTCGTGGGATCGCCCAGCGAACCGGTGGCCAGGGCGAGGCCACCGACGAAGTCTTCGTTCAACTTGCCGTCGACGCCGAAGCGAACCCGGACACGGCCGCGGTTGCGGTCAGCCACACCGTCCTGAAAGAAACTCTCACCCCTGACGCGGATATCGCCGTTGAAGCGAAAGCGTCCGAGGACGTCCTGCAGCGTGCTGACCTTCTTGTCTTCGTCCTTGGTCTGCTTGTCCACGACGGCGAGAGCGGCCTTCGCTTCGGCTGAACTGCTGTAAGCCTTGTCAGCCTGGTGTTGGGCTTCGGCGGCGGATTGCTGAGCTTGCGCTGCCGTGGCTTGCGCCTGCTCGGCGCTGCCTTGCACTTTTTGCGCCGACGCATTGGCTTGCTGAGTGGCGTCGATCAATTGCTGCAACTGGGACCTGACCTGGTCGAGTTGCTGGCGCTGCTCTTCTGCCTGCTTCTGCTGTGCAGCCAGGGCATCGCGAAGTTCCTGTACTTCTTTGGCGGTCACGCGTGCCGGAGCTGCGGATTTCTTCGGAGCGGGCTTGGGGGCAGCGTTTTTAGGGCTTGCGCTGGTTTGCGCCCCCGCGCTGCCGACTATTAGAACGAACGAGCTGAACAGTGCGCTGAGCCACAAGAACCGTTTCATTGTTTCTCCCTTTGATGGAATAGTTTTGTCTTCGTTTTGTCCTGCTTAGAGATCTGCCGGTACCTGGGGTTGAAACATAGCCAGATACGAGTTCAGAACTCTTCTCGACTGTTATGGGAAATCGCGCGAGGTGGAGCGCTTAGCTAGCTACAACAACAACAGCCCGAGGAGGGCTGACACAGCGACCGACAGGCACGAGAGTGCCGTGGTTGCAACGGGAACATTTGAAGCGTTCGGAGGGGCAGTAACAATTCTTATCCCTACAATCTCTATAAGATGACTTGTATTTAACACCAAAAGGAAGGTTTTACGCAAGTCGTGGACTCAACGTTGCGGATCCGGCGAGTAATGATGCGGCGAAGAAACTCAGTCTTCTTTAATGCGGCGGGGATTCCCGGCAGCCGCCATGGGTAAGAGTTTTGCATCGGCCTTCTTCTTGCCCTTGCCAGCCTTCCGGAGCTTCGGGTTCAGGATGTCGGCGAGAGTGGTGTGTTCCAGTATCTTGGCCGCCGCATCGCGGACATCGAGAAATACCTGGTAGAGGGCACGATGCTCGACATCGCGATCGATGAGAGAACGAAGCTGTTCGGCGTCGCCGAATGGGGCCAGTGGGCCGTCAATCAATCGGATGATCTCGCTGAGTGGAATGTCAGCGGGTGGACGGCGAAGCTGATATCCGCCTTTGGCGCCGCGCACGCTTTCGACGATGCGGGCGTTTTTCAATTCGAGGAGAATCAGTTCCAGAAATTTTTCCGGGAGGACCTCTTCATACGCTATGTCGCGGATGCGGATGGCGCCCTGGTTGTAATGGCGCGCCAGCATCATCATGGCCTGGAGGGCGTAGAGGCCTTTTTGGGAGATCTTCATACGGCTCCATAGTGGCATAAAACCCTATCGCGTTGATAGGGTTTGTGGACAGTGGACGACCGCGGAAGACCATTAACCGCGGAGGACACAGAGGAACCGGGACTGAGCGAGCTGCCCTCAAGTCAGGATTAATTGATTCGAAGGACCTGGACGGTGATGTTGTCTGGGCCGCCGCGGCTCTTTGCTGTCTCGACCAGGGTGTCGCAGATTTCAGCGGCGGTTTTCCCGGCGACTGCGGACTGGATCTCGCCTTCGGTGAGAAGGCCCCACAGGCCGTCAGTGCAGAGCACCAGCACGTCGCCTGCTTCAAGGGAGACCGGTTGGGGCGGAGCATCGGGAGTGACGCTGTTGCCCGCTCCCAGGGCAGCAGTAAGGATGTGGCGCTGAGGATGAGACTCAGCCTCTTCGGCGCGAAGGACGCCGTTTTGAACCAGGCGGCTGACGTAGGAGTGATCCTGAGTGAGGCGGGAGATTGTGGAACCACGCACCAGGTACAAACGGCTGTCGCCTACATGGGCAAAATAGAGTAGATGGTCGAGCAGGGCCATTGCCGTACAAGTGGTCCCCATCCCGTGAAGGTCGGAGTACTTTTCGGCATATTCCTGGATGCGATGGTGAGCGACCTGAAAGCCTTGCAGAAGCCAGGTGCGAGGGTCTCCGGCGCCAGCGTTGGCATAGACCTCTTCGATGACCTCGACCGCGATACGGCTGGCTTCCTGACCACCTTCGTATCCGCCCATGCCGTCTGCGACAATGGCCAACCGTCCCTTCGCCGGAAACTGCGAGTCGTCGGCCGGTTCCCAGTAGGAATAGCGGTCCTCGTTATTTTCGCGCTGGCAGCCAACATCACTAAGGCCTGCCAGTTCAACGCCGGGCCGAACTCTCATTCCACCTCTTTTGCCACACGGATGCCCAAACCGAACTCGGATTATACCGGACAAGCGTCAAATCGATAACGTAGGTTGGACCTTCGTCCGGGGGTCGGTAGAGCGACGGTCCCATAATTATGAATATGGCAGTGCGCTGTCCTACAATGCCCTCAGAGCAACCACCCCAATCGACCATCCGGAACCTTCAAGACACATGGCGACCGTAGCCGCAGTCAGTGGACAGCAAGAAAACGAACAGATTGGCAAGGCTGCTGGTCCGTGCGTCATGGTGCTCTTCGGAGCTTCCGGAGACCTCACCAAGCGCAAGCTGGTGCCCGCGCTCTTCAACCTGGTAAGAGCCAAGCTATTGCCCAGGAATTTTGCCGTCGTGGGCGTCGCTTTTGACGATTTGAGCCGCGATCAATTTCGGGACCAGGTTACGAGCTTCATGCCACCCGGGGACAAGGACACCGACGACTGGAAATGGTTTACGGAGCGTCTGTTCTACCAACGCGGTGAATTCGGCGATCCCGCGACTTATGCGACGCTTGCTACGCAACTGGCTGCGGTGGACAAGGAATACGGCACCCAGGCCAATTACCTCTTCTACCTGGCCACAGCGCCTAAGTTTTTTGCTCTCATCGTTCAACAACTGGGTAAGGCCGCACTATCCGAACAGAAAGACGGAAGCTGGCGGCGGGTGGTGATCGAAAAGCCCTTCGGACACGATCTCGACTCGGCGAAGGCCTTGAACCGCGACGTGAAGGCTGTGTTGGCGGAAAACCAGATTTACCGCATCGATCATTACCTGGGCAAGGAGACGGTCCAGAACATCATGGTGTTTCGCTTCGACAACGCCATCTTCGAGCCTATCTGGAATCGTCGCTACATCGACCACGTCCAAATCACGAATGCGGAGACGGTCGGCGTGGAACTACGCGGCGGATACTTTGATACGGCGGGCACGCTGCGAGACATGGTCCCCAACCACATCATGCAACTGCTCAGCCTGACTGCCATGGAGCCCCCGGTTTCGTTTCAGGCAGATGCTGTCCGCAATGAGCAGGCCAAGATTCTGCGGGCGGTGCAGCCACTGGACGCGGAAGATGTGTTGCATTCGAGTGTGCGCGGGCAGTATGGCGAAGGCGTGATTGGAGGGGAGCGAGTCGTGGCTTACCGCACCGAACCCGGGGTAGCTCCGGAATCGAAGACCGAGACTTTTCTGGCGTTAAAGCTGAACGTCGACAACTGGCGATGGGCGGGTGTTCCCTTCTATATCCGCACTGGCAAACGGCTGGCACAACGGCACACGGAGATCACGATCCAGTTCAAGCGCACGCCGTTCGAAATTTTCCGCAACGCTCCGACGCACAAGCACACCAACCAACTGGTGATGCAGATACAGCCGGTGGAAGGCATCTCGCTGAGTTTCGGAGCCAAGATTCCTGGGCCGGTGCTGCGCGTGGGATCAGTGGACATGAGTTTTGAGTACACGAAATATTTTGGCGAGGACGCGTACACCGGGTACGAAGTTCTCCTATATGACTGCATGATCGGGGACGCGACCCTGTTCCAGCGCGCCGATATGGTGGAAGCGGGCTGGACCATCGTGGATCCGATTCTGGATGTGTGGCAGGCCCTGCCGCCGCGCCGCTTTCCTAACTATCCGTCGGGCACATGGGGACCGGCGGACTCGGACGAGTTGCTGGCCCGCGACGGCCGGCAGTGGAGGACAATCGAACCATGATTCTCGCAGGCGACATTGGTGGAACTCGCACGCGGCTGGCGGCCTTCGAAACGGAAGGCAGCAAACTGAAATGCGTGGTGGAGAAGACTTATCCCAGCCAGGAGCATGGCGGCCTGGCGGAACTGGTCGCAGACTTTATCAAGACCGAAGGTATTCCCGTACACAGCGCGTGTTTTGGAGTGGCGGGCCCGGTACGGGGCGGAAAGAGCAAAATTTCAAATCTTCCCTGGACCATCGACTCACAAGAGTTGGCGGCACAGCTCAAGCTGAAGTCGGTAGGCTTGCTCAATGATCTCGAAGCCTATGCGTACGGCGTGGATGCTCTGGATTCCAAAGACCTGGTAACACTGCGCGAAGGCTCGGAGCACGCGGAGGGAAATCGCGCGGTCATCTCGGCCCGAACCGGTCTGGGCGTGGCGGGCCTTTATTGGGATGGCTTCCGGCATCATCCTTTTGCCTGCGAAGGTGGGCACACGGATTTCGCTCCCCGGAACGAAGTCGAAGTCGAACTGCTCCGATACATTCTGAAAAAGCATGGTCACGCGAGCAGCGAGCGAATTCTTTCCGGGCCCGGCATCAAGAATATTTACGACTTCCTTCGCGACAGTAAGAGGGCCGAAGAGCCATCGTGGCTGAAAGAACAGATGGAGAAAACTCACGATGCTCCGGCGCTGATCTCTCAAATGGCGCATGAAAAGAAAGCTCCGATTTGCGAGCAAACTTTTTCGATATTTGTGGGATTGTACGGAGCCAAGACCGGGGACTGCGCTTTGATCTTCATGTCGACTGGAGGGATTTTCATTTGCGGCATTATTGCGGCGCGAAACCTCGCCCTGATGCAGGATCCGGCGTTCATGGAGGCGTTTCTGAGCAAAGGCCGCATGCGTGGATTGCTTGAGGACATGCCAGTAAAAGTCGTGCTGAATGACGACTGCGGGATTATGGGCGCGGCGCGGTATACGCTGATTCAGAAAGCGTTCGGGAAAGCAAAGACTGGTCCGGCGTAAGGGTAGAAACTCTTGAGGGTGCCCCGTCCAATTTTCGCTTGGGCGAGGATTTTTCTTGGCCGGGACTATCGAAGATCACCAAACACAAGGTCCCTCCACTCCTAAAGATCATCCGCTTCGCGGATGATTTTTCTCCGGTCGGGATGACACGTTGTTTTTGACGAATGAAGAAACCCGCCCAAGCGGAGCTTGGACGGGGCACCCTCTAGAGTTGTGGATCGGGATGGAGCAGTTGCGAGATGCCATCCACGGGGATGCGAACCCAGGTCGGACGGTTGTTGAGTTCGTACCCGAGTTCGTAGACGGCTTTGTCCAGGAGATAAGCGTCCAGCAGCAGTGCCAGCTCTTCTCTTCCCCTCGGGATAAAGATCGCATTTCCCGCGACTTCCAGATACGTTTTCAGAAAAGTTGCTGACACCCACTTTTGCCAGTATTGAGCCCACGCCCCCAGTATCTGCATTTCTTCCGGGGACGGGTTCCTTCCATCGTCCTGCAACAGCGGTGCGTATGCGGCGTAGTGAAATGATCGCAGCATTCCGGCAACGTCCTGTAGCGGCGAGCGTTTCTTGCGGCGTTCCGCGAGCGGCCGTGCCGGCTCACCTTCAAAATCAATGATGACGAAGTCGCTGCCAGTGAAAAGGACCTGACCGAGATGATAGTCGCCATGGATACGGGTCACCATGGCAGAACTCTTGAGTCCAGCAGAGAGTTGGAAGCGGCGGCGAGCGGTTTCCTCCAGTTTGAGAACTCTTTCAGCCTCGTTCCGAGCGTGGTCGGGCATTTCCTCTTTGAGGCGACGTAGCAGATCGAAGTTAGCGGTCAGAAGTTGGCCCGCCGAGTTCACGAAAGCTTGACGGTCGGCTTCGGAGAATGGTTCGGGCGTGAAATTGGGGTCTTCCGTCGCAGACGCCAGCGCCAGATGAAGCTCCGCAGTCCTTCGACCCAGCAACGCCGCCGAGTCGAGATAGGTTCCGATTCGCTGTCTTGCTTTATCCGGGATCGCATTTCGGCACAGGCTGAGGAGAGGCACAGAAGGCATTTCATCCGCCCCGAGACTGGGCCGTTGAAGCGCCTTCCCGTAGTAATCCGCGAGCGCTTTCAGCGTTAATTGCCAGGCATCGCCTTGGTTCGCGACATAGCCCTGGAGTATGCCCAGCGACGTCCTGGCGCCCGTTTCACTCCAGTATTCGATATAACCTGCAAGCGCGGGCACGTTGCGAAATGAAGTTTTTTCGGTCAGGAATGAACCGATCTCCAGATCGGGATTGAGACCTTCTGCGACGCGACGAAATAGTTTCAGCACCAGACGGTTTTCGTAGGCCACGGAGCTATTGCTTTGTTCAGCTCGCATGATTGAGGGCTTTAGCGGTCCCTGAGACGGCTGCCACAAGGCTGGCAAAGCGGGTGTAGAGATGCAGCGTATTTGGCCTTTGGTTCCGGGCAAGGAGACGTTTTTGGCGATTGCTTCGAGGAGTCGGGTCAGAAATCGCTCGTCGATGAGGGCGTTCTTAAGGAAGATTTCTTCAGTGCCGTTCTTGGACTGGATTGCGAGGACCGGAGGCTCGGTCTCCCTTGGAGCACGGATCAACGGAATCGCGTAGGTTTCCGCGGAACCCTCGGCGTAGTCAATCTTGGCAAGAATCAGATAAGAGCTGAGGCTGTCGAAGGGCACGATGTCCGAGACTTGGACGGATTGAATGGCACGCGCTTTGCCCCCGAACCAGCGTTGCTGCAGAAGAAACTCCGGCAGAGCCGAAGGAAGGTGGGTCTGCAGAAACTCCATGAACGATTTGTCCGGAGATGAATAGGTGGACATGGTGATTGCGAGATCAGGAGGAAATATCTGTCGGACTCAGCGGCGAGAGACCGGAAAGCAAACCTCAGGCGCTAAAGCGCTGGCTTCTCGATTCCTTGGGGCACGACTGAAGTCGTGCCCTTCCCAAACCTACGCGAAGGTCAATTTTCTATAACTCCGATTAGAGCGGAGAAAGTTCGTCTTCGCGTTCTTTTCCTTCCTTCTTCTCCTTGGCGAAGCGGGCTTCGAGAAATCTTCTTGCCAAGTCCTGGCCGCCGATACCGAAGGCAATGGCCAGGCCTAGCATCACCGCGCCCAGCACGATGGCAAAGGCCAGAA
Source organism: Terriglobia bacterium (assembly GCA_963741105.1). GTDB lineage: Bacteria > Acidobacteriota > Terriglobia > Terriglobales > Acidobacteriaceae > JAIQFF01. The sequence continues at coordinate 10,570 of CAVUGT010000030.1, forward strand.
GCATGGTGGAATCGGCCAAGCCAAGTTCTTCAAATACAGCCGATGCGGTGAAGACGGTGATGAGCACCCGGGCGGCAGAACTCAGCAGACGGGGCGAGGGCATGTCGGTGTTGACTGCCCACAACAGCGCGGCGCGAGAGAAAAAGCTGGCAGCAAGCAGTCCGATGAACAGAAAGATAAGAGCAACCAGCAGGCGGGGCAGGAAGACGAAAAAGCGAGTCACGTATTCCTGCATTCCGAGAATGCCGAGCGCGCTCACTCCCAGAAGAACGAAGCCCAGCCATGCGGTCCAGAAGGCGAAGCGGCTGACCAGTTCGGTGGAGGATGGCAGCGCCGCTTTGTTGAGCAATTGCGTGGCTCCGGCGCCTTCCGAAAGCTTGTCGAACTTGATGAGACGCAAAAAGCTGCGCAGAATCGACTTTACAAGGTAGGCGATCAACCAGCCGACGAGCACCACGATCAGCATCACCAGCAGGCGCGGCAGGAAGCGCGCAAATTCGCGCACCAGTTCCTGTGTGGCCTGGGTCAATTCGTTCACAATCATGTCCCGCATGATGCCCTCACTTCCTTCCGTTCCACATTTCGAGCAGGGACGGCTTTAGACGTTCACACGTCAGGCAAAAGTTTTCGATGTTCTGTTCCACTTGGTCGGCCGAAGCCTCGCGGTTTTCGACCAGAAACGTAAATGCTCTTCCGCGATAGAGAGGGGCCAGGGCCTGAACCACGTGGTCCCGGCTGATGACAGCCTTGTGATACGAGGCAGCAAATTCATAGACGGTACGGGCCCAGAGTTCGTCTCCGTAAGCGAAGTTATCTTCGTCGAGAGCGGCAATCCCTTGCAGTTCGCCCAACGTGGCGGGAGAAAGAATCGATTCGAGCACCGGTTTCAATTCGGCGACGCCGGAACGAAACATGTCAAAGAGTCGCTTGCGGTTTATACGCAGGGGTTCCAGTGTGACTTCCTGACCCTCGCATAGGGTAGGAATTGGCTGCGACTCGCCTTTGGCGCTCCAGAGCGAGACATTGGGTTCAAGCGACCAGAACATCGCGCCGACGGTCTGTCGCATGGCGTCGACCAAATCGGCGGAACGGGCGTCCGCACGGGGCTTGTCGCCAAGAAAAGATTGCGCCAGACGGAAGCCTCCGGTAATGGCGGAGATAGTGAGAGCGATTTCCGTGCCGGTTTGACCGACCTCGTGGACCCATATTTCCTGCGCCAGAAAATGACTGGCCAGTTGTCCGGAAAAACTAAACTCCGCCGCATAAGGCTCACGAACACGCTTACCGTAGAAAGCACGAGTCATGGGATACACCAGGTTGCTCATCAGCAATCCGTCAAACTTGTGGCGGCGATAGAGCGGTGTCACAAAATCGTAATTGCCCTTGTAGACCGGCCTGAGCAGGCGCTCGATCCACTCCGGTTCGATGGTGGTAGATTCGGGCGAAACCACGGCGCAAGCCGAAACCCGCAGAAGCTCAGCCGAGGCTAGGATGGTGCGCAAAGCGGTGCCGGTTGCCGGCCCTCCGGCATATTCGGCACTGATACTGTGCAGAGTGCGCAGGGCGTTCAGATCGGTGGAGTGCTGCAGGTCGTTGATGGAAGCGCCCCGAACCAGTTCCGGAGTGCTGTCGCGCGACCCTCCGTCGGCGTTGACGATTACCGCGCGCTCCCGGGGGAAATATTTCAGCAGGCCGGCACGAATGGCTTGCACCACCTGACCGACGGTAGCGGCGTTGTTGTAGGTGGGCACACCTACAAGAACATCCGCCTCGCCGACGTCAATCAGCTGGCGAAGAAACTCATCCGTGAGAATGCTTTCCTCGGCCAAATCCTGCCTCCGTTAGAAAATTCGTGCAGCCTAAATCTTACGCAAGCGGAACCAGTAGAACTGATAAGGTCCCAGGGTCAGCAGATAGGGCAGATCACCGACCCGGGGGAAAATATTTCTGCCAAACATCTCGATCGGGATATTTCCCTTGAATCGGCTGAGATCGAGTTCCACCGCCTGTGCCGTGCTGGAAAGATTGTTCACTACCAGAATGGACTCTTTCTCCAGTTGCCGCACGTAAGCCAGAATCCGGTGGTTCGCCGGATAGAGAAATTCGATCGACCCTCGTCCAAACACCGGGTTGGCTTTGCGCACTTTGACGATACGCTTCATCCAGCTGAGCAGGGAGTGATCAAAACGCTTTTGCGACTCGACGTTGACTGCCTGGTAGCCATAGACCGGATTCAGCACCAGCGGAGAATAGAGACTCTCGGGATCGGCTGTCGAAAATCCGGCGTTCCAGCCACCATTCCACTGCATGGGAGTGCGTACGCCATTGCGATCTCCCAGATAAACATTGTCTCCCATGCCGATTTCATCCCCGTAATAAACAATCGGCGTACCAGGAAGCGACATCAGCAGCCCGTTCATCAACTCGATGCGGCGGCGATCGTTGTCCAGCAGGGGCGCCAGGCGGCGACGGATCCCCACGTTGATGCGCATGTGTTTGTCGTACGCGTACTGGTCGTACATGTAGTCGCGTTCGATATCGGTGACCATCTCGAGCGTCAGCTCGTCATGATTGCGCAGAAAGAGGCACCACTGACAGGACGAGGGAATCTGTGGCGTCTGCTTGAGTATTTCGGTGATGGGCTTGCGATCTTCCAGCTTCAAACCCATGAACATTCGGGGCATCAGCGGAAAGTGGAAGGCCATGTGAAACTCGTCGCCCTCCCCGAAGTAGGCGCGAAGATCGGTGGGCCACTGGTTGGCTTCGGCCAGCAGCATTTTGCCGGGATAATACTTGTCCAGCTTGGAACGCAGTTCTTTCAGGACGGCATGTGTCTCGGGCAGGTTCTCGCACGACGTGCCTTCGCGCTCGACCAGGTACGGGACCGCATCCAGGCGAAAGCCGTCGACTCCCATCTCTGCCCAGAACTTCATCACGCCCCACATCTCTTCGCGGACCGCGGGGTTGTCGTAATTGAGATCGGGCTGATGACTGAAGAAGCGGTGCCAGTAGTACTCCTTGGAAACCGGGTCCCAGGCCCAGTTTGACAGTTCGGTATCGACAAAAATAATGCGGACACCCTTATACTTGGTGTCCGTATCGCTCCAGACATACCAATCGCGCTTGGGATTGTCTCGCGACTTGCGCGACTCCTGGAACCAGGGATGCTGGTCGGAAGTGTGGTTCAGAACCAGTTCCACAATCACACGAATTCCGCGGTCGTGGGCGGCCTGTAGAAAGGCCTTGAAGTCGTCGAGGTTGCCGTAGCTGGAATGAACAGAAAAGTAGTCGGCGATGTCGTAGCCGTCATCGCGCAGCGGCGAGGGAAAGAACGGCATCAGCCAGACGGCGTTGACACCCAACTCCTGAAGGTGATCGAGCTTCTGGGCCAGGCCGCGGAAGTCGCCGATGCCATCGCCGTTGGCATCAAAGAACGTGCGGACGTGGACCTGGTAGATGATTGCGTCCTTGTACCAGAACTGGTCCTGAGGCGTGGGCAAAGCTTTTTCTCTCCTGTGTTACTTCTTAGGCAAAGTAATCGACACCGTTTTCCGTACGCACGCGGCGCCGGATACAAAAGACATGCGCGGGCAGGCGCTGAGGATTCAGTTCGACATAGTTGCGCGAACCCCGCCAGACATATTTCGTATCAGTCAGCAGATCGTGCATCTGGTAGGGCTGCCGCGGGTCAAGGTGAAGCACATCCAGAGGCAGATCGATCATGCCAGCCTGAGTGCGTTCCGGATCCAGGTTCACGACCACGACGATGATATTCAGAAGGTCGTCGGTCATTTTGCTGTAGGCGATGATCTGTTCGTTGTCCACCGGATGAAATTGCAGGCTTAGATCGCCGTGCAATGCCGGATTTTCGCGGCGGATCTTGTTCACGGTCGTGATCAAGCCTGACAGGCTGGCGGGATTATCCAGATCCCAGTTGCGGATTTGATACTTCTCCGAATCGAGATACTCTTCGCTCCCCTCACGCACCGCAAGATTTTCACCGAGTTCGAACGCGGGTCCGTAGATTCCGTAGTTGGCGCCCAGAGTCGCAGCCAGCACCAGGCGGATCATGAAGGCTGGGCGTCCGCCATGCTGCAAATAGTCGGTCAGGATGTCGGGAGTGTTGGGCCACAGACTCGGACGGAAAAATTCGCGGACATCGGTCTGCGTCAGTTCCTCAAAGTATTCAGTGAGCTCGCGCTTGGTATTGCGCCAGGAAAAATATGTGTAGGACTGGGTGAATCCCAGCTTGGCTAGCTCGTACATGGGCCTGGGCCGAGTGAATGCTTCTGCGAGAAACAGGACGTCGGGATATCGACTCTTGATGTCGGTGATCATCCACTCCCAGAAATCGAAAGGCTTGGTGTGGGGATTGTCGACCCGAAAGATGCGGACGCCTTGATCGATCCAATAAAGAACGACACTCTTTAGTTCTTCCCAGAGCTCATTGCTCTTTTCGGTCTCGAAATCGAGGGGATAGATGTCCTGATATTTCTTCGGCGGATTCTCGGCGTACTGCACGGTACCATCGGGACGGATGCGAAACCAGTCCTTATGTTCCTGTACATACGGATGGTCGGGCGCGCACTGGTAGGCCAAGTCGAGTGCTACTTCGAGCCCTAAGTTGTTGGCACGCGAAACGAACTGCTTGAAATCTGCCAGCGTTCCCAACTTTGAATCGATGGCTTTGTGTCCACCTTCCGAGGCGCCGATCGCCCACGGACTACCAACATCGTCCGGCAGGGCACGCTCGGCGTTATTCTTGCCCTTGCGATTCACGCGGCCAATGGGATGAATGGGTGGAAGGTAGACAACGTCGAAACCCATGCCGGCCACGTAATCCAACCGCTTGGCACAGTCTTGCAGTGTGCCGGGCCGTCCGGGTTGCGGAGAAGAAGACCGCGGAAACATTTCGTACCAGGCGCTGAAGCGGGCCTTTTCGCGATCGACGATCACCGCGAGTTCCCTGCTGTAGGTCGTGGCTCGGCGGCGATCCGTGTTACGGACCATCAGAGCTTTAAGGTCCGGGCTTGCGGATTTCTCGACCGCCTTCGGCATATCGGTCGCGGCCAGCTTTCGTATCTCCGCAGCTGCGGCTGTCAGGACAGACTTGTCCTTGCCGCTCGCCCGGGCTGCGGCGGCTTCGATCAGTTGAACGCCGGTCAGGATGTCAACAGACAGATCCTGAGCGGCTTCAAACTTTTTTCCCAGATCGCGGGTCCATGATTGAAAGTGATCGATCCAGGCTTGCAGGGTGTAGAGATGGCGACCCTCACTACCGACGGTAAACTCTCCGTGCCAAACATCGTTGGGGAGTGCTTCCATCGGGACTTCATCCCAGCCTGCTTGAGACGCGGACCTGTGTCGCAGCACGGCGTACAAAATATCGTGGCCGTCGACGAAGATGTCGGCCGTGACGGTTACGCGATCACCGATGACCCGTTTGATGGGAAAGCGTCCGCAATCGACTTGCGGCTGAACGTTCTCGATGACGACCCTGCGGGCGTTGGCCGGATTGATGGAGCTCTTTCCTTCGCCCGTCATTGGTCGTGCCGACCTCCCAGCATTGAGTTCCAGGCCGTTGGTTAAAGACAGGCGAGGTAGATCACGAACCCGTCGGCGTGAGAAAACAGCGATTATTTGGCCTGTTTTTCAAATTTATCACATGCAATGGCTGATCGCGCGCTACCTCGGCACCCTTCCGGTCAGGGTGAGCCAGATGAGACAACGGGCGAAAACTCCGCATTGGCGGACCTCATCGAGGGATATAGATGGCCGCTTCAAATCCAGCCAGCAATACGTCGGAGCCCGGAGCCGTATTTTCGACAGAGGCTTCGGATGGGCGCTGTACTCGTCCGCGCCTGTGGATAAAGCCTGCCTCCACTCGCGCACGTCGCTTCCGACCGGAATGCTCTGGCGCTTCGGCTGAGAAATTGAGCACCAGAATCGAACTCTCGCCTTCCGGATCGGAGCGCTTCATCACCAGATGTTTGCCCTGCTCATCAGTGCGAATCTCAGTAAGGTCTTTGCGGCAATTGCCCAGGCTGGGATGCCGCTTTCTCAGGGCAATCAGATCACGATAGAGGCGCAGAATGCCGGAGTGAGGAGTGATTGCGGGCTTCGACCAATCCAGTTTGCATCGCTCGAAAGTAGTCAGAGCCTGAGGGTCGGCGAATTCGGTCTCGGAGTAGTGCGATCCCAGTTCCCTTTTCCGTCCCTCTCGCACCGCATTCGCAAGATTAACGTCTTCAAAGCTGGTGAAATAGAAAAACGGCGCGGTCTCGCCGTACTCTTCTCCCATGAACAACAAAGGCAGGAAGGGCGAGCACATAGTCAGGACGGCGGCCAGCTTCACCTGTCCTTCGGATACCAGGCTGGCAAGCCGCTTCCCTCGGCTGGTGTTGGCGATCTGATCGTGATTCTGGATGAAGCCGACGAATTGTTCTCCCGGCCGGTTCTTCGAAGAGCTGCCATGATGGCGCTGACGATAACGCGAGTATTTCCAGTCGAAGACAAATCCGTCGCGTATCGATTTCGACAGGTCCGCGAGGCTGCCGAAATCGATCAAAAAACCCTCGCGCTCTTCGGTTAAAAAAGAATAAAGCGCGTGATGAAAGTCGTCGTGCCATTGCGCATCGAGTGCGTAGCCTCCCTGGGCACGTGGATTGATGATGCGGACATCATCGAGGTCGCTCTCGGCGATCAGCCAGGCCTTCCGATTCAGCCGTCTGGCCTGACTTTGAAACGCCTCCGACAGTCCGTCCAGAAAGTGCCGGGCGCCGAAGTCGTAAATGCCGTGAATGGCGTCGAGGCGAAGCGCGTCCACGTGGTATTCGGTGAGCCAGTACAAGGCATTGTCGATGAAGAAACGGCGGATGCCGTCGCTCTGCGGCCCGTCAAAGTTGATCGCTTTCCCCCAGGGGGTGTGATGAGCATCGGTAAAGCAGGGAGCAAACTCGGGGAGATAATTCCCTTCCGGGCCTAGATGGTTGTAAACGACGTCGAGCACCACCGCGAGTCCGCGCTCGTGGCAGGCGTCGACCAATTTCTTGAGTCCTGTGGGACCGCCATACGTGGACTGGGGCGCATAGAGGCTGGCGCCGTCGTATCCCCAGTTTCGATTTCCCGGAACCTCTGCTACCGGCATGATTTCGATCGCAGTGATACCGAGGTCACGGAGATAAGGTAGGCGGGCAATTGCGCTTTCAAACGTGCCCTCACTGGTAAACGTGCCCGGATGCAATTCGTAGATGATGAAATCCTTCAGCGGGGTCCCTTGCCACGTTTGATCCGACCAGTGAAATGACTCTGGATTCACGATACGAGTCGGGCCGTGTACGCCGCGCGGTAGCCACCGCGAAACGGGATCGGGACGTTCCCGCTGGCCATCGAGGACGTAGAAATAGTCCGTGCCCTCAGCGACGTTGGAGACCGTAACGACAAACTCTCCGTCGGCAGAACCCGTCATTGGAATCGTGCGTGTTTGGTCATCCTCACGCAGAATGCGGACATCCAGGCTGGTTAAATTCGGCGCCCATACCCGGAACTCCACTGACTTATCGTCGAGAGGTCGTGCCCCAAACCGAAGTGCCCATCTCTGGTCAACCGCGCTACTCGACATCGGCGGGAGCCTCATTGTTGCTCTCGATATTCACCAGTATGGCTATGGGCAGATGCGCGAACGCTTCGGAGATTGGGAGAACGAAGTCGCCATTCCGCTGAACCGGCGAGATTGTTTTTCCGGTAAATACATCGCGATAAGTACCCGTGGGAAGTCGCTTACGCAAAACGACTTCTGCGTCACTCCAAGTTTCGGCGCCGACCGGGGTGCGAGTCTGCGCATCCAGTTGGGCGAAGAATCGTCCAGCCAGAATCAGAACCGTGGTCCCGCGAAAAGAGCGCGCAAACGCGATTCCGTGTTTGCTCTTCTCCCCGGAGATGCGCAAAGGCAAGTAACTGCCCTTGGCAAACAGCGAGCGATGCTCCCGGCGAAAGCGCAGCGTACTGCGGGTGACGTAAAGCTTCAGACTGCCATCCTCAGGGTCGGCCAGCAACCGGTCCACGAGGCGCTCGGGTTCCTCCGACTCTGCGGCGTGAAGTCCTGCCAGTAACTTCTGAAGCCGGTTGTAGTCGACACGGCGCCGGTTGTCGGGATCGGCAAGACTGAAGTTCCAGACTTCGGTTCCCTGGTAGAAGTCGGGCAGGCCCGGCGCTGCGATCTTTATGAGTGTCTGCGAAAGCGAGTTGTAAATACCGGCGCGCGCGATTCTCGCCTGGAACGGAGCGAACTGATCGAGGAAAGGTTTTCCGGTGGTACGGTCGAGAATGGCATCGAGAAAACTGTGGAACGCGGCTTCGTATTCCGTATTCGGATTGATCCAGCTGGTATTGACCTTGGCCTCACGCAGCGCCTTCTCCATATAAGTGTGGATTCTGCCGGCAAAGTCAGCGTACCCGGCGTTGTCCATCGTCCCGAGGGGCCAGGCGCCAAGCAGAGTCTGGTACAGGAAGTATTCTTCGTTCGCGCTGGGTACGTTCTCGCCGGCTACCTGAATTTTCTTCTGCTCATTCAGGAGCTGCCAAGAGCGCACGGCGCGATACCACTCCGCGGGAATTTCCGAAAGCACATTGATGCGCGCCCGGACGTCTTCGCTTCTCTTGGTGTCGTGCGTCGAACTGGCCAGCATGGCGTTACGCCAGGACTGGCGGCGGGAGAGGTTTTTCGCGTGGAAATCCGTGAGCGCAACACCGAATTTGTCGGGCGATCCGCCCACTTCATTGAGCGACAGCAGAGGACAGTAGCGATAGAACGCCGTATCTTCGAGACCCTTCGCCATGACCGGGCCGGTGAGCTGTTGGAAGCGCATGACGAACAAGCGGCGTTCGGCACGGTCGGCGTCGCTGAGGCTGTCCGGATCTTTCAGCAGCAGCAAATCCTGGATGAAATCGAAAACTGATCCACTGATAGCGGGATTGCGACGCTTGGCCGCCTTGATGGCGCTGCGTATGTAACGTTCGTCCTGTTCGTCGGGATGCTTCGTGTCGGTACGAATGTATGTCCTGTAGACCGGGAAACAGGCGATGACTTCACGCAGTGCGTCGCGCAGACTCTCAAGTGTGAAGTCCCGCGAGCGGCGATGCTGCTCGGAAATACGGTCGAGGCGGCGGGACAGCACGTTGAGTTCGCTCGACATCGACACCTGCATAACCAGGCGCTTGCTCTCGTAGATCAAGTCCGAATAACTCTGCGACCATCCCGTAAACTTTCGATATTGACGTTGGAAAAAACGCGCTTTTGACGAGTCTACAAATAGCCCGTTTAGCAGATTCAGGAAACCATAGCCCGTGGTTCCTTCGATTGCCCATCCGGGGCGCAGTTCTTCGCTGCCGACAAGAATCTTTTCCGCGGCCAGGTAGATTCGCCGGCGGCCATTGGCTGAGCCATTTGCAGAGGCTGGGCCGGGCAGGGGCGCCTGAGCCTGGAGGTCTTCGAAATAGCGGAGAGGGTCGAACAGGCCGTCGGGGTGATCGATTCGGATTCCTGACACCAGCGACTTTTGTATGAGCTCGAACGGGATGCGATGGACGTTCGCAAACACCTCCGGGTTCTCCACCCGGATGGCAGCCAGATCGTTGATGTCGAAAAAACGGCGATAGTTGATCTCGTCCGAGGCGACACGCCAGAAACTCAAGCGGTAGGCCTGGTCATCCAACACTTTTTCCAGCGCGTCAAAGCTGTGCGGGTCTCCCTTGGTGCCGTTGATGATGGTCAGCACTTCCTTCAGACATATCTTGATGACATCGCTGTCCTCGACCAGCGCGGCCAGTCGGCGGCGGATCACTTCTTTTTCCCGTTGACGTTCCCGAACTTTGGCGAGGTCAGTGTCTTCGCGCATCGGAAGATGAGAGATTGCGGTGATGATGCTCTCCAGTTCCAGCACGTGACCATCGGTATCGGTCAGCCGTTCTTTGGCCTTCACCAGAATTCGTTCCAACAATGGTGTCCAGGACCGCGGAGCCAGGGGAAAGTGGGTGCCTGATGAGTCCAGGGCGAATCCGCCACCGTCATATAAGGCGCGGATCGATTGGCTCTCCAGCACCGATCCGAACTGGTCGGGCAGAAAAGGCAGCAGGACTTTGTTAGCCAGTTCAGCCTTGGGAGGGTTCCAATCAATATCGAAATGGCGGGAATAGTCGGAGCCGGGACCATTTTCCAGCACATCCCACCACCACAGGTTGGAGGGATGAGTGATGCACATGTGATTGGGAACCACATCCACGACCAGGCCCATACCCACCTTCTGCAAACTTTGGGCGAAGACGGTGAATTGCTCCTCTGAACCGATTTCGGGATTGAAGCGAGTGTGATCGGTGACGTCGTATCCGTGCATGCTGCCGGGATGCGCCATCAGAAACGGAGACGTGTAGCAGTCGGTGATTCCCAGGTCATGCAGATAGGCAACTACGCCAGCGGCCTGGGCGAAGGTAAAACGCAGATTGAGCTGAAGACGATAAGTTGAACAGGGGACGTACGCGGGTTCAAGAGAAGCTCGGCTGTTCACTCAATCGCCTCGGTCGTAGATGGAACTACAGGGAATGCGAGCACACTGTGCCCCAATAGTGCGGCCACTGAGTCGCGATTCCGCAGCGTGCACCCGAAAGCAGTATAAACAGATAGTCCCGGCCATGCGGAACTCGAAACCGATATGCAGCATCAAAGCAGCGGCTTGATTGCGCAACGTGCGGCACTTTGCTGATAACCTATTGGCCACGAACAGCAAAACGAACCTTCACAGATGCTATGTCCGTCGATGCGGTTGTTCGTGCCGGATCGGCGACACTATCTAATCCGGATTGCCCTACTCGCTCCTCGTCGCGCGCGTATTGAGGCGACAATATGGGAGACTCGATGGAACGGTACGTATGTATTCATGCCCACTTCTACCAGCCGCCGCGGGAAAACGCGTGGCTGGAAGCAGTGGAATATCAGGATTCCGCTTATCCGTATCACGACTGGAACGAACGCGTCACGGCGGAGTGTTACGCCCCCAACAGCGCTTCGCGAATTCTGGATGGCGATGGCCGCATCCTGCAGATTGTCAACAATTATTCCAAGATCAGCTTCAACTTTGGCCCGACCCTGCTTTCCTGGATGGAGCAGAAGAGTCCGTCGGTGTATGAAGCGATTCTGACGGCTGACCGTGAGAGCCAGAAACTTTTCTCTGGGCACGGCTCGGCGGTGGCGCAAGCTTACAACCACACGATCCTTCCACTGGCCACGCGCCAGGACAAGTACACACAAATTCTTTGGGGCATTCGCGATTTCGAAAAGCGATTTGGACGACATCCGGAGGGCATGTGGTTGCCGGAGACGGCCGCAGATTTACAGACGCTGGACGTCCTCGCAGACCTGGGTATCAAATTTACGATTCTCTCTCCATATCAGGCGGGACAGGTCAGACCGCTGGGCGGCCGGGCGTGGCGCAAAGTGGATGGCGGCAGAGTCGATCCTTCCATGGCCTATGCGGTTCGCGTGCCGTCGGGCAAAGCGATCAACGTCTTCTTCTACGATGGTCCGATCTCACGCGCGATTGCGTTTGAAAACCTGCTGGCTGACGGCCGCCGATTTTCTGAGCGCCTTCTGGGCGCTTTCTCGGATGCGCGTACGTGGCCACAACTGGTTCACATCGCCACAGACGGTGAGACTTACGGACATCACCGCGCCTACGGCGACATGGCCCTGGCGTTCGCATTAAACGACATTGAAACCAGCCAGGTGGCGCGGCTGACTAACTACGCTGAATATCTGGAGAAGCATCCGCCAACGCAGGAGGCGAAGATCATCGGTAATACTTCATGGAGTTGTGCCCACGGGGTCGAACGCTGGCGCAGCGACTGCGGTTGCAACTCCGGAGGCCATGGCGACTGGAACCAGCAGTGGAGAGCGCCGTTGCGGCAGGCATTCGACTGGCTGCGCGATACCGTCGCCCCGCGTTACGAGGCTGAGGCCAAGAAGCTGTTCGAGAATCCCTGGCAAACGCGGGACGCTTACATCGACGTGATTCTCGACCGCTCTCGCGAGAACGTAATCCGCTTCATGACCGAACAGGCCAAGCGTGAACTGTCGGAGGAAGAAATCATCAACGGGCTGAAGCTGCTTGAACTGCAGCGCTACCTGATGCTGATGTACACAAGTTGTGGATGGTTCTTTGACGAAGTTTCCGGAATAGAAACCGTCCAGGTGATCCAGTATGCGGGCCGAGCGTTGCAACTGGCCCGGCAACTATTCACCGAAGATGTGTCGACACCTTTTTTGGAACTACTGTCTCAGGCCAAGAGCAACATCCCGGAACAGGGCGATGGCCGATCGATTTACGAGCGTTACGTGCAGCCTGCGATGGTGGACCTGGAAAAAGTTGGCGCACACTACGCGGTCAGTTCTCTTTTCGAAGAGTACGGAACGAACACCCGCATCTACTGTTATGACGTGGAGCGGAAGGACTACAGTACGTCGCGGCAGGGAAAGTTGCGGGTGGCGGCGGGGCAGGCCAAAATCACCTCTGAAATCACATGGGCCTCGGACCAGATCACTTTCGGCGTGCTACATCTCGCGGACCATAGCGTAATTGGAGGAGTGCGGCAGTTCCAAGGGGACGACGCATACCAGGTACTGGACCAGGAACTTGAAAAGGCGCTGGCGAGCGGCGACCTCGCGGAACTGGTTCGACTGGTGGAAAAGAACTTTGGAACCGGCACTTACACGCTTCGATACCTCTTCCGCGACGAGCAAAGAAAGATACTCGGGATCATTCTGGAGGAGGCCACGAACGAAGCGCGAGCCATGTATCGAAATTTCCATGACGAGCATGCGCACCTTATCCGCTTTGTGACTGATCTGGCTGTGCCGCTACCCAGGCGCTTCCGTTTGGCTGTCGACTTCACCTTGAACTCAGATCTGCTGGATGCATTTTCCGCGGAAGAAGTGGACCTGAAGAAGTCTCGGGAAATTCTGGATGAAATACAGCGTACCGGCGTCACACCGGACGCCGTAACCCTCGAGTTTGCTCTGCGACGCACCATTGAGCGGCTGTTTGCTCGATTCGTGGCCAATCCCATGGAACCGGGCCTGCTGCAGCGCTTGCAAGACACGATTGGACTTGTCCTTAGTCTGCCTTTCCAGGTACGGCTGTGGGAGGCACAGAACACTTACTACCGCATGATGCGAGAAGTCGCCGGGGATGTAAGTGTTCGAGCCGAACGCGGAGACGCTGACGCGCGAAACTGGCTCGACGGTTTTGTAAAGCTGGGAGAACCGTTGAAAGTGAAGGTGCGGATCAACGCGGCGGCAGTCGCCGCCACTTAATTGTCAGCGGCAGGTTCTTCGCAGGCTTGCGCGCCTCCACGGCCAACACGACTGCGGCCAGTGGCTTCGCCATCGCTGGTATCGACACAGGAAACCAAAACGTCGCGCAGACTTGTTACACTCGCCGGACGAGGGAGTGCAAAACATGTCGCAGGCGGCAACGGTGGTTGAAGCAGAACGGGTCGGACGGTGTGGCGATCCGTGCGTGATGGTGATTTTTGGCGCGGCCGGCGATCTCACTCGCCGTAAGTTGATTCCATCGCTCTACAATCTGGCGAAATATAAGCTGCTGTCCCGCGAATTTGCAGTGATTGGCATAGCGCGGAACCCAATGTCCACTGACGAATTTCGCACCAAGCTGGCGCAGGACCTAAAGGGATTTTTGGACGGCCCGGTCGATGCCGATCTGCAGGAGTGGTTTCAGCGGCATGTGTTCTATATCACGGGCGAATTTGCAGACCAGAGCACTTATGACCAGTTGAAGCAAATGCTGCAAACAGTGGATACCGATTACTCCACTCACGGAAATTATTTCTACTACCTCGCTACTGCGCCTGATTTTTTCGGCCCCATTGTGCAGAAACTGTCCGCGGCTGGCTTGATGAAAGAGGAAAATCATCAGTGGCGTCGCGTGATTGTCGAAAAGCCGTTTGGTCGCGATCTGGATTCGGCGCGGGCCCTGAACCAGCAACTGCTGAAGGAAGTGGACGAAAAGCAGATTTACCGTATCGATCATTATCTGGGCAAGGAAACAGTCCAGAATATTCTGGCCTTCCGCTTTGCCAATGGAATCTTTGAACCGATCTGGAACCGGCGCTATATCGATCACGTGCAGATTTCCGTCGGTGAAACCGTCGGCGTCGAACAGCGCGGCGGGTACTACGATACTGCGGGAGCCCTGCGTGACATGGTACCCAACCACATCATGCAGCTCATCAGCCTGACCGCGATGGAGCCGCCCATTTCGTTTCAGGCGGACGCGGTGCGCGACGAACAGGCCAAGATATTGCACGCAATACAACCTCTCAGCTCCGAAGACGTGCTGACGCGGACGGTGCGCGGCCAATATGGCGAGGGAGAAATTGCGGGCCAGCATGTTCCGGCCTATCGATCGGAACCTGGCGTACCGCCGGATTCACGTACCGAGACTTTCGTCGCGGTAAAGCTGCAAGTGGACAACTGGCGCTGGGCGGGCGTTCCATTCTATCTGCGCACGGGAAAGCGCCTGGCATCGCGCAGCACTTACATCGTGATCCAGTTCCGGCGAGCGCCTTTTGTGCTCTTCCGCGATACGGAAGTGGACAAGCTCATGCCCAATCAACTGGTCTTGCATATCCAGCCAGAGGAAGGCATCGCGCTGCGTTTTGCCGCCAAGACGCCGGGACCGATCATGCGGTTGGGAACCGTCGATATGGATTTTGAATATTCCGATTACTTTGGGAAGCAGCCCAGCACGGGCTACGAACGCCTCCTGCACGATTGCATGGTGGGCGACGCCACGCTGTTCCAACGGGCCGATATGGTGGAAGCAGGCTGGAGCGTTGTGAGTCCGATGCTGGATCTCTGGAAGGCTCTGCCGCCGCGCAATTTTCCTAACTACGCATCCGGCACATGGGGGCCCAAAGACGCTGAAGACTTGATGGAACGTGACGGACGCCACTGGCGCAGCTTCGAGCAGTGAGGTGTCCGCGTCTGGCGTCACCCTGAGCATCGCCAAGGATCTGGCGTGAAGCACTACTAGGCTTCGGAATCGTGCAGCCGCGCCACATGCTACGGGAGCGGCATCCCTTGGAATGCGCCGCAAAATGACTTCCACCCAAGAAGCCGCTAGACGCCATCGAAGTTTTAGAGTTGCAATCGATGGCCGTCGTTGGATAAGGTTCTACCTTGCTTGACAGCTCATGGTCACCGACTGCCATATTCACATCCAGCCTCTGGAGATGTTCAAGCCCGAGGCGCTGGCGCTGCTGAAAGAGAAGCAGCCCAACTTTGATCAGATTGCTGACTTCTGCGAGTCGCCGACATCCTTCCTGAAGTATCTGGACGCGGCTGGCATCGATCGGGCAGTCTTGATCAACTACGTTGCACCGGAAGTAATTGGATTCGGCTCCGGAGTCAATCAGTGGGTGGCGGACTATACCAGGGCAGATTCGAGGCGGCTCATCTCATGTGGAGGTCTGCATCCCCGGCAGTCGCCGAACATCATGGCGGATGTCGAGCAGATTCTCCGGCTGAATATCCGCATGATTAAGATCCACCCCCCTCATCAGTTATTGTTTCCGAACGACTATCTGAATGGAGTGAAGGAACTGGAGATTATTTATCGGGCAGCCGAGGCCAACGGCGTTCCCGTGATGTTCCACACCGGCACATCCATTTTCCACGGTGCCCGCAACAAATATGGGGACCCAATCTACATCGATGACGTCGCGGTTGATTTTCCGCGGTTAAAGATACTGATGGCACATGGCGGCCGGCCACTCTGGATGGACACAGCATTCTTTCTGCTGCGCCGGCATCCCAACGTCTATCTGGACATCAGCGGCATACCGCCGAAAACGTTGTTGAAATACTTTCCGCGTCTGGACGAAATCGCCGCGAAGACCCTCTTCGGCACTGACTGGCCGGGCCCGGGCGTCCCGGATATCAAGAAAAACCTGGACGATTTTATGGCTCTCCCTCTGAGCGAAGACACGCGGCAGCAGATCCTTTCCCGCACGGCTGCTGGAATCTGGCCGGAATAAATCCTCAGATTGAAGCTCGGCTTCGCGTCAATTGCTCGATCAGCTTTCGATGTTGCGGATAGAGCTTGACCAGTTCCGAACGCTTCCCCAGTTCAAAGTCCGCGAAATCGAAGCCGGGCGACACCGTGCATCCGGCAAGAGCGAACGAGTTAGGGCCCCGGACTTGGGATGCGAACCAGCAATTTGCCTTGACCACCGCCTGGAAAACTTCGCCTGCCTCCGGATCGCCGCCCAAATGGATCTCGGAATAGCTGCCGTCCGGATCGATTACGTGCACCGTGATTGTGCTGCCGGCATGAAAATGCCATAGCTCATCAGACCGCAGACGATGGAAAGCGGAGAAGTTGTCTCCCTCCAGCAGAAAATAGATTGCGGTCGAAACCAGGCGCGCACCGGAGAACTCCGGCGGGAGTGCCTCTTTCGCGATCGAAAGTTTCGAACGGTAGGTTTCGCAATAGAATCCACCCTCGGGATGAGCGATGAGGTTGAGTTTGTCGATCCAGTATTGAGCGGTTTTGGCCATTCAGCTTTATTTTAAGCGAAGGCAAAAAGCTGCGGGCGAGTCGCCCGCCACCACACCAGACAACATCGACCGCACAGACCACATAAGTCCATGGCAAACTTGCGGCTTCTTCTTCCCTGGTGTACAAACCTTGCCATGAATCGGCTTTGGATTGGATTATTGTGCGGCGTCGCCTTCGGCCTCGTCGACGTTCTGATGACGGTTTTCGGGAAACATCCTGACATGACCAGGACGATGCTTTTGCAAGCTTTCTCCAGCCGCTTCGCGATCGGAGTCTTGGCTGCGACGGTTACTCTTCCCGTGCATCCGATCCTGGCGGGCGCAATCGTAGGATTGTTGATAAGCCTTCCCGACGCCTTCGGATTGCATTCTTATGCAGGGGTTCTGGGGACCGGATTGCTTTTCGGCGCACTGACGGCGTGGGCGACCAGGATGTGGGCAACATAGAATGCCGGTTTCCTACAATCAAGTTGCGGGCCAGAGTGTGGAACGGTTGGCGGCCCTGAGCGATGGCGTGTTTGCGGTTGCGATGACCTTGCTGGTACTCGACCTTCGGGTTCCGGTGATGGAGGCAGTGCATAGCGAGCACGACCTGTGGCACGGCCTAGTCGCGCTTTCGCCCCGGCTGCTCATGTACATGATGAGCTTTATGACACTGGGAATTTTCTGGATCGGGCAGCAGACCCAACTCAATCACCTTACCCGCTCTGACCGCAGTCTTTCGTGGATTCACATCCTCTTTCTGTTCATGGTTTCGATCACGCCGTTTTCGACCACACTTCTGGCCGAATTTCCGGAGTATCGCACCGCGCTGGTCGCGTATTGGGTGAACATCCTGCTGTTGGGGAGCACGCTTTATTTCAGTTGGGTTTGTGCGATGGGAACGGGGTTGGTCAAGGACGACCTGCCGCTGGAAATTCCGGTCGCGATCAAACGGCGCATCGTGGTGGGCCAAGCGCTTTATGCTGCCGGTGCCCTGCTTTGTATCTTTAGTACTTACTGGAGCATTGCGTTCATCGTTCTGGTGCAACTCAACTACGCGATTGCGCCATTCAGCCGGCGTTCTCGTTCGTGATTCGGACGGGCAAAGTTCATTTCGCCTTGACGCTGAAATGGCTGGCAATGCATTGCCATCTTCCTTCAAGGTTCATCCACGTATCGGTGAACCGGCCACGGCGTTCCCACGGCTTGCCTTTGTCGCTTCCCTTTTCGTAATAGGCGCCAGTCACCACCGCCGTGTTTCCGTAGTAGTGAACCACCATGTCGCTGGACTGAAGCACGTCGGGACGATAAGACTTGTCGGCCACCGAGGCGACCATCTGGGCTTTGTTGTACAGGGTGCCCTCGGCCACCGTCATCACGAAATCCTCGGCCAGCAGCAGCCTGACGGCAGGGGCGTCATTATTCAATTCAGCGCGATTCCACAGGTTCTCCATGGCAATGATCTTCGAGGAATCCTGTGCGACCGCCAGAAAGGGTGCAAGAAGCAACAGTGAGGCGACGACAAGCTTTCGTTTCATAGAAGCTCCTGAGTCGCTTTCGAGTCAAAGTATAGCGGAACTCAATCGGCCTTCGATGGGGCGTCTATTTCGAGGCGAGAAAAGACGGGAGGCCAGCACAGTCCGGCCGGCCCGCTACAAGCAAGGTTGGAAAATTGCACTATTTCTTTTTGGCGGCCAGGGTACGAACGAAAGTTATGGCAGCGTGGATTTCGTCGTCGGTAAGATTTCCTTTGAAACCTGGCATGTTGCCTTTTCCATCGGAGACCGATTGGATCAGTTCAGCGTCAGGTTTTTTCTGGACTTCATCAGACCGGAGGTCGGCCACCTTCAAACTCTTGCCCACTGCCGTGCCGGAGCCATCCGCTCCGTGACAAGTGACGCATTTCGACTTGAAGACGGTGGCGCCGTTCGGAGCGTCCTGACCCGCTGCCGGACTGTTACCGGCGATGATGGTGGTAGCGATAAGTGCGACGAGTGCAAGGCTCTTGATGGGCGCGAATCTTCTCCGAAGTCTCATATTCCCTCGAACTGGATGATGTCCGGCCGATCACTCCACCGGCGCTGCGAAACCTCGACATTCTAGTGGTTCGTACCCGCCAAATCAACGGCCACCAAGGTGAGCCGTAGGTAGAGGTCTGTCGGGACCCAGTTCTCAGGATGACTTCCAGCCCGAGGTCCGTTCGAAGAAAGCTGTTCCTCGCAGTTCCTCAATCTTACGCTCGGTCGATAGCGTACAAATCCGTGTGCGCCACCGGGCAGACGCCTTACGTTTCCGTTCTTACCATTACAGGTTAAGTTCATCATCTGCGCGAGCTTCGGCAGAGAGAGATTATGGCAGCCCCTGAAACTCCCAGCTCGTTCCCGGTAAGGCGTTTGCCGCAGTGGCAGGTCGAGTACGAATCGGCCTTGCGGGAAACTGATCATAAACTTCTTTTCAAAAAGGTAGAGATCGCTGAAGCGGCCCTGCTCAACGGTCGAGAATCTCTTGACGACCCCTACGATCCCCAACAACGTACGGAAATTGATATTGCCCTCACCAAACTTCGCCTGCTGAAGAAGGAAGTACTGAATTTCTGAGGTCGAAGTCCATCCCCAAGAGCCGAAAATACTGATCCTTGCGGGTCGGAAGATGCGACTCCTCCGTTGTTTTGGCGGTGTTAAGATATTCAACTCTTCTTAGGTTGGTTCATCGACGGAAATTAATGAGTAAATACGCTGAGCGCACAATTACATTGTTCGCCTGAGACGTAGATTGTTAGCCGGCAGCCGTCTGCGTCACCTTATCCCGTCGCTTCGTATTTCCCCTTGCCGGCCCCGCCATTCGCTTTAAAACTGGACAAACGAAAGCAAACGATATAAAAAGAAAGCGGAATCATAAGCCCTGTTTTGGGACGAAACGTGCTCAACGAAGAACGCCGGCGTGCCATCATCGAAATTCTGGAGCGGGACGGCCGTGTGCTGGTCACGGACATGGCCCGGAAATTCGATACATCCCAGGTCACGATCCGGAAAGATCTCGAAATCCTGCACGCCCACGGACTGGTGCATCGCACCCACGGAGGCGCACTACCGGCCCGCGAAGGGGCGCTGGAAGATCCCACGCTAAGGGAAAAAGAAAAGCTGCATCGCAAGGAGAAACTTCACATTGCTGCGTCCGCCGCGGCCCAGGTGAAGGAAGGCCAGGTTGTGATCCTCGACTCAGGCACTACCACCACGGCCATTGCGCGCATGTTGCGGAACTTTCATAACATTACGATTATCACGAATGCGTTGAATATTGCTGCCGACCTCACGGGAGCACCCGTAGAGGTGATCCTGACCGGAGGAACGCTGCGCAAGAACTCGTTCTCTCTGGTGGGTCCGATTGCCGAGGAGACTCTGCGCGGGCTGAATGCCGACATTCTCTTTCTGGGCGTGGACGGCTTCGACGTGCAATACGGACTAAGTACTCCAAATCTTCTGGAAGCAAAGGCAAACCGGGTCATGGTTGAGGTCGCGAAGCGGACCGTGGCGGTGTGCGATTCGAGCAAATTCGGACGGCGCAGCTTGTCCTTGATTGTGCCACCGACGGCTTTGCAGGAAGTGATCACGGACCACGGCATCCCCAAGTCCGATCTGAAGGCGCTCAAAAAGATGGGGATTGAGGTGACGCTTGTCTGACCATCGCAAGGCTCAGCCGTCTACTCCGTCAAGTTTTAACGGGGTCCATTCCCTGACTGAAATCCTTTCCCAACCAGAGTTTTGGGGGCGTTGTGTGGAAGGCCTGGAACGCGAAGGATCGCTGGCGCAGATCCGAAAGCCCTTTCATTCCGCCAGCGAATGGCTGTTCATCGGATGTGGCTCGAGCTACTACATCGCACTTGCAGCAGCTTCGTCGTGGAGCCGGATCACCGGAATGCGGGCACGCGCGATTGCGGCTTCCGAATTATTACTCTTCCCTGAAATCGTGCTGGCTGGCGCAGACAACGTCGCAGCCGTGGTCATCTCCCGGTCGGGCCAGACATCCGAGGCGGTACGAGCTGCGCAACTACTTGAGCGCGAGAAAAACATCCGCGTCCTGGCCGTAACTGGCACGCCGAATCAACCGCTGGAAAAGACCGCCACGGCAACTCTGCCCCTACTTCCCTGCGACGAGCAAAGCACAGTGATGACGCGGTCGTTCACATCCATGTTGCTGGGGCTGCAATATCTGGCAGCCTGCGAGGCAGACGACACCACCCTTTTGAAATCGTTCGGCAAGATACCCGAGTTGGCGCAACTGGCGCTGGACCGCCTGCATCTGCCGGTTCGCGATTTCGTTGGCGCGCAACTATTTGCTGATTATGTCTGCCTGGGCCAGGGACCGTTCTACGGACTGGCTTGTGAGACTGCGCTCAAGGTCACGGAGATGTCGGTGTCTTACGGACAGAGTTTTCACACTCTTGAATTTCGTCACGGGCCCAAATCGATTGTCGGGCCCGAGACTCTGATAATTTTCCTGCTGTCGGAGCAGGGTTACGACGCCGAGTGCGAGGTGCTGCAAGAGATCAAAGGTCTGGGAGGGACGACCTTGACGGTTACGAATCGGGCGGACGAGCGGGCGCGAGCCGCGTCAGATCTTCTAATCGAACTCGATTTCGATCTGCCCGAACTGGCGCGCCTGACGTCGTACCTTTTTGCCGGCCAGCTGACCGGTCTCTACACCGGACTCAAGAAGGGACTCGACCCGGACAATCCCAAAAATTTGAGCCGGGTTGTGATGATTGATGAAGTCGCGACCGCAGAACAGCCGGAACCTGCAAAATCATGAGGGCCGCATCGTATTGCCAACAAGGTGTTTGACTGAAGTAACCACCGCACTGGTTACCAAAGAAATAGCAAAAGTCGTGGCAAACTAAAGTGTGCCCCTAGCCCGTTCGGGCTATTCTCATACCACCTCCCTCACGGTAGGATGCTGTTGAACAATCTTTCGGGGGAGGGCTTGTTCGACGAACGTCCCACGACTCAACGAGTCTGGGACGTTTTGTTTTGCGATGGAAGAACACGCTTTGAAGGTTCAGGAAGGTAGCC
>CAVUGT010000031.1:0-32297 GCA_963741105.1 Terriglobia bacterium
GAACCGAGTAGCCGGACGGGATTGCTCCCGTCCAGCCCTCTAAGAACTGTGCATGAGAGTTTCCCCTCACACAGCTCAAGCCCTTCGAACGCCTCTTTCGGGGAGACGCGGTTTCGAGACAGAAATGCGCTGGTTGTGAACCCTGTCATGGCACTCCGGATGAAGTAGAACGCGGTTTTCGGCGCTGGGCGAACCACCCATCACGCGGGGAACGCAGTGGTGAAGGCGCCAGCCCGTGATCCGAGTGATTTTTGTATTGCACACAGTGCAGAGCCCGCTCTGTTCATGCCAGAGAAAACGAAGGGTACGAGTACCCCGAAACGTTGCCTGCATATGGGTGCCTTCGCGGTGTTCGAAGTAGGTTTCATAGGCAGGGTCGTAGGGGTTCGCGTCACCTTTGACTTTAACGTGTCGCTTGATGGGTGTGCTACGGGCGTGGCGCAGCCAAACTTGACTGGGCTGCCCCTCGTCATCACACGTTTCACCGAAGAAGGACCAGTCCTGACCACGATGCAGCGCAAAGTACTTCTGCTTGCGCCAGCCCGTGTTCTTGTTCGGGTGTCTTCGTCGTGCCCATCGCCATAGACTAGAGAAGATTTCGTGATCAACGCGGACGTACGTGCGTTTACTCACCACGTGCCGATGATAGTTGGCCCAGCCCCTGATTTTGGGGTTGAGTTCATGGATCACATCGGCGGCCGACATGCCCAGCGCGGCTTTGATTGTCTTGCGGATGCCGCCCAGAAAGATTTTAACGTTCTTTTTGGAAGGCTTGATGAGCAGTTTCCCGTTGGGATACTTGCGCACGTTTTGTCCGAGGAAATCAAATCCTTTCTCCACGTGGGTGATGACCGTCTTCACAGGAGAAAGTTCCAACCCTCGTTTTTGCAGAAACTGCTCGGCGAGGGGTTTAATTTCTCCTTCCAGTAGTTCCTTAGTTCTACCGGTGATGATAAAGTCATCCGCATAACGGAGGAGATTGACACAGGGAAATTTACCTCCGAAGGAGGGGAGAGGCTTGTTTGTCGGAAACTTTTCCTTCAAGAGCCACTCCAATCCCTCCAACGCGCAATTGGAAAGCGCTGGTGAGATAATTCCGCCTTGTGGGGTCCCATCCGTTGTTTCGTGAAGGACATGTTTTTCCATATACCCGGATTTCAGCCACTTTTGGAGAATGGCTCGGTCCATAGGGACGTGAGCCAGAAGCCAATCATGCGAAATTCGGTCGAAACAGGACTTGATATCGCCCTCTAGAATCCACTGCGGATTTGGTCTGGACAGTATCTTGAAACACTGTTCCATCGCATCGGCGCAGGACCGCTGCTGGCGAAACCCATAGGAGTTGTTGTCAGCAGTGGTTTCCACCACAGGATCGAGTGCAAGCAAATGCAACGCTTGTTGGGCTCGATCTTTCATCGTGGGGATTCCGAGCGGGCGCATCGTTCTGCCGTCCGATTTCGGGATGTAAACACGTCGAAGAGGCTGAGGTTGATAGCCCCTACGCTTGAGTGCATGTACTGCCTGTGTCTTCTTTTCTGGTGTGTCCCAGATTTCGTTGTCCACACCAGGGGTTTTCTTGCCATTATTTTCCGTCACTCGTCGAACGGCGAGAACCTTGCCGCTATACGAGTGGGTCAGCAGGCGTTGCAGGGCTCGCACCTTGCCCCATCTGCTTGCCTTCGTCGCCTGCACGATACGCCCTTGGAGTCGGCGAACGTTGCGGTTGATGGCTTGCCAGTCAAGGCCGTACCATTCCGCCGCATCGCGGGAGACCGCACCAACAGCTTGCGCTGTCGTCATCTGCCTTGCCTCCTATGCCGATTTGCCCAGTTCTCTCGTGTGAAGCACCTGAAGGAAGTCAGCCCGCTTTCGCGGCCGGTAATGTTGTCAGTGAGAATGACGCAACCAGTATCCGCTCCATTACAGAACAGCATTCGCTTTCTCCTTCCTCTCATGTCCGCACCGCCTTCGGCCCATCTTGCGATGTGCTTTCCCTTGTAGGGAGCGATACGGATTTATCCTGTTCCGTTGGAATGACACGATAGGTTAGGTCCGCTCTTTACGCCGGCAGTGTGGTATGACCATGACGGAACATCCACTACGTTCCGTACCCACTGCGAGAAGAACCGCGCAGCATCTTAGGTTCTCTGAGATTGACGACGCTTACGAGCATTCGTGTATTCTGACCTTGCTATCAAGCCTAGGCCCTCTCCACATTGTGCTAGTAGATACACCGTCGCCTCACGGTTCCGATGCTACCCTTGCGGGCATGGGTACATTGTCCGAGGGCTTCGAACGGTTTGTTGCCGCCCCGCTCCTACCTCGTAGGCTACATGCGATGGCACGCACGGTCTGATAGTACTTTTTCCTCCTTCAGACAATCATTCCAACAGCTTTCAGGTCGCAGAGTAGATAATCTCCCACGGTTCCGATTCCCGCCCGGTTAGTTCCTTCTCCACTTCCCGCTTGAACTCGTCTTTTGGCAGTGATCGCGCTTTGTGCAGCCAGGTTGCACAATCGAACTCCTGCCCATCCCTCCTCGCGACTTTCGCCAACTCCAGTCCCTTCGTCCAACCCACTTCCTTCAAATCCTTCCTGGCCTGCGGCGGCAGGTGCTCATGGATCGACATGAGGTAGTACGCCTTCCGCCTCGACTCCGGGAACCGTCTCGCCAGAAATTCGTCAAAGGACTTCAGTTTCTCCAGCCGCCAGTACTGACCTGCCCGCACTTCGCACAGATATCGCCCCAGTTCTACGAACCGTGGTGTCCCGCTCTGCTTCTGACTTTCGCTCCCAAGCCAGGATCTCGTCGATCTTGGTCAGAACGAACAGAGCTCGTTTGCGATTGAGCTTGGGCAGCATGGGCGGATTCCTGATATGGAGTAGACCGAGCAACTAATTTTCCTATTTCGTGTTTCTTCACTTCCGTTTAGAAAGCAGCGCAGATGGCAGTCGAGGCGGCTGTCGCGACGGTTGATCACTCTGATATTCGCGGGTCAGAACCGCATAATCGTGATCCGTCGGGAGCTGCCTCGGACTAGTAGCGCGGATCCGGCTCGAAGCCTGCCGCTTAGGATTCCATGAGGGTTCTCCTTTCCGTGTGCCCCTCGACCGCCATCTGCTCTGCTTCCCTGTACCGCGCTTCCGATCTCCTTAAACCACACAATTCGTGGGCTCGCATATCTCTGCTTCCACTTCCACTTTCATCCCGATAGCCCAGATGAACCCTAACAGCTCACGCCCGATCGCCGTGATCACCTGCTGTTTGTTCTTCCCGCGCGCGCTAAGCTTGCGGTAACGCGCGTGCAGTCGATGCTGGGCCTTCCACGCGATCTCTTTCACCTCTTCGCTCAGCTTCTCCTGGCGCTTGTGCAACATCGCACCGAGACGGGGTCGGTGCCGATAGGCCCACGCCGCCTCAATGACCACGCGGCGAAGATGGGCGTTGCCCGTTTTGGTAATACCGCCGCGCCGGCTCCGCTCGCCACTAGAATGCTCACTGGCGACGATGCCGCTGTAGCCCATCAGTTGCCGGGGTGCAGGGAAGCGCGAAATTTTTCCCAGTTCGGCCAGGATCGTTACCGCTGATATCTGGGCAATCCCTCGGAGTGCCTGCAACGCCTCGATCACCGCCAGCATGCGCGTCGGCGCCGACTTTACTGCCTCATCGATCGCTCGTTCCAGCCGCTCCACGCGGGCAGCGCCGTGATCGACTTCGTTCACGTAATCCAGGAGCGTGACCTCCTGCCCTAGTTGCTCGAAACGGACTCCCGACTTCACCCAGCTCATATGTCTCTTGGTCCATGCCTTCATGCCCGCGGGCCGCCTCTTCCCGTGCCGCAGCAGGAACTTGCTCAATCGGTGCCGAGCCCGCAGTTGATCCTTCTTTGCCGCCTCTCGTGCCCGGACTAGATCCCGCAGCGCCTCATGCGCCGCATCCGGTACCCACACCGGTGTTAAATCCCCCGATCGATAGCTCCGCGCCAGCTTCTCAGCGTCGCGTCGATCCGTCTTCACCCGATCCCCAGCCTTTACCGGTACCAGCGTCGGAGCTATGACTTCGCACTTCACACTCAACGCAGTCAGCTGCCAGTACACCACGTATCCTGTGGGACCCGCCTCATAGCAGACCCGCAGGTGTTCTGCCGGCCCTAACTTCTTGACCAGCCTCCGAATCGAATCCTCACGATTGGGAATGATCCCCAGCGAGCGCACTTCTTCCCCCGATTCTGCAATCGCGACGGCGATAGTCTCTGCATGGACATCCAAACCGACAAACCTTATCTTGCTCATTGGACCGGCTCCTTTCGCATGTGGCTCTGCGTTGTGGTCTTCCGATTCACAGCGTAACCCACGTCCTGCGAACCGGAGCCGGTCACTCCATCATGACTAGTACGTAAGCTCGTCAAGCCAACCAAGGTCGTCTGCTCCTGGGCGCCGTACCAGCGCCGTTTCGGTCAGATCCTGCCGCCCCAGACAGAGCCCGATATAAGGACAGCTGGTGCAGGGGTTCTGGGGAAAGCGGATGCCACTGTGAGGCAGAAATTCGGCCGCTTCGATCCGGCGAATGGAATCCTGGACCAGATGGCCGAACTCTTCGCGCTGCTCGTCGCTGATAGTGGTGCGGAAATACTGAATCTCGACCAGCCGTTTGCGGACAAACACCACCTGGGCGACGTCTGCGATACCCGTGACCCAGGAGTAGCAAACCAGCTGAGGATCGAGAGCGAGCAATCCAGTTGGTTCCTCCGGGTACCGGCTGGCAGTGGTTTTCCACTCCAGCAGGCAGCGGGTACCGTCGAGCTCACCGATGGCGTCTACGTAGGCCACGAAGTCGTTCTGTCCAGCCAAGGACTTGGTGAATTTCACCTGCAGGTTGCGCCGAGGTTGACGGATGCGAATCCGCTCGTCTTGAGCGAATCGATCAAGCAGCTGCACCCCCGATTGCAACATCCGGTCCCAGCTGTCGCGCTCGGAATAGTGGAGACCGCTGTCCCGGTGGGTAGACCATTCCTGGTAGAGCGCCACGGCGGCATCCTGCCGCTGGAAGTAGGCACCCACAGCCTGCTCGAATGCCCGACCGAACATCATGGCTGCCCGTGTGTCTTTCTCTTTCCAGCCGTCGAGGTAGCGATGCTTGTAGCGGCGCGGGCAGGACAGGTACTGGCTGATCTGCGTATAGCTGTAGGTCATGAGGACACCTCCGACCCACGAGGATCGGTCCCGCTGAAGGCCGAGAGGTCTTCCCAGCGGGCCGCCGGCGCAAAGCCGTCGAAGTTGAGAACCGAAACGCCGTGCACCGTGAGTTCGCTGACCTTGACCACGCCCCACAGATCGATCAGGGCCTTGTCGTCGATCTCGTTCTTTCCGAGCAATTCCGAGTCGTACCCGAAATCGCGCAGGAACCAAGTCAGCTTCCACATCGCCCTGGGCGTGCAGTAGAGGCGGCCGGTCATAAAACATCCGGTCAGGTGCTTGGGCTTGAGGACGGCGAAGCGGATCTCGTAGTACGGCTTTTGTTTGTGCCAGCGATATTGCGCCCGATCCACCCGGACCAGGAAGATCCCGTCCGGGACCGAGTGAATGGCCGACACATCCGCCGGGCGCAGTGATTCGAAATAGCGCCTCATGCTGCACCTTCCTTGTTTATGGGATAGCTGTTGAGCTGGCAGAGCAGGGCATTGCGGTCTTTCTCGGCCCAGTCGGCCAGGTGGGCGACGAAGGCTTCGACCTGTTCGCGGGTGGCTTCGCGGAGGGTCTTGGTTCCGCAGAAATCGACCGCGTAGGACTTGACGAGGTTGGCGTCGAGCTGGTGCTGGCGGATCAGCTGACAGAGGCGGTCGCGGACCTTGGGGCCGCCGTAGTTTCCGTTCTTTCCGTTGACCGGTTGGGGCGGAAGCTTCTTCGACTCCCGAGAGGACGGAACTGGTTCGGCAAACGAGCCGATCTCCTCGACCGAGCAGATGCCGATGCCGTAGGCCTTGCGCAGGGCCCGGTTGACCGCCCGGGTTTCGGCCACGCGCATCTCGGCGCCGTGGACCAGGGGAGACACATTGGACGGATCGGCATCGCCGTAGCCGACAAAGATCGTCGATCGGGATTTGTGAACTGTGGCTCTGAAAACCCATCGACCAATCGCAGCGTCCGTTGTGTGTTGTTCAATTGCCGTATCTATCCCAGCGCATTTCCTTCTATGCGCGATCCGCAGGAGACCACTGTGACTCACGTACCACTTCCCGCTGAAGTGCATGAGCTCGCTCCGCGATACCGACAGACGGAGCGACGCCGTCAGATCGCGGAGAGCTGAGAGTTGGTGTTTCGGAAGACCTGGATATAGCCGCTTTGCGCTGGAAAGATTCTGCCGCATAAGTCTTCGGTTGCAGGCGTCGTGTCTGGACATGCTCACCTCGCTGGAATCAGAGTGTATCATAATGTATCTAAACGTTGCATATCGAAAATCTCTGAATCCTGATATTTTTGCTGGGTGGCCACGACGGAGCCCAGAGTCGCGTTGCTGGTTCGGGTGCCAGTAAGTCTCAAGTCGCGATTGGACGAAATCGCGAAACAAGAGCGCCGTTCTCTGAGTAAGCAAGTTGAGCTGCTGCTCGAAGAGTGCCTGGAGTTTCGAGACCGGGGAGAGCATTAGCCCGCCCGCGAAGGATGGTCGTCGACGGAAGGATTGATCCCCAGTAGCGTTAAATGATCTACGTTCCAAGTCTCATTGTCTTTTGTTCATTCAGGAACCAGACCACCCTTCCCAGCAAGTCGTGATCCCTACTGAACTAATTCGAAGCTATTCTGTGCGCTCGATAGTTGCATCTGGAAATTGGTAATCCGAAGTTTTGCCGTTTGGCCTGAGGTTTGGTCTCCAGCGATCCACTCGAGATCAGGCCTCTAAAAGCGAAGATGTCTCGGTCGACTCGTTGGCGATGGGTCGCCGAATCAGGGCGATCCGCGGCTTCGATATGACGCAGGAGGAGTGCGCCGAACGCGTTGGCATCTGCCAGAACTATCTCTCCACGATGGAACTAGGGAAGGTGGAGATAGGGGCGGAGATCCTGCTTCGAATCAGCCGGGAGTTTGTCAAGACTGTTGAATGGTTGCTAACCGGGGAAGGACAACCACCTTCAGGGTTGTCCCCAGTTGAAGTGTTCCGGCAGGCACACCAACTGCCACCAAAGCGAGATGCGATTGTCCCCCAGTTCTAACATCTGAAAGCAAATCCCGTACCCATTCAAACATGTACCGCATCTTAAGTAGAGAAGAGTGTCAAGGGCCGAGCCGGGATAACACACCAGTAGTTGCAAGCACGGAAGATTCAGGACAGGGCCCCCACCTTCTGGAGGAGGACTATGCTTGATCCGAAAAGCTTGTCACAGCCCGATGACTCCAGCGAATCAGCGCCCAAGAACCCACCCTCATCCGCAAGAGTGGAAGCCAACCGTCGAAATGCCAGCCGGTCAAACCGCCCAAAAAAGCCACGTGGCAAGAAGAACTCTTCCCGTAACGCAAGAAAAGACAACCTTCTCACGTCTCAACCTTCACCGGTAGCCTCGGACAACATCTCAAATGGCTCTTCGGTGCGCGCCACTCCTCGCCGATCCCGAACTGGGAAACCGGGGGAGGTCATAAAACGTAGCGTTACCGATTCGACTGGATCATTGAAGCAATTTTTCGGAACAAACGACAAATACGCGGCTTGGGAACTCTTAAAACAAGTTCTTTACACAGTTCCGAATTTCGACCCAAAAAATCTGAATGATACGGCGCTGTATGTGATGTCGATCCTTGGTGGTCTCGCTCCCAAGAATACGCTTGAAGGGCTTCTCGCAGCGCAAATGGTTGGGGTGCACCAACTTACAATGAGCTTCTTGGCGCGAGCAGTGCTTCAGGACCAAACTTTCGAAGGAGTTGATGCGAATGTTAACCGCGCCAACAAATTATTGCGAACTTTCATGGCGCAAATGGAAGCTCTCGACCGCTACCGTGGAAAAATCACCCAGGCGATGGTGGTAGGAAATGTAAATGTTGCTGACGGCGGTCAAGCTATCGTGGGACCCGTAAACCACCCGGGCCCTGGAAAGGTCTCGAATGACAATGAAGAGAAGACGGCTGGATGAGTCAGCCGCTCCGGATCGAGGGAGTTGGCTGAAAAATGGCAATCCGATGGGGGATCCAAATTCCGCTCCCAGATGCGGAGCCAAAACTCGCCGGCGAACCGCGTGTAAATCTCCCGCGATGGCAAATGGGAGGTGCCGCATGCACGGCGGTGCAAGCACTGGACCGCGCACCGCCGAAGGGCTGGCCCGTTCCCGGCGGTCGCGCTGGAAACACGGGCTCTACTCTGCCGAGACGCGAGCTGAGCACCGGCGGGCGCGTGAACTGCTGATCCGAAGTCGAGAGTTATTGAAACAGATCCAAGCTGGCTGCACTGACGGCTTCACGGTGCATGGGGTTCATCCCACGGAATAATTCCTGGCTGGCCCCGCTCGGCGCCAAGAAATCCAAAAGCAAAGCATTTCCAGTGTGGCCACAATTCGGTGAGGTTGATCGGCGAGGCCTGACTGAAGTGTTTGAAGGCACATTTGCGGGCTTTCACGGCGGCCGT
Organism: Terriglobia bacterium; assembly: GCA_963741105.1. GTDB lineage: Bacteria > Acidobacteriota > Terriglobia > Terriglobales > Acidobacteriaceae > JAIQFF01. The sequence goes on from CAVUGT010000031.1 coordinate 8,609, forward strand.
CACGGACTTGCAGTCACCAACGGGACTGCAGTTCTCGAAGTTGCGATGGCGGCGCTCGAACTCCAGCCCCGGAGATCCCGATCTCAGCGCAATCTTCACCGGCAACATGACGTCGAAGACAATCGGCATTTTCCAGCACAGTAAAGATGCCGATGCTTCCGGCTGGACCGAGATCAACATCCCGTTAAGCAAAGCGCCAGAGGGCTTTGATATTTCACCCGATGGCAAGGAGTTGTGGGCGGCCTCTCACCAAGAGATGGTCACGATCATTGACATCGGGACGAAGAAGGTAGTTCAGAGCATCAATGTGCACAGCAAGTTCGCGAACCGCCTTAAGTTCACGCTCGACAGCAAACACGTTCTCATCTCCGATCTCGGCAATGGAGATCTGATTGTGGTGGATGCAGCTTCTCGCAAAGAAGTGAAGAGAGTCAGCCTGGGACACGGGGCCGCCGGTATTCTCGTTGCGCCGGACGGATCGGTTGGCTATATTGCCGTGAGCGCTGACGACAACGTTGCGGTCATCGATCTCAAAACTTTTTCCGTGACGGGTCGTATCACGACGGGAAAGGGACCCGATGGATTGGCTTGGGCAGTCCGTAAGTAGTTGCTTGCGGAAGACTGCCGGCTAACAAGAATCTTCAGGAGGATGCCATGAACAAGTTGAGAGTTTATCTTTCGTTCAGCCTCATCGGTCTGCTTCTTTCCGCGGTAGCGCAACGCTCAGGCGCCCACTTCATCCAAAGACATCGACCGGGCCAACGCGCTGCTCAAGCAGATGACAACCGAAGAGAAGATCGGACAACTGAATCAGCCCTTCTACATGAAGCTTCCGATTCCTGGCATGAAGGTTGATCCCGTGCCTTACGAAGAGCGCGTGCGGCGGGGTGAGGTCGGCTCGTTTCTGTTCGTTACCGATCACAAGGAAATCAATCGCCTGCAGAAAATCGCGATGACTGAGCAGCGCTTGCACATCCCCATTCTTTTCGGCTTCGACGTCATTCACGGCTTTGACACGGAATTCCCTGTGCCTCTAGCGATGGCCGCCTCCTGGGATCCGGCGCTGGCCGAACAGGCGCAAGCGATCGCCTCTGAGGAGGCCGCCCTTGCCGGTGTGCACTGGAGCTTCGCACCGATGTTGGACATTGCTCGAGATCCGCGCTGGGGACGCATCTCCGAGGGCGCGGGTGAAGATCCTTACCTTGGCGCGGCCATGGCACGGGCCCAGGTGCTTGGTTTTCAGGGAAGGCCGGAAAATCCGCGTCCTTTCCTGGCGACGCTGAAGCATTTCGCCGGCTATGGAGCCGCGGAAGGTGGCAGAGACTACGATGCGGCATACATTTCAGAAGAGCGCATGCAGAACGTCTATCTCCCTCCCTTTCGCGCGGGTGTTGAGGCAGGGGCAGGAACCGTGATGAGTGCCTACATGGACCTGAACGATGTTCCGGCGAGCGGCAATATACACCTGCTTCAAGAGATTCTTCGGAAAGAACTGAACTTCAAGGGATTCGTCGTGAGCGACGCCTTCGCTGTCGGCAGTCTGGTCACGCAAGGTTTCGCCAGGAACGAGCAGGATGCGGCGCTCCGCGGTGCGACGGCTGGTGTGAATATGGACATGGGCAGCGCAACCTATCTGGAGCAGATGAAATCTCTACTTGATAAGAAGCAACTCACTGCATCACAGCTCGATGATCTGGTCCGGCCCATACTCGCCGCGAAATATCACCTCGGGCTCTTTGAGCACCCCTATGCCGATGCTACGGACCAGACTCATTCCGAGATGCTGGCCAAGCATCGCCAGATAGCACGAACCGCAGCGGCTCGTTCTGCTGTGTTGCTTCGGAACGATGGCGGAGTTCTGCCCCTGGCAAAGACTGCAAAGCGAATTGCGGTCATTGGACCGCTGGGCAACAGCAAGGGCGACATGAACGGACCCTGGAGCCTGTCCGCGAAGGAGGAAGACAGCGTCTCCGTATTCGAAGGGATCCGCGCCAAGCTTCCTGATTCGCAGGTTGAATTCGCAGAGGGCGTACAGATCGCCAAGGAGTTTCCCTCCTCCTTCGAAGGCCTCATCGGGCCCAAGCCAGAAAAGCCATGGAGCCCCGAAGAAGCGGACCGCCAGATGAAGAACGCGCTGGACCTGGCCGCGAAATCCGATGTAGTGATCATGACCTTGGGAGAGTTGAGTGGCATGGATTTTGAATACGCCTCGCGTTCGTCACTGAGCCTTCCCGGAAAGCAACAAGAGCTTCTCGAGAAGATCCAGTCGTTCGGGAAGCCCGTTGTTCTGCTGCTTTTCAGCACGCGGCCGCTCGATATTTCTTGGGCTACGGAACACATCCCGGCAATTATGGATTGCTACTTCGGCGGCACGGAAACCGGCAACGCGGTCGCGGACCTTCTTGTGGGTGATGCGGTGCCGGGTGGCAAGCTGCCGGTCACATGGCCTCGCAATGTAGGGCAGGTTCCCATCTATTACGCTCACACCAACTCACATAAACCTTACGATTCCGCCGACTTCACCTCGCGCTACTGGGACCTTCCCACTACACCCTTGTATCCCTTCGGCTACGGCTTGAGCTATTCGACATTTTCTATTTCTGGACTTCACCTCAGCGCCAAGACTTCTCCTTTGGATGGCTCAATCACGGCGACGGTGACGGTTGCAAATACTGGTACAAGAGCAGGGGACGAGGTTGTCCAACTGTATCTGCATCAGCGTTTCGGTTCCGCATCGAGACCGGTTCGTGAGCTGAAGGGATTCCGTCGTGTCACACTCCAGCCGGGTCAAAAACAGGAGATCAGCTTCGCCATCGGCCGCGAGGAGCGCAACTACTGGAGCGCAGCCAGGAATGGTTGGACCCTGGAGCCTTCCGATTTCGACGTCTGGGTCGGCAACAGTTCGACCGCCACCTTGCATGACAGCTTCTCGGTAGTGCAGTAAGAGACGTTTGACGGCGGAGCTCTGCGATATCCACTTCGCCGCTGCGGAAAGGGAGCAACAGGAGATGTGTAGCAAGGAGAGAGTGAGCATGACTGGATTGTTTCGTAACCCGGCGGCACACAGGAGAACGCGCTTAAGCGCAGCCCTGCTACTGCTCCTCGCGGCGCAGCCCTTCTCGTTGCTCGCCCAGTCACCAGTAAGGAGGACTGCGCAGTCCTTGGACCGTCCGCAACCCCTCTCACAGCCCAGACCCAGCGCCAGGGACGTACAGGAGTGGGGTGATCGCAAGTTCGGCATGTTCATTCATTTCGGTCTCTACTCGGAACTGGGTGGCATGTGGCAGGGCAAGATCGTGGACAACGGCTACAGCGAACAGATCATGGCCAACGCACCCGATTCCACTCGATCAATACGCCGCGCTTGCAGACAAATTCAATCCGGTGAAATTTGATCCCGATGGGATCGTTGCGTTGGCCAAAGCGGCTGGCATGAAATTCATCGTCATCACTTCCAAGCATCACGATGGCTTCAACATGTTTCACAGCGCGCAGACCAGATACAACATCGTCGACGCCACGCCCTACAAGCACGATGTGGTCAAACAACTTTCTGAAGCATGTGCCCGCACCGGCATGAAGTTCGGCGTCTACTACTCCACCATTGACTGGCATCAGCCCGGAGCCAGCACCTACATCGAGGGCAACAGCAACCCGATAGCGCCTGGCCATGCCGCTTTCAATGTGGCGCAACTGAAAGAATTGCTCTCGAACTACGGACCCATCTCCGAGATCTGGTTTGACATGGGCAAACCAACTCCGGAGCAGAGCAGAATGTTCGCGCAGACCGTGCATCGCCTCCAGCCCGCCACCATGGTCAGCGGCCGCGTCTTCAACTACGAAGGCGACTTTACGGTAATGGGCGACAACGAAGTGCCGGCCTTCCAGATCGACGAGCCGTGGCAGACACCCGCTTCGATTTTCGGCGAGACCTGGGGTTACCGTTCGTGGCAAAAGCGCGAAGACCTTCCCGGCAAAATCCACGAAAACATCCTGCGGCTGGTACAGGTGGTTAGTCGCGGAGGCAACTACATTCTCAACATTGGTCCAGAGGGCGATGGCTCCGTCGTGCCCTACGAAGCCGACGTGTTGCGCGGAGTAGGGGACTGGCTCAAGGGCAGAGAAGAAGCCATTTACGCGACCACGGCGCAGCCCTTTCGCAAACTGGACTTCGGCTACGCCACTGTAGGCCAGAGTAAGCTTTATCTCTTCGTGAAAGACCTGCCCGCGGACGGCGCGCTGCATCTGCCCGGCCTGCGCGATCCGCAGGCTGGCGAAGCCTATCTGCTCAACTCTCCAGCAGCAACGAAGTTCCCGGTTACAGAGGAAAGCAATGGAGTAAAAATCCAGGTCTCACAAACATCCATCGAGAACGATGGTTTCCTGCCTGTGATTGTCCTGCCATTCAGTGGCAAGCTCGATGTGCAGCAGCCATCCATTTCGCCTGAAGCAAACGGCAGCTTCCTGCTGACTCCCGACCTTGGGGACCACTTCTTCAACTACAACGGTCGAGGCTACGAAGCTCCGCCCACTCTGTACAAGTTGCGCTGGCTGTTGGCGGCCGCTCCAGGCACCTACGACGTCGAGCTACAACTCGACGGCTCCGCCACTCAGGCAAATGCAAAATTGGACTTGGTTGTGAACGGCGCACGCACCGCGCTGAAGGCTGCATCAAGCGTATCCACGATTAAAACTACAATCCACATCCTCACGCCAGCATCCACGACCAGCATTGAGTTGACGCCACCCGAGCCCTTCGTCAAGGGCACAGCACTTGGAGTCTCAGTGACGGCGCTGCGTTTGTCGCGCGAGCCGGGCAAGGTTCAGTAGCGCAGGCGCTGCTGAAGCTCAGTTTCCCAACTCGGCCAACCGGCAAATGAATCCCCATCCGCCGCCGAGTTCGCTGACCGCCAGCATCAATTCGTTGCTGCCCTTCTTCAAGGGAACGTAGACAGCGTCATTTTCCGGGTTCACGATGCCGAGGAACCCAGGGTCGCGGAAGCCTTGGGCGCTTCGGCCGCGGTAGAGAATCTTGCCATTCAGGAACACGCTGACGTCGTCGCTATAGCCGATGTAAAGCTTCTTCACCTGATCACGGTCAGAATCGATGCTGGTCCGGGCGTACAGGACCTTCATTCCGGGCTGGGGTTCCATTCGTTTGGAAAAGTCTCCTTGAAACGAGACCCTCGGATGCGGGGCCTCGCGATACCGATAAAGGACCACGAAGCCGGGCGGCTCCGCCTCAACATCCTGCCAGGGCATTGCGTTGCTCTCGGATGGCGAGAGTGGACGCTCCAAATTCCGTTCGAGCGCATCGTACGAAGGCGACAGGCTCCACTTGGTCAGAGTGCCCGGTGGCATTGGCGGCAGGTGCCGTTCCCATGGTGCATCGCGCGTTGTCTGTATTTCGAAATTCGAGAAATAGGTGGCGCCCGTCAGGACGGCCAGGGCCACCTGGCCTTGCTGAACGCCGCTTTTCAGATCGTTCATAATCAGCGCGGGCTTGTCCATGTCTTCGACATAGAGCTTGGCCTGCGCGCCCACCACCTCAAGGCGCAAGTGAAACCATGTATCTTTCGGGATGTCCACCGCGCCGGTAAAGCCGGGACCGTTATAGATTTGCCAGTTGAGGCCGGTGTTGAGGACCGGCGTGTACTGCATCGCGTCCGGTAGTCCCGACTTATGCTGACGAAGATAAACCCATTCGGCATTGGCCCCGTCATTGGCGATCCGAAACTGAATCCCGAAAAAACCGCGGCTTGCAGGGGTTGCGACATCCACATCGACAAACCCGTCGCGCATCTCGAAATCCTTCAAAACTGCCGCTGCACCATCGAGCAAGAGACACTTGCGTCCTTGATATTCAACCGCCTTGGCTTGCCCTTGCAGGTCCCAGCGCGGAGAGTCTGGGGGAACCGAGAGAGTCTGAGTCTGGGAATGCGCTGCGGACTCGGAGGCAAGGAGAAAAGCCAGAGCCCAAAGACAGGCTCCAATATGTCGAAGCTTAGCTTGCCTGCACATAGGTCCCGGCTCCGGAGATATAGAGACGGCTTGAACAAAAAATCGGTAGCAGCGTCGGATAAAATGCTTCGGCTATCACTCCGCGCCTGGTGCCCCACCCTCGTCGCGCAGTTTGCGACAGGGTGGGTCAGTTAGTGAGCAAACCGGGCGCCCTGCACCGTCATCCTAAGAATGGAGAAAAACCCAACTTCGCTGCTGCCAGAATTTGACGACGGAGCCCCAAAAAAGAAATAGTGGATCTGTCGATTTCGAGGTCTATTATTCGACGTCTAATTGGAGAGGGGATTGTCCGAAGCGTCCGCCTCTCGAATCTTATTGAGAAGTACCCGAGGCGCATTCATGCAAGCATCTGCTCAAGCTCCGCCGGTTTCCAAGGCGGGCGTATGGTCCGGACGCATCGTCAGCGCTGTAGTAATACTCTTCATGCTTTTCGACGGCGGCATTAAAGTGTTGAAGCTGGCGCCAGCCGTGGAAGGAACCATGCGCCTCGGATATCCCGTGGGCCTCGTGCTCCCGATCGGCATCGTCGCACTCGCTTGCACCCTCTTGTATGCCATCCCAAAGACCACGATCCTGGGAGCGATCCTCCTTACAGGTTATATGGGGGGAGCCACAGCCACCCAGGTACGCCTTGAAGACCCGTGGTTCTTTTTCCCGGTCGTCATCGGCGGATTAGCCTGGCTGGGAATCTTCCTGCGGGACGAACGATTGCGCACCCTCATCCCGCTGCGAAAGTCCTGAGAGAAAGAAATCGAAAAGGCCAGAGCACGCCGTGAAATTCAGGTAGGAGGAGTAATGAGCAAGGTACGAGTACTGGTTGGCACACATAAGGGAGCATTCATCCTGACCGCAGATGGTAAACGCGAGAAGTGGGACGTCAGCGGACCTCACTTTGCGGGCTTCGAGCTCTATCACCTCAAGGGATCACCAGTGGATCCCAATCGCATTTACGCCTCGCAGACCAGTGGATGGTTTGGCCAACTCATCCAGCGCTCCGACGACGGCGGCAAAACCTGGCATCAGCCCGGAACGCCTGCCGGAGAACCAGCCCCGCCCGGTCCGCCGAAAAGCGAAAGCAACAAGTTCGCCTACGACGCGGCTGCCGCGCCGCTGACCACGCACCAGTGGTACGACGGCACGCAGCATCCCTGGGAGTTCAAGCGGGTGTGGCATCTGGAGCCGTCGCTCACCGATCCCGACACGGTTTACGCCGGCGTCGAAGACGCTGCTATCTTCCGTTCGACCGACGGCGGCCAGAACTGGCGCGAACTCCCCGCCCTCCGCGGACACGGCACCGGCCCCAAGTGGCAGCCGGGCGCAGGCGGCATGTGCCTGCACACGATTATTCTCGATCCCAGCGATCCGCAGCGCATATTCATCGCCATTTCCGCCGCTGGCGCCTTCCGCACCGATGATGGCGGCAGGAACTGGAAGCCCATCAACCAGGGTCTGCGTTCGCAGTACATCCCAGACCCAACTGCCGAAGTCGGACACTGCGTACACCATATCGCCATGCATCCCATAGCGTCCGGGTGTGCTCTTCATGCAGAAGCACTGGGACGTGATGCGCAGCGACGACGCCGGCGACAACTGGAAGGAAGTCAGCGGCAATCTGCCCACCGACTTCGGCTTCGTAATCGACGTGCACGCCCACGAACCAGAGACGATCTATGTCGTCCCCATCAAGAGCGACGGAGAACATTTTCCGCCCGAGGGCAAACTGCGCGTCTATCGCAGCCGGAGCGGCGGCAACGATTGGGAACCGCTTACCAAAGGCCTGCCGCAGGAGAACTGCTACGTGAACGTCCTGCGCGACGCCATGGCAGTGGACTCGTTGGATCAATGCGGCGTCTACTTCGGCACCACGGGCGGCCAGGTGTACGCCTCAGCCGATGCCGGAGACAGCTGGAATCCGATCGTCAGCAACCTTCCAGCAGTACTGAGTGTAGAAGTGCAAACGATTGCCTGACGGCTCGTGCGGGGCAGGCGCCAACCCGCGCAGCCCCGCAGGGGCGAAATATTAAAGCCCAGGGCGCAAGCCCTGGGTAAGGTTCAAAGAGCAAGTCCCGCAGGGACGAAAGAAACCGGATTGTCGCGACTAATATGGTCCGAGTCATACTCCCTCCGCACCTGAGAAACCTGGCACAAGTCCGGGGTGACGTCGAGCTCGAAGTCGCAAATCCTGTCACACAACGCAAAGTGCTCGACGCCCTCGAAGCCCGTTACCCGATGCTGCGCGGAACCATCCGCGACCACGGCACCCGGCTACGCCGCCCCTTCCTTCGCTTCTTCGCCTGCGAGGAAGACTTGTCCCACGAATCGCCGGACGCACCCCTACCCGAAACCGTAGCCGCAGGTAAAGAGCCGTTGATCATTCTAGGTGCCATCGCCGGCGGATAGCCGCGTCGTATCAAATCCCGAGGGTGCCCCGTCCAAGCTCAGCTTGGGCGGGGATTTTGGGATCGTTTCAGAAGTCAGTGAAAAATCCCAAGCAGGAACCGCCGTGGAATGCCACCTTTCAAAATCGAAAGGTGGGTCACCCAGCGACTGCGATAATCTTAAGGTTCGAGGAATCCAACACATGCGTACTCTGGTGGTAGGAGCAGGCGCGATCGGCGGCTATTTCGGCGGCCGATTGCTTGAGGCGAAGCGTGACGTAACTTTTCTCGTCCGCCCGAAACGCGCCGCCGAACTGGCCAGCCAGGGTCTGAAGATTCGTAGCCGTCTCGGCGATGTAACTATTTCGAAACCTTCCACTGTCCTGGCTGAAAATCTGAATGAGATCTTCGACCTCATACTGCTAAGCTGCAAGGCCTACGACCTGGACAATGCGATTACGTCGTTCGGCCCGGCAGTGGGTCCGAACACCGCAATCGTTCCACTGCTCAACGGCATGCGGCACCTTGAAATTCTCGACCAACACTTCGGACGCGAACGCGTGCTCGGAGGCCAGTGCCTGATCGCAGTTTCGGTGAACCAGGGTGAGATTGTGCACCTCAATGAGAACCACGAGCTGTCTTTCGGTGAGCGCGACGGTGGCCTGTCGGATCGGGTGAAGGGGATCGCAAGTTTAATGGACGGTGTTCGCTTCAACGCGCACGCCAGTACCGAGATCGTTCTTGAAATGTGGGAGAAGTGGGTATTCTTGGCGTCGCTGGCAGGCAGCACCTGCCTGATGCGCGCCGCCATTGGAGATATCTGCGCCTCGCCGGGCGGCACCGATTTCATTCTTGCACTGCTCGACGAGTGCCGTTCGATCGCTTCCGATGCAGGCTATCCTATGCGTGAGTACAAATTTAGCCGAGCCCGCGGCATGCTCACAGCGACGGGCTCAGCGCTCACGGCCTCAATGCTCCGCGACATCGAGCGTAACGCTCCCATTGAGGCCGACCACATCATCGGTGATTTGCTAAAGCGCGGCGAGAAATCCCAACTACTGTATCTGAATACTGCCTACACTCACCTGAAAGCCTACGAGGCCCGTCGCACTCGCACCCTGCCTGAATCAAAGTAACTCCCGAGGGTGTCCGGTCCAAGCTCTGATTGGGTGGGGGTTTTGGGATCGTTTCGAGTGTCAGCTAAATCCTTAACTGAAAGCGACCGTGGAATCCCACCTTTCAAAATCGAAAGGTGGGGCACCCGGCTTCACACAAGATCCATCGAGACCCATTACGCTTTCGATAGCGGTAATTCGCGAATCCTTTTTCCGGTGGCAGCAAAGATTGCGTTGCAAACCGCGGGGGCAAACGGCGGCACTCCGGGTTCGCCTACTCCAGCCGGCGGTGCGTCGCTATCCACAATGTGGACTGTGGTCTTATACGGCGCTTCATTCATGCGAGCCACGGGATAGTCGTTGAAATTTGACTGCTCGATCACCCCGTTTTTCGCTGTGATCGCCCCGCTGCGCACGATGCTTGTCCCAAAAACCGCAGCGCCTTCGAACTGGGCGCGTGTGGCTTCGGGATTCACTACGATGCCCGCATCCACGGCGGTGTGGACAGAAGGAATTTTAATGTCACCCTTATCGTCCACTTCCACTTCCACGACCGTGGCAACGTAGGTCAGGAAGCTACGGTGGACAGCGATACCCAGGCCTGAGCCCTTGGCCATCTTTCGTTTGCCCCATCCGGATTTTTCCGCCACCAGTTCGATCACGCGCCGCACGCGGGCTGTGTCCAAGGGATATTCGGCTGGAGCCCCGCCATAGTTGTCGTTCTCGGGTGCGGTGGCCTTTACGTCAATGATCCGCGGAGGCCCGATCAGCTCCAGCAGATATTCGACGTGATCGCGTCCTGACTCATGCGCCAGTTCGTTCACGAAAGACTGCACCGCGAAGGCGTGATAAATATTTGCCACCGAGCGCAGCCATCCAATTCGGACATGGTGTTCCGCCGACCCGTTCTCCGCGCGATGATTGGGAATGTCGAATGGCAGATCGGTCCAGCCCAGTCCCAATTCTCCGCCGTCAGCGTAGGTGGTGTTCAAGGCGAACGTCGAGCCGATCGGCGGGAATACCGTGCGCTGCAGCCATGCAACGGGCATTCCTTTTTCGTTCAACGAAGCCTTCATGTACATCGCGGAAACGGAGTGATAGAAGCCGAACTTGATGTCATCCTCGCGGCTCCAAACGACTTTTACCGGCTTTCCGACGGCCTTCGACAGAATCGCTGCTTCAGCCGCATAGTCAGGTTTTGATTTCCGCCCAAACCCGCCACCCAGAAGGGCTACGTGGCACGTGACGTTCTCTTTAGGGATGCCTAGCTCTTCGCCGATTGTCTCCTGGACTGCCTGCGGATTCTGTGTCGAAGTCCAGACCGTTACCTTGCCGTCTTTGTAGTCGGCCAGCGCAACCGGCGGCTCCATCGTCGCATGTGCCAAGTGGGGCAGGTAATAGTCCGCCTCCATGATCTTTCCGCCCTTGGCAAACGCGGCGTCCACATCTCCGATATTCCGCACGACCTTTGCTGGTTTACGGGCAGTCTCCTGCAACTGCTTCCGATATGCATCGGAGTTGTAGCTGGCATTGGGACCGTCGTCCCACGCAACGTTCAGCTTCTTGCGTCCCTGAAAAGCAGCCCAGGTGTTGTCTGCGATAACCGCGACTCCGCCCAGCGGCTGAAAGTGATGTGGCGGAGTAAACGGCTTGATGGGAATGGTCTGCTTCACGCCCTTTACGAGCAGCGGCGCTTTCTCGTCGTAAGACTTGACCTTGCCGCCCAACACAGGCGGATGTTCGACCGACGCGAAGACCATGCCAGGGATATGTGCGTCCATGCCAAAGCCGGCTTTCCCGGTGCAGAGATTTTGCAGGTCGTAGCTGACCGCTCCTTTGCCGATATAACGCCATTTGGTTTTCGGCTTGTAGGTCAGCTCCTCTTTCTTGGGGACGGGCAATTTTGCAGCCGCTGACGCTAATTCTCCGTAGCCAGCCTTACGTTTGCTCGGCTTATGCACGATCACGTGCAGATCTGATTCGCATTCTGAAACCGGCACGCCCCACTTCTGGGCAGCGGCTTGAGTCAGCATCAAGCGCGCCGTAGCTCCGGCCTCGCGCATGGTTACAAAGCCATCGCGAACCGAATGCGATCCGTCGGTATCCTGATCTCCGTATTTTGGGTCACCGATGGCCTGTTCGAGCTTCACGCGCTTCCAGTCGGCATCCAGTTCGTCGGCCAGAATCAGCGGGACCGAAGTGCGGCTGCTGGTGCCCATCTCCGAGCGGTGCGCGACCAGGTGGACGGTTCCGTCGGTATCGATGCCTACAAAAACAGTGGGATGAAACGCAGCACCGTCGACGTTGGAACCAGCGGCTGTGTCTGCTGCCCACAGCGCCTCGGGGACCAGGCGCACGCTCAGTACCAGAGCTCCGGTGGAAACCAGGCCCTGCAGAAAACCGCGACGGCTGACATTCAGAATGTTGTCGCTCATGCCTTTTCTCCCGCGGCGGCCTTGATGGCCGCCCGAATACGCTGGTAGGTTCCGCATCGGCATATATTTCCCGACATGCCGCTGTCAATGTCCTCGTCGCTGGGCTTGGGTTTTTCCTTCAGCAGGGAAATGGCCTGCATGATCTGTCCCGACTGGCAGTAGCCGCATTGCGGCACGTTGTACTCGATCCACTTCTGCTGGACGGGATGCAATCCATTTTTGGAAATGGCTTCGATCGTGGTGATCTCTTTGCCGGCAGCCGCGCTCACGCTGGTCACACAGGAGCGGACTGCTTTTCCGTCCTGATGCACGGTACAGGCGCCGCACAGCGCCATGCCGCAACCGAACTTGGTTCCAGTCAACCCCAGAACATCGCGCAGATACCACAGCAGCGGCAGGTTAGGATCGCCGTCGAAGGTGCTTTCCACTCCGTTGACTTTGAGCTGGATCATCGTTGCCCCCTGGCGTATTGCTCGCCGCTATTCTTCCAGAAGATGCCGGTGGAAGTCTACGTCATTTGGGGGAAGGTAGCGATTCAATACGCGAAAAAGCGCGAAACCAGAGCGGACACGGCGGACAGAGGGGCATTCAGGGACTTCCTCTGTGTCCTCCCTGTCCTCTTTGGTTAAAAGGTTTCCGCGCGAGGCAAAGATGGCCCCGGAATGAGCGATCAATTATGATACCGCCGTTGCCGGTGAAGGGTGGCCATGCGATCAAGACCGTTGGAAGGCATGAACGAGACGGGAGCGTGTGATGGAATTCATCCACGATGACTTCCTGCTGCACTCGGAAATGGCGCGCAGGTTGTACCACGGCTACGCCTCCGACGAACCGATTCTGGACTACCATTCCCATCTTCCGTCGGCGGACATCGCCGCTGACCATCGCTTCCGCAATCTTTGGGAAATCTGGCTGCAAGGGGACCACTACAAGTGGCGCCTGATGCGCGCCAACGGCGTACCTGAAAAGTACTGCACCGGCGATGCTCCGGAGTACGAGAAGTTTCTGGCCTGGGCCCGCACCGTACCGGCTACGCTGCGCAATCCTCTTTATCTCTGGACGCACCTCGAACTCAAGCGCTATTTCGGAATCGGCGAACTTCTGAATGAGAACAACGCCAAACAAGTCTGGGACCGCGCCAACTCGCTGTTGCAAAACGGCGACCTAACCACCCAGGGGATACTCCTGAAATTTAAGGTTCGAATCGAGTGCACAAGCGACGATCCGTGTGACGACCTCTCCGCCCACCGGGCCTTCAATGCTTCCGTCACCGGTTGCCGTATGTATCCCACCTTCCGGCCGGACCGAGCTTTGCGGATTGGAATTCCCGCGGATTGGAATACCTGGGTAGATCGCCTGCAGAAGGCGAGTCAAAAGGAAGCCGGGTCTCTGCAAGGTTTTCTGGAGGCGCTCCACCAGCGCCACGATTTCTTTCACGCCACCGGAGGAAGGCTTTCCGACCACGGTTTGACGCGGTGCCACGCCACTCCTTGCAGTGACCGGGAGGCGGCAACCATTTTTTCCAAAGTACGTTCCGGGCAGGTGCCGAGCGAGACAGAACAAGAACTGTTCGCTTCTTTCCTGATGCTGTTCTTTGGCCACCTCGACGCAGAAAGGGGCTGGACAAAGCAACTGCACCTGGGCGCAATCCGCAACGTAAATTCACGGCGGGCTCGCGAGGCCGGTCTGGATACGGGTTACGACAGCATCGGCGACTGGCAGCAGGCCGCCGCTCTGGGCGCCTACCTCGATCTGCTGGAGCAGGAACGAGCCTTGCCAAAGACCATCGTCTACAACGTCAATCCAGCCGACAACTATGTTTTTGCGACCGCCATCGGCAATTTTCAAGATGGTTCAATCGCCAGCAAAATACAGTTCGGCAGCGCCTGGTGGTTTCTTGATCAGAAGGAAGGAATCGAATGGCAACTGAACTCGCTGTCGAATACCGGCCTGCTCTCGCGATTCGTGGGAATGCTTACCGACTCGCGCTCCTTCATGTCATTTCCACGGCACGAATATTTCCGTCGCGTCCTCTGCGATCTCCTGGGACGGGACGTCGAGAACGGCGAACTCCCCAACGACGAAAAACTGCTTGGCACAATGGTCCGCAACATCTGCTTCAACAACGCCCGGGAATATTTGGGACTCGAAATGCCCTCCGAAGGAACAACGGCAGGCCACAAATGAGCGTTCGGAGATTCCAACCAAGAGACTATGTCGGCTATATTTTGGCTCTTCTTCTGTCGACGTTCTTTCCTCAGATCGCCCGCTCCCAGGAAAATCCTGAAACGGTGAATGTCCAGGTCCATGTCGATCAACTGGAAGGCACCATTGCGCCCATCTGGAACTATTTCGGTTACGACGAGCCCAATTACACGTATGCGCCCAATGGCAGGAAACTGCTGGGCGAACTGGCAGCACTGAGTCCAGAGCCTGCGTATGTGCGTGTCCACAATCTTCTGACCACAGGGGATGGATCGGCGTCCTTAAAGTGGGGATCGACCAACGTCTATACCGAAGACGCGCAAGGGAAGCCAGCTTACAGCTGGACCATCCTCGACCGGATCTTCGACAGCTTTCACGAATCGGGCGTGAAGCCGCTGGTTGAAATAGGTTTCATGCCAGAGGCACTGTCGACTCATCCGGAGCCTTATCGACACAATTTCCCGCAAGGGTCGGTCTACACCGGCTGGGCCTATCCACCCAAGGATTATCAGAAGTGGGCTGAAGTCGTTTTCCAGTTTGTCCACCATCTGCGTGAGCGCTACGGCGACACCGAAGTGAAAACCTGGCTCTGGGAAGTTTGGAACGAGCCCGACATCGACTACTGGAAGGGAACGCCGGAGGAATATTTCAAGCTGTACGACTTCAGTGTGGATGCGGTCCTGCGGGCTCTCCCGGAAGCCCGCGTCGGCGGCCCGGACAGCACGGGCCCGGCCAATCCCAAGGCTGCTGACTTTCTACGCGCATTCCTCGATCACTGCGCGCATAAACCAAACTACTTGAGCGGAAAAGCCGGTTCGCGGCTCGACTTCATCAGCTTTCATCCCAAGGGAGCGCCGAAATGGCTGGGCGATCACGTGCAGATGGGCATCTCCCGACAGTTGGGCGCCATCGAGCAGGGTTTCCAGATCGTGGCGTCGTTTCCGGAATACCGCCGCACCCCAATCATTCTGGGAGAGTCGGACCCCGAAGGATGCGCCGCCTGCTCGGCTCGCAGTAATCCCCAGAATTCCTACCGCAACGGACCGTTATATGCCGCTTACACAGCAGAGACTCTAAACAATATCTTCTTCCTGGCCAGCCGCGAGCGCATCAATTTTCTCGGCGCCGTGACCTGGGCATTTGAGTTCGAAGAGCAACCTTACTTCGAGGGCTTCCGCACCCTAGCCACCAATGGCGTGGACAAACCTGTGCTGAATTCTTTCCGGATGTTTGGCTTGTTGGGCAATGAACGCGTCAAAGCCACCAGTTCCGGAGCTCTGGCGTCACAAGATGTTGTCCGCGACGGCGTGCGCGGAAAGCCAGATATCAGTGTGATCGCCACACGCAAACATAAAGATAAGGCCCATGAAGTCGAGGTCTTGATCTGGAATTATCACGACGACGACCTTCCCGCCACCGCAACTCCGATCGACCTTGTGATCAGCGGACTACCCGCAAAGGCCAGCCGGGGTCAGCTCGAACACTTCCGCGTTGATTCCAGTCACAGTAACGCTTTCACGGCCTGGAGGGAAATGGGCTCGCCGCAATCGCCAACGCCAGCGCAATACGAGCTGCTGCAAAGCGCAGGGCAATTACAACTGCTTACCTCTCCGGCATGGACCCCGATTGCGCAAGGCGCAGCCCATCTGCAATTTACTTTGCCCAGGCAGGGACTATCGCTCGTTCGCATCACCTGGCAGTAAATTGTTCTCAACCTTGCTGCTGCGCCTTGATCACCGCGGAAAAGTCCTGATCGCCGTAGCCCTTGGCAATCGCATCTTTGAAAATAGCGAGCGCCGAACTGGCGGTTGTAAGCTTTTGTCCAAAATGTGAAGCCTGGTCGATGGCGTAGCCCAGGTCTTTAGCCATCAGATGTAGCGGGAAATTTGGAGTGAAGTCGCCGGCAAAGGCACGCTCTGCGGCTCTTTTCACTAATCCGCTGCCGGGCGCTCCGTGAGTGAGAATTGCGAGGGACTTCTCAAGGTCCAGTCCGCCGGCCGCAATCATCGATTCCGCTTCCGCCAGAGACGCAGCCTGCACCCCGCACATGAAATTGTTGATGAGCTTCAGCAGCGATCCACTTCCTGTGGGTCCGAGGTGAGTAATTTCACGCCCGAGCACGGACAACACGGGTCGGGCGGTATCCAGTGTCACCTCCGATCCACCAACCAGAAACGATAGTTCTCCGTTAGCCGCGTGGGGTTTCGTGCCGGTAACGGGTGCATCCAGCAATTCGCATCCTCGTTTCGCTGCTGCCGATGCGAGTTCCTTGATCCAGCCCACGGTCAGCGTGCTGCATTCAATGAGGACTGCTCCACGCGTCGCCCCGGCCAGCGCTCCGTTCTCGCCTAACCACACTCCGCGGGATGCAACATCATCCGCCACCATGCTGATGATGAACTCCGCACCGGACGCGGCTTCGCGCGGTGTGGCGGCAACGGTCGCACCAGAGCTGCCGAGGGCCACAGCCTTGTCTTTATTTCTGTTGTAAACCGTTAGGGGAAAGCCAGCGGACAACAGGCGCCCCGCCATCCCTCCACCCATAATTCCCAGCCCGATCACTGCCACGCGCGGTTTTGACATGACTTACTCCAGACCTCTTACGCTGACTAATTCTGCTTTGGTTCCAGCCACGTGCAGCGGATTGCGCAGTGGCCGGCCAAAATCTGTAACCGAGACTTGCATCACATCGCCGTCTTTCAGGCTGATCCCGTCGCTGAAACTCAAGCCATCCGTCCCGAAGAAATGCACGTGGACGTCACCCGGGCGCCGATGCGCGTCATATTTGAAATGATGGTGCTCGATATTCGCCAGGCTGTGACACATCTCGGCTTCACCACTGCGAAATGTTTTTGACCAGAGGAGATTGCCGCCGCGTTCAATCTTCACTTCAACCGGCACCGACTTGAAATCAGGGTCCACCCGCAGTTCCGGACCCAGTGAACAGTTGCGCAGCTTCGATCCCGCCAGGTTCAAATAGTTCGTCTTCTCGAAGACGTGGTCTGAAAATTCATTGCCTCCGGCCATCCCGATTCGATAGGGCTTGCCGTCCGAAGCTATCAGGTAAATCCCGGCAAGTTCCGCTTCCTCGCCGCCGTCCCCGGCGTAAGGAGGAACATCGAGAGACTCGCCGTGTCCGCGCAGGATAGTTCCCGTGCCTTTGTAAAACCATTCGGGAGCGGTTCCAATCGATCCCGGCGCTGGACTCCCACCTTCGATTCCCCAGCGAAACATTTTCATGCTGTCAGTCAGGTCCGCCTCGGATGCGGCGTGCATGCTCTGACGATTTCGCGCGCTGCCCAGATGGGTGAGTCCAGTTCCCGAAACCAGGCAGCACGCCGGTTCGGTTGGATGGTCAATTGCTGGCAGAATTCGCCAGTCCGACTGCCCGCGATAGATGGGATCGTATTCGAGCACATCGCTGCTAGCCCGTTCCCGCGCGAGATCGCTGAGCTTTACCTTGCTGCTGATGGCGGAGCTTGCCAGTTCGTAAATCGAACTGCACCCTTCAAGCAGCCGCAGGTGAGGCTCTTCCACCAGTGCAACCCGTCTCGTGTCCCCGCGTTTAAGTTGAACCAGTCTTGTCATGAAATCGAATTTCGCTCTTCCTTAATTCATTCGGTGACTTCGAACTTGTCCAATCCGGCTTCGTTGATCGTCAGGCCCATCCCCGGAACGTTCTCATCCAGGTCAATGAAGCCGTCTTTGCTCTTGGGTTCGCCATCGAAGAGGTACCAGAATAATTCGTTGCCCACTTCCACGTCGACCACAGGGAAGTACTCGGCCATGGGCGAGTTCAGGCTGGCCATCACAACGTGGTAGTTGTGCATCTGCCCGGCGTGAGGAATCACCGGGACCGAATACGCTTCTGCCAGCGCGGCAATCTTGCGGGCTTGCGTCGGTCCGCCAACGCGGTTGGTGTCGAACTGTATGTAGTCGAGCGCGCGGGCTTCGAGCAGGTCGCGGAAGCCATACGCCGTAAATTCGTGCTCACCGCCGGCGATGGGAATCAGCCCGTATGACTTCAGCTCTGCGTAGCCGTGCACATCATCCGGGATGACCGGCTCTTCCAGCCACCTCAGATTAAAAGGTTCGAGCAGCGGCAGCATGCGCTTGGCATAGTCGAGCGTCCATCCCATGTAGGCGTCGGCCATCACGTCGACGCCATCGCCAACCGTTTCGCGCACCGTGCGAACCAGATTCACATTGTGCTGCATTCCGGCTGCGCCATCCGTCGGTCCCCAGCCGAAGCGAAGCTTCATTGCTTTGTAGCCTTCAGCCTTATATCGCTTCGCCTCCGCGGCCAATTCGCTCAGTTCGACGCTGTACAACCGGCTGGCATACACGGGAATGCGCGGCTTCGTCCTGCCTCCAAGCAGTCGATAGACAGGCTGTTTCGCCGATTTGCCCAGAATGTCCCACAAGCGCGATATCGACAGCGCTGATCGCCACCATGCCAATGCCCCGGCGGCCGAACGCCATCGTCTTGCGATACATGAGTTGCCACAGAAACTCGATGTCCCAGGGATCTTTGCCAATCAACAGCGGCTTGAGATGCAGATCGATCACCTGTTTCGTAATCTGGGGCGTGAGTGCCGCATTGCCGATCCCGACCAAGCCATCATCGGTGAAGATTTCAACCACCAGCCAGCCATGAAACGCGAACGTCTGCATGGGAGACTTCGGGCAGATTCAGAACGTCCATGGGATTGGTGCAGAAATGCGCAGGCAAGGGAACCGTCTTGCCACGCCAACGCATCACGCGGGTACGAACCTCTTTGATTCTCATCAGGCTCCCGAGTAACCCAGTTTCCGCTCCAGATTCAAAGGATGAACCGCGGGAACGGTGAGAATAATAATAACGAAGGCGGCGACATGAAACGTGCCCGCCAAAGCGAATACGACACCATAGCCGAAGCCGTGGTCGAGCAGGTAACCCACCAGTTGCCCAAATGCGACTCCGCCCATCGCGCCTCCGAATCCGACAAGCCCGGCAACCGAGCCGACGACTTTGGCCGGGAAGAGGTCAGTGGGGAGAACCATGACCAGCGTGGACCACGATTGCTGTCCGAAGTATGCCAGACTGAATATCGCCAGCGCCCACGCCACAGGAACCCGCGGAACCAGCAGAATCGATGGCATCACCGCTGCACTCAATCCCAGCGCCAGTTTTCTGGACACGCCCAGCGAGAAGTTTCGTCGTATCAGATGGCTCGAAAACCAGCCGCCGAGAAGACATCCCACGCCGGCAGCGGCGTAAGGGATCCAGGCGAATGTGCCAACGGCTTTCACGTCGAACCCGCGCGCATCGTACAGATATTTGGGAAGCCAGAAAAGATAGAAGTACCAGGCAGCATCACTAAGAAATTTCGCGCTTACCAGGCCCCATGACTCGCGAATCCGCAGCAGATCAATCCAGCGAAGGTTTGCCGTCGAGTGCGGAGATTCGGAAGCAGAATCGTGCTCGCTCTGCTCAGGAGGATTCTCCGGCGAAAAATAGGACGAGACCCACCACAATGTCCATACAAATCCGAATCCGCCGGTGATGACAAAAATCGATCGCCATCCTGCATAACCCAGAACCAGAGCGATGAGTGGGGGCGCGATCACACCTCCGACTGCTGACCCGGCGTTGATGATGCCCATGGCAGTGGCTCGATCTCTGGTCGGGAACCACTCTGCCACTGCACGCGTTGCCGCCGGAAAGCCGCCGCCTTCACCCATCCCGAGAAGAAATCTGCTTCCCATCAGCATGGCAAAACTTGTGGCCAACGCATGGCTCGCGTTCGCCAGCGACCAGAACGTCATGATGACGGCGAATCCAATACGAGTGCCCAGAGCGTCGACCAGTTTTCCGCCGCCCAGGTACATGAACGCGTAGGAGAGCAGGAATGCCGATTGCAGGGCCGAGAATCGCTGGTTGGAAAGCGGGATGTCCCTGGCAATCGCGCTGACTGCAACGGGAAGGGTCTGGCGGTCCAGATAGCTGATTGCGACCGCGGCGCTAACCAGAATCGCGACTCGCCAGCGCAGCAATATCGTCGTCCTCGATTCCTAAGTTGCGATTGGACTGCCGAGATCTACAGAGTGATCCGTCATGCTGAGCTCGCCGCGCATCTCACGTGCAGCATCAATGCACGACTGCTCCGACCACCGCGGTCCGCACAAAACCAGTCAGCGCGCGGGATAGTGTTTGCTTTTCTGCGTGCGAATGTTGAAGACGTCGAAGCTTCCATCGGGCTGAGCCGTCAACTCCAGACCATTCGCAGCGTCAGGACCGTCTGGATTCGCAATGAACTCAGCGGCGACATTGTGCGCCGCGCCACCTTCCTCGGAATAATGCAGCTGCCAGAGATCTTCGAGGCCGGGAGACTTTCGAATGATGTCCAGAACCGACGGCGTTCCCCCCTTCTTGGCCCCGTTGTCCATGATCGCCACCCGGGGAGCGAGGCCGTATACGAAAGGTAGGCTGCTGCTTTGCGCCCATCCGTGGTGAGAGACGATGTAGATATCGATCTTGCCGATCTTGTTCGTCGGACACATCAGTTGCATTTCCTTGTCATGCGTGAGATCGCCGAGGTCCAGGATTCTAAGTTTGCCGAAATTGATGAACGTCCCCAGCGAGCGCAGGTTCTCGGTCTTGTCCGCCGGGAATTGCTCTGCGTCCTTGCAGTGCGGATTTTCCTGTCCTGCGCCGGGCAACGGTTTGTCGATCAGTGCGGCATCAGAGCTGATAATCGTCGCCCGCATTCCCTTAACTGGCAGCACATCTCCCGGCTTGGCGCTGATCCGCTGATACTTTCCCGTTGCCAGCACGGCCTGGTAGGCTTCCCAGTCTTTTTCGGTTACGGCATCAGTGGTCTCGCGGTTGTCCCCATGATCGATGAACGTGCCCACCGGAAAACGCGCCGTCAGTTGGGGAACGCCGCCCACATGGTCGTCGTGAAAATGAGTGATCAGGACGTAGTCAATCTTGCTGATTCCCGCTTTTTTGGCCGCCGCCACAATCCGGTCGGCGTCGCGGCCATCGTTCCCCGGCCAGCCGGTGTCGATCAGCAACGATTGTCCCGCGGGCGTGACGAACAGAGTCGCCTGTCCGCCTTCAACATCGATGAAGTAAATGTGCAGGGCGTTATCTTTTTGTGCTGGCGCGGCCCAGGATGTAGTTCCGAGGCAGAGAGTGAGAACGGCCACGCCCAACGCTCGTAGCAGATGACGCTCGCCGTACGATCTTAATGCCTGTCATTATTATGGCTCCCAATTAAACTCGCAATTCAAGCGCAGGTTATTTGTCCCACACAGTTCGACAGAGATCATCAACCCAGTCGTTCTTCCCGTCAAGAACGAGCTTGGCACAGCGCACCTCGCGCCTACAAAGCCCGCCCGGCGCTGGCCCCCGATGCCCATGCCCACTGAAAATTGAACCCACCCAGATGTCCGGTCACATCGACGACTTCTCCAATAAAGAAGAGGCCGCGCACTTTGCGGCTCTCCATTGTTTTCGCGGACAACTCGTCCGTATCCACGCCACCTACTGTGACTTCTGCCTTTTCGTAGCCTTCCGTGCCGGCCGGAACTACGGCCCACTGATGCAGACCGTGCTCCAGTTCATGCAGCGAAGGATTCGTCCAGCCTTTGGGGGCATGAACCTCCAACCATCTGTCTGCGAAACGACTGGGAAGAACTCGACGCAAAGACGCTCTTAACGAGGCGATGTTTCGTGTGGCCCCAGGTGAGAAAAGCTCTGCGAGGACATCCTGTCCCGGCGCCAGATCGATGAGAATGGACTCCGGCTTTTTCCAATAAGACGAAATCTGCAGGATCGCCGGCCCGCTCAGTCCACGATGTGTCACCAGCATCTTTTCCCGGAAACTCCGGCCGTCACAACCAGCGATCACTTCGGTCGACACTCCGGCGAGATCGGCGTAGTGACGTTTATCCTCGGCGCGAAACAAAAGCGGCACCAGCCCCGGCCTGGTTTCGCGGATCTCCACGCCGAACTGTCTCGCCAGGTCATATCCAAATCCAGTCGCCCCCATCTTCGGGATCGATAGTCCTCCCGTCGCTACCACCATCGCCGGAGCACGAAATTCCTTTTCCCCTGCTGTCACCACAAACTCGTCGGTCCGAGTCACGTGCTGCACAGCGACATTCGTAAACAACTGCACTCCCGATTCGCGACACTCCAGTTCCAGCATGTTGAGAATGTCCTGCGCCGAACGATCGCAAAAGAGCTGGCCCAGAGTTTTCTCGTGATAAGGGATCTTGTGCTTCTCGACCAATGCGATGAAGTCAGCAGGCTTATAGCGGGACAATGCCGACTTGGCAAAGTGCGGATTCGAGGAAATAAAGTTTTCCGCCGAGCAGTGGATGTTGGTGAAATTGCACCGACCGCCCCCGGAAATCAGAATCTTCTTGCCCAGCCGTTCAGCATGTTCGAGTACCGCAACCCGCCGGCCACGCTTGCCCGCTTCGATAGCGCACATCAATCCCGCGGCGCCGCCGCCAAGAATTAAGGCGTCATATTGATGAGTCGAGGATTTGTGAGACAAAGTGATTGAGAGCAGTCGTTCCTAGATATAGTCGAACAGCGCCATGAACCCAAAATCCATGTGCAACTGCTGATGACAATGAAATAGAGTGAGCCCCGGATTGTCGGCTGTGAAATCGATATCTAACGTCTGATAGCCGCCGACCATCACCACGTCCTTCACCACTCCAGAGGTTCGCTGACCGGCTACTTGAGTCACTTCGAAACTGTGACGGTGCAGATGAATCGGATGAATATCGTCACTGGCGTTCTTCATGCGAAGACGATAACGCTTGCCTCTTTCCAGATGAAACATAGGTTGCATGTGCTCTTCTGAAAAAGCGACATCATTGATAGTCCAAAGATTGAAGCCGTCCCGTGCGGCATTCTGCTTGGTGAACGTCATGTCGAAGACCTGATCAGGTTCCCGAGCCGCAGCCGCATTGCCAAAATGCGCATAGTTCCAGCGGAATGGTTTCGCAGTCACCCACTGCGGCTTTCCTTTTTCCCCCGCATACTCGATCACGATGCCCATGCCATGATGGCGATCATCGTCCGCCAGATCACCCATGATCCATACTCCGGGATGATTCATCTCTACGATGGCAGAAATCCTTTCCGCTGTACCCAGCCAGAGCCCAGGAACCTGCGTTGGCTTGGGAATTTTGTTTCCGTCGAGTGCGACGACCGTGAAGGTGTGTCCGGGCAGTGCCAGGCTGCGAATCTCGGTCGCACTTCCATTCAGAATATGGAACAGCACGCGTTCGCCTCGCTTTACGCGTATCGGTTCACCGTGGCCCAGCATTCGTCCATTGATGGTGAAAGAACCGTATCCAACCTCGAAGCCATGAGGCGCCCCCTTCGCGAGAGATGCTTTCATGGCGCGCTCTCCCGTATCTTTCAGGTCTTTCACCACGGCTGCCGGAGACAGGAAGTCCATCGCCATATCTCCGCCGCGGCTGAATGTGGGTTCGAATTCTTTCAATGTCAGAAAAACTTCGCGAC